>CAVVIM010000020.1:0-261214 GCA_963748165.1 uncultured Alphaproteobacteria bacterium
CCTGCAGCGGGCGGCCGCCCAGCATGATCTGCTCGGTGCCGAATTCGATTTGAGCCGGAATCGGCGCCTGCGGGATCGCGGCGAGCAGCGCGCGCAACGCCGGCAACAAGCGAACCGGCTCGGCTGCCTTGTCATCGCCCTTGCCGGCAAACCGGTCGGCATCGAACTGCCGCGCGGTGATCACCGCGTGAAGCAGGGGCGAGGCGCCGAGGCGAAGGTCGGCGAGGCCAGCCAGTTTCAGCGCGGTTTCGTCAGGACCGTAGCTGGCCTCGAGCTGTTCGAAATGCGCGGCCGCCGGATCGGCCTTGAGCTTGGCCGAGATCCGCCACGGCATACGGTTTTGCGTCCGCGACGCCCTCGATGTCGAATCGTTCGACCGGTTCTCCGCCGCGCTGGCCAGCACCAGCGCCCCTTCGAAGCGCGGGGCGCGGGCCTCGAAGCTGAGCACGCCGTCGAGATCGATCGCCAATGGGCTGGCGCCGGGATCGATATTGAGGTGAACGCGGGCGCCGCCGCCGTCCGGGGTCCGGCCTGACGACACCCGGAACGGGTAGCGCGTGCCGGACAGCGTGAAGTTGCCATCGCCGCGCACCGAGCCGGCCAGCGAGCGCACGTCGCCGGAAAAGGCGATATCGCTCAGTTCGAGCGTGCCGCGGCTGGCGGCGTCATGCAGCGCGATGCGGCCGGTCAGGTTCAGCCGGTCGATCGCGAGCGACCCCAAATTGAATGTTCCGCTCGCGACCGGCAAGTCGATCCGCCCTTGCGGATCAAGACCGAGGTCGAGCGCGAGGCCATTGATGGTCAGTTCGGTGGCACGCCATTCGCCGCGCATCAGATCGCCCAGGCTGAATTCCACGTCGAGCTTGTCGGCGCGAACTTTGCCGAGATCGTTGGCGCCGCCGACCACGATGGAGCGAAGCCGCAGCGATGGCGTCGGCAGCAGCCGGGCATCGAGCGCGCCGTCGACCCGCACCGGCGCACCGATCACCCGGGTTGCTTCGGCTTCGAATTGCGGCCGGAACTGGTTCCAGTCGATGAAGTACGGTCCGACCAGCGCGGCAGTCAGCGCCAGGATAAAGGCAATCGCCAGTCCGAGCAGCGTCGTCTGCACGGTGTCTCCTTCCAAGCATGGGCCGGCGCATCGGCCTCGCGCGGCAGGACGGACCATCCTCCGTAAAAGATGCGCCGCGACCGTGAGCCCGAGCCACCCGCCGCGCCGATATCAACGCCGGAACGCCGTCATATATAGAGACAAGTGTGGCGAAGTCACAGCAGCGTCACATCCGGGTTGACGCCCGCGCCCTCACCAGCTTGCCGGCAGCGCCTTGAGGCCACGCAGCACGAAGGTCGGCCGCCATTCCGGATTCTCGGCATTGTCCAGCCGCAGCTCCGGAAGACGATGCAGCAGGGTCGCGATGGCGATTTCGGCCTCGATGCGCGCCAGTTGGGCGCCGAGACAGAAATGGATGCCGCCGCCAAAGGACAGCGGGCGCACATTGGGGCGGGTGATGTCGAGACGATCGGGGCGGTCGGGATAGACCGCCGGATCGCGATTGGCCGAACCCAACAGACAGAGCACGCTCTCGCCCTTGGGGATTTTCTTGCCGCCGAGGTCGTCGATGTCTTCCAGCGCCACCCGGCCGGTGAGCTGCACCGAGGAATTGTAGCGGAGGAATTCCTCGATGGCGTTGGTGATGAGCGCCGGGTTGGACTTGAGCAGCGCGAGCTGATCGGGATTGCGGTGCAGCGCCAGCAGCCCGTTGCCGATCAGGTTGACGGTGGTCTCGTGCCCGGCGCCGAACAGCAGGATGATGTTGGCGGTCAACTCCTCGTTGGACAGCTTGCGGCCGTCTTCCTCGGCCTGCACCAGTTGCGTCGTCAGATCCTCACCCGGGCTGCGCCGGCGCAACTCGAACAGTTGCTGGAAATACATCTGCGCCATCAGGTTGCCGGCATTGCCCTGCTCGATTTCGGCGGGCGTCAGCGGCACCGGATCGAGCAGGCGCCCGCCGTCGCGCGAGCTCTTGTAGAAAACCTCGCGGTGGTCCTCGGGTATCCCGAGCATGTCGCAGATGATCGTCACCGGCAGCCGAAACGCGAAATCCTCGATCAGGTCCATGTGGCCCTGGCCGACGATCGCATCGAGCGTGTCATCGACAATCTGCTGGATGCGCGGACGCATATCCTCGACCCGGCGGGCGGTGAAGGCCTTCACCACAAGACCGCGCAGCCGGGTATGATCGGGCGGATCCTGCTGCAGCATCCAGTGCCGCATGCTGCGGAAGACCGGCTCCTCCATGATCTGGGGTCCGTAGCGCCGGATGGTGCGCTCGACGAAATCCTTGCCGAAGCGCTTGTCGCGCAGAACCAGACTGGCCTCGGCGTGCCGGCTCGCGACGAACGCGCCGAGCGGCGTCAGATGCATCGGATCGGTGGTGCGCAGCCGCTCGTAATGCGGATAGGGATCGCGAATGAAGTCCGGCGACAGCGGATTGAACAGCGGCCCGGTCGTCGCGGTCTGGACATGCTCATTCATGACACCCTCGATGCGGTCAGCGTGGTTTTGGCGGCGGATTAAGCCCACAAGCCGGCGGTATCGGCAAGTCCGTAAACAGCTAGTTCTGGCCGCTGCCGACCGCGCGGCCCTGGACCCGGTGCAACTGGCCCGCAACGGCGCGGATCTGGCCGGGCCCCGCGCACCAGATCGCGACCGCCGACATCGCGCTGACACCGATGCCGATCGCGAAAGCCACAGTATAACTCCCTGAAAGGTCGTGCAGAATGCCGGTAAGCCAGGGGCCGGCGGCGCCGCCGGCAAGGGCTGCCAGCATCACGGTGCCGAAGATGCTGCCGTAATGCCTGCCCTGGAAAATCTCCACCACCACCGCGCCCATGATGGAGGTCAGGCCGTAGCCGAGCGCGCCTTGCGCCACCACCATGAGGTAGACCAAAGGCAAGGTTGGAAACCGCGCCAGCGCGATCAGCGCCGCAAAGCAGATCGCAAAGCCGAGGCAGCTCGCGGTCCAGATCCACTCCCGTCCGACCCGGTCCGAGATGTGCCCGAGCAGGATCTGGCCGGGTATCCCGAGCAGGCTGACCGCTCCCAGCGCCCATACCGCCACGTTCGGGCTGAAGCCGATGTCGAGAAGATATTTGGTCTGGTGAACCTGCACCGCGTACCAGATGTACAATCCGCCGAAATAGCCCGCGGCAAGCCACCAGAACCGCGCCGTGCGCAGCGCGCGTTGCAAGGTCCAGTCGATCGCGGTCCAATCGGGGTCGATGACGTTGGAGACCGGCCTCGCCGATGCCAGCGGTGCCGCGTCGCCGTCCGGCTCAAGCCCGATATCCTCGGGCCGCTTGCGCAGCAACAGGTTGATCGGCGCGAGCACGACCAGCACCAGAACGCCCATCGCGGTGCAGGCGGTTCGCCAGCCGGTCTGCTCGATCATGTGCTGCACCCAGGGCAGCAGCGTCACCGAACCGAGGCCGACGCCGGCAAAGGCAAGCCCCATCGCCAGCCCGCGCCGGCGATTGAACCAGTTGGGCAGGAACAGCGATTGACCGGAGTAGCCGAGACAGATGCTGCCGGCGCCGACCATGACGCCGATCGTCACATAGAGATGCCAGGGCCGCGTGGTCAGCGGCGCCAGCAACAGGCCGCCCGCCATCAGCGCGACGCCGAGCTCCATCACGGCGCGCGGACCATAGCGGTCCATCATGCGGCCGATCAGCGGGCTCGCCGCCCCGGAAACCAGAAAGCCGAACGAGAAGGCGCCGGCGGTGACGCCGCGCTCCCATCCGAACTCATCGATGATCGGCGGAAAGAACAGCGAGAACGAGGTGCGCGCGTTGACGCCGATCGCCATCGTGACGAACGTCACGGCGATGATGATCCAGCCGTAGAAGAAGGGCAGCCGCATCAGGCGGCGGCGGTTGCAAATCCCCGGACCGCGGCTCTTCGCGTCCGGAGAGGTGTTTCAAACGGGTCCATGCGCACGCGGGTTTATTCCAGGCTGGAGCCAACAATCTTTTTCACGATTATTCTATTTCGCCGGCTCGGCATGTTGCCATATTTCTGGCGCCGCCACCATCCACGGCATAAACAATGTCCATGAACATCAACGCGAATCTCACGGCGAGCGGCCACGATATCCGGCTCAATCTGTTTCTCGGCCTCGCCAACTGGTTCATCTTTCTCGATCATATCCCGAACAATTTCGTGAACTGGATCACCGTCAGAAATTACGGCTTCAGCGGCGCCGCCGACCTGTTCATCTTCATTTCCGGCTACACCGCGACCACCGTCTACGGAAAGATGATGCTGGAGCGCGGCTTTATCGTCGGGGCAACCCGGCTATTGAAGCGCGCATGGCAGCTCTATGCCGCCTACGTCGTTCTGTTCGTGATCTACATCGTTGTCATCGGATATGTAGCGGCACAATATGCCGCACCCGACCTTCTGAACGAATTCAACGTCACCGGCCTGATCGACCATCCGATCCGGATCCTGGCGCACGGCCTGCTCCTGCAATCCAAGGCGCGCAACCTCGATGCGCTGCAGCTCTACACCTTGCTGATGCTGCTGTTCCCGCCGGTGTTGTGGACGATGTTGCGCTGGCCCGCCCTGACGGTGCTGGGATCGATTGCGCTTTATTTCGCCGCGCGCCGGTTCGGCTGGAACCTGGCCTCGTTTCCGGATGGAGACTGGTATTTCAACCCGTTCTGCTGGCAATTGCTGTTCGTGTTCGGCGCCTGCGTCGCGCTCGAGGGCGCAAGCCAGCCCCGCGCTACCCACCAGTCCACCATCGCCCTGTATCTCGCCGCCGTCTATCTGGCGTTCGCGCTCCTGATGACGATGGCGGGGCGCTTCCCGGAATTTGGCGCCATGTTTCCGGCGTGGCTGTTCGACGCTTTCAACCCCAACGACAAGGAGAATCTGGCGCCCTACCGCGTGCTGCATTTCCTCGTCGTGGCACTTTTTCGTTACCCGGTTTGTTCCGAAGGACTGGAGCGGCCTGAACCGGCCGATCTTCCGACCGCTGGTCAAATGTGGCGAGCAGTCGCTGGCGGTGTTCTGCGTCGGCGTCTTTCTCTCGTTCGCCGGCCATTTCATCCTGACGACGAGTTCGGGGTCTGCCGTGATGCAGATGCTCGTCAGCGTGACCGGGATCGCGGTCATGACCACGACCGCCTATTACATCTCCTGGTCCAAACAGCAGGACGCCTGGAAAACGCTCGCCCGCGCCTAGGAGCCTGTCCGAATAGCGGCTGTTCAATTCTGAGCAAGTTTGAATTCAACCTTGGGCTATGAGCAAGTATTTTCGCCCCTGGAATATCGATCAGACGCTGCTTCTGCCGCCGAATGTGCAGGACTTTGTGCCGAAAGGCCATGTCTCGCGGTTTATCGTTGAACTGGTGCGGGAGAGCCTCGATCTCAAGGAAATCACCGGCAGCTATGTGAGCGGGCTTGGGCAGCCGCCGTTTGACCCGCGGATGATGGTGGCGCTTCTGCTGCACGGCTATGCGAGTGGGCTGTATTCATCGCGGCGGATTGCCCGAGCCTGCCGGGAGCGGAACGATTTTGTGATGATTGTGGCGCTCGATCCACCTGACTTCCGGACGATCAGCGACTTCCGCAAGCGGCATTTGAAGGCACTTGGTGCGCTGTTCCTGCAAGTTCTGAAGCTGTGCGAGACGGCAGGATTGGTCAAACTCGGCCACGTGGCACTGGATGGCACGAAGATCAAGGCGAACGCCTCGAAACACAAAGCGATGAGTTACGAACGCATGCAGAAACGCGAGGCGGAATTGAAAGCCGAGGTGGCTCGCATGCTGGCGGCGGCGGAGGCTGCGGATTCCGAAGAGGACGAGACTTTCGGCAAGGACAAGCGCGGCGACGAACTGCCGGACTGGACTGGCGACAAGCAGAAACGGCTGGCGAAGATCCAGCAGGCGATGGCGGCACTGGAGGCCGAGGCCAAACTGGCGGCGGAGGAAGAGCGTCGTATCGAGGCCGAAAAGGAACAGCAGCGCCAGGCCGAAGGCCGCAAGAAGCTGGGCAAACCGGCGGCACCGCCATCGGAGGAGCCCAATCCCAAGTCGCAACGCAACTTCACCGATCCGGAAAGCCGTATCATGAAGTCGAAAGATGGCTTCGTGCAGGCCTATAACGCACAGGCCGCCGTCGATGCGGGCGCCCAGATCATTGTCGCGCACGAGCTGACGCAGTGCGGCAACGATCAGGGCCAGTTGGTACCCCTGATCGAGGCCATCGAGAACAATCTCGGCCGCAAGCCTGCGCAGGCCTCAGCGGACTCCGGCTATTGCAGCGAAGCCAATCTCGAAGCGCTGGAAGCACACGGTATCGACGGCTATGTCGCACCCGGACGCGCCAAGCACCCAACAGTCGCGAACGGAAAAATTGGCGGACCGCTGACCCAGCGAATGCGAAAGAAAATCGACGATGGCGGCTTCGAAACCCCCTACCGATTGCGAAAGCAAGTGGTGGAACCGGTGTTCGGACAGATCAAACAGGCACGCGGCTTCCGCCAGTTCCTGTTGCGGGGCGTAGAGAAAGTGCGTGCCGAATGGGCCATGATCTGCATCACCCACAACCTCTTGAAGCTGTTCACCCTCGCAAACGCTGCCTGAGCCGGCTAACCTGCAACAATGCCCACAACAACGCCTATCTGGACGGGCTCCTAGCGGCGTTGCGGCGGGTTCAGCCGAATACAGCGTTGGGCAGCCACAGCGTCAGGGCCGGCACATAGGGGATGATGCCGAGCACGATCAGCAGCACCAGCAGCAAGGTCGCGGTCACCTCGAGGAAGCGGCCCAGCACCAGCAGCAGGCCATCGATGATGAGCACAGCAACCCAGGTCCGTTCGGTGTCAGCGGGCCAACCGGAGCAGGTTGCGGCGCGTCGTTGGTCCGGATCGAAAGCCGCAGCGGGAGAAGCTTGGCTGACGGCGAGCACCCATGACCGGTAAATTGTGCAGCTCGCCCACAAAATGTGCCGCGGCTGCACAAAAACTGGAACGCACTTTGCAAGTCTTTGTGCGCCTCCAGACAAGCTTTCGCGGCTCACCCCCTCTACCGTCGGACACCAGTCACTTTTGCCGAGCGAATTTTGCTCGTCAGCACGGGAGTCGCTTTCATGACGCCAGGAAATCTTCTCGAGCGGGTGGGTAATTTCCGCGACAAAGCGAGGCTCGTCAGCCATTTGCGCCATGCTGCCGTAGCGGCCGCGTGCCTCTTGGTGCTTGGCCTTTCCGGACATGCACAGGCCGCGCCCGCCGGATGTGCCGCGCTGCAGGCGAAATATCCGGCCTGGAAGGGCAAGACGCTCGTCAACGCGATCAATCCGCATACGCCAGGTTATGAAGCGATCGACCCGAAGGACCCGGACAAGTATGTCGGTTTCGACATCGATCTCGGCGAACAGATCGGCGAATGCCTCGGCTTCAAGCTGACCTACAAGCCGGTCACCTTCGCCGCGCTGCTGACGACCTTGTCGAGCGGCCAGGCCGACATCGTGATTTCAGATATCTACGCCACCAAGGACGCGCCAAGGCGGCCGATTTCATTACCTATTCGAAGGTGTTCGATGGCGTCCTCGTCGCCAAGGGCAACCCGAAGAAGATCAACGGCATCAACACCTCGATGTGCGGCGCCGCCGCGGCCGAAAATACCGGTTTCGTCGAGGTTCCTCTGGTCCAGGATCTCGATGCCGAAGTGCAAGGCCGAAGGCAAACCCGAACCGACACTCCAGCTTTACGACAACAACGCCAACTGCATCCAGGCCATCCTCGCCGGTCGCGCCGACACCTATGTCAACGACGTCAACACCGTGGACCAGGCCGTCAAGGCCAATCCCGACAAGCTGGCGAAGGCGATCGCGGTGACGATCCCCTACTCGGTCGGCATCGCGGTGCCAAAGAACAAGCCGGAATTCCGCGACGCGGTGCTGGCCGCGCTGATCGAGATCCAGAAGGCCGGCATTCACATGGCGCTGCTCAAGAAGTGGGATCTCGACGTCAATAACTTCAAGGAACCGGACATTCTCTCGGTCGACTGATGTCGCTGTTCCTTCACTATCTCGGGCTGCCGTACCTGATCGAGGGCGTCTGGCTTACCGTGTCGGTGACCGCCCTCGGACTGGCCGGCGGACTGCTGGTGGGCCTGGTCCTCGCGGCGATGCAGCTCAGCCGTTTCTCGATGCTGGCTGGATTCGCCCGGGGCTATACCGTGATTTTCCGCGGGACGCCGTTGATCCTGCAGATGGTTTTCGCGTACGACGCGTTGCCGCAGATCGGCCTCAAGTTCGAGCGCGGTCGGAGCGGCGGGGCTGGCGCTCGCTGCCAATGAGGCGCCCTTCATCGCTGAAATGCTGCGCGCCGGCGTGCTCGGCATCGACCGCGGACAGGTCGCTGGCCGGCCAGGCGCTCGGCATGACGCCGGGATTGCTGATGCGGCGGATCATCGCCCCGCAGGCCATCCGGACCATGATCCCGGCCTTCGGCAATGAAACCGTCAGCGCCTTGAAGAATTCGTCGCTGGCGAGTGTGATCTCGGTGCGAGGAGCTGACGCTGCGAAGCACCCAGCTAGCCTCCTCGACATTCGACTTCTTCTCCATCTTCTTTGCGTCAGGCTTGATCTATCTCGCACTGACGACCGGCGTCAGCCTGATCCAATTGTTCGTTGAACGGGTGCTCGATCTCGATCGGCCGACGACGCAAAACCGTCTCGTCCGGCTTGTTGCCTGGTATCGCGCGCCTCTGGTGCTGGAGCCGGCCGAAGCGGAGTCGATCGCCGCCGCCGCGACCCCCGACAACGATGGCTCCGTCGGCGACGCCGGCCAGGGAGATCAAGGTCTCGAGGTCGGACCGGACCAGACGATCGGTGGCGCTCACCCGCAACGAGGTCGTCGTCGACGTGCAGGGTCTCTACAAGGCCTATACCAGCCAAGCCGTTCTCGCCGGGCGTCAATCTGACGGTACGGGTCGGCGAAGTCATCGCCCTGCTCGGCCTGAGCGGGTCGGGCAAGAGCACATTGCTTCGCTGCATCAACCACCTCGAAGGCTGGGACGCCGGAACCGTCAAGATCGGCGGGCGCCGCATCGGCTTCCGCGGCGACGGCAGGCCGCTGTCGCCGCGGGCCCTTGCGGAGGAGCGTGCCAGCGTCGGCGTCGGCATGGTGTTCCAGCAATTCAACCTGTTCGGCCATTTGAGCGCGCTGGAGAACGTCGCGGGGCCGCTGCGCTGGGTCCATGGCGTTTCGCGGCCAGAGGCCGATCGCCGCGCCCGCGAATTGCTCGAGCGGGTCGGGCTAAGCCACGTGCCGATGCGTTGCCGCGGCACCTGTCGGGCGGGCAGCAGCAGCGCGTCGCGATCGCCCGCGCGATCGCGCCGAACCCCAGCGTGCTGCTGCTCGACGAGCCGACCTCGGCACTCGATCCCGAGTTGGTCAATGAAGTGCTGGAAGTGATCCGGCGGCTGGCGGTCGAGGATGGCCTCACCATGATCATCTCGACCCACCAGTTGCGCTTTGCCGACGAGGTCGCGGACCGCGTGGTGTTTCTCAGCGGCGGCTCGATTGTCGAGGAAGGCCCCGCGGATGAGGTTCTGACCAATCCACGCCATCCGACGACGGCGCGCTTTCTCAGCGTGATGGGGGCCGACCGACCAGCCGCGGCGCCTGCGTGAGCCGGCGCCGTGACGCCTGACGCACGAAACCGCTCCTCGATTCAAGCGGACTTGCAGTCCGCAAGCCACCCGAGGCCATGGCATGAGGCACCACACACTTGCCGTGTCGCCCGCCAACGTCCATTGGGGCTATTTCAGCAAGAAAGTCGACACCGGCCCTGACGCTGAAATCCGGAGACCGCGCCACGATCGAGACACTGACGCATCACGCCAACGACGACTACGAGCGGATGATCGCGAACGATCCCGGGCGCCGAGAGCATCTTTCACTGGACAAGAGAGGAAAAGGCGGTGGTTCGCGCGGCGCGGGCCCGATCGAAGGGTCCGTTCCTGCGCGGCTCCGGCGAGGGGCGTCGGCGTGCATCTTCTGACCGGCCCGGTGGCGATCGAGGACGCCGAACCCGGCGATGTGCTGGAAGTTCGAATCCTCGACATTCGCCGCGGCCGAGCTGCAATGCCTGCCACGCCGGGCGCTGCTTCGGCTCGAACGCCGCCGCATCATGGGGCTTTCACTATCACGACCTGATCGAGGAGCCGAAGCCGCGCGAGGTGATCACGATCTTCGAACTGGATACATCGGGCGAACCTTTCGCAAGGCGGTCTACAACTACGTCTGGACACCGCAGACCGATCCGGACGGCATCGTGCATCCAACGATCGATTATCCCGGCGTGCGCGGTCGACCATGCGACCTGGTGCGCAGGCGGGAGAACATCTTGCCGAACGTCAAGGTGCCGGCGCGCCTGCATTTCGGCACCATGGGGCTGGCGCCGGCCGGAATCCGACTTCGTCAGCTCGATCCCGCCCGAATTATACCGGCGGCAATATCGACGATTGGCGCGATCGGCAAGGGAGCCGGATGTACTATCCGGTCGCTGTGCCGGGCGCGTTCTTCTCGGTGGGCGATCCGCATGCGGCCCAGGGCGACAGCGAGCTTGGCGGCACCGCCATCGAGACCTCGCTAACCGGCGATTTCGAGTTCATCCTGCATAAGAACCGCGACCTCGGCGGCACGTCGCTGGAAGGGCTGAGCCATCCGATGCTGGAAACCGACGCAGCAGTGGTCGGTGTACGGCTTCACCTTTGCGAACTACCTCGCCGAACTCGGGCCGAACGCGCAGACCGAGGTCGCGAACCATTCGCAGCCTCGACAGGGCCATGCGCGACGCCTTCCGCAAGCTGCGCCGCTTCCTGATGACCGTGCACCATTTGAGCGAGGACGAAGCGATCGCCCTGATGTCGGTCGCGGCGGATTTCGGCGTCACACAGGTGGTCGATGCCAATTGGGGCGTGCACGGCTCGATCCGGAAGAGCGTCTTCAGGTTGCACATGAGCGCAGGGAACCCGATCTTGACCGCCTGACGGTCGGCCGGCTCCGACTGGAATACCGGCAGCCGGGGGCGCCGCGTGTTCCGGCTGGGCCCGCTTTGGCACGACGGTTGCTTCGGGATGGCCATGTCAGCGTTGGCCGAAGCATGAGTATTCAACCGTTTACCAGCAAATCCTACTGCGAAGCCGACCGGACCGAAGCCTGGCAGGATGTGTTGAGCGGCATTCGGGCTGCGGTCGACGCCGATGTCCGCACCGCATGGCGGCACGCCACGGCGCTGTGCGCGTGCGGCGCTGGACGGCGTGGGGTTGATGCGCTTTGCTGCTGGCTCCGCAGGTTTTCTGCGCATTGCCTCGACGGGCTGATGCTGCCGATCATCGCTGATGCCGGCCGAAGACGCTGCCGTGCTCAAGGTCGGGAACATCGCGGCAGGCGGTTCCGGCCGGCCGCCTCGATCATGCTGCCCCGCCAGAACGGCTGGGAGAGTGACTTTCGGCGCGATATGCGCGCGATTGTCGTTGTCGGTGAGCAGCGCGAGACTTTCGGCGGCCGCAGGATCAGCTTTGCCGGAATGCAGGGATGCCAGCATCTGTCGCACCGGGTGGCCTCGCCGAGGTGCTTTGCCGCACCCTTGAAGGCTACCTCCGAAGCCCTCGAGACATTGTCGCTCGGCGGCCTGGACACGGTCAGGCTGAGCCTCGCCGGCTGCTGCTGCTGGCGCGCCAACGGATGGAGCGCTGTCGAAGCCTCGGCAAGACCACGCAGCCGGCGCTGCTACATCGCATCTACGAGGCGATCGAACGCAAGCTGGCCGACCCTGACATCACGCCGGCGCGCGTCGCGCAGATCGAAGGCATCTCGGAGCGATACCTGCAGAAGCTGTTTGAGAGTACGGGCGAAAATTTCAGGCGCTATCTGCGCGAGCGCAGGCTGCAGCGCTGCTGGACCGATCTGGCCAGCCCGGCTGAAGCGCATCGATCAGTAGTCCGATATCGCCTTCGGCTACGGCTTCGGCGACGCCGCGCATTTCAGCCGCTCGTTTCGCGAACGTTTCGGGTTGTCGCCGACCGCGTTCCGGCGACAGGAAGCCCGGCGCGTCCTAGAGCCTGCGCGTCAGGGCGGGGCAACGGGGCTGGCCCCAGGATGCGATCACGCAGTTGCATCGCGCACCGGGCGGCGCCGAGGATCAGGTCGGTCGAACCGGAGCCGGCCGGAGCCGGATGTACCGCCGGCGCCAAGCCGGCCCATCACCACCTTCCGGTCGATGCGGCGCATGTGCATTGGGGGTTTTTCAGTCGCGCGCTGAAACCATTGATCGAGATCGGATCGGGCGACACGGTCACGGTCGAGACATTGACGCAGCATGCCTCGACGATCCGGAACGGATGATCAACGGCGATCCGGGCGCGGAAAGCGTGTTCCTCTGGACGCGCGAGGGAAAGGGCGTCGAGCGCCGCGGCGCCGGCCCGATGGATGCATCGATTTACGGCCGGGGTGCAGGCGAAGGTTTCGGCGTCCACATTTGCACCGGGCCGATTGCGGTGCGTGGCGCTGAACCGGGGGATGTTCTGGAGGTGCGCATTCTCGACATGGTGCCGCGGCCGAGTCGAAACCGGCGCTCCGGGGACGCGTCTTCGGCAGCAGCGTCGCGGCGTGGTGGGGGTACCACTATGACGAAATCCTGACCGAGCCGCGGCCCCGCGAAGCCGTGACCATCTTACGAAATCTTCCCCGGAAAGCGAACCCTACGCCCAGGCGCCGTCTATTCCTATCGATGGCAACCGCAAACCGACCCGTCGGGCATCGTGCACCAGACCTACGACTATCCCGGCGTGCCCGTCACCGCCGAGAGCGATCAAGGCGGCGGCACGGCGTGCTCGACGGCATCCGCATTCCACTGCGGCCGCATTTCGGGGTGGTTGGGGTGGCGCCGCGCGAGGCAGGTCTGGTCAATTCGGTGCCCCCCGCCTATTTCGGCGGAAACCTTGATAATTGGCGGCTCGGCAAGGGAGCTGCGGTCTATCTTCCGGTGTCCGTTCGCGAAGCATTGCTCTCGATCGGCGATCCTCACGCGGCCCAGGGCGATGGCGAACTGAGCGGCACCGCGATCGAGTGTTCGATGACGGGCACTTTCAAGGTCGTGCTTCACAAGAGGGCGGATCTCGCCGGCCTTCCATTTGCCGACCTGACCTACCGCTTGATCGAAACCAAAACCGACTGGGTGTTGACCGGATTGGCCACCCGAATTACCTCGCGGAATTCGGCGGAAACGGACAGAGCGAAGTCTATGCGAAGTCATCGCTCGACCTCGCCATGAAGGACGCGTTTCGCAAGGTCCGGCGCTTCCTGATGAATACCAGGGGATTGAGCGAGGACGAAGCGATTGCGCTGATCTCGGCGGCGGTGGATTTCGGCGTGACCCAGGTCGTCGACGGCAATTGGGGGGTCCACGCCGTTCTGAGCAAGCGCCTGTTTCAGACGCAGGACGCGTCGTGATGGCAAGCCCTCGCCCATGAAATTCCACATGATTGCCGGCGGACCGAAACCCGTAGCTCCCTTCAGTCACGCCGTCGAAACCGCTGGCTTCGTCCTGGTCACGGGCCAGATGCCCGATGGGGCCCGAAACGCCCGGAGTTCTGCCCGACGGCATTGTGGCGCAGACCCATGCCGTGATGGCAAATCTCCACACGGTGTTGACCGGCCTCGGACTCGGCTTCGAGCATGTCGCCATGGCGCGGATCTATTTGACGCGGTTCAAGCAGGACTACGCGGCGATGAACGAAGCCTATCGAAGCTATTTCGCACCCGACCGGCTCCCCGCGCGCACCTGCGTCGGCGTGACCGGACTGGCGTATGACGCCTTGATCGAAATCGACTTGATCGCCCGCCGGCCCTGACCGGGCTTGCGGGATGGCTAGGCCTGGCGACACCGTAAGTCCGCTGCTGCGGCGAACTGTCCGGCGACGGTTAATCAATGATTAACGCTGTTCTGGCAGTGCTGTGATCGCCACCCGCAATGCGGGCCGATGGAGAATTCCGATGACTGACATCATGAGCATCCTGCAATCGAGCTACGCGAGTGCGTCGCAGAGCCTGATTCCGACGGGGGCCAAATTCGCCAAGGTCGATCCGACGCAATGGCAGGGCACCTGGACCGGGACCGACTACAACAAGCAGCCGTTCACGATCACGATTTCAGACGTCAGCGGCTACCGCGCCAACGTCAAGTTCCAGAGCGCCAGCGGCGGCCTGCAGACCCAACGGGTCTTCATCACCACCAAGAACCTGTTTCGCATCGGCGATTCCCAAATTCAACTGACCGGCACCGGCAAGGCGACCGTCACCACCGTCATCACCGATCCGACCACCGGCAACCAGCAGTTGGAAACCGACCACGCCACGCTGCAGAGCACCTGAACCGCGCCGGCGGTCATGGCACCGCCGGCTACAGCGCCGGCACGATCTTTCCCGGATTGAAGATATTCTGCGGATCCAGCGCCTGCTTCAGCGCGCGCATGGCATCGATCGCCTCGGCGCCGAGTTCGGCCTTGAGGTATTTCTGCTTGCCCTGCCCGATGCCGTGCTCGCCGGTGCAGGTGCCGCCCATCGCCTGGGCGCGCTGCACCAGCCGATGCATGAAATCCTCGCCCCGCGCCATCTCCTCGCGGTCGTCGACGTCGCACAACAGCGAGCAATGGAAATTGCCGTCGCCGACGTGGCCGACAATCGGCGACAGCAGATGGAGCCGTTGCAGATCCGCTTCGGTTTCCGTGACGCAATCGGCCAGCCGCGAGATCGGCACGCAGACGTCGGTCGCCACCACGCCGGCGCCGGGGCGCAGGCTCTTCACCGCCCAATAGGCGTCATGCCGCGCCTGCCACAGTCTGGTGCGGTCCTCGGGGCGGGTGGTCCAGGTGAACTTGCCGCCGCCGCACTCCCCGGCGATCTCGCTGAAATTCTTCGATTGCTCGGCGACCTCGTTGTCGCTGCCGTGAAACTCCAGCAACAGCAGCGGCGTCTCCGGCAGCGCCAATTTCGAATAGGCGTTGCAGGCGCGCACCTGCTCGGCGTTGAGCAGCTCGATCCGCGCCACCGGAATGCCGGTCTGGATCGCCAAAATCGTGGCCTGGCAGGCGCCGCGCACGGTTTCGAACGAACAGGCCGCGGCGGCGATGGTCTCGGGGATGCCGCGCAGCTTGATCGTGAGTTCGCTGATGATCCCGAGTGTGCCTTCGGCGCCGACGAACAGGTGCGTGAGGTCGTAGCCGGCCGACGACTTCTTGGCCCGGGTGCCGGTGGTGATGATCTCGCCATCGCCGCGCACCACCTTGAGCGCCAGTACGTTGTCGCGCATGGTGCCGTAGCGCACCGCATTGGTGCCGGACGCCCGGGTCGAGGCCATGCCGCCCAGCGACGCATCGGCACCGGGATCGATCGGGAAGAATACGCCCTGGTCGCGCAGATGCTCGTTCAGCGTCTTGCGGGTGATGCCGGGCTCGATCACGCAGTCGAGATCCTCGGGATGGACTTCCAGCACCCGGTTCATGTCGCGCAGATCGATACAAATGCCGCCGGCCGGCGCGTTGATCTGGCCCTCCAGCGAGGTGCCGGTGCCGAACGCGATCACGGGAACGCCATGGCTGGCGCAAATCCTGACCACGTCCTGGATATCGGATGTCTCCTGCGCCATCACCACCGCGTCCGGCGGCTGCGATGCGAGCCAGGTGGTGGTATGCCCGTGCTGCTCGCGCACCGCCTGCGAGGTGACCAGCCGGTTGCCGAACCGCGCCGCCAGCGCTGCAATGGTGCCCGCCAGCGCCTGCGGCTCCGGCCGTTTCAGTTGGTTGCTGGCCGCGATGTCCAAAGCGATATCCTCCCGATTTAGAAACGACCGTGGCAAAGGATATATAAGGGGTCAAGGGACCGCATCGAACAAACGGGGATGACGATGACCGACATTGCGACTACCGACGATCTGCTGCGGGCCGCACCGTTCCTGTCATCGGTGATGCAGATCGAGCCGCAGTGGATCGACTATAACGGGCATCTCAACATGGCCTATTACAATGTGATGTTCGACCGCGCCATCGACGAATTGTGGCTGCGGCTGGGGATCGGCCCCGGCTACATGAAGCAGCGTCACGGCTCGACCTTCACCGCCGAATGCCACGTCCGGTACCTGCGCGAAATTCATCTCGGCGATCCCGTGCAGGTCTCGGTCCTGCTGGTCGCCGCCGACGCGAAGCGGCTGCATACGTTTGAAGAGCTGCGCCATGCCGCCGAGGGATGGCTCTCCGCCACGTCGGAGAACATGACCATTCATGTCGACATGACCGCGCGACGGACCGCGCCGTTCCCGCCGGACATCCGTGCCCGCGTCGAGGCCGTGGTCGGCGCCCATGCCGCCATCGCGCGGCCCGAGGGCATCGGCCGAAAGATCGCGATGCCCTCGAAGTAGAACGCCCGGTCAAGCCGCGCTGTCAGACCCGGGTACGGCCGCGTGCGAGCCCGATCACGGCGGAGATCAGGAACAGCACGACGGCGATGAAGAAGATCGTCTTGGCGATTTCAATGGACACGCCGGCGACGCCGCCAAAGCCCAAAATACCCGCGATCAGCGCAACAACCAAAAATGTAACCACCCAGCTCAACATGACACGGACCTCTATCTAAAACCTTCTGTTTCGGTATCAGCGCAATCAGCGGCACTGCGCCTCGGTTGTGGAAACAATCCGGCCTGGGAACATAAGTTCCGCCGGGTTTCCTCTGCGCCCGGCGCAAAAAAAGCCGGGCGCGGAGGAACCAAATCAGGCGCTGCGGCCGAAACCGGGTGCGCGGCGGCCCGGGATAAGTCCTGTCAAATCCGCCCCTGACGCCCCATATGCTGCTCAATCCTGCTATGAAGGCTCCCCTTCACGGCCCCACGGTGCCACCATCGTGGCGGAATGGATTCGCATGACCGAGCCGAACCGACTGACCCCTCGCGGCGTTCCCGACCATCAGCCTGCGGCCGGTGGCATTGCCGCGCGCGCGCGGGCGGCGGCGACCCCGCAATATCTCGCCGGGCTCAACCCCGAGCAGCGCGAGGCGGTGGAGACGCTGGACGGGCCGGTGCTGGTGCTGGCCGGCGCCGGCACCGGCAAAACCCGCGTCCTGACCTGCCGCATCGCCCATATCCTGAGCCAGGGCCGCGCCCGCCCCGGCGAGATTCTGTCGGTCACCTTCACCAACAAGGCGGCGCGCGAAATGAAGCTGCGGCTCGGCCAGATGCTCGGTCAGGCCGTCGAAGGCATGCCGTGGCTCGGCACCTTCCATTCGATCGGCGGACGTATCCTGCGCAGCCATGCCGAACTCGTGCAGCTCAAGTCGAATTTCACCGTGCTCGATGTCGACGACCAGATCCGCCTCCTGAAGCAGCTTCTGGCGGCCGAGAACATCGACGACAAGCGCTGGCCTGCGCGCATGCTCGCCGGCTTGATCGACGGCTGGAAGAACCGCGGATTGACGCCGTCGCAGGTGCCGCCGGGCGAGGCCGCGGTGTTCGGCAACGGCAAGGGCGGCAAGCTCTATGCGAGCTATCAGGAGCGGCTGAAGATCCTCAACGCCGCCGATTTCGGCGACTTGTTGCTGGAAAACATCCGGCTGTTCCGCGAGCATCCCGACGTGCTCCGGCAATACCAGGGCCGCTTCAGGTTCATTCTGGTGGACGAATATCAGGACACCAATGTCGCGCAATATCTGTGGCTGCGGCTGTTGGCGCAGGCGCCGGCTGCCGCGAAGGCCGTAGCCAACGTCATTCCGGCGGGCACCGACGTCATTCCGGGGCGTGCCGAAGGCACGAACCCGGAATTTGGAGAGGGAAATCCATCACATCGGGATTCCGGGTTCGCCCGACTCAGTAGTGCTGGCGGTGCGCCCCGGAATGACGAGGATAAGCCCGTCCCCCTCTCGCCGCCCAGGAATATCTGCTGCGTTGGCGACGACGACCAGTCGATCTATGGCTGGCGCGGCGCGGAGGTCGACAACATCCTGCGCTTCGAGCACGACTTCCCCGGCGCCAGGGTGATACGGCTCGAGCGCAACTATCGCTCCACCGGTCACATCCTCGCCGCCGCCTCGCATCTGATCGCGCATAATGAGGGCCGGCTCGGCAAGACGCTGCGCACCGAGGATGTCGACGGCGAGAAGGTCACCGTTACCGGCTCCTGGGATTCCGAAGAGGAAGCCCGCGCCATCGGCGAGGAGATCGAGGATCTGCAGCGCGCCGGCGACAAGCTCAACGAGGTCGCGATCCTGGTGCGGGCGTCGTTCCAGATGCGCGAATTCGAGGACCGTTTCGTCACGCTTGGCCTGCCCTACCGCGTGATCGGCGGCCCGCGGTTCTACGAGCGCGCGGAAATCCGCGACGCGCTGGCCTATTTGCGCGTGATCAACTCGCCGGCCGACGATCTCGCCTTCGAGCGCATCGTCAACGTGCCGAAGCGCGGGCTCGGCGACGCCACCGTGCAGATGCTGCACGACCATGCCCGCAAGCGCCGCATTCCCCTGTTCGAGGCCGCCCGTGCCGTGGTCGAGACCGACGAGTTGAAGCCGAAGGCGCGCGGCAGCCTGCGCGGTCTCGTCGTCAATTTCGATCGCTGGCGCGCGCAGCGCGAGGTGACGTCGCATACCGAACTGGCCGAGATCGTGCTCGACGAAAGCGGCTACACCGAGATGTGGCAGAAGGATCGTTCCGCCGACGCCGCCGGACGGCTCGACAACCTCAAGGAACTGGTGCGCTCGATGGAGGAATTCGAGAATCTGCAGGGCTTCCTCGAGCACATCTCGCTGGTGATGGACCGCGACGGCGGCGCCGAGGACGACGCGGTGTCGCTGATGACGCTGCATTCGGCCAAGGGGCTTGAATTCGACAACGTGTTCCTGCCCGGCTGGGAGGAAGGCCTGTTTCCGAGCCAGCGCACCCTTGACGAGCAGGGCCGCGCCGGCCTCGAGGAAGAACGCCGGCTGGCCCATGTCGGCCTGACCCGCGCCCGCCGCCGCGCCAAGCTCTATTTCGCCACCAACCGGCGGATTCACGGCACCTGGTCGACCACCATTCCGTCGCGCTTTCTGGACGAATTGCCGGCGGCCAATGTCGAGATCACGGAATCCAAGGGCGGATCGGGTTGGGGCGGCACCGGCGGCTACGGCCCCTCGCGCTTCGACAATGTGGAATTGTTCGGCTCGAGCTATGCGACGCCGGGCTGGCAGCGCGCGCAGGCCAATCGCGGACGCGGCCAGGGCGGCCGCAACGGCCAGGCGAGAGGCGGTTTCAAGGAAGACCCGTCGCCGTTCTCGGCGGCCTCCAGCGGCGGCTTCTCCCGCGGCAAACGCGGCCCGATGGTGATCGAGGGCGAGCTGGTCGCGAAATCGACCGGCACCATTTCGGAATTCGCGCTGGATGACCGCGTGTTTCACCAGAAATTCGGCTACGGCCAGGTGGTGAAGATCGACGGCAACAAGCTCACCATCGCGTTTGAAAAAGCCGGCGAGAAAAAGGTGGTCGATAGCTTTGTGGAACGGGCCTGAAGCGCAAGAGCGAGCGCACTTCCTTCGCGGGACATGTGTCAAACGGCCACCCCGTCATTGCGAGCGAAGCGAAGCAATCCATGGCGCGGCAAGCAGAGCCATGGATTGCTTCGTCGCTGCGCTCCTCGCAATGACGGCAGTCAGACATGAGGCGCGCCTCCCGCGGCGCTGATACGCCCGATCATGGCGGCACAATTAACCAAACCCCGGCGCATTTTAGCGAATTTTTAGAAACAATACTTATCCGCGACATTTACGGAAAAATTGCGTGTGGGCGGTATGGTCGGCGCCGATATCATCGGCGCGCGCGCGTCGATCGCGGTTTTAAGGTGATGCAGAATGAATGAGGACAGTTCGTTGCTCCGGGAACTCGACGAGGCGGTGCTGCGCGGAACGCCGGAGAGCCGCACACGGGCGTTGTGGCACACCACTGATCTGATGATTGCCGGCCGCTACAGCGAAGACGAGATATGGACCTTCGGCGAGGTGGTCGGACGGCTTGCCGATGAGATCGAAGTCGCCGCCCGGGCCCGGCTGGCGAGGCGGCTGGCGTGCTTCGACCGCGCCCCGCGCAACATCATTTACAAGCTCGCCTTTGATGATTCGATCGAAGTCGCCGGCCCCGTGCTCCGGCAATCCGAACGGATCGAGACCGGCGCCCTGGTCGACAACGCCAATACCAAAAGCCAGTCGCATCTGCTGGCGATCTCGAAACGAAAGTCCATCGAGTCCACGGTCACCGACGTGCTGGTGACGCGCGGCGACCAGGAGGTCGTGAATTCCGTCGCCGACAACAACGGCGCGCGCTTCTCGGACTTCGGCTTTCTGCGCATGATCCAGCGCGCCGAGGGCGATTCCATCCTTGCCGAGCGGCTCGGGCTGCGCAACGACATCCCGAGGCAGCTTTTCCAGCAATTGATCGCCAAGGCCTCGGACGACGTCAGGCAGCGGCTGCAGCGCGAACGGCCCGCGATGGTCGACCAGATTCAGTCCTCGGTGGCCGAGGTGGCGGGCGAGCTGCAGTCCAGGTTCGGGCCGGTGTCGCGAAGCTATTTCGTCGCCAAACGGGTGGTGACGACGCAGCATCGGCTGGGCAACCTCAATGAGAGCAGCATCTCCGGCTATGCCCGCGCCCACAGGATCGAGGAAGTCACGATCGGCCTGTCGCTGTTGTGCGCCTTGCCGGCCGACGTGATCGAACGCGCTTTGTTCGACAAGAATCGGGAGATGCTGCTGATTCTGGCCAGGGCGCTCGACTTTTCGTGGGCAACCACCATGGCCCTGCTGTTCCTTGGCGCGAAGGATCACCGCGTCACCGCCAAGGAGCTGCGCGACACCGAAACCGAATTCCACCGCCTCACGATCGAGACCTCGCGCAGCGTTCTGGAATTCTACCAGTCCCGCAAGAATGCCGGGAGCGCGGCTGGCGGTCCCGAACGCCAGCCCACCCTGACGATGCAGTAGGGATGACGGGCGTGGGCTGGGCTGCGCGAGACTCGGTCATGAACGTCATTCCATTCGTCGCGCCAGGTCGCTGCGGTGGCATTCGCGGTGAGCCGGCACATCAGGGATCGCTGGATGCGGCGTGGATGGTCCTCGAAGCGGCCAACGATCTCGGCGATCTCGCTACCGTCGAGAGCTGTCGACGGGTGATCGACGCGAACCTCGCCGGCACCGCCGCCTCGCCGTCCGACCTGCACATCATCACCGAGTATTTCAGGTGAGACGGACGCCACCGGACGTCATCGCCGCGAACGGCGGGGATCCAGTACACCGCGGCCCTGCGCAGGATCGCCGCCGCTTGTGCAATGGTGGGTCTCGCCCGGTCAAGCCGGGCGATGACGGTTTGCTCGACACGACCGGCCTTGCGGCGCTTGCACCGGGACCCATGCGTTCCTATCTGTCGGTGCTGGCCCCGAGCTGGCCGATCCGCCGCTTTGTACCTCCCGCCATTGCCATCCCGCCATGCCCCCCATCATCGCCGTCGCAAATCTCTCCAAGACCTATGGCTCCGGCTTCAAGGCCCTGAGTGGCATCAACCTTGACATCCACCGCGGCGAGATTTTTGCGTTGCTGGGACCCAATGGCGCCGGCAAGACCACGCTGATCAGCATCATCTGCGGCATCGCCAATCCGAGTTCAGGCAGCGTATCGGTCGACGGCCATGACATCATCAGCTCCTATCGTGCCGCGCGCGCGTTGATCGGCCTGGTGCCGCAGGAACTGCACACCGACGCCTTCGAGACGGTGTGGGCCACCGTCAGCTTCAGCCGTGGACTGTTCGGCAAGCCCAGGAATCCGGCCCATATCGAAAAGGTGCTGAAGGATCTGTCGCTGTGGGACAGGAAGGATTCCAAGATCGTCACGCTGTCCGGCGGCATGAAGCGCCGCGTGATGATCGCAAAGGCGCTGTCGCACGAGCCGCAGGTGCTGTTTCTCGACGAGCCGACTGCCGGCGTCGACGTCGAACTGCGCAAGGGCATGTGGGAAGTGGTGCGCGCGCTGCAGGCCTCCGGCGTCACCATCATCCTGACCACGCATTACATCGAAGAGGCCGAGCAGATGGCCGACCGGATCGGCGTCATCAACAAGGGCGAGATCGTCCTGGTCGAGGACAAAGCGAGGCTGATGCAGAAGCTTGGCCGCAAGCAGCTCAAGCTGCATCTGCAGGGCAGGATCGACGCCATCCCGCCGGCGCTCGCGGCCTACAATCTCAAACTGTCGGATGAGGGCTGCGAGCTGACCTATGATTACGATACAAGGGGCGAGCGCACCGGCATCACCAGCCTGCTCGGCGATCTCCGGGGCGCCGGCATCCGCTTCTCCGACCTCGACACCGTCAAGAGTTCGCTGGAGGATATTTTCGTCAGCCTGGTGAGGGCGCCATGAATTTTCGCGCGGTCCGCGCCATCTACCTGTTCGAAATGGCGCGCACCTGGCGCACGCTGCTGCAGAGCATCGTTTCGCCGGTGGTTTCGACGTCGCTGTATTTCGTGGTGTTCGGCGCGGCGATCGGCTCGCGCATCACCGAGGTCGAGGGCGTCAGCTACGGCACCTTCATCGTGCCCGGGCTGGTGATGCTGTCGGTACTGACGCAGAGCATCGCCAACGCCTCGTTCGGCATCTACTTTCCGAAATTCGTCGGCACCATCTACGAGATATTGTCGGCGCCGATCTCCTATCTCGAGATCGTGCTCGGCTATGTCGGCGCCGCCGCGACCAAATCGATCATCCTCGGCCTGATCATCCTGGCCACCGCCGGGCTGTTCGTGCCGCTCAGGATTCATCATCCGGTGTGGATGCTGACCTTCCTGGTGCTGACCGCGGTGACCTTCAGCCTGTTCGGCTTCATCATCGGCATCTGGGCCGACGGCTTCGAAAAGCTGCAGATGATTCCGATGCTGGTGGTGACGCCGCTGACCTTTCTCGGCGGCAGCTTCTATTCGGTCAACATGCTGCCGTCGGGGTGGCGCACGATCACGCTGCTCAATCCCGTGGTCTACCTGATCAGCGGCTTCCGCTGGAGCTTCTACGAGATCGCCGACGTCAGCGTCGCCGTGAGCCTCGGCATGACCTTGGGCTTTCTCGTCGCCTGCATGATCGTGGTATGGTGGATATTCAGGACCGGCTATCGGCTGAAGAACTGACGCCGAGCGCCGGCTTGCCAGTCGGCGCCCCGGACTGAGCAGCCGGCGAAAGCTACCGATCACAAAGCTATCGATAGCAGTGGAAGCGATTGTAGCGGTCGTAGAAGCCGTGGCAGCCGTGCCGCCAGTGGCGATGCGGAATTCCGAGTACGCCATCCACCGCGCCGACCGCGCCGCCGACGCCGGCGCCGACCGCGCCGCCCACGACCGCACCGACCGGACCCGCCGCGCGGCCGCCTTCGCGGGCGCCTTCCTGCGCGCCGCCGACAATCCCCTGCGCATGGCCGAGATGAGGTATGGCAAACAGAGCCAGGACAAGGGCCGCCGCGGCAAGTTGAACTTTAGGGGTAGCCGAGATGGGCAGCGCCGATGTCCTGATCTTCGTCTTCATCTGAATTCCTCATTCGACTGCCGCAGCGTCGGGGGCGGGATCGTTCAACGCCGAGGCGGCCGAAAAGTTGCACGACGGTGACGGATTTGTGGTGGTGTCGCTCGCGCCGGCCTTGCGAAGAATTGATCCGGACCACCCGATTAATCCGGCCGCCGCCTTGTTTGCGCCCGGCTGTCAGTTAACGATCGCTGAAGCAGGCCGCTGGAACCAAAGCTGGACTGGGGGCATATAGGTGCCGGGGACGGTGGTGCTGCAGTCAAGGCGCGGAGGCCAAAGGTAAAATGCGTTCCTTCCCAATTGCCATTGCCGGTCTGGTGCTGCTCGCGACCGGCGCCGCCCAGGCCAAAGTCGAAATCACCGTCGACAAGAACAATCAGATGATGACCGTCGCGGTCGACGGCGTCGAGCGATACGAATGGCCGGTTTCGACCGGCAATCCTTCGCACGAGAACTCCGAACGGCACCTTCCGCACCTTCCGGATGGAGGCCGACCACTTCTCCAAGGAATTCGACGACGCGCCGATGCCGCATTCGATCTTCTTCACCCGGATCGGGCATGCGATCCATGGCACCGAATCCGAAAGCCACCTCGGCGTCCCGGTTTCGCACGGCTGCGTGCGGCTGTCGCGCGCCAACGCCTCGACGCTTTATGCGCTGGTGGAAAAGGAAGGCGTGCTCAACACCACCGTGACGCTGACCGGTTCGTCCCGGATCGCGCTCGCGCGCAATCCGGGCACGCGGGCCCTCGCGCGCCGCGACCCCGATCAGCAATATGCGCCGCAGCAAGACGCCGCCGCTGGCGCTCCGGTGGTGCTGACCCCGCAGGGCCAATACGGCCAATACCCGCCGCAGGTGCGCGCCGATGACGGCTATATCTATCCGGCCGACGGCAGCTCGGACGGCGCGCGCTATCCGGCGCCGCGCACCGGCCGCCGCCTGTTCGATGCCCAGGCCTATCCGCAGCAGCGGTCCTATTACGACAATCGCGGCTATGGGCCGGACGCCCCGCAGGTCTATGCGCCGCGGCCGTACTATCAGCCACGCGGGCTGTTCGACTGAACTGCACAGCGCGCGGGCGTGATCGCCCTGAGATTGACAAGCCCCGGTTCTGGACCAGAACCGGGGCTTTCATGTCTGACGGAAGGGTTGTGTGGAGGTTTCCCCGCGAAGCTGTCACGCAGAGACTAACACCTAACCCGCTTCGCACTTCTTCATGAAGCTGGTCTTGGCGGCGCCCGCGAGCGGCTTGCCGTCCTTGCCCATCGCCTTGGTTTCGCAGGAATCGGCCATGCACTTCTTCATGAACGAGGTCTTGGCGGCGCCGGCGAGCGCTTTGCCGTCCTTTCCGACGGCCTTGCTCTCGCAGCCTGTATCCTGCGCAAATGCCGAACCGACCGCGAACGTCGCGATCACCGCTGCCAACAATATCCGCTTGACCATCTATCTCTCCTGTTGCCTGACAATGGCCGATTTGACAGCAAGTACCGCCCGCGATCAAGGGGCGGTCAAGTCCGCCGCACTGCAGCGCTATTGATCGCCGTCCCGCAGCCGCCGGTAGACCGCGCCAAGCACGTTGGAATAGTCATCGGTCCAGACCCGCTGACCCGGATCGGCTGCCGTCAGCTCCCATGAATCGGAAGACGCCAGCGCGCCGACATCGGCTTCGGCGCGCGCCGAGACCACGACGTTCGTCGCGAAGATGTATTCGCTGTCGCGGTCGGAATCCTCATTATAGACCCAGCTCTTGAGATTGTCGGCCTCGGCGATGCCGACGACGACACTGGCCAGTTCGAGATGCCGGTTGGAAACATGCATCACCACGGCCCCCTGCGGTGCGAGCTTGTCCTTGTAGATCTGCATCGCCTGCTGCGTCGCAAGATGGATCGGAATCGCATCCGAGGAATAGGCGTCGACGATGATCAGATCGTAGCTGCCGTCCGGCTCCCTGGCGAAGGTCAGCCGCGCGTCGCCGATCACCGGCTTGAGGTCCGGCTCGCAATCGCGGATGAAGGTGAAATATCGGGGGTCGCGCGCGGTATCGACCATCGACTGGTCGATCTCGAAGAACCGCCAGGTCTCGCCAGGCTTCGATGCGCAGGCGAGCGTGCCGGCGCCGAGGCCGATCACCGCAACCCGAAGCGGGCCGCCCTTGCGGGCGCGGATCGCGGTGATCGCCTGACCGATGCCGCCGTCCCCGTGATAATAGGAGATCGGCTCGGGCCGTCCCCTTACCGGCGTGCCGTCGTCGTTGTTGAATTTCTGGGCGCCGTGGATCGTGGTGCCGTGCATCAGCACGTGATACTGGCCGTTCGGCGTCACCACGATCTTGTGGACGCCGAAGAAGCTGCGCACGGTTTCCACCCGTCCGTCATCCGACGGATAGGCGCGGATCAGCACCAGCGCCACCACCACGGTGGCGAAGATCTTCCAGCGGTTCGCCCGCAGTCCGAGCGCCAGCAAGGCCGACATCAGGCCCGTGCGCACCGATCACCCAGACCCGGTGATCGCCAAGCCATCTCATCAGCCTGCCGTCCGACCAGGACGGCGCGACCAGGGCCACCGCAACGACGGCGAGCAGCGGCCAGTACCAGCGGCTCCAGCGCGGCAGCCGTTCCTCGCCTGCGGCCGGACGGCACAGCGCCGCCAGCGCCAGCAGGATTGGATATTCCGCGATCCATGAGAAGGTGAACGGCGCGATCAGGCCGGCGAACAAGCCGCCGAGCATGCCGCCGAACGAGAGCGCGACATAGAAGCCGGTCAGATACCGCGCCGCCGGCCGGGAGCGCGCCAGTTCGCCATGGCAGGCCATGGCAATCACGAAAAAGCACAGCAGATGCCCGCCCAGCGTCAGCAACAGGTTCTGTTCGCCGCCGATCGCGAGCAGTATCACGACGCCGGCGATCGCCAGCGGCTGCGCCATCAGCATCCATCGATGCGGCAACAGCGGGCGCGACTGGAACACCAGCACCCAGGTCAACAGATAGAGCGACAGCGGCAGCACCCAGAGCAGCGGCGCCGCGGCAATGTCGGTGGAAATATGTGCGGTCACCGCGATCAGCAGGCCCGATGGCACCGCGGCGAGAAAGATCCAGCGCGCGCGCAGCATCCATGGCGGCGGCGGCGCATCGCGGTCTCCCACCGGCCGATCCGCCGCTTCCGTCGCCGGCGAGCGCAGCAACAGCAGGCCGCAACCGGCGATCAGGACGATCAGGACGCCATAGCCGCCGCTCCAGAGCAGATTCTGGCTGCGCAGCGTGAACATCGGCTCCAGCAGCACCGGGTAGGACAGCAGCGCCAGGAAGCTGCCGATGTTCGAGGAGGCGTAGAGGAAATACGGATCGGAGCCATTGGGATGACCGGTCCGGACGAACCAGGCCTGCAGCAGCGGGTTATTGGCCGCCAGCGCCAGGAACGGCAGCCCGATCGAGACCGCAAACAGGCCGAGCAGCCAGAACGCGTAGCCCGAAACCGGCGGTTCGCCCCAGCCGCTGGCAATCGACAATGGCAGCGTCAGCCCCGCCAGCACCAGCAGCACCAGATGCACGGCCACCGCGACGGCGCGGCTGCGGATCTGCGTCAGATAGTGGGCATAGGCATAGCCGGCGAGCAGCAGCGACTGGAAGAACACCATCGCCACCGACCACACTGCCGGCGAGCCGCCGAGCCGCGGCAGCACCATCCGGGTGAACAGCGGCTGCACCGAAAACAACAGCAGCGCGCTGACAAAGATCGCCGAAGTATAGACGGTCAGGACCAGCCGGTCCCGGGACGCCGAGCGGTGCCCCGTGGCGGCGGTTGCTTCAGATGACGTCATGCAAACTCCGGCATCAACCCGGCTGGCGCCGGCGGCGGATTTCGGCGGCATGCGCCGGAATGGCCACGGAGCATACAGCGCCCTCATGGGCAAAAGCGAGACGAGACGCCGCTTCGCATCTTCGATATGACCTATCCACCAGCAAGCCGTCGTTCCGGGGCGCGCGTAGCGCCGAACCCGGAATGACGATGCACGTATGAATGGACATGACCGAGACCGACGTCGTCATCATCGGTGCGGGGCATAACGGCCTCACCTGCGCGGCCTATCTGGCGATGGCCGGCCTGCGCGTGCAGGTGGTCGAGCGCCGCAAGGTGGTGGGTGGTGCCGCGGTCACCGAGGAGTTCCATCCCGGCTTCCGCAACTCGGTCGCGGCCTACACCGTCAGCCTGTTGAACCCGCGCATCATATTCGATCTGAAATTGGGCGACCACGGCCTTCGTATCGTCGAACGGCGTGCGCAGAATTTCCTGCCCTCCCCTGACGGTCAGTATCTGCTGACCGGCGAAGGCCCGCTTTCCCAGTCGGTGGCGAAATTCAGCAAGCGCGACGCCGGCCGCATCGATGCGTTTTCGCGTGAACTGGAGGCGATCGCCGACGTGCTGCGGCAACTGGTGTTGCGGGCGCCGCCCAACATCGTCGAAGGTTTTGGCATCGACTCCGTTCGCGAGGCCCTCAACGCCCTCGGCACCGCCAACGTGCTGCGCCGGCTGACGCTGGAGCAGCAGCGCAGCCTGCTCGACCTGTTCACGCAATCGGCGGGCGAGATGCTGGACCAGCGTTTCGAGATCGACCTGATCAAGGCGCTCTACGGCTTTGACGCCATCGTCGGCAATTACGCGAGCCCCTATGCCGCCGGCTCCGCCTATGTGATGCTGCATCATGCGTTCGGCGAGGTGAACGGCAGGAAGGGCGTCTGGGGCCACGCCATCGGCGGCATGGGCGCGATCACCCAGGCGATGGCGGCAGCGGCGCGCGGACATGGCGTGGCGATCCACACCGATTCCGGCGTGCGCGAGGTGATCGTCGAGCGCGACCGCGCGGTGGGCGTGGTGCTCGACGACGGCACCGACATCCGTGCCCGCTACGTCGTCTCCGGCGTCAACCCGAAACTGCTCTACACCCGGCTGGTAGCGGCGGACGCGCTGCCGGCGGCCTTTCGCGATCGGATCGGGAACTGGCGCAACGGCTCCGGCACCTTCCGGATGAACGTCGCCCTGAGCGCCCTGCCCTCGTTCACGGCGCTGCCGGGCGTTGGCGACCATCTCACGGCCGGCATCATCATCGGCCCCAGCCTGCCCTACATGGACCGCGCCTGGCAGGACGCGCGCGCGTTCGGCTGGAGCCGCAAGCCTGTGGTCGAGGTCCTGATCCCATCGACCCTGGACGATACGCTGTGCCCGCCGGGCCAGCATGTCGCGAGCCTGTTCTGCCAGCATGTCGCGCCGCAATTGCCGATCGGCCGATCGTGGGACGACCATCGCGAGGAAGTCGCCGACCTCATGATCGCGACCGTGGAGCAGTATGCGCCCGGGTTTGCATCGAGCGTGATCGGCCGGCAGATCCTGTCGCCGCTCGACCTGGAACGCCAGTTCGGCCTGCTGGGCGGCGACATCTTCCACGGCGCGCTGACGCTGAACCAGCTATTTTCGGCGCGGCCGATGCTGGGACACGCCGATTATCGCGGCCCGCTGCAGGGCCTCTACCATTGCGGCTCCGGCGCCCATCCCGGCGGCGGCGTCACCGGCGCCCCCGGCCACAACGCCGCCCGCGTCATCCTGCGGGACCATCGGGCGCTGTTCGGCTGAAGCGGCGGCCGGACGTCAATCCCCCGGCACAACCAGTGGACAGGCTGTGGATAACCTGTCGGTAACGTTGTGTCTCAGTTTGGAAATTTCGGCATCACGTTCTTGGAGGGAACCGCGAGCCCTGGCGCACGGTATCGGCTTGGCGCTTCGGAGTGTGAAGTGGAACGTTCCATGAAACGTAAGCCCATAATGAAGGGAACCGTCATACATGCCTGTGGATAGCGTTGAGTATTTGGCTTTTGGAGCACCATATCTGCCATTTGGTTCCATATTAATGTGGAACCGGCCGTCGAGGCCCGCAAATGCCCAACCGCAGGAGCAACGACCCTAAGGGTGGAGGAGCTGGGCTGAGCCTGTTGATATTCGCCGTATGTTCCGGTGAATAACGGGTAGTGTCTCAGTTTGAATTTCTTGGGAGGCTGCTTTGCCGGAAGTGCTCCATGGCACCATCAATTTGAACCCAATCATGTTTCGACTGTTCGAAAACCGATATGACGGGGGCTGGGTATTTTGGTTCTGCCATCGCGCCGACAGCGACAGCGATCAGCCCGGGCATGTTGCTGAGTTTCCAGTAGACTGTTGAGCCGCACTGTGGACAAAAATAGTTATGGATTTTCCCGCCGCTTGCGGCGGCGTGCGTGAACTCTTTTGAGGTTCCTGAGATGGTGACAACCTCGGCGGGGTAATAAGCGCCTACACCGAACGGCGCGCCGGTTCGGCGTTGGCAGTCGATGCAATGACAAGCAACGACTATCCTGGATGGTTGTTCTGGAAGCGAGAGCGTGACTGCACCGCAGCTACATCTGGCGTCGCCCATCGGAAAAGCCCCCACCGTCTTCTGAGCTTGCGGAGCTTACCGCTCAGCATTACCCCATGACAACGCCCGGTAGTGTCTCAGTTTGAAATTTCGACCGGCTCGCGCGCTTTTCCCCCTTTTAGGACCTCTGGGTATTGATCATTTTCCTGAAGGCGGAAGCCGCCACAACCAAATAGAGCGCTGGAATGGCAAGCGGCCCGATAACCGATGCAAGCAATACCCAACGCCATGGCCTGCGCCCGCGCTCCTGCGCAAGAAGCCCGGCAAACACCATCGACGCTACGAACAAAACCAGAAGCGGTACGTCCATCGCAACCTCCGCTTGGCGCCAAGCATAGCATGGAACCTGGGGTCGCGCGACCGCCAGTCAAGGTCCAATCACTTAAGAAATTTCAAACCGCGACACTACCGAACCAAGCTGTGGAATTGACCGGCACGGCCCGGCTGCCGGCCGCCGCAAGCCGTGCTAAGCCAACCCGGCCGATGATGACCCCGATTGCCACCCCCAGCACCCACCGTGCGAGTTTTGCGATCGGCAGCGAACCGGCCGCAAGACGTCTGGTCGATCGGCTCACCGAGAGCTTCTTCGAGGGCGAGGCCGCGATCGCCGCGTTCGAGCGGCCGGATGGGCGCTGGGATGTCACCATGCATTTCACCGAACCGCCCGATCAGGCGCGGGTCCGCGGGCTGGTCGGCGTTGCGGCCGGGGCGGAGGTGGCGCGGGCGGTCACCTTCGACACGGTCGAGGCCAGGGACTGGGTCAAGGCGAGCCTTGAAGATCTGGTGCCGGTCCGCGCCGGGCGTTTCATCGTGCACGGCCGCCACGACCGGCTGCTTGTGCCGGCCAACATGCTCGGCATCGAGATCGAGGCGGCGCTGGCGTTCGGCACCGGCCATCACGGCACCACCCGCGGCTGCCTGCTGCTGCTCGATCAGGTGTTGAAGGCGCATGATCCGCGGCGCATGCTCGATCTCGGCACCGGCTCAGGCGTGCTCGCCATCGCCGCGGCGAAGGCGTCGCACGGCGCGGTGCTGGCGAGCGACATCGATCCCGCCGCGGTGCGCGCCGCCCGCGACAACGCCCGTCTCAACGCAACCGGACATCGGCTGCAGGTGATCCGCGCCACCGGCTTTGCGGCAGCACCGTTCGCGCGACGCGGTCCGTTCGACCTGGTGCTGGCCAACATCCTCGCCAATCCGCTGCGGCAACTGGCGATGCCGATGGTGCGGCATCTCGCGCCCTCGGCGCTGGTGATCCTGTCCGGCCTGTTGACGCATCAGAGCGCCGGCGTCATCGCCGCCTATCGCGCGCGCGGGCTGGTGCCGGTTCGCCATCTCAGGATCGAGGGCTGGAGCAGCCTGCTGTTGCGCAACGCCGGCTGAAGCGTTGCGCGCCAAACACGTAGCCCGGATGCAGCGCAGCGCAATCCGGGAATCGCAGCGCGGGCGAGACGGCCCCGGAATTCGCTGCGCTCCATCCGGGCTACAGTTCTCTCCGCCATTGCGAGGACGGCTGAAAACAGGCCTCAGGCTTGATCCGCCGGCTCATCGCCGTCGGCGCCCGCCGGCCCGCGCAACGTGCGCCGCAGCCGCGCCTCGACGAAGCGGTCCATGATCTGGACAATGACGCCGCGTGGCTTGCGGACATCGGGAGCAATGCTGACAAGCGGCTGAATCGGATCGCGGGGGGCCGGCGGCGAAATTTTCTCAAAGCTAAAGGCTGGCATGGTGCATCCCCTCGTCGTTGAGTTGGCACACTCCCGGAGCTCCCAGAACCCGCTCGTTCAACCGTTGTGACGGCAAGCCGTTCCCTCAGGTCTAACGCCGGCGGGATTATAGTAGCATAACTTATGCCAAATTGCGGCCGTCGGCGCCGCGTTGCGGGCTTGTCCACTTGATCCTAAGGTAGTGCCGATGTTCGAAGCGCTTTTCCAGACATTCGAGGAACCGGAGGGCGGCGTGGCGCTGACGGCGCGACTGGCCGCGTTTCGCGAGGAACTGGCGCGGCGGAAGCTGACCGGGTTTGTGATTCCGCGCGCCGATCAACAGCAAAACGAATATGTCGCGCCTTCCGAAGAACGGCTGGCATGGCTGACCGGCTTCACCGGCTCGGCCGGCCTCGCCATCGTGCTGACGCAGCAGGCGGCGGTGTTTGTCGATGGCCGCTACACGCTGCAGGCCGGCAAGCAGGTCGATACCAAGGTATGGGGGGTCGCGCCGCTGATCGACCCGCCGCCCGAAAGCTGGCTGGCGTCGCATCTGAAGCCGGGCGACCGCATTGGATTTGATCCCTGGCTGCATACTTCGGCGGCAGCGGAACGGCTCGCCGCCGCCTGTATCAAGGCGGCCGCGGAACTGATCGCGGTCGACAGCAACCCGCTGGATTCGGTGTGGACCGAACGTCCCGCGCCGCCGCTTGGACCCGTCGCCATTCATGGCGCGGCATTTTCCGGCGAAGCCGAAACCGAAAAGCTCGGGCGCATCCGCCTTGAGATCGCAAATCTCGGCGTCGATGCGCTGGTGCTGTCGAACTCGCACGCGGTGGCATGGACCTTCAACATCCGCGGCGCCGATGTGTCGCATACCCCGCTGCCGCTATCCTACGCGCTGCTGCCGAAGGACGGCCGCCCGACGATTTTCATCGATCGCCGCAAGCTGTCCAACAGCGCCCGCGACCATCTCGAGCAAACCGCCGATGTCAGCGAGCCCGACGCGCTGGCGCCTGCGCTTACCGAACTGGCCCAACAGGGCGGGTCGATCGCGCTCGACAGCGCCACCGCCGCTGACGCCCTGAGCCGCCTGATCGGTGCCGCCGGCGGCAAGGCGGTGCGCGGCAGCGACCCGGTCGCCCTGCTCAAGGCGGTCAAGAACGCGACCGAGATCGAAGGCACGCGACAGGCGCACCGGCGCGATGCGGTGGCGCTGGCGCGATTCCTCGCCTGGGTCGACCGCGAAGCCCCCTCCGGCGTGCTGACGGAGATCGACGCCGTCGAGGCGCTGGAGACGTTTCGCCGCGAGACCGGCGCGCTGAAAGACGTCTCGTTCCCGACCATCGCCGGCACCGGACCGAACGGCGCCATCGTGCATTACCGCGTCACCCGCAAGACCAACCGGCGGATCTCGCCCGGCGATCTCCTGCTGATCGATTCCGGCGCGCAATATCAGGACGGCACCACCGACGTCACCCGCACCATCGCGATCGGCGAACCGTCGGCGGAAATGCGCGACCGCTTCACCCGCGTGCTGCGCGGCCATATCGCGATCGCGCGCGCGGTATTTCCCGACGGCACCACCGGCGCACAACTCGACACCCTGGCGCGGCAGTTCCTGTGGCAGGCCGGCATCGATTTCGATCACGGCACCGGTCATGGCGTCGGCAGCTACCTGTCGGTGCATGAAGGCCCGGCGCGGATTTCCAAGCTCGGCAGCACCGCGCTCCGCCGCGGCATGATCCTCTCCAACGAGCCCGGCTATTACAAGACCGACGCCTATGGAATCCGGATCGAGAACCTGGAGCTGGTGGTGGGCGCCGAGATCGCAGGCGCGGAAAAGCAGGTCAACGCCTTCGAGACGCTGACGCTGGCGCCGATCGACCGCCGGCTGATCGATGTCAGGATGCTGAGCGAGGCGGAACTTGCCTGGCTCAACGACTATCACAACCGCGTCCGCGGCGAGGTGCGTCCGCATCTAGACGAGGCCACCAAAGTGTGGCTCGACGCCGCCACCGCACCGCTCGCGCCTTAAATCCTCGTCGTACCCCGCGAGCCATATCGTCGTCATACCCCGCGAAGGGGTATCCAGTACGCCGCGGCTGCTCAACCTGGAACTGCCGCTGTCGGATACTGGATCGGGCGCCTTCGCGGACGATGACGGAGGCCCGCCTTCGCGGACGATGACGGAGGTCCGCCTTCGCGGACGATGACGCACGCGCCGTTTCACTCCCCGATCAGCTTCAGCCATTCGTCTTCGGTCAGCACGGCGACGCCGTGCTTTTTGGCTTCCGCCAGTTTCGAGCCGGCGCCGGGACCGGCGACGACGTAATCGGTCTTCTTCGACACCGAGCCCGCGGCCTTGGCCCCTAACCGCTCGGCCGTGGCCTTGGCTTCATCGCGCGTCATCTTCTCGAGCGAACCTGTGAACACCACCGTCTTGCCGGCCACCGCCGAGTTGCCTTTCGGCCGTTCGGCATCGAGGATGACGACTTCCTTGGTCAGCCGCTCGACGATGCCGCGATTGTGACTCTCGCCGAAATAGGCCTTGATGCTCGCAATCACGGTGTCGCCGATCTGGTCGAGCGCATCCATCTCGGCCATCGCGTCCTCGTCGCCCCTGGCGACCTTGAGGCAGGCGTCGTGAAAGGCCTGCCACGAGCCGTAGCCGCGGGCCAGCGCCAGCGCCGTGGTCTCGCCTACCTGACGCATGCCGAGCGCAAAGATGAAGCGCTCCAGCGCGATCCGGCGCCGTCCCTCGATGGCGGCGAACAGATTGCGCACCGAGGTCTCGCCATAGCCCTCGTAACTCTCAAGCTTGATCCGGCCGTTGCGCGCCGGCAGCGTGAAGATGTCGGCCGGCTCCTTCACCCATCCCTGTTCGAAGAAGAACTCGATCTGCTTCTCGCCCAGCCCATCGATGTCGAAGGCGCGGCGCGAGGCGAACAGCTTCAAGTGCTCGATCTTCTGGAACGGACAGGCGAACTCGCCGGTGCAGCGGGCACGGGCGCCCTCCTCGCCGGTCGCGGTCTCCTCGCGCACCACGTCGGTATGCAGTGGACACGGACATTTTTTCGGAAAATGGAAGACCTTCGCATGCTTCGGCCGCTTGTCGATGACAACGTCGACCACCTGCGGAATGACGTCGCCGGCACGCTGGATGATGACGGTGTCGCCGATCCGGATGTCGCGGCCCTCGCGGAGCTGCTCGCCGTCGCCGCCGATCCCCTTGATGTAATCCTCATTGTGCAGCGTCACGTTCTGCACGATGACGCCGCCGACCCCGACCGGCTCGAGCTTGCCGACCGGCGTGAACGAGCCGGTGCGGCCGACCTGGATCTCGATGTCCTTCAACACGGTCATGGCGCGTTCGGCCGGAAATTTGTGGGCAATCGCCCAGCGCGGCGTGCGCGACACGAAACCCAGGCGCTCCTGCCAGTCGAGGCGATCGACCTTGTAAACTACCCCGTCGATGTCGTAGTCGAGCCCGGCGCGCTGTTCCTCGATCGCGCGATGGAACGCGATCAATTGCTCGACGGAGTGGCACAGCCTGGTCAGCGGATTGGTCCTGAACCCGCAGCGTTCGAACCATTTGATCATGCCGGACTGGGTGGCTTCCGGCATCGCGCTCATCTCGCCCCAGGCATAGGCGAAGAAGCCGAGCGGCCGCGACGCGGTGATGCCGGAGTCCTTCTGGCGCAGCGAGCCCGCCGCCGAATTGCGCGGGTTGGCGAAAATGGTGCCGCCTTCGGCCTTCTGGCGCTCGTTGAGCGCAAGGAACGCCCGTTTGGTCATGTAAACCTCGCCGCGAACCTCGCAGATCGCCGGCACGTTGCGTCCCTTGAGTTTTTGCGGCACGTCCTCGAGGGTGCGGATATTGGCGGTGACGTCTTCGCCCTCGGCGCCGTCGCCGCGAGTCGCCGCGGTCACGAGCTCGCCGCCCTCGTAACGCAGCGACATCGACAGCCCGTCGATCTTCGGCTCGGCGCTGAACGCGATCTGGTCATCCCCGAGCTTGAGAAAGCGTTCGATGCGCGCGACGAAATCCAGCACATCCTGCTCGGCGAAGGCGTTGTCGAGCGACAGCATCGGTACCGCGTGGCGGACTTTCCGAAATCGTCCCGACGGCGCCGCGCCGACCTTTTGCGACGGCAAGTCGGCGCTGACGAACTCCGGAAAGCGGGCCTCGATGGCGTTGAAACGCAGGCGCAGCGCGTCGTATTCGGCGTCGGAAACGCCGGGCGCGTCGTCCTGGTAGTAGCGCTTGTCATGGCCCTCCAGTTCAAGCGCCAATCGTTTCAGCTCTACCCTGGCCTGTGCCCTGGTGAGTTTCGCGATGTCGGGGAGAACAATCTTTTTTGGCTTCGCTGTCATGATAAAAAACTTCGCCCGTCATTCCAGGATGGTCCGCAGGACCAGACCCGGAATCCAGATTCCGGGTTCGCGCCGCCTGTCATCGGGCCGCGCTTTGCGCGGACCCGGTGGCGCGCCCCGGAATGACATCACGCCGTCGCGGCGCGCAGCAATCGCTCGGCGGCGGCCCTCGCTTCGGCGGTGATTTCGGCGCCGGCCAGCATGCGGGCGATTTCCTCGCGGCGGTGATCGGCGGCGAGCGCGTTGACGCGGGTGGCGACGCGGCGGCCCTTGTCGAGTGCGTCCTTCGAAATCAGCAAATGGTGGTCGGCGCGGGCGGCGACCTGCGGCGCATGGGTCACCGCCATCACCTGCACCTTGCCGGCGAGCCGCGCCAGCCGCGCGCCGATCGCATCGGCCACGGCACCGCCGACGCCGGTATCGATTTCGTCGAACACCAGCGTCGGCGCCGAACCGCGGTCGGACAGCACGACCTTGAGCGCCAGCAGGAAGCGCGCGAGCTCGCCGCCGGAAGCCACTTTCATCAACGGACCCGCTTTGGTTCCGGGATTGGTCTGGACCCAGAACTCGACGCGATCAAAGCCTTGCGGACCCGGCGAGGCCGGATCGGAATCGATCTGCGTGGTGAATTTGGCGCGTTCGAGCTTGAGCGGGGCGAGCTCGGCGTTGACGGCCTTGTTGAGCTTTTCGGCGGATTTGCCGCGCGCGGCGGCGAGCCTGGTGGCGGCCGCACCATAACGCCGGTCGGCTTCGGACGCGGCGTTCTCCAGTTTCTTCAACTGGCTCGGCGCCGGCATCGATCAGGGCGATGTCGGCGGCATAGTTTGCCGCCAATGCCGCCAGGCCCTCGACCGGCGTGGTGTATTTGCGCGCGGCGGCGCGCAGCGCGAACAGCCGCTCCTCGATGCGCTCGAGCTCGGCCGGGTCGAAGTCGGCTGCGATCAACGCGGCGGACAGGTGCTGATCGGCCTCTTCCAGCGCATTGATGGCGGCGTCGATCGCCTTCACCGCGGGCTCGACCAAGGCCGGCGAATGGCCGGCACGGCGTTCCAGCCGGCGCACCGCGGCCGACAGCGCCGCGACCGGCGAATGATTGCCGCTGACGGCGTCCTGCGCCTCGCGCAGATCGGCGGCAATCTTCTCGCCCTGCATCATCGTGGTGCGGCGTTGCGCCAGCGCGGTCTCCTCGCCGTCCCTGGGCGCCAGCGTCTTCAGTTCGGCGGCCGCATGGCGCAGATAATCGGCCTCGCGGGCGGCGCGCTCCATGCCGGCCCGATGCTCGTCGAGCTGCGCGTTGGCGGCGCGCCTGGCGTCCCACAACTGCTCCAGCGCAGCGACGTCCTTTTCGAGGCCGGCAAACGCATCGAGCAGCCGCCGATGCGTCGACGCATCGACCAGCGCGCGCTCGTCATGCTGGCCGTGAATCTCCACCAGCGCGGAACCGACCGCCTTCAAGGTCTGTACGCTGATCGCCTGATCGTTGATGAAGGCGCGGGTCCGGCCATCGGCAAGCTGCACCCGGCGCAGGATCATCTCGCCGGTATCGTCGAGACCGTTGTCGCTGAGGATGACCGCCGCCGGATGCCCCTTCGGAACATCGAACACCGCGGTGACCTGGCCCTGCTCGACGCCGTGACGGACGAGGCCGGCATCGCCGCGGCCGCCGAGCGCCAATGCGAACGCATCGAGCAGGATGGATTTGCCCGCACCGGTCTCGCCGGTCAGAACCGCAAGGCCACGGGAAAACTCGATATCGAGCCGTTCGATCAGGACGATGTCACGGATCGAAAGACGCGCCAGCATGCGAGATCAATTCCTAGCCGAGACCCATCTTCTTGAAGGCCCTGGAGATATAGGAGCCCGGGTTCTCGCTCGGCTCGAGACCGCCGGACTTTACAAGATTATAGGCGTCCTTGTACCAGCGGCTGTCAGGAAAATTATGTCCGAGCACGGCTGCCGCGGTCTGCGCTTCGCCGACGATGCCGATCGCCATATAGGCCTCGGTGAGCCGGGCGAGAGCCTCCTCGACGTGCCGGGTGGTCTGATACTGGGTGACCACGGTCTTGAAGCGATTGATCGCGGCAGTGTAGTCGCGGCGTTCCATGTAGTAGCGACCGATGGTCATTTCGTGGCCGGCGAGCTGGTCGCGGGCACCTTCGAGCTTGGCCTTGGCGCTGACGGAGTATTCCGAGGTCGGATATTTGCGAATCACCTCTTGCAGCGCGGCGATGGCCTTTTCGGTGCGGGCCTGATCGCGCGTTACGTCCGGGATCTGGTCGTACTGCGAGGCCGCGATCAGATATTGCGCATAGGCCGCGTCGGGGCTGCCGGGGTGCAAGGTGACGTATCGGGTGGCGGCGCCGATGCAACTGTCGTAATCGCCGGCGTCGTAGTAGGAGTAGGCCGACATCAGCAGCGATTTGCGCGCCCACTCCGAATAAGGATGCTCGCGATCGACTTCCTCGAATTTCTTCGAGGCCAGCTTCAGATCTTTTTTCTGATTGAGCAGGTAGAGGCCCTCATTGTAGAGCTTGTCCGCCGGTTCATCCTTGAAGGTTTCGTCCTTGGCGAAAAACTTGTCCCAGAGCGCACCGGTGCCGCATCCGCTCAAGGGGATCGCGAGAACGATCAGGGCCACGCCGAGACCGAGCCGACGTCCGAACCGTCTGCAGATTCGAACGGCAAGATAATTTGCATAGTTCGAGCGTCATACCCGATGCCGACATGGATTTACGACCTGACGTCTGTGATGCGGTGCCTGCCGCGCGCTTCAGCGTGACCGTGGACGCCATGATTGTCCTGTCTGTGGCGCCCTGCAACCAGCGAACCTGTGTAGCTGAAAAATGTCCGCTAACCAACCGGGTACGCAGGCATTTCGCCCGGATTAAGGCGGCCGGAACGGGGTCCGGCGAGCCGGCATTACCGGGTCAAAATCAGCCCGCAACAGAGCGTGCCGGACCGTTCAGCAGGAATTCTCGCGATCCGGCGCGGAAGCCACGGCCCGGGCAAGCCGCCGCGGGCGGCACAGGCGGCGGTCAGGACAGGTCGGGGCTGTAGGCCGGGGCGATCATGCCGCCCACCATGCCTTTTCCGGCCTCGGCACGCTTGCGCGAACCGCGCACCGTCTCGGACTCGATCACGCGCCAGGCGCTGCGATCACCCATCAGGGCCGTCAGCACCGCGTGGTTGAGCTTGTGACCGCCGCGCACCGACCGAAAAGCGCCCAGCAGCGGCAGACCCGCAAGCGCGAGATCGCCGACCACGTCGAGAACCTTGTGGCGCGCGCACTCATCGGCTGTAGCGCAGCCCTTCGGTGTTGAGCAGGCGGGTTTCGTCGAACACGACCGAATTTTCGAACGACGCACCGAGCGCGAAGCCGGCGCTCCACAGCCGCGCGACATCGTTCATGCAGCCGAAGGTGCGGGCACGGGAGATTTCGCGGCGGAAGCTTTCGGGGCTGAGATCGAGCGTAAAGCTCTGACGGCCGATCACCGGATTGGTGAAGTCAATTTCAACGTCGATGCGGAATCCGGCCGCAGTAAGGCCGCAACTCGCCGTAGGAATCGCCGATCGCGACCTGCACCGGCTTCAATACCTGGATGAAGCGGCGCCGCGCCGGTTGCGTCACGGTGCCGGCCTGCTCGATCGCGGCGACAAAAGCAGCGGCGCTGCCATCCATGATCGGAACTTCCGGACCGTCGACCTCGATCACAGCGTTGTCGATGCCCATGCCGCGCAACGCCGCGAGCACATGCTCGGCGGTGGAAACGATCGGACCGTCGCGGTCGCCCAGCACGGTTGCAAATTCGGTGGAAATCACGGCTTCGGCGGTGGCCTGAACTTCCCGGTCGCAGCCATCGGAGGCGGCGCGGACAAAAATAAGACCCGCATCCACAGGTGCAGGTCCGAGGGTCAAATTGACCGGTAATCCGGAATGAACTCCTACGCCCGTCACGGTGGCTCGCGACCGAAGCGTTGCTTGCCGGCTCAATTTCATTCGAAGACCGCCCACTACAGACTTTACCTAAAGACCACAACGACCCGATTGCGCGAGCCGATTCGCCTCAAGTATCCCCAAGTCACGGCAGACCATAGTCACTGCCCCAAACAGCGCCAACTCACGCTTTTTTACCGATTGTTACCCAACCTCCGCCGCATTCGGGCCCAAGCTTGACCAAATTCCGCCACCGTCCGGGGACGGTCCCGGACCGCGCACCCCACCACGAAATCCATAATTTATTATTTAGCATCAGCGGCTTGGCGGAACCGCTCGGGTTCCGCTGGCGCCGAAACGACAAAGGTCCCGGCTGCCGTAGCCGGGACCTTTTTGGTGATCGGAATTGTAACAATTTTCAGTTGGCCTGGCGGCGCAGGAAGGCCGGAATATCAAGATGGTCATCGCCCTGTGGCGCCGGTGCAACAGGCGCAGGGCGGCCGTGAGCGTCCAATCCCTTGGGCGGCGACCGCCGGGCATATTCCGATACCGGCTCGTTGGTGGCGATCTGCTGCGCGACCGTGCGCTGGGCCTTTCGCTCCGGTAACGGCGGCATCGACGGCATGGCCGGACCAGCGGCGCGCGCGGCGATCGGCGGCTCGGTCTCTTCGTCGCGGCGGCCGAGGCCGACATTGGCGAGGCGCTGCAGCAGCGACAGGCGGGTCTTCTGCGGATGCTCGGCTTCGGCGTCGCCGCGGGCCTGGCGAATTTCGTTCTGCGCCGGCATCGGCAAATCCTCGAATTTCGGCATCCTCGGCGCCCGCAGCGGGGCACGTTCGGCGGCTTGCGGAATGAACGTTTCCGGCGTCGCGGGCTCCGGCGTCTCGACGCGGGTGACGTCATGGTCCGGGAACAACGACGGCTTCTGGGCGATCGGACGAACCGTGACATCACCGTAGGATGCCGCGGCGGCGGCCTGCTGCTTGGCTTCGGGCGCGACCGCAGCGGCGATCGCCGCCAATGCAGCGCGTTCGACACTGCCGGAGGCGCGCGGCGGCGCGGCGGCGGGCTGGGCCGGGGCCGAGGCTTCGAGCTTCTGGGCGCGTTCGGCCATGCGCTGGTTGTCGGCGCGCAGCCGGGCGGTGAGGTCGGCCAGCCGGGAGTCCGGCGTCGAGTTCGGCGCCACCGCATGGGTCGCGGGCGCGGCCGGCGCCGAGGCGTTGCGCGAGATCAGCGCCTGCTCGATGCCGGTGGCAACGACCGAAACGCGGATCACGCCGTCAAGGCTCTCGTCGAAGGTGGCGCCGACGATGATATTGGCGTCCTGGTCGACTTCCTCGCGAATCCGGGTGGCGGCTTCGTCGACCTCGAACAGCGTCAGGTCCTTGCCGCCGGTGATCGAGATCAACAGGCCGCGGGCGCCCTTCATCGAGGAATCGTCGATCAGCGGATTGGCGATCGCGGCCTCCGCCGCGGTCAGGGCGCGCTTCTCGCCGGTGGCCTCGCCGGTACCCATCATCGCCTTGCCCATCTCACGCATCACGGCGCGAACGTCGGCGAAGTCGAGATTGATCAGGCCTTCCTTGACCATCAGGTCGGTGATGCAGGCGACGCCGGAATAGAGCACCTGGTCGGCCATCGCGAACGCGTCGGCGAAGGTGGTCTTTTCGTTGGCGACCCGGAACAGGTTCTGGTTCGGAATGATCAGCAGCGTATCGACCACCTTGTGCAGTTCGGCGATGCCGGACTCGGCGGTGCGCATGCGGCGCTGGCCTTCGAAGTGGAACGGCTTGGTGACGACGCCGACGGTAAGGATGCCCATGTCGCGCGCGGTCTTGGCGATCACCGGTGCAGCGCCGGTGCCGGTGCCGCCGCCCATGCCGGCGGTGACGAACACCATGTTGGCGCCGGACAGATGATCGCGGATTTCGTCGATCACCTCCTGGGCCGCGGCGGCGCCGACGTCCGGCTGCGAACCGGCGCCGAGGCCCTGCGTCACCTGGGTGCCCATCTGCACGATGCGCTGCGCCTTGGACATCGTCAGCGCCTGCGCGTCGGTGTTGGCGACGACGAAATCGACCCCCTGCAATCCGGCGGTGATCATGTTGTTGACGGCGTTGCCGCCGGCGCCACCTACGCCGAATACGGTGATGCGCGGCTTCAGCTCGCGAATGTCGGGAACGTTGAGATTGATGGTCATGGTTGCCTCTCGATTACGCGCGCGTTGGTTCGCCCCGGCCGACGGCCGCGGGAGTTGGTGGAAGTCGAATGGGCCGGAAAAAATTCATCAGAAGCCCTCGCGAAGCCATCGTCCGACCTTTCCGAAATAGCCGTCGGTCCCTGTCCTGAGCTGCCGCGTATGCCGCGGTTCGACGTGTTCAAGATGAGCGTATTGGGGATAGACCAGCAGGCCGGTCGGAGCGGCGAATGACGCGCTCTTCGCCTCGCTGGGAAGCCGGCCAAAGCCGAGCGGACGGCCGATCCGCACCGGACGGCCGAGAATTCGGGTTGCAATTTCGGCAAAGCCGGTGAGCTGGGAGGCACCGCCGCTCAGCACAATTCGCGCCCTCGGCTCTGCCGCAAAGGGCGAATCCGCCAGGCGGTCCCTGACCATCTCAAAAATCTCCTCGGCGCGGTGACGAACGATGTTTGCAATGGTGGCACGCGACACAATCTGCGGCGCATCGCGCTCGTTGTCGCCGGCCGCCGGAACGGACATCAGCTCACGCGCGTCGGACCCGCCGGTCAGCACGGTGCCATATAACGTCTTGATTCGCTCGGCATCCGCAATGCAGGCGCCGAGGCCGCGGGCCAGATCCATGGTGATGTGTTGCCCGCCGACCGCAAATCCGCTGGCATGGACGAAGCGGCCCCCGGAATAGGTCGCGATCGTGGTGGTGCCGGCGCCCATGTCGACCACGGCGGCGCCGAGATCGGCTTCGTCGTCGGTCAGCACGGACAGGCCCGCCACATAGGGACTTGCCGCCATGGCCTCGACATTGAGATGGCAGCGCTCGACCACCAGCATCAGGTTCTTGGCGACCGTCGCATCGACCGTCACGACGTTCATGTCGACGCCGAATTGCCGCGCCACCATGCCCCGCGGGTCGCGAATGCCCTTGACGCCGTCGAGCGCATAGCCGACCGGCAGCGCATGCAGCACGGTGCGGCCCTCGCCGGTGGCATGGCGCATGCCGGCGGAGGTGACCCGGGTCACGTCGGCGGCGGTGACCGCGCCGCCCTTGATGTCTGCCGCGGCCTCGACCAGTTGGCCCTGCAGCCGGCCCGCCGCGACCGACAGCAGCACCGATTCAACCCGGACCTTGGCCATCCGCTCGGCCAGCGCCACCGCGTGACGGACCGCCTGTTCGCACTCGGCGAGATCCATCACCGCGCCGGCCTTGACGCCGCGCGACTGGATCTGGCTGTAGCCGATCAACTCGACGGCATGGCTTCGGCCACGCAGCGCCTCGCTCGGCGGGCACGGCTTCAACCGCGCGATCATGCAGGCAATCTTGCTGGTGCCGATATCGAGCGAGGCCACCAGCGCGGTGCGCTTCTGCGGCATCGGGCGCGTCTTCGGCGTCTGATTGCGCTCAAGGCCGGTCATGCTTCGCCGGCCTTCTTCTTCGGTTTCTTGTCCTTCAACAGATCTTCGCGGGCCTTGGCCGCGTCATCGGACAATTGCACGGTCAGCCGATCCGGCAGGCGCATGTCGATGGCGACGATGTCGCGGGAGAACAGGTGGTCCTCCCGGTCATAGGCGCTCAGCCGTGCCAGCGCCTTGCCGGGGTCGGTTTCCGGCAGCCGGACATCGAGCCCGTCCTTGAGCCGCAGGTTCCAGCGCCGCTGACCGACAAAAATCGCCGCCTTGGTCACCGAGCGCACCTGCGGATAGCGGTCGAGCAGCGTCAGGAAATCCCGGGCGCGGGTTTCGGCGCCCTTGCCGACCACCAGCGGCAGCGTGATGAAACGGCGCGTGACGTAAGGCTCGAGCACGGCACCGTCATCGGCGATCACCGACAGGCGCCCGTCCTGCTGCCATAGCGCGAAGGCGGAGCGTTCCACGATATCGATCTGGAGCCGGCCCGGATAAAGTTTCAGCACCGTCGCATCGGCGATCCAGGGATTGCCTTTCAGCTTGTCGCGGACCGCTTCGGCGTCCAGAAACAACAGCGAGGAGCGGCCATTGACGCCGCCGATCGCGAGCACTTCGTCCTGGGTCAACTGCTTGCGGCCGTTGATCGCGACCGAGGTGATCCGGAACCCGGCGGAATTGGCGATCGCGTTACGGGCGTCGCTTGCGGTCGTGGTCAGTTCCTCGACGTGACCGCCCTTGACGATGCCGAGGCCGGCGCTGCCAAGCAGGATCAGCACGGTCGCGGCGACACCGGCGCGGTTCGGAACGTAGCGCTCGAGCAGCGCGATCAGGCGGGGCGGATCAGGTTCGCGTTCGCGGCGCGGCCGCGCCGGGGCGCGATGCGAGCCCAACCGCTCGCGCAACAGCACGACCGCGCCAATGGCGGCCGCTTTCAGATCAGCTTGGGGCCTCAGCGATCGCAGCGATCGAGCGAGGCGTCCTCCACCATCCATTGCACGAGCTCGTCAGATGTTGCCCGCAAACGCTTGCGAGTTCTGGCACAAATGACATCTCGGTCATGCCGGGTCGGGTCTCGGCCTCCAGGCAGAAGAGGCCCATGTTCCCTCGATGCGGTCGTCGAAGCGGAAATCCGCAACGCTCACGCCCCGGCAGCCAAGCGCCACAGGCGCCGCCAGCGTTAACCTTCGGACTTACTGGTAAACAAAGGGTAAATCCGGTGCCCGCAGCGCGCGTTTTGATGCGCCGGCTGAGTACTTTGCGGCGAAATTCGTAAAACTTTGTCAAATGGCACCGGCCGGCCGGGTGCCGGCCGCCTCGACCCTCTACCTTGGCAGGTGATGTTGATCTCGATCTATTTCTGCGTGCGCTGGGCCGCCAGGGTGATCTGGCCGCGCAGGAAATCGGCGAACTCGATGCCCTCGGCCTTGAGCGCCTTCGGATACAGCGAAGCCTTGGTCAGGCCCGGCAAGGTATTGGTTTCGAGGTAGATCAGCCCGTTCCCCGACACGATGAAGTCGGAACGGGAATAGCCGCGGCACGACAAGGCGCGATGCACCTTAAGCGCCTGCTCCATGAGTTGGGAGCCGGTCTCGGCAGCAAATCGCCCGGGACAGATTTCCTGGGTGGTCTTGGCCAGGTATTTGGCGGTGTAGTCGAATCCGCCATCGGCCGGGACGATCTCGATCGGCGGCAGCGCCGTCACCGAGCCATCCGGTCGTTCCAGCACGCCGCAGGTCGCTTCCACGCCGGCGATGAACGGTTCGATCACATAATCCTCGGACCGCGCCGCGGCGCGGACGGCGACAAGGTCTTGCTTGGCATTGACAAAGATCAGGCCGTAGCTCGAGCCGTCGCGGGAAGGTTTTGCGATCAGCCGGCCGTATTCGGCGAGCGCCCGCTCCGCCTCCGCCAGCGCCACGGCGGGCGGGGCGCGCAGACCGGCAATGGCGGCGAAGCGCTTGGCGGCGACCTTGTCGAAGGCAAGATGCGAGGAAGCCGAACCGGAACCGGTGAACGGTATCCCGCGCGTTTCGCACATCGCCTGGAGTTCGCCATTTTCCGCCATGCCGCCATGCAGCCCGAGCACCAGCAGGCGGTTCTCGGCCTTCGCCTGGTCAAGCGCCCGTTCGATCCCGGCGATGCCGACATCGTCCGGCCGGAACGGCTCCTCAAACGGCCGCGCATGGTTGAGCAGCGCCTCGGATCTGACTTCATGCACGCTGTCATCGATGTCCCAGAACCACAGATCGGCTTCGGGCAACGCCAGGTGCAGCGCCTGGGCACTGGCCACCGACACCAGGCGCTCCTTGTTGGTGCCGCCGAAGACGATGGTGATCCGCATCAGCCTGGCTCGATCCCGATCCGCTTGATTTCCCATTGTAGCTCAATTCCAGATTTTGCCTTGACCCGCGCGATGAACGGTTTCGCCAAGGCATTCAATATCATGCCCGGTCGCGTTACCGGTATTGATCAGGAAGTTACAGTGCATTTCCGATACCTGCGCGCCGCCGACGCGCAAGCCCCGGCAGCCGGCGGCATCGATCAGCTTCCAGGCGCTGTGGCCCGGCGGGTTCTTGAAGGTCGAGCCGCCGGTTTTTTCGCGGATCGGCTGCGCGGTTTCGCGGTGGTTCTGCACCTCGTTCATCCGCGCCCGGATCGCGTCCGGCGCCGCGTTGACGCCGCGAAAGCGCGCCGAGACGAAAACGATCGCGGGATCGACGCCGCTGTTGCGGTAGACAAATTTCATGTCCGGGTTGGTGAACAGGTGCCTGCTGCCGTCGCGGCCGATGCCGGCCGCCTCGATCAGCACGTCCCGGGTCTCGACACCGTTGGCCCCGGCGTTCATGCGCAGCGCGCCGCCGACCGTGCCGGGGATGCCAAAGAAGAACTCGAGCCCGCCGAGATGGGCCGACGCCGCCGTCTCGGCGACGCGCTTGTCGAGCGCGGCCGCGCCGGCGCTGACGATATCGCCGTCGGCGCGGATCTCGCCGAACGCCCGTGGCGACAATCGGATCACCACGCCCGGCATGCCGCCGTCGCGCACGATCAGATTGGAGCCGACGCCGACGACGTAGACCGGCAACGCCTGCGGCAGGTGCGCCAGGAAATAAGCCAGATCGTCGGCATCCGACGGCGTGAACAGCGCCTGCGCCGGACCGCCGACCCGAAACCAGGTCAGCTCGGCCAGCGACTGGTTCGCCAACAGCCGCCCGCGCAATTCCGGCATCGCGGCCTTAAGCTCGGGCGTGAGGTCGGGGAAAGTCATGAACCCGCATCCATCGCCGCGCTCATCCCAGCGCCTTCAGTTCGTCCGGCAGGGCGTAGGCCCATTGCGTGATGTTGCCGGCGCCGAGGCAGACCACCAGATCGCCGCGACCGGCCAGGCCGCGGATCACGCCTGCGAGGTCGCTGGCGTTCCGCAGCGGGATCACCTCGCGGTGGCCGTGGGCGCGCAAACCCAGCACAAAGTGATCGCGGTCGATTCCCGGAATCGGTGGCTCGCCCGCCGGGTAAACTTCGGCGACGACGACGGCATCGGCGTCGTTGAAGCAGGTGCAGAACTCCTCGAACAGCGACTGCAGCCGGGTGAACCGGTGCGGCTGCACCACGGCAATGACCTTGCCAAGGGTGGATTCCCGCGCCGCCCGCAGCACGGCGGCGATCTCGACGGGGTGATGACCATAATCGTCGATCACGGTAACACCGTTCCATTCGCCGGTTCTGGTGAAGCGCCGCTTGACGCCGCCAAACCCCGCGAGTGCGGTTCGGATCGCATGGTCCGAAAGCCCGAGTTCGTGGGCGACCGCAATTGCGGCGGTGGCGTTGAGGGCGTTGTGCCGCCCCGGCATCGGCAGCCGGATATCCGCGATCTGGTGCGCGGCATCGGTCTTGCGATCGCGAAACGCCACCGTGAAGCTGGAACCGCCGCCGCTCGGGCTGAGGTCGATCAGCCGCGCGTCGGCCTGCGGATTTTCGCCATAGGTGATGATGCGGCGGTCCTCGATCTTGCCGACGATGGTCTGCACCACGGCGTGGTCGATGCACATCACGGCAAAGCCGTAAAACGGCACGTTCTCGACGAAACTGCGAAACGCATCCTGCACCGCCTCGAAGGTCTTGAAGTGATCGAGGTGTTCGGGGTCGACATTGGTGACAATGGCGACATCGGCCGGCAGCTTCAGGAACGTACCATCGCTCTCGTCGGCCTCCACCACCATCCATTCGCCGGCACCGAGCCGCGCATTGGTGCCGTAGGCATTGATGATGCCGCCGTTGATCACGGTCGGATCGAGATCGCCGGCGTCGAGCAGCGCGGCGACCATCGAGGTGGTGGTGGTCTTGCCATGGGTGCCGGCGATGGCGACGCAGCTTTTCAGCCGCATCAGCTCGGCCAGCATTTCGGCGCGGCGCACCACCGGAATGCGCTGGGCGCGCGCCGCCATCAGCTCGGGATTGTCACGCTTGATCGCGGTCGACACCACGACCACGTCGGCCCCCGCGACGTTCTCGGCCCGATGGCCGATCGAGACCTTGATGCCCTTGTCGCGCAGCCGCGCCACATTGCCGCTCTCGGAGGCATCCGAACCCTGCACGGTGTAGCCGAGATTGCACAGCACCTCGGCGATGCCGCTCATGCCGATGCCGCCGATCCCGACAAAGTGAATGGGCCCGATCTCGCGCGGCAGTCTCATGGTCGGTTCCTTGCCGTCATCGTTCGCGAAGGCGGCCGATCCAGTAATCGCGGGCCCTCGAGATCCAAATCAGTTGCGCGGGTACTGGATGCCCCGCTTTCGCGGGGCATGACAAGGGTTTTTACGTCAGTCCGGGATGGTCCGAAAAGGACCAGCCCCAGATTGACGTGTCGCTAGATTCCGGCGACTTTCGCCACCAGATCGGCCAGCCGTTCGGCGGCGTCCAGCCGGCCGACACTGCGGGCGGCGGCGGCCATCGCGCTCAGCCGCGCCGGCTCGGCGGCAACGGCGGAAATCTCCGCAGCCAGCCGGTCCGGCGTGAAATCCGCCTGCGCAATCCGAAGCGCGCCGTGCGCCTGCGCCAACACGCCGGCGTTGGCGAACTGATCCTGATCGATCGAACCGGGCAGCGGCACCAGGATCGACGGCCGGCCGATGGCGCCCAGTTCGGCCACCGTGCCGGCGCCGGACCGCGAGACCACCAGATGGCTCGATGCCAGCCGCGCCGGCAGGTCGCTGAAGAACGGCGCCAGTTCGGCGTTGATCCGAAGCCGGTCATACACCGCGCGCACCCGCGCCATGTCTTCCTCCCGGACCTGCTGGGCGAGGATCAGCCGGCTCCACAGCGCCGGTTCCAGCCGTTCGATCGCGCCCGGCACGATGTCGGCCATCACGCGCGCACCCTGGCTGCCGCCGACCACCAGCAGGCGAAACGGCCCGGCCGGCTCGGGCGACACGAATTTCACCGCGGCCGCCGCCAGGATGGCAGGGCGCATCGGCGTGCCGACCGTGGTGGTTTTCGCGGCGAGCTCCGGATCGCGGTCGAGCACGCCCGGCAGCGAGGTGGCGATCGCGCTGACCCGGCGCGACAGGAAACGGTTGGCACGGCCGAGCACCGCGTTGGCCTCATGAACGAGCGTCGGCACCCCGAACAGCCGCGCCGCCACCAGCGGCGGCACGGTGGGATAGCCGCCGAAGCCGACCACCGCCGCGGGCTTCAATTGCCGCATCAGGTTGAGCGCGACCACACCGCCTGCAGCCAGCATCACGCCGGTATAGGCCAGCGACCATGGCGTGCGGCCGCGCACGGTTTCGCTCGGCACCACGTCGATGGTGTCCCTGGAGAACAGCCCGCTATAGCGCAGCGCGCGCGAATCGGTGGCGAGGCGGACGCGCAAGCCGCGCCGGATCAGTTCGACGCCAAGCGACTCCGCCGGAAACAGGTGGCCGCCGGTGCCGCCGGCCGCCAGCAGAATGAGAGGGGCAGTGGTCATTGGCTTCAAATAGCCGACCACGCGGCGTTCGTCATCAGGCGTAGCCGCGCGCGGTGCTGGCGGCCGCGATCAATTCGACCTCGGTGCTGGGCCGCTGCCGTGTCAGCGCCAGCATCATGCCGACGCCGTAAGCCAGCGAGACCATCGATGAGCCGCCATAGGAGATGAACGGCAGCGTCATGCCCTTGGCAGGAATGAGCTGCAGATTGACCGACATGTTGATGGCGGCCTGCACACCGAACAGCACCGCGAGGCCTGAGGCGGCAAACCGCGCGAACATGTCCTCGGTCGCATAGGCGCGCAACAGGGCGCGAACCACGATGAACGCGAACAGCATCAGCAACACCAGGCAAAGAACGATTCCGAATTCCTCGGCCGCGACCGCGAACACGAAATCGGTGTGGCTGTCGGGCAGGTTGCGCTTGGCGATGCCCTCGCCCGGCCCGAGCCCGAACCAGCCGCCATTGTAGAAAGCCTCCATCGCGGTATCGACCTGAAAGGTGTCGCCGGAAGCCGGATTCATGAAGCGCGTGATGCGGCCGGCGACATGCGGCACCAGCAGATAGGCTCCGAACAGCCCGGCACTCGCCGCCCCCGCGAGCCCCAGCACCCAGATCATCCGCATCCCCGCGATGAAGAACAGGGCGCCCCACACCATCAGGATCAGCATGGTCTGGCCGAAATCGGGCTCCATCACCAGCAGCGACACCAGCACCAGCAGCAGCACCAGCGCCATCGACGTCGCCGGCATTTCCGGCCGCTTCGCCAATTCCGCAAACAGCCACGCCGCGATCACCACGAAGGCCGGCTTGGCGGATTCGGACGCCTGGATATTGACGCCGATCAGGGTGATCCAGCGCCGCGAACCCTTGACCTCGGGACCGATCAGCAGCGTCGCCACGATCAGCGCGATGCTGACCGCGAACACGATCAGCGCGGTGCGGCGTATCTGCCGCGGCGACAGGAACGACACCGCGATCATCACGATGAAGGACGGCAGCAGAAACAGCACATGGCGGTTGAAGAAGTGGAACGGATCGAGGCCGATCCGGGTCGCCACCGGAGGGCTCGCCGCCAGCGACAGAATGACGCCGGCCAGCATCAGCGCGATCACCGCCGCAAGCTGCAGGCGGTCGACCGTCCACCACCAGTCGGAAAGCGGGTTGCGTTGTTCACGGGAGAGCATCGGCGATCCCACAGGCAGGGGTTTGCCCATTGGTCGCCCATGATGGTTGCCGAAAGGTTAATGGAGAGTGATGAAAATAGGATGGTCGACCGTTGTGCCGCGGCCGCCGTCACACCACCGGCTTGACGCCCGGCAGCGCCGTGACCAGTTCCCGGAACCGGGCGCCGCGGATCTCGAAATTGCGGTATTGGTCGAACGACGCGCAGGCCGGCGACAACAGCACCACCGGCTCGGCAACGCCGGAGGCTTCGGCGTCGCGCGCGGCGCTGGCCACCGCGACATCGAGCGTTTCGCTGACCTCATACGCCGCCTTGCCGTCAAGGGTCGCGGCAAACTCCTGCGCCGCCTCCCCGATCAGATAGGCCTTGCGCAGGCGCGGGAAGTATTCGGTCAGGCTGGCGATGCCGCCGAGCTTCGGCTTGCCGCCGGCGATCCAGAAGATATCGGCGAATGACGACAGCGCATGCGCCGCGGCGTCCGCATTGGTGCCCTTGGAGTCGTTGACGAACAGCACCTTGCCGCGGCGGCCGACCTGCTCCATGCGGTGGGCGAGGCCGGGAAAGCTGCGCAATCCGTTCTGCAGGACGTCGCTGCCGACCCCCAGCGCCAGCGCACAGGCCGAGGCGCACGCCGCGTTCTGCGCGTTATGCAGCCCGCGCAGCGAACCGATGCCGCCGATCCGCGCGATCTCGCGGCGCGCAGCGCCGGACGCCAGCAGGATGGTTTCACGCTCGACATAGACGCCGTCGGGCAGCGGATTTCTGACGGAGACGCGGACCACGCGCTGGCCGGCCTGCTCGATCCGGTCGGCGATATTGCGGCTCCATCCGTCGTCGACGCCGACGATCGCGGTGCCGCCCGGCTGCACGCCGGCGACCAGCCGCGCCTTGACGGCGGCATAATGTTCGAGCGTGCCGTGGCGATCGATATGGTCTTCGCTGACATTCAACAGGATGCCGACGGAGGGATCGAGCGACGGCGAGAGGTCGATCTGGTACGACGACATCTCGATCACGTGGACGCGGCCGGTGCGCGGCGGCTGCAGTGACAGGATCGCGGTGCCGATGTTGCCGCCCATCTGGGTGTCGTAACCGGCTACCTGCATCAAATGTGCGATCAGCGCGGTGGTGGTCGATTTGCCGTTGGTGCCGGTGATCGCGACGAACGGCGCATCCGGCGCGTGACGACGGCGTTCGCGGCAAAACAGTTCGATATCGCCGATCACCTCGACGCCGGCCTGCTGCGCCGCCAGTACGGTCCAGTGCGGCGCCGGATGGGTCAGCGGCGCGCCGGGAGTCAGCACCAGGGCGGCAAAATTGGCCCACGATACCGTGCGCAAATCCGCGGTGATGAAGCCGGCTTTGGCGGCTTCGGCCAGCCGGTCGACGCCGTCATCGCCGGCGACCACCTCCGCCCCGCCCGCCTTCAGCGCATGACAGCTCGCCAGCCCTGAGCCGCCGAGCCCGAACACCGCAACCGTCCTGCCCGCGAATGAGGTGACCGGAATCATGATTGGACCACGTGAAACACGCCCCCTTCGTCATGGCCGGGCTTGTCCCGGCCATCCACGTCTTTCACAGCCGCCCCATGACGCGTGGCGGTTACATCTACATTCTGACAAATCGCCCCAACGGGATCTTGTATGTTGGGGTAACGAATGACCTGGTTCGCCGCGTTTTTGAACATCGATCCGGATTCGTTGACGGGTTTACCAAGCGACATGGGCTGAAACGCCTCGTCTATTTTGAAAGATTTGATGACATTCGGGTGGCAATCCAGCGCGAGCATAATGTCAAGCATTGGCCCCGGACGTGGAAGGTTAGAAAGATCATTGCCGGCAATCCGGAATGGGAAGACCTTTACGAGACGATAGTATGAAGACGTGGATGGCCGGGACAAGCCCGGCCATGACGGCGACAAGGACTCGCGCGCAATCACCGCAGTTTCAGCGTGGAAAGACCGGCCAGCGCCAGCAGCACCGAGATGATCCAGAACCGGATCACGATCTGCGGCTCGGTCCAGCCCTTCTGCTCGAAATGATGATGCAGCGGCGCCATCCGGAACACGCGCTTGCCGGTCAGCTTGAACGACGCCACCTGCACGATCACCGAGACCGCTTCCAGCACGAACAGCCCGCCGATCACCGCAAGCACGATCTCGTGCTTCACCGCGACCGCGATCGACCCCAGCATGCCGCCGAGCGCAAGCGAGCCGGTATCGCCCATGAAGATCGAGGCCGGCGGCGCGTTGAACCACAGGAAGCCCAGTCCGGCGCCGAGCACCGCGCCGCACAGCACCGCGAGCTCGCCGGTACCGGCGACATAGTTGATCTGCAGATAATCGGAGAATACCGCATTGCCGGCGAGATAGGCGATCATGCCGAAGCTCGCCGCCGCGATCATCACCGGCACGATCGCAAGTCCGTCGAGGCCATCGGTGAGATTCACCGCGTTGCCGGCGCCGACCATGATGAAGGCGCCGAACAGCACGAAAAACCAGCCGAAATTCAGCACCACGTCCTTGAAGAACGGAATCACCAGCGAGGTCGAAAACGGATCGCGGCCGAGCCGCACCAGCGCATAACACGCCGCGAGTGCGATCAGCGCTTCGATCGCCAGGCGAATGCGGCCGGCAAAGCCGCTATGGGTCTGTTGCGTCACCTTGAGATAGTCGTCGTAGAAACCGACGAAGCCGAAGCCGAGCGTGACCGCGAGCACGATCCAGACATAGGGGTTGAGCGGATTGGCCCACAGCACCGTCGAGACCACCAGCCCCGACAGGATCATCAGCCCGCCCATCGTCGGCGTGCCCTTCTTGGTGACGAGATGCGATTGCGGACCGTCGGTGCGGATCGGCTGGCCCTTGCCCTGGCGCAGCCTGAGGTGATCGATGATCCAGGGACCGAACAGGAACACGAATACGGCGCCCGTCACCATCGCGCCGCCGGTGCGAAAGGTGATGTAGCGAAACACATTGAGGAACGAGCGGAACATGCCCAGCCCGGGAACCGTATTGGATAGATCAATCAGCCAATAGAACATTCAATCCGCCTATACCGCGACTTCATCGGACGCGGTGTTGCCGGGAAAGCGCTTTTCAAGCGCGTTGACAATCGTCTTCATCTTCGAGCCCAGCGACCCCTTGACCATGATGGCGTCGCCGGCGCGAATCGCCGACACGGCCTGCGCCGCGAGACCAGCCGCATTCTCGGCATAGCCGCCCCGCCGGCCGCTGGAAAGGCCATCCCACAGATGGCGCATCAGCGGACCGCAACAATACACGAGATCGATCTGGTTGGTCCGGATGGCCTCGAGCAGACCGCGGTGCAACGCGGGGCCGGTCGGCCCCAATTCGAGCATATCGCCGAGCACCGCGATGCGCCGGCCATGCGGGCCGACCGCCGCCTGGCCGAGCACGTTCAGCGCGGCAGCCATCGACGCCGGATTGGCGTTATAGCTCTCGTCGATCAGGACCGCCTCGCCGCTCGCCACCTGCAGCGTGCGCCGGACGCCGCGGCCCGCCGCCGGCGCGATGTGCGACAGCGACAATGCCGCGCGGGCGAGATCGGCGCCCGCCAGCGACGCCGCCGCCAGCACCGCCAGCGAATTGATCGCCATGTGGCGCCCCGGCATGCCGAGCTTGTAGGTGACGTCGTGGCCGAGAATGTTGGCATGCACCGCCGAGCAGGTGGCGTGCAGCGACAGGTCGAGCAGCCGCGCCTCGGATTTGCCGTGAGCGCCGAATGACAGGATGCGTGAAATGCCGAGTTTGCCGGCACGCCGCTGCAAGCGGGCGAACTGTGCGTTGTCGCGGTTGAGCAGCACCGCACCGCCGGGCTCGACGCCGGCAAAGATCTCGGCCTTGGCGTCGGCGATCGCCTCGATACCGGCGAAGAATTCGAGGTGCACCGGCTCGACCGTGGTGATGATGGCGAGCTGTGGCCGCACCATCCTGACCAGCGGCTCGATCTCGCCGGGGTGATTCATGCCGATTTCGAAGATCGCGAAACGCACCGCAGCCGGGCAGCGCGCCAGCGACAGCGGCACGCCCCAGTGATTGTTGAAGGACGCGGTCGAGGCGTGGGTTTCGCCCTGGTCGCCGAGCACGCGCCGCAGCGCCTCCTTGGTCGAGGTCTTGCCGACCGAGCCGGTCACGGCGATCACCTGCCCGCTCAGCCGCGCGCGCGCGGCATGGGCGAGAGCAACAAGGCCGGCCAGCACGTCCTCCACCACCAGCAGCGGCGCGCCGGCCGCGAACCTGTCGCGCTGCGCGGTTTCGACCACCGCGAACGCGGCACCCGCCTGCAGCGCCGCGGCGACAAAATCGTGTCCGTCATGGAGCTCGCCCTTGATCGCGAAATAAGCCTCGCCCGGCGCGATGGTGCGGCTGTCGATCGACAGCCCGGCGACCGCTTCCGGCAACACTCCACAACTCGCCGCCCGCATTGCCGCGGCGATCGCGCCCGTTGTCCATAGCGGGGTCGCGCTCATGCGACCCTCGGCGCGAGCGCAGCCGCCACCGCATCGTGATCGCTGAACGGCAGGATGCGATCGCCGACGATCTGTCCGGTCTCGTGGCCCTTGCCGGCGATCAGCAACGCGTCGCCCGGCTCGAGGCCGGCTATCGCGGTTTGGATCGCTTCGGCGCGGTCGCCGATGTCCTTCGCGGCCCCGGCCGCGCTCAGGATAGCCGAGCGGATCAGGCCGGGGTTCTCGCTGCGCGGATTATCGTCGGTAATGATGACGCAGTCGGCATTGTCGGCCGCGATCGCGCCCATCAGCGGACGCTTGCCGGCGTCGCGGTCGCCGCCGGCGCCGAACACCACGACCAGCCGGCGTTTGGCATACGGCCGCAAGGCCTGCAACGCCTTCGCCAGCGCGTCGGGCTTGTGGGCATAGTCGACAAAGATCGGCGCGCCGTTATGTTCGCCAACCCGCTCCAGCCGGCCCCTGGCGCCTTCGAGATCTTCGAGCGCGGCAAACACCGGCTGCACGGCGCTGCCGGTAGCGATGGCGAGGCCGGCGGCGACCAGCGCATTCTCGACCTGGAATTCACCGACCAGCGGCAGCCGCACCGATCGCCTGATACCGCGATGTTCGAGCGTGAGTTTCTGCGAAAAGCCGTCGATTTCGGCGGCCAGCAGCCGAATGCCCTCGCCGGCGCCGTCACCTTTGCTTCCGACCGTGACGATCCGCAGACCTCGCGCCCGCGCCGCGTCGATCACGGCCCGCGAGCAATCGTGATCGGCGGAGATCACCGCCGCGCCCTCCGCCGCGACGAGATCGCAGAACAGCCGGAGCTTGGCGGCCAGATAATGCGCGACGTCGGGATGATAGTCCATGTGATCGCGCGACAGGTTGGTGAAGCCGCCGGCGCCGATCCGCACGCCGTCCAGCCGATATTGGTCGAGCCCATGCGACGACGCCTCGAGCGCCAGATGGCTGACGCCGTCGCTTGCGATTTCGTCGAGCTCGCGATGCAGTGCAATCGGATCCGGCGTCGTCAGCGATCCGTAGACGGTGCGCTTCGGCGACACCAGCCCGATGGTGCCGATGCTGGCCGCGGCGTGGCCGAGCGCCTGCCAGATCTGGCGGGTGAAGGCCGCGACCGAGGTCTTGCCGCTGGTACCGGTGACGGCCGCGATCGTCGCGGGCTGCCGCGGATAGAATCGCGCCGCCGCAAGCGCCAGCGCACGGCGCGGATTCGGCGTGCCGACAAAAGGTACCGGCCGGTCGCCGGGCGGCGGATGGTCGCCCGCAATCGCGACCGCACCGCAGCCAATGGCCTGATCGATAAAGCGCGCACCGTCGGTTTTGCTGCCGGCAAGCGCAAAGAACACATCGCCCGGCTTGACCGTGCGGCTGTCCATGGCTAGTCCCGTCACCGCGACCGCTTCCGCCCGCGGGTCAATGGCGGCGTCATCGCCGAACAGGTCGCGCAGCTTCATGATCTTCCAGTCCAGCCTCGCGCGGGAACTTCAAATCGACGGTAGTATTACGCCTTACTGGGTTGTCTTCGATGCCGCAAGAATAAGGCGGTCGGGCGGCGGCAGGTCGAACCGCGGCTCGATCCCCAACAGCGGCGCAATCCGGGCGATCACATTGCCGCCGGTCGGCACCGCGTTCCAGCCGGAGGTGATGAAGCCGAAGGTGTCCTTGGTCGCCTGCGGTTCGTCCAGCATGATCAGCAACTGGTATTGCGGATGGTCGGCCGGCACGATCGCGGTGAAGGCGGTGAGCACGCGCTTCTTGGCATAACGGCCGTTGATGACCTTTTCCGCCGTGCCGGTCTTGCCGCCGATATAGTAGCCGTTGACGTCGGCCTTTCGGGCGGTGCCGATTTCGGCGTTCAGCCGCATCAGGAAGCGCATTTTTTCCGATGTCTCGGGCTTGATCACCCGTTTCGCCAGCGCCATCGCTTCCTGCTCGCTGCGCTTCAGGAAGGTCGGCGGAATCAGATAGCCGCCGTTCACCAGCGCGTCGATCCCCATCACCGCCTGCAGCGGCGCCACCGCGATGCCGTGGCCGAACGCGATGGTCACCGTATTCAGCTCGCCCCAGTGCCGCGGCACGATCGGCGAGGCGCTCTCGGGCAATTCGGTGCGCAGCCGGTCGAGCTGCCCCATCTTGCGCAGGAACGCCTTGTGCGCCTCGACGCCCTGCGACAGCGCGATGCGCGCCGCGCCGACGTTCGACGAAAAGGTGAACACCTCCTTCATATTGAGGAAGCGGCCCTTCGGCTCGTCGTCATGGATGGTGAATTTGCCGTAATGCAGCGGACCCCGCGCATCCCACATCGAGTTGAGATCGGATTTGCCGGAATCCAGCGCCATCGCCAGCGTGAACGCCTTGAAGGTCGACCCCATCTCGTAAACGCCGGTGGTGAGCCGGTTGATGCGGTCGGGATCGTGTGCCTCGGTCGGATTATTGGGATCGAAATCGGGCAACGACACCATCGCCACGATCTCGCCGGTCTTGACGTTGGAGACGAGACCGGAGGCCGCCTTGGCGTGGAATTTCTCTTTGGCCTTGAGCAATTCGTCGCGCAACGCGTGCTCGACGCGCAGATCGACCGACAGTTCGATCGGCCGCTGCAGGCGGTCGGTGGCAAAGCCGGCGCGATGCAGATCGGCAAGGCCGTTATTGTCGACCCACTTCTCCATCCCGGCGATGCCCTGGTTGTCGATATTGACGAGGCCGATCAGGTGGGCGACTTCGGAGCCGGTGGGATAGACCCGCTTGTTCTCGCGCAGGAAGCCGACACCGGGAATGCCGAGCCGGTGGATTTCAAGCTGCTGCTGCGGCGTGATTTCCCGCTTCAGCCAGACGAAGCCCTTTTTCGACGACAGCCGCTCGCGGACTTCGCCGGTGTCGAGATCGGGCAGTGTCGCGGTCAGGAGTTCGACCGCCTCGTCCTTGTCGATGATCCGCCGCGGCTCGGCGAACAGGCTCGGTGCCTTGACGTCGGTGGCGAGCACCTCGCCGTTGCGATCGACGATATCGGGCCGCGCGGTCGCGATGGCGTCCTGCGTCGCGGTCCGGTGCGCGCCGTGGCTGTCGCCGATGGTCGCATACATGATCAGCCGGCCGCCGATCACGGCATAGATCGCGGCGAACGCCACGATGGCGAACCCGACGCGGGCGCGCGCCTTGGCGGCGCGATCGACATTGCGCCCATACAGCAGGCTGCGGATCAGTCGCCGCCGCCACGGTTCCGCCGGCTTGACGATGGTCAGCGCCCGACCGGTCATTGCCGAGGCTCCGGCACCGAGCCGGTCGAGGCCGGCGCTTCGGCGGTCACCGAATCGATCGCCTCGATCATCGCGCCGATCGGGTCGGGATCGCCGGGCGTGGCGAAGTTCGGCGGCCGTTCCGGCAGGTTCTTCAATAAATCATACTGCGTGGCGGTGATCGGCTTCAGCGGCAGATGCCGTTCGGCCAGACCCTGCAGCCGGATCGGCGCATCGAGTTTGGTCCATTCCGCCCGCAGCACCGCAATGGCGTCGCGCTGCTCGCGAATTTCCGCATGCAGCCGCAGCACCCGCTCGGTGCGGATGGTCGATGCCATCTTGATCCGGTAGACATAGGCCGCCGCGAACACCAGCGCGCCGATCACGAGGAGATGCAGGATGCGCACGGTCAGGCTCCCCGCATCAGGTCGGTGAGCGTCGGCCATGCCGGCAGTTCCGCCGCGGCATGGGCCGGCGCATCGGTGCGTTCGGCTGCGCGCAGCTTGGCCGACCGCGCGCGCGGATTGGCGGAGATTTCCGCCTCGTCGGGCGTGACCGGACGCTTGGTGAGGAGGGCGAAGCTGGGCGCCGGCTGCGCGAGCGCCGGCCGATGCCGCGAGCCGCCGCCGGCCTTGCCGCGTTCGACCAGGAAATTCTTGACGATGCGGTCTTCCAGCGAATGAAACGACACCACCGCAAGCCGGCCGCCCGGCTTCAGCACGCGCTCCGCCGCCGCCAGCGCCAGATGGAGCTCGTCGAGTTCTTGGTTGACGAAGATCCGCAACGCCTGAAACGTGCGGGTGGCCGGGTGAATGTCGCCGGGCCGCGATCGCACCACCTTCGCGACGAGGTCGGCGAGCGCCCGCGTGGTCGTGATCGGTGCCTGCTTGCGCGTGGCGACGATGGCGCGGGCGACGCTGCGGGAATGACGCTCTTCGCCGAAGATGTAGATGATATTGGCGAGATCGGCCTCGGAGGCGCGCGCGATCACGTCGGCGGCGGTCGGGCCGGCCTGGCCCATCCGCATGTCGAGCGGACCGCCGAGGCGAAACGAAAAGCCGCGGCCGGCCTCGTCGAGCTGCATCGAGGACACCCCGACATCCATCACGATGCCGTCGACCGCATCGACGCCCTGCGCGGTGCAGATCTCGGCCAGGCTGGAAAATCGCGCTTCGACCAGCGTCAGCCGGCCGGCCGATCGATCGACCAGATCGAACCCGCCGGCGATGGCGGTCCGGTCGCGGTCGATGCCGATCACCCGGGTTCCCGCAATGTCGAGAATCATCCGGCTATAGCCACCGGCCCCGAAGGTGGCATCGAGATAGAGGCCGCCGTCACGGGGACGCAGCAGCCCGACGGCCTCGCGGCCAAGCACGGGGATATGTCGCGCGCCGGCCGCCGTCATGCCGGAACTCCGGCGCTGGCCCGGCCTTGGAGCAGGAAACTGGCCGCGAACAGGCCCATTGCGCCTCAAATGTCTCGGCTCGGCGATCCGCCCGACGCGCCGGTGCGGGCCGCAATCGCCGGCGCTGCGCATCCCCGCTGGCAAACCCTGAGTTCCGCACGGAATTTGCTGGGCTGCCATGGGATTTCGAGCGTCGACGGGTGTTGGCCGCCCCGCAGCGGTTCGGCACCTCACCACTTAGTAACGGCAGCTAGCGTTAAGAAAGCGTTGACGGGTCCGGCGGGATTTGAAGCTTGGCAGAACCGGTGATGCGTACCGCACACACCCGGCCAAAATGCGGAGCGCCGGCCGGCTCGCGCATTGCGCTTGCGCGGTGGTGAAGGAATAGTAAACCGCATGGGTCTGAAACCATGAAGACGTTCACGGCCAATTCCTCGATCGCTTCCGACGTCATCCCGTCAGCCAATTTCGGCGACCGCGCCAACGGCCGCTGGCCCGACATGGTCGTGCTGCACTATACCGGCATGCCCGACCCGGAAGGCGCGATTGCGCGGCTGTGCACCGCCGGTACCGACGTGTCGGCGCACTACATCGTTCTGGAAGACGGCCGCATCATCCAGTCGGTCCCGGAGGACAAGCGTGCCTGGCACGCCGGCGCGGCATCCTGGGCGGGCGAACAGGACATCAACTCCTGTTCGATCGGCATCGAGATCGTCAACCGGGGCCATGATTGGGGCTATCCGGAATTTCCGCTGCGCCAGATCGCCGCCGTGATCGCGCTGTGCCGCGGCATCATGCTTCGCCGCAGGGTGCCGTCGCATCGCGTGCTCGCCCATTCCGACGTTGCGCCGGCCCGCAAGAAAGACCCGGGCGAGAAATTTCCGTGGCATTCGCTGGCCAATTCCGGCGTCGGCCACTGGGTGCAGCCGGCGCCGATCGTGCGCGGCGAGACGCTCAAGCTCGGCACCATCAGCGAGAACGTCTACAACATGCAGCAGGCGCTGGCGAAATACGGCTACGGCATTCCGACCAACGGCAAATATGACGGACCGACCATGGAAGTGATTACCGCCTTCCAGCGCCATTTCCGGCCGGCGCGCGTCGACGGCATCGCCGATCATTCGACGGTGATGACCTTGCAGTCGCTGCTCGAAACGCTGCCGATCGAGGCCACACAGGCGTTGGCGCGGTAGCCGCGCGGGTTACGCGGATCCGGCATCGAGCTCCGCCAGTCGCCGCGCATAGAGCCGGCGCAGCGGCTCCAGTTGCGTCGCCGCGGTGGCCGCATGGTAGGCTTCGCGCGCGGCATCCGATCTGCCGAGCCGGCGCAGCAGATCGGCACGAACCGCCGGCATCAGCGCGTAGCCCTTCAGCCCGCCGCGCGCATCGAGCGCCTCGACCAGCGCCAGCGCGCGCGCCGGTCCATCCACCATCGACACCACGGCGGCATGATTGAGTTCGATCACCGGCGACGGGCTGATCCGCAGCAGCACCTCGTAGAGGCCGGCGATCTGCGGCCAGTCGGTGTCCTTGTAGTTCGGCGCCCTTGCATGCAACGCGGCGATCGCCGCCTGCACCGCGTAGGATTGCGGCCGGCCCGGCATCCGCAGCGCCTCTTCCACCAGTTTCAGGCCTTCGGCGATCTGGCGGAAATCCCACAGCGTGCGGTCCTGTTCTTCCAGCAGCACGATGTCGCCGCCCGCGGTGGCGCGCGAGGCGCGGCGGGCGTCGTGCAGCAGCATCAGCGCCAGCAGGCCCTTGATCTCGCCCCGCCGCGGCATCAGCGCATCGAGCCGTCGAACCAGCCGGATCGCTTCGCGCGCCAGATCCGGCCGCATCAAATCCTCGCCGGCGGTGGCGGCATAGCCCTCGGTGAAGACGAGATAGATCACCGCGAGCACGCCGCGCAGCCGCGGCTCCAGCGCCTCGTGGTCCGGCACCTGGTAGGGAATGCCGGCGAGCCGGATCTTCTGCTTGGCACGAACCAGCCTTTGCGCCATCGCATCCTCACCGGCGAGAAAGGCGCGCGCCACCTCGGCGGTGGTCAGCCCGCACACCGTCCGCAGCGTCAGCGCGACCTGGACCTCGGCCGCGAATGCCGGATGGCAGCAGGTGAAGATCAGCCGCAGCATATCGTCGTCGAGCGCAGCGTTGCCGCTGTCATCGGCAGCCGCTGCACCCAGCAGCATCTCCTGAGCCAGTTCCCGCTGCTTGCCGCGCAGGGTGGTTTGCCGGCGGATGCGGTCGATCGCCTTGTTGCGTCCGACATTGACCAGCCAGGCGCGCGGGTTGGACGGCGGCCCCGTTGCCGGCCAGCGCTCCAGCGCCACCGCAAAGGCGTCCTGCAGGCCGTCCTCGGCGAGATCGAAGTCGCCGACGAGCCGGATCAGCGTCGCCAGCGCCCGCGCCGCCTCGTCCCGGAAGATCCTTTCGATTTCGACTGGCGTCATTTGCATTGCGTCATTCAACGGCCGTCATTCCGGGATGGTCCGAACCACCCGACCCCAGATGCGCAATTGCGCATCGGGGAATCGCGAGATTCCGGATCGCCGCTTCGCGTCGTCCGGAATGACCGGAACCGGTCAATTGTACACCCAGATCGGCCGCACCTCGATCGAACCGAACCGCGCCCCGGGAATCCGCGCGGCGATGCCGAGGGCGGCGTCAAGGTCCTTGGCCTCGACCAGATAGTAGCCGCCGAGTTGCTCGCGCGTCTCCGCAAACGGGCCGTCCGTGGTCAGGGTCTTGCCATCGCGAACCCGCACGGTGGTCGCGGTCGCGGTCGGCTGCAGCCGGTCGCCGGCCTTGAAATTGCCGCTCTGGATGATGGACTGGGTGAAGGCGCCATATTCCTCCAGCATCTTCTTGCCGGTCGCGGCGTCGATCTTGCCGTACTCGGCCTCGTTCTGATAGATCATCATCAAATACTGCATCGGGTGTGCTCCTCTTGATCGGCGTGATCGCCGGCATCCAGTCGAACGGGCGCCGCGCCAAACGACATCTTCAGGATATTTTATTTTGACCGACGCAGCTCGACGTTATCGGCTTGACGGGGCCGGCGTCAGCCCCCATGCCTAGCGCATCAGTCGGCCGGACGGCCGCTCCCGCTACGGTCGAAAGACCAAAGGGAGAGGAAAGTCCGGGCTCCATCGACATACGGTGCCGGATAACATCCGGCGGGGGCGACCCCAGGGACAGTGCCACAGAGAACGAACCGCCTCGTCTTCGGATGAGGCAAGGGTGAAAAGGTGCGGTAAGAGCGCACCGCGGGTCCGGCAACGGAAACGGCATGGCAAACCACACCGGGAGCAAGACCGAATAGGGACGGCAACGCGGGTTCGTTCGTGCAAGCGAAAACACCGCAGGGCGATGTCAGGCTCGCCGTCCGGGTAGGTTGCTCGAGGCCATGTGCAAACATGGTCCCAGAGGAATGGCCGTCACGTATCGTTCGCGCAAGCGCACGGTGCCCTACAAAACCCGGCTTACAGGCCGGCTGATGCCTTGAAATGAGGGGTTCGGCGCCACACGCCGGACCCCTCGCCAATTCGACCACCGTCGTTCCGCGGCGATGCGACAGCCTCGAACCCGAAATCCCGAGATTTGCGGGTTCGGCTCTACTCTACGAGCCGCCCCGGAATCTCGGCGACAACGGATCGGCGTCGATGGCGATAGTACCTCGCCGCCGCGTGGTGTAAACGTCAGCCGCGGTCGGCTTGCGCGCTGCCACACAAAGGGAAGCCTGAATGAACATCGCTGCCGACGCGCTTCTGTTTCTCGGCGCGCTGGCCGGCGGCTTCGTATCCGGCCTCGCCGGGTTCGGCACGGCGCTGATGGCGTTGGGAATCTGGCTTTACGTTCTGCCGCCGTCGCTCGCAGTGCCGCTGGTGCTGGTCTGCTCGGTGATAGCCCAGACCGCGACGCTGCCGTCGATGTGGCGGACTTTCGATCTCGCTCTGGTCTGGCCGTTCATCCTCGGCGGGCTCGCCGGTGTACCGATCGGCACCATGCTGATCGCCCATGCCGATCCAAAGGTTTTCAAGCTCAGCGTCGGCGTGCTGTTGCTGGTATTTCCGACCGCGCTCTACTTCCAGCGCCGACCGATGGCGTTTCGCTTCGGCGGCAAGCCGGCGGATGCCGGAATCGGATTTGCCGGCGGCATCCTTGGCGGTCTGGCCGGCCTGTCGGGCCCGCTGCCGATCCTGTGGGCGAGCGTGCGCGGCTGGGGCAAGGAGGAGCGGCGCGGCGTGTTCCAGATTTTCAATTGGACCGTGCTGCTCGCGGCGCTGTGCCTGCAGGCGGCGGTCGGCATGCTCAAGCCGGAAGTGGCCTGGCTGACGCTGCTGGCCTTTCCGGGAACCATCCTGGGCGCCTGGCTGGGCGCGCGGATCTATCACGCGCTGAGCGACCGCAATTTCCGCGACATCGTGCTCGGCCTGTTGTTGCTGTCCGGCATCGGCCTGATCTGGACCAGTTTTGGCGGGCTGTAGGTGCTCACTCGGCCGCCGCGATGCGGTCAGACGGCATCGCCTGCCGCTCGAACAGTCCGCGATAGATGCCGCCGGCCCGACTCGCGAGCGCGGCATGGCTGCCCTGCTCGACAATCTCGCCGCGGTCGAACACCAGGATGCGGTCGAGGCTGCGCACCGTCGACAGCCGGTGCGCGATCACGATCGAGGTGCGCCCTTTCATCAACCGCTCCATCGCCTGCTGGATCAAGGCTTCCGAATTCCGAATCGAGGCTCGAGGTCGCCTCGTCCAGGATCAGAACCGGGGCATCGGCGAGAAACGCGCGCGCCAGCGCGACGCGCTGCCGCTCGCCGCCGGACAGCTTGACGCCGCGTTCGCCGACCAGGGTGCCATAGCCCTTGGGCAGCCGCAGGATGAATTCATGCGCGTTGGCAAGGCGCGCCGCCTGTTCGATCGCGGCCATGCTGGCGCCTGGCCGGCCATAGGCGATGTTCTCGGCGAGCGAACGGTGAAACAGGATCGGATCCTGCTGCACGATCGCGATCTGGCTGCGCAGCGAATGCTGCGTCACCCGGGCGACATCCTGGCCGTCGATCAGGATCCGGCCGCCGCTGACGTCGTAGAGTCGCTGCACCAGCTTGACGAAGGTGGTCTTGCCGGAGCCGGAACGGCCGACCAGCCCGACCCGCTCGCCGGCGCGGATATCGACCGACAGGCCATGATACAGCGGCGTGCGATGGCCGCCATAGTGGAACGTGACATCGTCGAACACGATGCGCCCGCCATGGACGTCGATCGGCAGCGCGCCGGCGACGTCGGCAATACCGATCGCCTCGTCGTGGATCGCGACCAGCTCCTCCATGTCGTTGACCGAACGCTGCAGATTGTTGACGTGCATGCCGACGTCGCGCAGATAGGCGTGAATGATGTAGTAGCTGGTCAGCACATAGGTGACGTCGCCCGGCGAGGCGCGGCCGGCCATCCACAGCAGCAGCGCACCGCCGATCACGGAAGCGCGCAGGCACAGCAGCACCGAGAGCTGGGCGCCGGCGGTGTAGTTGTAGCGCAGCCAGGTCCGCCGCACACGTCGGCGCCACCGCGCGATGACGCGCGCCAGCCGGCCGTCCTCGCGCGCCTCGGCGCCGAACGATTTCACCACCGCATTGCAGGTCAAGGCGTCGGCGAGCGTGCCGCCGACCCTGGTGTCCCAGGCGTTGGAGATGCGCGCGGCCGGCGCGATATAGCGCATCGAGAACAGCACGATCATCGGAACGTAGATCGCCGCCCCGACGGCGACCACAAGGCCGAGCGACGGCCAGTGCAGCCCGATCAGGATCATCGAGCCCAGCAACACCGCCAGCGAGGGCAGCAGCGCCATCAGGATGGTGTCGTTGAGCAGGTCGAGCGCCCACATGCCGCGGGTGATCTTGCGTACCGTCGAGCCGGCGAAGCAGTTGGCGTGCCAGTCGGTCGAGAAGCGCTGCACCCGCATGAAAGCCTCGCGCGAGACGTCGGACATGATCCGCAGCGTGAACGGCACGATCGCCTGCAACCCGGCAAGCCGCAGGATCATCGACACCAGGCCGAGCGACACGATCGCGGCAAAGGCCCGCAGCGCCGCCTGGCGCGCGGCAGGATCCGACGCGCCCGAGGTCATGGCATCGACCAGGCGGCCGGAGAATACCGGCATGAACAGGTCCGCCACGGTCGCGCCGAGCAGGCCGGCGACGACGGCCGCCGCGACCACCGGCTGATGCAGCCAGTGACGGAACACGAAGGGCAACACCACGCGAATCGCGGCGGGGCGCTTGTTGAGCTGGGCGGTCATGGCGTCATCCGGCTACGCGCCTGCGCGGGCCGGCTCCGTTGCTTGACGGGCGCCGGCAAGGGTCCACGCACGCGTCGTTGAAAATTTCGATAACTTGAAATTTCGATAACTTGAAATTTCGATAACTTATTGTGAAGTCTTGGAAGATCGGGACGTCAGGCCCGACCGAAGCTGACGGCGGCGGCCCTCAAAAAGCGAGGCAGGCGTCCAGCATGGACATCGGACGCGAGGGCGCGATCTGCGAATAGATTGAAATCATGCAAATCCCTCCCCGGTTCGAGTGACGATGCGGTGTTTATAAATGCATCGCCGGCGTTTTGCAACATCCCCCGACGGCGCGACGCGGAATCACCAAAGGATGGATTGCTTCGTCGCTGCGCTCCTCGCAATGACGTAACCTTGCGTCATTGCGAGCCAACGGGTCGCGCGAACGCGCGCCCGATGACAGGCTCCGCGAAGCAATCCACATCGCCGCAACGGAAGTTCGTAGGGCGGGCCAAGGCGCGCTTGCGCCGTGCCCACCGTCACGGCTGGGGCTGCTGGGCACGCTTCGCTCAGCCCACCCTACGCAACTGCTTCGTCGCTGAAAGCCCTAATGCGCGGGCGCGGAGACCGGGGCTGCCGGCTTTTTCAGCAGCATGACCAGCAGGCTCAGCCCGCCATAAAACAGCGTCAGCATCAGGAAGGCGTCGCCATAGCCCATCACCACCGCCTGGCGGTGAACGATCAGCGACAATTGCTTCAGCGCCATCAGCGACGCGTCGCCCATGCCCTGCATGCGCTGGGTCAGCATGTTGAGCGTTTCGGTCGCGGTGGCGTTGCCCCAGTTGACGCGGTCCTGCAGCCGCGAGATGTGCAGGTCGGTGCGGTCGTTCAGCACCTCGTTGATGACCGCGAGCCCGACCGCGCCGCCGAGGTTGCGGGTCAGGTTGAACAGGCCGGAGGCGTTCTTCACCCGGTCCGGCGGCAAGGTGCCGAGCGCGATGTTGTTGGTCGGCACCATTGCGCACATCATGCCGATCCCGCGCAGGATCTGCGGCACCAGCAGCTCATAGAAATCATAGTCGCGGGTGATCCAGGTCATCTGGTAGGAGCCGAGCGCGAAGATGATGAGGCCGGCGGCGATGATGTAGCGCATGTCGACCTTGAGCATCAGGCGTCCCACGATCGGCGCCATCAGGAACATGGTCACGCCGGACACGAACATGGTTTCGCCGATCATCAGCGCGCTGTAGCCGCGAACCTCCGCGAGATAGCGCGGATAGACATAGGTCAGGCCGTAAAGGCCGATGCCGACGCAGAACGAAATCAGGCAGCCGACGCCGAAATTGCGGTTGGTGAAGGCTCTGATGTCGACGATCGGCTCCTCCGCGGTCAGCACGCGGTAGAAGAAGGCGATGGCGGAAACGGCGCAGACCGCGGCGCAGATCGCCACCGAATTATCCTGCAGCCATTCATATTGCGGCCCTTCCTCGAGCACGTATTCGAGCGAGCCGAGGAATCCGCCCATCGCAATCAGGCCGAACCAGTCGAAGCGATCGAGCAGCTCGAAGTTCGGCTGATCGAAATCGACCAGTGCGAGCACGCCGAGCGTAATGCCGACACCGGGCACCACGTTGATGAAGAACAGCCAGTGCCATGACAGCGCATCGGTGATGTAGCCGCCGACCGTCGGTCCGATGGTCGGCGCCAGCGTTGCGACCAGGCCGATGATCGGCCCCACGATATGGAATTTGCTGCGCGGAAAGACCGTATAGGCCGACGCGAACACCGTCGGGATCATGCCGGCGCCCAAAAATCCCTGAATCGCCCGCCACAGGATCATCTGTTCGATCGACGAAGCGAACCCGCACAGGAAGCTCGCGAGGGTGAAGCCGCTCGCCGAAATCGCGAACAACAACCGGGTGCCGAGCGCGCGCGACAGGAATCCCGACAACGGAATCGCGATCACCTCGGCGATCAGATACGAGGTCTGCACCCACGATACTTCGGTCGAACTGGCCGACAGGCCGGCCTGGATCTCGGTGAGCGAGGCCGAAACGATCTGGATGTCCAGGATCGACATGAACATCCCGAACACCATGATCAGGAACGCAATCAGCCGTCGCGGCGCGATCCGCTCGGCCGGTGCCGCGGCCTTCATCATCGTTGGCGGGGCGGTGACGGCATCAGCCATGGTCTGCTCGGGTCAGGGCGGTTTTCCGATGCGGGCGCACCGCCCGAGGCGCAATTACTGCGGATGGGTCATGGTCGGCGCGTCGAGGTCGGCGTCGCTGTCGGCGTCCTTGGCGCCGGCCGTGGTATCTACCGTGGTGTAGACCGACATGCCGGCGCGCAGCAGGTTCTGACTCGCGACCGCTTTCGGGACCCGAATGCGAACCGGAAGCCGCTGCACGATCTTGGTGAAGTTGCCGGTGGCGTTGTCCGGCGGCAATAGCGTGAACACCGAGCCGGCCGCCGGCGCCACGCTGTCGACCACGCCTTCGAACTTGCGGTGGCCGTAGGCGTCGACCGAGATCGTCACCGGCTGACCCGGGCGGATGCGCCTGAGCTGGGTTTCCTTGTAGTTGGCATCGATGAAGACATCATCGAGCGGCACTACATTGCCGAGCCGCTGCCCCACCACGATGTAGTCGCCGGTCGAAACCAGGCGGTTGGAAAAGGTGCCATCGATGGCGGAGCGGACCGACGTGAAATCGAGGTCACGCTCGGCCTTGGCCAGCGCGGTCTGCAATTCCGCAAGCTGGGCGCGCGCCTCGGCCTGCTGCGCCCTCGTCACCTCGACATTATCGCGCGCCGCGTCGTAGGCCGCCTGCGCCGATTTCACCGCCGCCAATCCCTGGTCGCGGCCGGCTTCGGACACCTCGAAGGTCGCGCGCGAGGCAAATCCCTTGGTGCTGAGCGTCTGCTGGCGATCGAAATCGAGGTCGGCCCGTTTCAGGCCGGCGTCCGCCGAGACCAGTTGCGCCTTGGCCTGTTCGACCGCGCTTTCCATCGCGGTGACCTGCCGGCCGATGCGATCGATGGTGGCCTGCTGGGTCGCGATCTTGGTGCGCGCGGCGTCGACCGCGATGCGATAATCGCCGTCGTCGATCTTGAAGATCACCTCGCCGGCCCGAACCACCGTATTGTCGCCGGGAAGAATGGAAGCGACATGGCCGGACACCCTGGCGCCGAGCGTGGTGTTGTTGGCGCGCACATAGGCGTCGTCGGTGCTGATGAAGAACCGCCCGATCAGAAAATAATGCACGCCATAGGCCGCGGCGGCGAGCGCGAGCAGCGCAGCGATGCTGACCAGCACCAGTCTGCGCCGGCCGGTTTTCGGCGCCGCCGGAGTGGCGGGGGCAGTCGGTGCATCGGTCGCCGGGTGCGCCGGCGCCTCGGCGGGGTGACGCGCAACCTCGTCTTCCGAAAGATGGGCGCGCAGCGATTCGGCGAGCGCCGCGGAAGCCTCGCGCGCCGCCTCGTCTTCCGAGGGATCAGGCTCGGGACGACGGATGCGCGCGGCCTGATCTCTTGCTGCGGCCATGACGGCCTCCCGTGACTGAACGCGCGAGGCTGGCCGCGCCAAAACAGGCACTGCCCCTCGCCAGCTATTGATTAACATTGACCGAACCGTTCGGTCAAGCTACATTTGAACCGGACGACCATAGGACGCGAGCCCCTTCCACGGCGTTTCACCGCCCGGAATCTTTTATGAGAAGCTAAATCGATGGTTGCAGCACATCCCGGCCCATTGCGCTTTGTCGGCGACGAGGACAGTTCGAAGCGCCGCCAGATTCTTGAGGGCGCCAGCAGGGTCTTCATGGACCTCGGCTTTGATGGCGCCAGCATGGGTGAAATCGCACGCGCCGCCGGGGTCTCCAAGGGCACGCTCTATGTCTATTTCGCCGACAAGAACCGGCTGTTCGAGGCGATTGTCGAGGAAGAGACCATCGAACAAAGCAAGATGGCTTTCAATTTCGACGCGAAGCGCGATGTCGCCACCACGCTCCGGGAGTTTGGCGAGGCCTATATTCAGTTGCTGTGCCGGCCCGGCGGCGGATCGGCGATCCGCACGGTGATGGCGATTGCCGAGCGGATGCCGGATGTCGGCCGCCGTTTCTATGAACAGGTGCTGCAAAACACGATCAGCCGGCTCGCGGGCTACCTCGAGGCCCATGTCGGGCCAAACGATCTTGCGATCGGCGACTGCCAACTGGCGGCGTCGCAGTTCATGCTGATGTGCCAGGCGTCGCTGTTTCTGCCGTTCATTTTCCAGGCCGCGCCGCCGCCTTCGAGCGAGCGCATCGTGCACGTGGTCGAAAGCGCGACGCGGATGTTTCTCGCGGCGTATCGGACCAGGCCCAACTGAGCGCATCGGTCGCGGGCCCCGCGCTACTCGTCTTCGAATTCGTCTTCTTCCCGCGCGTTGCGACGCTGCGCCGGGGCTCTGCCGCCGCCGAGCGATCCGGTGACGGCCAGCTCGCGCGAGGCATAGGGATTGCGCTGCGCCGCGCGCGCTGCGACCTCCTCGCCGGACATCGCAGCCGGCTCGCAAATGACGGGCCGGCGGGCGCGCCGCATCAGGTCGACGTGGATGTGATTGTAGTGATAGACGTTGGAGCCCGGCGCCAGCACGGTGGAGAATTCGCGGCAGGCCGAGGCCTGCACATCATGCAGGAAGCCCTGCTCTTCCGGCAGACCCTTCCAGCCGTCCTTGACCGAGATGCTGCGTCCGTCGGCCAGCGTGAACGCCGCGATATCCAGCGCGTTGCCAAAGGCGTGTTCGGAAATATGCGCGTGCGGATTGCCGTTCATGCCGCGGCAGGAATAGGCGGAGATCTGCCTGATCTCGACCACGCGGGCGCCGAACCAGCGCATGGCGGCGGGCTGCACGGAATCGGCAAGCCAGCGATCGAGCACCGAGACAATCGGACAGGCGAGCGTTGCCGCCGGTCGGACCGCGACCGGCCCGAACGCGGCGACCGGGCCGGGCTGCACCGGTCCAAGCCGCGGCAGGCTTTCCGCCGCGGGCTGGGTCAGCGTGGCCGACGGGCGCTGCGAATAAGGCACGGAATAACGCTCGGGAGGCGGATAGGCCGCGGCGCCTGAATAAGGTTGCCGGGCCGGCGCCCCTTGCCACCCTGGCGTGCCCTCGGCCGGCAGGTCGATCTCGTTTTGATCGGGCGGGACGCCCGGGGCGGTCAGCGAAATCGGTCCGCTGGACGGCGCGGCGGCGGTGCCGGGCTGGCGCGCGCCGGGGTCTGGATAATACGGGACTTGCGGCGGAGCCGGCGGCGAAATCGGCCATCGCGGCTGGTTGCCGATCGTGCCTGGCGGCCGCAGGTCGTCATCGGCAAAGCCCAGGCTGCCGCTGCTTTCGTCGAGCGCCGACACCCTGAGCGGAAACTCGGCACCGCAAACACCCGGACCCGAAATCGGGTCGATCCGGACCAACTCGGGATTTTCTTTCACCGCGCCGGACTTCAGACAGGCGATTTCGGCCTCGGCCCGCCATGGCCCGCGTTCCTCGGATTGAAAAAATCCGCGGCCGCAACCCGCCAACGAGACAAGGACCAGGGAGCCGACGAGATACCAGCAAACTCCGCGCGTCATCCGCGCAACTTCAAGGAATTTACTTAAAAACTCTTCAACGCGTTCATTTCACAATTCCTTAACCGGGCAGGCCGCGGCTCCCGGTGGCCGAGGCAGGCGATGGACAGCGGCCCTGACTTTTTTCAGCGGGAACTGGCGTTACCTGTTGGCGTTGGTGCGGGCAGCGACGTGAACCGGGGAGATCTCCCATGACGTTCGTCGACAAGCTCAGCGTAGTGACCGCCTATCTCGCCCTCGCCTTTGTCGGCGCGATCGTGCTCGGGGTGCTCTAGCGGCGCACGGTCGCGGCAGCTCCTCTCTCCTCGCCACTGCGAGGAGCGAAAGCGATGAAGCCATCCAACCGTTTGCGTCATTCCGGGGCGCGCGTCAGCGCGAACCCGGAATCTTCGAGATTCCGGGTTCGATACGTTCGTATCGCCCCGGAATGACAGCGAGCTGCTTCGCGGAGGTCTCGCCATCGTCTTGTGACGCGCATCACAGAGCCTGATGTGAGCCGGGCGTAGGGTCCGGGCCAGTTCACGCACCGTCCAGGAGGCTCACATGAACAAGCTCTGCATTCTCGCCGCGCTGTTGCTGGCGACCACCGCCGCGCATGCGGGGAATTCGGTTTCCTTCGAGATCGAAGGGCACAGGATCCACATCGAGGCGCCGAAGAATTGCGACTTCGCTGTCATGCCTCAAGATATCGGCGCCCGGGCTTTCCGGCTCCGGATTCAATCTCAAGGGCTTCAGGGGGTTCAACAACGACGACGACGATGTCGCCGACAATTCGGCCGCGCCCGCGCCTTCGACCGCGCCCGCGCCCAAGGCGGCCGCTGCCCCCGCCGTTCAGGCCACCGCGCCGCCAGCACCCGCCCCGGCGCCGGTCGCGCCAGCCACCCCGGCGCCGATCGCCACCGCTGTTGCATCGCCGGCTCCGGCCCCGGTCGCGACACCGGAATGGTTTGAAGGTCCAGGGCTGCGCGTTCGGCGGCATGTTCTGCGGCGGACAGATCTGGAAGCGCATCAGCTAACCCTTCGCGTTATTCCGGGATGGTCCGAACGACCAGACCTCAGATGCGCAATTGCGCATCGGGGAATCTCGGGAATGACGCTTACAATCGGGCAACAGGACGGTCTGCATTCATCCGGCATTCAGCCGACAGGGCCGTCAATCGCAGTATCTGCCAGCGTCGGCTTCATTCTCGCCCGGAATCCCCCGTGACAATTCGCCGGTTTTCATTCGCAGTCTGGTGTCTCGGCTGCTTCCTGTTGCTGAGCCCGGCGAAGATCGCTGCGATGCCATCGATCCGGGCGGAGGCAGCGACACCGGCGGCGGAGCCGAAGTCCGGATCGATCGAGGTGGCGCAGGCGCAACCGGCCCAGCCGCCCGCGGCGGCTTCGCCGGCACCGGCTGACGCCGATCAGCCGGTTGGCAATGTCGCGACCCTGACCGGCAGCGCGAGCGTTACCCGCAACAAGATTGCGACCCCGCTCAAGGTGCAGGACGACATCTACCGGAACGACGTGCTGCAGACCGCGGCGAATTCGACGCTCGGCGTCACCTTCAACGACGCCACCACCTTCAATCTCACCGCCAATGCACGGATCACCGTCGACGATTTTGTCTATCAGGACGGCGGCAAGCAGAATGCCGCGCTGTTCGATATCGCGAGGGGCACCGTGGCCTTCGCGGCTGCCTCGGTCGCCAAGACCGGCAATATGAAGATATCGACTCCGACCGCGACACTCGGCATTCGCGGCACCACCGGCCTGGTCGAGGTGCCCGAAGGCGCCTCCGCTTCCAGCGCCAACAACGTCGCGATCAAGCTCTATCCCGACGCGGACGGCAGGGTCGGACGCATCGAGGTCAATGACCGCGCCGGCGCGCGGCTTGGCTTTCTCACCCAGGGTGCGAGCGGCTTTACCATCAGGCCGGGCGCCGGCGGACGCTTCGGGGCGGTGCCGCTGTTGATCTCGCCGCAGCAGGCGCTGCGCGACCAGGGCATCGTACGCCAGGTGCATGCCGCGCAAAGCATCGGCCGCCAGATCGTCAGCCGGCAGCGCGCGCTGCGGCAGGCCAATCCCGGCAGGAACAATTTGCGCAACAATCCGGCGCGCCAGCCCGGCGTGCAGCGGCCGAACGGCTCCGCCACAACGGCCCGGGCAGCCGGGACCGCAAAACCGGCCGGGACAATTGCAGCCGCCGGGCAATCTGCAACGGCAGCCCAACGGTCCCGGCCTGCGGCCCGCGCCGCAAAACCGGCCCGCGCCGCCGCTCCGGCGGCCGGCCGCACCGAAAGGAAAGAAGGAGCGGCGCTAGGACGAAGCCGACTTGCGCATCAGCGGCTCCCCGGCACGGATACGGCCGCCCTCCGACACGTTTTCGCAGAACTCGAAATGGTCCGGCGCCAGCAGGATGATGGTCGATCCGTGCTCGAACCATCCAAGCTCCTCGCCCTTGCGCACGCGGGCGTCGCAGGCAAAGACCGACGGCCCCGGCAGGCCCGCATGCAGGATCCGGTCCAGGACATGCAGCCGGATGCTCGCCACCAGGATGGCGGCGACCGGCACCAGGGTGATGGCTTCGCCGCCCTCGAGCCGGGTCCGGATCACCGCGCGCTCGTTCTTGCAGAACAGCCGTTCAATTCGTTTCAGCGCGATCGGATTCACGTTCCAGGTGTCGCCGCTGATGAAGTTGACCTGCTCGATCCGGCCATCGTGCGGCGCGTGAAAGCGGTGATACATGCCGGACGTCAGCCGCAGCGTGACAAAGCGGCCATTGCGATGCGCCGCCACCAGCTCGGAATCGCCGAGCAGGTCGAGCAGCTCGTAGCCGGCGCCCTTGATCTGAAACAGCTAGGTGTCCGCGATGGCGCCGAACGCGCCGACGATGGCATCGCACGGGCTCGCCACGATCTGCGGATCGGGGTCGAACGGACGCAGGCCGGGCCGCAATTCGCGGGTAAAGCAGTCGTGCAGGCTGGTGAATTTCGTCTTGCGTGCTTCGCCGAGGTCGAGCTCGGAAAACAGCCGCCAGCATGCGATCGAGAGTTCGCGCACCAGCGGGTTCTCGATCTTGCTGAACCAGCCCATGAAACGCGTCAGCGCCGCCCGCGGGATGCGGTTGGTCAACAGGAAGTTCAGGTCTTCCTGCTGGGTCAGGGTGGCAGATCAGGCCCCGGACTGTCATGAATCTGTCAGCAGCCGGCGCTAGCGCTTGACGACATGGATTCGCCTTTTCCAATTCTGTCACTGTCCACCGCCGCGATCGCCGGCGCCGCGGCGGTCTTGCCGAAACTGCAGGCGCGACTGGCGCTGTCGCGGGCCAAGCATCGGTCGCTGACCGGCCATAGCAGAATGTCGCGCTTCGTCGCGCGCCTGGTTCCGTTCTACGAATTCGATATCGATGAATTCTTTTGCTCGGACGGTGCACCCGAGGCTGTCGCGACAAGGCGCCAGGACGGCTTCTTCCTGCTCGCCGCGCAGTACCGGGAGTGTTTTGCCGCCGGCCGGCAAATGACGCTGGAGCTCGCAAGCCGCGTCTCCGACCTGCAATTCACCGAGACCTATCGGGTGCCGTTTCAGTACAGCCGGCTGGTCCGCGAGCATCTCGGCACCAGTGCTTTTGTGCAGTCGTCGGCCGGGGTTACCGTCACCGATCTCGACGGCAACGTGTTGTACGATCTGACCGGCTCGTATGGCGTCAATATATTCGGCAACGACTTCTACAAGGATTGCATTGCCAGTGCCGAGCGGCGCGCCCATGCGCTCGGCCCGGTGCTCGGCCCCTACCACCCGGTGATTGCCGACAATGTCAGGCGACTGTGCGAGATCTCGGGCCAGGACGAGGTCTCGTTCCATATGTCCGGCACCGAAGCGGTGATGCAGGCGGTGCGGCTTGCGCGCTATCACACAGGCCGCTCGCATCTCGTTCGTTTCGCCGGGGCCTATCATGGCTGGTGGGGCGACGTGCAGCCCGGCGTCGGCAATCCGGTCTCGCCGCAGGGGACCTATACCCTGGCCGAGATGTCCGAACGAACCCTGCAGGTGCTGCGGAAGCGGCGCGACATCGCCTGCGTGCTGGTCAATCCGCTGCAGGCCCTGCACCCCAACCGCAACGCCCCCGGCAATTCCGCGCTGGTCGATAGCTCGCGCAGCGGCGGAATTCGACCGCGCCGCCTATCGCGAATGGCTGCGGGCGCTGCGGCAGGTCTGCACCGAGCGCAACATCGTGCTGATCTTCGACGAGGTCTTTGTCGGCTTCAGGCTCGCAGCGGGGGGCGCCCAGGAATATTTCGGCGTCCGCGCCGACATGGTGACCTACGGCAAGAGCCTCGCCGGCGGGCTGCCGATCGGCGTGGTGTGCGGCCGCAAAGACCTGATGCGCCGCTTTCGCGACCGGCGCCCGGCCGATATCTGCTTTGCCCGCGGCACCTTCAACTCGCACCCCTATGTGATGACCGCGATGGACGAATTCCTGAACCGGATCGGCGAGCCTGCCTGCGCGGCGATCTACCGCGGGCTCGACGAGACCTGGAATGCCCGGGCGCGGCAATTGAACGCGATGCTGGCCGCGCGCGATCTGCCGGTTCGGGTCGCCAATCTGTCGTCGATCTGGATGGTGCATTATACCGAGCCGTCGCGCTACAATTGGATGCTGCAATACTACCTGCGGGCGCAACAACTGGCGCTGAGCTGGGTCGGCACCGGCCGCCTGATATTCAGCCTCAACACCAGCGATGCGGATTTTGCCGAGGTGGCGAAGCGCTTTGTCGCCGCCGCCGATCGGATGAAACGGGATGGCTGGTGGTGGCGCGACGCCGCGCTGACCAACAAGACCATCCGGCGGCGGATCCTGAAGGAGATGCTGACGCGACGGCGGCCGCGCTGAGCCGGCGACCGTCATTCGCGCGAACGGTCTCAGGCCGGCTTGCCGTGCTTCTCGAGACCGGGATCGATCAGCTCGCCGCGCAGCAGGTAGATCGGCGCCTTGTAATACAGCCGGAGGTCGCTGAACGGGTCGGTCAGGATCTTGGTCATCCAGACCAGCCCGGTCTCGACGTCGCGGATGAAGAACAGATGCACGGTGCGAAACAACAGGCCGCCGGCGCCGATCACCAGCCAGATCTTGGCGACCTGGCGGGTGAAATCCGCCGGCGAGGTCCACGGGCTGAACATTCCGAACAGCGTCGGATCGAGGAACAGCACCAGCGGCGACAGCGCCCAGATCGTCAGCAGCACGATCTTGCGCTGCAGATTGTAGCCGACCTTGATTTCTTCCTTGTGCTCGTGGGTCGCCTGGTTGACGTGGTCGTAGCCTTTCGGTTCGAAAAAGAAATGCCCGGCCTGGCGCGTCGTCATCGAGACCAGCCAGCCGACCAGGGCGGCGGCGACCGGATCGACAAACATCAGGAGGTAACCGACCAGAAAGCTGGAGGCACTGACAAAGTGCAGGCTCTGGTTGATGCGGCTGTGATGGTAGTAGCGGTGATCGTCCCATCGCTGCATTCGCAATGCCGTCATGAAGCTCTTGATCATGTTGCCCTCCGGGTTTCGGCACCTGCCTATCAGCGATTCGATGTCCGGCATGTGACGACATGATAATGACATGTCGGCCGGCGCGAGCGCGGCGCGATGCCGCCGCCGGCCGCGTCAGGCGGCGGCCCGGCTCTCCACCTTGCGAAAGCGAATCAGCGAGAAATGGCCGAGCGGCGGCACCGGGCGGCGCTCGATCAGTTCCATCCCGTCGACCTGCGCGGCCCATTCGGCATAGCGCGACCATGCGAATTCGGTCCGCCAGCCGAGCCGGCGCACCACCGGCTGCAATTGCTGCTCGATGAAGCGGCGCATGCCGGCGTCGGCGCTGACCCGGCTCAGCAGGATGATTTCGCCGCCGGGCCGCAACACCCGCGCGAATTCATTCAGCGCGGCTTCCGGATTGGGCACCGCCGTGACGACGTACTGCGCCATCACCACATCGAACGAATGGTCGGGAAATTCGAGCTTCTCCGCATCCATCACCGCCAGACCCTCGACATTGCCGAGCCGCAGATCGGCGACGCGGGCCCGCGCCTTGCGCAGCATCGCCGCCGAGATATCGGTGCCGAAGATGCGGAGGTTCGCCGCCGTATTGCGGCAACGAAATTCCGGTTCCGACGCCGACCTCCAGCACGCGTCCGCCGATGCTGTTGGTGGCGAGAATGGCGGCCTGCCGGCCGCGGCCGAACACCCCGCCGAACACCAGATCGTAGATCGGCGCCCAGCGGTCATAGGCCCGCTCGACCATCTCGCGATCGAAATCGAGCGGCCGCGCCTCTTCGAGTTTCATGATTTCAGCCATGGTGATTTTCCTGCTGTGCTGGTGGATGGTTGATTAGCCGCGCGCCGTTCGGTGCGCCACTCGACGCGCAGGTTGCAGGGCGCGGCTTGGGTGCAGTGCCGTCAGGTTTCCGATAAATTGCCGCGTGCTGTTTTCCCAGGAGCGCTCGACCGCGAAATTCCGGCAGGCGCGGCGAGACATCCCGAGCGCGCGCATGCAGGCGATTTGCAGGTCCGCATCCAGCGCGCCGACCGGATGGTCCGCGATCACATCGAGCGGACCGGTCACCGGAAACGCGGCCACCGGCGTGCCGCACGCCAGCGCCTCGAGCTGCACGACGCCGAACGTGTCGGTGCGGCTCGGAAATACAAAGACATCGGCCGCCGCCAGATGGGCGGTCAGATCCCGCCCGGTCTTCTCGCCGAGAAACTTCGCCTTCGGATAACGGCGCTGCAGCTCGGCCCGCTGCGGGCCATCCCCGATCACCACCTTGGAGCCGGGCAAGTCGAGCGTGAGAAAGGCTTCGAGATTCTTTTCGACCGCGACGCGGCCCATGGTCATGAACACCGGCCGCGGCAGATCGAGCGCGGCCGGCTGATCGGGCCGGAACAGATCGGTATCGACGCCGCGGGTCCAGCTGCCGAGCCTGCCGAAGCCTCGCGCGCGGAGCTCCTGCCGCAGCGAGTCGGTCGCCACCATCGTGATCGCTGCCGCGGCATGGAAGTGCCGCAACACCGCGTAGCCGAGCGCGGCCGGAATCAGGGTACGAACCGCGACATATTCCGGAAAGCGCGTCGTGTAGGAGGTCGTGAAGGCGAGTTTGCGGCGCCGGCAATAGGCCCGCACCGACCACCCGATCGGCCCCTCGGTCGCGATGTGAATGGCGTCCGGCGACGCCGCCGCTATTCTGCGCGCGATCTCCCGCCGGTTCGGCAACGCGACGCGCAATCCCGGATAGGTCGGGACGCCCAGCGAGGGAAACCCGTCGGGGGTGAGAAATTCGACCTCGACGCCAAGCGCCGCGGCGCTTCGCGCCAACGAGGTTAACGTGCGAACCACGCCGTTCACCTGCGGATGCCAAGCATCGGTCGCCACCAAAATCCGCATCAGGAGAGCCCGAGAGCCTGTTGATTCTCTACTCCCGCGAGGTTCGGCCAGGGATGTATCAGGCGTATGACGTCATCGAAGTGCCGGACGGCTTTTTCGTTAACCCTCCGATGCGGCGGTTGCACGAAACTGTCATGAAACAATTCATTACCCCGACGAAGCCATTTTCCGCCTTTGACGCAAATCTATTGAAACCGTTGCCCGCTAGTCATGCCGCCAACAACACGCCGAACGGGCGCGATGGGCAGTCAAAACAGGGGACGAGCCATGTTCAATCTGGATGCATTGAAGCTGAATTCCCGCCGTGCCGCCGCCTTCGGCGCCATGGCGATCGGCGCGGTCGCGTTCTCCGCTTCCGCTGCGGCGTCGCCGCTGCCGTTGTTTCCCTTTATCATGACGCCGCCGGTGCAATCGGCGCCGCAGCAGCTCCAGGCAGCGCCTTCCGAGGACGAAGCCAGCGCGGTCGAGATGCCGGCGCGGCTGAAACGCCAGGTCGTCGGCTATGCCACCCGCGAGGCACCGGGCACCATCATCATCGATACGCCGAATACCTATCTCTATTATGTCCTCGGCGGCGGTCAGGCGATCCGCTACGGCATCGGCGTCGGCCGCGACGGCTTCACCTGGTCGGGGACGCAGTCGGTGACGAAGAAGGCCGAGTGGCCGGACTGGACCCCGCCACCGGAAATGATCGCGCGCCAGCCCTATCTGCCGCGCTACATGGCCGGCGGCCCCGGCAATCCGCTTGGCGCCCGCGCGATGTATCTCGGCGGCACCGTGTATCGCATTCACGGCACCAATGCGCCGGGAACCATCGGCACCCATGTTTCGTCAGGCTGCATCCGCCTCACCAATGCCGATGTCAGCGACCTCTATTCGCGGGTCAATGTCGGCACCAAGGTGATCGTGCTGCCGATGGACCGGCACGCGGAAAATCCCGCCAGCAAGCGTAGCTGACCGACGGACCACAGCGGGGAACAAAATGGCGCGGGTTTGCGCCATTTTTTATTTCCGGCCGGCAACGGGCTCTGCTTCCTGCGACCGCTACACGGTATTGCCGCATTCCTGAGGTCATGACCGGCGTGGCCGTCGATCACGCTGGCGCCTCCCGAACTCGCCCTGTAGGCTCTCCCGCTGAATTCGGTTCGAGGAGATGATGCGTCTGGCTGTTCGTCACAGGACGATCCTGTTTGCCTTGGCGGTAATCGTGGTTTCGTTTTTTGCCAGTCTGAAGCTGATGGACTGGCTGGCGCCGCGCGGCAGGGTGGCAGCGCCGGTGCTTGTCGAATTGCCGCCACTGCCGCCGGTGTCGCGCAACTCCACCATCCTTGCGACCACATCGATTTCGCTGGCCGCCATTCGCGACGCCGCCGAGCGCAGCACCCCGCGCAACTTCGCGGGCAAGGCCGACAATCCGGTATCGCAGATTCTGCAGAATGCCGATATCGGCTGGAACGCCTCGCGCGGTCCGATCACGGCGACCGGCGCGCAGGACGTGCTGTCGCTGGCAACGCCGCTGACCGGGACCCTCAACGTCACCGGCTCGCTGTCATCGAAGGCCACCGGCGCGGTCGGAGACGCGCTCGGCAGCCTGCTCGGCGGCAACGTCGCCAAGCAGATCGGCAGCGTCAACATCAAGGCGCTGAACGCCAGCGCGGAGATCAAGGGCAACGTTGTCTTTACGTCGCGGCCGAAGCTCGCGGCGGCCTGGCATGTCGAGCCGAATCTGGCGGCGCAGGTCAACCTGGGCGACAGCAGCCTTTCGGTGGCGGGAGCGCGCGTCAACGTTCCGGCGCAGGTCAAGCCGCTGATCGACAAGACCGTCGCCGACCAGGTCAACTCGGTAGAGGCGCGGCTGCGCAACGATCCCACCCTGCAGCAGGCCGCCCGGGTGCAATGGGCCAAGGCCTGCCGCTCGATTCCGCTGCAAGGCACCGGCGCAGCCTCGTCGCTGCCGCCGCTGTGGCTGGAGTTGCGGCCGACCCGCGCGCTCGCCGAACAGCCGCATGTCGATGCCTCGGCGGTGACGCTGATGCTCGGCATCGAGGCCGAGACCCGGATCACCGCCCGGCAGACCCGGCCGGATTGCCCGTTCCCGGACAAGATATCGATTATTCCGCCGACGCCGGCCGGGGTCAGCATCGGCGTGCCGATCGACTTGCCCTTTACCGACCTCAACAGGATCGTGGAAGCGGAATTTGCCGGGCGCACGTTCCCCGAGGACGGCTCCGGCGCGGTCGATGTCACGGTCAGGCGCGCGACGGTCTCGGCATCCGGCGACCGGCTGCTGATCTCGTTATTGGTACACGCCAAGGAAAAGAAAAGCTGGTTCGGATTTGGCGGCGAAGCCACCGTCGATGTCTGGGGCAGGCCGGTGCTGGATGAGCGGCAGCAGACCCTGCGGCTGACGGATGTCCAGCTCGCCGTCGAATCCGAGGCGGCGTTCGGACTGCTCGGCGCTGCCGCACGCGAGGCCATGCCGCGTCTGCAACAGGTGCTGGCGGACAAGGCGGTGATCGACCTCAAGCCATTTGCGGCCAACGCGCAGAAAAAGCTCGCCGCCGCGATCTCTGACTTCCAGACCAACGAGGGCGGCGTGCGGGTGGCGGCCGACATCAACGACCTGCGGCTCGCCTACATCGCCTTCAACTCCAAGACGCTGCGGGTGATCGCGGAGGCCGAGGGCTCGATCAACGTCGCCGTCACGGCGCTCCGCGGCATGTGATGGCAGTGCGCAGGAACCCTAAGAAGCTCCATCGTCATTGCTGCGAGGAGCGTGAGCCGACGAAGCAATCCGCAGCGCTGTCATTCCGCGGCGATGCGAAGCATCGAGCCCGGAATCTGCGATTCCGGGTTCGCGCTGACGCGCGCCCCGGAGTGACAGCGCGATGGATTGCTTCGTCGCTTACGCTCCTCGGCAATGGCGATGGACCTTTTGGCGTGCCGATTTCGCGAGAGCCAGCGGGTGAAAACCCGGTCCGCGAGCCGGGCACGGCCATCGGCAAGCCGTGCGGTGCGCCGCCCGCAATTCGGCGACTGACAGTTTTGCCGCGGCGAGTTCGGCGGCATGGCCGACATACCATTGCTCCAGCCGGTGCGGGTCGGCCTCGAGGTGAAACTGCAGCGCCAGGGCGTTGCGCCGATAGGCGAATGCCTGGTTCTCGTAGTGCCGGTTCGATGCCAGAAGCTGCGCGCCGCGCGGCAGGTCGAAAGCTGTCGCCATGCCAGTGCAGCACCACCGCGTCGTCTTGCCGGAGCGGAGCGAGGCACGAAGCGGCGCCCTCGCCGGTGAGTTCGACGCCTCCCCAGCCGATCTCCTTGACCGGGCCCGCGAACACCCGGCTGCCGAGCGCCTTCGCCATCAACTGGCTGCCGAGGCAAATCCCCAGCACCGGCAAGTCCCGCGCCAGCCTGTACTCGATCAGCGCAAGCTCGGATGTCAGAAACGGATAGGCCGCGGTCTCGCAGGCACCGATCGGGCCGCCGAGGACAATCAGCAGCCCGGCATCGGCAATCGAATCGTGGACCAGATCCTCGGTCGCGACATCCCGCAGAGTCACCTCCCAGCCCTCGCGCTGCAGGATCGGCGCGAGCAGGCCGAGATCCTCGAACGGCACGTGACGCAGCGCGACCGCGGAACGCCGCATCACGCCGCTGCCTCCGGCCTGATCGCCTGCTGTCGCGCCAGGACGTCCTGCCGGCGGCCGAGCCACCAGCTATTGGCAAGCCACGAGCCCGAAAGCGCGGCCGCGACAATCGACACTTCCGTCAGCCCGAGCCCCAGCGCCGTGAGCAGCGCAAACGACCAGGCCCCGAGCTGATCGCCGAACCGGTAGACCGCGGTGTCGATAAAGCTTTTTGCCTTGTAGCGGTCCTCGCGCGGCAGCACGGTGAACAGCACCTCGCGGGTCGGGCGCGCAATCGCAAAGTTGCCGGCGCGCCGGATGAGCTGGAATCCCACCACCGACGAGAGCACCGGCAGCAGCGCGACCACGCCGAAGCCGATGACGCTGAAAACCGGCAGCAGGGAAAGCGTCGTCCCCACGCCAAACCACTTCAGGATCCGGCCGGTCAGGAAAAGCTGCACGCCCAGCGTGAGGACATTCACGCCAAGATCGACCGACGCGAAGAATGCGGTCTGCGCCGCACGGCTCTGAAAACTGTGGCTGACCACTGCGGCCTGCTGAAAATACAGGAAGGTCGATGTCACCGCATAGAGCAGCAGGAACAGACTGACATTCAGCAGATAACTCGACGACAGCGCGTCGCGAAAACCGCCGAGCAGCGTTCCCCCGATCGGCTGTTCCAGATCAACCTGCGGTCGTTCCGACAGGGCCGCGGACAGGCCGGAGAGACGGCGAACGCAGAACACGGCGACCTCGAGCATCAGCGCCGCGCCAACCATCAGATAGCCCGGCGCCATGTGTTCGACGGTCGATACCGTGAAAGCCGACCCCGAGATCGCGCCGAGCGTGGCACCCGCGGCAATGAAGCCGAACAGCCGCTTGCCCTGCTCCGAATTGAAGACATCGACGATCATCTGCCAGAAGATCGACACCACGAACAGATTGAAAACCGAAGTCCAGATGAAGAAGATGCGCCCGACCCAGATGGTCTGCTGCGGCGTCGCCGCATACAAAGCGAGCGCGAACAGAAGGATGTTGGCGGCGAAGAAGCGGTACGAGATCGCAATGAACGTCTCGCGCGGGAAGGTCTTGACCAGCCAGGAAAACGGCAGATTGAGCAGCAGCATTCCAACCAGCGTGCCGGTGAACAGCCACTGCAGATTGTTGACGCCGCCTGCGACCCCCATCTGGTCGCGAATCGGGCGCATGATGTAATAGGACGACAGCAGCGAGAAGATATAGAGCCAGGACCACGCCAGCGCCGGCACCTCGCTCGGCCTGACGTCGATCATCTTGCTCAGGAAACGATGCAGGGCGGGTCGAGAGCCTGGGGGAGCATCGGCGAATGCCATCAACCGATATCCCTACTTGATCGCTTCGGCTCGCTGGCGCATTTCCGCGGCGGTGAGCTGCTGGCCATAGAGCGGACCGCCCTGCGCGAAATCCCTGGCGCGAACCAGTTGCCCGATAATGACGGGATCGAAGCCGGCGTCGTGGACCAGCGTCGACGCCACGGTCAGCGCATCCTTGTCGTCGCCGGCCAGCGGAATCGCCATGCGGTCGCCAGGCCGACCGGCCTGGGCGGCGAGGATGCGATAGCTCAGGGTATTGAATGCGCGCACGATATGTGCGCCGGGGAAATACTTCGCCGAGGTCACGCCGATGCCTTCCTCTCGAACCTCGTTGATGATCTCGCCGTCGCGCGCCGCCACTGCGTTGCCGGCATCGAGCACCACCTTGCCCGCAAGCGCGCTGGCGTAGTCCTTGCCGAGCTGCGGATAGGCGCCGTAGGGCACCGCGATGAAGATCACCTCGCCGAACGCGACCGCCTCGGCGACCGTCCCGGCCTTGGCCAGCACGCCGAGACCCTGCACCAGCGACGCGAGTTCTTCGGGGTGGCGCGAGGAGAACAGCACGGGATGGCCGGCCTTGACCCAGAGCGACCCGACGGTGCTGCCGATGTGGCCAGATCCGATGACGCCGATCTTCAGCGCCGAACCGCTCTGGCCGACGGCGCCGCGTGCCGCGGCAAAGGCGAGGCCGGCAGCGGCGCCCGCACGCAGCAGCACGCGGCGATTGAAACTGGTGCGGTCGGTATCGGACATGCCCCTACTCCCCAAGGTCTGGTCGCAAACGGATATCTGTCTAACAACGCGCAACGCCGATTATTCAACGCAAAGCAGAGCATGGGCGGCGTAACCGGCCAAATAACGATCCCGTAATCGCAGATTCCGATTTACAGCGCCTGGAAGAATTCGATCATCGCCTGGCGTTGCCGTGCATCGGGAAAGCGGCCGCGGCCGGCGCTGATGTTGTCTGCCAGATGGGCGGGATTGGTGGTGCCCGGAATCACCGCCGTCACCGCTTCATGGCCAAGAAGAAATTTCAGGAAGAACTGCGGCCAGGTCGTGGCGTCAAAATCGCGGGCCCATTCCGGCACGCTCTTGCCGCGAACCGCGGCGAACACCGAACTGCGCCCGAACGGCAACGCGGTCAGCACCGCCGCGCCGGCGTCGCGTGCCGCCGGCAGCAGCCGCTTTTCCGCGTCCCGGTCGGCCAGCGAATAATCGACCTGAAAGAAGTCCGGTTTTTCCCGGCGCAGCACCGCTTCAGCGGCGTCATAGTCGTTCTTGAACGTCGTGGTGATCCCGACATAGCGGCACAGCCCCTGCGCCTTCCAGTCGCGGAACGGGGTCAGATCCTGTCGACGATCCTGCACGTTATGCAATTGCAGCAGATCGACCTGCGGATAGCGCAGACGTTGCAGCGAACGCCGGAATTCGACCGAGCCTTCCTGCTTGCTGCCATTCTCGATCTTGGTGGCGAGAAACACCTTCGAGCGATCCTGGTCGGACAACAGATCGCCCAGCACGCTTTCCGCCGAACCATAGGAGGATGCGGTATCGATCAGCTTGCATCCCTGCGCGAGCAGATCGTCGACGACCTTTTTCAGGTTGGCTCGGGCGCCCGCTTCCGGCCGCTCCTGAAACTGGTTCGCGGTCCCGAGCCCGATCACCGGGATTCGCTCGCCGGAATGAGGGATCGCCCGCGCGGCAATCGGGGATTCGGCCTGGCCGAACGCCGACGGAAGGCCGCCGAGCAGCGACCCTGCCGCCACCCCGAAGCCGCCCTGCACGAGCTGGCGGCGTGACGGCCTCCCGATGAGGAACTCCTGACTCATGCATCGGCCTCCGTTCAAGGTCTGCAAACACCCCGCCGAGCCAGAGCTAATGCCATGCTCCCGACCCCGCAATGGCGATCCTGCGTTGTCGTCATTCCGGGATGGTGCACCAGCACCAGACCTCCGATGCGCAATGGCGCAAAGGGTCCATCGTCAGTGCCAGGAGCGCAAGCGACGAAGATTCCACAGGCCGTCATTCCTTCCGGGGCGATGCCAACGGGGCCGCGCGAAGCGCGGCCCGATGACAGGCTCCGCGTCGAACCCGGAATCTCGAGATTCCGGGTTCGCGCTGACGCGCGCCCCGGAATGACAGCACCCGGAATGACCACATGGTCGCTTTCGCTCCTCGCAATGAGTTCAGAACCTAGCGTAGGGTGGGCTGAGCAAAGTGTGCCCACCATGACCCGAGGACATTGGGTGTGGGCACGCTTCGCTTGGCCCACCCGCATCGCCCCGTCATGGTGGCACCAAAAAGCGCGCCCGGTTGCCGGGCGCGCTTGCTATTGGTCAAACCTGACGCGATGCGGCCTCAGCTCGAGAATTTGAACTGGGGCATCGCCTTCAACTCATCCTTGGTGGCGTTGAACACGGCGTGGTCGGGATACCAAGGATTGGCCTTCGCGCGCCGTCGCCATGCTGGTGCCGGCGGCGCCGGTGGTGGTCGTCGTCGACGCCGGCCTGCTGCCAGCCGGGCTGGTGCTGGCGGTGCCGGTATAGGCGACCGGCTCGTTGACGAATTTGATCTTGTCGAAGGGAACGGCAACCAGGTGTGAGCCGACGCCGAGGAAGCCGCCGACGCTGATCACCGCCGCCTTGATGTTTCCGCTCTTGTCGGTCAACAGATCGTTGATCGACCCGATACTCTCGTTGTTGTCGTTATAGACGTTGAGGCCGACGACTTTCGAGGTCCGCCAATCGCCCTGGAACGTCGACGAATCCGACGTCGCCGCCGGCGCGGTAGCGGCGCGATCGGCATTGGTGGTCGGAGTTTGTGCGAACGCAACCGTCGCAAACATTGCTGAACCGGCCAGACCGGCCGCGATATATTTTGCCAACATGTGGTTTTCTCCCAGCTAGAATTTGGAGAAGAGAAAACCCGCCAGTTGATCCGCCGTTCCCCGTGCCGGATGTATTTCGGCACAGGCGGCGCGCAATGTTTTTTGCAATTGCAGGGAACATTGGGCAGGGAACATTGCGCCTGTGGCCTGCCGCACCTGCAGCCGGCAAACAGCTTTGCTCGCATTTGCGCCGCGATCAGAAACCGCCCCAGTAGGGCGGGATCCCGTAATAGCGATGCAGCTCGGCCTCCTGCGAACGATCGCCCCAGTCGAAATCCTTGTCGGCGCGGAATGACGGCGCTCGCTTCAGCTCTTCATCGTCGATGTCGAGCACGTAGGCTTCGAACTTCGGGTTGTAGGCGAGACGGGCCCACGGCAGCGGCAGCAGGCTGGTCCCCATGCCGAGGAAGCCGCCGAAGCTGAGGATCGCATAGGAGACCCGGCCGGAAACCTTGTCGATCATCAGCCGTTCGATATGCCCGAGCTTGTCGCCGTTCGGCCGGCGCACCGCGGTGCCTTCGACCCGGTCGCTGGCAATCAACTGGTGTGGTTTGGTGAGGACGTCCGCCATCAGGCCCTCCCGAGCGAGGCTGACTAGCCGGATCAACGCCGCGGCGGCCGCCGGGTTCCCGGCACATCCAGGCAAGTCTGTCGACGGCCGGATCGCATGATCGGGCAATCATCCCGCGCCGCCACGATAGGGCAATCATCCTTCCCTTTCGCGAAGGACGATCGGCGTCGGGGCGTCAGGTTTGATAGTTGATCAGAAGCGCCGAGAAGGACGAACCGCTGTCGGCACTGCCGGTCGCGCTGTACGAATTCTGCGACGAACTCGACAGCGAATCCTGCAGCGACTGCAGAAATTGCTGCAGAATATCGTCGGCGGAGCCGGTGTCCGACGAACTGCCCGTGCTGCCGGTCGTGGATGAACTGTTGGTCGAGGACGAACCGCCGTGGCCGCCATGATGACCGTGATGGGCGCCATGCGCGCCGCCCGGTGCGCCGCCCGGAGGCGGCCCCGACGGGGCCGCCGCACCGGCAGCCGCGGTCGTGCGGTGCCGCCGGCGCCGCTCGAATCGGCGGGGCCGCCGGCGAACGCGGCCTGGAAAACGCCCTGCAGTTCGGTAGCCTGCGCGCTGGTCAGCTTGCCGCTCGACACCTCGCCGGCAATCAGGTTGTCGATCTTGGTTTTCAGGTCACCGGGCGGTGAATTCGTGCCGCCACCTGGATTGCTCGCGCTGCCGGCCTGCAGCGAGGAATTGATGTCGGTCAGCGCGGCCGACAGCGCGCTCTGATCGGACGAACTGATGGCGCCGGAGTTCACTTCCGACTGCAGTTCGGCCTGCAATTGCTGGAGGGGCGACAGGTAAGCGCTGCCGGACGTTGCCGAGATCGAGGTCATGATGGCTCCGAAGGTTCTTGCAAGACGCCGCGACGTTAGGGTTAATCATCTTAACGGGACCTTTTTGTTGCCCCGTTCAGGTGTTGCGTCGGGTTGCGGAGCAAGCGTCAGCAATATCCGGAAACAAAAATCCTCCGCGAGTTGATCCGAATCATCGTCAAAGGTCCGCATGGCCACTGCACCGCCCAACATTCTCGTCGTTGAGGACGACCGCGAGACGCGGACGCTGATCGCGAAATATCTGCGCACCAATGGCTGCAACGTCACCGCGGCGACCGACGGGCGCGAAATGGCGCGGACCATGGCCGACCACCGCATCGACCTCCTGATCCTCGACGTCATGCTGCCGGGGGAGGATGGCCTCAGCCTGTGCCGCAAGGTCCGCACCGAATCCCAGGTGCCGATCATCATGCTCACCGCGCGCGGCGAGGATGTCGACCGCATCCTCGGACTTGAAATGGGGGCCGACGATTACCTCGCCAAGCCGTTCAACCCGCGCGAATTGCTGGCACGGATCAACGCGGTGTTGCGCCGCCAGGCCGCGGCCCAGACGGTCAGCGCCAGCCACGGCGCCACCGTCCTCGCCTTTCTGGGCTGGCGGATCGATCTCCGGCTGCGCGAATTGCGCAATCCGGCGGGCGCGCGGGTGGCGATGACCAGCGCCGAATTCGACCTGCTGCGCACCTTCTGCGAGCGGCCCGGCCGCGTGCTGTCGCGCGACAGCCTGCTCGATCTCACCCAGGGCCGCAACGCCGGCTCGTTCGAGCGCAGCATCGATGTGCTGGTCAGCCGCATCCGGCGCAAGATCGAGCCCGATCCGCAGGACGCCACCATGATCAAGACGGTGCGTTCCGGCGGCTACATGTTCACCCCCACGGTGGATGCGGTGACGGGCGCCGCGAGCGGCGGTCCATGAAGCCGCTCGGCCCGCTGGATCTCCGGGGTATCAGCGGACAGATCGCCGCGCTGGTGATCGCCTCGATCATCGCCATCCACCTCATCATCACCGCGGCCTTCCTGCTGCACCGGCCGGACCAGCTCGATCCCTCCATCGACCGCGGCCACAGCCAGCTTGCCGCCGCCGTCGTGCTGCTCGGTGCCACGCCGGCCGAGCAACGGCCACGGCTGTTTGCCGACTTCGCGCGGGCATTCCCGCAACTTGCGATTGCCGGCCTGCCCGACCGACCGGTCGCCGCGGCGAGCGAACTGGACAGATCCGACATGCGCAGCCTGCGCCGCCACCTCGGCAGCAGCTACCGGATCTTTTCGCTCGGCGACGACGCCGACCTCCACAAGGTCGGCATCGTGCTGCCGGACGGCGCTGCCATCTCGGCCAGGCTCTCGCGTGACCAGCGGCAGCGTCCATTCTGGGGCGGCCCATGGATGATCACGTTGCTGTTCGGCGTGATCTGCGTCAGCCTGCTCGGGTTATGGGCGGCGCGGGCCTTGACCGCGCCGCTGTCGGCCTTCGCCAAGGCGGCCGAGAACTTCAGCTTGAACGGCGCCGCCGCGCCGCTGCCGGAACGCGGACCGCTGGAAATCCGCTCCGTGGCGAAGGCGCTCAACCGCATGCGTGAGCGGATCACCGCACTGATTGATGACCGCACCAAGATGCTCGCCGCGATCAGCCACGATCTGCGCACCCCGATCACGCGGCTGCGGCTGCGCTCCGAATTCATCGCCGACGAGGTTCATCGCAGCCACATGTTGCGCGATCTTGACCAGATGCGCTCGATGCTGGAATCCGTGCTCTCGTTCCTGCGCAACGACCGCAAGCTTGAATCGATGACGCTGGCCGACATCGCCACCACGCTGCAACTCGTCAGCGATCAGTTCGCCGACATCGGTCACAAGGTGGTGTATGACGGTCCGGAACACGCGATGGCCACGGTCCGGCCCGACGACCTGCATCGCAGTATCACCAATCTGGTCGAGAACGCGGTCCGGTTCGGCGCGATGGCGACGATCCGCCTGACGGCGTCGCCGGATACCATGACCATCGACATCGAGGATGACGGTCCGGGCATTTCCGACGCCCGCAAGGAGATGATGCTGGAACCCTTTGTGCGCGGCGACGACGCCCGCAACATGGACGAGGCCGCGGGTTTCGGCCTCGGCCTGTCGATCGCGCGCAGCATCGTATTGGCCCATGGCGGCGAATTGTCGCTGCACGACCGGCAGCCGCACGGGCTGGTGGTGCGGATCCAGCTCCCGGTTCGCCAGCCGAGCCGTCAGTCGGCCGCCTAGCGCGGCAGACCGGCGCCCATGTCAGGCCGCGAGCGCTTCCGGCTCCGCCTCGTCGAAATACGCCACCGCCTCGAAGCGGTAGTCGCAGGCCCAGCAGTGCCAGAGATAGGCGATGCGGTTCGGGCCGGATTCGATCCACTCCGGGGTGGCGATCGGCTTGCCGCATTGGGCGCAGGGGTTTTCGCGGGGCAGATAGCCGGAATCGGTTCGGGCCATGGCGCATCTCCCTTTTGTAATTGAATGCAATTGAATGCAAATCGGATGAATGCAAATCGGATGAATGCAAATCGGACAGGCTTGCTGCCGGAATTTCCGGTGCACCGTGCTGTCGACGATACTTCGCGAGCAATTTGTCTTTTGAACGGCAACGGCGCGCAAGACGCCGGGGTGCGTCACTTCGTCGTCGGGTTGACCACGGGTTCGACGCTATGCATCGCGTCGGGCTTGCGCACGAAAATGGTGGCGATGTCGTCGGCATAGACCTTCTGCCAGCCGTCGACATGGTAGAGCAGCTTGGTTGCCGCGCTCTGGGTCCGCATCAGGGTCGCCTCGATCCGGTATTGGTCGAGCAGCCGGAACAGATTGTCCGGCTCCATCAACCCGCTGGCGGCGTTGTGATCGACAAAGAATTTCTCGCCATAGAGTTCGGTACGGCCGTCGATGAACGGGGCGACGCCGCTTGCGATCAGGTACCCGCCGAAATCATAGTCGTTGAACACACGCGCGACATTCAGCTTCTTCAGTTCGGCCACTGCCGCCACCGGTGCGCCATGGGCGTGCGGCTCGAAGCGATGCACCGACGCATAGGCGAAGGTCCCCGCCATCAGCACGATCCCGACGCTGACGAACAGCACGCCGCGCAGCGCCGCCGCCGCATTGGCATGAGACATTTCGGCACCGCCGATCTGCCGCGCCAGCGGCGCGGCGAGCACCAGCGGCGCGAGCAGCGCCAGGATTTCGGCGGCCCGCCCCTGGTTCAGCGCCATGTGCAGCAATCCCAGCAGCAGCACGATGCGCATCGGCGGCAGCCTGATGCCGCGCGAGAGCGCAAGCCCGAGTCCGAGCAGCAGGCAGATTTCGAGTGCGCCAAGGCTGCCGAAATTCGCCGGCTCCCATTCCAGGATCAGCGGCAGTGCGGTGCCGAGCGCGAGAATCTTTTCGGACGCCAGCAGTGAATTCCAGCCATAGGGCGTGCAGCAGCCTGCCGCCAGCGCGGCGATGCCGAATGCCGCCCAGCGCAGCGCCAGGGCTCGCCGGGAAGCGACATTGGCGCGCCACACGGCATCGAGCGCAATCGGGACGATCAGCGCGAGACCCAGCACAAAGCCGCCATGCAGATTGGCCCACAGCGTCATCAAGGGCAGCAGCCAGAACGACGGCGCGCCGCGGCGATCGGCGGCCGTGATCAACCCGCCGGTCCACGCCACCATGACCGGCATCGCCAGCACATGCGGCCGCGCCAGCAGATGCGGCACCGTCAGCGCCAGCGCCGCAGCAACGAACACCAGCGTCTTGCTTTCGGTCAGATGCCGGTTGAGAAACCGGGTGAGCAGCGCAAAGGTGGCCGCAATCGCGCTGGTCGCCAGCACCACCGGCCCGCTCCAGCCGGCGATCGCGTAGGCTTGCGCGTAGGCGACCTGCGCCAGCCACTGCGTCGAAATCCAGGGCTGGCCGCGCATGGTGAAGGAATAGACGTCGGTGTGCGGCACCGCGTGATGGTCGATGATCCACTGACCGACGGTGACCTGCCACATCGTGTCGGGATCGATCAAAAGCCGGTTCCCGGCCAGCAGGAACAACGCATAGGTGCCGATGCCGACCCACAGCGGCAGCAGGCCGCGCAGCGGGGTTGCATCCTCGGTGAGTTCGGCGAGGGAAAGGGTCATGGCGACGGCGGTTGATTCCGGGGGCTGCGCGAGTTCGGCGCCGCCAGCAGAACACGCCAACGCATAATTCTTGGTAAATCGGCCGCTCAGCCTGCGGCCACCGCATGCGAAAGCCGGGATTTTGCCACATCCGCGCCCGGCCGTTGCAACAATTGGGGCGTGTTTAGCATCTCCACAGGGTCACGCCGGAGCCATCGCCGATGAAACGCTTCCTCACGCTCGCATGGCTTGGCGTCGGCGCGGCGCTGGCCTTTCCGGACCTCGCGCGGGCGCAGCACGCCGAATATGACGCGCTGGTCGCCAGCCATGCCCGGGCCAACGGGGTTCCCGAAGCTTTGGTGCATCGGGTGATCGTGCGGGAAAGCCGCTACCAGCCGGCGCTGGTCGGGCGTGGTGGCGCCATCGGGCTGATGCAGATCAAGCTCGCGACCGCGCGCGCCCTCGGCTACACCGGTGACGCCGCGGGCCTGCGCGACCCCGATACCAATCTGACCTATGCCGTCAAGTATCTCGCCGGCGCCTACCGCGCCGCAAACGGCGACCACAACCGCGCCATCCACTATTATGCCGCCGGCTACTACCAGGTGGCGAAGCGGCAGCGGCTGGAACATTTGCGGCATCCCGCACCGCGATTGGCGGCCACCCCGCTCGATGACGCGGCCAACAGTCCCGCCGACGCCAACGCACAGCAGGTTCCCAAGTAAGCCGGTGCAAACTGGCGCGGCCTGCGTTGACACCCCGCGCCATCGGCCTACATTAGCTCCGTTCCGAGGGGAGCTCCGACGAGGAGCTGAGAGACCGCACGCTGCCATCCTGTCCGCAGGGTGAGAGACCGCGGTGACCCTTTGAACCTGATCCGGGTCATGCCGGCGAAGGGACAGGGATGTATCAGAGTTCGACATCACAGCGCGGGCCATTGCCCGTGGCGCAGCGGGGGCAATCTTCCGTTACCGTGATCGGCGCCGGCATCGCCGGCGCCTGGCAGGCGCTGCTGTTCGCGGAGGCCGGTCACGACGTCACCCTGCATGAGCGCGGCGACGCCGCGATGACGCGGTCGACCAGCCATCTTGCCGGCGGCATGCTGGCACCCTGGTGCGAGGCCGAGGCATCGGAACCCGTCATCGGCCGGCTCGGCATCCGCTCGCTCGAGCTTTGGCGCAGGCATTTTCCGGATACCCCGTTCAACGGCTCGCTGGTGGTGGCGCATCCGCGCGACCGCGCCGATTTCGAGCGCTTTGCCAGGTTGACCGCCGGCCACCGGCGGCTCGATGCGCGCGCCGTGACCGAGCTTGAACCCGCGCTCGAAGGCCGTTTCCGCGACGGGCTGTTGTATGCCGGCGAGGGCCATGTCGAGCCGCGGCAGGTGCTGCCGCAATTGCATGCACGTTTCGCCGCCGCCGGCGGCACGCTGCAGTTCAACAGCGAAGCCGATCCCGCCGCCTGCGATGGCATCGTGGTCGATTGCCGCGGCCTCGCCGCGCGCGACACCCAGCCCGGCCTGCGCGGCGTCAAGGGCGAGATGATCGTGATCGAGACCGCCGAGGTCGAACTGTCGCGTCCGGTGCGCCTGATCCATCCGCGTTTTCCGCTCTATGTCATTCCGCGCGGCGACGGCCGCTTCATGCTCGGCGCGACCTCGATCGAGGCCGAGCATGACGGCGTCAGCGTCCGCTCGGCGCTGGAATTGCTGGGCGCCGCCTACGCGGTGCATCCGGCGTTCGCCGAGGCCCGCATTGTCGAGTTCGGCGCCGGGCTTCGCCCGGCCTTTCCCGACAATCTGCCGCGGATCGCCATCGACCAGCACCTCATCGCGGTCAATGGGCTGTTCCGTCACGGCTTCCTGCTGGCGCCGGCGCTGGCGGAACTGACGGTTGGCTATGTCGAGCGCGGGGTGATCGACAACGAGGTGATGCAATGCGCGTGATCGTCAATGGCGAGCCGCGGGAGATTTCGTCGCCCAGCGTCGACGCGCTGCTCGGCGAACTCGACTATACCGGCACCCATTTCGCGATCGCGCTGAATTTCGACGTGCTGCCGCGCGGCCGCTGGGCCGACACCGCGCTCAAAGCCGGCGACGAGATCGAGATCATCACGCCGCGGCAGGGAGGGTGATTTCGTCATGCCCGGCCCGTGCCGGGCATCCACGTCTTGAGTGTCGTGGAAAGTAAAGACGTGGATGGCCGGGACGAGCCCGGCCATGACGGAGCAAAGAGCAGAGACAGAAATGGTTCAATTCTACGACAAATCCTTCACCTCGCGCCTCCTGATCGGGAGCGCGCTGTATCCCTCGCCGGCGGTCATGCAGGCGGCGATCCGGGCCTCGGGCGCCGAGATCGTCACGGTATCGCTGCGGCGGGAAGCCGCCGGCGGCAAGACCGGCGACGCATTCTGGTCGCTGATCCGGGCGCTCGACGTCACCGTGCTGCCGAACACCGCCGGCTGCCGCAGCGTGCGCGAGGCGGTCACGACAGCAAAACTGGCGCGCGAATTGTTCGGCACGAGCTGGATCAAGCTCGAGGTGATCGCCGACAACGACACGCTGCAGCCCGATGTGGTCGGCCTGGTCGAAGCCGCCGCCATCCTGGTCAAGGACGGCTTTGAGGTGTTTCCGTATTGCACCGAGGATCTCGGGGTGGCGATGCGGCTGGTCGATGCCGGCTGCAAGGTGGTGATGCCCTGGGCGGCGCCGATCGGCAGCGCCAAGGGCATCACCAACCGCGACGCTCTCGCGCTGCTGCGCGACCGCCTGCCCGATATCACGCTGGTGGTCGATGCGGGCCTCGGCGCGCCCTCGCATGCGGCGCAGGCGCTCGAGCTCGGCTACGACGCGGTGCTGCTCAACACGGCGATCGCAAAGGCCGCTGACCCCGTGGCGATGGCCGCGGCGTTCAAGTCCGGCGTCGAGGCCGGCCGCATTGGCTATGAAGCCGGGCTGATGCAGGCCCGCGATTTCGCCTCCCCTTCCACTCCAGTCATCGGGACCCCGTTCTGGCATGCCGTATCCTGATCGCTCCGCGTATCCGGATCGCTTTTATCCCGTCGTCGACAGCGTCGCCTGGGTGGCGCGCCTCGCTGCGCTCGGCGTCGGCACCATTCAGTTGCGCGCCAAGAATCTCGGCGAGGCCGAGGCGCTGCGGCTTGTCACCGACGCGCTCGCCGCAACCAGCGGTACCCGCGCCCAACTCGTGGTCAATGATTACTGGCGCGCCGCGATTGCCGGCGGCGCCAAACATCTGCATCTCGGCCAGGAAGACCTCGCCGAGGCCGACCTCAAGGCGATCCGCAACGCCGGGCTGACGCTCGGCCTCTCCACCCATGACGACGAGGAGCTGGCGACCGCGTTGCGCGCGAGGCCCGATTACGTCGCGCTCGGACCGATCTTTCCGACCACGCTGAAATCGATGCGGTTCGCACCGCAGGGCATTGCCAAGATCACGGAATGGAAAAAGCGCGTCGGCTCACTGCCGCTGGTTGCGATCGGCGGCATCAAGCTCGAGCAGGCGGCCGCCATCTTCGCCGCCGGCGCCTGTTCGATCGCGGTCGTCAGCGACGTCACCCAGAACGCCGATCCCGACGCGCGGGTGCGCGCCTGGCTCGGACAAGACGCGGAGGCCGCGTGAGACTTCCATCCACCGTCATTGCGAGCGCAGCGAAGCAATCCATCGTGCCGCAGAAAGCTGGATTGCTTCGTCGCTACGCTCCTCGCAATGACGGGACAACAACTATCCGTGTCATCCGGACTGCCCGTCCGGAATGACAACAAGATAAAGGAGGATACACCATGAACATCCGCTCCAACCCCGACACCACATTGCCCGCCGTCACCACCGGCCCGCTCGCCGCCTCGCGCAAGATCTTCGTCGCGCCGGACGAAGCGCCCGATCTGCGCGTGCCGCTGCGCGAGATCATGCTCAGCGAGGGCGCCGGCGAGCCGAACCTGCCGGTCTATGACACCTCGGGTCCCTATACCGATCCGGGCGTCGTGATCGACGTCAATGCCGGGCTGTCGCGCCAGCGCATCGTCTGGGTCAGGGAGCGCGGCGGCGTCGAGGAATATCAGGGCCGCGACATCAAGCCGGAAGACAACGGCAATGTCGGCGCCAGCCATGCCGCCAAATCGTTCACCGCCCATCACAGGCCGCTGCGCGGCCTCGACGGTCACATGATCACGCAGCTCGAATTCGCCCGCGCCGGCATCATCACCAAGGAGATGATCTACGTCGCCACCCGCGAAAATCTCGGCCGCAAGCAGCAACTGGCGCGCGCCGAAGCGGCGCTTGCCGACGGCGAAAGCTTTGGCGCCGCGGTGCCGGCCTTTGTGACGCCGGAATTCGTGCGCAGCGAGATCGCGCGCGGGCGCGCCATCATCCCCTGCAACATCAACCATGGCGAGCTCGAGCCGATGATCATCGGCCGCAACTTCCTCACCAAGATCAACGCCAATATCGGCAACAGCGCGGTGACCTCGTCGGTCGAGGAAGAGGTCGACAAGATGGTGTGGGCGATCCGCTGGGGCGCCGATACCGTGATGGACCTTTCCACCGGCCGCAACATCCACACCACCCGCGAATGGATTCTGCGCAATGCGCCGATCCCGATCGGCACCGTGCCGATCTACCAGGCGCTGGAAAAGTGCGATGGCGATCCGGTCAAGCTGACCTGGGAGCTCTACAAGGACACGCTGATCGAGCAGTGCGAACAGGGCGTCGACTATTTCACCATCCACGCCGGGGTCCGGCTGCCCTACATCCACCTCACCGCCAACCGCGTCACCGGCATCGTCTCGCGCGGCGGCTCGATCATGGCGAAGTGGTGCCTGGCGCATCACAAGGAAAGCTTCCTCTACACGAATTTCGAGGAAATCTGCGACCTGATGCGCCAATATGACGTGTCGTTCTCGCTCGGCGACGGCCTGCGGCCGGGCTCGATCGCCGACGCCAACGACCGCGCCCAGTTCGCCGAACTGGAGACGCTCGGCGAACTGACCCAGATCGCGTGGAAGAAAGGCTGCCAGGTCATGATCGAAGGCCCCGGTCATGTGCCGCTGCACAAGATCAAGATCAACATGGACAAGCAGCTCAAGGAATGCGGCGAGGCGCCGTTCTATACGCTGGGGCCGCTGACCACCGACATCGCGCCGGGCTACGACCACATCACCTCCGGCATCGGCGCCGCCATGATCGGCTGGTTCGGCTGCGCCATGCTGTGTTACGTGACGCCGAAGGAACATCTCGGCCTGCCCAACCGCGACGACGTCAAGACCGGCGTCATCACCTACAAGATCGCGGCGCACGCCTCCGACCTCGGCAAGGGCCACCCCGCCGCGCAACTGCGCGACGACGCGCTGTCGCGCGCCCGCTTCGATTTCCGCTGGGAGGACCAGTTCAACCTCGGACTCGATCCCGACACCGCGCGCAGCTTCCACGACGAGACGCTGCCCAAGGAAGCCCACAAGGTCGCGCATTTCTGCTCGATGTGCGGCCCGAAATTCTGCTCGATGAAGATCACCCAGGACGTGCGCGACTACGCCGCCACGCTGAACGATCCGAACTCGGTGGGATTGTCGATCTCCGGCACCATCGAAGATGGCATGGCGCAGATGAGCGCCAAGTTCAGGGAGATGGGCAGCAACGTCTATCTGGATGCCGAGAAGGTGAAGGAGAGCAATCGGGTGCTGTGATTGCCCGGCCCCTCACCCCTCTCCCCGGTGGGGAGAGGGCGCTCGGCACTAATACATGGGTGGGCAAAGGCGCGTCGCGCCGCACCGCCCCGGAAGGACGGCCTGTGGAATCTTCGTCGGTTGCGCTCCTCGCAATGGCGATGGAGCTTCTTATGGTTGCTACGCAACCCGCTATTTCAGCGTGATTGCGAGCCCGCTCAGATCCGCGTTGGCCATCAGGCCGACCTGGCGGCCGGACAGTTCGAGCACCGCGCCCTTCTGGTTGCTCAGCACGATCGCGCGGGCGCCGCCGCCGACCGCGAGGCCTGCCCCCGCCGCGCCATAGACGCCGGCGACATCCGACGGCCGGTTGATGTTGCTGACCCGGCCGTGCAGCACCGTCTTCGATCCGCCGAACACCAGGCCGTAGTCGAGCCCGCCGGCCGACAGCGCGTAGGTCCGGCCATGGAAGGTCAGCGTGCCGCCGCCGCCGGAGCCGCCGATGATCCACCCCGCTTTGTAGATCGTGAGCGTCACCGTGCCGCTGTCGGCATAGGAGGCCGACGGCAGCCCGGCGCCGGCGAAAGCCAGCAGCGCGAGCAGGACAACACGAAAGGCGGACGGAATCTTCATCTTTTTTCTCCGGGGGTCTTGGGGGGCAGGCGCCGCGCGGCGGATCGAATCACGGCAGGATCAAATCTAGCTCAAGGGCGGGGTTAGCAAAACCCATGTGATCAAAACCCATTCGACTCGCCTGCGCCAGCGTTGCGGGTTAGATAACTCGGCGCCTTGGGAGACGATAGCGATGCACAACCTGACACCTCTCTCCGGGCTGTTCGGCGGCGCCCTGATCGGGCTGGCCGCCGCGAGCTTGATGCTGCTGACCGGCCGCATCGCCGGCGTCAGCGGCATCTTTGGCGGGCTGCTGGCGTTGCGGCCGACCGATCAGGGATGGCGGATCGCGTTCGTCGCCGGGCTGATCGCGGCGCCGCTGCTGGCCAATTTGGCCGGCAACCCGCTGCCGGCGCCGGCGATGACGGCGAATCTGGCGCTGGTCGCGATCGGCGGCCTGCTGGTCGGATTCGGCAGCCGCATGGGCAATGGCTGCACCTCGGGCCACGGCGTCTGCGGTTTCGCGCGGCTGTCGGTACGCTCCATCGCGGCGACGCTGATTTTCATGGCGACGGCCGTCATCACGGTGGCGATCGTCCGCCACGGCTTTGGAGGTTAACGCCATGCCACTGATTGCCGCCAGCTTTGCCTGTGGGCTGATCTTCGGCGCCGGCCTGCTCATCTCCGGCATGACCCAGCCCGAGAAGGTGCTCGGCTTCCTCGACATCTTCGGCGCCTGGGATGCGACGCTCGCCTTCGTGATGGCCGGTGCGGTGGCCGTCACCGCCGCCGGTTTTGCGCTGGCGCGCCGGCACAGCGCGCCCGTTCTTGCGGCAAAGGCGCTTTGGCCGTCGCGCAACGACATCGACGCGCCGCTGGTCGCGGGTGCCGTGCTGTTCGGGATCGGCTGGGGCCTGGTCGGCATCTGTCCGGGGCCGGCGCTGGTCAATCTTGCCGGCTTGAGCCTGCCGATCGTGGTCTTTGTCGTCGCGATGACCATCGGCATGCTCGGTCATGAACTGTGGCGCAGGCGGGGTGCTGCGGGCGGCGCGGTCGTGGTGTCCAGCGTCCCGTCACGGGCGGACGGCTGACCGATGGCCCCGATCCAGCACTTCGCGCCACCCGCCGGCATCAAGGCGCCACCGCTGTCGTTCGCCACCAGGGTTGGCGACCTGCTGTTCGTCTCGGGCATCCCCGGCTTTGACGACAACGGCGCGCTGCCCGACAGTTTCGAGGCCCAGTTCGGTTTCGTGGTGCGCAACATCAAGCGGGTGCTCGATCAAGCCGGCACGGACTTCGGCCGCCTGGTCAAGGTCAACGTGCTGCTGACGCGCGCCGCCGACGTCGCCGCGATGAACGTATTGTATGCTTCGGCGTTCGGGCCGCCGCCCTACCCGGCCCGCACCACCTGCGTCGTTCAGGCGCTGCCAGATCCAGAGATGCTGATCGAGATCGAATGCGTCGCATCGCTGGCGGCGCGCTGACGGCCTTGACGATGCGGGGCGACGCGTCATTGCGAGGAGCGAAGCGACGAAGCAATCCACGCCTCCGCTTGCCGCGCCATGGATTGCTTCGCTTCGCTCGCAATGACGGTGAGAGTTCGTAGCCCGGATTCCGCTGCGCTGCATCCGGGCTACGCAAGCCGATATGCCGCCTGTGCGCCGCACGACTCGCTTCCGGGTATCTTGCGCGCTAGGATTCGAGATCAGCGGCCACAGTGGATTTTTCCATGCTCACGCTCTATTCCTATCCCGCGCTGTTCGGCGTCGCCGCGATTGCCGATCTGGTCCCGCAGCGCGGCTGTCTGCACGGCGAGAACCCGACCGGCATCGATGCCGGCATCTACGGCTTCATCGCCAACATCTATTTCTACGACATCGACACCCCGCTCAAGAAATTCGTGACCGCGCATGACAACATCGTGCGCCACTGCCGCGCCATTCATGAGGCGGTGAGCCGGATCGGCTGATGCCCTTGAACACCAACGGAGGAAACTCGCCATGCCCCTGCTGCAAAATCACATCGCCGTCATCACCGGCGCGGCGTCCGGGATCGGCCGCGCGATCGCCCTCGGCTATGCCCGCGAAGGCGCATGCGCGGTGCTGCTCGACATCAACGAGAAGGCGGCAGCCGAGGCCGCGAGGGAAATCCGCGACGCCGGCGGCAGGGCCGAGAGCTTCGCGCTCGACGTGACCCGGCGCGAGGACTGCATCGCGGTCGCCCGGAAAATCTCCGACCAGGTCGGGCCGGTTTCGATCCTGGTCAACAATGCCGGCATCAACCGCCGCAACGCCTTTACCGCCGAGCCCGAAGCGGTGCTGAAGGACTGGCAGGACATCATGGCGATCAACCTGAACGGCACCTTCAACGTCACGCACGCCTTGCTGGCGCCGCTGCGCGCGAGCCGGGGCCGCATTGTCAATATCGGCTCGATCCAATCCTTTGTGCATGTGCGCACGCCGAACTCGCCGGCCTACACCACCTCCAAGCATGGCGTGCTCGGCTTCACCCGGGCGCTGGCCGCCGAACTCGGCAAGGATGGCGTGCGGGTCAATGCGATCGGCCCCGGGCTGATCGAGACGCCGCTCAACGCCGCGGTGCGCGCCAACGACCCCGAGCTGGTGAAGATCTTCCTCGATCACACCCCGCTGGGACGCGCCGGCAAACCGGAGGACATTGTCGGGCCCGCGATCTTCCTCGCCTCCGACCTGTCGAGCTATGTGACGGGCTCGATCGTGATGGCTGATGGCGGCTATCGGGCGATTTAGTGTCATCGGCAGGGCATTTGCGCCGCGTTAGCGATTTGTTAACCAACTCCGCCCACCGTCGAAGCGCTGGGAATAGTTGGTTCTCGATGTTTCCGCTCCGGTTGTTCGAGCGGGCGTTGATCGGGAGGTGTTGATGACCCACGAGTTCGCTGCCCCGGTGCTGGAGATTCCGGCGCCCTTGCTGACCCCAAACCAGATCGTGCCGCTACTGATCGGATCCACCGTCGGCGAGATCGAGCGCGAGCTCGTGCTGCAGACGCTGGCCCGCTACGAGGGCAACCGCACCCACGCCGCGCGCGTGCTCGGGGTATCGGTGCGTACCCTGCGCAACAAGATCCGGCTATATTCGGCCGACGGAATCGACGTGCCCGCGCATACTGACTAGATTTCTTGTCTTGACGCGTTTTCTTCACGCGAACCGGTACCCACTTCGCTCGAAAACGCTATAGATTAAGGCCGGCCGGGCAGTATCCCGGACGGAGCCAACCCCATGTCCAATGCCCCGCATTTTGACATCGACGTGCCCACGTTCTGGGCCGATCCCTATCCCGATCTCGCCAGGATGCGGAAACAGGCGCCGATCGCGTTCGTGCCGCAACTGGGCTCGACCGTCTTCACCCGGCGCGACGACATCTTTACCCAGGAAAAGCGCATCGACGTGTTCTCCTCGCATCAGCCGGCGGGATTGATGAACACGCTGATGGGCCACAACATGATGCGCAAGGATGGCGAGGCGCACATGTCGGAGCGCGCGGCGATGTTTCCCTCGGTGTCGCCGCGCACGGTGCGCGATACCTGGCGCCGGCAGTTCCAGGGCCATGCCGACCGCATCCTCGACGAGCTGGCGCCGGTCGGCGGCGCCGACCTCTGCAAGGCGTTCGCGCTGCCGCTGTCGGCCGAATGCCTCAAGGATGTCACCGGGCTCGTCAACATGCGCTACCAGGACATGGACGCCTGGTCGCAGGCGATGATCGACGGCATCGCCAATTACAGCGGCGACAAGCAGGTCGAGGCGCGCTGCCACGCCGCCACCGCCGGCATCGATGCCGCGATCGACGACATGATCCCGGTGCTCGCCAAACACCCGAACACCTCCATCCTCAGCGTGCTGCTCGCCGCCGGCCAGCCGATCGGGAGCGTGCGCGCCAACGTCAAGCTCGCGATCTCCGGCGGCCAGAACGAGCCGCGCGACGCCATCTCCGGCACGATCTGGGCGCTGCTGACGCATCCCGATCAACTCGCGCTGGTGCGCGCGGGCAAGGCGAAATGGATCGACGTGTTCGAGGAATATGCGCGCTGGATCGCGCCGATCGGAATGTCGCCGCGCCGCGTCGCCAAACCCTGGTCGTATGGCGGGGTCGATTTCGAGCCCGAGGATCGGGTGTTCTTCATGTTCGGTTCGGCCAACCGCGACGAGGCCTGCTTCCAGCACCCCGATCGTTTCGACGTCACGCGCGATACCGCCAAGAGCATCGCGTTCGGCGCCGGCCCGCATTATTGCGCCGGTGCGTTCGCCTCGCGCGCGATGGTGGCCGATGTGGCGCTGCCAAGCATTTTCGCGCGCCTGGACGAACTGCGGCTTGACCCGTCCGAGCCGGTGCGGATCGGCGGCTGGGCGTTTCGCGGCCTGCTGAATCTGCCGGTGCGGTGGGATGCCGGGAAGCGCTCGTAGCCGGCCGTGCAGATTGATGTTGATCAAATCCGCCGGCGCATCCGGCTCAATTGCCGCCGTCATCGAAGCTCTGCTAGAAAACAACGCTAATCAGTGGGAGTGCGGCCTGTGGCAGATGACAGCGCGAGCCGGCCGGGACGACAGGGGCCGCAAGGGCCGCGCGGACGTCCGGGCGAACCGGGACGTCCGGGACCGCAGGGCCATCCCGGCCGGCTCGGGCTCGAGGGTCCGCGCGGCAAGCCCGGGCCGCCGGGCAAGCCCGGTGCGTCGGGCAAACCCGGTCCACAAGGCAAGCGTGGCGAAGCCGGACCGCAGGGCAAGCCCGGAGCAAGGGGCGAAGCCGGCCCGCGTGGTGAAGCCGGTCCGCCGGGCCAGTTGCCGTCGATCGAGCAGGTGCTGCCATGGCTGCACCTGATCTTCGATGCGTGGGAGGATCACCGGCGCCAGCGCCAAGATGAAGCCGCAGAGCGCGAGGCCGCCGAACAGGCGGTGCTGCAAGCGGTACAGAATGACGGAGACGGCGGCCTCGACGACGAAGACGATGATCGCCGCGACAGGAAAAAGAAGAAGCACAAGGGCAAGCGGAAAGAGGGGTAGGTTGGCGACGGCCATCCTGAACGCTGCCACCAACCTCTACCGTGAATCGCTTCACACAGCACGGAGCGACCGCTAGCCGAACCGCAACCGCGAGCGTTCCCGTGCCTTGCCGGCCTCGATCTCGCGGTCGCGCGCCGGCGCCTGTGTGTGCAGCGAGGTCAGCAGCCGCCGCGCCGATTCCGATACTTCGGCGATGGCGCGGTGAAACGCCGCTTCATTGGCCTGCGACGGCTTGTTGAAGCCCGAGAGCTTGCGCACGAACTGCAGCGCGGAAGCATGGATTTCGTCGTCGGTCGCAGGCGGCTCGAAATTGAACAGCGTCTTGATGTTACGGCACATGATTCTCTCCTCTGCCCGGGGCGGCGCCGGGGCCGCGCTGTCCGGAGACGATCGGGTTTGCGCAAAATCCTACATCGCATGCCGGTTTTTGTCATAGAATGGAAGCCGGGGTCGTTCCCGATCCCAACAGGCCCGGACCAACGAGGCGAGTTCCAGATGTCCCATGTCACCTACAAGATCGTTCAGCATGACGACGGTTGGGCCTATACCGTGAATGGCGTTTTCTCGGAGACCTTCGCGACCCACGCGGCCGCACTGGCGGCGGCCAAACGGGCTGCCGCCGAGCAGCGCGTCCCCGGCCGCACCGAGGCGATCGAATACGAGACCGCCGACGGCAAGTGGCACACCGAAACGGCCTCGGGCAGTGACCGGCCCGAAACCGACATCGAGGACCAGGCTTAACTATTCCTCCATATCGACGCCGCGACGAAAAACGTCAAGAACGGCCGTGACGGCATCGCGATCACCCCGACATGGGTGCCATTCGCGCCGCAAGTCACCTTCGTCACCGGACTATGCGAAATCGTCGGCTCTGTTGCGCCGATGCGATCGATTGGCCGTGGCGATCCCGGCGATAGAGGTGGTCGGCGCACCACCGCAATGATATCTTGGGGTGCCGCCATGTTTGCCGCTGGAGCCAGCCTTGACCGATCTCGCCGCAATTGACCTGCCGAAGATATATCCGGCACCTTCGCCACGGGTGATCGCGAAAGCGCGCCCCGGGATCGACGCGCATGCGAAAAACTTCATTGCGATGTCGCCGTTCTGCGTGCTGGCCACCTCCGGCTCGGACGGCAGTGTCGACGCCTCGCCGCGCGGCGGCAATCCCGGCTTTGTCAATGTCGCCGGGCCGAACCGGCTGCTGATGCCGGATCGCAGCGGCAACAACCGGATCGACAGCTTTCGCAATATCGTCGAAGGCAGTGGCTTCGTGCAGTTGCTTTTCTTCGTGCCGGGCATCGACGAGACGCTTCGGGTCGGCGGCAAGGGTACGCTCTCGGCGGAGCCGGCTTTGCTGGCATCGATGGTGGAGTTCGGCAAGCCGCCGCGCGCGGTGCTGAGCATCGACGTGCACGAGGCCTATTTCCATTGCGGCAAGGCGTTGATGCGCTCAAGGCTCTGGTCGCCGGAAATACAGGTCGAGCGCGCGGTGCTTCCGAGCATCAGCCAGGTGATCCACGACCAGACCAGTCTCGGTGAACCAGAAAGCCAGGCCGCGGTCGAGGCACGCTACCGGACGCAATTGTAAGGGGCGCTCGCGAGTCCCCGACCCGACCCGTCGCTGCCGGCAGACCGTGAAGACGCGCTAATGCTCGCTCTCCAGTCCGCCGACGTGTTTCTGGGTGTAGAGTTCGAGCCCGATCCGTCCGATCAGATCAAGCTGGGTCTCGAGGAAATCGATGTGATGCTCCTCGTCCTTCATCAGGTCCTCGAACAGATCGCGTGACACATAATCCTTGACGCCGTGGCAATAGGTCGCCGCTTCCTGATAAAGGCCGCGGGCACCTACTTCGGCTGCCAGATCGCACTCGATGATTTCCTTGACGTTCTGACCGATCCGCAAGGGGTCGAGCACCTGCATGTTGGGAAATCCGTCCAGGAACAGGATACGGTCGGTGAAACGGTCGGCGTGATGCATCTCCTCGATGGATTCCTTGCGCCAGGTCCTGGCCATCTCCAGAAGGCCCCAGTTATTGAGCAGCCGGTAATGCAGCCAATACTGGTTGATCGCGGTGAGTTCGCTGCGCAGACCCTTGTTGAGATAATCGATGACTTTTGGGTCGCCCTGCATTGACGCGCTCCGCTGTTCGCGACCGATCCGATCGGGTTCGCCTGATCTTTAGAACGTTTCTAAGTCAGTTTGGCGCCGGGCGCAACCCTGCCCGCCAGCAAGGCAAAGGGCTATCCGATTCAATAAATTACAGGATTTTAAGCGGCGGCTTCCAGAGCGAACTCGCGATCGGCATGCGGGTCGATCCGGCTGTGCGGGCATCCCGAACAGCAGGCCTTGGCGCAAGCGCCCAACGCTTCGTCGATGATGGTCTTGATGGTGCGCGCGCAGCGGCCGCACTCGGCGCTGCAGCCGAGGCAGCCATAGATCTGCTTGGCATTGCGGGGAAGATCGTCAGCGGCGCTCACGGCATCGCGAACATCGTGGTCGGTCAGGACATTGCAGGAACAGACGATCATGAAAAAGGTGAACTCATCAGTGATGCTGACCCATCGATATTTAAGACTGCGGCCGGATGCAAAAGGAAAAAGCGTAGTTTCAAGCAATTCCAAACTGATCGAACTTCAGCCTGGAACGAGTCTAAGAAAGCCTGCGGCGGTGGTACAAGGTCCGTTCGTTCATCGTGTCCATCGCCGGTTGCGCCTACCCCGAATGCCCCCGGAAATGCGCGGGTTTATTGCGCCACAATGGCTCTACCTTTGCCCATATTCGTCGGCAATGTGGCGATCCCGTTCATTGATCGTTCAAGGGAAATATGGAACCTTCGCTGCGACAGACTGCTTTTCCACTGTCCTTGCTCAATGAGAAAGGTGAAGCCATGAGGAAAACGTTGATGGCACTCGCTGCCGTCGCCACCCTGGCCGTTTCGGCTGTCGGGGCGTCCGCACCGGCCCACGCCCAGCGTGGTGTCGGGGCTGCGATCGCAGGCGGACTGATTGGTGGCGCGATCGTCGGTGGCGCGCTGGCCGCGCCCGGCTATTATTATGGACCCGGCTACTACTACGGGCCCGGCTATGGCTATTACGGCGGGCCCGCTTACGTCGCCGGACCGGGCTATGCCGGCCCCCCCTGTTACTGGCAGCGCCAGCGGTTCTGGGATGGCTATGGCTGGCGTTTCCGCCGCGTGCGGGTTTGCGGTTGAGTCCGTTCACCTTCATTAAAACAGCGTCGACATTCCCGCAAACAGCGCGGTTTCGGGAATGCGGTTGTGGATCGGCCTGAAAAAACCGTTTTTCCGGCCCAACAGGCTCGCTGCGTTTACTTTCGATTGACTGTTGTGCGCTTTCTAGCGAGACGGCCACGTTCGAATTCGGCGTGTGAGTTCACTTTAAACCCGGCGCCGACCCAAGGCGCCATCCCAGGAGAGCACAAGACATGAATAAGACATTTGCTGCCCTCGTTGCGGTCGCAACCCTTGCCGGTTCGCTCGCTGCGACCCCTGCCAGCGCCCAACGCGGCCTCGGCGCGGCTGTCGCCGGCGGAATCATCGGCGGCGCGATTGTCGGCGGCGCAGTCGCCGCCAGCCGTCCGGCCTATGGCGGCCCGGTGTATGTGGAAGACGCACCGCCCCCGCCCTGCCGCTGGGTTCGCGAGCGCTTCTGGGATGGATACGCCTGGCGCTTCCGTCGCGTCGAGGTCTGCAACTGAGCTGACCACATCGCGCGAATCCCTCGCGTCCAGTTCTTGAACCCGGCCGACACTGCGGCCGGGTTTTTCCTTCAATGCGCCGCGCTGATCGAACGCAACACCGTCTCGCTGGGCCAGCAATCGACCTTGAGGCCTGCCGATTTCTGGTATGCCCCGAGCGCAGCGCGGGTCAGCATCCCGGCTTTGCCGTCAAGCTTGTCCTTGTACAGACCAAGACGGGTGAGCTGGCGTTGCATGGCTTCGACATCGGCGCTGCGCAATTGCGTCGACGCCGACCACGGCGTGGCGAATGGAAGCGGGCTGACCATGCGGTCGCTGAGGTGTCCGACGAACAGCACGTACAGATCGGAAAAATTGTATTCCTTGATCACGAAGTAGTTCTTCGTAGTCAGAAATGCCGGACCGTAAATCCCTTCGGGCTGCAGCAGCGACGCGGGCTGCGCGGTTTCGTTCGCACCGAGCTGTTGTCCGCGCACCGGCACGAAGCCTTCGCGCAGCCATTCGCCGATCGGCCTGGTCACTTCCGGGACGCCCTGGGTGCAATCGACATTCGCCGGCGCCTGCACCTCGTAGGCCCAGCGCACGCCCGGCTGCCAGCCCTTGTTGACAAGCTGTTGCGCGGCGGAGGCCAGCGCGTCCGGCACCGAATGCCAGATGTCCTTGCGGCCGTCGCCATCGAAATCGACACCATGCTGATAGTATTCCGAGGGCAGGAACTGGGTCAGCCCGGTCGCGCCGGCCCAGGATGAGCGCATGTCCTTGCGCGTCACATCGCCTTCGCCGATCATCTTCAGCGCCAGGACGAACTCGTTGCGGTATTGCTCCTTGCGCCGGCCGACATAGGCCTGGGTCGCCAGGACCCGCAATCCGTCATAGGGCAATGTGTAGCGGCCGAAATCGGTCTCGCGAGCCCAGATCGCGAGCACCACCGTCGCCGGCACGCCAAACCGCGCCTCGATTCCGGAAAGCGCGCTGCGGTATTTCTGCATCAGCCGCTGGCCCTCGTCGGCAAGCCGCGCGATGCTGGCTTCCTTCACATAGTCCGCCGGCACCTGCACGAACTCGGCCTGTGATGGCGCCCCGGTCGCGGGACGGCCCGGCAAGATCAAATCGGGCAGCTTGTAGTCAGGTTCGAGCCCGCGGGTCTCTTTATCGAACGTCGCGCGCGACACGCCGGCCGCCTCGGCCTCGGGCCACAACGAGGCAATGAATTGCGTGAAGCCGGCGTCGGCGGCGCGGGCCGAGACAGGAAAAAACTGCGTCAGAACTGCGGCGAATAAGAATGCGCCCCATTTCTTGTTCCAACAATCGAACCGGAAGCCAAATTGCATCAATTTCTCATTCTGTATATATTGAACATATACACATGATCGAGCTTGACCAGGTTGCAGGTTTTGACTGGGACGATGGCAACAGCCGCAAGCGCGCGGATAAACATGACGTCAGTCAGGCCGAAGCGGAAAGTGTTTTCTTCAATGATCCATTGGTCATTGTCGAAGACACGAAGCATGGTGAAAGGGAACCGCGCCTTCATGCGTTGGGAAGGACAGCCCAGAACCGGCTGCTTCATATCACTTTCACCCTCCGCCAAGATGGAACTCTGCTGCGGGTTATATCGGCGCGAGACATGCACCGAAAGGAGAGAACAGCCTATGAGCAGGCTTAAATCAATTCCCGTGTTCAAGACGGAAGCAGACCAACGGAAGTTTTGGCAAACGCACGACTCCTCCGACTACGTCGACTGGAGCAAGGCCCAGCGCGCCCGCTTTCCGAACCTGAAACCCTCGACCACCGCGATTTCAATTCGTTTGCCGTCAGGTTTGCTGGAGCAGATCAAGATCGCCGCCAACAAGCGCGATGTGCCATATCAGTCGCTGATCAAGATGTGGTTGGCGGAGAAGGTTGGTTGAGCGCAGCCGCTATTTCACCGCCACGATAAAAAATCGCGGAAACCGCAGCAGCACCTTGCCATCCGCCTGCGGCAGATAGCTGGCGGCGACGCGCGCGGTATATTCGGCGAGGTACTGCTTGCGCTCGGGCGGTTCCAGCGGATCGACGAACGGCCGCAGGCCTGTCCCCTTGACCCATTCCACAATGGCGGCGGCATCCGCCAGCACGTGATTGTAGATGGTGTGCCAGAGCTCAAGCCGGGTGCAGAGCGGCTTCAAGGCATCGTAATAGACGCCCGGCTTCGGCAGCGTATCGCGTACCCGCGCCTTGTCGGCGAGCTGTTTGCGCCACGGCTCGAGATGGGCGACCTCACGCATCAGCAGATGCGACGGCTCATCGAGATTGTCGGGCATCTGCACCGCAAGGACGCCGCCCGGCGGCAGGGCGCCGAGGAGCCGTTGCAACTGCTTGAGATGACCTGGCACCCATTGGAAAATCGCGTTCGCAAACAGCAGGTCGGTGTTTTCCGTCGGCACCCAGTGCGCGACATTGGCTTCGATGAACGTACATCCCGGCAACCGTTCGCGCGCCTGCCGCAGCATGTCGGCCGAGGTGTCGATGCCGGTGACCGCCGCCTGCGGCCAGCGCCTGGCCAGCAGCTCGGTTGAGTTTCCCGGACCACAGCCGATGTCGACGACCCTGCCTACATCGGCGAGCGGGATCTGTGCCAGCAGGTCGCGCGCCGGCCGGGTCCGCTCATCCTCGAATTTGAGATATTGTTCAGCGCTCCAGTCCGCCATGCGACGCCTTCCTACCGGGTAAGCTTCTTGTATTTGACCCGGTGCGGGATAATGGAGTCCTGCCCGAGCCGGCGCATCTTGTCCTTTTCATAATCCTGGAAATTGCCTTCGAACCATTCGACATGGCTGTCGCCCTCGAACGCCAGGATATGCGTGGCGATCCGATCGAGGAACCAGCGGTCATGGCTGATGATCACGGCGCAGCCGGCAAAATCCTCCAGCGCCTCTTCCAGCGCACGCAGCGTATCGACGTCAAGATCGTTGGTGGGCTCGTCGAGCAGCAGCACATTGGCGCCGGACTTGAGCATCTTTGCGAGGTGCACGCGGTTGCGTTCGCCGCCTGACAGCGAACCGACCTTCTTCTGCTGGTCGGCGCCCTTGAAATTGAACGAGGAGCAGTAGCCGCGCGAGTTGACCTCGCGCTTGCCGAGCAGGATCAGTTCGTTGCCTGCCGATATCTCCTCCCACACGCTTTTCTTGCCGTCGAGCGTGTCGCGCGACTGATCGACATAACCGAGATGCACGCTGTCGCCGATGGTGATGCTGCCCTGGTCCGGGGTCTCCTGCTTGGTGATCATCCGGAACAGCGTGGTCTTGCCGGCGCCGTTCGGGCCGATCACGCCGACAATGCCGCCGGGCGGCAGCTTGAAGGTGAGATCGTCGATCAGGGCGCGGTCGCCGAAGCCTTTGCTGAGGACCTCGAAGTCGACCACATTGTTGCCGAGCCGCTCGGCGACCGGAATGGTGATCTGCGCGCTCTGGGTCTGCTTCTCGTTGGCCTGCCGCAGCAGTTCTTCATAGCGTTGGTAGCGTGCCTTGGATTTGGCCTGCCGCGCCTTCGGCGAAGCCGCGATCCATTCCTGCTCGCGCGCCAGCGTGCGCTGATGCGCCGCATCTTCGCGGCCTTCCTGTTCGAGGCGCTTCTGCTTCTGCACCAGCCAGGAGGAGTAATTGCCCTCATAGGGTATGCCCCGGCCGCGGTCGAGTTCGAGGATCCAGCCGGTGACGTTATCGAGGAAATAGCGGTCGTGGGTGACGATCAGGATCGCGCCGGGATAGTTGCGCAGGTGGCCCTCGAGCCATGACACCGACTCGGCGTCGAGATGGTTGGTCGGCTCGTCGAGCAGCAACAGATCGGGCTGGTCGAGCAGCAGCCGGCACAGCGCGACGCGGCGGCGTTCGCCGCCGGACAGTTTGGTAACGTCGGCATCATCGGGCGGGCAGCGCAGCGCGTCCATCGCCTGATCGACCTTGCTGTCGAGATCCCACAGGCCCGCGGCTTCGATCTGGTCCTGCAGTTTGGTCATCTCGTCGGCGGTCTCGTCGGAATAGTTCACCGCCAGTTCGTTGTAGCGGTCGAGGATCGCCTTCTGCTTGGCGACGCCCCGCATCACGTTCTCGCGGACGGTCAGTTCGGCGTCAAGCTGCGGTTCCTGCTCGAGGTAGCCGACCCGCGCGCCCTCGGCGACCCAGGCTTCGCCGTTATATTCCTTGTCGAGGCCGGCCATGATCCGCAACAGCGTCGACTTGCCGGAGCCGTTGACGCCGAGCACGCCGATCTTGGCGTCGGGATAAAACGACAAATGGACGTTGTCGAGCACCTTGCGGTTGCCCGGATAGGTCTTGGACAGACCCTGCATGAAATAGACGAACTGACGGGCCATCGCGATCCCTGAAACCGTTGCATTTATGGAAATTTGCTGCCGCTGATGTAGCGGCGCCACTGCCAAAGGGCAACCGCGCACCCGGCGTTTTCCGGCGATTCACCACGGGTGATTACCCGGCGGACACCATGTCGGCGCCAGGTCACGACAATTGAAACCTAGTTTTAATAAATCGGGCAAAAGCTGCTCATCAGCGCCTGCGAGCGCGCGTGAAACAGCAGGGCCGTGCCATGGCAACCATTACCTCCGCCTCTTTCTCCCCCGAGGACGACGGCCGCGCCCACGAAACCGGCCTGCTCGGCGAGTTCAGGGCGTTCTGGCGGCAGTTCTTCGTCAGGGCATTCGACCCCTATCGGCCGGAACTGCACTATATGCGCGGACCGGGTCCGGCCTGCCGCGCCAAGCAGCGGGCCTTGTCGCCCGCGGTCCAGTCGATGGTCGTCGAAATCCGGGCCGCCAGGGCGTCAAAATCGTCCGCGCCACTCTAGCAGCCGGTGCTTCGGGGCCGCGGCCGCTTGCGCTGCCGCGGATTGCGCGCAACCATGGGGTTTCCCGGACGGCGCGCGTGCTGCCGTCGTTCTCGCCATGGGTCTTCCAATGACGCTGCTGCGCTGCGCGATTCTCGATGACTACATGAACCTGGCTTTGACCATCGCCGACTGGTCGAAAATCGGCGACCGCGTCGACCTCACGGCATTCAACGAACCGTTCGGTTCCGCCGAGGCCGCGGCCAGCGCGCTCAAGGACTTCGAGGTCATCTGCGCGATGCGCGAGCGCACGCCGTTTCCGCGCCCGCTGCTTGCGGCCCTGCCGAAGCTGAAGCTGCTGGTCACCTCGGGCATGCGCAATGCCGCCATCGACATGGAAGCCGCCAAGGAGCGCGGGATCGTGGTGTGCGGGACGCAGTTTGGCCGCGATCCCACCGCGCCGCTGACGATGGGTCTGATCCTGGAATTGACCCGCAATATCGGCCGCGAGAACGCGCGGATGCACGCCGGCGAACCCTTGCAGAAATATGTCGGCATCGAGATCGAGGGCCGCACGCTCGGCGTCATCGGCCTCGGCAAGCTCGGAGGCAAGGTGTCGGGGCTGGCGAAAGCGTTCGGAATGAACGTGATCGCGTGGAGCCCTAACCTGACGCCGGAGCGATGCCAGGAAGTCGGCGTCGGCTACGCCAGCAAGGAAGAACTGTTCGCAACCGCCGACATCATCACGGTCCATGTGGTGCTGAGCCAGCGTTCACGCGGGCTGGTCGGCCGCGAGGATCTGGCACGGATGAAGCCGACCAGCTACCTCGTCAACACCGCACGCGGGCCGATCGTCGACGAAGCCGCGCTGCTGGAAACCCTGCAGGCGCGCAAGATCGCCGGCGCCGCGATCGATGTGTTCTCGGTCGAGCCGCTGCCGGTCGACCATCCGTTCCGCAAGCTCGACAACATCGTGCTGACGCCGCATCTCGGCTACGTCACCGAGGAAAGCTTTCGCAATCACTACCGCCAGATGGTCGAGGACATCGACGCCTGGCTCAGGGCCGAGCCGTTGCGACGGCTGGCATGACAGCAACGCTATCATCCGTCTCGAAGGATGAAGCCACGGTGATGGAGAAACCGGCCTAACGCACCGTTACCGGCGCCGGCAGCGGCGGCACCACGGTGGGCTGCATGCCTGGAACGCTCGACACCTGCGCCGGCTGCGGGCCGGCGTTCGGTCCCGGCACCGGCTGCGACGAGGCGATCGCCGCCGGCGGCGGACCGCCCGGAAGCACCACCACGCGGGTGCCGACCTTGACGCGGTCGAACAGGTCGGTGACATCCTCGTTCAGCATCCCGATGCACCCCGAGGAGACGAATTTGCCGATCGTCGAGGGCTGGTTGGTGCCATGGATCCGATAGACGGTAGAACCGAGATACATGGCGCGCGCGCCCAGCGGATTACCGGGGCCGCCGGCCATGAAGCGCGGCAGATAGGGCTGGCGTTCGATCATCTCCGGCGGCGGATGCCAATCCGGCCACTCTGTCTTGCGGGTGATCTTCTGCACGCCGGTCCAGGTAAAGCCGTCGCGACCGACGCGGACCCCGTAGCGGATCGCGCGCCCGTTACCCAGCACGTAATAAAGATAGGTGTTCGGGGTGTCGACGACCAACGTTCCCGCCGGCTCCTTGGTGACGAACGGCACTTCCTGCCGGCGCAGGTTTGGCGCGAGCTGGGCTGAGCCGGTCTCCGGCTGTTCTTCCGGCGGCAGCGCGGCGATCGTCATCGGCTTGCCGTCGGGCCCTGCGGCAGGCTCGACCGAGCCGGTGACGGCGCCGGGAGCGCCGACCGCTTCGGGCGGCCGCAAACCGTCATCCGCCGGAGCGCGAGGGTCGGCTGTGCCGCGATCCGAATAGATCACCGGCGGCGGTCCATCGGGCCGGCCGTAACGGGGATCGTCGGGCGACAGGATCGGGCCGGTCGGCGCGGCTCGATTGGAATAGACCGCGGGGGCGCCGTCGGGGCGGCCATAGCGCGGATCGTCCGGCGACAGGATCGGGCCGGTCGGTGCCGCCCGGTCGGAATATACCGGCGGAGCGCCGTCGGGGCGGCCATAGCGCGGATCATCCGGCGAAAGGATCGGGCCGGTCGGTGCCGCCCGGCCGGAATAAACCGGTGCAGCACCGGCGGGGCGGCCATAGCGGGGATCGTCAGGCGAGAGCACCGGGCCGGGCGGCGGCAGCGCCGTCGAGGACTGCGCATCGGGCGCATCTTGATCGTCGACCGAATCATAATCCGGTACGCCCGGAGCGCGACGATAGTCGCTGGGCGGATACGGCGAGTACACCGCGCCGGGTGCGGTGGGGTAGCTTTGGGCCTGGACGAGCGAAGTTCCAGCCGCGACAGCCGCCACGGCAGCGGAAATCATCAGAATTCGTGTGATCATCATCGCTCTTGTATTGTCCCCAAGCCGACACCGGACCGCTATTGGCTGATGACCGAAGATCGCGGCGCATTCAAGACAAAATCACCAAACCAGGCCCGATCAGGCCAATTTGTGATGGGTTGTGAGCCGCCGTGGCAATGAGGCATCACCATCCGGTAAATGTTGATGGGAAGGCGCGCCGGCATCCGCGCTGACGCCCTTTTTAACGAACGCGCGCGGATTCCTTGCGGTATCCTCAAACCAGCCTGATTCGCTGCGCGCTGGCGGTGTCCGCCGATGCCACGAACGCGGCCCATTTTGTAGTCACCGCGTCCCGATGGCTCGAAAGCCTTCGCCGAACCCCTGCGAAGGCGGAACTCGCTGCTCCATGCTTCCCGGATTCCGTTTTCTGTTCGCCGCGATCGTCCTGTCGATGTCGGTCCTGGTCTTCGGACTTGGCGCGGCCACCCTGTTCCGCGCCGCTCACCAGGAATTTGCCAGCACGCCATCCTGGCGCCCGGCCCCCGAAACGATGTTCGCCCAGCAGCCGGAAGCCGCGCCGACGCTCGCCATGCTGCGCGTCGACGCGCCACCAGCGACGGAGCAGAAGCCGGTCGCGGATGCGGCGCCGGTCACCGCGGTTGTGGAGCAACCGACACCGCCCACGCCGCCCATCGACGCCTCGGTTGAGCCAAAGACGCCGGACCGCGCTGCGGTGGCGCCGCCGGAGCAGCTAACCCCAGACACCCCGCCACGGCGGCGAGCGCGGAGCCAACCGCGATCGCGCCGACGCCGCCGGACCCGGCCTCCGCACCGAAGCCGGAGATCGCCTCTGCACCAAAGTCCGCTCCGGCGGAGACGGCTTCGGCGCCGAGGCCGGAAATTCCATCGCCGCCGCAAACCCCCGGCGCGGATATTGCCGCCGCGCAACCCCCGGCGCCGAGCGCGTCAGCGCCAGCCGAGCGCGCCGCGACGGCAACGTCAGATCCGGTCAAGGTCGCGACCACCGAAGCCGCCGCACCGCCGGAGGCAAAGCTGACCGCAAGCGAACCAGCCCCACCGCCAGCGAACACAACGGCCCCGACCGCGGCTGAATCGGCAGTCCCCGCCGCCTCCGAACCGGCGAGCCCACCTGCCGCGGCGACCACCGAGAACGCTTCGACCGCGACCGCCATGCTGACCAATCCACCGATGCCCCATCCGCGGCCTGCAAAAGCTTCCGGCACAAAGCCCGACAAGAGTGCCGACAAGGAGCGCCAGGCACGCCGGGCGGCTCACCGCCGCCGGATGGCGGCGCGCGCCCGCCTCGCGCGACAGGCGGCTCAACTGGCCAACCCGTTCGGGGTGCCGGCGACGCCCCATTGATCGACGACGGCAACGCCGATCAGGCCGGCCCGGTCGCAACCGGCGGGCCGCCCGGCAGACCCCATTCGGCCCACGATCCGTCATAGAGCGCGCTGCCGCGCACGCCCAACCGATACAGCGCCAGCGTCAAGACCAGCGCGGAGACGCCGGAGCCGCAGGTCGTCACGATCGGCTTCGTCATGTCGACGCCAGCGCCGGTGAAGATCCGGCGTAAATTCTCCAGCGGCTTCATCGCACCGGTAGCCGCATCGAACAATTCAGCATAGGGCACGTTGCGGCTGCCGGGAATGTGACCGGAGCGGCGGCCGGGCCAGGGCTCGGCGACCGTGCCCTCGAAGCGCGGCCGCGGACGCGCATCGACCAGTTGCTCGGCATGGGTTTCGAGATTGCCAAGCAACTGCTCCTTGCTGCGGACATGGCGCGGATCGAACGTTGCCCGGAATTTTCCGCTTCTGGGCGTGACCTTGCCGGAATGAGTAGGACGGCCCTCGCGCAACCATTTCTTCAATCCGCCGTCCAGCACTTTCACATCGCGATGGCCAAACGACAGGAACATCCACCATGCCCTGCGGCGCTGCGACCCAGCCGCCGGAATCATAGGCGACCACGGTATCGCCGGAGGAAATGCCGAGCGCGGAAACGTCGCGCCCGAATTGCTCGGCGTTAGGATACATATGCGGCCGCGGGTCGTTGTGATCGGAGATCGAGTTGACGTCGAAGAATACCGCGCCGGGAATATGCGCGCCGAGATAATCGTCCGATGGCAGCGGCAGCACCCCCGGCATCTTGTACGATGCATCGATGATCTTGACCCTGGGATCGTCAATATGCGCGGCGAGCCAGTCGGTGGAGACCAGCGGATCGTCGGTGGAGGATATCATGGTGCGGATCTCCGGCGTTGCTCAATCGTCATTGCCGGACTTATCCGGCAATCCATCTTCTTGAAATGATGGACACCCGGGTCAAGCCCGCGTGTGACGAAGTGTTACCCCTTCGGCTTCTTCGGCTCGTACTTCTCGATCGGTCCGCCGGCGTCGCGCCAGGCGGCGAAACCGCCGCCGATATGGGCGACCGGCTTCAGTCCCATGTCCTGTGCGGTTTTCGCTGCCAGCGCCGAGCGCAGCCCGCCGGCACAGTGAAAGATGAACTTCTTGTCGCTCTGGAAGATCGGCTTCGCGTACGGGCTCGCCGGGTCGATCCAGAATTCCAGCATGCCGCGGGTACAGGAGAACGCGCCGGGAATGCGGCCATCGCGCTCGATCTCGCGCGGATCGCGGATATCGACGATCACGACGTCGTCGCCTTGCGCGGCCTTGATGGCGTCGGCCGCGATGACCGTCTCGATCTCCGCATTGGCCTCGTCGATCAGCGCCTTGATGCCGCGATGGATGGTCTGGGTCATACTTCCTTCCCCGCTACGACAGGACTTCTACCGCACCAGCTCCTTCATCGCGCCTTCCAGCCCCTCGATCGTGATCGGAAACATGCGCTGCGAAAACAGCCGGCGGATGATGGTGGTCGATTCCGAGTAGTCCCAGTGCCGCTGCGCCACCGGGTTGAGCCACACTGCATGCGGATAGGTGCGCGTGATGCGTTCGAGCCAGATCGATCCCGCTTCCTCATTGACGTGTTCGACCGAGCCGCCGGGCACCATGATCTCGTAAGGCGACATCGAGGCGTCGCCGACGAACACCACCTTGTAGTCGTGCGGGTATTTATGGAGCACGTCCCAGGTCGGGGTGCGGTCGGTAAAGCGGCGCCTGTTCTGCTTCCAGACCCCTTCATAGAGGCAGTTGTGGAAGTAGAAATACTCCATGTGCTTGAATTCGGTCTTGGCCGCGGAAAACAACTCCTCGACCTGTTCGATGTGCGAATCCATCGAGCCGCCGATGTCGAAGAACACCAGCACCTTGACCGCATTGCGCCGCTCCGGGCGCATATGCAGGTCGAGATAGCCGTGGTTTGCGGTCTGCCTGATCGTGGTGTCGAGATCGAGTTCGTCGGGCGCGCCGGTGCGCGCGAACTTGCGCAGCCGCCGCAGCGCGATCTTGACGTTGCGAATGCCGAGTTCGACATTGCCGTCGAGATCCTTGAACTCGCGCCGGTCCCATACCTTCACCGCACGGAAATTGCGGTTCTTCTCCTGGCCGATGCGGATCCCTTCGGGGTTATATCCTTCTGCGCCAAACGGCGAGGTGCCGGCGGTGCCGATCCACTTGTTGCCACCCTGGTGCCGGCCCTTCTGCTCCTTCAGGCGCTGGCGCAGGGTCTCCATCAGCTTGTCCCAGCCCATCGCCTCGATCTGCTTCTTTTCTTCCTCGGTGAGGTATTTTTCCGCCAGCTTCTTCAGCCATTCGGCCGGAATGTCCGCCTTCTCCATGGCGTCGAGCAGGCTCTCCAGCCCCTTGAACACGGTGCCGAACACGCGGTCGAACTTGTCGAGATTGCGCTCGTCCTTCACCAGCGAGGCACGCGCCAGATAATAGAAATTTTCCACCGTCTGCTCGGCGAGGTCGGCGTCCAGCGCCTCCACCAGCGTCAGGTATTCGCGCAGGCTGACCGGGACCTGGGCCTCGCGCAGCGACGTGAAGAATTGCAGGAACATGGGCTACAGATTGCCCGCCGGACCGTGAACGTCAAGAGCCTCCGCGCCGTCGCAAGGCCTAGACCTGCGGGGTTTTTCAACTAGAATTGAGCCATAAAGGCAATATCCCCGCAACGACCACCAATCCGGTCCTGGGACGCTGGCTGTCGTCCGAGGCAGGTCGAGCCGCGTTCGGCACGCAAGAACAACGAGGCAGATACTCGATGAAATTTACCGGTACCAAGGACTACGTCGCCACCGACGACCTCAAGATCGCGGTCAACGCTTCGATCGTGCTGGAGCGCCCGCTGTTGATCAAGGGCGAGCCCGGCACCGGCAAGACGGTGCTCGCCGAGGAAGTCGCGAAGGCGATCGGCGCGCCGTTGCTGACCTGGCATATCAAGTCCACCACCAAGGCGCAGCAGGGTCTTTACGAGTACGACGCGGTATCAAGGCTGCGCGACAGCCAGCTCGGCGATGCCCGCGTGTCCGACATCTCGAACTACATCAAGCGCGGCAAATTGTGGGACGCCTTCACGGCAGCGCAGCGGCCGGTGCTGCTGATCGACGAAATCGACAAGGCGGACATCGAATTTCCCAACGATCTGCTGCTCGAGCTCGATCGCATGGAATTCTTCGTCTACGAGACCGGCGAGAACATCAAGGCCAAGCTGCGCCCGATCGTGATGATCACCTCGAACAACGAAAAGGAATTGCCGGACGCATTCCTGCGCCGCTGCTTTTTCCATTACATCAAGTTTCCCGATGTCGACACCATGAACCGGATCGTCGACGTGCATTTCCCCAACATCAAGAAACGGCTGGTGGAAGAGGCGCTGCGGATCTTCTTCGAGGTTCGCGAAGTGCCGGGCCTGAAAAAGAAACCTTCGACGTCGGAGCTTCTGGACTGGCTCAAGCTGCTGCTGAACGAAGACATCACGCCGGAAATGCTCAGGGAACGCGATCCGCGCAAACTGATCCCGCCGCTGCACGGCGCGCTGCTGAAAAACGAGCAGGACGTGCATTTGTTCGAGCGGCTGGCGTTCCTGAGCCGCCGGGAAGTATAACAGCGCGACCGAACCGCTGGCGATGCGGGAACCCCAACCGAAGAGATCGGTCCGATGAACCTCCAAACCCAGATCCGCCCGGCATCTTCAGGCCTGACCGAGCATTTTGACGCCGTTATCGCCGGCGCCGGTATCTCGGGGGTCGGCGCCGTCTACCATCTGACCCGGCAATGTCCGGGCACCAGCTTCGTCGTGCTTGAGACCCAGAGCGGCTTTGGCGGGACCTGGCGGACGCACCGCTATCCCGGCATCCGCTCCGACAGCGACCTTCATACCTTCGGCTACCGCTTCAAGCCGTGGACCAGCGCGCCAATCGCGACGGCCGCAGAGATTCTCAAATATATGGGCGAGGTGATCGAGGAAAACGATCTCGGCCGCCATATCCGCTATCAGCACAGGATCTGCTCGGCGAGCTGGTCGAGCCAGCAAAACCGCTGGACCATCGAAGCGGTGCGGACGGACACCGGCGAGGCCCGTCGCTTCACCGCGAACTTCTTCTGGATGTGCCAGGGCTATTATCGTCATGCCGAGGGCTATACGCCCGAGTGGAACGACATGGCGGCTTTCAAGGGCCCGATCATCCATCCGCAGCAATGGCCTGACGATCTCGACTACAAGGACAAGCGCGTCGTCGTCATCGGCTCCGGCGCCACTGCGGCGACACTGATCCCGGCGATGGCCAGCGATTGCGCCCATGTCACCATGCTGCAGCGCTCGCCGACCTATTTCAGGACCGGACGCAATGCGATCGAGATCACCGAAGCGCTGCGCCAGTTGCAGGTCGACGAGAGCTGGATCCACGAGATCACGCGCCGCAAGATCCTGTTCGATCAGGACGCGTTTACCCGCAAGACCTTCGAACAGCCCGAGGCCGCCAGGAAGGACCTGCTGTCCGCGGTGGAGGCCTGTCTCGGAGCCGACTACGATATCGCGACCCACTTCACGCCGAGTTACAGGCCGTGGCGACAGCGCATCGCCTTCATTCCGGACGGCGACCTGTTCGAGGCCATCAAGTCCGGCAGGGCCTCGGTCGTCACCGACGAAATCGACCGCTTTACCGGGTGCGGCATTCTGCTGAAATCCGGCAAGACCCTCGAAGCCGACATCATCATCACCGCGACCGGCTTCCACCTCAGCGCCACCGGCGACATCGAATTCAGCGTCGACGGCAAGCCGCTCGATTTCGCCGACACCGTGACCTATCGCGGCATGATGTTTACCGGCGTGCCCAATCTGGTCTGGGTGTTCGGATATTTCCGCGCGAGCTGGACGCTGCGGGTCGATCTGGTCGCCGACTTCGTGTGCCGGCTGCTCAACCACATGAAGCGGACCGGGGCGAAAAAGGTTACGCCGGCACTGCGTCCGGAAGACCACAACATGCCGCTGCTGCCGTGGATCGATCCGGAAAATTTCAACCCCGGCTACATGATGCGCGGCATGCACCTTTTGCCGAAGCGCGGCGACAAGCCGGAATGGCAGCACAATCAGGACTATTGGGCCGAAAAGGACGAATTTCCGGCGATCGACCTCGGCGACCCCGCCTTCGTCTACGAATAGGCACCGACGGTGCCCGGACGATCAGTCCAGCGGCGCCAGCGCGTGCCTGAGCTGTTCGCTCGATATCTGCATCAATCCGGCAAACGGCTGGCCCAGATCGGCGACCAGGAACAGCGCACTCGACACCGACAGCGCAAAGATCAGCAAGGCGGTCCCGACCACGATGCCCGGCTCGACGAACAGGCTGAAACTGGTGAAAATCACCGTCAGCCAGAACACCAGCGTCAGCAGGAACGGCGTCATGATCGGCGTGTCGACATCGGCAAACATCAGCAGCCGCGCGTTGGCGATGTCGCTGCTCGCCTGCAGAATGCGAAGCTTGAGCATGCGCTGCTCGTCGTTGGTGGTCGGCAACGCCTCGATGGCATGATAAATCTGCTCGGCGACCGAACTCGCCGTAAACGCGGTATTTTGTGATGCGCGCGTCGCCTTCTCACGCCATATCCGATCGAGCGCGGCGGGAACGGCCTGCCGCATCAACTTGCGGACCCCGATGGCTTCCGGGCCGTACTGCGCCAGCAGTTGATCGGCCAAAATGACATGTGAGGCAAATTGCCGGAAGTGGGCGTCCTGGGTGTCGTAGGAGGTCTTGGCGGAGGCGATCATCAGGCTGATCAGCACTGCCGCCAGCGTTGCCAGCAGGCCGGCGCCGAGCCTGACGACCTCCTTGGTCTCCTGCTTGAGATGGGGCGCAGGCAGCCGGGTGCGCAGCGTCATCCCGAGCGCGATGCCGGCGGTGGTCGATGCGAACGAGGTCAGAAAAACCCAGCCGGATGTCACCCTGCCCCCCTGCAATCGGTGGCTTTCGAAACCACCTCCTGCGCAAGGTAGTTCGATTTGTCGAATTGGCGCAACGCCTGTCGTCGTTCAATGGGCCGACGCGCTGCGGCCGCGGATCAGGTCGGAGGCCTTGTCGGCGATCATCATGGTCGAGGCGTTGAGGTTGGCCGAGATCATCCGCGGCATGATCGAGGCATCGATCACGCGCAGCCCCTGCAGCCCGTGGACCCGGAGTTGATCGTCGACCACCGCCCAGGTGCTGTCGGCCGGTCCCATGCGGCAAGTGCAGCCGGGATGGAACGTGGTGGTGCCGCGCTGGGTCGCGGCGGCGAGGAATTCGTCGTCGGTCTGCACCTTGGGCCCGGGAAAATCTTCATAGGCATAGTACGGCGCCAGCGGCGCCGATGCGAGCAGCCTGCGCGCGAGTTTCATGCCGGCGACGACGGTGCGGCGGTCGAGCTCTTCGGTCAGGTAGTTGGTCTGGATGATCGGCGGATCGAACGGATCGGCCGAGCGGGCGTGGACATAACCGCGGCTTTCAGGCCGCTGCTGCCAGGATGCGACCGTCATGCCGGGCTCGTCCTCGAGTTGCCCCTGCACGCCCTCCTTGTAGCTCGCGGGCGTGAACGTCAGTTGCAGGTCCGAACTCTCGGTGGTCTCGCCGGAATGCCAGAAGCAGTAGACCATGGTCGGCGACAGCGAGAGCAGGCCGCGCCGGGTCGTCGCCCATTTGATCGCCTCGAGCGCGAGGCCGAGGCCGCGCCGACGCTCGTTGATGGTCCTGATGTTCTTGACGCGGGCGACCGAACGCGGGGCGTAGTGATCCTGCAATCCCTCGCCCACCCCGGGCAGCGCATGGCGCAGCTCGATGCCGAGCGACCGCAGCAGGTCGGGCGACCCGATGCCCGACAATTGCAGCAGTTGCGGCGAGTTGTAGGTGCCGCCGGCAAGGATCACTTCCTTGGCGGCGCGTATTTCCGTCGGCGCGCCTCCCTTGCCGCCCCTCGCGTAGCGCACGCCGACCGCGCGCTTGGCCTCGAACAGGATGCTGGTGGCATGCGCATGGGTCCGCACCTGGACATTGGCGCGTTTCCGCGCCGGATGCAGAAACGCGGTCGCCGCGCTGACACGCAGGCCATTCTTGATGGTGCGCTGGGCGTAGGAAACGCCCTCCTGGATCGCGCCATTGTAGTCGGGGTTGCGCGGAATGCCGAGGCTCATCGCACCGGCCATGAACGCTTCGCAGAGCGGATCGCGCCAGTCCATGGTGGTGACGGTCAGATTGCCGTCACGGCCGCGAAAGGCGTCGTCGCCCTCACCGATGCGCCGTTCCAGCCGCTTGAAATAGGGCAGCACGTCCTGATAGCCCCAGCCGCGATTGCCGAACTGCGCCCAGGTGTCGAAATCCTGGCGCTGGCCGCGATTATAGATATGGCCGTTGATCGAGGAGGAACCGCCGAGCGTCTTGCCGCGCGGCGCGTAGATGCTGCGGCCGCCGGTCCAGGGTCCCGGCTCCTGCTGGTAGGCCCAGTTGATGCTCTTCATGTGAAAGGTCTTGATGAAGCCGGCCGGCAGATGGATATACGGGTGCCAGTCGCTGGGGCCGGCTTCGAGCACGCAGATCGTGGTGCCGGCATCTTCGCTGAGCCGGTTGGCGAGCACGCTTCCGGCGGAGCCGGAGCCGACGATCACATAGTCGAATGTATCCATGGTTTCGGCTCGCACGGGGCTATCGCGTCTTTTCATTCAACTGATAGTCGAGATGCGCTTTCACCGTCGGCCATTCGCTGGCGATGATGCTGTAGACCACAGTGTCGCGCAGCGTACCGTTCGGGGCAATCTGGTGGTTGCGCAGGATGCCGTCCTGCTTGGCGCCCAGCCGCTCGATGCCGCGCCGGCTCTGGTGATTGAAGAAATGGGTGCGGAATTCGACCGCGATGCAATCGAGCGTTTCGAATGCATGGGTCAGCAGCAGCAGTTTGCACTGCGTGTTGACCGCGCTGCGCTGCACGCGCCGCGCATACCAGGTTGAACCGATCTCGACGCGCCGGTTCGGCGCATCGACGTTCATATAGGTCGTCATGCCGGCGATTCGGCCGTCGCCATCGAACACCGTCCATGGCAACATCGCGCCCGCCGCCTGCAGGCCGAGCCGTCTATCGATCTCCTTGCGCATTCCCTCGACGCTCGGGACCGAGGTGTACCAGAGCTTCCACAGCTCGCCGTCCTGCACCGCTTCGGCCAGCCCGTCGCGGTGATTCTGCGACAAGGGCTCGAGCCGCGCATGGGCGCCGCGCAAGACTACCGGTTCAAGCCAAGACATCGCGTATCCCTCCACCGTCGTTGCGAGGAGCGCAAGCGAACAATCCAACGTTCGCAATGACGAAAATCGGCACTGTTTCGCCACCCATCATTTGTTGAGGAAATTCAGCGGCAGGCCGGGGCGCGCCCAGTCCATTGCGACCAGTTCGCCCTTGCCGGACAGCGTGATGTAGGCGGTCTTCAGTTGCGGTCCGCCAAAGGCGATGTTGGTGGTGACGCGGTCGCCGGTCGGCACCTGCTCGACCAGCGCGCCATCGGGCGCGATCACCGAGATACAGCCCGAGATCAGGGTCGCGACGCAGACATTGCCGGAAGCTTCGACCGCCAGCGAGTCGAACATCTGGTAGCCGCCGAGACCCGCGATCGGTTTGCCGCGCTCGCCGCGATAGATCACGTCACGCGGCTTGACGGTGCCCGGCGCCGACAGATCGAAGGCCCACAACCGCGCGGTGGGCGTTTCCGCCACATAGACCGTGTTCTCGTCGGGCGACAATCCGATGCCGTTGGCCGGCAGCATGCCGAACACGCCTTCGACGATCTCCCTGGCGCCCGGCTTGATGTAATAGAACGCTCCGACATCCATGTCGCGGGCGCGACGCTTGCCGAGATCGGTGAACCAGAGACCGCCGTGCCGGTCGAACACCAGGTCGTTCGGGCCCTTCAGCGGATGCTCGCCGCATCTGTCGAACACGGTTTCGACCTTGCCGCTCGCAAGATCGACGCGCTGGATCGAGCCGCCGATATATTCATGCGGCTCGGGCGCGCCCGGCATCAGCGTACCGCGCGAGGGAATCCAACTGAAGCCGCCATTGTTGCAGATGTAGATCTTGCCGTCGGGCCCCATCGCCGCCCCGTTGGGGCCGCCCGGAATTTCCGCGACCACCTGCTTGCGCCCGTCGGGCCATACCCGCGTCAGCCGCCGGCCACGGATTTCGACCAGCACCACCGACCCGTCCGCCAGCACCACGGGCCCTTCCGGGAATTCGAGGTCGGTGGCGAGCACGCGAACATTGGGCATCGGAATCTCCCGGCTTTTCTTGCGCTGCCGGCGGATTCCAGCCTTGATCCCGCACGCGCAACGATTTCGTTGCGCCATGTTATGGCAAAGTCGCTATCGCTTGCCAAGCAATCCCCGTTGGGGACCGCGCGAGGCAGCCCCGTGCGGCTCGCACGACGGCGGCTTCAGTCGCGGACCGGTATCCAGATCTCGAGACCGCCATCGCCGCTGATCGGATCGAAGTTCTGGCCATAGCGCTCGAAATTGGGCGCATCGGCCGCCTTCAGGCCCGAGGCCGGCAGCCATTCATTCCAGATCGTGTTGATGGTGCGGCGAATGGTCGAGACGTGATCGCGATGGGTGAAGACCGCGTATTTCTGTTCGGGAATCCGAACCCGGCTGAATTCGCGCGGCAGATCGGAGAAGTCCGGCACTTCGACGCCGGCGATGTAATCGAAATTGCCGGCATCGTCCCCGTTGCAGCATACACCATAGGCGACCTGCCCGATCCGCTCGGGAATGTTCGCCACCGCTTGATGAAAACGATGCCACTGGCTGGGAATAGCGGCGCCCGACTCCCATGTGTAACGTTCACCGAGGCCGGCGACCAGCAGCGGTTTGCTGATCTCAAAACGCGGCGCCGGAAGATTGTCGATCATTGTGGAATCCATGGTGATCGGCTCCTGAAGTCTGAGATGGTCGAGACGCGTCGAACTGCGGACCGCTTCAGGCGTCACCCCGAAATGGTCGCGGAACGCGCGGGTGAATGCTTCGTGGGAGCCGTAGTCGGCCTCCAGCGCCAGCGCGAGGATATCCGGCGCACCGTTGGCGAGCGCGCGCGCCGCTTCGCTGAGACGCCGCGCCCGCACGTAACGCATGACGGGCAGCCCGGTCGCTGCGGCGAACGCCCGAACCAGATGGAAGCGCGAGACGCCGCTGGTCGCCGCGATCTCGTCGAGGCTCAGGGCCTCGGCGAGGTGGCTTTCGATAAACCAGAGCGCCTTCTGGGCGGGATTCATGGACAACAGCCCTGTTCGAAGCACTCCATCATGACCGTTTCGCGCGCGCTGCGTTTGACAGTCCTTGCTGTCGCTCGCTATTTGCCGCCGTCCTTGGCCGGCGGCGCGCTGTCCCTGGCGGCCGGCAGGTCGGCTTTTTTCTTCAGATCCTCGGCCGTTTTCTTCTGCGCCGCCTGCAGCTCGTCCACGACCTTTTGCAGGCCGGTGACGGTCGCCTTCAGGCTGTCGATCTGCCGGTTCGCGGCGTCGAGTTTCTGCTGATGGTCGGCGGTGAGCTTGCCGATGGTCTTTTGCAGGAAATCGACATTGCTCTGCAGGCAACTGGTGCGCCGCTCCATGGTCTTTTCGACGGTGCAGATCTCGATGCCGGGCACGTCCTGCGCCCGCGCGGGGGTGGACGACAGCAGGCAAGGCACCCACATCAGCGGCGCCAGCAGCGCGATACGGCCGACCATCGAGCTCCTCATGCAAATGGCGGTCACGGTCAATTTGTTGCGAGCCGGGACGCAGGCAGCCTGCAGGATATCATACTGAGACCTCATTCGCGCGTTGAGGTTTTGGCGATCGAGCGCCCGGCGGGGAACACGACGGGCGGCGATCATGCCGGCGCCCCGGACTGCGCGTCGACAACGGAGACGATGGGATGGCAACGCGCGAAAGACGTCTGGCCGAGTTCAATGGCAATGGCGAACCGCCGCCGGATCAGCCGGTGCAGGTGCTCTGCGAGGATCACAGCGGAACCTATCAACTGCCGTTCGCGTGCCGCTTTGTCGATGGCGAATGGCGCAACGACGAGTCCGGCGGCGCGCTCGAGGCGACCGTGGTCGGCTGGCGCCTGCAACCGAGCCCTGAGTTCGGCTCGCTGTGTCAAAATGCGACGGACCCGGCCCGCGCTTAAGATTCGGAACGCGGACGGAACGAACCGCGCCCGAATCAGCCGCCGGGTTCCGTACGCCGCCTGTTCACGGCTAGATATCGGCCAGCGCCGCATCCGGCGCACCACATCCAGCACGGCCACGCAGCGGCCGCAGCCAGCGGCCGAGCACAAAGGTTAATTCCTCGGCGGCTGCACGCACATCCCCGGCGCTACTTCCAGGGCGTCACCGGCGGCACCTTGTCGGTCGCCGGCGGCATGTCGACGGTCTTGAAGTCGGCCGGGCTGACGATTTCGAGATATTCCATGTCCGGCGAGTAATCGTACAGATAGTGCACGATCCCCGGCCGCTGATGCACGACGTCGCCGGCCTGCACCAGGGTCGGCTTGTCCTCGTACATGAAGCGGGCCCAGCCCTTCATCATGATCACGATCTGGAAATCGCATTCGTGACTTGTGCCAGCCGGTGCCGTCTTCCGGCGGCATCTCGGGATTGGCCTTGACCAGATGGCAGATCACCTGGCCGCCGGTGGCGGCCGCGATGCCGAGATCGCGATACAGGAAGAAGTCGCGCAGGCCCCCGCCGGTGAATTCGGTATCGCCGGGTTTGACGTGGGAAAATTTGTTGACGACAGCGTGCTGGTTCATCGTGGCCTCCACTGTTCTCGTTGATGCAAATCGCGGCAACGGCCGGCGTCCAATTTTTTGGCAGCCGGATCGCCGCGTTCGCAGCTTGCATGGTGCTATGCGAAAATCACGCCAGCCGCGCCGCAGCCGCAGCGAATTCGCATCGGCGCGTCGCGAACGACGGCGAAGCCGCTGGACGCGCATCCGGAATTCGAGATGAGCGATTTTACCGCGCGGCGTCGTCGGCTCCGCGCGCCGGCCGCGCAAGGCGACGCGGCGATGGCATCAAGTTAAGCAAAGCCTGCCCGGCGCTTGAGCCCGCCAAACAGGCAACGCCAGCCGGCGCTGCCTAATATTCGACCTCGAGCTCCTCGATATCGGCGGGCTCGGCCTTGGCGGCCTCGATCCATTCGCTGCATCTCCGGCAGCGCCATGATCATGCCGGCATAGGCCGCAAGCCGCGGCTCGAGCTTGACGTCATAGGTCATGAAGCGGGTCACCACCGGCGCATACATCGCGTCCGCCATGGTGCGTTCGCCGAACAGGAACGGCCCGCCGGATTTGGCCAGGCACTCGCGCCAGATGGTGCAGACCCGATCGATGTCGGCCTGCGCCCGCGACCAGATCTTGAAGTTGGGGAAATGGCCCTTCAGATTGACCGGCAGCGAGGCGCGCAGCGTGGTGAATCCGGAATGGATTTCGCCGCAAATCGAGCGGCAATGCGCCCGCGCAACCCGGTCCGCCGGCAACAGTCCGGCATCCGGCATCACCTCGTTGAGATATTCCGCGATCGCCAGCGTATCCCATACGGTCGCGCCCTCATGGCGCAGGCACGGCACCAGGATCGACGACGACAGCAGCAGGATTTCGGCCCGCGCCGAGGCATCGTCAGGCGCGGTGACGATTTCGTCGAATTCGAGCCCGGAGAATTTGGTCAGCAGCCAGCCGCGCAGCGACCATGACGAATAGTTCTTGCTGCTGATGGTCAGTGTCGCTTTCGCCATATGGCTTTCTCCTTGCGCCTCGACGCCGATCGCCCGCCGCGGCGTACCGCTTGTGGCCAAGGCCTGCCGGCGGGGCGCCCATTGTCCATGCGTCGAGCGATCAAGCAGCAAGCGACGTGCCAGTTTGGGAGGCGATCCGGCCCTGTTTTGGCTCCGATATTGCATGGCACAGGGCACCAGGGGCAGGCCCCGGATGATGTCGATGCTGTATCAAGCCTATCAGAACCATATGGACCTGACCGCGCCATGGCGGACCGGGGCGGCATCGGCGCTGCGATATCTCAACCTCGTTCCGCAGGGCGTCTCCGACCGGCTGTTCGGACGGCTCGCCGCAGCCCTCGAGCTGGTCTCGCGCACCTCGCTGACCTATACCCGTCCCGCCTATGGCATCGACCGGGTGCTGGTCGGCAATCGCGAGCTGGAAGTGAGCGAGGAGGTCGTCTACGCGACGCCGTTCGGCTCGCTGCTGCATTTCAGGAAGGATCAGGCGCCGGAGCAGCCGCGCATGCTGCTGGTGGCGCCGATGTCCGGCCACTTCGCGACGCTGCTGCGCGGCACGGTGAAGACGCTGCTGCAGGACCACGACGTCTACATCACCGACTGGCACAATCCGCGCGACATTCCGCTCGGCGCCGGCAAGCTTCGGCCTCGACGATTACACCGGGCACCTGATCGATTTTCTCGGTCAATTGGGCCCGCGCGCGCACATGGTGGCGATCTGCCAGCCCTCGGTGTCGGCGCTCGCCGCCGCCGCGATCATGTCGGAGGACAACCACCCGGCGCGCCCGGCAACGCTGACCCTGATGGCGGGTCCGATCGACACCCGGATCCAGCCGACCAAGGTCAACGAATTCGCCAAGAGCAAGCCGCTGAAATGGTTCGAGGACAATCTGATCAACTACGTGCCGGTACAATGCAAGGGCGCGTTCCGGCAGGTCTATCCGGGCTTCGTGCAGCTCACCGCCTTCATGTCGATGAATCTCGAGCGCCACGTCAAGCAGCACATCGAACTCGCCGATCATCTCGCCAGGGGCGAGACCGAAAAGGCGGAGACCATCAAGACCTTCTACGACGAGTATTTCGCGGTGATGGATTTGCCGGCGGAATTCTACATCGAAACCATCCGCGACGTGTTCCAGGAACATCTGCTGCCGCAGGGCAAGCTGACCTGGCGCGGCCGGCCGGTCAATCCGGCCTCGATCAAGCGGATGGGCCTGATGACGGTCGAAGGCGAGAAGGACGACATCTGCTCGATCGGCCAGACGCTCGCCGCGCAGGATCTCTGCACCGGCGTGCGCGCCTATCGCAAGGTGCATCACATGCAGGCCGGCGTCGGCCATTACGGCGTGTTCAGCGGCAGGCGCTGGAACCAGGAGATCTATCCGCTGCTGCGCGATTTCGTCCATGTGAATTCGTAGGCCGCCGCCGCGACGAGGCAATCCCTCGTCATTCCGGAGCGCGCCGCTTCGCGCCGGCCTCTCCACTTCGTCATTCCGGGGCGCGCGTCAGCGCGAACCCGGAATGACGGCGTCAGGCCGCGCTTTCGGTGGGACGAAAGGCCGCTTGCGCCGGCGGCCGCGCCTTCAGGGCGACCAGCTTCGATGCGATATGGCTCGACACATAGTCCGCGTCGCGGCCGACGCCGACGAAGCGTCCCGAACCCCAGGTGTAGAGCCACGGCAGGCCGAGCACATAGACGCCGTCCATAGAGGTCACGCCGCGCCAGTGGGTCGGATAACCGGCGCCGTCGAAAACAGGTAACTCCACCCACGACCAGTCCGACCGGAACCCGGTGGTCCAGATCACCGAATTGATTCCAGCCGCGGCCGGATCGAGCATGGTGACAGGCGGCGGCGGCTGCCATACCGGCTGATAATGCGGCGATGCCGCCGCCGCGATGGCGTTGCGTGCGATATGGTCGTCGATCAGGCCGCAGATCCCGTTATACACCCGGTCGGCATTGTCGAGATTCTTCGCCAGATCGTCGGCAAATTCGAACCGGCCGTTCTGGATATCCTTGAGCCGCCCATAAAGCCGCATTCCCTCCAGCGCGAATTTGCGCAGGTCGATATCCCGGCCGCCATCGCGTCCGGTCAGATAGTGATTGGCGTTCTTGCGCACCTTCTCCTTGAGGCCGTGTTGATCGACCGGCAGATCGTACTGCCCGAGATCGTCGAGCCATTCCACCGCGTCGCGGCCGCGATAGACCCGCGGGCAGCGCGGCGCGCTGCCGACCGCGAGATGCACGCTGCGTCCCGCCAGATGCAGATCCTCGGCGATCTGGCATCCGGACTGACCGGTGCCGATCACCAGCACGTCGCCCGGCGGCAACTGGCCCGGATTGCGATAGGCCGAGGAATGCAGTTGCATCACCGAACCATCCAGACCATCCGACATCCGCGGCACGTTGGGCACATGATAGCCGCTGACCGCGAGCACCACCGCGTCCGCGGTCATGTCGCCGGCGCTGGTCTCGAGCGCGAAACCGCCGCCGGCGGTTTGCCGCAGCCGGGTCACCGCGACACCTTCCCTGACCGGCGCCGAAATCTGCCTGGCGTAGCTCTCGACATAGTCGACGATCTCGTCGCGCAGCATGAAACCGTAGGGTTCGCTGCCTTGATAGGGGAATCCGGGGAGCCGGCACTGCCAGTTCGGGGTCACCAGGCAAAATGCGTCCCAGCGCTGGGTCTTCCAGCTATGCGCGATCTGGTGCTTCTCCAGGATGACATGATCGATGCCGTTCTGCCGGAGCTGGTAGCTCATCGCCAGACCGGCCTGGCCGCCGCCGATCACGACAACGCTGGCATGCGAAGGGCTGAAGGATGCTGTCATGTTGATCTCCTGGTTACTCCACGAAGGAAGTGAGCAGCTCCGTGAGCCGCCGATAGGCCGGCAGATGCGCCCGCGCGGTATTGCCCCAGTCATGCCGGCGCGCGACCAGCGTGCCGCGCTGGGCCAGCCTTGAATGCAGCGGCTCGGCCAGAACCATCACGAGCGCATTTGCGATCGAGCCGACGCTCAATGGATCGCACCACACCACATCATGCTCGTGGAGATATTCGGTAAACGGCGCGATGCGCGAGGTGACCACCGGCGTGCCGCTCGCCATCGCCTCGAGCACGGCCAGGCCAAAGCCCTCCTTGACCGACGGAAAGATCAGGGCATCGGCCAGCCGGTACAGCGATGGCATCTCGGCGTCCGGAACCGGGCCGAGGTACAAGACGGCGCGGTCGAGCACGGGATCGAGCGCACGCAGCGCCTCGAACTGCCACCGATAGGCCGCGTGATCGAGCAACGATGCGCCGCCGGCGATCACAAGCTGCGCGTCGCGGTGAACGGTCAGCACCTGCTGGAAGGCCTCAAGGATCCGCACGCTGTTCTTGCGGGCTTCGATGCCGCCGACCGCGAGCAGGACGTGACGGCCGGCGATGCCGTATTTGCCGCGCACCTCCCGGTCGATGGTGCGCGAGGTGCCGCCGAAGCGCGTCAGGTCGACGCCGTTTCCGATCACCGTGCAGGGCCGGCCGAACGCCGACTCGATCTCCTTCTGCCACAGCCCGCTGACCGCAAACAGCTCGTCGGCTTCGCCGATCGAACGGGTCTGCCATTCGCCGAGGCGCGGATCGCTGAAACTGTCGATATGATGGACCGTGCGGGCAAAACGGCCGATCAAGCCGCGCTGTTTCAAGGTGGCGAGCGCGTTGCCGGAAATGGCGTCCTGCGCATGAAAGACATCGAAGCGCCGATGGGCCGGCAGCTCGAAATGACGGACATAGTCGGCGATCCGGACCCCTACCATGTCGGCGACAGCCTTGCCGGCCGGCGAGGCCAGCACCGTAACGGCCGGCGACAACGGCGCACGGAAGAAGCCATTGCCGCCGGGATCGGGCGCATGGACCACGGTCTCGAAGTCCAGCCGCGTCAGGGCGTCGGCGAGTTCGATGGCATGCACCACGCCGCCGCGCGGATTGGTGGAATGCGCGAGGATGGCAATTCGCAACGGCTTGCCGCCTGCTGTCACGCCACCGCCTCCATCGCCGCACGCGCCCGCCGGCCGGCACCGATCAGCGGCTCGCGCGCGAAATCCCGGATCGTCTCCGACCTCGTTCCGTCGCTGACCGTCACGCGGCTGCCGCCGGCAACGGAACCGATCGCCGCCGCGGCGATGCCGCGCGCCGCAAACCGCGAAATCGTCTCGGCGGCGTGCCGGGGTTTGACCGACAGCAAATAGCCAAAGCTCGGAAAGCTGGTCAGCCAGCGCTCGAGTGCGACCTCGGCGGGTTTCGGAATCGCACGAAGATCGATGTCGACGGCGACGCCGGAGCACTCGGCCAGCATGGCAGCGGTCCCGACGATGCCACCCTGGCTGATATCCTTGGCCGCGCGCGACAGCCCGGCTTCGGCGATGGCAGGCAGCAGTTCGACGTCGCCGCGCAGGCGCCCGGGCGGCGCATCGGTGGCGGCTTCCCAATTCGAGAACGGCTCGCGGTAGCGGCCGCGCAGGTCGATCGCGGCGATCAGGCTGTCGCCGGGCTCGGCGTCGAAACTCGTCAGCAGGCGGTTGGCGCGGCCGAGAATCGCCACCGACAACTGGCCGCGGTCGGTTCGCACGTTGGTGTGGCCGCCGACCACCGGCACGCCATAGGCCGCTGCCGCATCCTTCAGCCCGGCCAGCACCGGCGCGGCGCCGGCTTCGCCATCGGCCCAGATCGCGTTGACCACCGCGATCGGCCGTCCGCCCATCGCCGCGATATCGGAGATATTGACCATCGCGCCGCACCAGCCGGCAAACCAGGGATCGCCGGCAACGAATTCGTTCATGAAGCCTTCGATGGCAAACAGCAGATAGCCGTCACCGTCGGGTATGGCGGCGCAGTCGTCGCCGACCGCCATGCGGTCGTTGCGGGACAGGCCGAGCGACTTCACCACCGAGGCGATATCGCTCTTGGCCGCCATGCCGCTGCTCTGCCGCAACCGCTCCGCCAGCGCGGATATCTCGACCGAACCGGGCCTCATGCGGCGAGCTTCGGCAGCGAGAGGAACCCGACTTCGGGCTGCTGGAACGGCGGATAGAAATCGAGGTCGGCCTGCATCATGTGATGCGGCTTGCCGTACAACTCGATTTCCTCAAGCGTGCGCCAGTGCATATGATGAAACAGCTCGGCGTTCTGGCTCTGGATGTTGCCGAGGAAGCTGTGGCAGCCGCGGGCATGGGCCGATGCCACCGCGAGCCGGATCAGGCCGGCGCCGACCGCGCCCAGCCGGCGATAGCGACCGCTCACCGCGAGCCGCGACCCCCACCAGACCCCGAGGTCCTCGGGATGCCGGTGGATACGAACCGTTCCGACCACGGCATCGGCGGCGACGCCGAACAGCGAAATCGCCACGATCGGGATCGCGACCTCGTCGATCGCATCGCGATCGTCGCCTTCGAACAGCCCCTGCTCGTCGCAGAAAACCTGGCGGCGCAGCAGCGCCGCGCCCCGTTTTTCCCACCCCTCGGTGGCGAACTTGATCTGATAGGCGCTGGCGAGAAACGGCTTGAACGGTTCGAACATCATGCGGTCCTCCTTTTCTCGTAGGTCGAGAGCGCGGAACAGGCGCCGCACCTGCCGCAGCCGGCCTTGATGTCGCTCGATTTCATGCCGGCGCTGGCGAGCATGCCGGCGAGCGGCGCGAGGATGTCGTGCATGAATGCCGGCGGCGGCGTCGGGTGGCTTTCCAGCGGAGTGCCGGCGATCGGCACGAACGGCACCACGAACGGATAGACGCCGACGTCGATGAGACGCTCGCAGATGGCGAGGATGTCCTGCTTGCTGTCGCCGAGGCCGGCGAGGATGTAGGTGGAGACCTGGCCGTGGCCGAACACCGGCACGGCGGCCTCGAACGCCCGGAAATAGCGTTGCACCGAAACCTGCGCCTTGCCGGGCATGATGCGGGCGCGGACCTGCTCGGTGACGGCTTCCAGATGCAGGCCAAGCGAATCGATGCCGGCATCGCGCATCCGCCGGAACCAGACGTCGTCGTCCGGCGGCTCGCATTGCCCCTGGATCGGAAGATCGACCGCCGCTTTGACGCCGAGCGCGCTCTCGCACAGAATCCGGGCGCCGCGATCGCTGCCGGGGGGCGTCCCCGTGGTCATGACCATATGGCTGACGGCATCGAGCTCGACCGCCGCTTTGGCGACTTCGCCAAGCTGCTGCGGGGTCTTGCGTTCGATGGTGCGGCCGGCGGCGAGCGATTGCCCGATGGCGCAGAACTGGCAGGTCTTGGTCCGGCTCTGGTAGCGAATGCAGGTCTGCAGAACCGTCGTTGCCAGGACGTCGCGTCCGTGCAGCGTGGCGATCTTGGAATAGGGAATGCCGTCGGCGGTCGAGCGTTCGTAGAAACGCGGCCGCAACTGGAATTTCACCGCGCCGATCACCGCGCCGTCACGGCTGACCTGGCTGCGGCCGAGCGCATCCGGCCGGTCGACAAGATAGGGACTTTCGAACGCCGGCGCGTTGTGCACCGGGATCATCACGGTGGCGCCGTCGATGGTCATCGGCATGTGATCGGAGGGCCCGGCGCCGCCACGACGGCTGTCGCCGCCGGCCCGCGGATCAGCGAGGCGAACTCCGAAGGATTGCAACTCGTTGATCAACAGCTCGGTCGGCATCGGTCTCGGGGGTTCGGAAGCCGGAATCGGTTTCATCGGATGGTCCTCCGGTGGTGGAGAGCGGCGGCGCCGTGTGCGGTCGGCGCAACGGAATGGCAGGGCGATCGTCCCACAGCAGCGACAGCAGTTCCGGCCGTGCGTAGTGGCCGACCGAATCCATCATCCGCTTGCGCTTGACGATCAGCGCCATGTCGAGATCGGCGACCAGGATGCCCTCCCCCGAAGTCAGCGGCGGCACCAGATGATTGCCTTCGGGGGAAACGATCGCGGTCATGCAGCCGCCGCGAAGGCCGCGGCGCGGGCCTTCCTCGGGAGAAATCTTGGCGATCTGCTGTTCGGTCAGCCAGCCGGTGGCGTTGACGACGAAGCATCCGCTTTCCAGCGCGTGGTGGCGGATCGTCACCTCGATCTGGTCGGCGAAGATCTGCCCGACCAGCGAGCCGGGAAACTGCGCGACGTGAATCTCCTCATGCTGCGCCATCAGCGCGTAGCGGGCGAGCGGATTGTAATGCTCCCAGCAGGCCAGCGCACCGATCCGTCCGACCGCGGTGTCGACGACCTTGAGGCCGGCGCCGTCGCCCTGCCCCCAGATCATGCGCTCGTGAAACGTCGGCGTGATCTTGCGGCGCTTCAGAACCAGGGTGCCGTCGGCATTGAAGACCAGTTGCGCGTTGTAAAGCGTGCCGTGGTCGCGCTCGTTGACGCCGAGCACCACCACCATGCCGTGTTGGCGCGCGGCCGCCGCGACCGCCTCCGTCACCGGACCGGGCACGACGACCGCGTTGTCGTAGAGATGAATGTGCTCGGCGCCGCTCAGCATCGGCGGACGGATGAAGGAGAAATACGGATACCAGGGCACGAACGTCTCGGGGAACACGACGAGACGTGCTCCCTTCGACGCGGCTTCCGCGGTCGCCGCCAGGACGCGCTCGAGCGTTCCCGTCGGCGTGTCGAGGTCGGGCGCGATCTGCACCGCGGCGACCCTGATTTTCGGTTTCTCGGCCATGCCCGCTCCGTCGATGCCGGGCGCTAGAGCGTTTTCCGGTTCACTCGAATCAATGTTGCTTCTCCGAGGCCTCGTGGTTCGAGACGCGAAGGCGCGCTGCTCACCATGAGGGTCTAAGACCTCATCCTGAGGAGCATCGCGAAGCGATGCGTCTCGAAAGACGAAGCCATTGAGGTGGAAATTGCGCTAGAGCGTCCAGGTATGCAGCATGAAGGCGTTTTCGTTGCGGTGGAGCAGCGTGAGATCGAGCACGTCGAGCGGACTGATCGGAATGATGCCGGGGATCAGCGAGGGCTCGCCGTGGCCGTACAGCGCCTGCAGCGCGAAGCGGCACGCATAGACCTTGCCGCCCTCGGCCATGAACTTGACCAGCGTATTGTTGAAGTTCTGGTGACCCGGAAACGCCTCGTCGCCGATTTTCGGGAAGCCGCGCTGGACGCCGAGCGTGACACCGGGGCCGTAGAGCAGGATCGAGGTCTCGAAACCCTTGCGCATCAGCCGCGTGGCTTGCAGCATGTTGACGAAACCGATCGAGCCTTCGAACGCCACCGTGTGGAAGGTGACCAGTGCCTTTTCGCCGGGTTTGGCCTTGACGTCTTCGAATACCTTGCTTTCGTAGTCGACCAGATAGTCGCCTTTTTGACGCGCGGGCATCGTTACAGCGGGCATGTTGCACTCCTTGGGTTCGCCCCGGGCTCCGGCCGGGCACCTCGGGAATCTTGCAACCGACGTGCCAGTCGACCTTCTGCACAGCCGATCATCAAAACAGTCAATTTACTATCAATTATCCATTCAATGCTGTATGGATTTTTGACGGGATCGGAAGGCTGCCGCAAAAAGGTGCGTATAAATCCTGTGCTTCCTGCATTTCCCATGAGCACAGGCCGCCCTGCTGCGCTTGAACGGGCCGCGCCCGGCCGTCCCTCCCGCGCAACGGCTAAAAATCAATCTGGAACTCGCTGACGCAACAATATACGGTCAATCATCGATCGTTCGGAGACATGATGCCCGACTGGACACCTGACCTCGCGGCCAGCGACAAGCCGCGTTATCTGGCGATCGCCGATGCCATTGCCAGCGATATCGGCGCGGGACGGTTGGCGGTTGGCGATCGGTTGCCGCCGCAGCGCAAACTCGCCAAGCGGCTCGATGTCGATTTCACCACGGTGGCGCGGGGCTATGTCGAGGCGCAGAAACGCGGCCTGATCGAATCCAAGGTCGGACAAGGCACCTTCGTTCGCGACAAGCCGAGACCACGGCGCGGCCAGCCGCTTCCGCCGCCGCGCCCGGTCGATTTGTCGATGAATTTGCCGCCCGAGCCGGATCATCCGGAACTGATCGAACGCATGCAGGCCGGGGTGGAATATGTCTCGCGGGACATCGTTTCGCTGCTGCGCTACCAGGGATTCGGCGGCACCCAGGCCGACAAGGATGCGGCATCGAGCTGGCTCGGCCGCCGCGCGCTGGTGCCCGCCCAGGAGCGCATCTTCGTGTCGCCGGGCGCGCATCCGGCGCTGCTCGGCATCCTGACCATTCTCGCCAAGCCGGGCGACGCGGTACTGTGCGAAGCCATCACCTATCCGGGAATTCGCTCGATCGCAGCACAGCTCGGACTGAGGCTGATCGGCCTGCCGATGGACGGCGAGGGCATCGACGTCGACGCGCTCGCCGAGGCCTGCAAGAAGGCCAAGCCAAAGGCGCTCTATCTCAATCCGACGCTGCAGAACCCGACCACACTGACCATCAGCGATCCGCGCCGGCGCGACATTGCGGCGATGGCGCGCCACTTCCAGCTTCCCATCGTCGAGGACGACGCCTACGGATTCATTCCGGCGCACGGCCACGCGCCGTTCGCCGCCATCGCGCCCGACATGACCTGGCACGTCGCCGGCCTCGCCAAATGCATCGGCGCCGGGCTTCGCGCGGCTTACGTCGTGGTTCCCGATACCCGCTCGACCTGGCCGTTCGCGGCGGCGCTGCGCGCCGCCACCGTGATGGCCTCGCCGTTCACGGTCGCGCTGGTGACGCGATGGATCGAGGATGGCACCGCGGACACGCTGCTGCGCTTCATCCGCAGCGAAACCGCCGCACGACAGAAACTGGTTTCGGAAATCCTGCCGAAGGGGAGCTATCGCAGCGACCCCCTGAGCTTCAACATCTGGGTCGAACTGCCCGCGCTGTGGAATCGCGCCGCCTTTGTCGAACACATGCGCCCGACCGCGATCGGGGTCGTGGCCAGCGACGCCTTCACGGCGAGCGGCACGCCGCCGGAAGCGGTGCGGGTCTGTCTCGGCGGTCCGATCGGCCGGCCGCGGCTGGCGGCCGGGCTGGAATACATGACCCATGCGCTGACCGAAGCGCCGGCGCTGGCGTCGGCGTTCCTGTAGGAAGGCCGGGCTGCGATCAGTTCGGCTGCGCCGCCGGCACCTTGATCTCGGTCGGCAGGATGATCGCCGCCGCGATCACCAGCAGGCACAGCGCGGCGAAGCTGTGCAGCATGGTGACGAAGCCGCCCTTCTGGTACAGCCACGCCACCAGGCCGACCGAGACGCCGGCCGCGGTGAAGCCGACAAAATAGCGCACCGCATAGGCGCGCGAGCGCCATTCCTCGCTGGTGTATTTGCCGACCATGGCGTCGTTCACGGTGACCTGGCCGAACGCGCCCATCACGATGCCGATCGAGACCAGGATCAGCGGCAGGTTGGACAGCGTGGCGGCGAAATACAGCAACGGCGCCAGCACGAACGAGAGCGGCAGCGACACCGCCTTCAACGAATGCCGGTCGAGCAGCTTGCCGATGGTATATTGCGTCATCGCGCCGAACACATAGACGCACGCCGCGATCAGGCCGAGCAGAGCCGGACTTCTGGTGAGGTCGGCGAGCCGCTCCGCGAACAGCTTGGGCAGCGCCACGGTGACCGCGTTGAAGGTGGTGGAGATCGCGATCACCACGATCAACAGCGCCACGATCACCCGCCACATCTCGCTCTTCGCCACCCGGGCCTGCGCCGCCGCCTGCCGCGTGCCGCTGCGGTCCTCATGCGCCACGCTCGACGCAAAGGCGACGCCGACCAGGATGGTGACGATGCCGGGAATGACAAAGGCCCAGCGCCAGCCGAGATACTGGCCGACCGCGCCGGTAACCAGCGCCGAGGACGCCACGCCGAGATTGCCCCAGACGCCGTTGAGGCCCATTTCGCGGCCGAGCCGCTCGGCATATGACACGATCATGGCGGTGCCGACCGGATGATAGATCGAGGCGAACACGCCGATCGACAGCAGCGCGGCGCCGAGCTGCAGCGGCGTCTGCACCAGCCCGACCGCGATCATCGAGGCGCCGATGCCGACAAAGAAGATCACCATCATGTGGCGGCGGCTCCAGCGATCGCCGAGCCAGCCGGTCAAGAGCGAGCCCGCGCCGAACGCGATGAAGCCGGGGGTCGCGTAGGGCAGCAGCTCGGAATAGGCCATGCCGAGCGCCGGCCCCATCACGATCACGGCGGCGGCGAAGATCAGCATCGCGTAGTGATCGATGAAATGGGCGGCGTTGACGAAACCGATCACCCGCTTCGGGCTGTTCATGGGTCGAATCCTGACTTCTTCCGGGATAGGTTATAGGGTCTGCTGCCGACGGGATGTCGCCAATGAGTATCGGAGACGCAACTGAGCTTCAAGAGCTGGTGCCAGCGCGCGCGCATCGCGGCGGCGATCGAAAAACTGCGCGCTTGATTGTGATCCGCCGCGCGCTAAATTCATGCGACAATTCCGCCTGATCAGGACGCGACCCGCCGACATGGCCAACGCCTTTTTCTCCGATCTCCTAGCCACGATCTCCGAACGCGGCCGCACCCTGCTTCGCCGCACCGGCGCATCCGACGCCAGACAGGACGCCTCCGGCCTGATCGACCTGTGCGAAGCGCTGTTGTCGGGCCGCGGCGAGGCCTCCGGCACCGCGATGGCGCGCGAGGTGCTCGACCGCTATCACCAGCTTGACGAGGCGGGGCGGCTGGCTTTTTTCGAAGCGCTCGCCCGCAAATACGGCCCGGACCGGGAAAAGCTGGCGCACGCCATCGAGACCTGGCGCGCGCAGCCGAACGACGACGACGCCAGCGACCTGCATTTTGCCTCCGAGCCGCGGCGCCAGGAGCTGTTCCGCCGCCTCAACCGCGCCCCGGGCGGCACCGGCGAACTGGTGGCGATGCGCGCCGACCTGATCGGCGCCATGAAGGGCAACAAGGTGCTTGGCGCGCTCGACCGCGACGTCGTCCATCTGCTGGCTTCGTGGTTCAACCGGGGGTTTCTCGTGCTGCGCAGGATCGACTGGTCGACGCCCGCCAACATCCTGGAAAAGATCATCCGTTACGAGGCCGTGCACGAGATCCGCGACTGGGACGATCTGCGGCGCCGCATCGATCCGGCCGACCGCCGCTGCTACGCGTTCTTTCATCCGGCGCTGGTCGACGAACCGCTGATTTTCGTCGAGGTGGCGCTGACCGGCTCGATCCCGGGCGCGATCGCGCCGCTGCTGGCCGAGGACCGGGCCCTGGTGCCGATCGAACGCGCCCGCACCGCGGTGTTCTATTCGATCTCGAACACCCAGCGCGGCCTCGGCGGAATCTCGTTCGGCAGCTTCCTGATCAAGCAGGTGGTCGAGGAATTGCAGCGCGAATTGCCGAAGCTGGAGAACTTTGTCACGCTGTCGCCGGTGCCGGGCTTGATGCCATGGCTGAAACAGGCCGGTGACGTTCCGCTGTCCGAGGAGGAGCGGACGCTGCTGGCGCGGCTCGACGCACCGAACTGGGTCGAAGATGGCGAGCTCGCCGCGCGGCTGCGCTCGCTTCTCGAACCTCTGGCGGCGCATTACTTCCTCAAGGCGCGCTCGCCGAAGGGCCGGCTGATCGATTCGGTGGCGCGATTCCATCTCGGCAACGGCGCCCGGCTGGAGCGGATCAACTGGCTCGGCGACCTCTCGCCCAAGGGCCTGCGCGAATCCGCCGGCATCATGGTCAACTACCTCTATCGCCCCGAGGATATCGAAAAGAACCACGAAGCCTACGCCAACCAGGGCGAGGTCGCCGCATCCGGCGCAGTCAGGAAGCTGCTGAAGCCGGAAAGCCGGCGGCTATTGGATATGCGGCTGTCGTAGATTTCGAGGATGAATCCGATTGCGTCGCTAAAGGTCATGGCGCGGCAAACCAAACCGTGCGCCGATGCCGCGACTGCAACGACGCACAGCAATGACGAAATCAGGACGCGGTCTGGTCGCGAAAATACGGCTCGACCGGGCCATGCACCTTGATGGTGAGCGGGTTGCCGTAGCGGTCCCTGGCGTTGCCCGCGGTCACGCGCACCCAGCCCTCGCTGACGCAATACTCCTCGACATTGGTCTTCTCGATGCCCTTGAAACGGATGCCGACGTCGCGCGCAAGCACCTCGGCATTGTAATAGGGGCTTTTCGGATCGGTCGAGAGACGGTCCGGCAGTCGATCGGTGGCGGCTTCGATTTTCTCGTTCATAGCAGCGCCTCGATTTCCTTGGTCAGGACTTCCGGCCTCGTCGTCGGCGCATGCCGCGCAACCACATTGCCGGCACGATCGACCAGGAATTTGGTGAAATTCCACTTGATCGACGCGCCGAGCAGGCCGGACCTGGCGTTCTTCAGATATTGGAATAGCGGATGGGCGGTGCCGCCATTGACATCGATCTTGGCAAACATTGGAAAGGTGACGGCATAGTTGTCGGTGCAGAACTGCCCGATTTGCGCGGCGTCGCCGGGTTCCTGGCCGCCGAACTGGTTGCACGGAAATCCCAGCACCGAGAAGCCCCGCTGGCCCAGCGCCTGCTGCAGCGCCTGCAAACCCCTGTATTGCGGGGTGAAGCCGCAGGCGCTGGCGGTATTGACGATCAGCAGGACCTGACCCCGGTAGCGCTGCAGTGGAATGTCCTCGCCGGCAAGCGATGTTGCCGAGAAATCGTAAACGCCCGCCATCTTGCTCTCTCGACCTCAATGCCCCTCAGTGCAGCACGGGATCGATCGGCACAACCGCCGGCCCGCCGGCCTCGATCGCTTCCCCCGCACGCAGGCACAGATCATCGCGGTAGCGGCCGGAGACCACCTGAACGCCGACCGGACTGCGGCCCACCATTCCCGTGGAAACGGTTAGCGCAGGCAGCCCCATGAAGGGAATAGCAATCTGCGGCAGTTGCGCGCGCCAGACGCGGGCGAACGAGGCCTCGTCGCGGCGGTCGAGCCCGTCGGGAAACGGCAGTTCGCCGGATACCGGCATCAGCAGCACAGGATAAGTCTCGAGAAACGTCAGCCAGTCGCGCGTCAGAGTGGCCCGGCGCGTCAGGGTTCTGGAGAACGCTGCCGCATCGAACGGATAGACCTTGTCCCGGTTGCCGCGCAGGCAGGCGAGAGCGCCGGGGTCGCCTTCGCGCTCGGCGGTCGCCAATTGCGCTTCATACCCGTCGCCGAGCCACAATTTGGTCTGCAGCTCTGCGGCTTCGCGCAGCGACGGCGTGGTCTCCACTTCCTCGACCACCCATCCGGCGCGCCGCAGGCGTCTGGCCGCATCGGCAACCGCCGCCTCCACCTCGGCGACAATCTCCAGACCGTCCGGGCGAAAGCACACCGCTGCCCGCTTCGGCAGTTCGGCGCCTTCGAGCGGGGCGGGCACCCACCAGGGATCGCGCGCGTCCTTGCCGGCCATCGCCGCGAGCGCGATCCGCAGATCGGCGACGGTGCGCGCGAGCGGACCCGAGACCGCGCTGATCTGCGGGCCGATGGTGCGCTCGGGCGACGAGGCATTGAAGGCCGCGATCCGGCCAATGGTCGGCCGCAGGCCGTGAACACCGCAGGCGTAGGCCGGATAACGGATCGACCCCGCAATGTCGGTGCCGTGCGCGATCGGGCCGATGCCGGCGGCGACCGCCGCGCCGGCGCCGCCGGAGGAGCCTCCCGGGGTCAGGCCGGGATCGCGCGGATTCCGGGTGTCGCCATGAATCAGGTTGGTGGTGAACCAGCGATAGGAAAACGCCGGGCAGTTGGTGCGGCCGAGAATCACGGCACCGGCTCTGCGCAGATTGTCCACCACGGGACTGTTGCTGCGCGCGATCAGATCGCGCTGCAGCTTGAGGCCGTTGGTGGTGGCGAACCCTTGCTGGTCGATATTGACCTTGATGGTGACCGGAACGCCGGCGAGCGGGCCGACGCTCTCGTTGCGCCCGATCGCCGCATCGATGGCGCCAGCCTGCGCCAGCACGTCTTCCGGACGATGGTCGACCACCGCGTTGATGGACGGGTTGACCGCGTCAAGCCGCGCCAGGGCCGCCGCTGCAGCCTCCGTCGCTGAAATGCTTTTCGACCGCACCAGCGCAGCGATGTCGGCGGCCGACCGACGCCAGAGATCATCCATGGACAACTCCGTTTGACTGCCCGTGTTGTAGCGTTGCCGTCATGGTAGCGCCATCGCGATTGCGAACAAGAACCGGAGTGTCGAAAGCTCGAGGGCCGGCGGCGCCTGGCGTCAGTGTTTGGTGATGCGACCGCCGGAGAAATCGAACATCGCTTCGGCAAAGGGAAATTCGAGCACGATCTCGCCTTCGTCGTCCGTCACTTCGAGGACCGCGTTCAACAGACCGCCACGGGTGTCCTCGGTTCTCAGCAGTTCCCGGATCATCGCGCGCGCGATTTCCCAGGCCCGGTCGGCATTGCGCAGTTCTTCGCCTTCGGGATCGGCAATCACTTCATCGCCGATTTGGGTATTGAAAAAATATCGCGGCATCGGCGAACCACTTCCATTGAGGGCTCCAGCACGAGCCGCAGATTGTCACGAGTTGTTTATCCCGAACTCCCGGCCCCCGCGTCAAACCGATCGCCAAGCCGGCGGCGTCCGACGCCATCATGAACCTGTTGATCCGGCACCGGTTTGACGAGAAGCCGCACAAATAAGTGAATTTCTCTTGCATTGCAGCATAAACGGTTGCCGGCTGAGCCGGAAAGATTCCACTGGCGAACTTTTGTTTCCGCACTAGTTTAAGCTCGAGGGCGGAGTTCGCCCGTCTCACCAAGGAGAGCCAAAATGGCCTGGAAAGCCCCCAAGATCGTCGAAGTGCCGGTCGGCATGGAAATCAACATGTATGCGTGCGCCGCCCGCAAGTAAGCGGACGTCCTCGCTTCACGTTTTGCTGCAGGTGGACCTCCAGGCCTGACGCCGCTCGGATGTCGGCAAGTTGCCCGACAACCGGAAGGCGTACGGGTCGGTGTCCACCTGGAAACGTTGGAATTCCAGGAGACGGATCATGCTTCGCGTCGTCGTCCTGGGCGCCGCGGCCGGTGGCGGTGTTCCGCAATGGAATTGCGGATGTCCGGTCTGCCGGACAGCGCGGAACGGACATTCCGAACTTCAAAGCACCCAGGCTTCGATCGCCGTCAGCGCCGACGGCGCGCACTGGTTCCTGGTCAATGCCTCGCCCGATCTCCGCCAGCAGCTAATAGCGACCCCGCAACTGCATCCGGCGGCCGGCCGGCTGCGTCACAGTCCGATCGCCGGCGTGATCCTGACCAACGGCGAGGTCGATGCGGTGGCAGGCCTGTTGTCGATGCGCGAGGGCTCGCCGTTTACGGTCTATGCGCACCCGAAAGTGCTCGCGATCCTCAAGTCCAACAATATCTTCAACGTCCTCAACGCGAACAAGGTGCGGCGCCAGCCGATCGAGCTGAACGAACCATTCGAGCCGGCGCTACCCGACGGCTCGCCATCCGGCATCGAGATTTTGCCGTTTGCGGTGCCCGGCAAGAGTGCATGGTATCTGGAAGGCACGGCTCACCCCGCGGGCAGCGAGGGCGCAGGCGACACGCTCGGGCTTCGCATCGCCGACCGGGCGACCGGCAGGCTGCTGTATTTCCTTGCCGCCTGCGCCGGAGTAACCGATGAACTGAAGTCCCGGCTGCTTGGCGCCGCGGCGGTGTTCTTCGACGGCACGGTATGGCGCGACGACGAACTGATCGCGGCCGGCCTCGGCCACAAGACCGGGCAAGGCATGGGCCATATCGCGATGTCGGGCGAGCGCGGGGCGATCGAAAGCCTTGCCAATCTCGATATCGGAAGGAAGATGTTCCTGCATATCAACAACTCCAACCCGGTGCTGCTGCGCGACTCTGCCGAGCGCAAGGTGGCCGAGCGGGCGGGCTGGCAAATCCCCGCCGACGGAACGGAGATTACGCTTTGAATGCGATGACCTTGAACGGGATGACCGCCTACTCGCTCGGCAACAGCGCGCCGCTGAACAGCGCCGAGGAGCTGGAAGCGGCGCTGCGCCAGATCGGCGCCGCCCGCTATCACAATCTGCATCCGTTTCACCGGCTGCTGCACGGTGGCAAGCTCAACAAGGGACAGGTTCAGGCCTGGGCGCTCAACCGCTATTTTTACCAGAGCACGATCCCGATCAAGGACGCCGTGGTGATCTCGCGCTTTCGCGACCGCAGCACCCGGCTCGAATGGCGACACCGGATCGAGGACCATGACGGCGATCTCGGCACCGAAGGCGGTATCGAGCGCTGGCTGAAGCTGACCGAGGGGCTCGGGCTCGACAGCGCCTATGTGGAATCCACCGAGGGCATCCTGCCGGCGACGCGCTTTGCGGTCGAAGCCTATGTGCATTTCGTCCGCGACAAGAGCCCGCTCGAGGCCATCGCCTCTTCGCTCACCGAATTGTTCGCGCCTGACCTGCATGAAGAACGCATTTCGGGCATGCTGGCGCATTACAGCTTCGTCAATCCCGACATCATGAGCTATTTCAGTCGCCGCCTGCAGCAGGCGCCGCGCGACGCCGGCTTCGCGCTCGAATACGTCAAGGCCCATGCCAACACTGCGGCGGAGCGCGCCGCGGTCTGCAATGCGCTGATCTTCAAGACCAATGTGCTATGGGTCCAGCTCGACGCGCTGTATCATGCCTATGTCGACGGCCACATTCCGCCGGGGGCGTTTGTTCCCAGGGACAATTAGCGAGAGACAACAAGAATGGCAGCCCCGCGCAGCCGCAACATCAGCGTCAGCGAGACCAGCCGTCCGGTGCTGCCACGGCATGCCAGGCTGAAGTTCGATGAGACCCGGCAAGTCTGGGTGATTCTGGCGCCGGAGCGCGTGCTGGCACCGGACGAGATCGCGGTCGAAGTTCTGCAGCTCTGCGACGGCGTTCGCAGCGTCGGAGAGATGATCGACCAGCTTGCCGCGAAATACGCCGCCGAACGCGGCGCCATCGCGACCGACGTCGTCGCCATGCTGCAGGACCTGGCCGACAAGGGATTTTTGACCGAGGCCCGTGAGAAGACATCATGAGTTCAACGCTCACCGACGCCAATGCGACACTGCGGGATCCCGGCGACGGGCTCGCGGTGCTGGAGAAGCAGGGCTCGATCGCCGAAACCTACGGCATTCCGCTCGCGGTGCTGGCCGAACTGACCCACCGCTGTCCGCTGCAATGCCCCTATTGCTCGAACCCGGTCGAGCTCGACCGCGGCAGCAGCGAGCTCTCGACGGAGGAATGGAAGAAGGTGCTGTCCGAGCTCGCCGAGATCGGCGTGCTGCAGATCCATTTTTCCGGCGGCGAGCCCACGGCCCGCAAGGATCTGGTCGAACTCGTGCAGCACGCGAGCGATGTCGGGCTCTATTCCAATCTCATCACCTCGGCCGTGCTGCTGAGCAGGGAGAAGCTGGCGGCGCTGGCCGCTGCCGGGCTATGTCATGTCCAGATCAGCTTTCAGGGCAACGAGCCCGTCGTCGCCAATCGCGTCGCCGGCCTGAAGCAGGCCCATGAGAAGAAGCTCGAAGTCGCCAGATGGACCCGCGAACTCGATCTGCCGCTGACGGTCAACGCGGTGATGCACCGGCAGAATCTGCACCAGCTTTCCGACATCATCCAGATGGCGGTCGATCTCGACGCCGACCGGCTCGAGGTCGCCAACGTGCAGTATTACGGCTGGGCCCTGAAGAACCGTGCGGCGCTGATGCCGACGATCGAGCAGATCGAGGAGACCAGCCGCATCGTCGAGGAAGCCGAGGCGCGACTGAAGGGCGTCCTCGCCATCGACTATGTGGTGCCGGATTACTACGCGCTGCGGCCGAAGAAATGCATGGGCGGCTGGGGCCGGCAGTTCTTCAACATCTCGCCTGCCGGCAAGGTGCTGCCCTGCCATGCCGCCGAAAGCATCACCGGGCTGCAATTCGAATCGGTGCGGTCCAATCATTCGATCGCCTGGATCTGGCAGAACTCGGAGGCCTTCAACCGCTATCGCGGCACCGGCTGGATGCCGGAGCCGTGCCGAAGCTGCGAGTTCAAGGAAATCGATTTCGGCGGCTGCCGCTGCCAGGCCTTTGCGCTGACCGGCGATGCCGGCAATACCGACCCGGCCTGCACGCTGTCACCGCTGCATGAACAGATCTTCAAGCTGGCGGCGTCGGAAGCCGCGGCCGACAACAACCGCTTCATCTATCGCAATTTCGCCGGGGGCACGCCGGAGACGGACGGCGACCATGGCGCCTGACGCCGAGGCCGGCAAATCCGCAAGCCAACGTTCCGATCCGTTCGCACCGCTGACCTCGCAATTGCTGCCGGTCGGCGACGGCCACGAAATCTATGTCGAGAGCGTCGGCCGCGCCGGCGGCATTGCCGCGGTCTATCTGCATGGCGGCCCCGGCAGCGGCTGCCAGCCCGATCATCGGCGGCTGTTCGATCCGGAGCGCTTCCACGCCGTTCTGTTCGATCAGCGCGGCGCCGGTCGCAGCCGGCCCAAGGGCCGGCGCGAACACAATACGCTGCCGCATCTGATCGCCGACATGGAACTGATCCGCGAAACATTCGGCTTCGAACGCTGGATGGTGGTGGGCGGCTCCTGGGGCGCGACGCTGGCGCTGGCCTATGCGCAGGCCCACCCGCACCGGGTCAGTGGCATCGTGCTGCGCGCGACGTTCCTCGGCACCCGGACAGAGCTGGAGAGCGCATTCCTCAAGGCGCTGCCGCTGTTCTATCCCGATCTCAGCGATGATTTCATGGGCCTGCTGCCAGCGGACGAACGCGCCCAACCGCTCGACGCCTACTGGCGCCGCATTCTCGATGCCAATCCGGCCGTGCACGGCCCGGCTGCCCGCGCCTGGAACGACACCGAACGCATCCTTTCCGAGCATGTGCCCGGGCGGGCCCGGCTCGATCGGGATTCGCTCAATTCCAGTCGTGGCTTGCCCACCACGCCGTTCATGGAAGCGCATTATTTCCAGAACGATTGCTTCATGGCGCCCGACCAGTTGATGGCGGAAGCGGGCCGGCTCGGCGGCATTCGCGGCATCATCGTGCAGGGCCGCTACGATCTGTTGTGCCCGCCGGCAACGTCGCATGCGCTGGGCGCGGCATGGCCGGACGCCGAGATCCGCCTCGTCGGAGGGGCCGGGCACTCGCTCTATGATCCCGGCGTGCGCGATGCCGTGATGAAGGCGGTCGCCGACCTCGCCTCCGCGATCGGCGTATAGGTCATGGTCCCGCCTGCCGTCATCGCCCGCGGAAGCGGACGATCCAGTATTCCGCAGCGATTGTGATCAACCGAAAGGCCGCGGCGTACTGGATCCCCGCGTGCGTGCGCGGGGATGACAAATAAGGGCGTGGCTACCTGACCGGCAAATCGCCGCAGGGTATCGAATGCTGCACTGCCGCATGACGCGGAATTCGTTAATGTTATGGCGCCATTCCGTGAAAGCTGGAGATCGCGCAAAATTGCCTTTGTGGATCATGTTGAATGGTTCTAATAAGATATCCCAATGACCGCATTCAATAATCACAAGAACGCTGTCTGAGCGTTCGCAGACAAAGCGTAAGGCCGCGCCGTTCTTCGACCTGGCGCGGACATGGCAGGAATGAAACCGACTGATATTTCGGCGCCCGATTACTTCCACAAAGTTGTCGACTGCCAGTGGGCCTGTCCCGCGCATACGCCCGTTCCCGAATATATCCGCTTGATCGCCGAAGGCCGCTATAGCGACGCCTACATGGTCAATTGGAGGTCGAACGTGTTTCCCGGCATCCTGGGACGCACCTGCGATCGCCCGTGCGAGCCGGCCTGCCGCCGCGGCCGCGTCGAGGAGACGCCGGTGGCGATCTGCCGGCTCAAGCGCGTTGCCGCCGACTTCAAGGACGACGTCAAGCACCGCATGCCGCGGCCCTCGCCGAAAAACGGCAGGCGCATCGCGATCGTCGGCGGCGGTCCCGCTTCGCTCACGGTCGCGCGCGACCTTGCCCCGCTCGGCTACCACTGCACCGTGTTCGATTCCGATCCCCGGGCGGGCGGCATGATGCGGAGCCAGATTCCGAAATTCCGCCTGCCGGATTCCGTGATCGACGAGGAAACCGATTACATCCTCGATCTCGGCATCGAGTTCAGGGGTGGCCAGCGCATCGACAGCCTGAAGCGGCTGCTCGGCGAAAACTACGACGCGGTCTTTATCGGCTCCGGCGCGCCGCGCGGCCGCGAACTCGCAATTCCCGGCCGCAAGGAAGCCATCGGCAATATCCACATCGGCATCGACTGGCTTTCGAGCGTGTCGTTCGGCCATGTCGACAAGATCGGCAAGCGCGTGATCGTGCTCGGCGGCGGCAACACTGCGATGGACTGCTGCCGCACCGCGCGCCGGCTCGGCGGCGAGGACGTCAAGGTGATCGTGCGTTCCGGCTTCGAGGAGATGAAGGCGTCTCCGTGGGAGAAGGAGGACGCCATCCACGAGGACATTCCGATCCTCAATTTCATGGTGCCGAAGGCGTTCGTTCACGACAACGGCAGGCTCACCGGCGTCACCTTCGAGAAGGTGAAGGCCGAATACGATGCCAGGGGCAAGCGCAGCCTGGTGCCCGCGGGCGAGCCGGACCAGACCATCGACTGCGACGACGTGCTGGTCGCGGTCGGCCAGGAGAACGCGTTTCCCTGGATCGAGCGCGATTGCGGCGTCGAGTTCGACAAATGGGACATGCCCAAGGTCGATGCCACCACCATGGGCTCGACCAATCCGAAGGTGTTCTTCGGCGGCGACGCCGCGTTCGGCCCGAAGAACATCATCTGGGCCGTAGCGCACGGCCACGACGCCGCGCTGTCGATCCACAAGCTGTTGTCCGGCGAGGACATCACCGATCGGCCGCTGCCCGAGGTGCAGATCTCGTCGCAGAAGATGGGCATCCACGAATGGAGCTATGACAACGACATCTCCGGCGACAAGCGCTTCAAGGTGCCGCACCGCGACAAGGTGATCGCGCTGAAGGACATCCGCACCGAGGTCGAACTCGGCTATGACGTCAAGCTCGCGCTCGGCGAGGCCCAGCGCTGCCTGAACTGCGACATCCAGACCGTGTTCACGGCGCCGCTGTGCATCGAATGCGACGCCTGCGTCGACATCTGCCCGATGGACTGCATCACCTTCACGGAGAACGGCGAGGAAGCCGAGCTGCGCGAGCGGCTGAAGGCGCCCTCGCCGCATCACGACCAGGCGCTCTATGTCGCCGACGGCCTCAAGACCGGGCGCGTCATGGTCAAGGACGAGGACGTCTGCCTGCATTGCGGGCTGTGCGCCGAACGCTGTCCCACCGGCGCCTGGGACATGCAGAAATATCTCATCGATATGACTCACGCGGGATCAACATGCCAGTCCAAAGCCCGATCAGCAGCGTAAACGACTTCGTCGTCCGCTTTGCCAACGTCAACGGTTCGGGCTCGGCCAGCGCCAACGAACTGTTCGCGCGATCGATCCTGCGCCACGGCGTGCCGGTGTCGCCGCGCAACGTGTTTCCGTCCAACATCCAGGGCCTGCCGACCTGGTACGAGGTGCGCGTCACCGAGGACGGCCATCTCGGTGCCCGCGGCGGCGTCGACTTGCTGGTGGCGATGAACCCGCAGACCTGGGACAAGGATGTCGCGGCGATCGAGCCCGGCGGCTATCTGTTCTACGATTCGACCAAGCCGCTGCCGACGTCGAAGTTCCGCGCCGACATCACCGTGATCGGCGTGCCGCTGACCGCGATCACCAACTCGACCTATACCGATCCGCGCCAGCGCCAGTTGTTCAAGAACATCATCTATCTCGGCGCGCTGTGCGCCCTGCTCGACATGGACCCCAAGCTGGTCGAGCAACTGATCGGCGAGCAGTACAAGGGCAAGGAAAAGCTGCTGTCGTCGAACGTCCATGCGCTGCATCTCGGCCGCGACTGGGCGCTGCAGAACCTCAAATGCCCGATCGGCCTGCGGGTCAAAAAGTCCGACCGGGTCGGCGAGCGGATCTTCATCGAAGGCAACAGCGCCGCCGCGCTCGGCGCGGTCTATGGCGGCGCCACCGTCTGTGCCTGGTATCCGATCACGCCGTCATCGTCGCTGGCCGACGCCTTCACCAGTCACTGCAAGCGGCTGCGGCACGATCCGGAAACCGGCAAGGCGAAATATGCCATCGTCCAGGGCGAGGACGAACTGGCCTCGATCGGCATCGTGATCGGCGCGTCCTGGAACGGCGCCCGCGCCTTCACCGCGACCTCCGGCCCCGGCATCTCGCTGATGCAGGAATTCATCGGCCTGTCCTATTTCGCCGAGATACCGGCGGTGATCATGAACGTGCAGCGCGCCGGACCCTCGACCGGGATGCCGACGCGGACCCAGCAATGCGACATCATCGCCTGCGCCTACGCCTCGCATGGCGACACCAAGCATGTGCTGCTGTTTCCGGAAGACCCGGCGGAGGCCTTCGAATTCGCCGCCCAGTCGTTCGACCTCGCCGAACGCCTGCAGACCATGATCTTCCTGATGCTCGACCTCGACATCGGCATGAACCACCGGCTCAGCCGCCCGCTGAAGTGGGACGACGCCCGGCAATATGACCGCGGCAAGGTGATGACGGCGGAGATGCTGGACGACGGCCGCGATTTCGGCCGCTACCTCGACGTCGACGGCGACGGCATCCCGTTCCGGACCTATCCCGGCACCCATCCGACCAAGGGCTCGTTCTTCACCCGCGGCACCTCGCGCGATCGTTACGCACGCTACTCGGAGGAAGGCGCGGTCTACGCCGACAACATGCAGCGGCTGGTGCGTAAATTCGAGACCGCGCAGGACATGGTGCCGCGCCCGCTGCAGGCCAACGCCGCCAAGCCCACCAAATATGGCGTGATCTATTTCGGCTCGACCGCGCCGGCGATGGATGAGGCGATCGGGCTGTTGGAAGCGCGCGGCCATGAGCTCGACCGGCTGCGGATCCGCGCCTTCCCGTTCCATTCCAGCGTCGCGAGCTTCATCGCCGACCACGATTTCGTCTATGTGGTCGAGCAGAACCGCGACGGCCAGATGCGCCAGTTGATCGTCAACGAGAACGGCATCGACCCGGTACGGCTGGTGCCGATCCGGCACTTCGACGGCACGCCGATCACCGCGCGCTTCATCGCCGCCGCCATCGGCGATCACCAGGATCAGCTCAAGGTGACCCCGCTCCGCAAGGTGAAGTCATGACCTATATTGCCAAGCCCAGGTTCCAGCATCCGGGACTGCCGAAGAACGATCTCGGCTACACCCACCGGGACTACGAAGGCAAGATCTCGACGCTGTGCGCCGGCTGCGGCCACGATTCGATCACCGCCTCGATCATCGAGGCCTGTTACGAGCTCTCGATCGAGCCGCATCGGGTGGCGAAGATTTCCGGCATCGGCTGCTCGTCGAAGACGCCGGATTACTTCCTCGGCAATTCGCACGGCTTCAATTCGGTCCATGGCCGGATGCCGTCGGTGCTGACCGGCGCCAATCTCGCCAACCGCGATCTGATCTATCTCGGCGTCTCCGGCGACGGCAACTCCGCCTCGATCGGCTTCGGCCAGTTCGCCCATTCGATCCGCCGCGGCGTCAACATGACCTATATCGTCGAGAACAACGGCGTCTACGGCCTGACCAAGGGCCAGTTCTCGGCCACCGCCGACCGCGGCTCCAGGAACAAGCGCGGGCTGATGAACACCGACAACGCCATCGATCTGGTGGCGATCGCGCTGCAGCTCGGCGCCAGCTTCGTGGCGCGCAGCTTTTCCGGCGACAAGACCCAGCTCGTGCCGCTGATCGCCGCCGCGATCCAGCACAAGGGCGCGGCCTTCATCGATGTCATCAGCCCCTGCGTCGCCTTCAACAACCATGCCGGCTCGACCAAGAGCTTCGACTATGTGCGCGAGCACAATGACGCGGTGAACCGGCTCGACGTCATCACCGGCCGCGATCCGATCACGATCGACTACGCGCCGGGCTCGGTCACCGTGGTCGAACAGCATGACGGCACCAAGCTCGCGCTGCGCAAGCTCGACGCGGATTACGACCCGCATGATCGGGTCGGGGCGATGAGCTTCCTGCAGAAGCACGCCGCCAAGGGCCAGATCGTGACCGGACTGCTCTATGTCGATCCGGACTCGGAAGACCTGCACAGCCATCTCGACACCGTGGAAACGCCGCTCAACCAGCTCGACGAACAGGCGCTGTGCCCGGGCTCGGCCACGCTCGACAAGATCAACGCCAGCCTGCGCTGACGAGAACCGCAGGGTGGGCAAAGGCGCCGCGCGTATCGAGACGCGCAACGAGTGCACGCGCACGTGCCTCCCGCATGCGGGTCGCAGACGCTCGATCCGGAATTGAGCCGAGCGTGCAAGCGCATCGCCCGAATGACGATGGAAGCTTCGGTTAGAGCTTCGCTGAACGATGACCTACGCCTACGCCGCCGCCGCCAGCGCGCGCGGGCTCAGCAGATATTCCTTCAGGACGTTGTCGGCGGCATCGACTTCGGTGAGCGAGACGTCGTAGCTCCAGAGATCGGCGAGGTGCTGCAGCACGCGCCTGGCGTCCGCCTCGTTCAACTGGGCGCCCCTTGCGACGGCATGGCGCAGCATCAGGCGGCGGTCGCCGGCAAGATCGACGTCGACCACTTCGATGTTGGGATCGATGACTCCGACGTCGTATTGCCGGGCCAGTTCGCGCCGAACGCGGCGATAGCCGCGGCCGTCGTGAATCGCATCGACCCTGATGCCCGCCGCTTCCGCCGGATCGTCGTGCAGATGAAACATTCGCAGGTGCCGCATCAGCCGCGGGCTGAGGAACTGGCTGATGAAGCTTTCGTCGCGATAATTGGCCCAGATGTCGCGCAGCACCGGCATCGCCTCGCCTTTCCCGGCGATGTCCGGAAACCACTCGCGATCCTCGTCGTCGGGAGTGGAAACGATCCGCTCGATGTCCTGCATCATCGCGAAGCCGAGCGCGTAGGGGTTGAAGCCGGAAAAGCGCCGGTCGTCGAAATCCGGCTGGAACACCACATTGGTGTGCGACTGCAGGAATTCGAGAAAGTTGCCGTCGCTGATGCGGCCCTGCTCGTGCAGCCTGTTCATGATGCGGTAATGCACGTAGGTCGCGGTGCCTTCGTTCATCACCTTGGTCTGACTTTGCGGATAGAAATACTGCGCGATGTGACGCACGATCCGCAGCAGCTCGCGCTGCCAGGGCTGCAGCCGCGGCGCGGTCTTTTCGAGGAAATACAGCAGGTTTTCCTGCGGCAGGCCGAGCAGCTTGCGGCGCCGTTCCACGTTCAGCAGCGCTTCGCTCTTGACCTGTCCGCCCGGAATGGTCCGCCACAATTCGTTGAACACGCTCTCCTCGTGCAGGCGGCGCTGCCCGGCACGTTTTTCCTCGACGCGAAGATCGTGTTTTTTCTTGCCGGGATAGCGGTCGATGCCGTGCGACATCAGGGCGTGCGCCGCATCGAGCGTGCGCTCGACCTCGACCCGGCCGTGCCGCTCCTCGCATTGCGCGACGTAGTTCTTGGCGAAATCGAGATAGTCGAGAATTCCGTTGGCGTCGGTCCATTGCCTGAACAGATAGTTGTTCTTGAAAAAATGATTGTGGCCGAACGCCGCATGGGCGATCACCAGGGTCTGCATGGTCGCGGTATTTTCTTCCATCAAATAGGAAATGCAGGGCGAGCTGTTGATGACGATTTCATAGGCAAGGCCCTGCAGACCCTTGCGGTAAAACGCCTCCTGATAGGCGAACTGCTTGCCGAATGACCAATGCTTGTAGAACAGCGGCATGCCTCCGGACGAGTAGGCATCCAGCATCTGTTCGGCGGTGATGATCTCGATCTGGTTGGGATAGACGTCGAGCCCGAGTTCGGATCGCGCAATCTCCTCGCAGGCATCGTGGATGCGCTGCAGTTGCGGGAAATCCCATTCTGCGCCTTCAAACAAGCGCCCGGTTGTCATGGTCATGACGTGGCTCTCTGCTGTTCCCACGGCGTTGAAACAGATCGTGGAACACGGGAAAAATCTCGCTGCGGTCGTTGACCTTGCGGATCGACAGCGGCGCGCCATCGGCGCGCAGGCGCTGGTACAGCGTCCATAGCGATAAATCGGTCATGCCGAACGGGCTGCCGCCGGCCTCGCCGACCTCGAGATAGGCGAAGAACTGGCTGACCGGCAGGATCGCCTCGGTCAGCAGGCGTCCCGCCACGTCGCCGTCCGAATAGGAATTGTCGCCGTCGGAGGCCTGGGCGGCGTAGATGTTCCAGTCGGCCGGACGGAAGCGCGACCTGACGATATCGTGCATCGCCTGCAGCGCGCTCGACACCAGCGTGCCGCCGGATGCCGGGCCGTGAAAGAAGGTCTCCTCGTCGACCTCTTCCGCCCGATCGGTATGGCGAATGAAGACGATCTCGACATGGCGGTAGCGTCGCTTCAGGAACACGTAGAGCAGCATGTAGAAGCGCTTGGCGAGATCCTTCATGTGCTCGGACATCGAACCCGATACGTCCATCAGGCAGAACATCACCGCCTGGGCCACCGGCTTCGGCATGGTTTCGAACCGGCGATAGCGGATGTCGATCGGATCAATGAAGGGAATGCGCCGGAGTTTTGCCTTCAGGGCATCGATCTCGGCCATCAGCTCGATGCGACGCGCCTCATCGCAATCCTCCATCTCCGCCTCGAGCTGCGCAATCGTCTCCGGCCGCGGCCGTCGCAGCGCGACCCGCCGCGCCATCGCCAGCCGCACGGTCCGGGCGACCGAGATGTTGGCCGGCGAGCCGGAGGTGGCATAGCCGGCGCGGCGCAGCCCCTCGCTTTCCGCTTCCGCAAGCTTGCGCTTGGCAAGGTCGGGCAATTCCAAATCGTCGAGGAACAGGTCGACGAATTCGTCGCGGCTGAGCACGAACCGGAAGGTATCCTCGCCGTCGCCTTCACCGGGCTCGGACGCCCTGCCGCTGCCCTCGCCCGAACGCGGAAGGATGTCGCCCTCGATGAACTTCTTGTTGCCGGGAAGCACCATGTCGCGAATGCCGCCTTCGGCGCGAAGGCGCGGTTCGTTCATGCCGTCGAGCGGAACCGAGACCTCGCCGCCTTCCAGCACATCCTTGATGTCGCGATCCTGCGAGGATTTCTTCACCGCGCCCTGCACCAGCGCCTTGGCGCGGCGCAGGAATCTCTGGCGGTTCTCGAGGCTCTTGCTGCCCGGATTGAGGCGCCGATCGACGATGTGCATGGCCACTTCCGATTCCGCCCTCAGCCGGCTTGTTTCACCCGCATGTACCATTCGACCAGCCGGCGGACCTGGCGCTCGGTGTAGCCGCGCTCAACCATCCGCGCGACAAACTCGCCGTGTTTCTTTTCGGTATCGCCGTCCTTCTTCGAGCCGAACGAGATCACCGGCAGCAGATCCTCGACCTGCGAGAAGATCCGCTTTTCGATCACCTCGCGGATTTTCTCGTAACTGGTCCAGGACGGGTTCTTGCCGCCGTGCTGGGCCCGCGATCGCAGCGAAAACTTCACGACTTCATTGCGGAAGTCCTTCGGATTGGCGATCCCTGCCGGCTTTTCGATCTTGGTCAGCTCCTGATTGAGCAGCTCGCGGTCGAGCAACTGGCCGGTATCGGGGTCCTTGAAGTCCTGATCTTCGATCCAGGCGTCGGCATAATCCACATAGCGGTCGAACAGGTTCTGACCGTAATCCGAATAGGATTCGAGATAGGCCTTCTGGATCTCATGGCCGATGAACTCGGCATAGCGCGGCACCAGCTCCGCCTTGATGAATTCGAGGTAGCGCTTCTCGACCTCGTCGGAAAGCTGCTCGCGACGTATCGCCTGTTCAAGCGCGTACATCAGGTGAACCGCATCGGCGCCGATCTCGGCGGTGTCGTGGTTGTAGGTCGCAGCCAGCACCTTGAAGGCGAAGCGGGTCGAAACCCCGTCCATGCCTTCGTCGACCCCGGCGGCATCCTTGTATTCCTGGACGCTGCGGGCCTTCGGATCGGACTCCTTCAGGCTTTCACCGTCATAGACCCGCATCTTCGCAAACACCGTCGAGTTTTCGTGCTTGCGCAGCCGCGACATCACGGAGAAGCGCGCCAATGTCTCCAGCGTCGCCGGCGCGCAGGGCGCGGCGGCAAGCTCGGACCCCGAAATGAGCTTCTCGTAGATCTTCTGCTCCTCGGTCACCCGCAGGCAATAGGGCACCTTGATGACGCAGATGCGGTCGATGAAGGCTTCGTTGTTCTTGTTGGCCTTGAAGCTCTGCCATTCGGATTCGTTGGAATGGGCGAGAATGATCCCGGTAAAGGGAATCGCGCCGATATTTTCGGTGCCGATGTAGTTGCCTTCCTGCGTCGCCGTGAGCAGCGGGTGCAGCATCTTGATCGGCGCCTTGAACATCTCGACGAATTCGAGCACGCCCTGGTTGGCGCGGTTGAGCCCGCCGGAATAGCTGTAGGCATCGGGATCGTTCTGCGCGAAGGTCTCGAGCTTGCGAATGTCGACCTTGCCGACCAGCGACGAGATATCCTGGTTGTTCTCGTCGCCGGGCTCGGTCTTCGCGATCGCGATCTGGCGCAGCCGCGACGGCTGGATCTTGGCGACGCGGAAGCGCGAGATATCGCCACCGAACGCCTCGAGGCGCTTGTAGCACCACGGACTCATCAACCCGCTGAGGCGGCGGCGCGGGATGCCGTATTTTTCCTCGATCATCGGTCCGAGCTGTTCCGGATCGAACAGGCCGAGCGGACTCTCGAACACCGGGCTGAGCTCGTCGCCGGCCTTCAGGACGTAGATCGGGTTGGTTTCCATCAACGACTTCAGGCGCTCGGCCAGCGACGATTTGCCGCCGCCGACCGGTCCCAGCAGATAGAGCACCTGCTTGCGCTCTTCGAGACCTTGCGCGGCATGACGGAAGAATCCGACGATGCGCTCGATGGTTTCCTCCATGCCGTGGAAGTTGGCGAAGGCCGGATAGACGCGCATGGTCCGGTTCAAAAAAATACGGCCAAGGCGGGGGTCCTTGGCCGTGTCAATCATTTGCGGTTCACCGATCGCGGCCAGCAGCCGTTCGGCCGCATTGGCATATCGCATCGGATCGCCTCGACACGATTCCAGGTATTCCGCCATCGACATGTCGGTCTCGCTTCGCGCTTCGAACGACCGGGCGAAAGCGTTGAACAGAGAATCGTTGTACATGAAGCCTTCTCCTCATCAATTCCGCTGCACTGCTGGACACGCGCTGCAAATATCTAACACTCGGAACATCGTCCCGGTTCAGAACACAAATCAGCCTCAGCACATGAGGCGATTGGACACGCCGTGAAGGATATCGCGCAATCCACGACGCAGGCAGCAGACGAATCATAAACAAGCAATTGCCGATTTGTTAGGCGAAAGGGACGCCACGGAGATGATTTTTGGCCAGTTGTAACCCGACCGCAACATTCCGCACTTCGCGGCGGGGGTGCGCCCGGCGAGGTTTTCCGGTAAAAACACACCCGTTTGGGGATATTTCGGACACCCCGGCTTTCCGCCAGGCACCAAGCGTCCCCTTCCGCATTCCCGGTCGGCGGAGCGATCGAAAACCGAATGGAGCGATCTTGCCGACGCGCAGGGTGCGCAGACGAGGCCTGCCCCAGAGGGAATTTCCAGGCACGATCGCCGCCAAAACGCCATTTCGGATCGAAAGGATGTGAATGGCGTTATGATATGAAGCTAGTCAAAGTCCTTGTCACGACCGCGACCTTCCACGGACATTGTCAACAAGCTCCGGCCGCCGGAAAAGTTCCTAAAGCCGCCCATCGAGCAACCCGCACAGAAGCAGGCATCATGAACCCCGTCAAAGCACTCGAAAGTCACGGCCAGGCCGTCTGGCTGGATTTCCTGGCCCGCGGCTTTGTCGCCAAGGGCAATTTGAAGAAGCTGATCGATACCGACGGCGTCAAGGGCGTCACCTCGAACCCCTCGATCTTCGAAAAGGCGATCGCCAGCTCGGACGAATATGACGGCGCGATCGGTCAGGCGCTGAAAAGCGGCGATCGCCCGGTTGCGGAATTGTTCGAACATCTCGCGATCGAGGACATCCAGCATGCGGCGGACGTGCTGCGGCCGGTCTATGACCATCTCAACGGCCATGACGGCTTCGTCAGCCTCGAAGTGTCGCCCTATCTGGCCACGGACACCAAGGCCTCGATTGCCGAGGCCGAGCGGCTCTGGAACGAAGTCGATCGCAAAAATCTGATGGTCAAGGTGCCGGCGACCCCGCAGGGCCTGCCGGCGATCCAGCATCTGATCGCCGAGGGCATCAGCATCAACATCACGCTGCTGTTTTCGCAAAAGGTCTATGTCAGGGTTGCCGAGGCCTATCTTTCCGGGCTGGAAAAATATGTCGCGAGCGGCGGCGACCCTTCCCATGTCGCGAGCGTCGCAAGCTTTTTCGTCAGCCGCATCGACAGCGCCGTGGACAAGCAGCTCGATGAGCGGATCGCAAAGGCCAATGACCCGAGCGAGAAGGAACGGCTGGCCGCGCTGAAGGGCAAGGTGGCGATCGCCAACGCCAAGCTCGCCTATCAGGAATACAAGCGGCTGTTTTCCGGCCCGCGCTGGGACAGGCTCGCGGCCAGGGGCGCACGGCCGCAGCGATTGCTGTGGGCCTCCACCGGCACCAAGAACAAGGACTATAGCGACGTACTCTATGTCGAGGAGCTGATCGGTCCCAACACCGTCAATACCGTGCCGCCGGCCACGCTCGACGCCTTCCGCGATCATGGCAGGCTGCGCGACAGTCTGGAGGAAAATGTCGAGGATGCAAGGCGCGTGCTGGCCGCGCTCGAGCAATCCGGCATCTCGCTCGATGCCATCACCGCCGATCTGGTCAAGGACGGCGTGAAACTGTTCGCCGACGCCGCCGACAAACTGTACGGCGCGGTGGCGCACAAGCGCGCGGCGGTGCTCGGCGGCGGCATCGACCGGCAGCAACTGTCACTCGGCGGCAAGCTCGGCAAGGCGGTCGACGCGAGCACCGAGGAGTGGCGCGCGGCGGGCAAGATACGCCGGCTCTGGCAACACGACAAATCGGTCTGGACCGGGGACGACGAGAACAAATGGCTCGGCTGGCTGAACAGCGCCGCCGCCGCGGATATCGCCGATTACGAGGACTTCGCCCACCGGGTCAAGGGACAGCACTTTACCGACGCGGTGGTGCTCGGGATGGGCGGATCGAGCCTCGGTCCCGAGGTGCTGGCGCAGACCTTCGACAAGCAACCCGGATTCCCGAAACTGCACGTACTGGACTCGACCGATCCGGCCCAGGTCCGCACCATGCAGGCCTCGATCAACCTCGCCGACACCCTGTTCATCGTCTCCAGCAAGTCCGGCGGCACCACCGAACCGAACGTGATGAAGGACTATTTCTTCGAACGGGTGTCGGAGACGATCGGCGCGGAGAAGGCCGGCCATCGCTTCATCGCCGTGACCGACCCCGGCTCGTCGCTGCAAAAGCTTGCGAAGAAGCAGGGCTTCGCCCGCACTTTTTACGGCGATCCCGCCATCGGCGGCCGCTACTCGGTGCTGTCGCCGTTCGGTCTCGTGCCGGGTGCCGCCGCGGGCATCGACCTCGGTACCCTGTTGACCCATACGCTGGCGATGGTGCGCTCCTGCGGGCCCGATGTGCCGCCGCAGGAAAATCCGGGCGTGCAGCTCGGCCTTGCCATGGGCCTCGCCGGCCTCGAGGGCCGCGACAAGGTGACCATCCTTTCCTCGAACAGGATCGCCGATTTCGGCGCCTGGGCCGAACAACTGATCGCCGAATCCACCGGCAAGGACGGCAAGGGGCTGATCCCGATCGACGGCGAGACGCTGGGAGACGTCGCCTCGTACGGCAACGACCGCTTCTTCATCGATATCCGCACCGAAGGCGAAAGCGACGCCGCCCATGACGGCAAGCTCGCCGCACTGGAGCGGGCCGGACATCCGGTCGTCCGCATTGTCATGAAATCGATCGAGCATATCGGCCAGGAGTTCTTCCGCTTCGAGATGGCGGTTGCCGTCGCGGGCTCGGTGCTCGGCATCAATCCCTTCAACCAGCCCGACGTCGAGGCCGCCAAGATCAAGACCCGGGAACTGACCGCGGCATTCGAGAAGACAGGGTCGCTGCCCCGCGAACAGCCGGTGGTTTCGACCGCCACGGTCGATATCTATACCGACGACACCAATGCGGCGGCGTTGCGCAAGGCGGGTGCCGACGGCGATCTCGGCTCCTGGCTGAAGGCCCATCTGGCGCGGGCCAGGGCCGACGACTACGTGGCGCTGCTCGCCTATATCGAGCGCAACGCCGCCCATATCGACAGCCTGCAGCAGATGCGGCTCGAGGTGCGCGACAAGCGCCATGTCGCGACCTGCGCCGAATTCGGCCCCCGCTTCCTGCATTCCACCGGACAGGCCTACAAAGGCGGCCCCGACAGCGGGGTGTTCCTGCAGATCACCGCCGATGACGCGCGGGATCTTGCGGTGCCGGGCCAGAAGGCGAGCTTTGGCGTGATCAAGGCCGCCCAGGCCCGCGGCGATTTCGGCGTGCTGACCGAACGCGGCCGGCGTGCGCTCCGCGTCCATCTCAAGGGCGATCTCGCATCCGGACTGACGATGCTCGATCGCGCGATCAGCGAAGCTCTGAACTAAGGGTACTGGAAAATGCAACTCGGCATGATCGGCCTCGGCCGGATGGGCGGCAACATCGTCCGCCGCCTGATGAAGCACGGCCACACCGCGGTGGTCTACGACAAGGACCCGAAGGCCGTCGCCGCGATCGGCGCCGACGGCGCGGTCGGCACCGCTGCGCTGGAGGAATTCGTCGGCAAGCTCGAGAAACCGCGAACCGCCTGGGTGATGCTGCCGGCGGGCAAGATCACGGAAGCGACCATCGAGGCGCTGTCGAAACTGATGCAGCAGGGCGACGTCATCATCGATGGCGGCAATACCTTCTGGCAGGACGACGTCCGCCGCGGCCAGACCCTGAAGCAGCGCGGCATCCACTATCTCGATGTCGGCACCTCGGGCGGCGTCTGGGGCATCGACCGCGGTTATTGCATGATGATCGGCGGCGACAAGGCGGTGGTCGATCGCCTCGATCCGATCTTCTCGACGCTGGCGCCGGGCATCGGCGACATCGAGCGCACCAAAGGCCGCGAGGGCCGCGACGCCAGGATCGAACAGGGCTATATTCACGCCGGTCCGGTCGGCGCCGGCCATTTCGTCAAGATGGTTCACAACGGCATCGAATACGGACTGATGCAGGCCTATGCCGAAGGGTTCGATATCCTGAAGAACGCCAATATCGATGCGCTGCCGCCGGAGCACCGCTTCGATCTCGACATTGCCGATATTGCCGAGGTGTGGCGGCGCGGCAGCGTGATCCCGTCATGGCTGCTCGATCTCACGGCTTCCGCGCTCGCCAGGAACGACACGCTCGACAATTACTCCGGCTTTGTCGAGGATTCCGGCGAAGGCCGCTGGACCGTCAACGCCGCCATCGACGAGGCGGTGCCGGCCGAGGTGCTGACCGCGGCGCTGTATGCGCGCTTTCGCTCGCGCCGACAGCATACCTTCGCCGAGAAGATCCTTTCCGCCATGCGCGACGGCTTCGGCGGCCACAAGGAGCCGCAACAGCATCCGGCGCCGCCGCGACAGGCCGCGCCCGAGATGGGCAAGCCAAAGGGCGGCCGTTCGTGACCGAGGCCGCTGCAAACCAGAAGAAACCCGATCCCTGCTGCTTCGTCATCTTCGGCGCCACCGGCGACCTGACCCATCGGCTGGTGATCCCTGCGCTCTATAACCTCGCGGCGGGCGGCCTGTTGCCCGACAAGTTCTGCGTGGTCGGCGTCGCCCGCAAGGCGATGTCGAACGATGCGATGCGCGACAGCCTGATGAAGGGTCTGCAGCAATTTGCGACCCGCCGCGTCGACGAAGCCATCGCCAGACGATTGCTGGAATGCGTGACCTGCATTGCCGCAGATCCGCAAGAGCCGGACTCCTTCGACAAGATGCGCGCGCAGCTTGAAAAGCTGGAAGCCGCCCGCAACACCGGCGGCAACCGGCTGTTCTACCTGGCGACGCCGCCGAATGCGTTTGCGCCGATCAGCCGTGAACTCGGCCGCACCGGCCTGCTGCGCGAGGCCAACGGCGCCTGGCGGCGGCTGGTGGTGGAAAAGCCGTTCGGAACCGACCTCGCCTCGGCCCGGGCGCTCAACGGCGAACTGCTGAAGATCGTCGACGAGCACCAGATCTACCGTATCGATCATTACCTCGGCAAGGAGACCGTGCAGAACATCCTGGTGCTGCGCTTCGCCAACGGCATGTTCGAGCCGATCTGGAATCGCAATCACATCGATCACGTCCAGATCACGGTCGACGAGAAGCTCGGCGTCGGTCACCGCGGCAGCTTCTATGACGTCACCGGCGCCCTGCGCGACATGGTGCCGAACCATCTGTTCCAGTTGTTGTCGCTGGTGGCGATGGAGCCGCCGGCCCGGTTTGACGCCCATGCGGTGCGCTCGGAAAAGGCCGAGGTGCTGGCGGCGATCCAGACCCAGAGCGAAGCCGATGCGCGGCAGAATTCCGTGCGCGGCCAGTATCTGGGCGGCAAGGTCGGCGATACCGAGGTCGAGGACTACCGCAAGACCGAGGATGTCAAGCCCGCCAGCACCACCGAAACCTATGCCGCGCTGAAACTGACCATCGACAACTGGCGCTGGGCCGGCGTTCCGTTTTACCTGCGCACCGGCAAGGCGCTCGGCGTCAAGCGCACCGAGGTCGCGATCAAGTTCAAGCAGGCGCCGTTCGCGATGTTCCGCGACACGCCGGTGGACCGGCTGTCGCAGAACTATCTTGTCATCAGCATCGAACCGACCGAAGGCATCACGCTGCAGTTCAACACCAAGGTGCCGGGTCCGACGATTTCGATCGACGGCGTCGAGATGAAATTCCGCTACAAGGATTACTTCAAGGCCGAGCCGAGCACCGGCTATGAGACGCTGATCTACGACTGCATGATCGGCGACAACATCCTGTTTCAGCGCGCCGACAGCGTCGAGGCCGGCTGGCAGGCGGTGCAGCCGTTCCTCGATGCGTGGAAAAAGGCCGGCGCCAACGGGCTCGAGCGCTATCCGGCCGGCAGCGAGGGTCCCGCCGAGGCCGACGCGCTGCTGGCGCGCGACGGCCGGCGCTGGCGAAGGCTCGGTTAGCATGGCGGCCAATCAGCAGCGGGCGGATATCAAGGTAATCGCGGCTCCCGATGCGGCCGCGCTGGCGCGCACGGCCGCGGATCATGTCCTGGCGCGGATCGTCGCCAATGGCGCGCGCGTCGCGATCTGCCTCGCCGGCGGGTCGAGCCCGAAGCAACTGTTCGAATTGCTCGCAACAGACGCCTATCGCAGCCAGATCCCCTGGGACCGCGTGCACTGGTTCATCGGCGACGAACGCTTTGTCCCGGCGGACGATCCGCTGAACAATATGGCAATGGCCCGGCGGACCTTTCTCGACCGCTGCGCGCCGGCCGCCAACATTCATCCGATGGCGACCGAGGGCGTCGACGCCAGCGCGGCCGCCCGCCGCTACCAGAGCGAACTGCAATCGTACTATGGCGCGGAGCGGCTCGATCCGGCGCGGCCGCTGTTCGACCTCGTGTTGCTCGGGGTCGGACCCGACGGTCATACCGCCTCGCTGTTTCCGGGTTATCCCGCCGCCGAAGAGACCACGCGCTGGGTGGTCGACGTACCCGAGGCCCATGTCGAGCCGTTCGTACCGCGGATCACGCTGACCTTGCCGGCGCTCGGCTCCTGCCGCGAGATGCTGTTCGAAGCGAGCGGGGCCGGCAAACGCGCGATCCTGACCCGGGTGTTTGACGGCGAAGACCTGCCCGCCGCCCGCGCGCGCTCCGCGGGCGAAACCATCTGGCTGGTCGATCAGGCCGCGCTTCCGGAGAACTTTCGTGCCTGAAGCAGCAAGCGTGATTCCGTGCGCGCTGGTGGTGATGGGCGTATCCGGCTCGGGCAAGAGCACCATCGCCGACAAATTGGCCGAACGCATCGGCTGGAAATACGAGGATGGCGACAGGTTTCATCCGCCGGGCAACGTCGCCAAGATGAGCGCCGGCCATCCCCTCACCGACCAGGACCGCTGGCCCTGGCTGCAGGCGATCGCCGCCGAGATCGACCGGGCGTGCGGCGCCGGTGAACATGCGGTTATCGCCTGCTCCGCGCTGAAGCGCGCCTATCGCGACATTCTGGTGCATGGCCGCAACGACGTCCGCATCGTCTATCTCGAGGGCACGCAAGCACTGATCGCCGAGCGGCTGGCGCGCCGCAAGCATCATTTCATGCCGCCGGACCTGCTGGCCAGCCAGTTCAAGACGCTGGAGCCGCCGCAGCCGGGCGAGAACGCGGTGACGGTCTCGATCGACGCGCCGGTCGAGGCCATCGTTGACGACATCGTCCGCCAGCTCAAGCTCGCTCCGGCGAGTCACGCCTCGAACGGCAGGAACCGCCGATGACCCGGATCGCTCTCGTCGTCTCCGATGTCGACGGCACACTGCTGACCAAAGACAAGATCCTGACCGAGCCTGCCATTCGCGCGGCGCGACGGCTGGAGGACAGCGGGGTCGGCTTCACCATCACCTCGAGCCGCCCGGCCATCGGCATGCGGTTTCTGATCGAGCCGCTCCAGATCAAACTGCCGGTCGGGCCATTCAACGGCAGCTCGATCTGCGACCCGCAGATGAACCCGGTCGAGCAGCATCTGATTCCCGCCGCCGCGGCGCAACGCAGCCTCGACATCCTGACCCGGTTCGGCGTCGATATCTGGCTGTTCACCAGCGATCAATGGCTTGCCGGCAATGGCCAGGGCAAATATGTCGGCTTTGAACAGCGCACCATCCGGGCCGATCCGACCATCGTGGACGATTTCACGCCGTATCTGTCGGCGGCCTGCAAGATCGTCGGCTCGAGCGCCGATGCGGCGCTGCTGCAGGCTTGCGAGGCCGCGACCCGGGAGGCGCTGGGGACGCAAGCCACGGCGGTCCGATCGCAGAGCTACTATCTCGACATCACCCCGCCCGGCCTGGACAAGGGCACCTTCGTGCAGGCGATGGCGAAGCGGCTGGCAATTCCGACCGACGCGGTTGCGACCATCGGCGACATGCATAACGATGTCGCGATGTTCCGGGTCAGCGGCATGTCGATCGCGATGGGCAACGCCACCGACGAGATCAAGCAGCACGCGACCGATGTCACGGCGTCGAACGCAGACGAGGGATTTGCCGGCGCGATCGAAATGATCCTGAAGCACAACGCGGCGGTGTGATCGCGCGCCAACGGGTCGCGCGGATGCGCGCCGATGACAAGCTCCGCGAAGCAATCCATCGTTTGCTGTCATTCCGGGGCGATGCGAAGGCATCGAACCCGGAATCTCGATATTCCCCGATGCGCCATTGCGCATCTGAGGTCTGGTGCTACGCACCATCCCGGAATGACGGCTCCGGCTACTTCGAGCGCTGCATCACCGGCTTGTCCTTCGCACCCATGGCGTCGCTGAGATTGTGGGCGGTGTTGATCAGCGCGATGTGGGTCAGCGCCTGCGGGAAATTGCCGGTCTGGCGCCGTTCGCCGGAATCGTACTCCTCGGCCAGCAGGCCGAGATCGTTGGCCACCGCAACCACCCGGTCGAACAGCACCTGCGCCCGGGCGATCTCGCCCGACAGCACATAGGCGTCGGCGAGCCAGAGGCTGCAGGCGAGAAATGCGCCCTCGATCGGCTGCTCTCGATCGGTCTGTCCGGGGAGCTCGCGCGGATCGTGCCGCAGCACGAAGCCGTCGCGCATCAGGTATTTCTCGATCGCCTCGAGCGTGCCGCGAACGCGCGGATCGGAAGCCGGCAGGAAGCCCACCGACGGCAGCAGCAGGATGCTGGCATCGAGCAGTCGCGAGCCGTAGGATTGGACAAACGCATTCATCTCGCGGTCAAAGCCGTTTTCGCAGACATCGCGATGGATGGTATCGCGCAACTGGCACCACCGATCGAGCGGCGCCTCGAATCCGAACATTTCCGCGCTCTTGACGGCGCGATCGAACGCGACCCATGTCATGACCTTCGACGACACATAATGCGCGCCATCGCCGCGCCGCTCCCAGATGCCGTTGTCCGGCTGGTCCCATACTTCCGCCAGATGTTCGAGCACCTTGCATTCGAGGTCCCAGGTTCCGTCATCCAGCTTCAACTTGGCCACCCGCGACTGATGAAATGCGTCGATCAATTCGCCGTAGACGTCGAGCTGCAACTGGGCATGCGCGGCATTGCCGATCCGGACCGGCTGCGCGCCCTCGTAACCGGGCAGCCAGCCCGCCTCCCATTCGAGCAGGCGGCGCCGGCCCATGATGCCGTACATGATCTGCATGCTGGCCGGCGCCCCCGCCACCGCGCGCCGCAGCCAATCGTGCCAGCACGACGCTTCCTCGGTATAGCCCGAGTTCATCAGCGCCAGCAGCGTGAAGGTGGCGTCGCGCAGCCAGCAGAAGCGATAATCCCAGTTTCGGGCGCCGCCGAGCTTTTCCGGCAGCGACGTGGTCGGCGCCGCGACGATGCCGCCGGTCGGCGCATAGGTCAGCGCCTTCAGCGTGATCAGCGAGCGCATCACCAGATCGCGGCTCTCGCCGTCATAGCTGCAACGGCTGCACCATTCGATCCAGAAATCCTCGGTTTCCTGCAGCGCCTGCGCCGGATTGATCGGCCCGGGCACCGCCAGATGCGACGGCCCGTAGGTGAGCACAAACGGAACCGTCTCGCCCTCGCCCACCTCGAAGTCGGCTATCGTGGTCATGTCCTCGCCGCGGGTCTCGACCGGTGTTCGCAGCACGGTCATGTCCGGTCCGCAAATCGCGAGCAGTCCCGAGCCATCCTCGCTCTTCTTCACCCAGGGAATGTCGACGCCGAATCCAAAGCGGATCACGAGCTCCATCCGCAGCTTCACCCGTCCGCTCACGCCGCGCACCAGCCTCACGACATCGGACGCGTTGCCGCGCGGCGGCATGAAGTCGATCACCGCGACGGTTCCGCTTGCCGTTTCAAATCGCGTCTCCAGGATCAGCGTATTGTCCCAGTACCGGCGCGAGGTTTGCTTTACATCCTGCGCCGGTGCGATCTGCCATCGGCCCTGCCTGGGTGTGCCCAGCAAGCCTGCAAAACACGCATCGGAATCGAACGCGGGCCAGCACAGCCAGTCGATCGAGCCGTCGCGGCCGACCAATGCCGCGGTTTCGCAATCGCCGATCAATCCATAGTCTTCGATTTTGCCAGGCAAGACAGCTCCGATTCTAGGCGTGGTTGCTCACTCGCGTTCGCTCGCCAGTCGCATGTTTGAGGGCGGCCACGTCGATCGCCGCGGCAATCGCGCCGATCGCCAGCGGCAGGCGTCGCCGCCAGTTCGGATGCTCGTCGACGGTGCCGGGAATGTTGGGCTGGTCGATCACGCCGAGCAGGTCCTCGAGCGAGATCGCCAGCAGGCGGGATTTGGTCCGCGCCAGAAATCCCGCCACCGCGTACAGATCGTCACGGTCGATGGCATGGTGGCGCAGCACATCGGTCAGCATGGCAAGCGCGTGCCAGCGTGCGTCATCGCTTTCCCCGGGATCGATCCCGAGCGAACGTTTCAGCGCGAGATCGCTGAAGCCACGCCAGCCGGCATAGGTCGAGAGATCATGGGTGTTGAAGGTGACCAGCGCGTTCGGCGTGTAATGGTCGACGCCCCGGAACCGGCCATGGTCGTCGCGCTCGAACATCATCACCTGATATGACCAGATGCCCCAGTCGGCGATCTGTTCGCGGAATCCTTCCGGCACGGTGCCGAGGTCTTCGCCGATCACCACGCAGCGATGCGCCACGCTTTCCTGCGCGGTCGCTGCCAGCAGCGCCTCGAACGGCATCCGCACATAGACGCCGTTGTTGGCGGCAAATCCATGCGGCACGAGATAAAGCCGCTTCAGGCCAAGCACATGGTCGAGCCGGATCGCACCGGCGTAACGCATCGAAGCCCGCAGCATCGCGCGATACGGCTCGAACGAGGAAATCTCCAGGCCGGCGGCGTTGAACCCCGCCAGCCCCCAGTTCTGACCCGAGGTATTCAACGGGTCCGGCGGCGCGCCGACCGCGAGATGGCGCGAGATCGCGACCTGCTCGTTCCAGGCATCGAAACCATCGGACTGCACGCCGACGGCGACGTCGAGATAGAGGCCGACCTTCAGGCCGCGCTTGCGGGCGAGATCCCGGCACGCCAGCAATTGCCGGTCGGCGATCCATTGCACGAACTCGACGAACTCGATCTCGGCCGCGTCGGGGCCCTTGCGCAGCGAGGCGCATGCGGCGTCGCTGGGCTGCCGCCACGGTTCCGGCCATTCCCACCACGGCTTGTTGAATTTGTGTCGCAGCACCTCGAAACAGGCGAAACGCGCCAGCAGCGCTTCGCGTTCGGCGCGAAATTTCGCGAAATCCCGCCGCCGCCCGGCGGCCGGTTCGGCCCTGAAGGTCTTGAAAGCCGCCCGCAGCGCCCGCCATTTTTGCCTGGTGACCGCAGCATAATCCACGATATCACCCGCCCGCAGCCGGTCGATGCTGCCGGTATCTCCGGGGGTACCGCCCGGCAGCGTTCCGACATCGATGTAGAGCGCGTTCAGAAACAGCCGGCTGTTCGGCGAATAGGGGCTACAGCCGCCGGGACGGTCATCGAACAGCGCGTGGAGCGGATTGAGGCCGACCCCATCGGCTCCCAAATGGCCCGCCAGTTCGATCAGCTCCTTGAGGTCGGTGAAATCGCCAATTCCCCAATTGCGCGCCGAGCGGACGCCGTAGAGCTGAACCGCAAGCAGCCAGCAGCGGTCGAAACCACCCCCGTACGCCCGCGGCGGGGCCACGATCAACGGTACCTGTTCGGTTGAGCCACCGGCGTCGGCGAGGTGCAGCCGGTAGCAGCCGCCCGGCAGGTTGTCCGGCCATGCGATGAGGCGGTCGCCCGCCTCCCCTTCCGCGATAAGCTCAGGGCCGGCCACGATTTTCCAGCGCACCGGAAGCCCAGCCGCGTGCCCCAGTTCGGTCCGCGCCGGCCGGCCCGATCGAACCACGACCGCCTGGCCGAGAATCCGGCGCGGCGTTTCGGCCGGCAGGGCACCGAGGATGATTTTCAGCGCGGCCGCATCGGTGACATGCCGACGGCCCTGCCCGTCCACAAATTCGGTGTCAATTCCCAGTTCTCTGGCTTTGGTAAAAAGGTCCATCCGGCACGCTGCTTGCACGCGACAATTCCACCGAGCGTCGCAAAATTCTCTAAATGTAGGAAGAGGATAGCACTGATTAACGCTACTTCGCCTCCGCCGTTCCCCGGGAACCAATACCTAACGAGCGGCTTTGTATATATGTACGGAGCGTCCCTTTCCCGCAAACGAAACGGGGCGCGTTCTCCATGTCGATGGCATCACCGTGAATAGAACAGCCCAGATCGTCGCGAGTGCCGCTGCCGGCGGCCCATTCCATATCGAAGATGTCTATCCGCTGATCGATGGCGGTCGCTTTCCCGTCAAGCGTATCGTCGGCGAGCGGGTCGAAGTGTGGGCGGACGTCTATCGCGATGGCCATGATGTGATCGGCGCGGCCCTGATCTGGCGTCGCGAACAGGATCGCGAGTGGCAGCGTGCGGCCATGAGCCATCACAGCAATGAGCGCTGGGTCGGATGGTTCGTGCCGGACCAGCCGGGCCGGTATGTCTACGCGATCGAAGCCTGGACCGACGAGTTCGCCACCTGGCGGCACGGCTTCGAGCTCAAGCAGAAGGCCGGCGCCGACCTCAGCCTCGATGCGATCGAGGGCGCGGGCATGCTGACCAAGGCGCAGTCCGGCGGCCACGCCGCCGCGGCGGTGATCTTGCGCCAATGCGAGGAATTTCTGCAGACCGGCGAAGCCGCACCGCTATTGACCGACGAACTGAAGGACGCCATGGCCGAGAGCCAGTTGCGGCACGACCTGACGCGGTCGCCCTTGTTTCCATTGGTGGCGGACCGGCCGCGGGCGAGAAACGGCGCGTGGTACGAGATGGTACCGCGCAGCCAGGGCAAGACGCCTGGCCAGCATGGTACCTTCAAGGATTGCATCGCGCGCCTGCCCGACATTGCGGCGATGGGGTTTGACGTGGTGTATCTGACTCCGATCCACCCGATCGGCCACACCAACCGCAAGGGCCGCAACAACGCCGTGACGGCGGCGGAGGGCGATCCGGGAAGCCTATATGCCATCGGCGCCGCCGAAGGCGGCCACGATACGGTGCATCCGGAACTGGGCACGCTGGAGGATTTCCGCGAGTTCGTCGCGGCCTGCAGGGCGTTGGAGATGGAAGTCGCGCTCGATTTTGCTGTGCAGTGCTCGCCGGATCATCCCTGGCTCACACAGCATCCGCAATGGTTCAGGCGGCGGCCCGACGGCTCGATGCGCTATGCCGAGAACCCACCGAAGAAATATGAGGACATCGTCAACCCCGACTTCTCATCCGAGGATGCCGGCGCGCTGTGGAACGCGCTACGCGACGTCGTGCTGTTCTGGGTCGAGCAGGGCGTGAAGATCTTCCGGGTCGACAACCCCCACACCAAGCCGTTTCCGTTCTGGGAATGGCTGATCCGGGAGGTCCAGCTTCGCCATCCCGGCGTGATCTTCCTCGCCGAAGCGTTCACGCGGCCGAAACTGATGAAGGGGCTTGCCAAGCTCGGCTTCACCCAATCCTATACCTACTTCACCTGGCGGACCCAGAAATGGGAGCTGGAGCAGTATCTCACCGAGCTCACCGCCTATCCGGAGCGAGATTTCTATCGTCCGAACTTTTTCGTCAACACACCCGACATCCTGCCTTTTCACCTGCAAAGCGGCGAGAGCTGGATGTTCAAGTCCCGTGTCGCGCTCGCCGCCACGCTGTCGGGCAGCTACGGCATCTATAATGGCTTCGAATTGCTGGAGCACGACCCGATTCCGGGCCGGGAGGAATATCTGGATTCCGAAAAATACGAAATCAAGGTGCGCGACTGGGACAGGCCTGACAACATCAAGCCCTATATCCGCGAGCTCAACCGCGTCCGCCGCGAAAACGCGGCGCTGCAGCAAACCAGCCAGTTGCACTTCATTGCGATCGAAGACGGCAACGTCATCGCCTTCGTCAAGGAATCGGTCAATCAGACCAACAGCGTCGCCGTGGCGATCGCGCTGACGCGCGATCCGCACGAATTCTGGTTTCCGCTCGGCGACGTCCAGGTCGGTCTGCCCGGCGACCGCCGCAACGTCGCCGCGGTCGAGAATCTGATGACCGGCGAACGCTACCCCGTCGAGTGGGGCGGCATTCGGCTGCGGATCGATCCGGCACGGGATCCCGCATTGCTGTTCCGCTGTCTGGCGTGAGCACCGCCATGAACGTGATGTCCTCCATCGGTGCCAAGGAATTGCCGTCCAACGACACCGGCGACGAGCTCTGGTACAAGGACGCCATTATCTATCAGCTCCACGTCAAGGCCTTCGCCGACAGCAACAATGACGGGATCGGCGATTTTGCCGGACTGACCGAAAAGCTCGGCTACCTGCAGGAGCTTGGCGTCACCGTGCTGTGGCTGTTGCCATTCTACCCCTCGCCCGGCCGGGACGACGGCTACGACATCGCCGACTATGGCGACATCAATCGCGATTTCGGCACGATGAAGGATTTCCGGCGCTTCATCGTCGAGGCCAAGCGGCGCGGCCTGCGCGTCATCACCGAGCTGGTGATCAATCATACCTCCGACCAGCACGACTGGTTCAAGCGCGCCCGCCGCAGCGATCCGAAATCGAGCGCGCGCAACTGGTATGTGTGGAGCGATACCGACCAGAAATATCTGGGTACGCGGATCATCTTCACCGATACCGAGAAATCGAACTGGACCTGGGACCCGGAAGCCGGCCAGTTCTACTGGCACCGCTTCTTCTCGCACCAGCCCGATCTCAATTTCGACAATCCGCGGGTCGTCAGCGCGCTTATCCAGGTCATGAAGCGCTGGCTCGACGCCGGCGTCGACGGGTTCCGGCTCGATGCCATTCCCTATCTGTGCGAGCGCGACGGCACCAACAACGAGAACCTGCCGGAGACGCACGCCGTCATCAAGCGGCTGCGCGCCGAGCTCGATGCCTATGCAAGGGGCAAGGTGCTGCTGGCAGAGGCCAATCAATGGCCGGAGGACGTCCAGGAGTATTTCGGCCGCGGCGACGAATGCCACATGGCCTATCATTTCCCGCTGATGCCGCGGATCTACATGGCGATCGCGCAGGAGGACCGGTTTCCGATCACCGACATCCTGCGCCAGACGCCGGATATCCCGAGCACCTGCCAGTGGGCGCTGTTTCTGCGCAACCATGACGAACTGACGCTTGAAATGGTCACCGACGTCGAACGCGATTATTTGTGGTCGACCTACGCCAACGACCCCCGCGCGCGCATCAATGTCGGCATCCGCCGCCGCCTCGCGCCGCTGATGGACAACGACCGCCGCAAGATCGAGCTGATGAACTCGCTGCTGCTGTCATTCCCCGGTACGCCGATCATCTATTATGGCGACGAGATCGGCATGGGCGACAACATCTATCTCGGCGACCGCAACGGCGTGCGCACGCCGATGCAGTGGACGCCGGACCGCAATGGCGGCTTCTCCCGCGCCGACCCGGCCCGGCTCTACGCCCCGACCATCATGGATCCGGTCTATGGCTACGAGGCGGTCAATGTCGAGGCGCAATCGCGCAGCCTGTCGTCGCTGCTCAGCGCGACCAAGCGGCTGATCTCGGTGCGGAAGTCGACCCTGGCGTTCGGCCGCGGCACCATGGCCTTCATCCGTCCGGCCAACCGCTGCGTGCTGGCCTATGTCCGGCAATATGGCGACCAGGTGATCCTCTGCGTCGCCAATCTGTCGCGCTCGGCGCAGGCGACCGAGCTCGACCTGCTGGCGTGGAAGGATCGCATCCCGCTGGAGATGCTCGGGCGCACCCGTTTTCCGGCGATCGGCGAACTGCCCTACATGATTACGCTGGCGCCGTACGGCTTCTACTGGTTCGAGCTTCGGGAGCCCGACAAGTCGGAATACGTCGCACCCTCGGTGGTTCCCGAGTTCGAGACCCTGGTCGTGCCGGTCGGCGCCACCTGGGTATCGCTGGCGCGTACCAGGGGCGTGTTCGAACGCGATGTGCTGCCCGGCTATCTGTCGCGCACGCGCTGGTATCCGGAGCGTTCGGCCAAGGCCATTCAACCCACCCTGACCTCGGCGATCCCGTTCTGCGACATCGGCGACAACCGGCCGTGGCTGGCATTTTTCGAGACCACCCAGCGCGGCGTCACCACGCGCCACGTGCTGCCGATGCAGATCGAATGGATGCGGTTCGACCGCGAGCGCTACAACCCCCGCGCCTTCGCCGCGGTACGCCAGGGTGCGCGCGAAGGCACCCTGCTCGACGTCGCCACCGACCAGATCTTCATCGCGCTGTTGCTGCGCAACCTGCGCGAATCCCTGACCGTCGAGGAAAACGATCTGCGGCTTGAATTCAGGCCGACCAGCCGGTTTGCCGACAAGCCGATCCGGCAACCCAATCACATCCGCGCCGTCGAAACCGAACAGTCCAACAGCACCGCGCTGGTCGACAACGACTATGTGGTCAAAGTGTATCGCAAGCTCGAAGCCGGCATCAATCCCGAGATCGAGATCGGCCGCTTCCTGACCGAAGTCGCGGGCTTTGCCAACACGCCGGCGCTGCTCGGCAGCGTCGAACTGGTCGAAGGTGACAACAAGAGCAAGAGCGCGATCGCAGTCGTGCATGCCTTTGTCGAGAACCAGGGTGACGGCTGGACCGTGACCTCGGCCTATCTGGATCGCTTCGTCGATGAACAGCGTCTGCTGGCGAAGAGCGAGCATCCCGGCGAGAGCGAGGAACAGGTTCCATATCTGCGCTATATGTCGCAGACCGGAAGGCGGGTCGCCGAAATGCATCTCGCGTTCGCGAGCGGCGACGACGTCGCCGATTTTGCGCCGGAGCCGATCACGCCCGGCGACGTCAAGCGCCGGGTCGACGAGGTCGCGAGCCGCGCCGAGCGCGTGTTCGACACGCTCAAGCAGCGGCGCGACAGTTTCAGGGAAGCCGATCGCCAGCTCATCGATCAGGTGCTGGCCGCGCGGACCGCCCTGCTTGATCGCCTGGACGCGCTGCTTCCACCGGACATCGACAGCCTGAACATCCGCCACCACGGCGATTTCCATCTCGGCCAGTTGCTGATCGTCAAGGACGACATCTTCATTATCGACTTCGAGGGCGAACCGCGCCGGCCGCATGACGAAAGGCGGCGCAAGGCGCCGGCGGCGCGCGACGTCGCCGGCCTGATCCGTTCGATCGACTACTCGGCCACCGCGGCACTGGAGCGCGCGATGAAAGTGGCGCCCGACGAACAGGGCAGGCTCGGCGCGGCCCTGGCGGAATGGCGCGACCGCGCGGCCGCCGCATTTCTCGGCGCCTATCGCGAGACCATGACCCACCGGCATTTGTGGCCGGCCGATCCGCCTGCCGCACGACGGATGCTGGATTTCTTCCTGCTCGAAAAGGCATTCTACGAGATCGAATACGAGCTGGCGTACCGGCCCGACTGGCTGCGCGTGCCGCTGACCGGGGCTCTCCGAATCCTGTCCGAGCATAGCAGCGAGGCCTCATGACGAAACTTTCCGCGGAGGCCTACGCGATCGTGGAAGGCCGCCACTCCGACCCGTTCCGCTATCTCGGTCTTCACGCCGAGGGCGACCACAATGTGGTGCGGGCGTTCCTGCCGGAAGCCTCCAATGTCGAGGCGGTCGGCGAGCACGGGGAAACGGCGCCGCTCGTCCGCATCCACGATGCCGGCCTGTTCGCCGGTGCGATGCCGAACGGATCGAGGCGCTACCAGCTACGGGCCCGCTTCGGCGACCATGTCGTCGATCTCGACGACCCCTACCGGTTTCCGCCGGTGCTGTCGGACTTCGACCTGTATCTGCTCGGCGAAGGCACCCATCAGCGGATCTACGACAAGCTTGGCGCCCATCCGATGCAGCTCGACGGCGTCGACGGCGTGGCGTTCGTGGTGCTGGCACCCAACGCGCGGCGGGTCAGCGTGGTCGGCGACTTCAACTTCTGGGACGCGCGGCGGCATCCGATGCGGGTGCGCGGCGTCGGCTATTGGGAGCTGTTCGTACCGCACGCCGGGGCCGGAGATCACTACAAGTTCGATATCATCGGTCCGCAGGGGCAGCGCCTCGCGCTGAAGTCCGATCCGGTCGCCTTTGCCGCGGAAGTGCGGCCGAGCACCGCATCGATCGTCTTCGACGAGGCCAGGCTGCCGCGTCCGCGCCCGGCGCCGGCCAATGTCAACGCGTTGAACGCACCGATCTCGATCTACGAGGTTCACCTCGGCTCGTGGCGGCGCAAGGGCCACAACGAATGGCTGAGCTATCGCGACCTCGCCGAGCAGCTACCGGCCTATGCCCGCGATCTCGGCTTCACCCATATCGAGTTCCTGCCGGTCAACGAGCATCCGTTCGACGGCTCGTGGGGATATCAGCCGACCGGCCTGTTTGCACCGACCAGCCGGTTCGGGCCGCCGCAGGATTTCGCGGTACTGGTCGACGCCTGCCATCGCGAAGGCCTCGGTGTGATGCTGGACTGGGTGCCCGGGCATTTCCCCGACGATCCGCATGGCCTCGGCCGCTTCGACGGCACCGCGCTCTATGAACACGCCAACCCGTTGCAGGGCCGCCACCTCGACTGGGGCACGCTGATCTACAATTACGGCCGCACCGAAGTCGTCAATTTCCTGGTCTCGAACGCGCTGTTCTGGCTGGAGCGCTATGCCATCGACGGCCTGCGCGTCGACGCCGTGGCTTCCATGCTGTATCTCGACTACAGCCGGCCCGCCGGCGGCTGGATCCCGAACAAATATGGCGGCCGGGAAAACCTCGAAGCCATCGATTTCCTGCGCCGGTTCAATACCGAAGTGTTCGCGCGCTTTCCGCAAGCCACCACGGCGGCCGAGGAATCGACGGCGTGGCCGCAGGTATCGCGCCCGGTCGAATATGGCGGGCTCGGCTTCGGCTACAAATGGAATATGGGCTGGATGCACGACACGCTGGACTACATCAGCAAGGATCCGATCCACCGCAAATACCACCATGGCGACGTGCTGTTCGGGCTGCATTACGCCTTTTCGGAAAACTTCATCCTGCCGCTGTCGCATGACGAGGTCGTTCACGGCAAGCGCTCGATCCTGGGGCGGATGCCCGGCGATCACTGGCAGCGCTTTGCCAACCTGCGCGCGTATTATTCCTTCATGTTCGCCCATCCCGGCAAGAAGCTGATGTTCATGGGCTGCGAGTTCGGTCAGGAGCGCGAATGGAGCCACGATCGTTCGCTCGATTGGCATTTGCTGGAGCAGAGCCGGCACGGCGGCATCCAGTCCCTGATCCGCGATCTGAACCGGCTCTACCGCACGCTGCCGGCGCTGCACGAACTGGATTGCGATCCATCCGGATTTGAATGGGTCGTCACCGAGGATGCCAACCGCAACGTGTTCGCCTGGATTCGCAAGGGCAACGATGCCCGCGCGCGATGCCTCGTGGTGATGAATTTCTCGCCGAACGTCTATCGCAACTACCGCGTCCGGGTGCCATTCGCCGGCAAATGGCACGAGGTGCTCAATTCGGACTCCGCGCATTATGGCGGCAGCAATGTCGGGAACGTCGGTGAGGTCCAGACCTTGGATGGGCTGATTCCCGAGCTCAACCTTACCGTCCCGCCGTTGGCCGCCATATTTCTTGTACCGGAAAGCTGAGCATGCGTCTGTCCGCAGGAACGTCCTCACGCCTCGGTGCAAGCTGGGACGGCCGGGGCACCAATTTCGCGCTGTTTTCCGCCAATGCAAAAAAAGTCGAGCTTTGCCTGTTCGACAATCAAGGCCGTCGCGAGCTCGAACGCATCGAATTGCCCGAGCGCAGCGAAGACGTCTGGCACGGGTACCTGAACGACGTATCGCCCGGGCAACTCTACGGCTATCGCGTTCACGGACCCTATGAGCCGGAACACGGTCACCGCTTCAACCCCAACAAGCTGCTGCTCGATCCCTATGCCAGGCGTCTTGCCGGACGTCTGGTCTGGAGCGATGCGCATTTCGCCTATCGCACCGGCAGCCCGCGCGAGGACCTCTCGTTCGACCGCCGCGACAACGCGCGCGGCATGCCGAAGGCGGTGGTCGTCGACGAGACCTTCAACTGGGGACGGCGCGAGATACGGCCCAACATCCCCTGGGAAGACACCATCATCTACGAAGCGCATGTCAAGGGGCTGACGCAGCAGCGCGAGGACGTGCCGCCGATCCTGCGCGGCACCTATGGCGGCCTGTCGTCACCCGCGATGATCGATCACCTCAAGCGGCTCGGTGTCACCACCATCGAACTGCTGCCGGTCCACGGCCTCGTCGACGACCGCATCCTGGTGGAACGCAAGCTGTCGAACTACTGGGGCTACAACACGCTGTCGTTCTTCGCGCCCGAGCCGCGCTATTCGCAGGACAACCCGCTCAACGCCTTCCGCACCGCGGTGGCACGGCTGCATGACGCCGGCATCGAGGTGATGCTCGACGTCGTCTATAACCACACCGCGGAGGGCAACCATATGGGCCCGACGCTGTCGTTCCGCGGCATCGACAACGCGTCCTATTACTGGCTGAAGCCGGACAATCCGCGATATTATGACGATTTCACCGGCTGCGGCAGCTCGGTCAATCTCACCCATCCGCGGGTTCTGCAGATGGTGATGGATTCGCTGCGTTACTGGGTCGAAGTCTGCCACGTCGACGGCTTCCGCTTCGATCTTGCCACCACGCTGGCGCGCGGACCGAACGGGTTCGACCGCAACGGTCCGTTTCTCACCGCGGTCCGGCAGGATCCGGTGCTGTCGACGGTGAAGCTGGTGGCCGAGCCGTGGGACCTCGGGCTCGGCGGTTATCAGGTCGGCGCGTTTCCGTCGCAATGGTCGGAATGGAACGATCGCTATCGCAGCGCGATGCGGCGCTACTGGAGCGGCGAAGGCAGCCTGATCGGCGAGGTGTCGGGCCGCATGACCGGATCATCCGATGTGTTCAACCACGACGGCCGCGCCCACCGCGCCGCGATCAATCACATCACCGTCCATGACGGTTTTACGCTGGCCGACCTGTTCAGCTACAACGAAAAGCACAACGAGGCCAACGGCGAAGACAATCGCGACGGCTCCAGCGACAACCTCAGCAACAATTGCGGCCATGAGGGTCCGACCGACGATCCGACCATCAACGCGCTGCGCCGCCAGTTGCGCAAGAACCAGCTCGCCTGCCTGATGCTCGCGCAGGGGGTGCCCTTGATCCTCGCCGGCGACGAAGTCGGCAACACCCAGAACGGCAACAACAACGCCTATTGCCAGGACAACGAGATCGGCTGGGTCGGCTGGAAGAACCTCGGCCGCGAGGACGATCTCACCGATTTCGTCGGCCACCTGACCGAGCTGCGCAGACGGTTTCCGCAGATCCGGTCGCGCCGTTGGCTCGATGGGCGGCGCGCCGACGGATCGTACGGCGTGTCATGGCTGACACCCGCGGCTGCGGAGATGACCGAGCAGGACTGGAATTTCCCGGAAGGCCGCTTTCTCGCCTATGTGCTCGGGCCTGACGAACAGGGGCAGGCGCCGATCTTCATCGTGCTGAACGCCGCACCCGAGCCGATCGCGTTCAAGCTGCCGGGTATGGCTGACTACACGACCTGGCAGCAGGTGCTCAACACCGTCACGCGCGAACAACCCGCCACCGATTTCCCGTCCGGAAGCGAGACCGAGGCGCCTTCCCGCTCGGTGCTCGCCTTTGCGGGTTCGGCATGAATGCGCGGCAGTTCGGCCCCAGGCTGACGGCGGACGGGACGTCGTTCCGCCTGTGGGCACCGGCGGCCAAACATGTCGATCTGCTGCTGGAAAAGCCGTACCCCCTTCACTGCCGCGGCGACGGCTGGTTTTCCGCCGACATCCCGGGCGTTACGCCGGGTGCGCGTTACAAGTTCCGGATCGACGGCGAGATCGATGTGCCGGATCCGGCGTCGGCGTTCCAGCCCGACGACGTGTTCGGCGCGAGCGAGGTGATTGACCACACGAGCTATGCCTGGCGCGCCCGGGATTGGCGGGGACGGCCCTGGCACGAGGCTGTCGTGATCGAAAGCCATGTCGGCAGCTTCACGCCGGAAGGCACTTACCGCGCCATGATCGGCAAGCTCGATCATCTGGTGGCGGCCGGGATCACGGCGCTGGAACTGATGCCGCTGGCGGATTTCGCAGGGCAGCGCAACTGGGGCTATGACGGGGTGCTATGGTACGCGCCCGACAGCGCGTATGGCCGTCCGAACGATCTCAAGACCCTGATCGATGAAGCGCATCTGCGCGGGCTGATGGTGTTGCTCGACGTCGTCTACAATCATTTCGGGCCTGAGGGAAACTACCTCGGCCGCTACGCTCCGGCCTTCTTTACCGAGGCGCAGACGCCATGGGGCAGCGCAATCGATTACCGGGTGCGGGAGGTGCGCGCCTTTGCCGTCGAGAATGCGCGGTATTGGCTCGAGGAATACCGGTTCGACGGGCTGCGGCTGGACGCGGTCCACGCCATCGCCGAACCGGGCGAGATATCGATGCTGCACGACCTCAGCCATGCGGCCGGCGAACTCGCCAGCACCACCGGTCGACATATTCATCTCGTGCTCGAGAACGACGACAACGCCGCGAGCCTGCTCGATGCCGGCGAAGGACCGCCGCACGGCCAATACCGCGCGCAGTGGAACGACGACTATCACCACGCCTGGCATGTGCTGCTGACCGGGGAAAGCCACGGCTACTACCGCGACTACCAACGCGCCCCGCTTCACGATATCGCGCGGGCGCTCGGCTCCGGCTTTGTCTATCAGGGCGAGGCCTCCGCGCATCGCGGCGGCGTGTTGCGCGGCGAACCGAGCCGCCAGCTCGCCCCCATCGCCTTTGTCAATTTCCTGCAGAACCACGACCAGATCGGCAACCGCGCCCTCGGCGACCGGCTCGCCAGCCAGGTTGGCGAGCCGGCCATCGAGGCCGCGCTGGCGATCACCCTGCTGGCGCCGGCGATCCCGATGCTGTTCATGGGCGAGGAATGGGGCTCGAAGGCACCGTTTCCGTTCTTTTGCGATTTCCACGCCGGGCTCGCGGACGCCGTTCGCCAGGGCCGGCAGCGGGAATTCGCCGGCGCCTATGCGAAATACGGCGATGGGGTCCCCGATCCGCTGGCCGCGTCCACCTTCCGGTCGGCGGTGCCGGATTGGGAAGCCCGCGACCAGCCCGAAGGCCGCAGACGGCTGGCGCTGGTGCGGGACCTGCTGGCGATCCGCCGGCGCGAGATCGTGCCGCGGCTCGCGGGCGCCACCTTTGGCGATGCGCGGGCGGCGGATGACGGCGGGCTGACGGCCGACTGGCGGATGGGCGACGGCAGCAAGCTTCGGCTGATCGCGAATTTGTCGCCGCGCGCGATCGCGGGTCCGCCGGCTGACATCACCGGCACCATCATCTGGGGCGGCGAGACCGGCGGCCCAATGCCGCCCTGGTCGGTGCTCTGGCGTATCGGAGCCCGGTGATGCCTCCCGCCGTCCCGATCGCCACCTACCGCCTGCAGCTCACGGCGAATTTCGATTTCGACGCCGCCGCCGCCGTTGTTCCCTATCTGAAGGCGCTCGGCATCACTCATCTCTACGCATCGCCATTCATGAAGGCGCGCAAGGGCAGCACCCACGGCTACGACATCGTCGACCATACCCAGTTCAATCCCGAGCTCGGCGGCGAGGCCGGATTCCAGCGCCTGAGCGCGATGCTGCAGCGCCACGATCTCGGCCTGATCCTTGATTTCGTCCCCAACCATGTCGGGGTGCATTTCGCCGATAATCCGTGGTGGCTCGATACGCTGGAATGGGGCGAGGGCTCCCCCCATGCGGTGTCATTCGACATCGACTGGGAGCTGCTGCCCTACCGGGCCCGCGGCGGCGTGCTGCTGCCGATCATCGGCTCCTCCTACGGCGAAGCGCTGGAGAAGGGCGAGATCGAGCTTCGCTACGACGCTAGCGAAGGCAGCTTTTCAGCCTGGTATTTCGAGCATCGGCTGCCGATCGCGCCGGAGCGCTACAGCGAAATACTCCGCATGGTCGCAAGGGAAGCCGGCGTCGAACACACCCCGGAGGGGCAGCGCATTCTTGCGCTGGCGTCGCGCTTCAAGGGGCTGCGCCATCCCAATCGCAAGGAGGCGCCCGCCTTCAAGTCCGAGTTGAAGGCCATCCAGGGCAGCGCGGAGATCATCGCGCGCGGGCTCGCCGCCTATCGGGCCGCACCCGATCGCGCCGCCCAGACCCTTGCGCTGCATCATCTGCTGGAACGCCAGCACTACAGGCTCGGCCAGTGGCGGCTTGCCTCCAGCGACATCAACTACCGCCGCTTCTTCGATGTAAATACCCTCGCCGGGCTGCGGGTCGAGGATGCCGGGACGTTCGACGCCATCCATCGCCTGGTCAGAGACGCTGGTCGCGGCGGGCCAGTTGCACGGCCTGCGGCTCGACCACATCGACGGCTTGCGCGATCCCGCGCAGTATTTCCAGCGGCTGCGCCGCCTGATCCGCACGGCCCAGGGAAACGCCGCCCGGCCGCTTTACATGGTGATCGAGAAGATCCTCGGCGAGCACGAAGCGCTGCGCCCGTTCGTGGACGTCCACGGCACCACCGGCTATGAGTGGCTCAACGCCATCAGCCAGGTGCTGGTCGACGACAGCGGCCTCGACGCGCTCGACGAGATCTGGCGGCAAATCAGCAATATGAGCCCGCAACTCGACCCCGTGCTGAAAGCGGCCAAGCGCAGGGTGATCGACACCTTGCTGACCAGCGAGTTCACGGTGCTGACGCGGCTGCTCGCGCGTATTGCCGCGGGTCACTATTCGACCCGTGACTTTTCCGCCGACAGCCTGCGGCAGGCGCTCGAACTCTATGTCCTGCATTTCCCGATCTACCGCACCTATCTGACGTCAGCGGGGGCAACGGCGCATGATCATGCGCTGATTGCAGCGACCATCGAACAGGCCCGGGCGGACTGGTTCGCCGCCGACGACGGCATTTTCGATTTTCTGCGGGATGCGCTGACGATGGAGCTGATCAAGCCCGGCCGCAGCTTGCACGGCGCCCCGCGGGTTCGGCGTTTTGCCCTCAAGCTGCAGCAATTCACCGGTCCGGTGATGGCGAAGTCGCTCGAGGATACCGCGTTCTATCGTTACCATCGTCTGCTTGCGCTCAACGAGGTCGGCGGCGACCCGGCGGCCCGGGGATTGCCGGTCGGCGCGTTTCACGTGGCCATGAAACATCGCGCCAGGGAATGGCCGCATGGCATGACCGCGACCGCGACCCACGACACCAAACGCGGCGAGGACGCGCGGGCGCGGCTGGTGGCGCTGGCGGAGTTGCCCGGCGAATGGGGGAGCGCCGTGGCGCGGTGGAAAATCCTCAACGCACCGCATCTCGTCACCGCCGGCGAGATGCGGGCGCCCTCGGCCGCATTCGAATACATGCTGTATCAGGCGCTCGTCGGCGCGTGGCCCGCCGGCGCGCGCGACGGGCAATTCCTGCCGCGGATGCAGGCCTATGCGCTGAAGGCGGCACGCGAGGGCAAGCAGGAGACGAGCTGGCTCAATCCCAACCAGGCCTATGAAGCGGGAGTGCAGACATTCCTGACCCGGATCCTGGATCGCGCGGTCTCGGCCGAATTCGTCGATTCACTGCAAACCCTGAGCCGACGCCTGGCGCTGCTGGGGGCACTGAACTCGCTCAGTCAGCTCACCCTGAAGACGACGATGCCCGGCGTGCCCGACTTTTACCAGGGCACGGAATTCTGGGATCTGTCGCTGGTCGACCCCGACAACCGCCGGCCGGTCGATTTCGCGGCGCGCGCCGCCGCACTGGCTGAAGCGGAGCGTCCGGATTGGGACAATCTGGTACAGGCCTGGCCCAACGGACGTCTCAAGCTGGCCTGGACGCGGCATCTGCTGAAGCTGCGGACCGAATTGGCCGATGTATTCACCCACGGTGATTATCAGCCGCTGCGAGTGAGCGGTCCGCACCGCGACCATGTCATTGCGTTTGCGCGTCGCCATGGTGGCCAGGCGGCGATCGTTGCAGTTGCAAAAGCGCTCGCGCCCTTGTCGGAAGGCGGCCGGGCCTGGCCCCGCGCGGACACGTTCGACGCCTCGCTCGACCTGCGCGGCTATGCGGTTGAAGACATCGTTGCAGACAACGCTGGCACGGAGCTGCCGTTGTCCACCTTGTTCCGGCATCTGCCGGCCGCGGTGCTGAAGGCACGCTTCAATGGCACCGTGAAGCGCGTTGCGAAAACCGGCTCGCACCTCAGGGCGTAGCTGGAAACGCGAAGGCCGCCCGGGATCGAAGGCCGGACGGCCCGGCGGATATCGTGCCGACTCGATAAAGGTCGGTTCCCAACCCCCGCGCAGGCTTCCATAGTCCGGACAATTCGTTACCGACAAGCTTACGCGGTCGGGAGCGGCCCGGTTTTTCACATCGATTTAGTTATTGCCGCATAGCAAAATCGATCGCGGTCGGTGTCAGCCCCGTTTGGTCAGCAGCAGATGACCACCATTCCAAATCGCCGCCTGGGCTACTTCAGCGAAGCGCTGCAACAGCCAGGGCAATGTCACTTCCAAACGTACATGATCGTCCGCCACTTCGAGATGGCCCGATGCCGCCTGACCCAGCGCGCGAACGCGAAAAATCATGCGGTGGTCTTCCCACCGCTCCTCATCGACCTTCAACACCGGGATGCTGGAAGCGGCCCGGGTCAGGCCCGCCTGCAGGCGGCGCGTCGCCTCCTCGCGGCCGAGGCGGTGCGGAATCGAAACCACAAGCGGAGCCGGCATCGTCAAATTCCTTGTCCGATCCAGCATCATCTAATTCCATATGGTTCAAAAAGAAGGGGAAGTCCGGATGATTGCAGCGCAAAACCGGAACTTTCACGGTTCCCGTTTGTTTTTCCGACCGATGGCAGAGCAACTGTGCCGACTGCCGGGCTGGAGGAGTCCACATGTCTATTGGAACGATTATTCTGATTATTCTCGTTATCGCGCTGCTCGGCGGCTTCAGCGGCGTCGGCGGCGGACCTTTCTACGGCACCGGATATTACGGCGGCGGCGGACTCGGCCTTGTCATTGTCGTGCTGCTGATCCTGCTGCTGATGGGAAGACTATAGGCGCTCTACGGTGGGCTCGCTTCGCTCAGCCCACCCTACTCCACACTTCATCCAACATCGTAGGGTGGGCTGAGGCGCGCCAGCGCCGTGCCCACCTTCTCTTCGACCCGATGTCGTCACCCGCGCAAGCGGGTGATCCAGTATTCCGAGGCGTCAGCGAGAGACCTGAAAGCCGCGGCGTACTGGATACTCCGCTTTCGCGGAGTATGACGGCTGGTTTGGAGTATGATGGCTGGGTTTGCGCATGACGGTTGGGTTGCCGTCATTTGCCCGAGGCGAGCTTCCTGATCGCTGCCTTGATCGGTGAGGCGGCCTCGTCGTAGTCGGCCCACGCTTTGGTCCGGGCGAGCAGCGCCGGCACGGTGCGCACGGTATAGCGCCGCGGATCGAGATCGGCTTTGACCTGCGTCCATGTCAGCGGCATCGAGACCGTGGCGCCGGCGCGCGCCCGTGGCGACAGCACCGCGACCGCCGTCGCCATGCGGTCGTTGCGAAGATAGTCGAGGAAGATCTTTCCCTTGCGCAGCTTCTTCGACATGTTGAGCAGATAACGCCCGGGATCTTCATCGGCCATCCATTGGCAGATGCCTTGCGCAAAGGCCTTGGCTTCCTTCCACGACACCCTGTTCCTGGCGCCGTGCGCCAGCGGTGTCACCACGTGCAGCCCCTTGCCACCGGTTGTCTTGCAGAAACTGGCAAGGCCGACCGCGGTCAGCCGCTGCTGCATATCCCGGGCGGCAGCGATGACTTCGCTGAATTCGACATCCGGCGCGGGGTCGAGATCGAACACCAGACGTCCCGGAACGTCGGGCGCGTCGGGCGCGCAGTTCCATGGATGCAGTTCAAGGCCGCCGATCTGCGCCACCGCGGCGAGACCTTCGATGCGATCGATCTGCAAGTAAGGTTTGCGGTCGCCGGAAACCTTGACCAGTTCGAGCAGGTTCGACGTTCCCGTCATGGCGTGACGCTGAAAGAAAGTCTCGCCATTGATCCCGTCGGGGGCACGGACCACCGAGCACGGCCGTCCCTTCAAATGGCCGATCATCCAGTTCCCGACCGCTTCGAAATAGCGCGCAAGATCGAGCTTGGTGACCGCTTTGCCATCATCGGCGTCCGGCCACAGCGCCTTGTCGGGTTTTGAGATCGCCACGCCCATGACTTCAGCGGATTGGTGGGCCGCGGGCCTTGTGCCCCTGGCGGCCGGCTTGGCGATCTTCCCGTCGGGCTTTGCGATCCTGGTCATGGCTGGACTTCTCCGCCTTCACCTCGTCGGCCGGCTTGTCCTGCCGCAACCCCTTGAAGGCGGCCTGCCTGATATTGCCGGCATCGGTAAAGCCCGCGAATTCGATCTCGGCGACGAGTTCGGGCTTGAGCCAATGCACGTCGCGGGTCTTGCGCGGCGCGTCCTTGCCACCGAACGGACTCTGATCCGATGCGGCCGCCTTCAGCGCCGGCATGATCCGCCGCACCTTGTCCTGCCCGAAGCCGGTGCCGACCATTCCGACAAAGGCGAGATGGTCGCCGCGCTGGACGCCCGCCATCAGCGAGCGGAATTTGCCATTGGTGGTTTTCCAGCCGCCGATGACAACCTCATGGCCGGCGCGGCATTTGGCTTTGGTCCAGTGGTCGGAGCGGCCGGAGCGATAGGGTGCGTTGAGCTGTTTTGAAACGATGCCTTCCAGCGACAGCTTGCATGCCGACTGCAGTACGGCATCGCCGCCGCTCTCGAAATGCTCGACATAGCGGAGCAATTTCGCCCTGGCTTTGGGGCGCGCCTCCAGCAGGTTTTTCAGGCGCTGCTTGCGCTCGGCGAGCGGTAACTGGCGGAGATCTTCCCCTGCGGCGAACAACAGATCGAACGCGAAGAAGATCAGGCTGTCGGTCTTGCCATCGGAAATGGCCGCCTGCAGCGTCGAGAAATCCGGCGCCCCGTGATGGTCGAGGGCGACGATCTCGCCGTCGATCAGCACGTCGGGGAGCGCGCTGCCCTGCTTGGCGATCGCCCCGAACTTGTCGGTCCAGTCCAGCCCCTTGCGGGTCTTCAGCGTCGCCTCGCCACCCTCGACGCGCAATTGCACCCGATAGCCGTCGAATTTGATCTCGTGGCACCATGCCTCGCCGCTGGGCGGCCGGTCGACCAAACGACAGAGCTGCGGCGCGACGAAATCCGGCAACGCCGCGACCTTGCGGCCTTTGGCGGCTTGTGCGGCGGGGCGTGCCGGCGCAGCCGGCGATGCCGCTTTCTGGTCCGCCCGCGCCTCGGCGGCATCGCCCCGGTTCGAATTCCATACCGCGTCGGCCCTGCCGCGGCCGGCCGTCATGAACGGTTTCGGGGCCTTGCCCCTGCCTTGCGCGATCTGCGCCATCGAGCGGCCCGAAGCGACCGACTGGTCGGCATCGAGAACCTTGTTGGCGCTGCCTTCCCGGGCGAAATCGTCGCGATGCTTGATGAGAAGCCAGTTGGTGCGCTTGCCGCCGTTGCGATCGTGGCGCATCCGGACCAGCACCCAGCTTCCGTGCAACTTCTCGCCATGCAGTGTTAACTTCAGATCGCCCTTCTTGAAACCCCGTTCCGGATCATCGGATTCCCAATAGCCGCGGTCCCAGAGCTGCACCGTGCCGCCGCCATATTGCCCCTCGGGGATGGTGCCTTCGAAATCGCCGTAATCCAGCGGGTGATCTTCCACCTCGACCGCCAGCCGCTTGTCGTGGGGATCGAGCGAGGGGCCGCGCGTCACCGCCCACGACTTGAACACGCCGTCAAACTCCAGCCGGAGGTCGTAGTGCAACCGGGTCGCATCGTGCTTCTGAATCACGAAGCGCCGCTGTTTTGACGGCGCCACCCTGGCCTCGCCGCTCGGCTCGGCGGTCTTGTCGAAATCGCGCTTTTTCCGGTAGGTGGACAGACTTCTCAAGGACACGATCAACCCTCGCAGCAATGGCCGTGGCGCTGTCGCACGGCATCGACCCGGTACCAAAACCTTCAACGGCCGTTGAAGGTTCCCAGATTCCCGCAACGCGTCATCCGCCGGAGATTGTAATGGCCGCCCGCGCCTATTGGAAAGGCTCCCTGAAGCTGTCCTCCGCGGCCAGGAAGGCGACCCGCTCGGCCGCTTGGCGCTATGACTTCTTCGCCTTCCGCTTCTTGGCAGCTTTTTTCGGGACCTTCTTTCCTTCGGCGCGTGCTTCGGACAGGCCGATCGCGATCGCCTGCTTGCGGCTCTTGACCTTGCGGCCGGAACCACCGCTCTTCAAGGTGCCGGCCTTGCGCTTCTTCATTGCGCGTCCGACTTTGGCAGATGCTTTCTTGGAATATCTTCGTGCCATGATGGTTCTCCGGTTGGCGCGAAAGTAATCCTCGTCAGCGGCGAAAGTTCCGGCTCTGCAACCGCGGCGCTAATCCGCCGCGCGCATCCGATAGCCGATCCCGGTCTCGGTGAGGACGAATTGCGGTCGCTCCGGATCGGCTTCGATCTTCTGCCGGAGCTGGCGCACATAGACCCGAAGATATTGCGCATCGGTCAGTTCGTCCCACAGCTCCTTCAGGAGAAACCGGTGGGTCAGCACCTTGCCGGCATGCTGCACCAGCACGCGCAGCAAATCGTATTCCTTGGGTGACAGCTTGACGTCCCTGTCGCCCACCCTGACGATGCGGCGCACCAGGTCGACCGAGAGCTGGCCCGACCGAAACACCGGCCGTTCGCCATGCACCTGCAACTGATGACGCAAGGCTGCACGCATGCGGGCGAGCAATTCGTCCATCCCGAACGGCTTGGTGAGATAATCGTCGGCGCCGAGATCGAGCGCCTCGACCTTGCCGGCCTCGTCGCCGCGGCTTGACAGCACCACGATCGGCACGCTGTCGTTGCGGCCGCGGATCATGCGCAGCAGTTCATGACCCTGGATGTCCGGCAGGCCGAGATCGAGGATGATCAGGGCCGGATTCTGGGCCAGCAGTTCCAGCGCGATCTTGCCGTTGGAGGCCTCCAGGATCTCGTAGCCCTGGGTGCTCAGGCCCATCCGCAGCAGCTTGCGGATCGGCGGCTCGTCGTCGATGACCAGGACCCTGATCGGCGTGGCGTTCATGCGGCGGTGTCCAGCGCATCGGATGCCGTCGGTATCGGCAGACGGATGGTCAGGATGGCGCCGCTGCGATCGCTGCGATTGGTGGCCTCGATCGTGCCATGCATCGCCTCGACAAAGCCGCGCGAAATCGCCAGCCCAAGGCCGGTGCCCGGGCGAACATGGTCGCCTTTCTGCGCGCGATAGAACTTGTCAAACACGCTTTCGAGCTCTCCCGGCGGAATGCCGCCGCCCTCATCGATGATCTGCAGTGAAATCGCATCCCGTTGCCGCGCGCTTCGGATCGATATCGTGGTGTCGGCGGGGGCATACTTCGCGGCATTGTCCAAGAGGTTGAACAGCACCTGCTCGAACAGCACCGCGTCGAGTTGCAGCATCGGCATGTCGGCGGCAAGCTCAAGCGAAACCTTGTGGCGGGCCAGGATCTTGCCGGCGCGCCGCAGCGCGCTGCCGACGATTTCGCCGATGTCGTGCAGCGCCGTATTCGGCACGATCGCGCCGGATTCCAGCTTGGTCATGTCGAGCAGATTGGCGATGAAACGGTTGAGCCGCTCCAACTCGTCGATCACGGTGGCCAGGAGATCGCGCTTTTCGGCCTCGCCAAGGCTGCCGGAGAGATCGCGCAGCGTGCTGGCGGCGCCGAGCACCGAGGCGAGCGGCGTCTTGAGATCGTGCGAGATCGAGGTCAACAGCGCCGCGCGCAGGCGATCCAACTCCACGGTGCGTTTGACCCGATCCATGTCCTCGACCAGCAGCACCCGCTCGATCGCCAGCGCGCCCTGATCGACCAGCGCGTCGAGCAGCCGCCGCTGGTCCGGCGTGAGCAGCGGTCCGCTCCTGTCGTCGTCGATGCCGATCGCCCCGACCAGACCGCGCCCGGTCCGCATCGGGAGAAACAGGCGCTTGGCGCCTGGCAGCGTGTCGGAGCCGCGCCCGGCCGGACGGTCGTGGCCCCATGCCCAGTTCGCCGCGGCAAGGTCGGCCTTGTCGAGCTGATCTTCCGGCGGGTAGCCTGCCTTCACGGTCAGGACGCCGTCCTCGGGCAGCAACAGCACCACCCGCACTTTCAGCAGCAGCGCGATCTGATAGGCAGTCGCCCACAGCACATCGTCGAGCGTCGCGGTGCCCGCAAGCTTGCGGCTGAACGCGTAGAGCAATTCGGTGGTGCGCACCCGGCCGATCGCCGCCACTGCCTGGGTACGCACCCGCGCCGCGACATTGGAAACCAGGATCGCGATCAGCATGAAAAAGAAGAATGCCGCGACATTGGTCGGATCGGTGATGGTGAAGGTGTAGACCGGTGGCAAAAAGAAGAAATTGTAGCACAGCGAGCCGGCAACGCTCGCCAGCAGCGACGGCCACAGGCCGAAGCGGACCGCCACCCCGACCACGGCGGTCAGGAACACCAGATCGACATTCTCGATGCCGAAGATCGGCTGGATCAGCTCAGCAGCGACGAGGCCGAGCGCCATGATCGCCAGCGCCATCAGATACGGTCTGGCATCGAATGGCTCGGGCCGCGCCGCGGTCTGAACCGCGGTCTTGCCGGCAGGCGAGACGGGCAGTTCGTCACCGGCGATCACATTGACACTGATATTGCCGGCACGCCGCACCAGATCATGCACCACCGAGCCGCGCAGGATCTCGAACCACCATGAGCGCGTCGCCTTGCCGATGATGATCTGGGTCACGTTATTGGCCTGCGCGAAATTGACCAGATCATCGGCGATGCGGCGCCCGACGCCGGGGATGGTGAGCGCCTCGCCGCCCAGTGCCTCGGCCAGGCGCAGGGTATCGGCGAGTCGGTCGCGCTGCTCGTCGGTCAGTTGCAGGCTGCGCCGCGTCTCGATACTGACCGCGGTCCAAGGTGCGTGCAGCCGATCCGCCAGCCGCTTGGTATAGCGCACCAGCCCGGCCGCGCGCGGATCCTCGCTGAGGCAGACCAGGATGCGCTCGCCCGCGGCCCAGGGGCCGGCGATCGCATTGGCTTTCATATGCGTCAGCAACTGCTCGTCGACGCGCTCGGCGGTGCGCCGCAAGGCGAGCTCGCGCAGCGCCGTCAGGTTTCCCGGAGAAAAATAATGTTCGAGCGCGCGCTCGGCCTGTTTGGGGACGTAGACCTTGCCCTCCTTGAGCCGGGCAATCAGATCGTCGGGCGTCAGATCGATCAGTTCGATGGCATCGGCGCGGTCGAACACGGAATCCGGCACGGTCTCGCGCACCCGGACATGGGTGATCTGGGCGACCACGTCGTTGAGGCTCTCGATATGCTGGATATTGACCGCGGTGTAGACGTCGATGCCGTGCGAGAGCAATTCCTCGACGTCGAGATAGCGTTTCGGATGGCGGCTGCCCGGCGCATTGGTATGAGCGAGTTCATCGACCAGCGCGATGTCCGGATGGCGCGCGATCAGCGCGTCAAGATCCATCTCCTCGAGCACCTGATCCTTGTAGGCCAGCCGTTTGCGCGGCAGGACCTCGAGGCCCGCCAGCAGCGCCTCGGTTTCCGCCCGTCCGTGGGTTTCGACCACGCCGACGACGACGTCGGCGCCGGCTTTCAATTTGGCGTGCGCGCTCTGCAGCATCTCATACGTCTTGCCGACGCCGGGGGCGGCGCCGACGAAGATCTTGAGCCGGCCGGCCTGATCATGCTCTCGCCGCGCAGCCTCCAGCAGCGCGTCCGGCGAGGGTCGTTTTTCAGAATAGCGGCCTTGATTTGCCATAAGGCATTATAGTCCTCGCGTCTGTTCCAGCCTAGCTCACCTTATCTGGAGGCTGCCGCGTCCAGCGCCAGATTGAGCGCCAGCACATTGACGCGGGGCTCGCCGAGCAGGCCGCCAAGGCGTCCCTCGGTGTTCTCGGTAACCATCTGGCGGACACGGTCTTCCGGCATATGCCGTGCCTTGGCGACGCGGGGCGCCTGGAACAGTGCGGCTTCCGGCGAAATGTCGGGGTCGAGGCCGGAGGCGGAGGTGGTGACGAGATCGACCGGAACGGCGGCGTTCGGATTCTCGGCCTTCAGTCTGTCCACGTCTTGCTTGAGCCGATCGTTCAGCGCCTTGCTGGTCGGGCCGAGGTTGGAGCCGCCGGAATTGGCGGCGTTATACGGCGCCGGCACGGTCTTGCTGGCATCGGCCGGGTCCGGGGCTGATGTCGCCGAGGGCCGGCCATGGAAGTATTTGTCGTCCTTGAATTCCTGCCCGATCAGGGCGGAGCCGACCACCTTGCCGTCCCGCTCGATCAGGCTGCCCTCGGCCTGCTTCGGAAACATCACCCCGGCGATCGCCGTCATCGCCAGCGGATAGGCAAGGCCCGTGATCACGGTCAATGCGACCAGAACCAGGATAGCGGGACGAATTTCTTTCAACATGGTGGTCTCCAGTTTTTCGTCATTGCGAGCGCTCCACCCTCCGTCATTCCGGGATGGTGCGTGAGCACCAGACCTCAGATGCGCGATTGCGCATCGGGGAATCTCGAGATTCCGGGTTCGATGCATTGCATCGCCCTGGAATGACGGCTGGATGTTTCGCTCGCCATGACATTCATGCCAGATGCAGGGCGGCGACCGCGAGGTCGATCGCCTTGATGCCGATAAAGGGAATGATGATGCCGCCGAGGCCGTAGACCAACAGGTTGCGGCGCAGCAGCGCGCCGGCGCCGATGGCGCGATATGCCACGCCCTTCAGGGCGAGCGGGATCAGCGCGATGATGATCAGCGCATTGAAGATGATCGCCGACAGGATGGCGCTTTGCGGGCTGGCGAGATGCATGATGTTGAGCACGGCAAGCTGTGGATAGAACGCCAGGAACATCGCGGGGATGATGGCAAAATACTTTGCCACGTCGTTGGCGATCGAGAAGGTGGTGAGCGCGCCGCGCGTCATCAGAAGCTGCTTGCCGATCTCGACCACCTCGATCAGCTTGGTGGGATTGGAGTCGAGGTCGACCATATTGCCGGCCTCGCGCGCGGCCTGGGTGCCGGTATTCATGGCGACGCCGACATCGGCCTGCGCCAGCGCCGGCGCGTCATTGGTGCCGTCGCCGCACATCGCCACCAGCTTGCCCTTGGCCTGCTCGTCACGGATCAGCTTCAGCTTGTCCTCGGGGGTCGCCTGGGCGAGAAAATCGTCGACCCCAGCCTCCGCCGCGATCGCCGCCGCGGTCATCGGATTGTCGCCGGTGATCATCACGGTGCGGATGCCCATGCGGCGCAACTCGGCAAAGCGCTCGCGGATGCCGCCCTTGACGATATCCTTGAGCTGCACGACGCCGAGCAGGCGTCCGTCCCTGGCAACCGCAAGCGGGGTGCCGCCGGCCTTGGCGATTTCGTCGGAAATCAGCTGGATCTCGCGCGCGACATCGGAATTCGCCGTGGCCTGGATCGCGCGAACCGTGTTGCCCGACGCCACCATCTGGGTGCCGCCACCGACGTAATTGAGGATCGCATCGACCGCGCCCTTGCGGACCGACGATCCGCCGGCTGTCGACGCCGCTCATGCGGGTCTGCGCGGTAAAGGGAATGAAGGTTGCGGCAAGCTCCGCCATGTCGCGGCTGCGGATGCCGTATTTCTCCTTCGCCAGCACGACGATCGAGCGGCCCTCGGGGGTTTCGTCGGCCAGCGAGGCGAGCTGCGCAGCATCCGCCAGTTCCTGCTCGCTGACGCCATGCACCGGCCGGAACGCCGTCGCCTGCCGGTTGCCGAGCGTGATGGTGCCGGTCTTGTCGAGCAGCAGCGTATCGACGTCGCCGGCGGCTTCGACCGCACGGCCCGACATCGCCAGCACGTTGAAGCGCACCAGCCGGTCCATGCCGGCAATGCCGATCGCGGACAACAGCGCGCCGATGGTGGTCGGAATCAGCGTCACGAACAACGCCACCAGGATCACCACCGAAATCGAACCGCCGGCATAGGCGGCGTAGCTCGGAATGGTAACGGTCGCGAACACGAAAATGATGGTGAGGCCCGCCAGCAGGATGTTGAGCGCAATCTCGTTCGGCGTCTTCTGCCGCTCGGCGCCCTCGACCAGCTTGATCATGCGGTCGATGAAGGTCGAGCCCTGCGCCGCGGTAATGCGGACGCGGATCCAGTCGGACAGCACCTGGGTGCCGCCGGTGACCGCCGAGCGGTCGCCGCCGGATTCCCGGATCACGGGCGCGGATTCGCCGGTGATGGCGGCCTCGTTGACCGAGGCGACGCCTTCGACCACCTCGCCGTCGGAGGGAATGTTGTCGCCGGCTTCGACCAGCACGATGTCGCCGACCTTGAGGCTGGTGCCGGATACAAGCCGATAATCGTTGCCGGAACCCGTCAGCAGCTTGGCCTGGCTCTCGGTGCGGGTCTTGCGCAGCGATTCCGCCTGGGCCTTGCCGCGGCCTTCCGCGACGGCTTCGGCAAAATTCGCGAACAGTACCGTGAACCACAGCCACAGGATGATCTGGAAGGTGAAGCCGAGGCTCTCGCCGCCGCCCATCACCAGATTGCGCAGGAAGACCACCGTGGTCAGCGCGGCCACGACCTCGACAACGAACATCACGGGGTTCTTGATCATCAACCGCGGATCCAGCTTGGCGATAGCCGAACTGATGGCGGGTATCACGATTTTCGGATCGAGCATCGCCGAGACCGGCGTCTTCTTCTGCAGTTTCATGGTTTCCATGGAGGTAGCTCCGAAAATGAGATCGATCAGAACAGGGTATTGGCGTTGCCCGCGAGATGCTCGACGATCGGGCCGAGCGCGAGCGCGGGGAAGAAGGTGAGACCGCCGATGATCAGGATCACGCCCACCACGAGGCCGACGAACAGGCCGCCCGTCGTCGGCAAGGTGCCTGCCGACGGCGGGATCGACTTCTTGCCGGCCAGCGAGCCCGCCATCGCCATGGCCGGCACAATCATGAAGAAGCGGCCGACGAACATCGCGATGGCGCCGGTCACGTTGTAGAAGAGGATGTTGCCGGTAAGGCCCGCGAAAGCCGAGCCATTGTTACCGGTTTGCGACGTGTAGGCATAGAGTGCCTCGGTGAAGCCGTGCGGGCCGGCATTGGCCATCGAGGCCACGGCGGTCGGATAGACCACCGCGACCGCAGTCCAGCCGAGATACATCAGCGGCAACACCAGAATGGCGAGCATCGCCATCTTGACTTCGCGCGCCTCGATCTTCTTGCCGACATATTCCGGGGTACGGCCGACCATCAGGCCGGCGACGAAGATCGAGATGATGACAAAGATCAGCATGCCATAGAGCCCGGAGCCGACGCCGCCCACGATGATCTCGCCAAGCTGGATATTGATCAGCGGAATCATGCCGCCCAGCGCGGTGAAGCTGTCATGCATGGCGTTGACCGCGCCGCAGGAGGCATCGGTCGTGATCACCGCAAACAGTGATGAGGCGACAATGCCGAAACGGACTTCCTTGCCCTCCATGTTGCCGCCGGTCAGGCCCAGCGAGGCCATCATGCTGGTTCCGTTGGCCTCGGCCCAATAGGCGACGGTAACGCCCGCGATGAACAGCACGCCCATCACGGCCAGAACCGCCCAGCCCTGGCGCTGGTTGCCGACCATGCGGCCGAACACGTTGGTCAGCGCCGCGCCGAGCGCGAAGATCGAGATCATCTGCACGAAGTTCGATAGTGCGGTCGGGTTCTCGAACGGGTGCGCGGCGTTGGCATTGAAGAAGCCGCCGCCATTGGTGCCGAGCATCTTGATCGCGACCTGCGAGGCCACCGGGCCGACCGCGATGGTCTGCTTGGCGCCTTCCAGCGTCGTCGCATCGACATAGCCGCCGAGCGTCTGCGGAATGCCCTGCCACACCAGGAACAGGGTGTAGACGACGCAGATCGGCAGCAGGACGTAGAGGGTGCAGCGCGTCACGTCGACCCAGAAATTGCCGATGGTGCGCATCGAGGAACGGGAGAAACCGCGGATCAGCGCAACCGCAAGCGCAATGCCGGTGGCCGCCGACAGGAAATTCTGGTGGGTCAGGCCCAGCATCTGCACGAGATAGGACAGCGTGCTCTCGCCGCCGTAATTCTGCCAGTTGGTGTTGGTGATGAAACTGATCGCGGTGTTGAAGGAAAGATCCTGGGCGACCGCCGACTGCTCGGCCGGATTGAACGGCAACACCCCCTGCAGCCGCATCAGCCCATAGATGATGAGAACACCGCCGACATGGAACAACAGCATGGCGACCGTATAGGTCAGCCAGTGCTGCTCGCGTTTCTCATCGACGCCGCCGATCCAGTAAATTCCGGCTTCGACCGGCCGCAGAACCGGAGACAGCAAGGTGCGCTCGCCGTTGAAGACGCGCGTCATGTAGCCGCCGAGCGGCTTTGTCAGGGCGACAATGATCGCGCAGTACAGAATGATTTGAACCCAACCAATGGCGGTCATCATCGTTTGCCTTTTGCAGTTACGCGGAATGCGGGGCCGGAAGCGATCAGAACCGCTCGGGCCGCAGCAGGGCGTAAGTCAGATAAAACAGCAGGCCCAGAGAAACGAGACCGGCGAGTGAATAGTCAAAGATCATAGCCGTTCTCCTTCAAAGCCGTTCGCAGGCATAGGCGTAGGCGATACCCCCTGCGAACAAGCCGAGGCCGAGGGCCAGCATGGCGACGTCCAGCATCCGATTGCTCCTGTGCTGGCGGAGCCGCGCGCCGGCTTCCGCCTTCGGGTGCAGAAGTGCCACCCGCCGCATAGATTTTCGAGATAACCGCCACAGCAACATTATAGGAATTCATAAGTGCCCGGCCTCTGCCGGTGACCGCCCCGTCTAACTCCGTTCGTCATTCCGGGATGCGCCACTTGGCGCAGGCCCGGAATCCATAACCACGATCGGGAGTGTGGATTTCGGGCTCGCGCCAAGAGGCGCGCCCCGGAATGACTGAGGCCCTTTATGGAATCCCTATATCTCGGCCTGCCGCCCCATCTCGTTTTCAAATGGCGTTTTGACCATCTTTGAACCTGCGGTCGCAGCTTCGGACCGCGCCAGATGGAGATGACGCCATGCTGCTTGGCTCACACCCTCACGATCCCGGCGATCTCGCCGACCGGCTTCGCCACGCGGACGTGGCGACGGCCGAACTTGTGGCCGACATCATTGACGGGGTCTGCCGGCGGTTTCCCTCACTGGGACAGCGCGGAAAAACGGCACGGGTCGAGCATCTGATCCGGTCCGGTGCCTGGACCGATGCCGCGCTGGCACTGATCGAGCTCGAACTGCCGCAATGGCAAATTCGGCGGATCGCCTATGATGAAGGCGAGTGGCATTGCGCGCTGTCCCGCGAGCGCGAGCTTCCCGACTGGCTCGATCAATCGGCCGAGGCCCATCACGCCGATTTGCAGCTGGCGATCCTGGGCGCGTTCATCGAGGCCCAGCGCATCACCGCGCCGGCGAGCCGCCCCAGTGTCCCCGCCGTACCGCGGGGCATAGGCGCGCCTTATGAGACAGTATGCTGCGATAATTTCGACTAGGCCGCAAACTGACTGGCGTCGGAGTTTGGAGTTTTGGCGAAGCTTCCGGATCTATCGCGTGAAATGGAATCGACTCGGGTGCTGATTCGCTTTTTCCTGCGAATGAGCATTCTGGCCATTTTCGCTGCCTTCGCCAGCATCAGCTTCGGCAGAGGTCTTGCCGCGCTGCTCTGGATGTCGATCATCATCTGCGCCGTGATCGGCGCCATGAGGCGCGAGCCGCCATTCGGCGCCGCTCTCAATCAATGGGATGAAGTGGTCGCCTACGCGGCCCTGTTCGCCCTAGTCACCAGCTACAATCATTCCGTGCCAGCCTGAGACAGCTTCGCGAGCCTTTTGGCTGCGCTGGATCCTATGCAGCCTCTATGAGATTGCCGTCTTGCCGACCTCGACTTCATATTTCGTCGGAAAGATATTGAGCGCGCGTCTCGCATCTCAAGGAGGAATCCAGCGTGAAGTTCGTCGAGCCTCCCTCGCACCGCTACCCGTCCACGATTGTCCTGATTGGCAGGAACCGGCATGGCAATTGGGTTGTCCAGGAACAGCACGGCCTCTATGGCGGCCTGTTCGTCAACCGCACGCAAGCCCGGCGCTATGCGCTGTTCGAGAACGGCCATCATCCTGAAATGATCGTGGAGTTGTCAGGGGAGATCGAACTCGACATGAGCGACAAGGTCCCCCTCCGCGCCGCCCGCTTTCGCGGGCGATGACGCCATGATGGATTCCGTGTTCGCGCTCCGCGCGTCCCGAAATGACGGCGGTGTTACACGCGTTTAGAAATCCCATTTGTCGTCGAGGATCAGCGGCTGTTGCCGCGGCAGTTCCGCATCGTCCCCGCCCAGCTTGCGCAACATCAACTCGCGCTGCACGCGACGGATCTTGGTGGCAATGATCGCCCGATGGACGACCCGCAGTGCGCTCCCCATCCGGCCGAACAGCAACCGCAGCCTTTCCGGCAACGTCTGCCGGAATTGCGAGTGCGAAAAGAAAACAGTCATGCTCGATATCCCGTGTCGGGCGCAAGCGATGCGCCGGATAGCCTGCAAGGTGCGGGCACGGGGATAGGAAATCGAGATGGGTCGCCGCGCCCTCTCATAGGCACGGCATAAAGGCGTCGGCTATTCCGCGGCGCTGCGAAGTTCGACCTTTTCGGCCCTGCACCGCGCAGAACTTGAATTCCGGAATCTTGCCGAACGGATCCAGCGCCGGATTGGTCAACAGGTTCGCGGCCGCCTCCGCATAGCAGAACGGCATGAACACCATGTTTTCCGGAACGTCGCGATCGGAGCGCACCTTGACCTCGACCGCGCCGCGGCGGGTTTCAAGCCGGACGAAATCGCCGGGCCAGACCTCGAGCCGGCGCATATCCCTGGGCGACATGAACGCCACCGCCTCCGGCTCGATCTGATCCAGCACATGGGAGCGACGGGTCATCGAGCCGGTGTGCCAATGCTCGAGCACCCGGCCGGTGGAGAGCACCATCGGATAGTCGTCGTCGGGCAATTCGTCCGGCGGCAGCACATGCGCCGGGACGATCTTGCCGCGGCCGCTCTCGGTGGGGTAGCCGGTGGTAAAGATGATCTCGTTGCCGGGCTTCAAGGGATCGTCGACCGGATAGGTCACGGCGCCCTCGCGCACCAGCCGCTCCCAGGTGATGTTGTTCAGCGACGGCATCACCTGCGTCATCTCGGCAAATACATCGGCCGGCCCCTGATAGTTCCAGTCAAGACCCATGCGCCTGGCGATTTCCTGGATGATCCACAGATCCTGCCGCGCATCGCCCGGCGGCTTGATCACTTCACGCGCTAGCTGCACGCGGCGGTCGGTGTTGGTGAAGGTGCCGGATTTCTCCGCAAACGCCGACGCCGGTAAAATCACGTCGGCATGGAACGCGGTTTCGGTGACGAACAGATCCTGCACCACGAGATGCTCGAGCTTGGCCAGCGCCTCGCGGGCGTGCTGCAGATCGGGATCCGACATCGCCGGATTCTCGCCCTCTATATACATGCCGGTGATCTCGCCGGCATGGATCGCGGTCATGATCTCGACCACGGTGAGGCCGCGCACCGGGTCGATGTCCTGGTGCCAGAGTTTTTCGAACGGCTCGCGCAGATCGGTGCGCCCGACCGGCTGATAGTCCGGCAGGAACATCGGAATCAGCCCGGCGTCGGAGGCGCCCTGCACGTTGTTCTGGCCGCGCAGCGGATGCAGCCCGGTGCCGGGGCGGCCGACCTGCCCGGTGATCAACGCGAGCGCGATCAGGCAGCGCGCATTGTCGGTGCCATGAACGTGCTGGCTGATGCCCATGCCCCAGAAGATGATCGAGGCGCGCGAGCGTGCATATATCCGCGCCACCTCGCGCAGGGTCGCGGCCGGTATGCCGCAGATCGGCTCCATCTTCTCCGGCGTGAATTCGCCGATCCGCGCCTTGAGATCCTCGAAGCCTTCGGTATAGCCGGCGATATACTGCTCGTCGGTCAGGCCCTCGGTGATGATGGTGTTGATCATGGCGTTCAGCATCGCGACATCGCTGCCGGGCTTGAAGGCGAGATGCTTGTAGGCATGGCGCGACAGCGCCTGATAGCGCGGGTCGATCACGATCAGCTTGGCGCCGCGCTGCGCCGCATTCTTGATGAAGGTCGCCGCCACCGGGTGATTCACGGTCGGATTGGCGCCGATCACGATGATGACTTCGGCATCCATTGCCGCCGAGAATGGCGCCGACACCGCGCCCGAATTCAGCCCTTCCATCAGCGCTGCGACCGAGGAGGCATGGCACAGCCGCGTGCAGTGATCGACATTGTTGGAGCCGAAGCCGGTGCGCACCAGCTTCTGGAACAGATAGGCCTCTTCGTTCGAGCCCTTGGCCGAGCCGAAGCCGGCGAGCGCCTTGACGCCCTTCTGGTCGCGGATCCTGACCAGGCCGCTCGCCGCGATGTCGAGCGCCTCCTCCCAGGAGGCTTCGCGGAAATGCGTGAACGGATTGGCCGGATCGACCTGGTCGTTGGCATCCTTCTTCGCATTCGGCAGCCGCACCAGCGGCTTGGTCAGCCGGTGCGGATGATGGATGTAGTCGAAGCCGAAACGGCCCTTGACGCAGAGCCGGTTGTGGTTGGCCGGCCCGTCGCGGCCTTCGGCGTAGATGATCTTGTCGTCCTTGACCTGGTAGGTGACCTGGCAGCCGACGCCGCAGAACGGACACAGCGAGTCGACCTTCTTGTCCGGATAGGTCACGCGGGTCTGGTTCGCATCGAGCATCACGGCTGGCATCAGCGCGCCGGTCGGGCAGGCCTGCACGCATTCGCCGCAGGCGACGCAAGTCGATTCGCCCATCGGGTCGTCGAAATCGAACACGATCTTGGCGTCGTGGTTGCGATAGGCCATGCCGATCACGTCGTTGACCTGAACCTCGCGGCAGGCGCGCACGCACAGGCCGCACTGGATACAGGAATCGAGATTGACGCGCATGGCGGGATGGCTGGCATCGCCCTGCCAGCGCTCGGCGTGCGGGAAGCGGCTCTCGGTCACCTCGACCTTTTCGGCCCAGTGCCAGAATTTCGAATCCGGGTCATGCGAGGTTTCGCGTGCCGGCTGGTCGGCAACCAGAAGCTCCATCACCATTTTCTGCGCCGCGACCGCACGCGCGCTTGCCGATTTCACCTTCATCCCGACGCTGGGCGTGCGCTTGCAGGAAGCCGCCAGCACCCGCTCGCCCTCGATCTCGACCATGCAGGCGCGGCAATTGCCGTCGGGCCGATAGTCCGGCTCCGGCGAATAGCACAGATGCGGAATTTCGGTGCCCTGGCGCTTGGCGACCTGCCAGATGGTCTCGCCATTGATGGCTTCGACCTGCTTGCCGTCGAGCTCGAACTGGATTTTTGTCATTCGGCCGCTTCCCTGGGCAGGAACTCTTCCGGAAAATACTTAATCACGGATGTCAGCGGATTCGAGGCCGCCTGGCCGAGACCGCAGATCGAGGCGTCCCGCATCGCCTGGCTCAACTGGTCGAGCAATTCCCGGTTCCATACCGGCTGTTCCATCAACAGCGCCGCCTTCTGGGTGCCGACCCGGCACGGCGTGCACTGGCCGCAGCTCTCGTCCTCGAAAAACCGCATCAGGTTCAGCGCCGCACCCTTCACGCTGTCCTGCTCGGACAGGATGACGACCGCGGCGGAACCAATGAAGCAGCCGTATTTCTCCAGCGTGCCGAAGTCGAGCGGGATGTTGTCCATCGCAGCCGGCAGGATGCCTCCCGACGCGCCGCCCGGCAAATAGGCGTGGAAGGTGTGGCCGTCGGCCATGCCGCCGCAGAACTCGTCGATCAGTTCGCGCACCGTGACGCCGGCCGGCGCCAGCTTCATGCCTGGATTTTTCACCCGCCCGGAGACCGAATAGCTGCGCAGGCCGTGGCGATCATTGCGGCCATGGCTTTTCCACCACGCCGCGCCTTTTTCCACGATGTCGCGCACCCACCACAGCGTCTCGATATTGTTGATCAGCGTCGGCAGGCCGAACAGCCCGACCTGGAACGGATAAGGCGGCTTGTGCCGCGGCAGACCGCGCTTGCCTTCGAGGCTTTCCAGCAGCGAGGATTCCTCGCCGCAGATATAGGCGCCGGCGCCGCGCCGCATATGCAGCACCGGACCGCCCGGCGGCAGCTTCCTGATCTCGCGTTCCAGAATTTCGCGCGAGGCCGGATATTCGTCGCGGATGTAGATGTAGATGTCGGGCGCCTCCACCACATGCGCGCCGATCAGCATGCCTTCGATAAAGCGATGCGGATCGGTCTCGAGATAATAGCGATCCTTGAACGTTCCGGGCTCGCCCTCATCGCCGTTGATCGCCATCAGCCGCGGACCGGGCTCGCCCAGCACGGCGCGCCACTTTCGTCCCGTAGGAAAGCCCGCACCGCCAAGGCCGCGCAGCGACGCATCGTCGAGCGCCTTCAGCAACTCCTCCTTGGCCAGCGCGCCGGAGCGCAGCCGCTTGAGCAACTGATAGCCGCCGCCGGCGACATAGGCGTCATAGCCGACATAGTCGGGCAGATGCTGCGTGGGTGTCGCCGCCCTTGGCCGCCGCAAGCACGCTGGCAACACTGGCGTGATCGACAAAGTGATGACCGACCTCGGCTGCTGGCGCGGTGTCGCAGCGGCCGACGCAGGGCGCGCGCACCACGCGAATGCGTTGGGCCGGCGCTGCTCTGCAGGTCCTGCAGCAGCTTTTCGCCGCCCAGCATCGCGCAGGTCAGGGAATCGCAGACCCGGATAGTCAGCGGCGGAATGTTCGCCGCGCCCTCCTTCACCACGTCGAAATGGGCGTAAAAGGTCGCGGTCTCGAACACCTCGGCGAAGGAAAGCTTCATCTCGTCGGCGAGCGCGGCGAGGTGGGCGGCGGAAATCTGCTGGTAGCGGTCCTGGACGAGATGCAGATGCTCGATCAGGAGGTCGCGGCGCCGCGGCCGGTCACCGAGCAATGCGGCAATCTCTTCGGCGGCCTGGGGATCGACCTGGCGTCCCTTGGGAGTAGCCTTGGCCCGGCGGCGCCCCTCACCCGGATGCTCGAAAGGGCGGACCTCGTGCACATCATAACTCATCGGGACCGTCTCGTTTTCATTCATTCCACGCGGATCTGGACTTTAATCCGTGGCATGCCAGATGCCAATAGTGATAATGGACCACCGCTGGATTATATAGCTACCGCAAGCATTTCGGGGGTATGCCAGCCCTCGCCGGCATACCCCCGATAGCTTGGCGGATCTCGTCTCTGAGATCCCGACCTGGTGCCGAGGCGTCGTTCAACCGCACCGGCGAGATGCCGGCAAAGCCGCGACGACGCCAGGCGGCAATTAGTGAAACAGCTTCATCGCGTTGCTGATCGTCTCCAGCACGCCCCACACCAGCGGGATACCGACGAATCCCCACGCCAGGATCAGTTTCACCTTCATCGAGCTGTCTTGATTAGCGGTCTGCATGTTCCTGTCCTCCTCACGCGCCGGCAGGCTTGGCAACGGCGCCCACTTGCGCGGCCGCCCGGTCGGTCTCGTTATCCTTCATATGGTAGCGGGCGTTAACGGCCTTGATCATGAAGTTGCAGATGAAGCCGATCACCAGCAACCCCGCCATGATGTACATGGTGGTGTTGTAGGCCTGCGCTTTGGGCACGCCGTGATCGATCTGGTACTGGCGGATATAGTTGACCAGCACCGGCCCGAACACGCCCGCCGCCGACCAGGCGGTGATCAGCCAGCCGTGGATCGCGCCCACGTAACGGGTCCCGAACATGTCCTTGAGATAGGCCGGCACGGTGGCAAAGCCGCCGCCGTACATGCTGATGATGACCACGAAGCACAGCACGAACAGCGTCACGCTGCCGATCGAACCGGCCCAGGGCACTAGGATATAGAGCACCGTGCCGATCGCAAAGAAGCAGAAATAGGTGTTCTTGCGGCCGATCAGGTCGGAGGTCGAAGCCCAGATGAAGCGTCCGACCATGTTGAACAGACTGAGCAGGCCGACAAAGCCTGCCGCGGCGATCGCCGTGACCTTGCCCGGGAACATTTCCTGGCTCATGGCCGAGGCCTGCCCGAGCACGCCGATGCCGGCGGTCACATTGAGGCAGAGCACCCACCAGATCAGCCAGAATTGCGGCGTCTTGATCGCGTCGTAGACGTAGACGTCGTTCTTGGTGATCAGCTTTTGCGCAACGACCGGCGCCGTATAGCCCTCCGGCTTCCAGCCCGGCGCTGGCACCCGAACGATGGTGGCCCCGACCCACATGAACACCAGGTAGATGACGCCAAGTGCGATGAAGGCTTCGGCGACGCCGACATGCGTCGGCGTCGAGAACCGCTGCATCAGCCACACCGACAGCGGCGAGGCGATGAAGGCGCCGCCGCCAAAGCCCATGATGGCCATGCCGGTCGCCATGCCAGGCCGGTCCGGAAACCATTTGATCAGGGTGGAGACCGGCGAAATATAGCCGAGCCCGAGACCGATGCCTCCGAACAAACCGTAGCCGAGATAGACAATCCAGAGATTGTGGGCATAGACCCCTGCCGCCGAGATAAAGAAGCCGATGGCCCAGCATAATCCCGCGGTAAACATCGCGCGGCGCGGTCCGCCTTCCTCGACCCAGCGTCCGAACACGGCAGCCGAGGCACCCAAAACGAAAATCGCAATCGAGAAGATCCAGCCGAGGTCGGTCAACTTCCAATCCTGCGGCGTCGATTGCGTGATGCCGAGCAGCTTGGTCATCGGCAGATTGAAGACGCTAAACGCATAGGCCTGGCCGATGCACAGATGCACGCACAATGCCGCCGGCGGCACCATCCAGCGGCTATAGCCTGGCTCCGCGACCGTATGCTCGCGATCAAGAAACGATAAGACACCCATTCCGTCCTCCCCTGCAGCCGCCCTTGCCGGGCATGTCTGCCACCTGCGATCCCGTCTCCTCAGCCCTTCGTGGCGTACCAGCTCTGCATTGCTGCTCCGCACAACTTTCGAAATGCGCCGGGATCGCGGTGCGCATTCGAGCATTCCACCCTTGGGTGCGATGCACTATGCCGGCCATCACAGCCGGCACGGAAATCCATGAAAGCGCCGCCCCTTAACCCGAGCGTGCAACGGGCACGACTCGGCCTCCACACCCCTGCGGAGAACACGAATTGGGACAGAAGCCCGGGTTGGTGTCGATAGACAAAAGGTAGCGGTCACAAATTAATCTCGCGGATGCGGCAGTGTGGCACACGTCAGGGCCGCTGCCTTTTCGATCAGGAACACGATCCGCTGCTGGTCACGTTCGCTGATCTCGACCTTGTCCCCGGTCTCCCGGATCAGATTGGGAATATCGATCACCGCCAGCGGGTCGGTGCAATGAACTTCCAGAATGTCGCCGGGAGCGAGGCCCTTCAGCGCCTTTCGCGTCTTCAGCGCCGGCAACGGACACTTAAGCCCGGCGAGATCGAGTTTGGTCGTGGCCATGCCCCCGAAGATGGCGAAGCGGCGCCGCATCGTCAACGGCCGCCGCGCCGCCCGACGACGGTCAGACCAGGTTCGCGTAGCCAAGAAACCCGACCAGTTGACCGGGATCGACCCGGGTCACGTCCTCGCCGAGTTCCACCAATCCGTCGGTGTCCACCAGCGAGGACAGCAACCCTGCGCCCTCGCGCGGGAACTTGACCGCTTCGAGCCCGCCGTTCTCGGCCTTGCGCAAGCTGACCCGGACATATTCACGGCGCGCGATTTTCTTTCTGTAGCTGAAGGCGGCGCGCACCGGCAGCGGCAGCAGCGGCTGTTGCGTGGCGCCGGCCAGCGCCAGCACCGTGGGCCGAACCACATGGACGAAGGTAACAAAACTCGCCACCGGATTTCCCGGCAATCCGATGAACGGCGTGCCGCCGATGATCCCCATCGCGACCGGACGTCCGGGTTTGATCGCCATCCGCCACAGCACCAGCGTGCCGACGCTCTCGACACAGGCCTTGACATGGTCCTCTTCGCCGGTCGACACGCCGCCGGTGGTCAGGATCAGGTCGTGGGCATCGGCCGCCGTCCTCAGCGCCTGCGCGAGCGAGGCGCGATCGTCGCGCAGAATGCCGAGATCGCTGACCGCGCAGCCCAGCCGGACCAGCATCGCCATCAGCATGAAGCGGTTGGAGTCGAACAGCTGCGCCGGCGCGCGTGACGCTCCCGGCGACACCAGTTCATTGCCGGTCGAGAACACCGCGACGCGGATGCGCCGGCGGACCTCGAGCCTGGTCAGGCCGAAGGCCGCCGCGAGCGCGACATCCTGCGGCCGCAGCCGCCGCCCCGCCGATAGCGCCGCAGCGCCGAGCGGAATGTCTTCGCCCGCGGGCCGCACATTGGCGCCGGGTCTCAAGCCAGCCGGGAGCACGACCTTGCCGTCCGCCGCGAGCCGCACGTCCTCCTGCATGAATACGGTGTCGGCGCCTTCGGGCATCGGCGCGCCGGTGAAGATCCGCACCGCCTCGCCCGGCCTGATGGCTTCGCCGGCCGGGGCGCCGGCCTGAACGCGCCCTGTCACGGGAAATGCGCGTTCTGCATCAAGCGGCAGATCGGCACGGCCGACGGCATAACCATCGACGGCCGAATTGGTGAACGGAGGCAGCGGCAGCGGCGCGGGAATATCGCGGGCCAGAATACGGCCGTCTGCCTCGGCAAGCGCCACGGTCTCGATCTCCTGCACCGCCGTGACCCGCGCGGCGATGATCGCAACGGCCTGGTCGACCGCCATCAGCGGTCCGCCAAAGGCAAAACAATCGTCGGATAATTGCGCCATCTGCCTCTCAGCCTTCAGCGGCAGTTTTCGCCAGCACGTCTTCGACCGATATCGCAGACCGCAGCAGCAACGCGGCGACGGCCTCGACATCATCGAGATGGGCAGTTGGAAGCGTGGTTTCAACCACTGCGTCGGTCGCGATGCCGACGATGCCGGGGTCGTCAGGGAACAACAGCGGCTTGCCGGCGGCGCGGCGATGCACCTCGATCTTGCGGTGCGGTTCGCGCTTGAAGCCCTCGATGACGACGAGATCGACCCGTGACATCTTCACCAGCAATTCCGTCAGCCTCGGCTCGCCGGCGCCGCGCAGTTCATGCATCAGGGCCCAGCGCCGGGTGGAAGAAACCAGCACCTCGGTCGCGCCGGATTGCCGATGCACCCAGGAATCCTTGCCGGGCACGTCGACATCGAATTCGTGATGGGCATGCTTGATGACGGAAACGCGCAGGCCCTGGCCGAGCAGATGCGGAATGACCCGCGCCAGCAAGGTGGTCTTGCCGGCGCCGCTCCATCCCGCGAGGCCAATCACTTTCATCTCGTTCTCCACGCCGCGAAGTAATCCACACATCGTCATTCCGGGCTCGCCCGGAGCCTGTCATCGGGCCGCGCCTTGCGCGGACCCGGTGGCGCGCCCCGGAATGACGGACGCGTTGGATCGCTTTGCGGAGCCTTTGATCACAACTCGTTTAGCCTGCCTTGGCCGCCTTCGTTCATACTCCAAGAGGCTTTATATCGGCTTATGGCCAATGTCATGCTAGCCTGCCCGCTATGATGAAGATGGAAAAAGCAGCGATCCCCCTGATCGTCCCTCATCCGGACGATCCGCGCCTGACCGAGCGCGTCGCCGGGACCGACCAGACCGGCGCCGCCGTCGAGATCAAGGTCCCGGTCGAACGGCCGCTGACGCTGTATCTGAACGCGCAGGAGATCGTCACCATGATGACGATCGGCGACTATCCGGAATATCTCGCGCTCGGTTATCTGCTCAATCAGAACATGCTGAAATACGACGATATCGTCACCGAGGTCGAATATGACGACGATCTGCAGGTGGTGGTGGTGCGCACCGGGCACAATACCAATTTCGAGCAGAAGCTGAAGAAGCGCACCCAGACCTCGGGCTGCGCACAGGGCACGGCGTTTGGCGATCTCCTGGAGGCGATCGAAAGCGTCGCGCTGCCGCCGGCCGAACTGCGCACCTCCTGGCTCTACCAGATGACGCACGCGATCAACACCATGCCGTCGCTTTATCTCGAGGCCGGCGCGATCCATGGCTGCGTGCTGTGCCGGCAGGGCACGCCGGTGTGTTACACCGAGGACGTCGGCCGTCACAACGCCGTCGACAAGATTGCCGGCTGGATCTACCGCCACGGCGTCGATCCCGCCGACAAGATCCTCTACACCACGGGACGGCTCACCTCCGAGATGGTGATCAAGACGGTGCGGATGGGGATTCCGATCCTGGTGTCGCGGTCGGGCTTCACCGCCTGGGGCGTCGATCTGGCGCGGCAGGTTGGATTGACCCTGGTCGGGCGCGCGCGGGGCAAGCGATTTATCGCGCTGTCGGGTGGCGAGCGCATCATCTACGACCAGAGCCTCGCCTTTGTCGAAGAGGAATCCGCGCGCCACACCCGCAAGGGCGAACACCGTGACGAGTAGAATTCCTGGCGTGCTGCTCGCCGGCGGCCTGGCACGGCGGATGGGCGGCGGCGACAAGCCGATGCGGCAGATCGGTGGCCGCACCATCCTGGCGCGGGTGATGGCGCGGCTCACCCCGCAATGCGACGGGCTGATCCTCAATGCCAATGGCGATCCGGCGCGCTTTGCCAGTTTCGGATTGCCCGTCATCGCCGACACCGTGGAGAATTTTCCGGGACCGCTCGCCGGCATCCTCGCGGCGCTGGACTGGACGGCGGCGAACCGGCCCGAGGTCGCCTGGGTGCTGAGTGCGGCGGCGGACTGCCCGTTTCTGCCGCGCGATCTGGTCGCGCGGCTCGATCGCGCGCGCGCCGAGCAGGACGCCGAGCTCGCGGTCGCCGCCTCCGGCGGGCAATCGCATCCGGTGATCGGATTGTGGAGCGTGGCGCTGCGCGCGGAGCTGCGTCACGCGCTGGTGGTCGAGGATGTCAGGAAGATTGACCGCTGGACCGCGCGCTATCGGCTCGCCACGGTAACATGGCCGACGACGCCGCTCGATCCATTCTTCAACGCCAACACCATGGACGACATTGCCGAAGCCGAGCGGCTGGCAGTGCTGGATGACGGCTGTTGATAGATCAGCTTCATCCAAGACCGTCGCAATGACAAACCAAATCGACTCAAGAAATCGCAGCCCGGATGGAGCGCAGCGCAATCCGGGAATCGCGATGCGGTGAGACGGCTCCCGGATTACGCTGCGCTCCATCCGGGCTGCAGGGCTGTCAATTTGCCGGCCGGAATCCGGCCTGCATCAGGGCTGCGCGACTTTGCCCGGACGCCAGCGCGTCGAGGAACGCCTGCACCGCAGGCCGCTGTTTTCTCGCCGTCACCAGCGCGAAATCATAATGCTCTTCCGCCAGTGGAATGAAGCCCAGTTCGGCGGCATGCGCTACCGGCGCGATGGTCATGCCCCAGTCGGCGCGGTGCTGCGCCACCGCGGCGGCGACGGCGTTGTGCGAGCGCGGCTGGTTCCAGTAGCCGTCGGGCCGCGCCTCGCCAAGCAGCCGGTCGATCAGGATGCGGGTCCCCGCGCCCTGGTTGCGGTTGACCATGATGCAGGCGGGATCGGCGAGCGCCGCGCGCACCGCGCCCTCGGCACTCAATCCGTCGAACCGCGTGTCGCCCTTGCGAAACACGATGCCCTGCATCCGCCGCCAGCCCGGAACCAGTTCGAGCCCGTCACCGAGAAACGGCGTGTTGTAGGTCTCGGTTTTTTCATCGAACAAATGGATCGGCGCGAGATCGCACTCGCCGCGCCTTGCCGCCGCAAGCCCGCCGAGGCTGCCGACCGCGATCGAACGCACCATGAGGCCCGCGCGCGCCAGCGGTGCGGTGACGAGATCGAGCCCGGTGCAATGGCTGCCGACAATCACCAGATCCGGCACCCGGACATGGGGCGTGAACAGCGTCACCTCGGCCTCGGAACCCGCCGGCATCTGATCGGCCAAGGCGTCGACTTTCAGGAATCCGTCAGCCTGGGCAAAGGACGTGATCGCGCCGGAGCCCTTGCCCGAGGGATAGGCGATCAATCCGTCGGCGGCTTCGACCAGCGACACCATGACGAATTCGGTCCGGCCCAGTTCCGAGCCGATCCGCACCGGCACCGTTGCCGTGACCCTGGCATCGGCGCGCGGTGGCAGCCCCGCCATCCGCCGCAGCACCGGCACGATCATGTCATGGAAGGTGAACATCGCCGAGGTCGGAAATCCCGGCAGGATGATCACCGGCTTGCCGTCGCAGACCGCAAGACACAGCGGCTTGCCCGGCTTCAGCGCGACGCCGTGGGCGATGATGCCGGGCTGTCCCAGCCGGGCGATGATGCGGTGGGAGAGGTCGCCGGCGCCTTTCGAGGTGCCGCCCGACACCACCAGCATGTCGCTCACCGCAAGCGCCTGGCGCATCGCGGCTTCGAGTTGTTGCTCGTCATCGGCAACGGCGCCGAGAAAGTCGGCCTCACCACCATTCTCGTTCACCGCCGCCGCGACGATCGCGCCGTTGGTGTCGTAGATCGCGGCCGGACGCAGCGGCTGGCCCGGCTGCACCAGTTCGTCGCCGGTGGACAGCACCGCCACGCGCGGCCGGCGCACGACCACGACCTGCGCGATTCCGCAGGCCGCCAGCATGCCGATCTCGCGCGAACCGATCACGGTGCCGGCGCGCAGCAGCGCCTCGCCCCGCGCAATGTCGGAACCGGCATAGGAAACGAATTGCCCCGGCGTGGCGGCGCGGCGGATCTCGATCGCGCGCGGGCCCGCAGGCTGGGTATGCTCGACCATGATGATGGCGTCGGCGCCGCGCGGCACCGGCCCGCCGGTCGCGATCGGCGTCGCCGTTCCCGACAGCACCGGCCGCGTCGGCGTGGTGCCGCAGGCGATCACTTCGTCGGTTGAGCCGAACGCGGACCGGCGAGGCTTCGCCGGCCGCAGCGAGATCGGCGGCGCGCACCGCAAAGCCATCGACATTGGAGCGATCGAACGGCGGCACATCGATCGGCGCCACGACATCGGCGGCCAGCGCGCGGCCGAGCGCATCGGCAAGGGGCCGCGGCTCGCTCGGGGCGGCGCGCGGAAACAGCGCAGCCTCGAACCGCGCCAGCGCATCTTCGCGCGACAGAACGGTCAGGAACTGGTCCTGGTCGACGCTGGCGCGGCCTTTCGGCAGGGATGTGCGGGTCATTTCTGAACTCATGTCAGTCCCGTACCATATAGGCATCGACCGCGGCTCCCGCAGCAAATCCCTCGCTGCCACCGGGTACCGCCAGCCAGGCGTCGGCACGGGCGATGGCCTGCAGCGACCACTCGCCGACCGCAACAGGAAGCCAGCCGTCTTCATCTCTGTTGAGCAGCACGATTTCAGCAATGCCGACGCTCGATGCGATCTTGCGCAACAGCGGCAGCCGGACCGGCCGCCGCGGCGACCGTCCGGACAATCGGTCGAGCGCCGGCAGCCCCAGGCTCCACCACGCCGCGAGCGCCTGATCCGCTGCGCCGGGCAGCGCGACGACGGGAATTTGCCCGATCCTGCCGAGCGCCGAGGTCCGGCCGGGCTGCATCGCGAGCCCATGCGCGATGATAGTGCCGCGTCGGCTCAGTGCCGCGATCGTCGCATCGGTGCGACCGACCCCCGAACCGCCGATGGTCAGGAGCAGATCGCAAGCGTCGCCATCGAGGGCGTCGGCAATGGACGCCGCATCGCGCCCGGCGGCCTCGTTGCAGACGATTGCGGCGCCGGCCGCGCCGGCGCTTTCCGAGACCAGCCGTGTGGTCGCCGCAAGGCCGGAGGCCGCGGGAATGTTGACGATGCGCAGGCGCGGACGGCGCACCTGCAGGGTTTCCAGTCCGGCCATTCTCGCGATCAACAGATCGAGCGGGCGCACCGGTTGCCCGGAACCGACCACCAAACCGCCTTCGGCGATATCGCCGCCGCGGCGGCGAACGCCCTGCCCCGGCGTCGCCTCCGCCAGCACCTGAGCCAACGGGCCATTGTGGTCGACCAGATCGGCGTCGACCACGCAATCGCAGCCATCCGGCATCCGGTCGCCGGCCTCGACCCAGAGCGGCGGTTGAGCCAATGGCAATGGCGAGTAGGACGACGCACCGGCGAGGTCGCGGGCGGGCAACGCCCAGCCGTCGACGGCGGCCCTATCGCAGGCCGGATTCGCCGGCAGAGCGGGCATGTCCGCCGCAACCCAGCCCAACGCCTGCGCCAGCGGCGTCTCGATCGGCCCGACCGGCCTCAGTCCCTCCAGCAGCAGCGCCAGCGCCACGTCGAGCGGAGCAAGCGAAACCGGCAGGCGCTGGGTCGAGGTCATGACCAATGGTGGACTACCGATCACCGGCTTGGCAACATCGCCCGCCCCAGGTTCGTTCTACTTTGCCACCCCGATCTCGCGGAAGTAGCGCAGCACGCCGGGATGGATCAGCTCGGGACTTGGCGCCGCGGCCAAGGTGTTCGCAGCGGTGGTTTCACAGCCCTGCGCGAGTTTTCGGCACAACGCGCGCTCGGCGCCGTGCAGCGTTCGCGCCAGATGATAGGCGAGGTCGTCCGGCAGGTTCTCGCGGACCAGGATAAAGCTCCACGACCCCAGCGCGTCGATCGGGACGTTCTGGTTGGGATAGCTGCCGGCCGGCACGGTCAGCGGCTTGAGAAACGAGTGCTTTGCCCGAATCCGCGCGATCTCGTCGGCATCCGGTGCGATGAACCGCGCGCCGCCCGGGCTGGCCGCGATGGCCGTGAAGCCGGGCCAGCCGATGCCGGCGCCCCACAATGCCGCAACCCGTCCGTCGAGCACCATCGCCGGGCCGTCGCCGGCATGATCGAGATAGACCGGCTGAAAATCCTGATCCTGCTTCAGGCCGAGACCATCGAGCACGTAGCGCGACAGGATCGGCAGGCCGGAGCCCTTGGCACCGAACGCGATGGGGTGGCCGACGAGATCGCGAATGGTCTTGTAGGGGCTGTCGGCGCGCACCACGAACATGCCCGGGTTGGAATAGATCGCCGTCAGGATTTTCAAAGCGGTGCGCGGTCGCCCAATGCCCATGAACGCCTCATAGGCGGGCTCGCCGGCAACCAGCGCGAGATCGAGCTGGCCCTTTTCCAGCAGCGGAATGTTCTCGTTGCTGCCTTTGGTGTTGCGCGGCTCGATCGACAGCGTCGGATCGGCGGCGTTGATGATTTCGGCGAAGGCGTTGCCGTACAGCGGAAAGCCGCCGCCCGGCGTTGCCGTGCCGAGACTGATCGGTGTCGTTTGAATGGCCTTGCCTCCCTGTTGCGCCGCAGCGCCGCCCACCAGCAGCAGCAAGGCGACGCCGGCGATCGCCGCGATATTCATCTGTCACCTCCAGACGCCCCGACGGGCGCCGCGACGGCCTGGCCCGGCATCAAATCGCGCCGAAACGCAACGTAGGCAAGTTCTGATTTGTATGAAAGCTTGTGCCATCTGTCTGCCATGGAGCGGCTCATGTCCCGGCGATCGCCGAGACCGTGCCGGGATTCGAGTCGGTCGGTTTCTGCGGCATCTCCGCACCGAAGGGCACGCCGCCGGAGATCGTCGCGACCCTCAGCAAGGCGGTCAATGAAGCCCTGAAAGATCCCAAGCTGGTGGCGCAACTGACCGACATCGGCGGCATACCGAAGCCGATGACGCCGGCCGAATTCGGCAAGCTGGTCTCCGACGAAACCGAGAAATGGCGCAAGGTCGTCGAATTCGCCGGTGTTTCGGTGGATTAGGCTCCGGCGGCAACGCGGCATTGCCGGATCGCCGGCCACATTGTAAGGGGTGTCGGCACCGTTGCCGAGCCGCATCCCGCGGCCGCCTGCGGCGGGGCCTGTAGCTCAATGGTTAGAGCCGGCCGCTCATAACGGTCTGGTTGCAGGTTCGAGTCCTGCCGGGCCCACCAAGGAAATCAGCTACTTCTTCGACTTTTCACTCAGCCGATTCAGTTCAACCACCGATTCGACCACCGATACGTTCTTCTTACGGTCCTTTGATACGATAGCTTCTGCGGCCTCCTTCATGAAATCTGGATGATGGTGGCCGTATGTTTCGATCAGCGTTTTCACCGACATTCCGAGAAATCCCGATGCCTGCCATGGATCGGCACCGTTCTGCATTAGCCACGTGGCTGCGGTGTGCCGGAGCGTATGGGGCGAGACGTTCCCGTTCGTAACCGAAAGGCCCGACTTTCTGACTGCGGATGCAAAGGCGGTTTTCACCGACTTCACCGGTTTACCATTCCACTCCACAAAATGCGTTACGGACACCCTGCGCTTCGCCCACCGCCGCATATGGGCTAGTAACCGCTTCGGGATTGGAACAGGTGTCTGGCGTTTCTTCGTTGCCAGCTTACCCTGCGCCAGCCGGTAAAAGATACCAGCCTCTAGATCAACGAAAGAACGTCCTTCGTCGCGAGCCGGAGACGCGGAAGCAATCGCGGCGGCGCGAGTGCCTGTGTAAAGTCCAATTAAAAGAAATCTGGCCAAATGCCGCAGGGGACGCTTCTCCGTTTCGATAATTTGTCCTTTCAGAGTACCACGATGCACTTTCTGTTTTTCGCGATAATGCCAGCACGTCCAAACCAGCTTCGCGGCTTCTGCCCGAGTGAGATAACGTTCCCGGGAACGTCCCTTGGCTGGCAAAGTCACATGAATGACCGCGTCGTGGAGATTTTCTCTTGCGTGGTGACGAATGGCAGCCCGAAGGTCTTCAAGGTCTCGCCGAGAACCACCGCGATTGTGTCTCCAATTCTCGTAGTCCTTGCATAGCTTGGTGTTCAATTCTCCGAGCGGCTTTCCTCCAAAAAATTCGTTCAATCGAAGAATTCTACTAGTGAACCGTTTTGGCGATGACTGCCTGTCGCGGGTGTCCTCGTAATAAATTGACAAGACATCCGCGATATCGATGTCGTGCACCGTGCGCTTCTCACGGCTAGGCTGATACTTTTCGGCGATATACCTCGCTAGTGCTTCTTCGGCTTTCTTGGGTGGGTGTCTGTCAGTCGGGCCCGCAGTGCAGCCTGTGGAGATATGTTTTTTTCCGTCTTTGATGATCCAGACCGGAGCAGCGACGAGTCGCCCATTCTTCCTTCGTGCTTGGCGTCGCCAGAGACGCGGGCCTTTGCTATGACGCGGCATTGTTCTCGCATTCGGTTGATGTTGGCCAAGGTAGTGAATAACTTTCCGGCAATCTCTTCTGCTTGCAACCGACCCCGGTCGATTTCCCTTCGTAACCCTGAATCTGTCAACCCACCCATTGGGAAAGCAAGCTTCGCAGCAACCTTAAGTCTCAAGGGCGAATTGAGGCTGACCCCTTCCGGCAAATTAGCGCCGCTGTCGCTGTGGAAGGCTGCCCGTTCCTCGGTGAATTCCGGTTCGGGCTTAACTAACCTGCTGGCGCGGCCACCCGGGTTAGGCGGCAAGCGGTCGGATGCCGCGCGGCTACCAACTGTCGAATGTATGATCGTTTTGGTGCTGTTCGGGGTTGGGCGATTTTTTGCCCTCAGCAGCCCTCCGGGATGGTCAGCAGCGAGACCATAAAGGCACAGACACCTGTACTATGTCGGGGATTATACCGGCTTCGCGAAGGCGTTCAAGGAGCGAGAAGGCCGCCAGCGAATCACGTTTGGCAGCACCGGCCATGGCTGGCGGATGCCCGTCGAGGGGGAAGCTGGCGTTCGTCGAGCCGGTGGCCCGATAGTCCGGCAAAAAGAGTCAAGATATTGGAATCTTTGAATGATTTCTACTTTTCCCCTTGGCATCCCGGGGCCGCATCCCTACATCAGCTTTCGGTTATCTCGACGCAATTTTTAGGAGGTTGAATGTTTTGCGAAGACACATGGCGGCGGGTCAGAAGACTAGCGAGAGCGGAAGCCAAAAGGATGGCGAATTTTGCGGTTGTCCCGGCCGCTACCGAAGAAAGATACACAGCGGCTTTGATCGCTCTCTACTGGACCAAATTATTTCAAGAGTAGCCGGTCTTGGCTGATACGCGAATAACTAGCCCGGTAACCGACGCGGCCTGAACGGCCCTTCGCCTGTCTCACGCCCACTAACCAACGATCACCATTACCGAACGAAAAACGACGTGCGTCAGTGCGCGTCGATAGCCGCGCTGTGTCCAATTTCAGCGGCGCGGAACCTTTCAACATTCATAGGGACAACAACACATGACAAGCAAAATGACCAAACACACACATGCTGGCGAGACATTGGGACAGATTGTCTTCGATGATCCCGCCTACTTTAAGTGGGCGATTGACCACAAGATGTTTTTCGACGCAGGGGAAGAGCAATTGCAAGCCGAGGCGGAAGAGATCTGGTTGAAAATCCGCAACATCAAAATCCCAAAGCCAGACCCTGAAAACTGGCTGGTCGCATACCTTTATCTGGATGAAGGGTTCAATGACATTCGGCTGGTTCCTCGGCTCGATCCACCGCACACCACTCTCGAGACGGTTTTGGACATGGGCTTTGCCTGTCAGTTCGATTGGATGGAAAACCTGATGCTGGCGAAATTGATCAAACGCATCCTGTTCGGTGGCTTTCGACCAAGCCGACGGCGAATTAACAATTCTTCGACGATCCTCAGAACTTTCATCTCCCAAGACCAATCCCACAAAAAGACAACTGGTCCCTCGGCTTTTCAAATTCGAAGCAAGTAAACACACGTGTTACCGCAGATGCAGGGGAATTTTATCGCCGATATAAGGCTGCCACGGCTGACACAGCAGCTAAATAGCACAGGAGAAAACCAAGGAGAGCCAAATGAACCAAGAACGACAAATCACCTTTCGGCTGGCCACTGATTTGCATGATGATCTCGTCCGGTACGCCATTGGGCATGGTGTGACGGTCTCATGTGCAGTCCGTGGGCTGATTGAGAAAGAACAGCGTCAGAAGTCGGCCCACGACGGGCCTTCTCGTTAACCTACCGATTATTCGTCTAAACTGATTATTGCGCTTCGTTACTGATTGCCACGACCGAAAGGTCCGACATCAACCACCAACCATCAGCGGACCACGACCGGCTTTTCGCTGCGTCGATGGCTTTGCCATGTCTGTCATTTTGAGAAAAGGAATTATACGTGAGAATTTTGTATGCATCGGCTCCCTGCGGATCAGGCAAAACCCATCAGATTGTTGCCCGGGCCTGCACGATGGCCAAGCGCGGCATGGTGGTGATCATCGTGCAACCTACCATCGAACTCATCGACAAGACCATCAATGAAGAACTTCTCAACCGGCCTGACCCGCCACCACACCGGGTATTCCACGGCCACTCGGTATCCGGAGGGGTGGCCAAGCAACTGGCCGACTATCTCAGATGTCCCGAAGATGGTGGCCAGATCATCTTCACAACGCATTCAGTCTTGCAGTATGTGCCGTATTGGACGAACAAGAAGAACTTGCACCTTCTAATCGATGAGGAATTGCAGGCCGTTCGGAATGAGAACCATCGGCTACCTCATACCCATGAACTTATCACGAAATATCTCAACGTTGTTTCTCACGATGCCATCTACGGAACGGTAATTGCCGATGATGCCGCCATCGATGCCATGGCCCGCAACAAGGAAGATGACGAAGTCTTCGCATTATTTGCCGAAACACTACGAACCATCACCAATGACAATTGGGAATGTTACGTCAACCTTGAACATTATGCGAAGCTGCAAACAGAAGAAGGATGTACGCTGGCGGTCCACTCTGTCCTCAAACCCGACATCCTCGATGGGTTTGGCAGCGTGTTCATGGCGGCGGCAGAACTCGAAGACACCTTCATCTACCAGCTATGGACCGAAGCTGGCGTCGATTTCGTTCAGGATCGTGAGTTTACGGAATCCCTTCTTTACACCGGTCATCCCAACGGTGACTTGATCACGTTCTACTACGCTACCACAGATAATTGGTCCAAAAGGCTTAGGTCCAAGCGGCTGGATGATGGCAATGTCCTCGACCTGATGCTGGCTGGCGCAGCCAAGCTTTTTGAGGGCACCAATTTCGTATGGCAGGCCAATGCCGAATACACCGGCGATCCCTTCGGCCCACTGGCTAATCGCCTGCCGAACAAGCCTCACGGTCTCAACTCGTATTCACATCTACATAATATTGTGTTCGCGTCATCTCTCAATCCCCGACCTGACCACATCAAATTTTTGCAGAGCCGAGCGTTATCCAGCGCAGCCATTCGAGCCTGCATCTATTATTCCACATGCTACCAAGCGATGATGCGCATTTCGACGCGAAACCCGCATGATACCAACCCCAAGCGGATATTAGTTCCCGACCTTGGTGCTGCCGAATACCTTCAAGGTTTGTTTCCGGAATCAAAAATCCAATGGCTGGAAACCGGAATCCCTGTCACAACATTGATCAACAACGGTGGCAGACCAAGAAAGCATGAATCGAACGCAGCACGGCGGTCACATCAAAGAAGGGCTGCCCGAGAGAAAAAACTGAACACACTACGGCAACTTGCAAAAGTTTCGCAGGATCATCTGATTAAGGATGAGGGGAGCGAAGGTGCCGAAAACCCTATAGATATTATTAGTACAATCGGCACCGCCGTTGCCCATGGTTCTTTATTCACCGGCAAGAATCAAAGTTTGCCCTTTGGCTTTGTGTGCGGCGACGATAACGATAGCCTAGTTCAGTTGCTTTATGATGTATGGTCGGGAAACATTTTGGTTCGTAAAGAAGACAATCGGCTCATCTCACCCTCGGTATTTGATCCTGCGCTATGTTCCGAGCACGACCGAGGTCTAGAAAACATCGTGTACTGCCGTCATGTCTGGCTCGATTTCGAAAATGGTGACCTGAAACCAGAGGATTTCCCAAAATTGTTTCCGAACCTCAGGATGGTGATTACCAACACCTTCGGTCACACAAAAGAAAATCCTCGATTTCGGGCGGTGATCTTGACCACCAATATCCTGACCCGCGAAGCCTATAACATCCTGCAAAGCCAGATCATCGCCAAGCTGGAAGATGCTGGTTATAGTGTTGATGCGAAGCCTAAAGTCGGTGCCAATACCCTTCGATCAGGTCTCGATACCGGCAAGAATGTCCCGAGCAGTCTGTTTTATCTGCCGTGTCAGGTCGAAGATTCGGCCGACAATTGTTTTCGCTACTATGCCGGTGATGACACCGAATTCCTTGATGCTGCACGGTGGATTGAGAATGGGTTGATCCCGCTGGCCCCCGAGCCGGTCGAATGGGTTCGTCAAGATCATGAGGGACTAGGCTCAATCAATCAGGATGCAGTCGATGCCGCCATCGCGCTTTGGCGAAGCACCCCGGCAGACCAAGGCCATGAGGCATTCTTCCAGCTTGCCGTAGAACTGCGTGGGGCAGGCATGGGTGCTGGTGATATCCAGACAACCCTAAAGACCCAAGCCGGGTTTGGCCGTACTCCAAGGGAACGTAAGGCGGAAATACCCGGGATCATGAAATCTCTGAGAGGAAGCCGGGCACCGCTGAAAGCTTAAGAACCATACCTAACCTTGATGGTGGTTTCCTGCCCATTAGAAAGCCGCTGGTGCGGCTAGAATGCAGACTACGGTCTTCTCCCATCTAAATAAGTCAGACGCGGGAAGGGGCAGCTTCCTTCTCGACCAATGGGAGGGATACGCAATGTTGACACCAAAGAAGCGAACCAGAATGACAGCGGCAAAGCGCCGGGCACAAGCCGGTCTGCCATCGATGTCGAAAATTAGGAACGATTTCAGGAAAAAGATGGCCGAGATGTCCAAGGAAATTCTGAAAATTGAGGACGAGAAAACCAGAGCCTGTCTCGCCGAAAATGTTGAGGCCAGCCTAATGTGCTTGAAGGAAATCCGTAACTACGATCAACTCGTTGATATGGTCTGCTCTGATATCGACTTCCTGAGGATGCATATTGCTCGAGGTCTCTACGGGCTGATGGACCCGCGCACCCAGAAGATTATGGATGATGCAGTCGACAGGGCGATGTACCGGGCCATGGCAGACGATCATCGACGGGCTGTTGGGCTGAATTAACGGTTCCACATCGAACAGCTTACTTGCAGAAGGGTGCAGATGAGTTCTGCCCTGCGATGCTGTAGGATGCGGGAAGCTTAGCCAGCCGCGCGACGATCGTCAGGATGATCTGTTTGGGCCCCGCCTGGAGGAGATCATCAACCTTCGCCATCCACTGGTCCGTCTGGCGGCGGAGATCGATTGGCAATTCCTGGCCGGACGCTTCAGTTCGGTCTGTCGCGTCGGGCCGGGGCAGCCACCATTGCCAACACGGCTGATGGCCGGATTTTGATCCTCAAGCACATGCACAACCTCTCCGATGAGGCGTTGTGCGACCGCTGGGTGGAGAACCCGTATTTTCAATATTTCTGCGGCGAAGTGGTGTTCCAGCACGCGGCGCCGTTTGACCGCTCGTCGCTGACGCGCTGGCGCCAGCGGCTGGGTGAGGAACAGATTGCGGCGCTGTTGCAGGAGAGCCTTTCGGTGGCACATCGGGCCGGGGCGATCGAGACCAAGGATCTCGAACGGGTTGTGGTGGACACCACCGTGCAGGAGAAAGCGGTCGCGCATCCGACCGACGCCCGGCTCACCCACCGGGCAATCGAGAAACTGGTCGATCTGGCCAAGCGCGAGGGCGTCAAGCTGCGCCAGAGCTATCTGCGTCTGGCCAAGCGCGCCGCCATCATGGTCGGGCGCTATACCCATGCCCATCAGTTCAAGCGCGCCCGGCGAGAGCTCAAATTCCTGCGCACCCGGCTCGGCCGCATCATCCGGGACATTCGCCGCCAGATCGACGGCGACCCCGCGCTCGAGGACCGCTTTGGCCCGCTGCTCGATCTGGCGCTGCGGGTTCGTCATCAAGAGCAGCGCCAGCGCGGCCCCAAGGTCTATTCGCTGCACGCCCCCGAGGTGGAGTGTATCGGCAAAGGCAAGGCCCGGACACCCTACGAGTTCGGCTGCAAGGTCTCGATCGTCACCCCGGTCACCGCACCCAAAGGCGGGCAGTTCGTGCTGCACGCCAAGGCGCTGCAGGGCAACCCGTATGACGGCCATACGCTCGGTCCCGTCATCGCCGATCTTGAAAAGCTCACAGGTGCCGCGGTGCGCCGCATCCATGGCGACAAGGGCTATCGCGGTCACAGCTATCCCGACCGGTTCAGGGTCTGGATCAGCGGCCAGGTCCGCCGGGTCACCAAAGCCATCCGCCGCGAAATGCGTCGCCGCGCCGCCGTCGAGCCCGTGATCGGCCATCTCAAGGACGACCATCGGATGCGGCGCAACTATCTCAAAGGCCGAGATGGTGATCGCATCAATGCCGTGCTCGCCGCGGCCGGCTACAACTTCAGCCTGCTCCGGCGCTGGTTCGAGGATTTTTTGTGCGTCCTGTTATCGATCTTCCGTCATAGCTGGACGACGCCGCTCCCCGGATAGGCCCTCAAGACGTTCTTCACGGACGACTAGTCAGCACGACACAGATCGTAGAATTCATAAGCCGCAACGAAGTCCCCCTAGCGCGGATCGTCGAGGTTATTTTAATCGCTCAGGGGTATCGTGTTGAAGTCTCGCCGTTTGGCAAATACGGCAGGGTAAGCATGGTCGCCGAAGGTGGTGAGGGACCAATTGGATTCAGGTTACCTCGAATTGCGGTTTTGGTGAACCCGGGCAGTGAAATCGCTGACCCCGACATCAATGAGTTGGAAGAGTTCTCGGCTCTGAGTGGGGCAGCACAAGGTCTCTTCGTCTCATGGTTTGGCTTTTCAAAAGCGGCTCGAACCGAGGCTGGACGATTATTCCATCAAGCGAAGTTCTGGGACATAGGTCAGACTGTCGCCGAATGGACCGCTGTTTTCGAAAAATTGCCGGTCGGGGTTCGATCTATTCTGCCTCTTAAACAAATTTGGATTTTGGACCAGACACCGCCCGATAGGTCGTCGCGTTTCATGTGGCAGGACGGTGACCTTGAAATTCATAAAGCCACGCAAGATAGCAATCGATAGATTGGATGTTGAGCCGGACGGTTTTTCGCGAGCAGGCATGCCCCAAGTCGGCGCTTAACCGGTCGGACGTCAGAAATATTGCATTAGCCCCGGAAATTAAGGAAACCGGCAGAGCACCTATTGATTCATCGCGCTCAGTAGGCTTGATTAATCAATTGTGTAAAATGGAGTGAGTTCGTGAAATACATTCTGAAAAGCGCTTTAGTAGCCCTGTTATCGACGTTTCTCATACAGATAGCGGATGCTATGAGTGTCATTCAAGATGGCACATTTCAAAACCAAATCGGGACAGGAGGCAATCTGACGCCTTGGTCTGATTGGACGAACGCCGGAGTTACCCGCCAAGTTGCTCCAAGCGGAATTCCGGGAAACTACGCCGCCATGCCATATGGCACCGACCTGTATCAGGACTTTTCAGGGCAGAAGGCTGGGACTTACACCCTGTCGTTTTTCGTACAAAACCAAACGCCTTGGCCCGCAGAATTAGTACTCTCCTTTCAACAAAATGGCGGCGGCGGTTGGTATGACTATCTAAACGTCCTCGACCTTCCTGCTTCAACCGGGTTTATTGCGGAATCCTTCACTGTCAATCTGGCGCACCCGCCGGAGCAGTTCTATTTTTCGAATTCTTACGATTCGACAACCTATGGTGCCGCCGCTTATTTCTATCCTGAACTCGCAAACTCTATAAATCCCGCAGGTACGATCATAGATGTTGCTGATGTCTCATTGACCCCTGTCGCGGGCGTCCCCGAACTCGGCACATGGGCGATGATGCTTCTCGGCTTCGCTGGTCTCGGTTCTGTTGCCCATCGTCGAAAAACGAAGATGTTGCTCGCTGTCGTCGCAGGCTAATACGCCCGCGATTTTCCAAAATCTTCGTGAGGCCGATGGAGGGTGGCCGCGACGCCACCGAGCCCTAACGTCCGCGCCTTCGGGGTGATGTCATGCTGTTCGGGCGCAAAAAATCTTGGTCAATGGTGAGGTCACGCCCATTCAGGACGCTTATCGAAGTGGCAAAACTCGGCGCGACCCGAAGAGCCCCCGGCATCTCCTATCCTAACGATTGAATTAGGCCGTTCGCATCCGCGTCAGTTTCGCTAGACCGTCGATTGCGTGGTCGCAAAATTGAAGCGCGTCGCTCAACCGCTGCCGATCAATCGACTTGGATGCTGAACTTTTGCCTTCAATTAGTTCCGCCCTCTGATGGGCTTGAAGGGCAGCAACCATTTGCAAGATAGAACCGCCTGCTAAACCTAAAATGTATATCTGGTCCAAAAAAGGCGTGAGTTCTGCCCGGGGTTCGAGTTTGGTTTCTTGAGTTAATGCCCCTTCAAGCCTCAGCCTGAACGCGATCAAAACGGGACAAAGCGCAAGCGCCAGCCCTTGCGCTTTTCTGATCCTGTCAATTTCTTCATGCGATCTTGTCCGCCGGAATTGAAACACCGCGAACAGATAAATCAATATGATGGCGGCGATGCTGCCAATGGCCTGCAACCAGTTCGCTATACCCGGATGGGCATCGCACCAGCCGAGTGCGGAGGACAGCGAACCTCTGATCCATACAATCCAATCCATATTTGGTAGCCTATCCGCGCCGCTGTCGATTGGCCATCGTTACGGCGGGCGCGTAGAATACTGATACCGATGTAACAGGATGGGGGGACGAAGTCTGATGACTGGCGAGCAGTCTAGACTTCTAAAGGTCGGCGACCGGGTTTGCTGGGGAATTTCGACGACCGATTGCGGGACGGTAGTCAAAACTTCATGGAGCGAGGTCACCATTAATTGGGATAACGGTGACACAGCGTCCATCAAGCACAACGACATGACGACGGTCGAACGGGTGCCGACAAAGCTGATTTAGTTCGCGCAGATAGCCGCAAACTCTGCGGCTCGAATCCTCTAGGCTATTGAGATTAGCAATCCATAACTTTGGTGTAAGCCATGGCATCCCGGCGCTTTGCATACGGTGGTTTCGGATTGTATCGTCGGGTCGATTTTTTGAAAAGTTTTTTCGCTTGGGGCGCCCAAAGAAGGGCTGAATTAGCAAATGCCAATCAGCGGACTGTCGCCACGCGGCAACTTTCCTCGCAGTGGAACCAGCCTTCGACTCCCGTAAGTACGGGAAAGGATAGTTACGCTTCCGCCATCACCGTCCGATCCGTCGCAGCTATCGGTGACTGAGAGCGATGTTGCTCCCGTCTGTTCCAGCGGCAGTGGCATCACATGCCCGACTATCGCGCCTACGTCCTCGACCGCGACCGGCATATCATGGGCTGCGAGCCCCTGATCAGTGACGATGACGACGCTGCCATTGCCGCCGCCGAGCGGCTGGTCGACGGTCATGATGTGGAACTTTGGCAGGGTGCCCGCAAAGTAACCACGCTGCCTCGTAAAGGCCCATTGAAACCATCCTGAGGTGCGGTAGCTTTCCAAAAAAATCTGGGAAACGACGCCGATGGATCAGCGCTATCGCGAAACAATCGAACAGCGGCTTGCTCAGGCCCGCAGGTTGGCTCGGGAGCCGGTCGACGACCTCACTCGGGAGCGATTGCAGGCGCTGGTCCAAGCCCTTGAGGAACAGCTCGCCGAGGCGGATCGACGATCTTAGCTCCTTGCCTACCGTCCCACCCCCACTCACGCAGAAAAAAACCCGGCTCATTCGGAGCCGGGGTCTTAGTTTAAGTCATCCAAGCCAAGCGGAATGCTTGGCAGCGGATCAAGCAGGGCCGGTCACGATGGTTCCTTGCACTAGCGGCGAGGCCAAAACTTGGCCCGGTTTTCCTCAGCGTTCGCGGCCAGCTTGATCCAGTCCGCTGCCAGACGCAGCCAAGCTTCTTTGTCGAGCGGGTTGCCTGCACGCTCTGCCAGTTCGCGGCATTCCTCTGCTTCCCTGCGAAACCTGCCTGCGTCCGTTCCTGCCATGGTGACGGAATATCGGAACTGAGCGGACGTAGGACAATCGCCAATTGGAACTAGAAGCTCCCGGAACCGGGACCGTCTGCGGTCCGAAACTAGAACATTCCGCGAAAGCGTGTTCAAATAGCGGAACGCCATTCCTGCACCGAGGAAATGATGAGACCTCCCCGTCACCCGGTAACGAGACGGGCAACAGCGGCGGCTATCTAAACCTGCATCTTGTTCGTGACCTTAGCATCGGTTTGGACGGCGGTGGCTGCGGTGCTGGCGTCCGCGATATTGGACGCCATCAGGTAGGATCGCGCCGCGCTCGCCCGCAGCCGCCCCGGCATTTATTTCAGACCCGGTGCATCTGCCTGACGCCAGCGAGCGGGCCAGTGACTCCCCGCAGGCCGAGACCATGCTCTTCAAATAAGAATGAGGATTGGACCGACGCTGGTTTGTCATTTATTGCCCCCCGAGTCGCCGCATCGTATGCTGGCGACGCGGCGAACTCGGAGGACACTTCGTCATGCCGGAATACCGGGCCTACATCATTGGCAGTGACGGCCATATTCTGAGCGTCGAGCCCCTGATCAGCGACTACGATGATACGGCCATTGCCGCCGCGAAGCGGCTGCTCGTTCGGCACGATATCGAGTTGCTGGCAGGGCCGCCGCAAGGTAACCACGCTGCTGGCCCATAAGCTGAGACCATTGAAACCATCCTGAGTCACCGTCGGCGGACGCAATCCGATACTGAGAGAACGGCAACGGCCCCGCCAAGGGGTGACGAGGCGAGCCGTGCTCCCCAAGATCGCGAACGCTGCCTAAGCTTTCACGACCCTGAGATTTCAATTGTTCCCGGAACACGGGCTGGATCGGGGCTGACGGCCCGCCCGGCATTTCAGGGCCGCTTCAAGTTTCCATAGCGGCGTGTCCCGGGGTCGCCGGATCGCATCAAGTGGGATGCTGGCGCGGTCTTACAGAAGTGGCGATGCAGAAGCTGGCCGGTGTTGCTCTGCTTTATCTCGTGATTGGTTTAACGCCCACAAAGACCTCTGCGTCTGCCGGAGGTCCCATAGGTTGGGCTGCCCCGAAGCTGATAAATCCGCCTTTGGTGGTTTCGTCTCCTTTGACGGTCAATAAGCCAACGCTTCTTAAAGTGGCCACTAGTTTATCCACAAATTGCTCGTCATTGCCGGTGACGTGGACGCCCAATGCGATAGAGCCGCTTGATCCGCGCGTCATCAAGGCATCAGAAAAGCCGATATGGGCTGCGAATATCGCATCTTTTATTTGCCTACCAAGAACGGCCCCTTCTACGTCCAACGCATATGATTCTCGTCGGATGTTTTTCCCGCGAAAGGCAATCAGCGCCTTCGTTATCTCTTCCTGCTCGCTTGGCAATAGTCGTCGTGGGGCAATTTCCTTGTTCAGAGCCAATATTTCTCCATCTGAAATTGATTGCAGTGCATCTGATGACACCCCAGATCACAGCATCGGAAAATAGTTCACCAATAACCGCAACGATTACAACCCACGTGTATATGGCCATCCAGTTCCAACCGTGGTGGGGCGCCGGTATCCAAGATTTTTCTCTTCGTTCAACAAGATATTCTCCAATCAATCCTGCGCCAATCAATATGGCGAAAACGACCAATCCCAATTCGCCACCTGAAAGCCATTCTTCGGCAAGCGCTTTCGAACTAGGGAATTAGATGGTAATCCGATGAAAAAATTCCAAATTATTCTTGGAATATCTTGCATGCTTGTCACAGGGGGAGTGGCCTTTTGATTGCTATCGCATGGGGCGATTTTGCCTCTTGCACTAGACGCTTCATGCGCGGCTAATTATCCATTGAGGCATTGACCGATGGTTGGGGAGGGCTGCGCTGGTCCACCATAGCCTTCCATCTGGATTGACCATGCTTCCGCCTCGGCGCGGTCGGGCACCGGCAGCGCGTATCTTGGCACCGATGATCCGGCCACCTAAATCACCTGTCGGGACTTCGTACTCATGATGGCCTATGCCGGGTTCGCGACCGGCCTCACAGGCGTCCTCATAATCTTTAGCCCAAGGGCCGATAGGCCGTTTTTGTCCAGTCCCGTTGGCGTGAGGCTTTGAGCCTTGGCCGGATAAATCGGAACGGTGCCGAAACACGCCACCGCCAGCAGGACGAGTAGCGTACCGATGGATATGCGTTTCATGACCGTTTCCGCAATTGCGTGATGAAAGAAACAAGGGCGAGAGTATTCGTTCCCCACAGCGGCTACACCTTTGGTGTAAGCCACCACAACCGCCCTCCTGTCGGTTGGCAATGCCACAGGGAGTCGAGGCCCGGAACCAACTGACCAGCTACCGGTTCGGTTTACATGGAATATCGCGGCATCAAATATACGATCACACGGGCAACTCAGCAGCCCGACGTGTGGCGGTGGCGCACGGCGGTCGGCGACCCGGCGGCGGTGAGGATGGGGGAAGAGCCAAGATCAGTTGCAGGCGGAATTGATGGTGAGGCAACTGATTGATTGGTCGCTTTCTCTAATCGAACGGTCGCGACGCGATAATTCGTCTTGAGAGCGGCTCGGTCGGCAAATTCATCAAAAGCGCAGACCTAAGGTTGCGCCGCGCCCGCTATGCCAACTCGAAATTTTGGTTGCCCGAAACTAGATGGCGGGTATGGCGATATCAAAATTTCAGCCCTGTATCCCAACACAGAGCCAGAGAGCCGCGTACAGGATCACCACCGCAAACGCCGCTGGGTGACCGGTTGCCTGCCCCGACGCGGGTTTTCCAATGCTGTTTCGTCGCGGCCATCGGAAATCAATCCTACGAAAAAGGCCCGGTTTTCACCGGGCCTAAAGTCAGCTACTTTTGCTGCTGACTCTTGGAGTGGGCTTGGTCGGAATGCTGGTTGGCTGTTTGCGAGTGCTGTTTGGCCATGTCCGCATGTTGCTTGCCTTTGGCGTGGTCGCCCTTGCCGTGATGTTCGGCGGCAGAGCGGTGAGCCTTGGCTGCGTTTTCGTGGTGTTCGGCTGCCTTGTTGTGTTCGTCTCTTGCCATTGTAAGCCTCATTGGTTGTTAGCTCCCAGTTCGCACTAAGCCAACGGCTCCGAATTTGTTCCAGCACAGCCGAATATTACTGACAACGTTAAGGTCTCAAGCGAAAACAAGATGTGCCTGTTGCACAAGTCGGCTACGGGAAGAGTATCTCAACGAAAAAGGCCCCGATTATCTCGGGGCCTATGCTATTTCTAATCTCGGTCGTGAATGATGGTCTTGGTTCGCGTTCCGTCTTCATTTTCTTTCTTGATCCGGCCAATCATTGCAATCTGACGGTTCCCGTTCTTTGATAACGGTAGTCCGGTCACGAAATCCCGATCATAGTCCCGATGTCCGTCACCCACGGTTACGCCAGCCCCAACGGGACCGACCCGAACGCCGACTTCATCAGCCAGTGCCGGTGTAGCAATCGCCACGATGGCGGCGACCATCAATAAGCGCTTCATGAAAATCTCCTGTTGTTAAGGTCGAAGGGGAACAAGGACCATCGTCAAAAGTTCCCGAGAGGGGAAAGCCTCAAGACTAACGTAACTCACGGACGGTTAATTCGCCCGCCTGATCGACTTCTAAGGAGAGTTGAACTCGCCATGCCACTGAATGAAGAAGGGTTCGTTGACCGAGTCGCGATCCGGCATTCGGTCTCGCCCTGATGCCGTCCGCACGATCCTTCGGGCGCTTCGGTCTGGCGGTGGCCGCATGGCTCAGTTTAGTCATCCAGACTTTGGCGGAATGTCTCAGTGGTCGCCCGGAATGACGATGGTCGGCGACATGTTCAACGATGGCCTCAAATCCAAACTTGACGCGTTTGCTCAGAATTGGCGGCCTATGTCGTCGAAACGCCATCAAGGGGTCGGGACCGGGAGGCGGTGGAAGTCAACTATCGGGCGACTAAGCAGGCAGCGAATTGGTGGCCTTCACATCTCGGAACCCCTAGCTCGGTCGGGGTGCAGAATGACTTGAGATACGCGGTATTTCCTCGACGATTGGTAATTGATGAGGGGGAAACGGTAGAAATATACGACACGGGCAACCATCGCATTTATCGGTGTGGCCCAAGCGCAAAGCGGCGACCAAACGCTAACGTTCACTAGTCAAGACGGGTTGGTGCGGGTGAATGAGTTGCCGAAGGTGGGTGATAAGGACCCTTGAGTGGTTCGAACAATCGCTCGAAAAGCCGGATCGTGCTGATCGACAGAGCAGGGTCGATGGCCGACCCTTCCATCTCGTTTAGAGTTCCTTTTGCCGCGTCGGCTGCCTTGTTCACACCGTCCTTAACGGCGTTCTTGGCGTCGCCCTTAAGCTGTTGGGCATCGCCCTTTGCTTCTTGGGGCAGCGCCTTCGCCCTTAAGTTTCTCTGACCCCACGGCTTTGCCGACGCCTTGTTTGACTTTACCGGCGGCTTCATTGGCCATGCCTGCAGCTTTGTCTGTATTCCCGCTCATGCGTTGTTTCCTTTCAGGCACCATCACCCTCTCCGGTCAACGATGGGGTGGCGAGTAATGTTCCTGAGGCGCTGGGCATCAAAACTTATTGCAGGAAATTTGATGTTCCGCAATTAAGGGCGGGATGCGGAACGGCAGGCTTGCCAAACCACTGCGCCGCATCGAATCGGGATTGTGCGGGCGTCCAAATAAAACGCCCCGGCTCGCGGGAAAGCAGGCCGAGGCGGGATTTGCAGAACGTAAAGGCTTACTTGTTCGCTGGCACCCAAGTCGTCGTCGAACTGTCGTATTTATATCCGGCGGCGTTTTTCAGCAAGTTCCTGGATTCGGCGACTGTCAGGTACCACTTGTTGTCCTTTTTTTCCGTGTGAACAGCGTCAAATGGCAGCGCGACATCCTTCTCACCGAACTCCCAAGAAACCCCCGACACCGACCATTAGTGCGGTAATTTTACCGGACTTGTCCATCAGAACATCGTCGATCTTGCCGACGGTGTTTTGTCCTTTGTCGTACACATCCTGCTTGTAGTAGTTCGTGATGGTCCAGCTATCCGACGGCAGGCTGGGCATTGTTTCAGCCGCGAACGCTGGGGTAGCAACCGCTGCCACTATGGCAAGGGCGTAAAGGCTTTTCATTTTGGTCCTCCTCCTATGAGTGCTTGCAACGCCGCCCTTAGAGGAAGGTTCCGAAGGTCGATGGGGCCCCGATGGGCCAGCGCAAATGACGATGGCCCCAGCCGGTCGTGGTGAAGGCTGAGGCTATCTTGAGGATTTGTGCCGTCTTGGGGGCATGGCTTTTTCATCAAATCACAAACATGATTCCCATGAGAATTCGCTGCGCTTTCGAAGACGCTTTCCACTGGCCGAAGAAACCGCGAAGCTTATGGGCGGTTCGTGTCTTGAGCAGAAGCATAGCCTGCCAAGCTTCCGAGGATTCGACCCAATTCATCACCAGCCGCCAATAGCCGTAGCCCCATGCGATGGCCCGTATCGACAGCAATTTATTGCGATTGAGTTCGAACAGCCGTTCGACAACCGTTAGTTTAAGAATTTCTGCGCCAACGAGACTGCCAAATCCAAATGCGAGATGACCCGTTGCCATCAAATAAGCCGCTATAGGCTTTACAGGTTCTAGAACCGCCACTGGAACGGCGAACAGCGCAAGGGCGGAATAGCGGTTTAGGGAGACTACCCAAGTCCTGATACCGCTAAACAGTCGCAACCTGCCTAGCCAGTCGGCCAAAGGTTTGGCCGCATAGGAGAAAACCGCGTCCACAGCGAAGTAGACCACTGCAACAATAAAAACTATGGGCCTGAATATACGTTTCACCAATTATCCTCTTCAAAATTTAAGCCCCCACAGGCTTCGATGTCCGAGACAGGACGAAGTTCCGCAGATTAAAGGCGCCATCGCCGATGGGGAGTGATGGGTTCTTTGCGACCAACAAATCACGATGCCGTGGTGGTGATAATTAGTGGTCCGCTGAGATCTAATCCCTGCAATTGTATTGATGGTTCGATAAGGGGGCGTCACATGAACGAAACTGAGGACTTGGTAAGCGCATTGTTGGCCATAGCAATCGCCGCCGTGATGCTGGTGACCAGGGGATTGTACATGGATCAGGCCGATTCAATCTCCTTCTGGTCCCGTTCAGATCGCCTTGGTTGACGATCATCGGTCAACAGTTGCATGAGACCATGAACGAACCGATGGGATGGGGGGGGGGGGGGGGGGGGGGGGGGGGGGGGGGGGGGGGGGGGGGGGGGGGGGGGGGGGGGGGGGGGGGGGGGGGGGGGGGGGGGGGGGGGGGGGGGGGGGGGGGGGGGGGGGGGGGGGGGGGGGGGGGGGGGGGGGGGGGGGGGGGGGGGGGGGGGAACTATCCCATCAGGCGGGGCTCTTATTGCTGCTTCCAGATAGTTAGCGCGTAGACTGCCGCGAAGATGATGACGGCGGCAACGACAGACAGGGCGATGGCGCGTTCCAGGTAAACGTTCTCCAGCCTTGGTCAGCCATCTTTTTCGAAGTTTCCGATCCTCGGGACGGTGCCGTCGCCGACTGGTTTTGGTCGGTCATCTTCTCGCGGATGGCACCGCACTAGGCAGCTCGGTGGTGCTTGGCTGCTCTGCCTTACCGGTGCTCTGCGGTTGCTGCGCGACACTCGGCTGTGCGTGTTCCCGCCGCTGGTCAGCTTGGGCGGACCGGTTCGCTGCCTGCTGGCCATCGCCTATGCCAGTGGTTTGGTTGGTACTCCAGGACAAGGCGTTAACAATCCCGGCGGATAAAGAAGGGCGCAAGCAGACACAGCGATCTGGTGTTTCACGGTCATGAATCCTTGGCTTTCCGCCCCATGGCGTGAGCCTGTGCGGCGCAACCTTTCTACGAAGGCCCGGTTCCTTCCTTCGACCGCGACAACATGGATAATTTTTTCTTAACGGTTCACGGGGTAGCCTTTAATCCGGCTGTCGTCGTGGAACCGTGGACGTATGCAAAAAATAGAAACAACCGATCCAGCAGAAGCAAGACGCGCCCGCACCGCCCAATATCGGGGGCAACAAGCCCAACTGACCTTTAGCGGGTCGGCCTTCACCGGCTATGTTCGGTCGGTGATGGAAGATCGTTCGAGCGGCCCGACGCGGTGGATCGTCACGCTTGTTGCGGTGCAAGGTGTCGCCGCCTAGTCTAGTCACGCGGCGTAATCGCGATTGCGAAGTCGGTAAAGACGCATGAAATATCGCGGGGTCGACATCGTCACCCAAGGGATCCAACCTAACGTGTGGAGATGGCGGGTTATGGTGGGCAAGCCAGAGATGCTAAGAATGGGTGAGGCCACCGATCTAATCCACGCCGAGCTGCAAGTTCGCCACGTCATCGACCGGTCACTCAAATTTCAAGAGCGGTTGGGAAAAACCAATTCATCGAACAAGCAGCGATGACTGGGTTAAATCAGCCTATTTCGGAGTGGTTGCGCATGTTCGTGTTCATCGCGGGCGCGACAAATTCCCGGTCTGCGAAGCCGGGGACACGAAATCCAAGCCGGTGCCGGGGCCGTTACTCAGCCGCATCAAGCCTACGTCGGATATCTTGCGTGGCGGCAGCAGCACCATGAAGTCACATGGCTGGCACTGAAAGGCTCGAACATCGCCGAAAATTTGCTGTAGAGGACGCGGCACATGTATCATTCGAAAATCGCAGGTTGGACAGTTGGGCCTATCAGACATTGTCATGCTACCCCCGGCGCGGAACTGCGTTCGTTCGCTCATCAAAATGCGACACGGCGCGGTAGGTTCCGGCGACCGGTCTACTACTTTCTGTGAATTCCGTGGAAAACCACAATTGCAAGAAACCGCGCCAGTCGTGCCACGTTCTGCCTTCATCAAGAACGAAATCGATGAGGACAAGACATGACCTTGCATTTTTTGCCACCGGCGGCGGACCCCTACGATGCCGCCGTCGAGGACGCGATTGCTACTTGTGATGGGGACATCCGTGGTACCCTCAAGGCCCTGATCATCGCCAACGAAATCCTCGAACGAGACCTTGAGAAAGCGTTGGCAGCGCCATCGTTAGCCCCCGATGGCAACGGCGGGTTGCGGCATGTCCATTGGTTAGAGATAGGGGAAGGTTAGGCCAAATTTCGGCTATGATTCTTTGGTGTGGCGGCGACGGGTATCTCGCTCAGCTTGACCATATGCACAGGTGGCGCATAGCCGAAGCGAGGTCAGGGCCGCGTTGGTCAGTTGCCGCGCACTCGCGTCAAATCCGCCTCTATCTGTCTGCGCACCGAATAATCCATGCTTAATTCGCGTAGCTCGTTTTCTAGCTTCATTGCGATGTATGGTTTCATATCGGTCACTGCGCCCCGAAAGTCGACCGCAGTTACTTTGAAAACGTCGTAGGCCAAACCCACGATTTTATCTTGGATAAGACCCGCGTGATAAGCGATGGGCCAGAATTTTGCTTTAAAGGAAGCAGGATAGGGTGAACGCCCACTCGGATAATAGACGTTAGGAACGGTTCCGTCCAAAAATCCTCTTTCCAAAGTGGATATCGCCGCGTTAAGTTCTCTCAATGTTTTCTTCAACAAATCCATTTTTCTCATGATGTCAAATTTCTGCTGGGCTTCACTTAGTCCTTGCTGCTGCGGCATCCAAATATCTCCGAAAACAAGGGTTGAAGTCTTGGTTCATCGCAATGGTCCGATGTGACCGGGCCGCAAAGTTTGTGTAAATACCTGTTGTATTTCTAAATGTTTATAAGGTTGGCGTTCTAGCGTCGGCGTGAACGGCGGTGCATTCCGGACAAATGGCCAAAATCTGCCCTCAGCCGCACTGAGACTTAGTAGGGTAACCTTCCATCCGGAAGTCGCCGCATCGAAAGCCCGCCTGGGGGAATCATGGTGCTGTTCATCCCGGCATTACACCGCCGCTTGCGGCGGTGAGCGATGCCGCTAGGGATCGGTGCAACCCCACACCCCACGGCTTCCCGCGACTGCGGCGGGACATGCTGATGCCTGATGCTCGAATTGCGTTTGCCAACGACCTTGTTTCGCTGCTCGCTCTGTTCGATGCTTCCGATGTCAGTCGCTACGCCGAACCCGAAGAGCGGGCTGAACACATTTGGTCGGAAATATTGGCGCGTGATGGCCTATTCGTCTTTGTATCTGATGCTGACAATCGAATTGTCTCCACCTGCATGTTAGTGACGGTGCCAAATCTTCTAAGGGGCGGTCGGCAGCACGGGTTCATTGAGAACGTTGTGACGCATCCCGATTATCAGGGGCTGGGCCATGGGCGAGCCGTCGTTGGTGCGGCCCTCGACGAAGCATGGCGACAAAATTGCCATCACGTTTTAGTCCAAAGCGGGAGGGCCGACCCGCGTGTTCACCGTTTCTACGATGGCTGCGGTTTCAAGCCCGGCCTTCGGACGGCCTATGCAGCGACCCGGCCCGCGAAGTTCACGGACTCTTGATAATGTGCAATCTTTACAGCATCACCACGAACCAAGCCGCCATCATCGCGCTTTTCCGGGTCATGAACCGGTACGTAGGCAACCTGCCGCCGATGCCGGGTGTCTTTCCCGACTATCCTGCGCCGGTGGTGCGCAACGTTGCCGGTGAACGCGAACTGACCATGATGAGATGGGGTATGCCGCCGCCACCAAGGGCCGGTGGATTTCCGGTCACGAACATCAGGAACACGTCATCGCCGCACTGGCGGGCTTGGCTCAAACCCAAGAACCGCTGCTTGGTGCCATTCAACAGTTTCGCCGAATACGCCCCGGAGCCCAACCCAGAGACAAAGAAAAAGGATGTGGTGTGGTTCGCGCTGAATGAGAACCGCCCACTGACCGCGTTCGCGGGAATCTGGACAGAATTCAAAGGGGACCGGGGCACCAAGTCCAAGCCGATACCCGGGCCGCACAACGTCTATGGATTCCTGACAACTGCGCCGAACGCGGTGGTCGAGCCGGTCCATCCCAAGGCCATGCCGGTGATTCTGACCACCGATGAGGAACGTGACGTTTGGATGCGGGCACCATGGGATGAAGCCAAGGCTCTACAGCGACCGTTGCCTGATGATGCCCTGATAGTGGTCGCTCGCGGCTCTGATAAAGAGGACAAGGCGGCCGCATAGGCTGCGCAGATGGCGAAAGCCTATGAAGCGAGCCCTGATCATCGCGAATGATTCTCCGAACTGGACCTTGGAAAGCGCTAATCTCGTTGCCAACTCCGTCAAGAGGCCTAATCAATCGCGGTTTGATTACTCCGACAGCAAGTCTCTCCGAAATATTCGATAACCGCAGCCAACCGGGCGCTGCCGCGACGTGGCCAAGCCCCCGCACACACAACGCCCCCGCAACCGCAACCGCAACCACAAAGGTAACTGGGGCGTCCGCTGTGAGCTATGCTTAGCACGGGGCTAATATGCTTGACATTCGCAACTGTGTCAAGCATGCTAAAGCGGTGCTAAGCATGGAGATTCGGATGGATGATGACAATGAGGCGAAGCGTGAAGCTGGCAAGATAGGGGGGGCCAAAAGAGCTAAGGCGTTAGCGCCTGACCGGCGGGCCGAAATTGCACGAGATGCGGCTAACGCGCGATGGGGGAAGGCCGTCCGCGCCAGTCATAAAGGTAATTTTCTGGCAGACTTTGGAGTGGACGTTGATTGCTATGTCCTCGACGATGCCACCAAGACGGCAGTGATCAGCCAGCGGGGAATGGGTCAGGCAATCGGTTTCGGTCGCCGTGGTTCGCAACTCATGGTTTTCGTGAACAGCAAGACGATGGAAGATTACATCGGCCGCGTTTTGCGGGGAGAAAAATCGAAAATCCTATTATTTTTCAACCTCCCGGCGCGGCCGCTGCAAACCCGGTTACAGCCCGAGCGAACGGATACGACGCCACGATCCTGATAGATATTTGCAAGGCAATTGGGAACGCCAAGGCAGATAGCAAATTGTCTGGCGGCCGTTATGACAAGATGATTGAGCAGGCGCAAATCATCATCAGACGCGTCTGCAAAGAACGGCATTAGGCAGCTTGTTTATGCGCTTCTCGCTGGTTACAACCCAACAGCAGAAGAAGTTATTGCGGCTTTCAAGTTGTATGTTCAGGAAGAGGCGCGAGAATATGAAAAAGAGTTCCCAGACCAACTCTATGCGGAGTGGTATCGTCTATACAAACTGCCCAAGCCGCAAAAAAACAAGCCGTGGAAATTTAAGCATCTGACGGTTGAGCATGTGTATGAGCCGCTCGCAAAGAGCAATGGTAGGGTTTATCAACTTCTGCGGCCCTTCGTACCGCCAGTAACGAGCGTTGGAAAAGGCTTCATCAATTCCTCTCGGAAATAGGGGTGAAAGCGCTGCGAACGCAACTCGGCCAAACGCTCGGTATCGCCCAAGTTTCCGATACAGCAGAGCAATATGAGGCCAATATCCAACGCGTTTTTGGAGGTACGGAGATATTTCGTCCTGAGGGGGCCGTCATCCCGCCATTTGGTTTGCCCTCGGCCAACCACCGATTGACCACCGATAAGCCGTGAACAAACGAAGATGACCGTGAGCAAACGTCACCAAATTCATCACTAAAACATGGGCTTTCCGAGTAACTGTCGCCGCTCATAACGGTCTGGTTGCAGGTTCGAGTCCTGCCGGGCCCACCAAGGAAATCAACAGCTTACCATGAGTTTTTTCGCCGCAGCGGGATCACCGCACCAGATAGGTGCGCCTTTCGTTCGCTGGCGGATTCGCGGACGGCGATCTTCTCGACGGCATCCGACAAATAGTGGGGGTGACGGTGGCCGTGGGTGTTGAGCAGAACCTCAAACGACATTCCGAGATAGCCGGCTGCTGTGATGTGACCTCTGACGACGGCGGCATTCAGCGGTTCCGATTGCGATGCACCCGCAAAACTTACAGTCGGCGGGTACCGGCACATAGGGTCAGTTATTGCGGCGGGACGACATGTGCTGAGTTCGGTGCGAACCGGATGCGATTGCCCCCCGAAGCCGACATCGACGCTATATGGCCAGCGCGAAATTGGCCTCTCTCCGGTGGAGAACAGCGATTGGGCTGCCTGTCTCGAAGGAAGTGGATGGCGATTGGGGCGTGGTTCAAAGCGAAAGGACATGCAATGGCAAAGAACACGATTTGTCTCTGGTACGACAAGGATGCCGAGGCCGCTGCTCGTTTTTATGCCGAGACCTTTCCGGAGAGCTCCGTGGGTGCCATCCACCGTTCACCCGGTGACTACCCATCCGGCAAAAAGGGAGATGTGCTCACAGTCGAATTCAAAGTTGCCGGAGTCTCTTGCATCGGCCTCAACGGCGGTCCCACGTTCAAACATAACGAAGCCTTCTCGTTCCAGATTGCCACTGACGATCAAGCCGAGACCGACCGCTATTGGAACGCCATCGTCGGCAATGGCGGCCTGGAAAGCGCGTGCGGCTGGTGCAAAGACAAATGGGGTGTTTCGTGGCAAATCACGCCGCGTGTGCTGACCGAGGCGATGGCGGCCGGCGGCGATGAAGCAAAGCGCGCGTTTGATGCGATGATGACCATGAAGAAAATTGACATCGCTGCAATCAAGGCGGCGCGCCGCGGCTGAGATTCCGCGGCAGGGGTCCATGATGGCCGCCATTGGCACGAACCAGACCAGCCGGGCCGGTCTGATGATATCCGTTGTTCGGGGTAGACCTAAATAGCCGGCAAAGGGTCAAAACGGCGCGGTTGACCCAACTCGGACATGAGGTCTTGTAACGTCTCAACTTGAGCGAAGCAGATTTAGCTCGAGGCGCGAGGCCAGTCCGAGCGGGCATTGACTGCCTGCGCGCGCTTGGCGATGATCCTGCCTGGCTCAGCATGGGGAAGCCGGCCATGAAGCTCGCGCCACACGCCGAAAATCTAATGGAGCGCATTGCGCTCATGGCAAATCTCGTTCCCCGCCCGCTCCTCGATACGCAAATTGCCTTCACCGCTGCGCGCGCCATCATGGTGGCGGCCGAAGTCGGGTTGTTTGAGGCCCTCGGCAAGGGAGATCAGACAGCCGAGGCAGTCGCTGCCGTGTGCGGAACCGATCCCAAGGCGACGAAGCATCTCCTCGAATGTCTCGTCGGCATTGGTTACGCAAGCTGGCGCGACGGTAAATACGAGTTGCCGGCTTCGATGAGAAAATGGTTGCTGCGATCGAGCCCCAGTTCTGTGGTCGCCAAGCTCGCGTTCCAGTCGATCGAATGGAATCTGGTCGGCAAGATCGGAGAGTTCGTCCGCAACGGCAAACCGCTCGATTTTCATTCGCATATGAACGCCCAGGAATGGGCGATTTATCAGGACGGCATGCGCGACGTCGCCGCTAATCCGGCCGTCGAGCTCGCAAAACGCATGCCCGTACCGCAAGGCGCGACGCGGCTTCTCGACATCGGCGGCTCGCACGGGCTGTACTCGACCGAATTGTGCAAGCGCCATCCCGCGCTCGTCGCCATCATACTCGAACTACCGGGCGCGGTGGACCGCGCGACCGAAATCGCGCAGCAAGAGGGGCTCGGCGCACGTGTGAAGCACAAGATCGGCGACGCGTTGTCGGACGATCTCGGCGAAGCAACTTTCGACGTCGTGATGATCAACAATCTCGTGCACCATTTCTCGCCGGAACAGAACGCCGATCTCGCGCGGCGTGTGGCCCGCGCGCTCGCACCCGGCGGCGTGTACGCCGTCGGCGATTTTCTGCGGGCTTCGCATCCCGGCGCGGGCGGCGGCGTGCCGGCGGTGATGGACCTCTATTTTGCGCTGACGAGCGCATCCGGCACATGGGCGCTGGATGAGATCGCTTCATGGCAGCGTGGAGCAGGTCTCGTGCCGCTGAAAACGATACAGTTCGCGAGCTTGCCGGGATGGGCGTCTCTCCCGGCAGCGAAGAGCGAATGAGTTCCGGGGCGGCAGAGAGCCCCTGAGACGCATGCAACGAACAGGAAGGCCTACAAATCAACCGGCTTCCCCATGATCGCCGAACTGCTTCCGACCCTGCTAAGAACCTGACCTCGCTTTCCTGGCGGCGATCCGCTGGAGCCCCCAGCGCGCGTTCTTTCTGACTTCGGGATCGGGATCGTTGGCAACGAGGACAAGAAACGGTTCAGCGGCCGGGTCAGCGATCTCGCCAAGCGCTGCGGCGGCTTCCTTTCGCAGATTTGCCTGCTCGTGGGTGATGCATCTGCCGATCGGATGGACGGCGCGGTCGATCTTCATCTTGCCGAGGCTGCGGATCGCCTTGAGTCGCACTTGCCAGAAATGATCCGCCAGCGCCGCGATCAACTGGTCGGCCGCCACGGAACCATTGGCGTTCTGACCAAGCGTCTCGGCCGCCATCTCGCGGACCATCCAGTCGTCATCCCCTAGCGCGCGGGTAATGGATTCGGCCGCAGGCTTCATCTGCGAGAACGCCAGCGCGCCGACGGCTGCGCGCCTGACGTGAGCGTCGGGATCGCCGGTCGAAGCCGTGAGCGCAGGTATCAACTCCTCGAGCTTCAAAAAGCCGATGACACCGATCGCCTGCACGCGGACCGCCGCATCGCTGTCCCTGAGCGCTTCAAGCGCTGGCTTCAGCGTATCCTTGCGCCGCAACTCCTTGAGCGCGCGCAAAGCGCCCATACGGACGAAGGCGTGCCCGTGATGGACGAGCGGAAGTATCGCGTCCGCGCAAGCCGGATCCTTGAACTCCGCCATGCTGTCGGCTGCGGCGGAAGCCACGGCCTGCTCGGGATCTACCAGCAGCTTCGCCAATGCCGCCGCGGAGTCCGGCCCGTCGAACTCACCGAGCGCCATCGCAACTTGCTGACGCACGCCGGCGTCAGGATCGGTGACCATGCCGCTGAGATGCCCAACCGCGGCCGGGTCGCCGGAATGACCCAGTGCGATGATCGCGACGCGGCGCTCGGCTGGATCTGCCGCCTGAAGGCGCTCGTCGGCATCCTCAAGATCGTCGTAGGATTCGAAAGGGCCAGACATGGTTACCTCAGGAGGTAAGGAATGTTGACGGTAACGGCTCCGGTCGGGCAGTCAGCTTCGCATGGCATGCAATACCAGCACTCGTCATAGGCCATATAGGCCTTTCCGGTCATGTCACTGATACGAAGCACGTCGAGCGGACATACATCGACGCAGACGGTGCATCCCTTGTCGGCGATACACTTGGCATCATCGACGACAACCGGCACGGAGGTCTGATAACTGGCGAGAGGCATGGCTAAATCTCCTGGGGTTTCGACGCAGGGCCCGTTACGCGCTGGCGCGGATGCGTTGCTTGTCGTAGAGATCCTTCTCGTCGTCGGCGATCGGAACCACATAGGGCTCGACATCCCGCTTCGCGCTGGTCATCTTGCCGTCCGTCTTGCTGAGAAGCGTGTGGCAGAACCAGTTCTCGTTGTCTTTCTCCGGGAAATCGGTGCGCAGGTGATAGAGGCCCCAGCGACTCTCCTCGCGATACAGCGAGGCGTGGGCCGCCATATCGGCGCAGTCCAGGATCGACTGGGTTTCGAGCGCGCGAAGCAATTCGTGCGAGTTGCGCGCGATCATGCGCTGCTCCATGTCTTCGCGAACCTCCGCCAACCGGCGCTGACCGAGTTCGAACTTGCGGGTGACTTTCGGCGGCTGCAGATAGTCATTTACCAAACGGCGCGCCTTGTATTCGATCTGGTTCGGCGGGATGCCGTCCTCCCGCCGGGTCGGCGCCATCACCCGGTCACGTTCCCTGGCGACGTCCGCCGCATCGAACCCGGCGAAATCGTGGTTGTCCGCGAACTCCATCGCATCGGTTCCCGCGACCGAGCCGTTGGTAAATGCGCCGAGCATGTAGTTGTGCGGCACACTCGCCATATCGCCGGCAGCGTAAAGCCCGGGCACGGTGGTGCGCGCGAGGTCGTCGACGAACACACCGGAGGCGCTATGTCCCGAACAGAACCCGATCTCGGAGATATGCATCTCGATCAATTCGGTACGATAGTCATTTCCGCGCCCCTTCTGGAACAGGCCGCGCGTCGGGCGCTCAACCCTGTGCAGTGTGGACTCGATCTCCTGGATGGTTTTTTCGTGGAGATGCTTGAGCTGCAGGAACACCGGCCCCTTTCCTGAAAGCAACTCATTGTAGAACTCGAGCATCATCTGGCCCGACCAGTAGTCGCATTCGATGAACCGAGATCCCTCGTTGTTGGCCGTGAACGCACCGAACGGACCTGCAACATAGGCGCAGGCCGGCCCGTTATAGTCCTTGATCAGCGGATTGATCTGGAAGCATTCGAGGTTCGCTAGCGCAGCACCCGCATGATAGGCCATCGCGTAGCCGTCACCCGAGTTGGCGGCGTTCTCGTAGGTACCGAACATATAGCCTGACGTAGGCAGGCCGAGGCGCCCCGCTGCGCCCATGCATAGAATGACGGCCTTGGCCTTGATGACCAGGATTTCCGCAGTTCGGGTGTTGACGCTGATGGCGCCCGCGACACGGCCATCGGCCGACGTCAACAGGCGCGTCGCCATATAGCGGTTGGATATCAGGATGCGGGCCCGCCGAAGCTGACGGTAGATCGCCTTCTTCACCGTCTCGCCGTTCGGCATCGGAAGGACGTAGGTACCGATGTGGTGCACCTTCTTGACCGCGTAATCCCCGTTTTCGTTCTTCAGAAAGCGGATGCCGAAACTATCGAGCTCTTCGATGATCTTGTAGCAATTCTGCGCGTATTTATAGACGGCTTTCTGGTCAACGATGCCGTCGTTCGCGATCGTTATTTCCTTGGTGTATTGCTCCGGCGTCGCGTGGCCGGGAATGACGGCGTTGTTCAACCCGTCCATTCCCATCGAGATCGCGCCCGACCGCTTGACGTTCGCTTTCTCGAGCAGAACGACGTTCGCCTTCGGGTTTTTCAGCTTTGCCTTGAGCGCAGCCATCGGCCCGGCGGTACCGCCGCCGATCACCAGCACGTCGCAGGAAACTTCCGAAAGCCCATCGACGATCTCATCCATTGCCATCATTCGCTCCTGGTTCGGCGTTCGCTCCGGCTTGACAGGTAGATTTGTTCAGTTGCCCATCCGGCGATAGCAATTAGTTGTCGCCGGAAGAAAAATGCGAATGTTTGGTCCATTTGCCAAAATTGGAGCCATTACTTGACCAACAAACGGGCAGCCGAGGATCATTTCTCGGCGAAGGCCTTCTCGATCACGAAGTGACCGGGCTGACTGTGGTTACCTTCGATGAAGCCCCGACCGGTCAACATCTCACGGAGTTCATCCAGCATGCCGGGACTGCCGCACAACATGACTCGGTCAGTGTCCCCGTCGAGCACCGGAAGTCCCACATCGCTGAAAAGCTGACCGGAGGCGATCAGATCGGTGATGCGGCCGCGATTGCGAAATGGCTCGCGGGTTACAGTCGGGTAATAGATAAGCTTGTCCGCGAGCAGCGGCCCGAAAAATTCGTCTTGCCGAAGCTTCTCGACCAGGCGCTCGCCGTAGGCCAGTTCAGACACCTGGCGGCAGCCGTGGGCCAGAATGATCGTCTCATAGGCATCGTAAACATCAGGATCCTTGACAAGACTGGCGAACGGCGCGAGGCCGGTGCCGGTCGAAAGCAGCAGCAAGCGCTTTCCCGGTATCAGGTTTCCGATGATGAGCGTGCCGGTCGGCTTGCGGCCAACCAGAATCTGATCGCCTTCCCGGATCTTTTGCAGGCGAGACGTCAGCGGCCCATCACTGACCTTTATGCTGAAGAATTCGAGAATTTCCTCGTGATTGGCGCTCGCCATGCTGTAGGCGCGGACAACCGGCCGTCCTTCGACCTCCAATCCAATCATCGCGAATTGCCCGTTCTGAAAGCGAAAACCCGGATCGCGCGTGGCGGTAAAACTGAACAGGGAATCGGTCCAGTGCTGCACTGAAAGAACCGTTTCCTTCTGAAAAGCGCTCATCGCCCGTCTCCTCCTTCGATCGCTCGATCGCAAACCATCGCACGGCATGCGCGACGGCGAACGTTTCGGTGAGATGCGCAAACCGCACAACGCCGGACTTCAATACCTGGTCGATTAGTTTCTAATTTTGGCGCAGGACCTGCACGGAACGGGCAAGCCGTTGCCGAAAACGGGGTGAGCGTTCGCCGGCAATTAGTTGCTATCCAGACGACCGGTCGCGACGTAACTTCTGTCGGGAGAGGCCTTCTGATGTCGATCACAACACCGATTGCGGCGGACCTGTTGACTTGCGAGGTGAGCCCTGATCTTGCGTCGCTGTCGATTGCTGCTGCCGGCGCACCACGCGTCAGCTTGACCGCGGAGAAGCTTCGGCTGTTCTGCAAATGCGCGCATTGCACACGCGCACGCTTCGACGAGCGCTTTCCAGAACGCTTCCCGGGGATCGCCATCGTGGAAGTCGCCGACCTCGGCTACGGATTCAACATCAGCTTCTCGGATGGGCATAACCGCGGCATTTATCCCCGGAGCTATCTGACCAGCCTGGCTGACCACTGATTTTATTGGGGTTTCTGGCTTGGGGCCTGGGCGCGTCAAAGCCAGATCTGGCACGAAGATTGCTGCTTTCTGGATCAGCTAGAATGATCTGGAGACCGGCAATGTTGCTGCAGGCTACCAACGTGGCTGGCGGAAGGCCATTTTCGAGCGCGGCAACCAGAACGAATCCGACCTCGTCCCTGCTTCTCACGGAGAACCAGCAATCGATCGGCGGTCCGCCCTCCCTGATGGAGAAGCTGACGCCACGCGAGCGTGAAGCCGTCCTGAAACAAGGGCGGCGGAAAGTCCTCAACCGAGGACAAACTCTCTTCAGCCAAGGTGCCAAACATGACGGCATTTTCCTGATCGAGAGCGGCCGCATCCGCGTGTTCTATTCCTCCCCCGCCGGGCGCGAGATAACGCTGGCATATTGGCATGTAGGCAATTTCGTCGGTGGACCGGAAGTTTTCGACACCGGCATCCACCAATGGTCCGGCGTGGCATCCAGCAATTGCAGTGTCGTGCAGCTTCCGGGCAAGGAACTGCGGGCGCTCGCCGGCGAAATTCCGAACCTCGCAATCGGCTTGATCGAGGGACTTGCGTTCAAGGGCAAATGCTATTCGGCCCTCGCGCAGATGCTGGGAACCCGTTCGATTACGCAGCGGCTGGCTCACCTGCTGTTGCATCTGATGGATCTCTACGGCGTCGAAGATCCCGAGGGAACTGTCATCGCGGCGGCCTTCACCCATGCCGACCTGGCGCACATGGTGGGCGCGACCCGGCAATGGGTCACGATCAGCCTGAAGCGAATGCAGGAAAAGCACATCGTGCTGACGAAACGGTCGCAGATCGTCGTTTGCCTTCCCAATGTCCTGGAGGAGATGCGCGGGCAGGCCTCGGATTAGGATGCACACACAAGCGGCTTTTCACGACAAAATTGCCCAACGAGTATGCAACGGGCTTTTGACGGCAACTAATCCACTATCACTACAAGTGCGCATTTGCGCCGAGCGTTGACCCACCCAATCATGGCAACCGCAACGCATCCAACCCAATGAGGATGAAAATGGTCCGCCACGTTCAACAGCTCTCGATAGCGATGTCCATAGCGTCCATGGCCTTGATGCTTACGAACCCGGCCAAGGCAGAAACCATCACAATCGGCATCGGCACCCAGGATACGACGACAAATACCGCGACGACCGGCACGGTGATTCGAGAGCTTCACCTGTTCGAAAAGTTTCTGCCGACCGACGGCAAATATGCCAACATAAAATTCGAACTCGACTGGCAGAACTTCACATCCGGGCCTCCTGTCACCAACGCCATGATGGCGAACAAGTTGCAGTTCGGCATGATGGGAGACTATCCCCTCATCGTGAACGGCTTCACATTCGAGAGCAATCCCGAGAGCAAAAGTCGTCTGATCGCGGTCGCTGCCTACAACCTCTCCGGCTCCGGTAACGGCATCGTCGTTCACAAGGACTCGCCGTACTACGATCTCGCCGACCTCAAGGGAAAGCTGGTCAGCGTGCCATTCGGATCCGCGGCCCACGGCATGGTGCTGAAGGCGATGCAGGACCGCGGCTATCCTGCGGATTTCTTTCAACTGGTCAACCAAAGCCCTGAAGTCGGCTCGACCAACCTTCAGGAAAAGAAGATCGATGCCCATGCCGACTTTGTTCCGTTCGCCGAACTGCTGCCGTTTCGCGGCTTTGCCCGCAAGATCTTCGACGGCGTGCAGACGAATCTGCCGACCTGGCACGGCGTGGTTGTTCGCACCGACTTTGCAGACAAATATCCGGAGGTCGTAGTCGCCTACATGAAAGCGATCATCACGGCCAACCAATGGCTGCGCGCGGACCCACAGCTTGCGGCTGAAAAACTCCAGCAATGGACCGGCATCAACAAGGAGGTGGCCTACATCTTTCTCGGCCCGAGCGGCAACATGACTACCGACCCCACGATCAAGCCGGCGCTGATCGATGCGGCCGCGACCGACGTCAAGGTGCTGCAGAATCTCGGACGAATGAAAGAGTTCGATCCGAAAAAATGGGTCGATGATTCCTACATTCGCAAGGCTTATGCCGAACTGAAGCTGGACTACGACGCCCAGCTCGCCAGTACGAAGAACTACGAACTTTCCGGCGAAGACAAATTCTGCCACAAGCCAATCTCCGATCCTCGCAAATCCGGCGAGGTATGGGTCGACGGTGAGCGAATCCTTCCCTTTAGCAGCGCGACCTGCACTCTTAGTGCCTATGCAGACTTCAAGGCCAAGGGAAAGAAGATCAACGTCACTTACGTCTTCGACACAGCACGCGGCATCAAGTTATTCGCGGATCAGGCCTTCTATGCGGTCGCCGGCGAGGACATCGCGCCGTTCCTGCTGAAGAAGGACGCCGAAGACTTTGCTGCGAAGCATAATGGCAAGGTGCTTGGATTCGAGGACGCCGTAAAATCAGCCGTGAGCGGAGGCAAGACATGAGCAGTACTGCGCTTGCACGGCAGAGCGAACGCGAAACTCCCGCGATCACGTCCGAACCGTCGACCGCTCCCGAACAACCGGCATCCACCATCTTGCCGTTCCGCGGTTCCTTCCCGGGCGGCGTTTTGGCCGCACGCTGGTTCCGCCTCAACAAGGAGCGCCTGCGAGCGGCCTTGATCGGCGCGATCTCCATGGTCGCATTTCTGATCGTCTGGCACCTGCTGACGAAATATCGCGTCGTATTCTTCGTGCGGTTCACCAACGTACCCTCGCCGCTTGCGGTCTACGCCAGCTTCGCGAGGGCGATCCACGATCCCAAGATTCCTGATGCACGTCGTGCTGAGTTGCCGCCGAATCATATTCGGCTTCTCGCTGGCGGCGCTGGTCGCGGTACCGCTCGGTCTCGTCATGGGCCGCTTCAAGCTGATTCACGAAATGGTCTTTCCGGTTTCCGAAATCCTTCGCCCGATTCCCGCGATCGCCTGGGTGCCCATGGCGATCATGCTATGGCCGACCAACGAACAGAGCATCGTCTTCATTACCTTTCTCGGCTCGTTCTTTCCGATCCTGGTGAATACGCTTCACGGCATGTCCCTCGTCGATCCGGTTCTGGTTCGCGCGGCGCAAAGCCTCGGCGCCAGGGAAGCCTCGATCTTTCGCGAAGTCTATTTTCCGGCATCGCTACCGCATATCTTCACCGGACTTACCGTGGGAATGGGCGTCGCCTGGGTTTCGCTGATCGCAGCCGAGATGATCTCCGGTCAATACGGAATCGGGTACTTCACCTGGGAGGCCTATTCGCTGGTCCAGTACGCCGACATCGCGCTCGGCATGATCGCGATCGGCGTCCTCGGCCTGGTGTCCAGCCTGCTGATCCGTTTGGTCGGAAAACTTGCAATGCCTTGGGGACGCACATGAGTCTGATCGAAGCCAAGGCCACCCAAGGCCACGTCGAGGTCAAGAACTTCGCGCTGAGTTATGAGACGATCGACGGAGCCGTCGCCGCCGTCACCGATACGCAAATCCAGGTGAAGCCCGGCGAGTTCGTCTCGATTGTCGGCCCGTCAGGATGCGGAAAGTCCACGCTGCTCAATGCGGTCGCGGGCTTCCTGAAGCCCACCGCGGGAACCGTCACGGTCGACGGCGAAGAGGTTAAAAGGCCAAGCGCAGAGCGCGGGATGGTGTTCCAGCAATACTCGCTTTTCCCGTGGAAGACGGTCCGCGAGAACGTCGAATTCGGATTGAAGATGCGAGGCATGGAGCGTTCCCGTCGCGAGCGGGCCGCGCGTACCCTGCTCGGGCTGGCCGGGTTGGAAGCGTTCGAAAAGCACTATCCTGACCGGCTTTCCGGCGGCATGAAGCAACGCGTCGGCATTGTACGAGCTCTCGCGACGGGACCAAAAGTGCTGTTGCTCGATGAACCGTTCGGCGCGTTGGACGCGCAAACGCGCGTGATCATGCAGCAAATTCTGACCAACATGTGGCAGCGGTTGAAGATCTCCGTCCTGTTCGTCACCCACGATATCGACGAGGCAATCTTCCTTTCCGACCGCGTCTACTGCATGACGGCACGCCCTGGATCCATCAAGGCGGAAATTCCCATTGCTCTGGAGCGACCTCGCCAGCAATCAATGATGATGTCATCGGAATTCCTCGGGCTGAAACGCGGCCTGATGTCCTTGATACGCGAGGAAAGCCTGAAGGCGATGGGAGGCGAGATCACCGATCTCGGCATGCAGGGGCTAAACATAGATCTGCACGGTCAATCCCTTGCAGACGTACTCTGACTGGGAAAATCCCGAGAAGCGAGCCGGACGGAAACGAGGCAGCAACCTCTGGATGATTCGCCGCTGTTTAAGCGTCGGCACCTGGACTGCGCGAAAAGCGACATCACCTCGACATCGCCAATGGCGATGAGATTGCGGGCAGCATCGGCGGGGGAAACTCGAAATTCGTTGAGCCATGCTGCGCTGAACATAGACGGCGCAACTTATCGCCCGCGCCGCCGGTGTCGATAAGGTGCAGATCAATTCGCGATCGGCGCAAAAGGCGGTCAGCGTGTGCCCGGGTCGTTGCCATCCAGGAATTGGGTGACGACCTCGATCTGATCGTCGGCGATCAGGGGTGGTGCATGGCCGCAGTTCTGAACGGTGTGGACCCGCACGTTACGATTCCGGCGCACCATGTCCTTGAGAACGGCCTCGGGGAGCAGATCCGATTGTTGCCCGCGCACCACCAGAATCGGGACATCGATGGCATCCCAGTATTTCCAGAGATCGACGCTGTAATGCCAGGGATTTCGAAAGGCATGGGCTATGTTCGGATCGCAAAGCGATTCAAAGCAGCGTCCCTCCGCGCTCCAGGCGATACTGTGCGTCGTCAAATGCCGCCAATGCGCATCCTCGAGCTGCCCGAAGGGCGCCAGAACCCGCCGGAAGTATTCTTCGGCCTCCTCGGTCGTCTTGAAGGACCTTGGAGCATCGTTGAGATTTGCGCCGAGGCGCAGCAACCCGGCCCAGGGCAGATAGGGCCCGATATCGTTGATGACGATGCGACGGATCGGGCTGCCCGGAAGAGCCGCCAGAACCATGCCGACCAACCCGCCCAGTGACGTGCCGATCCAGTCGATCTCGGTGGCGCCGAGCGCGGCCATCAATACGGTCATGTCGCTGCAGTATTGCGGCAATGCGTAGTCGCTGCTGTCCGGCAACCGTTCGCTTTGTCCTCTGCCCGGCAGGTCGGGACAGATGGATCGCCGCCCCGCATCTGCAAGCGCGGCCGCGAGATAGTCGAAGTCGCGGCCATTTCTGGTCAGTCCATGGACGCAGAGTACCGGCCGTGCGGCGGATGCCGGTCCCCAATCCGTGAACGCAATGCGATGAAAGCTGCGCCGGGTCAGCCCACGCACCCATGCGGTCCGGTCCGGAACCATCTGTCGTCCTTCAGGCCAGTCCGCGGACACTGGCAAAGCTCGGCGTCGTTCGGGGGATTTCAACTCCATCTGTCTATTCGATGACAAACCGGTGAGCGTCGGCCGACGTTTCAAAGATATGCGGAGCAACGTCGCGGCGGGACAGGGCGTCACCAAGCTTCAGGCGCATGAATGCGCTGGTGGTGTAGCGCGAGGCATGCAGGTAGCAGGTGCGCTCGACGTCAGCGGCCATGGAAAACCACTTATCCGCCATGTGGGAGGCGATATCCGATAAATCGTAGTTGATGACCGCGAAAACCCGATGTCCGACGCGATGGAATACCTCGAGGACGGCGGCGCGGATCGCCTCGACGTCGGCCTCGGTATGGACCCGGTATCCGTCGAGGCCGAGAAACAGCGTATTGCGGTTCGCATCGTACGACAGCCGCTCCGCCAACGGCCGGTTGAGAAGCCTGTCATCCAGCCGCATCAGCGCTTCGCTGAACAGCGACGCATCCATGGCTTTCGGCGAACGCACGATCGGCCGAAAGCCCATCAGTGCCAGGATGTCCCGCTCGATATCGACGCCCGGCGCGACCTCGATCAGCTCGATGCCCTCCGCGACCAGCCTGAACACGCATCGCTCGGTGACATAGATAACCGGCTGCCTGTTGGTCGCGGCAAGCCGGCCCGAAAACGTGATCTGATCGACCTTGCCGATGAATTTCGAGGCTTTTCCCTCGCTCAGGATCCTCAGCTCGCCATCTACGATGGCCGTCTTGAGACCGCCGGTCGTGAAGGTCCCGGCGAAGATCAGCCGACGCGCATTCTGGGAGATGTTGATGAATCCGCCGGCGCCGGCCAGTCGGCCGTTGAACAGGCTGACGTTCACGTCGCCGCGGCCGTCGACCTGGGCCATGCCGAGACAGGCCAGGTCCAGCCCGCCGCCGTCATAGAAATCGAACATCTGGTTCTGGTCGATGATCAACTCGGCATTGATCGCCGCGCCAAAATCCAGGCCGCCCTGCGGAATGCCGCCAATGATCCCGGGCTCGGCCGTCAGCGTCACGAAGTCGAACAGCTTCTCTTCCGCGGCAACCGACGCAATGCCTTCGGGCATGCCGATCCCGAGATTGACCACGCCGCCCATCGGCAGTTCCAGCGCGCATCGCCGCGCGATGATCTTGCGGTTGTCCAGCGGCATCGGGACATTGCGATCCGCCGGCGCCCGCAATTCGCCCGAGAATGCCCCGTTATAGCCGGTCGCATAGGTCTGCACATGGTTCTCGGGCTGGGCGACCACGACGCAATCGATCAGCACACTGGGAATCTTGACGTGACGCGGATTGAGCGAGCCGGACGCCGCGATGCGCTCGACCTGCGCAATGACGAATCCCTTGCAGTTCTTGGCGGCCGTGGCCAGCGCCAGATTGTCGAGCGTCAGGGCCTCCTTCTCCATCGAGATGTTGCCGTTGTGGTCGGCGGTGGTGCCCCTGATGATCGCGACATTGATCGGAAAAGCCTTGTAGAACAGCCACGGTTCACCGTCGATTTCGATCAGCCGCACCAGCTCCTCGGTGGTACGCGCGTTCAGTTTTCCACCGCCATTGGAGGGGTCGACGAAGGTTCCAAGCCCAACCTTGGAGAGCAGGCCGGCCTTGCGTCCCGCGATCTCGCGAAACAGATGCGAAACGCACCCGAGCGGCAGATTGTAGGCCTCGACATGGTTGTCGACCGCCATCCGCGCGAGCTTCGGCACCAGGCCGAAATGTCCGCCGATCAGGCGCTTGATGAGGCCGGGATGCGCCAGGCGGTTGAGGCCGCGATCGGCGCCATCCCCCGGCGCCGCGGCAAACACCAGCGACAGATCCCGCGGCTCTCCGGTCTCGATGAAGCGACGCTCCAAAGCCTTGATGATCTCATCGGGCGTCCCTACGCCGACGAAGCCGGACGAGGCAACGGTGTCGCCGGATCGGATAATGGCCACCGCTTCCGCGGCGTCGACGATCTTGTTGCGCATCAGGCTTCACTCGCAGGGGTGACATCGCGGGCGACCAGCCAATCGGCGATGCTCTGGCTGAGTTTTCCCTGCGATTTGCTGGAGACGAAGAGACCGACGTGGCCTCCCGGCAGCGGGATTTCGGTATAGTCGCGGCTTCCGATCTTCGCGCCAAGGGCACGCGAGCAGTCCGGCGGAATGATGTGGTCGTCCAGTGCAAAGACATTGAGGACCGGAGCCGTGATCGACTTCAGGTCGACCCGACGGCCGGACAGTTCAAAGCTGCCATTCACCAGGCGATTCTCCTGGTAGAGATCCTTCAGCCATTGTTTCGCGGCTTCGCCCGGATGATGCGGCCGGTCTGCGAGCCACTTCTCCATGCGCAGGAAATTCATGAATTTGGCCTCGTCATCGACCACGTCGATGAGGTCGACATTGTATTTCGTCAACGAGCGCATCGGCGTCATCATCGAGAACACCGAGCTCATGAACTCGCCGGGCACGACGCCGTAAGTATCGACGAGATTGTCGATATCCTCGGGGTCGAGGCTGCGGGTCCAGACATTGAGAAAGCCGTGATGGGCAGCCTGGTCCTTGACGTCGGCGTGAAAATCGATCGGCGTGATCGTGATGACCAGATTTTTCACTTTCTCCGGATGCAGCGCGGCGTAGCACGTCGTAAAGACGCCGCCCTCGCAGATGCCGAGCAGCGTCACCCGGTCGTGGCCGGTCTCCTGCGCGATGCGGAGAACAGCGGCATCGATGTAATCGTCGACATAGTCGTCGATGGTGAGCCAACGTTCGGTGCGCCCCGGTTGTCCCCAATCGATCAGCCAGAGATCGAGCCCCTTCGACAGCAGGCTGCGCACCAGCGAACGGTCCGGCTGAAGGTCAGCCATGGTGTATCGCCCGATCAAGCCATAGGCCAGAAGCACCGGCGTCCTGGCCGTCGCTTCCGCCATCGGCTCGTAATGGAACAACTCCACCTTGTCGCGACGCATCACGAGGTGCTTCGGCGTGGTGCCGATGGCGACGTCCTCGTCCCTGGTCTGCCCAAAGAGCCGCGTCGCCTTCACCATCCTTTCGGTGTTGGCAACCATGTCGCGGAAGAACCGAGCGGCCTGATCGTCCTCTGTCATCACCGATCTCTCACTGGGTGCTCGGCTGGTTCTCGGAGCCTGCGACGGGGTCGCCGGCTCTCGGACCGGTCGAGCTCCGCTGCTGCGCATTGACCTGATGGCTGAGCGCGCGAACCTCTCGCCGAAGTTCGGTCAGTTGTCGCGTCACCTCGTCAAAATCCTTGCGGCCCGGCATACCGAACATGGCAGCGGCGGCTTCGCCGACCTCGTCCTGGCGGCCGCGCAGCTTCAGCCCCGACTGCAGCAGTTGCTTTTGCGCCCGAAGAAAGCCGTCGCTGCGCTGATTTCGGATCAGCTCCTCGTTGGAGATTTCACCGAAATCTCGACCAAAGGCCGCCACGATCCATGCGTCGGCATCCGCGCCGTGCCGATCGGCGAGGCCATGGTGGCGTGCGTGATCGCGGATCATTATCTACGTCAGCGCGGCCAGGCCGGCGACAGTCCGGCGTGGCCGTTTCCGCCGCCAGCGCTGAAGGCGCCGTCGCAAGGGCATTAGGGGCGAGATGGACGACGCGCATCAACGGATCCAGGCTGCCGTCGCCGCTTTTGCGCGCGGCGAAATCCTCATCGTCGCCGACGACGACGACCGCGAGAACGAAGGCGACCTGTTCGTCGCGGCGAGCCTGTGCACGCCGGAAAAGATGGCGTTCATCATCCGCAATACGTCGGGCATCGTCTGCGCGCCGCTGGCGCCCGAGGAGGCGCGCCGCCTGCATCTCGACCCGATGGTGGCGCTCAACGACGCGCCGCTCGGCACGGCATTCACCGTCTCGGTCGACGTCCGCCACGGTCTCTCCACCGGCATATCCGCGGAAGAGCGCACCAATACCGTGCGCGCGCTCGCCAACGGCAATAGCGGGGCTACCGATTTCGTGCGGCCCGGCCACGTCTTTCCGCTGGTGGCGAAAGAAGGCGGCGTGCTGATGCGCTCCGGTCATACGGAGGCGTGTGTCGATCTGTGCCGGCTTGCCGGCTTGGCGCCGGTCGGCGTGCTTTCCGAACTGATGAACGACGACGGCACGGTGATGCGCGGCCCCGAGCTGGCCGCCTTTGCCGAGAAGCACAAGCTGCAGCGCATCTCAATCTCGGAATTGATCTCCTACCGGCAGGCGCGCGACAAGCTGATCGAGCGCGTCGGCGAGTTTCCGGTGGAATCCGAGATCGGCACGCTGACCGGCTACGCCTTTCTCACGCCGTTCGATGCGGTCTATCACATGGCCTTCGTCCACGGCCAGCATCGGCGACGGCAAGAACGTGCTGACGCGGCTGCATCGCGCCAACATCATTTCCGACGTGTTCGGCGGCGCCAAGCCGATCCACCGCACGCTGGCCCGCTTCAAGGCCGAGGGCAGGGGCGTGCTGGTGCTGCTGCGCGACGGCACCGCGGGCGTGCCAGTCGTGTCGATACCGAAATCCGGCGACACCGCGTCCGAGGAGGCGCGCACCCGGCAGTGGCGCGAGATCGGGCTGGGCGCGCAGATCCTCAAGGATCTCGGCGTCAATTCCATCAGGCTCCTGACCTCGTCGCGCCGCCTGACCTATGTCGGGCTGTCCGGCTTCGGCATCGAGATCGCGGGAACGGAGCCGATCGACGCATCGTGATCGCCGCGACACGGCGGCTGCAAGCAATGGAGGAACGAAATGCCAAGCATCGTTTCTCGAATTCGCATTGTTCTGCCGTCGTCGCTCTCGGCCTGACGCTGTCGGCCTGCGGCTACAACACCATCCCGACGCTGGAGGAGCAGGCCAAGGCGCGCTGGGCGGACGTGCAGAACCAATATCAGCGCCGCTCCGATCTCATTCCCAATCTGGTGGCGACGGTGCAGGGCTATGCCGCCCAGGAAAAGAACGTGCTGACCGCCGTGGTCGAGGCGCGCGCCAAGGCGACCCAGATCAAGCTCGACGCCTCCGACCTGACCGATCCGGACAAGCTCAAGGCGTTCCAGGATGCGCAGAACCAGTTGACCGGCGTGCTCGGCCGTCTGTTGGCGGTGACGGAAAACTATCCGGACCTGAAGTCCAACGCCAACTTCCTGGCGCTGCAGTCGCAGCTCGAAGGCACCGAGAACCGCATCGCGGTGGCGCGGCGCGATTACATCGACGCGGTGCGCGCCTATAACACGGCGCTGCGCACGTTCCCGACGCGTGCTGTGGGCGAAGACGGCGTTTTCCGCCAACAAGCCGATGGCGGAATTCGCCGCGAACGAGGGCGCGCAAACGCCGCCGCAGGTAAAATTCTGATTCGCCGGGCGCTGACATGCACGCGCTGCTGCGAGGTCGTAGCGCTGGCTTGCTGCCTGGTCACGGCGGCCTTCGCGCTCGATTTTCCGCAGCTCACCGGGCGCGTCGTCGATCAGGCGGGCGTCATGTCGGCGGACAGCCGCGGCGCCATCGAGGCGAAGCTGAAGGACCTCGAAGACAAGTCCGGCATCCAGCTCGTCGTCGCCACGGTGAAATCGCTGCAAGGCAGCGACATCGAGACCTATGCCAACCAGCTGTTCCGCGCCTGGAAGCTTGGCCAGGCGCAAAAGAACAACGGCGTGCTCCTCCTCGTGGCGCCGGCCGAGCACAAGGTCCGCATCGAAGTCGGCTACGGCCTCGAAGGCACGCTGACCGATGCCTTGTCGTCGGTCATCATTTCGAGCGCCATCGTGCCGCGTTTCAAGGCCAACGATTATTCCGGCGGCATCGAGCGCGGCGTCGACGGCATCATCAGCGTGCTCAACGGCGACACCACCGATTGGCAGCCGAAAGTCAGTGTACGCACGGACGACCCGGCGCAGCATCTTCAATGCGCTGTTCCCGATCCTGTTTTTTTTGTTCTTCATCCTACGTTTTCTGGCTTTGTCGCGACAGCGGCACATCGGGCCGTTACGTCAGACGCAGCGGCGGCTCTCTTTTTGCCTTATACCGGCTGGATTGGCGTCGGGCTCCTGGGGCGGGGGATGGCGGCGGATTTTCGGCTGGCGGCTTTTCCGGCGGCGGCGGGTCGTCGGGCGGCGGCGGGGCATCGGGAGTTGGTGATGCAGTTCAGCCAGGAAGATCACGACGCGATCTCGGCCGCCATTCGCGCGGCGGAAACGCGAACCTGCGGACAGATCGTCTGCGTGCTGTCGCACGCGTCGTCCGATTATGCCTATATCCCGATCGTGTGGTCGACGGTTCTGGCGCTGCTGGTGCCATGGCCGCTGATCTATTTCACCCACTGGAGCGTGCAGAAGATCTATCTGATGGCAGCTCGCGGTCTTTGTTGCCGAGGCCTGATATTCACGTGGCTGCCGTTGCGCATGACGCTCGTGCCACGGCCGTTGCGGCGGGCGCAGGCGCACCGCTCCGCGCTCGAGCAATTCGTCGTGCGCCGGATCGCCAATACCAAGAATCGTTGCGGCGTGCTCATTTTCGTGTCGTTGGCAGAGCATTACGCGCGCATCATCGCCGACGACGGCATCGCGCAGAAAGTGCCCAATGCCGAGTGGCAGGCCGCGATCGATGCGCTGACCGCGCATATGCGCGACGGCCGCATCGCCGCGGGCTTCATTGCCGCCGATCGAACGCTGCGGTGCCGTGCTCGCCGCTCACGCGCCGCCCGACGGCTCGCCGAATGCGCTGCCGGATCGCCTTTACGTCATGTAGCGCGTACAATCGTGAGCGAGATGCGCGGACTCGCAGTCATTGTTGTCACGGTATTCGCGGCGATTGCTGCGGTGCTTGCTATCAGGGGCGACGCGGCGCCGCTCGCCGCGCCGAAATTCGCGCAAGGTACGGCCATGGCGGTCGATGCCGAGCTCGTGCTCGCCGTCGACGTGTCCTATTCCATGGACCCGGACGAGCAGGCGCTGCAGCGCGAAGGTTACGTCCAGGCGCTGATGTCGCGGGAGTTCATGCAGGCGCTGAAACTCGGCGCCAACGGCCGCGTCGCCATCACCTATTTCGAATGGGCCAATGTCGGCGACCAAAAAATCCTGCTGCCGTGGCGGCTGATCGACGGGCCGGAAACGGCCGACGCGGTCGCCGCCGAGCTTGCCGCCGCGCCATACCGGCGCGCCTCGCGCACGTCGATCTCGGGCGGGCTGATGTTCGGGCAATCGTTGTTCGCGGCGAGCGGCTATCAGGGCCTGCGCAAGGTCATCGACGTGTCGGGCGACGGCGCCAACAACAACGGTCCGCCGGTGACGCTGGTCCGCGACGACGTGCTGGCGAAAGGTACCACGATCAACGGCCTGCCGATCATGCTCAAGAAGCCCAATCTGATGACCATGGATATCGAGGACCTCGACGTCTATTACGAGGATTGCGTGATCGGCGGGCCCGGCGCGTTCGTGATCCCGATCAAGGAGCGCGAGAAATTCACCGAAGCCATCCGCACCAAGTTGGTGCAGGAAGTCGCGGGCCTCACGCCCGCGCCGCGGGCCGTGCCGGTGGCCGCGAATGCGCCGCGCATCTCCTGCACCATCGGCGAGCAGAAGTGGCGCGAGCGCTGGGGCAATTGAAGCGGCAACACGCCGGCGATCAGAAGCCGGAAAACTGGCTGCGATAGACGTTCTTGCAGTGATCGAGCCGCGCGTTTAGCCGTTTGGCGTCGTCGTGCAATCCGGCCCGCTCGGCCGCGCCGATCGCCATGGCGAAGTAGTCTTTGAGATCGCTGTAGCAGGCCGCCGGCGAGCGGGCATCGTACATCTCGTTGTAGGCGGTCTCGGCCAGCGCCTCGAATTTGGCGACTTCCTTTCGGCTGTCCTCGTCGGAAGCCGCCATCACGGCGTCTCGGTGAAGAAGTCGCGCATCAGCATGTAGGATTTGCGGCAGAGTTTTTCGTCGTAGCGCGACGCGCCGGCGTGGACGGTCGGGTCGCAGAACGAATGCACGGCGCCGCCGAACATCATCACCTGCCAATCGATCTTGGCATTGGTCATTTCTTCCTCGAACGCGTCCATCATCGGCTTCGGCGTCACCGGATCGGCCGAGCCGTGGATCGCCAGCACGCGGCCCTTGATGTTGCAGGGCGTGCCGGCCACCACCGGATTGGGATTGGTGACGTGGAACACGACGACCGCCTTGAAATCGGCGCCGGCGCGGGCCTGTTCGAGGACATAGCCGCCGCCGGCGCAATAGCCGATCGCGACTTTCTTGCCGGTATCGACCAGGCCGAGCTTGTCGGCTTCGCCGAGCAGCGCGTCATAGGCGGCGCCGCCGCAGGCGATGGTGAACGGCAGATCCTTGTGCACGGCGAGCATGCCGGCCCGCAGGTCGTCCACGGTCTTAGGTTTTTGGCCGTAGCCTGCGCCGAACATGTCGGCCATCAGCACGACATAGTCCTTGCCGGCGACGGTGCGGGCCTGCCCGATGGTGTCGGCGCAAACGCCTTTCCAGTCCGGCTGCATGAAGATCAGCGGGCGTTTTGCCTTCACGCTGTCATCGTAGACGATCACGCCCTCGAACTGCCTGCCGTTGACCTGATACGGCACCTTCTTCTCGGCCATCGTTCGCTCTCCTTGGTCTCGCTCCGGCAATAGTAACAAAATCGGCGGCGGGGAACACGGTGCGGGACAGGCACGACGCTGCCGCGTCGTGAGCGAGGCCGTGCGCAGGCGGGCGCTAAAATCTCGCGCGACACCTTGTCTATCCAATCGCTGCTGACCTGGGCTAAGCTCAAAGCCAAGGGAAGCCGGGGGAAGGGGACAGAGGCCGTGGATGCGCGGTTTTGGCTGATACAGGCCTTCAACGGCATTTCCTACGGCGCGCTGTTGTTCCTGGTGGGGAGCGGGCTGTCGCTGATTTTCGGCGTCATGCGCATCGTCAACCTGTCGCACGGCTCGTATTTTCTGCTCGGCGGCTATGTCGCCTTGTCGGTGATCTGGACCACCGGCTCCTGGCTGTTGGCGATCCCGGTCGCCGCCGTCACCGTTGCGCTGATCGGCCTGGTGATGGAGCGGGTGTTCTTGCGGCCATTGGGTTTCGATCCGCTGCGGCAGGTGCTGCTGACGGTCGGCTTCGCCTTCCTGTTCCAGCAGGCCGCGCTTGATATCTGGACCGGCAACCCGTTCGACATCAATCCGCCGGCGGTGCTGACCCAAACCATCGTGGTCGGCGGCCTTCACCTGCCGCTCTACCGCATCTTCATGATCGGCGTCGCGTTGTTCATCGGGCTTACGCTGTGGCTGGTCATGGAAAAGACCCGGCTCGGCGCCACCATCCGCGCCACCGTCGACGATGCGCAAATGGCGCGCGGCGTCGGCATCGACACGTCTTACATCTCGATGCTGATTTTCGCGCTCGGCGCCTTCCTGGCGGCGCTCGGCGGCGTCATCGGCGGCGCCTTCCTCGGCGTCTATCCCGGCCTCGATTTCGAAATGCTGCCGATCGCCTTCGCCGTCGTGATCATCGGCGGCATGGGCAGCCTCGGCGGCGCCGCGATCGGCGCGCTGATCGTCGGGCTCGCCGACAATTTCGGCAAGGCGCTGTTTCCCGAAATCTCCTACTTCACGCTCTATGCGCCGATGGCCTTGATCCTGGCGGTGAAGCCGACCGGGCTGTTCGGACGGGAATGAGCATGGCGCGTGACCGCGTAAAAATCCTGATCGTGGTCGTGGCGCTCGTCGCGGTCGCGCTGCTCGTTCCGCATACCACGTCGTTCATTATCCTGTTGGCGACGCGGGCGCTCGCCTTCTCCATCCTGGTGATGAGCCTCGACCTCTTGCTCGGCTTCACCGGCCTCGCCTCGCTCGGGCAGGCCGCGTATCTGGGCATCGGCGCCTATCTGACCGCGATCCTGGCGGCGCGCTATCAGGTCGGGCTGGGCTACGATTTCTGGCTGGTGATCGTGTTCGGCATGCTCGGCGCCGCGGCCCTTGCCGCGCTGTTCGGGCTGCTCGCGACGCGGGCCACCGGCGTCTATTTCTTGATGATCACGCTGGCGCTCGGGCAATGCGTGTGGGGGCTGGCTTATCGCTGGAATTCGCTGACCGGCGGCGACAACGGCATCAATCTCCAGCACCGCCCCAAATTCGGCATCGACCTCGCCAACCCGGTGACGTTCTTCTACGTGGTGTTCGGCTTCTTCGCGGTTTCGCTCCTGGTCCTGTACACCATCGTGCGCTCGCCGTTCGGCCGCAGCCTGGTCGGCATTCGCGAGCGCGAGCCGCGCATGAAAATCCTCGGCTACAATACCTGGCTGCACAAATATCTCGCCTTCATCATCGCCGGCGCCTTCGGCGGGCTCTCCGGCGTGCTGTGGGCGCACACCGCCGGCATCGTCAGTCCCGAGAACGTGGTGCTGACCACGTCGGTCGATGCGCTGTTGATGGCGGTGCTGGGCGGCGCCGGCACATTGGTCGGCGGCATCATCGGCGCCAGCGTCGTGCTGTTCATCCGCGAATATCTCAGTACGCTGGTGCATTGGTGGCAATACGTGCTCGGCGGCGTCTATGTGCTGGTCATCCTTTATCTGCCCGGCGGCTTGATGAGCATTCCGGAGCGCATTCGCCAATGGCGCACGACGCAGCCGAATCCGGCGCCGGGCGCGCAGAACTTGGCCGATGTTCCACATTGACGGTGGAGTGATCAAACAGAGGGAGTGAGTGCCATGACAGGTGAGATGGAAAGGCGAACGGGCTTGCTGTTGAGCGCAGTCTGCTTCGCGGTTGCGATGGGGGCCATGCCGGCCACAGCT
>CAVVIM010000021.1:0-176513 GCA_963748165.1 uncultured Alphaproteobacteria bacterium
ATCACGGTCCCGTTGGTGTTGTCGCACCCAGGTGTGGCGTCGAGGAAGTCAAGGCCGGCCGGCAGCGAGTCCTGGATCGTCACGCCGGTCGCGTCGTTCGGACCCGCGTTGTGAGCCGTGAGCGTATAGTCGACTTCGTCGTCGACGTCGGGCGCCGTCTCGGAGGTGGTCTTGGTCAGCGACAGGTCGGTCTGTGGGTTGACGGTCACCGACGCGGCGTTGTTGTTATCCGACGGGTCGAGATCCGGGAGCGGCCGGGAACGCCCCGGCGGCCGCCGAGGCGACGGTGGCGGTGTTCTCGATCACGCTGCCCGCAATCGTCGTGCCGGGCGGCGTCCACCACCTTGCCGACGAACGAACCTGTCACGATCTGGCTCCGGAAACCGGCCCGCAGGTCGCACGTCACGGTGTCCGTTGCAGCCGCGAACGTGCAGTTGCCCGGCGCCGAGACGAACTGGATCCCGGGCGGCAGCACGTCGGTCACGACCGCGCCGGACGTCCCGAGCCCGGTCCGGCCGCCATGTTCTCGCCGACGGAGCTGCCATTTGTGACCGGGAAGTAAAGGTGACGTCGTCGCCGACGTTGGCCGTCTGCGGGTCCGCGGTCTTGGTGATCGAGAGATTGGCGACTTGCCCCACGCCGACCGTCGCGCTGGCCGATTGTCCGTGGGATCGGGATCCACCGTCGTGCTCGACACCGTCGCGGTGTTCGTGGGGGCGGTGTTCGGGGCGGCCGCGCCTACGTGACGGCGAGGTTGATCGGAACCGTGGCTCCGCGCGACCGTGCCCAGCGTGCACGTGATCGTGCCGCCCGATCCCAAGCCCGGCGTACATCCCGCCGTGGTGGCTGCGAGCGTCAGCCCCGCGGGAAGCGTGTCGGTGACCGTCGACCGCATCGGCTGCGCTCGGTCCGTTGTTGGTCACGGTCAGGGCGTAGATGAAGTTGTCGCCGATGGCAAGCGGCGTCGTGACCGGAGTGTGCCGTCGCTCTCGAGCGCCTGCTTGGTGATCGCCACATCGGCGATAGGGCCGACCATCTGGTTGAACGTGGCGGTGTTGTTGGTTGGTCGGTCGCCGGTGTTCGAGCTCACCGTCGCCGCGTCGGAGATCGACTGTCCCGCGGTGCCGGCCGCGATCGTGCCGGTGATCGTGATCTGCGGGGGTACCCCTTGGTCGCGGCGAGCGGCGGTAGCGTGCAGACGACGGTGCCGCCCGAACCCCCGGGAAGCGTGCAGTCAAATCCGCCGCCGCCCGCGGCCGTTGCCGTGAACTGGTTCGGAAGGGAGTCGTTGACGACCACCCCGCCGCCGTATCGGGGCCGTTGTTGGTGACCGTCAGCGTAGCTCGTCGTCGTGCCCTGATCGGGGTTCGCGGCTCCGGTCTTGGCGATCGCCAGGTCGGCGCTCATGATCACGTTGACGTTCGCCGACGCCGAGTCGTCAGAGCTGTCGGGATCCGGGGTCGTGCTCGACACGCTCGCGTGGTTCGTCAGCGTCGAGGCCCCGGCCTTGACGGTGGCCGTGATCGTGATCGTCGCGGACCCGTGGTCGACGATCGTCCCGAGCGAGCACGAGACCGTCGCGTCACAGGTCCCTTGGCTTGGGTCGACCGAGACGTCGCTGAAGGAGGAGAGGTCGATCGGATCGCTGACCATCACGTCCTGAGCGGAGGACGGCCCCGAGTTCGCCACGTTGAGCGTGAACGGACCGTCCCGCCGCTCTGGACGGTGGTCGGGTCGGCGGTCTTCGTGATCGAGACGTCCGCCAGACCGTTGGCCCTACCCCCGTCGCTGGCGCTCGCCGGGGCCAGCCTCCGCCCGAACGGTGGCAGTGTTGATGATCGTGGCCGGAGCCAGGTCGGCGACCGTCGCGTCGACCAGGATCGGCGGGTACGCGTCACCGGCGGCGAGCGCGTCGCTGCGGCTGCAGGTCAGGGTCAGCCCGGCGGTCTGGCAATTCCAGCCGTCGCCTCCGGCGTTGGCGATCTAGCTGAAAGAGTCAGCGGAAACGGTCGGTCACCGTAACCGTCGAGCCATCGGTCGGCATGTTGCCGACGTTCGTCACCGACAGCGTGAAGTCGTCGTCGCGCCGTCGTTCAGGCTCCCGGCGTGAGTCTTGTTGAGCGTCAGGCTCGGGGCGGCGACGGTGTTGACGACCTGCGGTGTCGTATCGTGAACGACGTCCCGAGCGTGAGCCCGGTGAAGTTGGCAGTCGCCTGGTTCACAATCTGTTGGCCGGGCTGAGTCATCAGCATTGATCGTGACGTCGAACGTCACGGTGACGGTCGAGCCAGCGTCCCCGGTGCGGCGATCGTACCTCCGGTAGTGGCATTGCCACCGGCGCCGAGCCGGAATATCACCTCCCCGGTGCCCGAGTTGAACTCGGCCGCGTCGTCTCCGACCGCATCGGTGGGGCTCGCCGGAGCCTGCGGGCCGGCGGTGATGTCCGAAGGCTGCCCGGGACATACGTGGTCCCGGCCGGGATCGCGTCGCGCATCACGAAGTTGTGGCGGAATCGGAGCCCGTGTTGGTGTAGGAGACGGTGTACTGAAGGTCGTCGCCTCGTTGGTCGGGGCCTCCCGGGTGGGTCATGTTCCTGACCGACTTCGTGCTGTTGATGTTCGGCGCGAAGAGATCGGTCGCGAATGTGACCACCGCCGGGGAGTATGTGTCTCCGCTGGTGGTCACGACGATGTTGGCGGACGTCGCGTTGTTCCGGCAGGATGCCGTTGGCGTTGACCAGCATCGAGTCATACGCGAAGTTGTTCGAATCGTTCGGATTGCGCGTCGTGACGTTCGTTCCCAGGCTTCGTGACCGAACCGTCGAAGAAGAAGGCCGGGCCGTTGACCATCACCAGTTCGAAAAACCGATAGATCAGCGGATCGGTCGGCGGCATCGGCATGCCGCGCATCGGCACCTCGTTGAGCATCGCGGTCTCCGATTTGGACAGCCCGAACAACTCGCCGGCATTGGCGGCCTGCGGCTTGGTCAGCTTCATCTGGCCGAGGATGGCGCCGACGATCAGGACTTCGGAGTAGCCGCCGATCCTTTCGCAAATATGCTTCCAGCTCCAGCCTTTCTCACGCTTGATATCGAGCAGCTTTTCGGTGAGGTCGGATCGTTTCATGGGTCTCTCCCTGACATTTCATTGACTGCAGCCGGTCTGAACGCAAAGAGCATGCCAAATCAGCGGGATAGGCGCCGGCTTTAAGGGGATTTGGCGAGTTCGGAGGCGAGCCGATCGAGTTCGGCGGCCAGGTCGGCCTCGACATCGGCGACGGCCATGGTGAGAACCCGGTAGCCGCGCGCCTCCAGCCACGCCCGCCGGGCCGCGCGGTCGCGGACGATGATATCGCTCTCGCCGCGATTGACCAGTTCGATCGCGAGCCGATACACGAACGAGACGAAATCCGGAATGTGCCGGCCGACCGGCGTCTGGCGCTTGAATTGTCCGGCGAAGCGGCGATCGGTGGTCAGCGCCTGCCACAGGATCCGCTCCGCGTCGGTCGGATTTCGCCGCAGCAGCCGCGCCAGCCCGCGCACGCTGCCGCTTTCCGACGGCAACGCGCCCTGCCCGTGCTCGGCGAGCAGCGCGCGCAATCGCGTGGCCTGCTCGCCGTCGAGCACGCCGCCCTTGGCCGGACCCTTGCGTCCTTCCGCGATCGCCATCACCACGCCGTGCAGCGTGTGCATGTCCTGCTTGGTCGGCTCCATCCGCGAGAAGATGTTGCGCAGGTTTACCAGCATGGTCTCGCGCTTCTCGGCCGGGCGCAGGAATTCGACCCGGTCGAGCTCGCGCACCAGATTGTCGAAGAAGGCCTGCATCTGATGCTGCGACGCCCGCTCGGAGCGTTCGGGCATCGCGAACGGCAACGCCCCCTCGGTCGACAGCTTGAACCATTCATAGCCCATCAGCAGCACCGCCTGCGCGAGATTGAGCGAGGCAAAGCCGGGATTGACCGGAAAGGTGATGATGCGGTCGGCGAGCGCGACCTCCTCATTCTGCAAGCCGTAGCGCTCGCGGCCGAACAGGATGCCGACGTTGCCGCCGCCGGCTATGCCGGACGGCGATCTCGCGCGCGGCAGCCTGCGGCGCGACCACGGGCTTGGCCTGATCATGGGCGCGGGCGGTGGTGGCGAACAGCAGCGTCAGGTCGGCGACCGCCTGCGCGACGGTGTCAAACAGCTCGACCCGATCGAGGATGGCGTCGGCACCGGCAGCGGCACGCTGCGCGCTGACATTGGGCCAGCCGTCGCGCGGATTGACGATCCGCAGGCGCGTCAGCGCGAAATTGCCCATCGCGCGCGCCGCCATCCCGATGTTCTCGCCGAGCTGCGGCTCGACCAGAATCACCACGGGGCCATCGAGCGCGACGCCGGATTTGGTCTTGTCGGTGCCCGAACCGGACATCTCACCTCGCTTTCTGATTCAACTTCCGAACTCTTGATCGAAGCGCCGCGGAAGTCGGTTCAATCCCTGAACAGGCCGCTCTTCGATCGCCTGTCTGATTGGATTTCTCAAGCAAAATAGTCGGGTTAGAGGCCCTCCTGAATCTTCTTTCAAAACCTGAAACGGGGACAGGACGCGCTGACAAAACCGCGCCGAACGCCGGCCGAGTTGGTCGGCGTGAGCAAGCCGCGCAATGGAGGGGGCGGTTCGGCCCTGATCGATCAGAACCGATGGCCGAACCAAAAGATGGGCTGAAACTGCATAATGCCTTGGCTTTCACAGCCGCGTCGACGGTGCTATAGCGCGGAGGTCCCATCCTCCCGAAACGCCCTGTTCCAGAAGGCCCGATCTCCATGGCAAAAATCAAGGTGACCAACCCCGTCGTCGAACTCGATGGCGACGAGATGACCCGGATCATCTGGCAGTACATCAAGGACAAGCTGATCACCCCGTTTCTCGATATCAAGTTGCAATACTTCGACCTCGGGATGGAATACCGCGACAAGACCAACGACCAGGTCACGGTCGACGCCGCCAACGCCATCAAGAAGGTCGGGGTCGGCGTCAAATGCGCCACCATCACCCCCGACGAGGCCCGGGTGAAGGAATTCGGCCTGAAGGAGATGTGGAAATCGCCGAACGGCACCATCCGCAACATCCTGGGCGGCGTCATCTTCCGTGAGCCGATCATCTGCAAGAACGTGCCGCGGCTGGTGCCGGGCTGGACCAAGCCGATCATCATCGGCCGCCACGCCTATGGCGACCAGTACCGCGCCACCGACATCAGGATTCCCGGCAAGGGCACGCTGACGATGAAATTCGTCGGCGAGGACGGTACCGTGATCGAGCGGGAGGTGTTCAAGACGCCCGGCGCCGGCGTCGCGATGGAAATGTACAATCTCGACGATTCCATCATGGATTTCGCCCGCGCCTCGCTGAATTACGGCCTGTCGCGCGGCTATCCGGTCTATCTCTCGACCAAGAACACCATTCTCAAGGTCTATGACGGCCGCTTCAAGGACATCTTCCAGGACATCTACGACCGCGAGTTCAAGACCAAATTCGAGGAGAAGAAGATCACCTACGAGCATCGCCTGATCGACGACATGGTCGCCGCGGCGATGAAATGGTCGGGCGGCTACGTCTGGGCCTGCAAGAACTATGACGGCGACGTGCAGTCCGACACCGTGGCGCAGGGCTACGGCTCGCTCGGCCTGATGACCTCGGTCTTGATGACGCCGGACGGCCAGACGGTGGAAGCCGAGGCCGCCCATGGCACGGTGACGCGGCATTTCCGCGAACACCAGAAGGGCAAGGAGACCTCCACCAACTCGGTCGCCTCGATCTTCGCCTGGACCCGCGGGCTGTCGCACCGCGCCAAGCTCGACAACAACCCGGAGCTGGCCAGGTTCGCGAGCACGCTGGAGAAGGTCTGCGTCGCAACCGTCGAGGAAGGCTACATGACCAAGGACCTCGCGCTGCTGGTCGGCGCCGACCAGCGCTGGCTGTCCACCACCGGCTTCCTCGACAAGGTCGCCGACAATCTGACCAAGGCGATGGCAGCGTAACGGGCGCGTCATCGCCGTTCGCGACCGTCATTGCGAGCGAAGCGAAGCAATCCATGCCTCGGCAGGCTGAAGCATGGATTGCTTCGTCGCTATGCTCCTCGCAATGACAATCGAAGAGCATGACCATGGAATTCCCCCGGACCGCCGCCCTCGCGCTGCTGCTGTCGGGTTCGCTGACGGGCGCCGTCGCCGCAACGCCGCTTCCCGCCGCCATCGCGGCGCCCGGAGAAACCATCGTGCTCTCGACCCATGCCCAGGGCTCGCAAATCTACGCGTGCAAGGCCGGCGCCGACGGCAAACTGGCCTGGACGTTCAGCGAGCCGGTCGCGACGCTGACCGCCGGCGGCAAGGTGATCGGACGCCATTATGCCGGGCCGACCTGGGAGCACATCGACGGCAGCGCGGTGGTCGGCAAGGTCGCCGGCAGCGCGCCGGGTGCGACGGCCAACGACATTGCATGGCTGAAGCTTGAGGTGATTTCCCACCGCGGCAGCGGCGTGCTGGCCGACGTCACCACGGTGCAACGGATCAACACGTTGGGCGGCAAGCTCGATGGCGCCTGCGACAAGGCCGGCGACTCCCGCAGCATGCCCTATGCCGCGGATTATGTTTTCCTGCGCAAGGGCTGAGCGAAGCCGATCCTGATCGCTTCGGTCAGGCCCCGCCCATCGCCTTTTCGATCGCGGCGAGTGCCGCATCGGCCTTGGCGCCATCGGGGCCGCCGGCCTGCGCCATGTCGGGACGTCCGCCGCCGCCCTTGCCGCCCAGCGCCTGCGAGGCGGCCCGCACCAGGTCCACCGCGCTGTAGCGCGAGGTGAGATCGGCGGTGACGCCGACCACGACGCCGGCCTTGCCGTCCTCGGTGACGCCGACGATGGCGACCACGCCGGAGCCGAGCTGCTTCTTGCCGTCGTCGACCAGGCTCTTGAGGTCCTTGGCTTCGACCCCCTGGATCGCCCGCGCCAGCAGCTTGACATTGCCGACTTCGCGGACGCCGGCGGCCGCCGCCGAGCCGGTGGCGGTGCCGCCGCCCATCGCCAGCTTCTTGCGCGCATCCGACAGGTCGCGCTCGAGCTTCTTGCGCTCTTCCATCAGCGCGGCGACCCGCGCCGGCATGTCGTCCAGCGTGGTGCGCAGCTCGGTTGCCGCTAGCTTCGCCAGCGCGATGGTGTCGTTGGCATGTTTGCGGGCATGGCGTCCGGTCAGCGCCTCGATGCGGCGAACGCCGGACGCCACCGCGCTCTCCCCCGTCACCGAAATCAGGCCGATATCGCCGGTACGGCGGACATGGGTGCCGCCGCACAGTTCGACCGACCAGCCGAGCGCGTTCTCGCCATGGCCGCGGGCGGTCCTGCCCATCGACACCACGCGCACCTCGTCGCCATATTTCTCGCCGAACAGCGCCCGGGCGCCGGCGTCGCGCGCATCGTCGACCGCCATCAGCCGCGTGGTGACCTCGTCGTTCTCCAGCACCACGTCGTTGGCGATATCCTCGACGCGGGCGAGTTCTTCCGGCGTGATCGGCTTCGGATGCACGAAGTCGAAGCGCAGCCGGTCCGGCGCCACCAGCGAGCCGCGCTGCGCGATGTGGTCGCCGAGCACCTGGCGCAACGCTTCGTGCAGCAGATGCGTGGCGGAATGGTTGGCACGGATCGAGCTGCGCCGGGCATGATCGACGTCGAGCTGCAGCGCCGTGCCGGGCTTCAGCGTGCCCTGCTCGACGGTGCCGAGATGGACGAAGAGATCGCCGGCCTTCTTCTGGGTGTCGGTGACGCGAAACCGCACGCCCTCGCCGGTCATCATGCCGGTGTCGCCGACCTGGCCGCCGGACTCGGCATAAAACGGCGTCTGGTTCATGACCACCGCGCCAGCCTCGCCGGCCTTGAGGCTGCCGACCTCCTTGCCGTCCTGCACCAGGGCCGCCACCACGCCCTCGGCAGTCTCGGTCTCGTAGCCGAGAAACTCGGTGCTGCCGAGTTTCTCGCGCAGCGGAAACCAGACATTCTCGGTCGCGGTATCGCCGGAACCCGCCCACGCCGCGCGCGCCTTTTCGCGCTGCCGGTCCATCGCATCGGTGAAGGCCGCGACATCGACGCCGATGCCGCGCGACTTCAGCGCGTCCTGGGTCAGGTCGAGCGGAAAGCCGTAGGTGTCATACAGCGTGAACGCGGTGTCGCCGTCGAACATGTCGCCTCTTTTCAGTGCGCTGCTCTTCTCGTCGAGGATCGACAGGCCCCGCTCCAGCGTCTTGCGGAACCGCGTCTCCTCGAGCCGCAGCGTTTCCTCGATCAGATTCTCGGCGCGCACCAGCTCCGGATAGGCCTGGCCCATCTCGCGCACCAGCGCCCAGACCAGCCGGTACATCAGCGGCTCCCTGGCACCGAGCAGCTGCGCATGGCGCATCGCGCGGCGCATGATCCGGCGCAGCACATAGCCGCGGCCCTCGTTCGACGGCAGCACGCCGTCGGAAATCAGGAACGACGAGGCCCGCAGATGATCGGCGATGACGCGCAGCGAGGCTTTCTGCGGCCCCATCGGATCGGCGCCGGTCAACTCGGCGATGGCGCGGATCAGGGCCACGAACAGGTCGATCTCATAATTGTCGTGCTTGCCCTGCAGCACGGCGGCGACCCGTTCCAGTCCCGCGCCGGTATCGATCGAGGGCTTCGGCAGCGGCTGCCGCGCACCGCCTTCGAACTGCTCGAACTGCATGAACACGAGATTCCAGATCTCGATAAAGCGGTCGCCGTCCTGCTCCAGCGAGCCCGGCGGGCCGCCCCAGATCTTGTCGCCGTGATCGTAGAAAATTTCCGAACAGGGGCCGCACGGACCGGTGTCGCCCATCTGCCAGAAATTGTCGGCGCCGGCGATGCGGATGATGCGGGAGTCGGGAAGCCCGGCGATCTTCTTCCAGAGATTGAATGCCTCGTCGTCGTCGATATAGACGGTCGCGGTGAGCTTGTCCTTCGGCAGGCCGAACTCCCTGGTGACCAGATTCCAGGCCAGTTCGATGGCGCGGTCCTTGAAATAGTCGCCGAACGAGAAGTTGCCGAGCATCTCGAAAAAGGTGTGATGCCGTGCGGTATAGCCGACATTGTCGAGGTCGTTGTGCTTGCCGCCGGCGCGCACGCATTTCTGCGACGTGGTGGCGCGCTGGTAGGCGCGCTTCTCGACGCCGGTAAAGACGTTCTTGAACTGCACCATGCCGGCATTGGTGAACATCAGCGTCGGGTCGTTGCGCGGCACCAGCGGCGAGGACGGCACGATTTCATGGCCGTTGCGCGCAAAATAGTTCAGAAAGGTCGACCTGATGTCGTTGACGCCGCTCATGTCCATCCAATCGCAAAACGGTCCGGGTTTCGCCGCAAACGCTTTTAGACAAGGGTGGTGGCGGTGTCCAGAAAGTGTGCAGCGGATCAGGGACTTGCCGCATCAGCACAGGACCGTGGAGGGATGCTGCGGCTGCGTTGACAGGCTTGGCGCCGCCGTGTTCTGTTCCTATCTGTTCGAGACTGTCGCGTCGGGAGAGACCGGCTTCAGCGCCGGCGCCGAAGGAGCAACCGCCCCGGAAACTCTCAGGCAAACGGACCGCGCGACTTGACGACATCTGGAAAGAGGCGCCGAGGGGTTTGGTCCCCGACGCGTCCGCCGACGGGATAATACTCTCAGGCACAGCGACAGATGGGGCTTCGACGGGTTTTTCGGGAAACGGGTTCCCGATCGACCGCGAGGGCCCATGATGCTTGCGCGCGATGCCGAAACGCCACTGAAACACACCCCCTTGCACGGGCTTCATGTCGGCCGTGGCGGCAGGATGGTGCCGTTCGCGGGCTATGCCATGCCGGTGCAATATGCCGCCGGCGTGCTCCGGGAACACCTGCACACCCGGACCGCCGCCGGCCTGTTCGACGTTTCGCACATGGGCCAGATCGCGCTGCGGCCGAAATCCGGCCGGATCGAGCACGCCGCGCTGGCGCTGGAACGGATGGTGCCGCAGGATATCGTGGCGATCGCCCCGGGCCGACAGCGCTACGCCCAGTTCACCACCGGCAGCGGCGGCATTCTTGACGACCTGATGGTGGCGAATTTCGGCAGCCATCTGTTCCTGGTGGTCAACGCCGCCTGCAAGGCTGCGGACGAGGCGCATCTGCGCGCCAGCCTGTCCGATGCCTGCGAGATCGAAATCGCTCGCCGACCGCGCATTGATCGCGCTGCAGGGACCCCGGGCCGAATCGGTACTGGCGAAATTCTGTGCAGACGCGCCCGCGATGCGGTTCATGGATGCGGGTCCCCGCCGTGTCGACGGTATCGATTGTTTCGTCTCGCGCTCCGGCTACACCGGCGAGGACGGCTTTGAGATTTCGGTCCCGGCCGAGCATGCCGAAGCCCTCGCCGCCACGCTGCTCGGCGAGGGCGAGGTCTGGCCGATCGGGCTCGGCGCCCGCGACAGCCTGCGGCTGGAAGCCGGGCTCTGCCTTTACGGACATGACATCGACACCACCACGACGCCGGTCGAGGCCGCGCTGCAATGGTCGATCCAGCAAAGCCGCCGCCACGGCGGCGCGCGCGCCGGCGGATTCCCCGGCACTGAGCAGAATTCTCGCCGAGCTGGAGCAAGGCACCTCGCGCCGCCGCGTCGGATTGAAGGCGGAAGGCCGCGCGCCGGTGCGCGAAGGCGCCGCCCTGTTCAGCGATGGCGCAGCCGCCGAGCCGATCGGTGCGGTGACCTCGGGCGGATTTGGCCCGAGCGTCAATGCGCCGGTCGCGATGGGCTACCTGCCGTCCGCGCGCGGCGCCGCCGGCGAGCTTGTGTTCGCCGAGGTCCGCGGTCAGCGGCTGCCGCTGCGGGTCGCGCCGCTGCCGTTCGTTCCGAATACCTATAAACGCTGAAGGATGGTCATGACCACGCTGTTCACCTCAGACCACGAATGGCTCCGCATCGAGGGCGATGTCGCCACCATCGGCGTCACCGACTACGCGCAATCGCAGCTTGGCGATGTCGTGTTTGTCGAACTGCCGAAGGTCGGCCGCAGCCTGAAGAAGGCGGAAGCCGCCGCCGTGGTCGAATCGGTCAAGGCCGCCTCCGACGTCTACGCCCCGATTTCGGGCGAAGTGCTCGAGGTCAACGATGCGGTCGTGGCCGAACCCGCTTTGGTCAATTCCGATGCCGGCGGCAAGGCGTGGTTTTTCAAGCTGAAGATCGCCGACCGCAGCGAGCTTGGCGGCCTGATGGATGAGGCCGCGTACAAGGCACACACGGCATGAGCAGACAAGGATGTTGCTTCATTTTTGCAGGCCGACCCTTTCGTCGTGCCCGGCCTTGTGCCGGGCATCCACGTCTTCTTCAAATGCACCAAAGACGTAGATGGCCGGGACAAGCCCGGCCATGACGGATTGATTCGATTCTGCGCAGCAAGGAACGGCCCATGACCGCACACCGCAAACAGCAACAAGCCGCCACCCGCTTCGCACGCCGCCATATCGGCCCCTCGCCGCGCGACGTCACGGCGATGCTGGAGACCGTGGGCGCCGACAGCCTGGAGGCGCTGATGGCCGAGACGCTGCCATCCTCGATCCGGCAGCAGGCGCCGCTTGATCTCGGCGCCGCCTTGAGCGAGACCGAGGCGCTGTCGCATATGCGCGCGCTGGCAGCGCAGAACAAGGTGTTCACCTCGCTGATCGGCCAGGGCTATTCCGGCACCCTGATGCCGGCGGTGATCCAGCGCAACATCCTGGAGAACCCGGCCTGGTACACCGCCTATACGCCGTACCAGCCGGAGATCAGCCAGGGCCGGCTGGAAGCGCTGTTCAATTTCCAGACCATGATCTGCGATCTCACCGGGCTCGATGTCGCCAACGCCTCGCTGCTCGACGAGGCCACCGCCGCGGCGGAAGCCATGGCGCTGGCCGAGCGCGCCGCGGGGGCAAAAGCAAGGTCGTTCTTTGTCGACCGCGACGTGCATCCGCAGACGCTGGCGGTGCTGCGCACCCGCGCCGAGCCGCTGGGCTGGAAGCTGATTGTCGGCGATCCCGCCACCGACCTGGCGCAGGCCGAATGGTTCGGCGGCTTGCTGCAATATCCGGGCAGTTCGGGTGCGGTGCGCGATTTGCGGCCGGCGATCGCCGCGCTGCGGGCGAAGGGCGCGCTGGCGATCGTCGCCGCCGATCTGCTGGCGCTGACGCTGCTGGCCTCGCCCGGCGAACTCGGCGCCGACATTGCGATCGGCTCGGCACAGCGCTTTGGGGTGCCGATGGGCTATGGCGGCCCGCACGCGGCCTATATGGCGGTGCGCGACGCGCTGAAGCGTTCGCTGCCCGGGCGCATTGTCGGGCTGTCGGTGGATTCGCGTGGCCAGCCCGCTTTTCGGCTGGCGCTGCAGACCCGCGAGCAGCACATCCGCCGCGAAAAGGCCACCTCCAACATCTGCACCGCGCAGGTGCTGCTGGCGGTGATCGCCTCGATGTATGCGGTCTATCACGGCCCCGAGGGGTTGACCGAGATCGCGCACCGGCTGCATCGCCGGACCGCGGTGCTGGCGGCGGGTTTGCGCAGGCTCGGCTTCGCGCCGCGGTCGGAGGCGTTCTTCGACACCCTGACCGTGCAGGCCGGCGCCAGGCGGGACGAGATCGTGGCCCGCGCCCAGGCCGAGCACGTCAATTTGCGCATCGGCGAGCAGACGCTTGGCATTGCGCTGGACGAGACCACGACGCCTGAGATCGTCGAGGCGGTGTGGCGGGCGTTCGGCGGCCGGCTGGTCTATGCCGAGATCGAGCCGGATGCGGGTGCGGCGCTGCCGCAGGAATTGCAACGCAGCAGCGCGTTCCTGGCCCATCCCGTGTTTCATGCCCATCGCTCCGAGACCGAGCTGTTGCGCTACATGCGCAAGCTCGGCGATCGCGACCTGGCGCTCGACCGCGCGATGATCCCGCTCGGCTCCTGCACCATGAAGCTCAACGCGACGACCGAGATGATGCCGCTGAGCTGGCCGGAATTTTGCAATCTGCATCCGTTCGCACCGATCGAACAGGCCACCGGCTATCACCTCCTGTTCGCGCGGCTCGAACAATGGCTGTGCGACATCACCGGCTATGACGCGATCTCGCTGCAGCCGAATTCCGGCGCGCAGGGCGAATATGCCGGGCTGCTCGCGATCCGCTTCTATCATGCCGCGCGCGGCGAGCCGCATCGCAAGGTGTGCCTGATCCCCTCCTCGGCGCATGGCACCAATCCGGCGTCCGCCAGCATGGCCGGCATGGAGGTGGTGGTGGTCGCCTGCGACCAGCGCGGCGATGTCGATGTCGAGGATCTCGGCGCCAAGGCGGCGCGGCATTCGCATGAGCTCGCCGCCATGATGATCACCTATCCCTCGACCCATGGCGTGTTCGAGGAGCACATCCGCGAGATCTGCGACATCGTGCATCGGCATGGCGGCCAGGTCTATCTCGACGGCGCCAATTTGAACGCGCAGGTCGGGCTGTCGCGGCCGGGCGACTACGGCGCCGACGTCAGCCATCTCAATCTGCACAAGACCTTCTGCATTCCGCATGGCGGCGGCGGCCCGGGGATGGGACCGATCGGCGTCAAGGCGCATCTGGCGCCTTTCCTGCCCGGGCATCCCGCGGTCGACGGCAGCGCGCCGCGCACCGCCGGGCCGGTATCGGCGGCGCCGTTCGGTTCGGCGTCGATCCTGACCATCTCCTACATCTACATGCTGATGATGGGTGGCGAGGGTCTGGCGCGCGCCACCGAGATCGCGATCCTCAATGCCAATTACATCGCAAGCCGGCTCCATCCGCATTTTCCGGTGCTGTACCGCAACGCCAAAGGCCGCGTCGCGCATGAATGCATCGTCGATCCGCGGCCGCTGAAACAGAGCTGTGGGGTCACGGTCGATGATATTGCCAAGCGGCTGATCGATTACGGCTTTCACGCCCCGACCATGAGCTTTCCGGTGCCGGGCACGCTGATGATCGAGCCGACCGAATCCGAATCGAAGGCGGAGCTCGACCGGTTCTGCGAAGCCATGATCGCGATCAGGCGCGAGATCGCCGAGATCGAAGCCGGGCGCTGGAAGGTCGACGCCTCGCCGCTGCGCCACGCGCCGCACACCGTGCACGACATCGCCGACGACAACTGGACCCGCGGCTATTCCCGCAGCGACGGCTGCTTCCCGGCGGGAAGCTCGCGAACCGACAAATACTGGTCCCCGGTGGGGCGCGTCGACAACGTCCATGGCGACCGCCATCTGGTCTGCTCATGCCCGCCGCTCGAGGACTACGCGCAGGCGGCGGAGTAAAGCCGCCGGCGTTCGCGCAACCGGTCAGCCGGCAACACCGACCCGCGTAGTCCGGCTGTTTTCAGCCGTCATTGCGCGCAATGACGGCAAAAACTGTAGCCCGGATGGAGCACAGCGCAATCCGGGAATCGTCGTGCGGCCCCGAAAGACCCCGGATTGCGCTGCGCTCCATCCGGGCTTCTGTAACGGGCCTCGACGTGTCAATCCCTTTTTGCGTTATCCACTCGCCGGGGACTTGCTTCTGTACGGGATCGGCGCAAGGCCGTCGCCTGATGGAGTTCATGGAGGATAGGTCGGCCAATCTACGGAAGCGTGATCGCATCTTGGAGATGTGTCGACATCCCGGATGACGGTCTGACCTGATCCATCGTCCCGGCGAAGGGACTTCGCTTCGGGAGAGCTGGTGTCGTGCTCCGCCCGAAAACCTGCTTTTCCCTGTTAAGCTGCTGCAGCAGCAGCGTTGAATGGTGTTGCGTTGGCGAGCATGCGATGCAGGATCACCGCGAGCTTGCGCGCCAGCGCGACTTTGGCTTTGCTGCTGCCGGCTCGCCTGGCGATCCGCATCGCCCAGCTCTTGAGCTGCGAGCAGCCTTTGACGGGCTTTGTCAGCATGACGTGAGCGGCCTGGTAGAGCGCCTCGCGCACCGAGGCGTCACCAATCTTGCTGATCCGCCCCGAGTAGTCGGTCTCGCCGGACTGATACTTCTTCGGCGTTAACCCGAAATGCGCTCCGGTCTGCTTCGACGACTTGAACCGTGCCGGATCGTCGATCGCCGAGGCATAGGTGAGCGCCACGATGGGCCCCACCGCCGGCGTCGTCATCAACAACCTGGTTCTTGCATCCGAGCGTGCCATCGCGCGCACGCGCTTCTCAAAGACGTTGAACTCGCGCAACAGAACCGTGCGCACCGAGAGCAGCGCCTCGCCGATCGTCTCCAGGTGGCGATGACCCTTCACCAGTTCCTGGATGCGTCCGGCAAAGCTCCGCGCCGTGGTTTTGCCAACCTTCAGCCCGAAGCCGCGCAAGATACCGCGCAGGCTGTTCTCGACGTCCAGGAGCTTGCTCTGGACCAGCTTGCGCGCGGTCAGGACCGCTCGTGCTTCCTGCGCACTCAGCGACTTGCAGTGCACCGGCCGGAACCAGCCGAGCCGCATCAATTGCGCGATGCCGCGCGCGTCATTGCGGTCCGACTTCACCGGCATCGCCTCGAACGCCTTCCGCACGTGCCGTGTCTCCAGCAGTTCGACCGCCAACCCCGCTTCCCGCGTTGCCGCATAAAGCCACTGCGACAACGGCCCGGCTTCCAGCCCGATCCGGCTCAGTTCATAGCCCAGCGACCTCAGCCAGCCGATCAGCGCTTCCGGCTCGCTGGCTGCCTTGCCTTCCCGAATAATCTTGCCGTTGCTATCCACAACGCACACACTCGAGCATTCCAATGACACGTCGATTCCTGCATAATAGTCCATGGTCGTCTCTCCTCGATGTTTGGAGCGAGGTCCACACCTCGACTCCGTTACACCATCAATGTGAGGGACGACCGCCCGCCTTCCAAGCCAGCCGCGCGACGCGCGCAATCAAACAGCGCCGTAGCTAGCGCGGCTGGCCTGGAGCGCAGACCGGGGCCCGTTACCCCATCTACGGGGCGCGCGTCAGCGCGAACCCGGAATCCATCGCGCCGCAATCATCGCGGAAAATTGCATTCGCGACGACGCCGTCACTCCTCGGCCGGCTCCTCGCCGTCGGTGTCGCGCTCCGGGCTGCCTGCCAGGATCTGCTCGGCGATCAGGCCGGAGTTCTGGCGGATCGCGGCCTCGATCTTGGCGGTCATGTCGGGATTGGCCTTGAGGAAGGCCTTGGCGTTCTCGCGGCCCTGCCCGAGCCGCTGGCTGTCATAGGAGAACCAGGCGCCGGACTTCTCGACAATGCCGGCCTTGACCCCGAGGTCGAGGATTTCGCCCATCTTGGAGACGCCCTCGCCATACATGATGTCGAATTCGACCTGCTTGAACGGCGGCGCCAGCTTGTTCTTCACCACCTTGACCCGGGTGGTGTTGCCGACCACCTCGTCGCGTTCCTTGATCGCGCCGATGCGGCGGATGTCGAGGCGCACCGAGGCATAGAATTTCAGCGCGTTGCCGCCGGTGGTGGTCTCCGGCGAACCGTACATCACCCCGATCTTCATGCGGATCTGGTTGATGAAGATCACCATGGTGTGGGATTTGTTGATCGAGGCGGTGAGCTTGCGCAGCGCCTGGCTCATCAGCCGCGCCTGCAGGCCGGGCAGCGCATCGCCCATCTCGCCTTCGAGCTCGGCGCGCGGCACCAGCGCCGCCACCGAATCGATCACCAGCACGTCGACCGCGCCGGAGCGCACCAGGGTGTCGCAGATTTCCAGCGCCTGCTCGCCGGTGTCGGGCTGCGAGATCAGGAGTTCGTCGATGTTGACGCCGAGCTTCCGGGCATAGACCGGGTCGAGCGCGTGCTCGGCATCGATGAAGGCGCAGATGCCGCCCTTCTTCTGGCCCTCGGCGACGGTGTGCAGCGCCAGCGTGGTCTTGCCGGAGGATTCCGGCCCGTAGATCTCGACCACCCGGCCCCTCGGCAGGCCGCCGACGCCGAGCGCGATATCAAGCCCGAGCGAGCCCGAGGAGATGGTCTCGATATCCATCGAACGGTCGTTCTTGCCGAGCCGCATCACCGAACCCTTGCCGAACTGGCGCTCGATCTGGGACAGCGCGGCGGACAGGGCCTTGGTCTTGTCCATGGAGGATCCTTCAACGATACGCAGGGCAGTGGCGGCGGACATGGCGGTGCTCCTTATGGCGGGGATTCGCGGGCGGGACAAAGGCAATAACGGATCGGTGAGGATCGCTGGAACCTTGTACCATGTTTGTTCTCTGTTCGCAATATGTTCTTTTGGGCCGGCGGGTGCTGGCCTGTTTTAACCCCTTGTGGCCCAATTTGATTTTCGCAGTGGCCTAATTTGAGTGCCATCACGGGAGCGTGAACATAGAGAGGTCGCCTGTGGCTATCTGTTCACTTTGGAACTGACTGATGCGAATCGGCATATTAGGATTGGAACTTGCAAACCCTACGGTTAGGACCCGTAAGCAACGAGGGGTGTGTCATGCAGCGTCGGCGGTTCAAGAACATTCTGTCTTTCCCAGATCGTCTCGACCAAGAGATCGAACGCCTCCGGGCGGAAGCGGAAAAACTCCCACCGGGCAACCATGAGCGCGAGATGCTTCTGCGCAAGGCTCGACAAGCCGAGACCGCCCTGCGCATCAACGATTGGCTTTCCTCGCCTGGACTTCAAACGCCGAAGTAAGGCCGCCTCAGTTGGCGGCCTCTTTCGTTAAAGGCCCTTGCCGCTGTCGGCCTCTTCCTCTTTGGACTGGCCTGTTTCGATCCCGAGTGGCCTGTTTTGATTTAGGGAGTGGCCCAGTTTGCCTTAGCCATGTTCAAGCTGATCGCCATTGAAGATGTGCAACATGCCGGAGAAGGCAGGGTGGTCTGCCTCCACTACATACCGAACGGCCCCGGCTCGGTTTGTGAAAACCGACACGATGAAGCCCGGATATTCGTAGCCTGAGCGCTTCTTTACCCGGTCGCCTACTTTGAACGGTACGTCTGTCATCTCATCCCCTGTAGGCCGCCTCAGTTGGCGGCCGGCGTCCGAGCAGTCCGCGTCCCGGTGGGGGTTGCATTTTCGCCCCTCAGCCTATAACTAGATGCCATTCGATTAGCCGCTGTGCCTTGTTGAACGCGCCTGCGGGCTGCTTTTCCAGAGACATCGTCAAAATTGAACGGAAATCGCGTGATCGTCACGCGAGGTTGCGCTTGCGCGCTATGGAGAAGTGAGATGCCGACAGGTACGGTAAAGTGGTTCAACGGCCAAAAGGGCTTTGGGTTTATCCAGCCCAGCGACGGCGGCAATGATGTGTTCGTCCACATCAGCGCGGTCGAACGGGCGGGTCTTTCAGGCCTCGCCGAAGGCCAAAAGGTCGCATTCGAAATCAAGGCCGACAAGATGCGGGGCAAGACCAGCGCCGAGAATCTCTCGGTGGTGTAAGCCTCCGCGCTATTTGCACGGATGTACTGCAATGGCGTTGCTGCCCGCTCGATCCGCAGGGTCGAGCGGGCTTTCGTCGTGGCCATGCCGCTGAAATTGAATGAGCTTGCCATCAATCGGCGCTGCGCAGCCGCCGCATGGTAAATTCGATGTCGCCGCCGGGCAGTTCGCGCCAGCGCTCGACCCCGCTCATATAGGCCGCCTTGGGATAGCGGGCGAGGAAATCGCGCGCTGCGGCCCGCGCCTGGTCGCGCGGCAGCGTGAAGGTCTCGCGCAGATAGCCGTCATCCGGCCGGTGGCGGGCGGCCATCCGGTCTGCCAGATCGCGCGGGCGAAAGGCCATGTCGCAACTCCGATACCCCATGACGACCGGCTCAATATGGGGCTGCCGCGGCGCGATCCCAGCGGTATGCTGTCCGGGCGGGATTCAGTTGGCGTTGCTGCCGGTCCTGGTCCGCGGCTTGGCCAAGGCCTTGGTCGAGGTCTTGTTCGAGGTCTTGGCCGTGTCGGGGCTGCGCACCGTGCCCCAGGGATCGGCCGACACCTTCGGGTCGGGGATTTTCCGCAGCAATTCCTTGTAGGCCTTGTCCCTCACCTCGTCCGCCGCCTTTTCCTCCGGCGTCTTGGAAGGCACTTCGGGCATCAGATTGATGTTGGGCATCTGCGCATAGGCCGGCCCGATCACCAATGCCATCACCGCGGCCACGCGCAAAATCTTCATCGGATGCTCCCCGCTTCGGGTTGCGATTATACGGCGCCAAGTCCGGCATTTTCAAGCCGCCGGGCCCGCGGCTAGAATGCACGCCGGCACTTCCGTCGGGCGAGGAACCAGCGTTCATGAAAAACCAGCAACAAACCGCTGCCATCGATATTGCGGAGGCGAGGCGCGTTCTTGTCGACGTGCTGGCGCCGTGGGTGCAGGATCTCGGGCTCTCGGTCGAGGGGCTGGAGTGCGACCCGCCGCCGGATGCCGAATCCGGCTGGCAGCCGGGCGCGATCCTGCGCCTGCCGTTTTCCGAGCGGCTGTGTCGGGCCGGCGGCATCGTCTGCGGTCAGGCGCTGATGGCGTTCGCCGACACCGCGATGGTGCTGGCAAATCTGGCGGCCAATCGCGGTTACCGGCCGATGACGACGGTGGATCAGACCACTCATTTCATGCGCGCCGTCACCGCCTCGGACGTGCTCGCCGACGCCCGGGTGGTCCGGCTCGGGCGCACCATGAGCTTCGGCCGGGTCACGCTGGCAAGCGCCGCCGACCGCAAGCCGGTCGCGATGGTCTCGAGCGCCTTCGCGATGCTGTGAATGCGCGACGGCGCCGAGCGCGCCAAGTCTAAGCCGTGCGCTTCGAGACCGGTTCAACCAGAACTCAGTTTGGCGAACGGCACGCCGGCCTTCAAAAGCCCGTCGCGGTAATGGGCGATGTCGGCCGGCATTTTCCAGCGGAAATTCCGCAGATGCCGTTCAACGGCAAACCCCGGATAACTGCCGAGCAGGACTTCGGCGGCCTTTGCCGCTTCCTCGGTGCGGGCCAGTTGCGCCAGCGCCGCCGCCCGGATCGCGAGCATCTGAAGATGATTGGGATTCGAATACAGCGCTTCGCGCGACCATGACAGCGACGCGTCATAGTGTCCCAGCAGATAATGGCTGAACGCGTTCAACGCCGACCATTTGTAGCGGGGGTCGGTGTTGCCGCGCTGCGCAGCCGCCGAAAACAGCTCGATCGCCTGCTCATGTTCGCCGATCGCGAGATGGCATATGCCAAGCACGCCGCGCGCGCCCATGTCGTACGGGTTGAGCTCCACCGCGCGTTTTCCGGCCGCCATCGCCGCCTCGTGATGGCCCTGCATCGCATGCAGATAGGCCAGGATGGCAAACGCAAATGACGAACGGGGATCGAGCCTGACGCTGCTTTCTGCCAGCCCCATCGCCTCGGTCCACAATCCGCTGGTGCTTTTGATCCAGCCATATTGCACGCCCTGCACCAGGATGGTGGCGAGATAGGCGTGTGCGATCGAGAGCGCGGGGTCGAGTGCGATGGCCTCCCTGAACAGGCCGATCGAGGCTGCAAAATCCGCCTTGGTCTGCCGGTAGTAGCAAGACAGCCCCCTCAGAAACCGATCCCATGCGGTCAGATCGGCCGAGGTCGACCGCGCCGGGACGGCGAACGCCTCGGCGCGAAATATCTCCGGCGCCAACGCCGCCGACAGATGCGTGGTGATTTCATCCTGCATCGCGAACAGATCGCCCAAGTCCCTGTCATAGCGACCGGTCCATAGCTGCTCGCCGCTTTCCGGAGCGATCAGTTCGGCGGTGACGCGAATCTTGGTTCCGGCGCGCCGTACCGAGCCCTGGATCAGATAGCTCGCGTCAATCTCGCGTGCGATCAGGCGCGTGCTCAGACTTTTGCCTTTGAACGAAAACGTCGAACTTCGGCTCAGCACGCGATAAAAGGAATGCAGCGAAAGCGCGTGGATCAGGTCCTCGGTCAGTCCGTCGGAAAAATATTCGTCGGTGCTGTCGCTGAGATTTGCGAACGGCAGCACGCCCACGATCGCCGTTCGATATTGGGCCGGCAGGCCGGATGCGCCGTTGCGCTGCTGCCCGCTTCGGTCGCGGCAGCCCGGCTCCCAGGTCCAGACCGCGACCGGCTCGTCGATGTTCTTCAGCCGGTGACTGCCGGCGTCGACCAGGGGGACGCCGAGATGCTTGCTCGCCTCATGGTAGGCCTTGGCCGAAACGGCGACCCCGCCGGGCGTCGCCACCGCCTCAAGGCGAACGGCAACGTTCACGCCATCCCCGAACACCTCGTCCTCGTCGGCAATCACATCTCCCATGTGGACGCCGAGGCGGAATTGCATGGCCCGATCGGCCGGCAGATGATGGTTGCGCTCCGCCATCAGCGCCTGCATCGCGATCGCCGATTCGATGGCGCCGACGATGCTCGGAAATTCCAGCAGGAAGCCGTCGCCGGTATTCTTCACGACGCGGCCGCCATGATTGAGAATGATCGGATAAATCGCGCTGCGGTGCGCCTTGAAGGCGGCGTGGGTGCCCGCCTCGTCGGTGCCCATCATCCGCGAATAGCCGGCCACGTCGGCGCAGACGATGGCAGCCAGACGTCTCTGCATTCCCGTGCTCCTGAACCGGCAGTACCACGGCACATGGGTGCAACAGCGGAACCGGCGCGACCAACATCGCAAGTGTAGCCGGGTTGCAGCGCAGCGCAATCCCGGGACATTGCGGCGCCGTCATTCCGGGCGATGCGAAAGCATCGAACCCGGAATGACGCAAGGGGTTGGCTTCGTCGCCTGCGCTCTTTGCAATGACCGCTACGGCCCCGACCTGGCGGCCCGGCGCGATTTCGCGCGGCGGCGCCAGCCCCACAGCGCGAGCGCTCCCAGCGCGATCACGATCAGCAGCGCCATCGCTTCGCTGTCGAAACGCCCGCCGGGGCGGTCGATGGTGCGCGACCACAACGAGGGCGCCTCGCCTGGCCGCGCCAGCCGAAACGCCACCATGCTGTCGCCGATCGAGGTTCCGATTTCGGAATGACCGCCGGCCGCGATCGCCACATATTGTTCGCCCTTCCAGAGATACGTCATGGGATTGGCGACGCCCGGAACCGGCAGCCGGCCCTGCCAGAGTTCCTCCCCGGATCTGGCGTCGAAGGCCCGCAAATACGCATCCGCCGCGCCGGTGAAGACGAGCCCGCCCGCGGTGATCACGACGCCGTTGACCAGCGGCGTACCCCATTTGAAGGCGATCCCCAGCGGCGCCCGATCCTCGGCGGTGCCAACCGACGACTGCCAGAGCACCTTTCCGGCCTTGAGATCGACCGCAACCAGCGCGCCCCAGGGCGGCTTGTTGCAGAGGATGCCGAGCGGCGACATCGCGACGCGCCGCGTCATCGCGAACGGCGCGCCGCGCTGGGCGCCGAAATCGGCGCCGGACCCCGGCTTGACGCCTTCCGCATCGCTTCTCGGGATCAGCTTGACGATGTGCACGGCGCGGCTGGTGTTGGCATAGAGGATCTGATTGACCGGATCGAACGCTACGCCGCCCCAGTTCACGCCGCCCCCGGTCATCGGAAAGATCAGCGTCCCCTGCGTCGAGGGCGGCGTAAAAAGCCCCTCATTGCGGGCGGTGGCGAACTGCCTCTCGCAAGACGTACTGCGCAACAGCGGAAATGGCCTGAACAGGTCGGAGGCCGAAATCCGTTGCGGCATCAGCGCCGGCACATGGGTGGGAAACGGCTGCGTCGGCGAGAGCTGTTCGCCCTCCGCGCCACCCTGTGGCACGCCACGTTCCTCGACCGGCCACACCGGCCGCCCGGTGTCGCGGTCGAGCACGAACACAAAACCCTGCTTGGTCGGCTGAATCACGACATCGCGCATTCCCGCGCCGGTATCGATCCGCGCCAGCGTCGGCTGCGCCGGCAGGTCGTAGTCCCAGACGTCGTGATGCACGGTCTGGAACGACCACACCAGCTCGCCGGTCTCGGCGCGCAGCGCGACCACGGAATTGGCATGTTCGTCATTGCCGGGCCGTTTGCCGCCCCAGAAATCCGGGCTGGGCGATGAGGTCGGCAGAAATACCAGCCCACGCTCTTCATCCGACGACATCGGCGCCCAGACATTGGCGGCGCCGGCGGCGATGCCGTCACGGACCAGCGGGTCCCAACTCCAGCGCGGCTGCCCGGTCCTGGCATCGAAGGCGCGCACCGTCCCGAGCGGCGCATCAACGCGGACATTGTCCGAGATCGAAGAGCCGACAACGACCACGCCGCGGCTCACCACCGGCGCGGAGGTGATCTGGAATTCACCCGGCCACACCAATGTCTTGCCGATGTCGAGCTTCACCTCGCCCTTGCTGCCGAAATCGGCGCAGGGAATCCCGGTCCTGGCATCGAGGGCGATCACCCGGGCATCGTTGGTGCCCATGAAAATGCGGGCGCGGCAGGCCGCGCCTTCGGCGGCCTGGTCGTCGACCCAGTAGGCGACGCCGCGGCAGACATAACGGTTGGCGGGACGTTGCGCGGTGCTGATCCCGGGATCGTATCGCCATTTCGGTGCGCCGGTGCCGGGATCGAGCGCAATGACCTCGTTGAAGGGCGAACAGAACACCAGGCTGTCCTCGACCAACAGCGGCGTCGCCTCGAATTTGCTGCGGTTCATCGCGGCCGGCGGGCGGGCATCGAGGTCGCCGGTGCGGAACTGCCACGCCCGCACGAGATTGCCGACATTTTGCGGCGTGATCTGGTTCAGCGGCGAAAACCGCGTCCCACCGCGATCACCGCCCCAATGCTCCCAGCCGAACGCCGGTGCCACGATCATGCACATCACGACGAGCAGGCCGGAAAGATATCGCATGGCGGGCGTCAATTCGAAAAACGAAGATCGACAGGCTATTTCGGCTTCTTGGCGGGATCGGCGGGCCGGGCCACGCCCCACGGATCATATTTTTCCTTCGGATCAGGTATTCGCTCCAGCGCCGCCTTGTAGGCCTTTTCGTCCACCTGCGGCTTTTTCGGCTCGGTCTTGTTCTCGCCGCCATGCCGCTTGCCGCCGCCCATCTGGGCCTGCGCGGGCATCGCGATCATCACCAGCAATGCCGCCGCAACCACTCGGATCTTCATCGCCCTGGCCTCCCTGCCATTGCCGTTCCCACTACTTACCCTGCAATCGGATGATGGCAAACAAGGGATCGGCACGGGCTACATCATAGTCGCTTCCGTGACCGGCTTCAGCAATGGTCGGTAACGAAAACGTCGCGAATTGGCCCCGATCGCCGGTCATCTGACCGGCGAGGAAAAGACCGGGCTGGATGAAGCGGGCTATTGCTCATACGGTGTTGATGGCCGGGGCGGCGTTGTTGCTGGCGGGCTGCGGCTTCGCCGACAGCCGCGCGCCGCTGCCGGATTTCATGCGCGCCAGGGCCAGCGAACCGCCGCCCGAGCCGCCACCCGATGTCAAGCAAATGGTCCGCAGCCAACTCGATTCAGTGTTCGTTGCCTCATCCGCGCCACGCGATGTGCGGGTCTCCCGACCCCATCACCAAATCGAGGGTTTGGGCTGGACCGCCTGCGTCAGGGCCGAACTTACTTCGGCGACCGGCAAGCCGTTGGGTACGCAGACCTATCGCATCACCATCGAGGACGGGGTGATGCTGGACCGGCGTCACGTCGAGGCCGACGACAATTGCCTGTCGGAAACCTACGAGCCGATCTAGCGGCCTGGCTCAAGGTCAGGCGCCTCTCCGCGGGTCGGGAGCAGATCTCCGGCCAGGCCCGCATGATGAACAGCCCGTAAATATCACCGCTCAAATTCAATCCCGGCGCCAACCGTATTTTCCAACCTTTGCGCTAGCGTTCGGCTGATAACGCGGGTGGAGAACGGCGCCGGAGGGGCGCGTTCTCGCATCCAGCGCGATTTCGCGATGGCGGGGACGTGGCCGAGATTACTCACACAGCGGGGATGGGTGGCGCATCGGCGAGAGAAGCCGCGGACAGCCATGCGCGGTCGGATGACGCCTCGCCGCGTGGCAATGCCCTGGCGCCGCTCACGGCCGTCGATGCCGGCCAGTGGCGCGAGCTTGCCGGGCGCGCGGTCGAGCCCAACGGCTATTATCTCCCCGAATGGGAAATGGCGGTGAATGCCTTCGCACCGGGACGTGCCGGCGCGTCGATGCTCGCGGCCTGGCGCGACGCATCGTGCTGTCGGCTGATCGGGCTCATGCCGGTGGTGTCGCTGTGGCGCGCCTACCGGATTCCGCTGCCCGCGCTGGTCAGTGCCCATCCCTATGGCACGCTCTGCACGCCGCCGCTGGATCGCGACTTCGCCGAGGATGCCGTCACGCAGTTGATACGGCAGGCGCGGCGAGCCGGCGCCCGAGCCCTGATGCTGCGCGACATGTCGCTCGACGGCCCGGCCATGAAGGCGTTTTCGGACGCATTGCGGCGCGGCGGCCTGCACCCGCGCGTGCTGCAATCCGGCCTGCGCGCCTGCCTCGACGCCACCCGCGACGGCGATCAACTGCTGCACGACGCCCTCGGCGCCAGAAAACTCAGGGAATTGCGCCGTCAGCGCAGCCGCCTCGCCGACCACGGCGCCGTCGATTTCGAGGTGGCACGGAGCGCGGACGAAGTCACCGCCGCGCTCGAGGTCTTTCTGAAGCTCGAGGCCAGCGGCTGGAAGGGCGAGCGCGGCACCGCCCTGATCCAGCACGATGGCGATGCGAGCTTCATCCGCCGCGCGGCACCCGCGCTGGCCGCCAACCGCCAATGCGAGATCGTGACCTTGCGCGCAGGCGATACGCCGGTCGCGGCCGCGATCGTGCTCCGGCACCGACACCGCGCGTTCTACTTCAAGCTCGGCATCGACGAACGCTACGCGAAATTTTCACCGGGCGTGCAGCTCACGCTCGACCTGACCCGGCACCTCTGCGCCGATCCCGCGATCACGTCGGCGGATTCCACCGCCAGCCCCGATCACCCCATGATCAACCCGATCTGGCGCGGCCGGCTTGCGATCGGCGACGTGCTGATCCCGCTGCGGCCAAACGATCCGGTGGCCGCGCTGATCCACGCCGCGATGATCTTGCGCCACGCGGCGCTCGAACTGGCACGCCGCGGCGTACGCCTGATCCGCGCCCGGCGGCGGAGGCGCTGAGGCGATTTTCTCCCAAAGCCTATGGACTGCACCACTTCTGTGCGAGAGTACGGCTTTGTAGCCCTACCCTGCCGTCTTCTTGCGTTCGGCGCTCCGGACATGCCGTCTCAGAACATCGCCGATACGGGACTGATACCCAGCACCGGTGCGCTTGAACCATCGCAACACATCAGCGTCGAGCCGCAGGGAAACGAGTTGCTTGGGATCTTCCGACTTTGGACGTCCGCGACGCACCAGCTTGCCGGCACGGCGATGATCCGCCGACAAAAACCAGGCTTCCGTCAACTCGGGAATTTCATCGTATTCGTGCGACTGCACGACATGACGGTCAGATTTTCTCAAATCGCTTCCCAAAACGGGCTTTTTCGCGGGCATTTGCTTTCCTCATCGAGATGACGTGCCGCGCGTCTCCCCGCGGTGTCCAGATCACGATCACCATTCGTCCGCGCAGATGACCGACCGTGAGCATGCGCAGTTCACCGTAGTCCCGGCGGCTATCGGGAGAATCCAGCGTATCTCCTTGAAAAACCTCATCGGCATCCTCGAAATCAAGCCCGCGTTCCGCCAGCGCCGCCGCCCGCTTGGCCGGATCGAAGGTGATCTTCATTTAATTATTGTAGCTACAAATAAGAAATGGTCAAGCCCACCGATCAAGCCCTATTCCGCCGCCTGCGCGTTCACTTCCGCCGACACCTGACGGATGGCGCGGGCGAGCTGGTCGGCGGGCTGGGCGCCGGACACCGCGTATTTCTGCGCGAACACGAAGGTCGGCACGCCGGAGATGCCCTTGTCGGAGGCTTCCTGCGCCTGCGCCGAAATCAGCGCGACGTCTTCGTCGGTGGCAAGGCGCCGGCGCACCTCGTCGGCGTCGAGGCCGCAGTCGGCAGCCGCCTGCACCAGCACATCGGTGTCGGTGAGATCGCCGCCGTCGCGGAAATACAATTCCATCAGCCGCTGCTTCATCTCGGCGGACTTGCCTTGCGCCTCGGCCCAGTGGATCAGGCGATGGCAATCGATGGTGTTGGGCTGGCGCTTGACGAGATCCGGCCGGTACGACAGGCCCTCTTCGCCGGCGGCAGCGACCACGCGCCCGGCGATGCCCTTGTAGGCCTCGGGCGAGCCGAACTTCGCGGTAAGATATTCGTCGCGGCTGATCCCCTCGCGCGGCACCCAGGAATTGAGAAAGAACGGCCGCCAGTGCACCTCGACCGGCACATCCGGCACCAGCGCCAGGGCGTTCTCGATGCGGCGCTTGCCGATATAGCACCACGGGCACACCACGTCGGAGACGATATCGATCCTGAGCGGTTTCGGGCTGCTCATCGGGGCCTCCTCGCCGGGAAGCCCCAGAGATAAGCCGCAACCCGAACCCGGACAAGGGAGCTATTTGAGATTGGCGGCGATTGCCCGCATTCGCTCGGCGGTCAGATCGTCCGCCGGAAAGAACGTCTCCAGCGCCAGTTCCGACAGCGTGATATCGACCGGCGTGCCGAACATCATCGTGGTCGAGAAGAAGCTCAGGATGTCCCCGCCCAGCCGCATCTTGAACGGAATCGCAACGCTGTCGGGGGACAACGGCCGCGATCGCGCCGGGATCGGGAACGCCTTGAGGTCGTGATAGAGCCGGATCAATTCGGGATCGGCGGTCGCTTCGCACTGCCGGTGCAGCCGCTCCAAGAGATGCCCGCACCATTCGGCGAGGTTGACGGTGCGCGCCGCCAGCGCCTCGGGATGAAAGCTCAGCCGCAGCACGTTGAAGGGCTGGCCGAGCAGCCGCTCCGGGACACCCTCGAGCAGTGGCATCACCATGCGGTTGGCCGACACCAAATTCCAGTGCCGGTCGACCGCCAGCGCCGGATTGGGCTCGTGGGCCCGGAGCACGAGATCGATCGCGGCGCGTACCGATTTCAGCGCGGGATCGTCCAGCGAGCGCTGCTGAAACGCCGGGGCAAATCCCGCCGCCACCAGCAGCACGTTGCGCTCACGCAACGGCACCTCGAGCCGTTCGGCCAGCTTCAGCACCATGTCGCGCGACGGCGCCGCGCGGCCGGTCTCGACAAAACTGAGGTGGCGCGCGGAGATCTCGGCGTCGCCGGCAAGGTCAAGCTGGCTGAGATGGCGACGCTGCCGCCATTGGCGCAAATGCGCGCCGATAGGGACGGGCTTGATACGGTCGGCCGTCGCCGTGGCAGAAAGTGCGTTCATGCTGGAAGCCTACCACGCGAATTCGCCCATTCCATTACGTGGGAGGTAATATCCCTCGGCGCTTTGTCCGGGAATGTCCGTTGAGCCGTTTGATTGCATTGGTGTTTTTGAACGCTTTCTCCGGCCCCTATTTGGGTCTGGGACAAAATAAGGAAAATTGGGATCGGCATGACGGGCGCTTCCCAACGGGCTTGCTGCGGGGCATCCAATCCACCGCATCCCGGGCGCTACCCGCGCGGCGTGGGGGCGTTCCAGATTGACATTCGAGGAGAGCACCGCCATCACCATTAGCGAATTGCATGACTTCTCCGAGATCGTCGCACTATCGATCGGCGTCAGCCTGGCGGCGACGGCTGCCGCAACGGCCATTAGCTTGCCGATCGGGACCGCGCTTGCGATTTTTGCTTTTCGCGGGCGGCGACTGGCCGTCGTTTTGATCAATGCGTTTTTCGGATTGCCTCCGGTCGTTGTCGGCCTCGCGCTATATCTGGCCCTCTCGCGTTCCGGACCGCTGGGCTCCTTCGCGCTGCTGTTCACGCCGACCGCGATGGTGATTGCGCAGACCATCCTGGCCATCCCGATCATTACAGCGCTCGTGCATCGAGCCAGCGAGAGGGCTTGGGCTCGCTACGGTGACGAACTGACCAGCGACGGGGCGACGCGATTGCAGGCTGTTCCGCAAATCCTGATGATCATCCGGGCGGACCTTGTCACCGCCACTTTGGCGGGGTTCGGTCGCACCGTTTCCGAAGTTGGCGCTGTGCTCCTGGTCGGTGGTAACATTCGGGGCTTGACTAGAACGATGACCACGACCATTGCACTTCAAACGAGCCAAGGCGACCTGTCGTTGGCTTTGGCTCTTGGCGCGGTGTTGGTGGGGATCAGCATTTCGGTCAGTGCGACAGTGTTTGCCCTGGCAGGAGGCGCTCGAACAGCGGGAAGCGACGAGGTATGATGAGGTTTCGGGTTATCTTGGCACTGGTCGCGATCGTCGCCGCGACAAATGCGAGTTCGGCCGCCGAGCAATCCATTGTGTTGGCCTCGACAACTTCGGTCGAAGCCTCCGGGCTGTTGGCGAACATTCTTCCGCAGTTCACGGCCAAGACGGGCATTACAGTGCACGTCGTCGCCCAGGGCACGGGCAAGGCTTTGGACACTGCGCGGCGGGGCGATGCCGATCTCTTGCTGGTTCACGATCCAGAGGCCGAACAACAGTTCATGGATGAAGGTCACGGCGCGACACGCCGCCAAATCGCTTGGAATGACTTTATCATCGTTGGGCCATCCGCCGATCCGGCCCACGTGAAGGGCGGCAGCGACAGTGTCGCGGCATTGAAGGCGATCGCCATGTCGCAAGCGCCGTTCGTATCCCGCGGCGACAGGAGCGGTACGAACGCGGCTGAGCTAAGGCTTTGGAAGATCGCCGGTCAGACGCCGGATACGCTCGGCAAAGGGAAGTGGTATCGCGACATCGGCGGCGGCATGGGCGAAGCCCTCAATGCCGCGAGCGCGATGGACGCATATACGCTATCGGACCGTGGCACGTGGCTCAGCTTTAACAACAAGGGGTCGTTGATCGTCGCTATCGAGGGCGACGCGCGTCTGCTCAATCGATACGACGTGATCGAATTAAATCCCCAGAAACATGGGGGCGCAAAGCTGGCCGCGGCAAAGGTATTCGCAGATTGGCTGGTTTCGTCCGAGGGCCAGCAAGCTATCGGCGGGTATCAGGTGAACGGGCAAAAACTGTTCAACCCATCCGCCGCCGCGCCGAAGTAATCTATTCCAATTCGGACCGGACAATTATTGTTCGGCACAGCCGTGCTGTTGCGCTGCAGTATCCGAATCTATTGATAGCTGGATTCGTCATAACCGCTGGCCGCGGGCGGGCACCCTTCCCTTAAAGGCGTCCGGAGATTCCCTCAGATGCTTCCATTCCTCGGCTTCCGCCAGCCAGTATTCCATTTCCTTCGCGGCAAGCGCCGCGCGCCCGCGGCACATGAATTCGAATGCTGCAAACTGGTCCCTAGAATCCATGCGGGCCACTCCAGAAGTACTGGTGCAGTCTAGTCGGCTTTCCCTGCACACCAACTTACGATTTTGTAACAGGCCCTGACGGCTTCGTGATTTAACCTTCCGCCTCCGTTACCGGTCGAGGGATAATGATTTCGATTTTGCGTGAAATTTTCGTTAGGTGGACGGCGCCCGGCCCGCTTTCGACCGCCGGCGTTTCGCGAAGACCCCTGTAAACACGCGGAAAAAGCTCACTTTGCGGGCGCGGGTGACCAGGCAGCGTCGCCGATCAGAGGAGGGAACCCGTTGGTCCGAAAAAGGTTTGTGAAATAGACGAAAGAGGGCACGCCGTCGTGCCTCCCGATCGCCGGGTTCAGCAGGAACGGGATCGGCGTTTTTGGCCGCTTGCGACGTGAGAGACCTCGATGAAAGGCACTTGCACTCTCGCAGCGATGCTGTGGCTCGCAGGTATCGCGGCGGCCTGCGCGCAAGCCAGCCCGACACCGGGCATGGGCACAACCTCGCCGCTCGGTACAACGCTCTCCGAGCCATCCTCCTCTTCCACCTCCGGCGGGATCCCGCTTGGCGCGACCGAACTCAATCCGCCCGGATTGAGCCCGCTGCAGATGCCATGCCCGAACGTCACCTCCAATGCCGCGTTCGACGGTGGCGGCTCGACGGCGTCCTCGGCGTGCGGCTCGGCCGCGACCGGCAGCTCGCCGGCGGCATCGACGGCATCGAGTGCCAATTCGTCCAGCTCGGAATCGACCACGGGATCGACCGGCGGTTTGGGCATTCCTCTCGGCGCCACCGACCTCGGAACGCCCGGCGAGAGTCAGGACGTCGCCGTCCCCAACATGACCGTTCTCCCCTGCCCGTCAACGTCGTCTGCAACGGCGGGCACATCGATGACGACCGGTCCGAACGGAATCGCTTCCGCAGGCGGGTGTTAGGCCGCCTCCAACAAGGTTCACCGCATGCGCAAAGGTCCCGTGGTTCTGACTGTCCTGTTGATCGGGATCGCCGCGGCTGGAGCGGCCTGGTGGCACCGGTCCAGGGCCGCGCCGACCCCGGAGGCACCGCCGCCTCCGACGCCCGTGGTGGCGGCGGCGGTCGCCGCCCATCCGGTTCCGATCTACCTGCGCGGTGTCGGCACCGTGATCGCGTTCAACAACGTGGTTCTGCGCAGTCAGATCACCGGACCGCTGATCAAGATAGGCTTCCGGCAGGGGCAGACGGTGCGCAAGGGCGATGTGCTCGCCGAAATAGACCCGCGCCCTTACCAGGCGCAGCTCGACCAGGCGATCGCAAACCGCGACCGCGACCAGGCCCAGTTGCTCAACGCCCAGGCCAACCTCGATCGCTATGTGCCGCTGCAGACGAAAGGCTTTGCGACCGGCCAGCTTGTCGATACCCAGAAGGCACAAGTCGCGCAGATGCAGGCCACCGTGAAGGCCGATCAGGCGGTCATCGAGAATGCGCAGGTCAATCTCGGCTACACCAAGCTGATCGCGCCGATCGACGGCGTCACCGGGATCCGGCAGATCGACGAGGGCAACATCATACATCCGACCGATACCAACGGTCTGGTCGACCTCACCCAGATCCAGCCCATCTCGCTGATCTTCACCCTGCCCCAGGCCACATTCCCCGAAATCCAGCAAGAGATGGCAAAGGGCCCGGTCAAGGTTCTCGCCTACAGCCAGGACGAGACAACCAGACTTGACGAAGGCGAATTGCTGCTGATCGACAACCAGATCAACCAGACCACCGGCACCATTCGTTTGCGCGCAACCTTTCCGAACGCGCAGCGCCTGCTCTGGCCCGGCGAGCTGGTCAATGCGCGGTTGCTGCTCAGGACCGAACCCGATGGACTGACCATCGCCGCAGGCGCCGTGCAACAGGGCCCGAACGGTTCCTATGTCTACGTCATCATGCCGGACCAGTCGGTCCAGGTGCGCCCGGTCAAGATCGCCCAGATCAGCGAGGGGCAGGCGCTGATCGATTCCGGGCTCAAGGCCAACGAGACCGTGGTGGTCGATGGCCAATACAAATTGCAGCCCGGCACGCATGTGAAGACCCTGCACGGCAAGGCCGCACAGCAGGCCGATATGCAGAGCGCGGTCCAGCAGGCGATCCCGTGAACATATCCGCGCCCTTCATCCAGCGGCCGGTCGCGACATCGCTGTTGATGGTGGGCCTGTTGCTGTGCGGTCTTGTCGCCTACCGGCTGATGCCGGTCGCGGCGCTGCCCAATGTCGACTATCCGACCATTCAGATCAGCGCCCAATTGCCCGGCGCCGATCCGCAAACCATGGCATCCTCGGTTGCGACGCCGCTGGAACAGCAGTTGAGCCAGATCCCCGGCCTGACCCAGTTGACCTCGTCGAGCGCCCTCGGATTCGTCCAGTTGACCGCGCAATTCGAGCTGAGCCGCACGGTCGACAGCGCCGCGGTGGATGTGCTGGCCGCGATCAACGCCGCGAGCCCCTATCTGCCGGCCAATATGCCTTATCCGCCCACCATCCGGAAGGTGAACCCGGCGGACACGCCGATCATCCTGCTCGCCCTGACTTCCGAGACGCTGCCGCTGACGACCGTCGACGCCTATGCGGAAAACATTCTGTTGCCGAAGATCTCGCAGATATCCGGCGTCGGCCAGGTCGGCATCGGCGGCCAGCAGAAGCCCGCAATCCGGATTCAGGTCAATCCGCAGGCGCTCGCCTCGCGCGGCCTCAGCCTGGAGGATGTGCGAACCGTGCTCGGCGGTGCCAATGTCGACCTGCCAAAGGGAACGCTCAACAGCCCGCGGCAGACCTTCACCCTCAATACCAACGACCAACTGCTGAAGCCGGAAGCCTATGACAATCTGATCATCGCCTATCGCAACGGCGCGCCGGTGCGAATTCGCGACGTCGGACAGGCGATCGAGGCGCCCGAGAACAACCTGCTGGCCGGCTGGCACAACAAGCAGCGCGCCATTATTCTCGCCATCCTGCGCGTGCCCGGCGCCAATGTGATCGAGACCGTCGACAACATCAAGGCGTTGCTGCCGCAGCTCGAGGCTTCGATCCCGCCTGCCATCAAGGTGTCCATCGCGTCGGACCGCACGACGACAATCCGGGCATCGGTCGCCGATGTGCGCTTCACGCTGATCCTCACCATCGCGCTCGTCGTGATGGTGATCTTCCTGTTCCTGCGCAATTTCTGGGCGACCGTCATTCCCGGCATAACCGTGCCGCTGTCGCTGATAGGCACCTTCGCCGCGCTCTACGAATTCGGCTACAGCCTCGACAACCTCTCGCTGATGGCCCTGACGATCGCCGTCGGTTTCGTGGTCGACGATGCCGTGGTGGTGATCGAGAACATCGTCCGCCATCTCGAGCAGGGGCTGAGCCCGATGGAAGCCGCGCTGAAGGGCTCGCGGGAAATCGGCTTCACCATCGTCTCCATCACGTTGTCGCTGATCGCCGTGTTCATTCCGCTGTTCTTCATGGGCGGTTTTGTCGGGAAGATGTTTCGCGAGTTCGCCGTCGCGGTCAGCGTCTCGCTGGTGCTGTCGCTGCTGATATCGCTCACCCTGACGCCGATGATGTGCGCGCGTCTGCTCAAGGACACCCGAGAGGTGCGGCACGGCCGGCTCTATCAATGGTCCGAGCGCGGCTTCGATGCGCTGCTGGACTTCTACCGGCGCACCCTCAAATTCGCGCTCCGCTTCCGCTTCGCCACGCTCATGGTGATGTTCGCAACCGTCCTTCTCACCGGCTATCTCTACTATGTCATCCCGAAGGGCTTCTTCCCGCTTCAGGATACCGGCATGCTGTTTGGCATTGCCGAGGCCGCGCAGGACATTTCGTTTCCCGCGATGGCGGAACGCCAGCAGGCCCTGATGAACACCGTATTGAAGGATCCGGCGGTCGAATCCGTCAGCGACTTCATGGGTCCCGGCGGCCCGACGCCGACGCTCAACCAGGGCCGCGGATTTGTCGTTCTGAAGCCGCTCGATCAGCGCAATGTCAGTGCCGCCCAGGTGATCGAACGCCTGCGGCCGCAACTGGCGAAGATTCAGGGCGCCACGCTCTATCTGCAGCCGGCGCAGGACATCACGATCGGAGCCCGCATTGCGAAGACACAGTACCAGTACACGCTGTACGACGCCGATTTGAGGGAGCTCGATCACTGGACGGCGATCTTCCTGAACAAGTTCAGGAGCCTTCCCCAGATCACCGACGTCGCGACCGACCAGGAAAGCGCCGGTCCGATGCTGAACGTGACCGCCAATCGCGAAGTGGCCTCGAGCTTCGGCATCCTGCCTTCCACCATCGACAACACCCTCGATGATGCGTTCGGCCAGCGCATCGTTTCCACGATGTACACCGAGCTGAACCAGTATCACGTGATCCTCGAGGTCGCTCCGCAATTTCAGTATGGCCCGGAAGCGCTCAAGGACATCTATGTCGGCTCATCGACCAACCAGCAGGTTCCGCTGAGCACGCTGGTCAACAGCAACATCAAGCCGGCCCCGATCGTGATCAATCATCAGGGCATGTTTCCCTCGGCGACGATATCGTTCAACCTGAAACCGAACGTCGCGCTGGGCGACGCCGTCGATGCCATCCGGCGTTTCGAGAAGTCGAGCGGCAAGCCGGCCTCTGTCGCCACCAGCTTCCAGGGCAACGCGCAGGCTTTCCAGTCTTCACTCGCCAGCACCCCGCTGCTGATCGCGGCGTCGCTTGTGGTGATCTACATCATTCTGGGCGTGCTCTACGAGAGCACCATCCACCCGATCACCATATTGTCGACCTTGCCGTCCGCCGGGATCGGCGCACTGCTGCTGCTGATGGCGGTGCATCTCGATCTCAGCGTCATCGCCATCATCGGCATCATCCTGCTGATCGGCATCGTCAAAAAGAACGGAATCATGCTGGTGGACTTCGCGCTACAGGTCGAGCGCGAGGAAAAACTCGACGCGGAGGCGTCGATCTATCGCGCCTGCACGCTGCGCTTCCGGCCGATCCTGATGACGACCATGGCCGCGCTGCTCGGCGGCGTGCCGTTGATGCTGGGCACCGGCAACGGTGCCGAACTGCGCCAGCCGCTGGGCTATACGATCGTCGGCGGCCTGATGCTGTCGCAACTGCTCACGCTGTACACCACGCCTGTCGTGTATATTTATCTCGATGGCCTTGGCGCGGCGGTGCGGCGCCGGTTCGCTGGCTTGAGGCGCGCCAAGATCGCAGGACACGCGAACCCGTAGGTTCCGATCGACGCGTGCCCGGTTCCCGGCTGCGATCAATTACAGCTACGAGGATCCACAGGGACGTACTGGCCCGACGGATAGCGATAATAGCATCCGCCCTGCGACAGATAATATCCGGGGCGCTGCGCAGCCTCGGCGCCGACCAGGGCGCCGGTCGTTCCACCTATGATCGCCCCGGCTGCCGCACCACCCGGTCTGTGCGTGATGAGACCGCCGAGCAATCCGCCCACGATAGCGCCTCCTACCGCACTTGCGGCCGGGTCCGGCGGAGGCGGTGGCGGCGCGTAGGCGCCGGGGGGCGGTGCATAACCTGCTTCGACCGGCGGCCCATCGGGACCGGCGGCATCGTCAATGGCCTCAACATCGGACACATAGTCGGGCGGGCCATCCATCTGTTGCGGGTAAAAATACCAGGCTCCGCCCACGTCCCACCACCAGCCGTCGCGTCCGTCGTGAATTTCGTGGCGCCAATGTCCACCCTGCCAGGCGACGTGGCCGTGATAGGCATGTCCGGCGAAGTTATGCGAGGGCAAGCGGCCCCGCCCGACATGCGCCACCTGCGGCCCTCGCCCGGGCGCCGGCCCCGCACGCACAGGGCCCGGTCCCGCATGCACCGGACCCGGCCCCGCATGCATGGGGCCCGGTCTGACCGCCTGGACCGCCGGCCTGACGGGCGCTGCTTTCGCAGCCGGCTTGTGCTGTTCCTCGGCATGCGCCGATATCGCAAACGTGGCTAGCGCCGATACCAGCGGAAAAAATATCCTGCAGCGCCTGGAAACGTTCATTTTAACCACCCCGCCATTGGCCTGCCGCTTCAGCATATTGCGACACGATTGGGCTGATTCTGGCCGGCTTGAACTACCTTGTCTTGTTACAAATCTGTAAGCTCGAGGGCGCTCGGAAGCAGCTTTGCAAAAACCTGTCGCAACGCTGGTTCAAAACCCAGCAGACATTCTGCCAGTTATGGCCACAAAAGGCGATCCGAATTTTCCATTTGCGGTGATGAAACCATCGGACTTGCCGGGATGCATCATCTGCATCCCGTCCTGAACCTGCGCGCGGAATCCAATCATCCGCAAAACCGCGCCGCCGGCGCCACCTGGACCACGCTCGCCTTCGTCAAAAGGCCGGCGCCTGCGGCCTGGACCGACGCGTGGCCGCCTCCGTTCGCGTGCTTGCCGTTCGGCTTTGCGCCGTTCATCCCCTGCAGCTTCCGGCTGGCCTTTTCCGCCTGCTTTTCAGCCTTCTTCAGCGCCTTGTTCTCGGCCTTGGCCTTCAGGCGCAGCCGTTCCGCCCGTGCTTCGGCGCGCTTCTTCCTGCGCTTCCTCTCGCAGGCATCGCATTTGCAGCCGATCGGCTTCAGATAGGCCTTGAAGTAATCGGTGCCGTAATCGTAGTTGATCTCCTCGCCGGGTTCGATGTTCTTGATGGCGCGGATCACCACCTTGCGCTTGCGCGGCTTGACGTCGGATTCAGCGTTCGGCTTGCAGGCGTGATTGATATAGCGCGCGACGTTCTTGCGCACCGACCCGTCGATGGTCCAGCGGCCGCTGAGTTCGAACAGGTATTTGTTTTCGATCGCGTCGTCTTTTTTCTTCTTGGAATCGAGCAGCGGGCCAAAATAGCGGACAATTTTGGTGCCCTTCTTGATCGGTCTGGTGGCGAAGAGGCCAAGGCCGGTACGGGAACGGCCGACACGATAGGGCTTGTTCGGAGAAACGGCAGGCATGATCGATAAGGAACTGACACGCTAGAGACGACGAGGGGATGGCGAAGCCGCTGTCTTAAAACGATTCCGCTGCCGTGTCAGGCTTTTCGCGCACTTGACAGCAACCTTCCCCAACTTGCGTTGCCCGGACCGGTGGCCGGGTTCCCTCGCCGCTATGGCGCACCGTCACGATTCCGCCGGCCGGCTGATCGCGGCTCGGAGCATGGCTTCCAGCAAGGTTTCGGCATCGGTGCCTGCCGGCGACCGCCGAAGCACGTCGGAGAGCCGGTCGTCGAGCAGCAGCATGGTGAAGCCGTGAACCAGCGACCAGGCGCGAACGATGGCGGCAGCCTGGTCGAGCGACAGCGCCTGCTCGGAGATCTCTTCGTGGCGGCTCGCGCCGATCGCGCCGGCCAATCCGGCGAACGAGGCGTTGGCCGCTTCATGCAGCGACGGCCGCGTCATGTCGAGACGCTCGGTGCGAAACATCAGCCCGTACATGCCGGGATGCGCCTGCGCATAGCCGACATAGGCCTTGGCTCGCGCCGAGGCCTTGTCGGCGGGCAGCGTGGCTGCCGCGCCGGCCTGCGCCATTGCGAGGTTGAATTGCCGGAAGCCGATCGCGGCGAGTTCGCTGACCAGGCCGGTGAGATCACCGAAATGGTGGGTGGGCGCGGCATGTGACACGCCGGCCTCGCGCGCCACCGCGCGCAGCGTCAGCCCGGCCAGTCCATCGCGTTCGAGCACGCGCTCGGCCGCCTCCAGCAGGGCGTCGCGCAGCGCGCCGTGATGATAGCGCGCCGGCGCGGCCGGCCGGGCGGAGCTTCGGGGGTTTCGGTTGGCGCTCGCCCGGGCCGGTGTTCGTGCAGCCGGCCGGATCCGGGCCGGACTTTCGCTGGGTTCTCTGACCATGGGCACCTTATATGTCCCAATTTTGACACTGTAAAGATTTGGCTTGACGGCGGCTGCGGCAAGCCCTAGGTTCATCTTTACGATGTAAAGATAACCTCGGCAGCGAACCGATGCAGCAGGAACCGACGCAGCAGGACTTGACGACTGAGGCGACCGGCACCAATCGGGCACCGATCCCGATGGAATGCGACGCGCCGCATCTCGAGATCAAAGGCGAGCTGCCGCGCGAGCTGAACGGCACGCTCTACCGCAACGGTCCCAATCCGCAGTTCAAATCGCCGAGCGCGCATTGGTTCGTCGGCGACGGCATGCTGCACGCCTTCCATCTCGAGAACGGCCGCGCCAGCTATCGCAACCGCTGGGTCCGCACCGCGAAATGGCAGGCCGAACACGACGCCGGCCGCGCGCTGTTCGGCGGCTTCGGACAGAAACTGCCGGACACGCCGGATTCGGTCACCCGGGATGGCGGCGTTGCCAACACCAATATCGTGTTTCACGGCGGACGCCTGCTGGCGCTGGAGGAAGGCCATCTGCCGACCGAGATCGAGCCCGGTACCCTCAAGACCCGCGGCCCCTGCAACTACGGCGGCAGCATTGCCGGGCCTTTCACCGCGCATCCCAAGATCGATCCCATGACCGGCGAGATGGTGTTCTTCGGCTACAACGCCGCCGGACCGTTCAGCCCGGCTCTCAGCTTCGGATCCGTCAATTCATCCGGCATGGTGACCCGGTTCGATCGCTTCACGGCGCCCTACGCCAGCATGGTGCACGATTTCATCGTCACCGAACGCCATCTGCTGTTTCCGATCCTGCCGATCGCCGGCAGCATGGATCGCGCGATGCACGGCCGGCCGCCTTACGCCTGGGAGCCGGACAAGGGCGCCTATGTCGGGGTCATGAAGCGCGGCGGCGCGGCCGCCGACATCGTCTGGTTCCGCGCCGAGAGCTGCTACGTCTTCCATGTGATGAATGCGTGGGAAGAAGGCGAGCGTATCATCGCCGATGTCATGCAATGCGAGCAAGCGCCCCTGTTCCCGCATCCCGATGGCTCGCCGACCGACCCGAACAAATCGCGTGCCCGGCTGTGCCGCTGGACCTTCGATCTCGCCGGCAATACCGACCGCTTCAGCCAGGTTTACCTCGACGAGATCGGCGGCGAATTTCCCCGCATCGACGATCGCCGTGCCGGTGTTGTCAGCCGCCACGGCTGGTACGCCTGCGCCAACCCGGAACTGCCGCTGCTCGGCGGGTTCTCGGGTCTGGTGCATGTCGACGGCAGCGGCGCGCGCCTCGGCCGCTATCTGCTGCCGGCCGGCGACACCATCTCGGAGCCGGTGTTCGTGGCGCGCGGCGAGGATGCCGTCGAGGGCGATGGCTGGTTGCTGGCGGTGGCGTGGCGCGCACGCGAAAATCGCAGCGACCTTGCGGTGTTCAATGCCACCGATGTCGACGCAGGACCGGTCGCGCTGGTGCGGCTCGGCCATCGCGTTCCCGACGGCTTTCACGGCAATTGGGTCAATGCGGCCTGACAGAGCGCAGCTATACTTTCAGGCTGGTTCATGCAGCCAAAGCGTCAACGCGGCGCTTAAAGCGCTGCCACTCCTGATGACGCGCTTGATAGCCAGCTAGAGCCTTGTCTACAGCGGCCGGTAGAGTTTGATAGCTATTTATCATTTCGAGTTCGAGACCCATGAAAGTCTTTTGGGCATTCTCGATTTTCGTCGGCTTCGTCTCTGGATTTGACTTGCCAGGAACCAGGTTGACCGTTGCATTCTTCTCTCCAAGAAGCCAAAAATCCCGGCCGCCGATGGCAAGAACAAGGTCCGGACTAAAAATGCGCACAATGAACGGGGAGATTTGTTTCGGAGTGGCTTTGGCATTGTAGGCGCGGAACAGAAGTCGGTTGAGCGCCAGCGGCCCACCGGCATCAACGACGGACGTAACGAGTGCCAGCAACCATTGCCTTTCGACCGGGTCCCAACCCCAGCCGAGATAGGCCGGGGTCAACCCGAGAGAAACCAGCGCGTCCAGATATTCCTGGCCGGCGGTCAAATATTCATTCGATACTGGGCGGCTATCCACTCGATTACTCCGTTCGATCCGAACGCCGCTTCGCAAAGGTTGCTAGCGAACTTTAACGGAAGCTTTCCTGCCGAATATCCGTGCTCCCTTCGCCAATCTAACACGATTTTGAGTGCAGGGGCGACAGGATGTCTGGTGTCAAAAGTCTTCGGATCAATGCCCAAGCGCTTAAAGAGACCCCTCAAATCATGGGTCCAAAGCTCTGGTGCAATGCTCGGATCGGGCCAGCCGTTGAGGCGCTCCTTTGTCATAATTGCCGCCTTCAGGCAGCATTCCACCGCAAATCCCGCGTTTAGCCATGCCATATCTGGCTGTCGAGCCACTCGCAACGCCTGAGCGGCGTCCCGATATCGACGGCAAAGCGCCAGCCATTCCTGCGGCGTGTTGACCGGTGTCGGTTGAATAGCCAAGCGCCCCGCGTTCCAGTTGCACGCGAACGATACCAATGGATCTCGCTGGTATCGAATTTCTTATGCGAGCGCGCAGCGTCCCTATGCTTGCCAACCAGGAATACCAAGCAAAGGCACCCCTCACTTTATTTTGACACTGTAAAGATTTGGCTTGACGGCGCCTTGCTCACGCTCTAGCTACATCTTTACGGTGTAAAGATTAGCCCAAGGAGGCTATCATGACCATCTTCCTGATCCTCGCTCCTTACGGCGCCTTCGCCTTGCTGATGCTGGTGACCTCGGCCACGGTCGGCCTGCTGGCCTCGGCCGTGATCTGCCTCGCCGTTGTCGCGCTCGATGTGGTTCGCGGCCGCTCGGTCAAGCTACTCGGTGCAGGCTCGGCGGCGCTGTTCGCCGGATTGGCCGGCTACGTCGCTTTGGTCGACCCCGGCCTGAGCATTGCCGCCGTCAAGCTCGCGGTCGACACCGGCATCTTCCTGATTTCGGCGATCTCGATGTTGATTCGCTATCCGTTCACGCTGCAATATGCGCTGGAGGCGGTTCCGGCCGAGACTGCGGCGATGCCCGGCTTCCTGCGCGCCAATTACATCATCACCGCCGCCTGGACCGTGGCTTCGCTGTTGATGATGACCGCCAATGTGGCGATACTCTATGTGCCGGGTTTGCCGATCTGGTCGAGCCTCGTGATCGCGTTCGCCGCCCGCAACAGCGCCGTGTATTTCACCAAATGGTACCCCGAATATCGCAAGGCCAGATACGCCACTCACGCCCTGCCCGGGACCTGACCGGGATCCACATGAGAGGAAAGCGACGATGAAGAGCGTATTCGCAAAACTCGCCGCCGACTTCTTCTCGACCATCATATTCCTGGCGGTGTACCTCGCGACCGACAAGGTGGTGGTGGCGACCGCCGTCGCCATTGCCGCTTCGGTCGCCCAGGTGGTCCATGCCCGCATCAAGGCCGAGCCGCTCGGCTTCATGACCTATGCGAGCCTTGCGCTGGTGATCGTGCTCGGCAGCGCGACGCTGTTGACCAACGATCCGCGCTTCGTGCTGGCGAAACCCGCGATCGCCCATTTCGCGATCGGCGCCATCATGCTCAAGCGCGACTGGATGCTGCGTTACATGCCGCCGATCGTCGCCGAGACCATTCCGGAATACGTCACCATCGCGGGCTACGCCTGGGCGGCGCTGATGTTTGCGCTCGGCGCCGGCACCATCGCCGTCGCGCTGACCGGCGACATCAAGCTGTGGGCGCTGTATGTGTCGGTGGTCGCGATCGGTGCCAAGGTCGCCGCCTTCGCCGTGCAATATGTCGCGTTTCGCATCCTGGTGACCCACCGGATTCGCGCCGCGCGCGCCTGATCGCCGCGCCCGTTCAGGGCATTGGGCTTGCACGGCGGGATGCGCTATACCGCCCCTCGACCCCGGTCCCGGAACCATTCCGGTTTTGCGAGGCACCTCAGCAAGGAGAATGAGATGGCGGTGGACGGAAACTGGAATATCACCATGAGCACGCCGATGGGCGAGCGCAATACGACGCTGAGCCTGAAGAATTCCGGCGGTACGCTGACGGGCACCCAGGGTGAGGATGGCAATTCGGCCGAGATCTTCGACGGCACCGCCAATGGCGACGACGTCGCCTGGAAAGTGTCCATCACCAACCCGATGCCGCTGACGCTCGAATTCAGCGGCAAGGTTTCCGGCGACAGCATGTCAGGCGAAATGGGCATCGGCCCGATGGGAAGCTTTCCGTTCAAGGGAACGCGGGCGTAGGATTCGGGCGGCGCGCCGTCACATCCGTCATTCCGGGGCGATGCAAAAGCATCGAACCCGGAACCTCGAGATTCCGGGCTCGCGCTCACGCGCGCCCCGGAATGACGGCTTTGGCTGTTTGACGGGTTGAATGAGCACGCGCTCCCGTCATGGCCGGGCATCCGCCCCCTCACCCCAGATTCAACTCCTTGAAGAAGTCGTTGCCCTTGTCGTCGATGATGATGAAGGCCGGGAAATCCTCGACCTCGATGCGCCAGATCGCTTCCATGCCGAGTTCGGGATATTCCACCACCTCGACCTTCTTGATGCAGTGTTCGGCAAGGTTGGCCGCAGCCCCCCCGATCGAGCCGAGATAGAAGCCGCCGTGCTTCTTGCAGGCTTCGCGGACCGCCACCGCGCGGTTGCCCTTGGCCACCATCACCATCGAGCCGCCGGCGGCCTGGAATTGATCGACGAACGAATCCATCCGGCCCGCGGTGGTCGGACCGAACGCGCCGGAGGCGTAACCATCCGGCGTCTTGGCGGGACCGGCGTAGTAGACCGGATGGTTCCTGAAGTAGGCCGGCAAGGGCTCGCCGTTCTCCAGCCGCTCGCGCAACTTGCCGTGCGCCGAATCGCGCGCGACGATCATGGTGCCGGTCAGTGACAGCCGGGTCTTGACCGGATGCTGCGACAACGTCGCCAGGATATCGGCCATCGGCCGGTTGAGATCGATCCTGACCACCTCGCCGCCGAGCGACTGTTCGACTGCCGGCAGATATTGCGCGGGATTGTGCTCGAGCTCTTCGAGATAGACGCCGTCTCTGGTGATCTTGCCGAGCACCTGGCGGTCCGCCGAGCACGAGACGCCGAGACCGATCGGAAGCGAGGCGCCGTGGCGCGGCAGCCGGATCACCCGCACATCGTGGCAAAAGTACTTGCCGCCGAACTGGGCGCCGACGCCGAGCGACTGCGTCATCTTGAGGATCTCCTGCTCCATCTCGAGATCGCGGAAGGCGTTGCCGTCGGCCGAGCCATGGGTCGGCAGCGCGTCGAGATAGCGGGCGGAGGCGAGCTTCACCGTCTTCATGCAGAGCTCGGCCGAGGTGCCGCCGATCACGATCGCCAGATGATAGGGCGGGCACGCCGCGGTGCCGAGCGTGAGCACCTTTTCCTTCAGAAACGCCAGCAGGCGGTCTCGGGTCAGCACCGATGGCGTGGCCTGGAACAGAAAGCTCTTGTTGGCGCTGCCGCCGCCCTTGGCCATGAACATGAACTTGTAGGCCAAGTCTGATTCCAAGGAGCCGCCCTCGGCATAGATCTCGCACTGCGCCGGCATGTTGTTGGCGGTGTTCTTTTCCTCATACATCGACAATGGCGCCACCTGCGAATAGCGCAGATTGCGGCGCAGATAGGCGTCGCGGGCGCCCTCGCTCAAGGCGGCCTCGTCGTCGCCGTCGGTGAGGACGTTGCAGCCCTTCTTGCCCATGATGATGGCGGTGCCGGTGTCCTGGCACATCGGCAATACCCCGCCGGCGGCGATGTTGGCGTTCTTCAGGAAATCGAAGGCGACGAACTTGTCGTTGTCGCTCGCCTCGTTGTCGTCGAGGATGCTGCGCAACTGCTTGAGATGGCCGGGCCGCAGGTAGTGGTTGATATCGCCGAATGCCGCCTCCGACAGCGCCCGCAGCGCCTCGCGCGACACCACCAGCATATCCTTGCCCAACGCCTTCTCGACCCGCACGCCGTCGGTCGTGATCTTCTTGTAGGGCGTGGTGTCGGCGCCGAGCGGAAACAGCGGGGTGTGCTTGTAGGGCGGCACGGGCCTGGGGTCGGAAAAGGCGGTGGGGGCGTTCATGGCTTGGCTCGCAGCGTTGGAGGCCGCCCGCGAGGCGCCGGCGGTTGACCTCGTTCTAAGCTCTTTTGGGATAAAGAAAAGGTTCCGATGTCTTGCCGGCGGCCGTGGGCGGCGGGCGTGGCACGCAGACAGCAACAACCTCCGCCGTCAGGGCCGATTTTCCAAGTGGGATAGGCAAAACACCCGTCTTGCGCTACCCCTCGCGGGCGCTTCAATGGCGCAAAGGGGCATTTCATAATGACATTGGGATCCTGTTTTCACCGATCGATCACGTTCGCCGGGCTGGGTCTCGCGGCCGCCATTTTCCTGAGCGTATCCGGCGCATCCCCGGCCCGTGCCGACCGCTGCGATGATCTCGCCGCCCAGCTCAAGGGCCAGATCGACGGCCTTGCGGTGGGCAGGACCGCGGCCAATTTGATCTATCTGTCGCACCCGCAGGCCAAGCAGATTACGCTTGGCTGCTCCGGCCGCAACGTCACCAATCAGTTGTTCGCGAGAGCCGCCAGCCGCAAACCGCCGCCGGCCTTTCTCAATCTGGTGGCGAGCGCCGCCGCCATCATCTTCACGCTGCCGAAGGACGACATGCTGAGGGGCGCGACGCGCTGCATCAAGCGGATGGGCCTGTTTCACGGCGACGACGTCGCGACACGTTACCGTCGGCTCGACATGCGCTGCTCCAGGACGAAAACCGAGGCTTCGATCACGATTTCGCGCGGGGTCGACGAGTAAGTGCCGCTGCCGTCCGGCCGGGATCGCGCGGTTCCGGGGAAATCGAAGCCTCCTGTTCACCATCCGGCCGGATCGGCCCCGATCGCGCGCCTTTTAACGGTTGGATTCATCAGGCATTGGCCTCCCCTTGCCACAGTCGGACGCAGTGAGCTCTTAAGGATCCCATCGATGAGTGTTTCCAGTGTCACCGCGCCGGCCGCCATACAACCGGCTTACGGTACCCCTCAGCCCGATCCGTCCGACCCCAGCAACGATAATGACGCGGATGACGCCGGCGCCGCCCAGCCGGCCGCCCCGGCGCCGCTTCCACCCGGCCAGGGAACACGGATTGATCAACTGATTTGAAGGCTGAGCCGGATACATTTCCGCTTTGGCGGGTATCACGGCATTCGCTCGCCGCAAGTTTGCCGGAAACGGCGCGATCATGCTGAGCCCTGAGAACGGGAAAGCCGCATGATTGCAAAACTACTGCTGCAGAATCTGATCTGGTTCGGAGGGATGGGCCTGCTCCTGTTCGTGCCGGCCGGCACGCTGCACTGGCCGGCGGCATGGGTATTCCTCGGCACCATGATCGTGCTCGGCGTTGCCGGCGGGTTGTGGCTTGCCCGCACCGATCCCGCACTGCTGGCCGAGCGCATGCGCATGACGATGCCGCCGGATCAGCCGGCCGCCGACAAGATGTTCATGCTGGCGTTCGGCGTCGTGGCGCTGACCTGGCTGGTCGCGATCGGGCTCGACCGGCGCCTGCACGGCTCCGGTTTCCCGGTGCCGCTCGAGGGGTTCGGGCTGGCGATGCTGCTGCTCTCGACCGGTTTCATCATGTGGGTGATGCGCGTGAATTCGTTCGCCGTCCCGGTGGTCAGGGTGCAGAGCGAACGCGGCCATCGCGTGATCGACAGCGGTCCCTATGCATGGGTGCGGCACCCGATGTACAGCGGCGGCCTGCTGTTCTTGCTCGGCACATCGCTGCTGCTGGGCTCGTGGTGGGGCGTCGTCATGACACCGCTGTTCGCGGTATTGTTCGCCATTCGCACCGGAATCGAGGAGCGCGCGCTGACCGCGGGCCTGCCGGGCTATGGCGATTACGCCTCGCGGGTGCATTATCGCCTGCTTCCCGGCGTCTGGTAGCCACAACGGAGCCGACCATGCCTGACAGCAAGACCTACACCGGCGGCTGCCATTGCGGCATGGTTCGGTTCGAATGCACCACCGATCTTGCAATGGTGACGGCGTGCAACTGCTCGATCTGCACCAAGAAGGGCCTGCATTTCGCTTTTCTGCCGCAAAGCAGCTTTCAGTTGCGCGCCGGCGAGGACAATCTGCAGGAGTACCTGTTCAACAAGCACGCGATCCGGCACCAGCTCTGCGTCGACTGCGGCGTCGACGTGTTCGCGCGCGGCAGCAAGCCCGACGGAACCGAGGTGGTGGCGCTCAATGTGAGCTGCATCGACGGCATCGAACTTGCGAAACTGGCAATGACGCCGATCGACGGACGGAACAGGTAGCCGCAGCGACGGCCGTCATGCAGCGCTGGTTTGCACATCGAGCTCCTTGTAGCGGCGGAAGATGCCGTCCTCGTCGAAGGCGACGCGCCGCTCGCTGGCGAGATAGGCCTTGATGTTGGGCCTGGCAGCGACGCGGTCGCGCAGCTCGACCAGGCCGGGAATCGCGCGCTCGAAACCCTTCATGCGCTTCGGAAATGCGTAGCGCAGTCCTTCCACGATCTGGAACAGCGACAGGTCGACATAGGTAACCCTGCGGCCGGTCAGATAGGAACCGCCATTGCCCCGCAGCAGCCGCTCGAAATAGCCGAGATATTTCGGCACCCGCTCGCACCAGAATTCGTCGGTGCGCCGCTTCGCCGCCGCGCGCTGATCCTGGTAATACAGCGAGGGACCGAGCGGGTGATGGGTGTCGTGTATTTCCAGTACGAAATCCGCTACCGTGAGCTGAAGCTGATGCACCGACAGCCGTCCCGCCTCCGACTTGGGCGCGAGACCATGGCGCGATCCCAGATAGAGCAGGATGTTGGCGGTCTGCCCGATCACGAGCCGGCCGGCTTTGAGGAATGGCGGGGCGAACGGCGGGGTGCCGGTGTGCGCTTCCATCATCCTTGTCATCGCGGCCATGCCGCTCGCGCCGCGCGCGGCATCGGCATAGTCGGCTCCAGCGTCTTCCAGCGCGAGCCGGACATATTCGCCGCGCCCCTGAATGCTCGGCCAGTAGTACAGTTCATAGCGCATGGGGGTCCTCCGACGTGCCGGCGCGGTACCGGTCGGGGTTAACGGTCGATGAAATCATTCGTTCAAAGAGCGACGGCGCGCAACGCGCGCTCGCGCTACACCGCACTCAGTTCGCCGCAAAACAGTACATCAGGCCATCGCCGCCGGTGCTCCTGAGGTCGGCCTGGGAACAGCCGCCCTCCGGCCCGCGCGAGGGATGCGAGCTGTTCCAAGATTTCGACGCGTCATCGTCGCGCAACCCCATGCGGTCGGCATGGCCCAGCATCGCCGAGCCCTGCGTGCTGCTTGTCCAGTTCTTGCAGGTGCGGTCGGTACCCGCCGGGAACGCAGTGCCGTCCGGCTGCGACCCCGTGAGCATGTCGTGGCGGTTCGGCTTATCGCCAATGCCGTTAACGACGTCGCCCTTTTCAGTGAGCGCGGTTTGTTTGGTGAGATTGTTGGCGCCGTGCAGCCCGGCAACGTCCTTCGCGATCACAACGCCCTTGGAATTCTGCCACGGCCCCTTGCCGATGCGGTCCCGCGCGTTCACGGCAGCTTTGCCGTCGGCTTCCTGGGTCGACAGATAGGCACGCCAGGTTCTGGCGCCCGCGCCCGCGCCCGCGGCCTGCGCCAGCGTCTGGCAATGATTGTCGGCGCCGGCAAGACCACCAAGGTTGGCACCGTTGCCAATGCCGGTGCTGGTCACGAAGAACGTGGTATTCGACGACTGCGCCCGCGCCGGTTCGACCGCAGCACCGGTCAGCAGGGCGGCCGTCATGACGGGGAAACACGCGTGCGAGATCATTCCGGCGAGACTGGGCATGGAATCCTCCCATACGTTATCGACCGGCTCGCCGACGAGCCGGCCCGGTCAGACATGAACCCGTATCGAGCGGCGATATTCCGGGTGGCGGCGCCGAAATGAAAAGGCGCCGCGAAACGCTCGCGGCGCCTTCATCATCGCTGGTTGCCGGCGATCAGGTCTGCTGGATTGCCGATAATTCCCAATTGGCGCCGCGCGGACGCAGGAAGGTCCACACTTCCGTTGCCTCGGCCGGCTGCTCGCTGCCCTCGACCAACCGGCCGGTGGCGCGATCGAGCGTCTTGTCGATCATCGAGAACCGCATCGCCACGCTGGCGAAATCGGTTTCGCCTTCGCGCCAGGCTTCGGCAAGATCGCCCTGCAGCAACCTGGTGGCGGAGACCTTGTTGACGACGTTGCGCGCCCGGTTGGCCTCGAGATCCCTGCTGAAATACGATACCATCTCGGGGGTCGCCAGGGTATGCAGCTTGGCGACGTCCTCGTTCGACCACGCCGCCTGAATTTCGCCGAGCAGCCGTTCGAATGCTTCGTAATCCGCCGCAGCGATCTCCAGCGGCGCGCTGCCCGAGCCTAATCCGAAGCCGGTCCCGCCGCCGAAACCTGAAGGGCCTGCGGGGCCGCCACCGCCGCCATAGGCTGGCGCGGTGTCATGGCGGCGCTGCCACCACGACATCGCCATCCGGATCACAAAGAGGATCAAGCCAATCTGCAGCACCAGTCCGAACAGCGATGACAAGCCGCCGATCCCGCCGAACATGCCGCCACCGAACAACAGGCCGAGCAGGCCCGCACCAAGGAAGCCCGCCGCGACACCCCGGAGCATGCCGCCGCCGGGTCGGTTCAACAACCCGCCGCCGGCTGCGGAGGTGCCGATCCCGGGACTGCCCGGCTGGCCGAACGTGCGGTTGAGCGGCTGCGCCGTGCCCGGCGCCGTCGACGTGCTGGGCGGCGCAGAGAACGTCCGCATTCCCCGCGAGCCCGAACTCAAGCCGCCGCCAACCCGGGCATCCGCCGACGGCGCCGCGAGCAGCGGGAGCGCCAACGACAAAACGACCGCAATCGCCTGAACCACCGCGCGCCTGCGCTGCGTGAATTTCATCTGATTTTCCCTAAATCCCCCGCCATGGAGGAAGTGCCGTTAACATGGGCACATCCGTTCGAATATGAAGCACCGATTGCCGATCCCGGCTGCGGCGCTCGGTCGCGGGAGTGCGACAATCGGGCAGGTTGTTGAGCGCGCTCCATTACGGGGGCGCCATGGTTTCCTTTACCTTGGTGACCAGTGCGCTGAGCGCGAACGGCTTTGCCAGGAAATCGAATTTCTCATTCTCCTCGAGGCTTTTGGCAAACGCGTCTTCCGCATATCCCGAGACGAAGATGATCTTGAGGTCGGGATTGCGCGCCCGCATCGCCCGCAGCAAGGTGGGACCATCCATTTCCGGCATCACCACGTCGGACACCACCAGATCGATTGCTCCGTCCTTTTGTTCCAGCGCCTCCAGCGCCTCGATGCCGTTCGATGCCTCGATCACGGTATAGCCGCGGGAACGCAGGCCGCGGGCATTCAGCGAGCGCAGGCCCTCCTCGTCTTCCACCAGCAGGATGGTGCCCTGACCGGTGAGGTCCGCCTTCGGCTTTGGCTCCGCCGCCGTTTCACTTGCGGCCGCGCCGTTGCCGGCGTGCGGTTCGGGCTGCGCCTCCTCGGGATGGTGGCGCGGCAGGAAGATATGGAAGGTGGTGCCCTTGCCCGGCTCGGAGTCGACATAGACAAAGCCGCCAGTCTGCTTGACGATGCCGTAGACCGTCGACAGTCCGAGCCCGGTGCCCTTGCCGACTTCCTTGGTCGAGAAGAACGGCTCGAAGATCTTGTCGACGATATCGGCGGGAATGCCGGTGCCGGTATCGGAGACATCGATCCGTACGTAGTCCGCCGGCGGCATGCCCTTGTAGGTCAGCCGTTCGGCTTCCTGGGTCGAGACATTCGCGGTCCTGATCGTCAACTTGCCGCCGTCGGGCATCGCGTCGCGGGCATTGACCGCGAGATTGACGATCACCTGTTCGAACTGCGAGACGTCGGCCTTGACCGGCCAGAGGTCGCGGCCGTGCACCGGATCGAATTTGACCTTCTCGCCGATCAGCCGCCGCAGCAGCATGGTCAGATCGGACAGTGCGTCGCCGAGATCGAGCACCTGCGGCCGCAAGGTCTGCTTGCGCGAGAACGCCAGCAACTGCCGCACCAGCGTCGCCGCCCGGGTCGCGTTCTGCTTGATCTGCATGATGTCCTGGAACGAGGGGTCGGTCGGCTTGTGGGCGTTCAGCAGGAAGTCGTTCGCCATCATGATGGCCGAAAGCACGTTGTTGAAATCGTGTGCGATGCCGCCGGCGAGCTGGCCGACCATCTCCATCTTCTGCGACTGGTTGATCTGGTTCTCGAGGGTTCGTCGCTCGGTGGTCTCCAGCATGTAGACGATCGCGGCCTCGGTCTCGCGCTCGTCTTCCTCGACCGCCGTGACGAAGAACTGCCCCCATCGCTCCTTTGCGCCATCGAGCAACGCCTCGACCGGCGGAATGTCGCCCTGCCCCTCCGCGGCCTGGTGGATCGCCGCGATCAGCAGGCTGCGATCGCGCGCGCTGACCGCCTTGAAGATCGACCTGTTGGCGGCGCCGTCGAGGCCAAGGCTCTGCGCGAGCTTGGCGAAGCGGGCATTGGCGCGAACCACGGCGCCGGCGCGATCCACGGTCGCGATCGCCATCGGCGTATGGTCGAAGAAACGCATGAAGCGGACTTCGGCGGCGCGCTGCGGATCGGAATGCTCGTCGCGCGCGCGGTTGATCACCAGCGTGCGCGAGGCGCCGGGCACGCCATCGGCCCCGAATGCCAGCTTGTGATAGAGCCGGACCGGAACGGTCTTGCCGCCGCGCATCCGCAGATCGATGTCGAACACTTCGGTCTTGACTTCGCCGGGCACCGCCACGATCGACGCCAGCAGCGCAGCCCCGTCGCCGGATACGATGTCGGTCAGCCGCAGGCCGCCGGAGCCGATCTCGGCGAGGTCGTGGTCGAGCCAGTTGGCCAGCGTGGCGTTGACATAGACGAGTTCGCCCGCGGGATTGACCGAGAAGAACCCGCACGGCGCATGATCGAGATATTCGATCGCGTGCTGCAGTTCCTGAAACACGTCCTCCTGCCGCTCGCGGTCGCGGGTGATGTCGGCAATCGACCATACCGCGTATTTCCACTCGCGCTTGCCCTCGCCAAGCGGCCGCACCCGCAGCCGCAGCCAGCGGCCGTGGTCGCCGTCGGTGCCGGCAAGGCGGACCTCCTCCTGCTGGCGCTTGCCTTCGCGCGCGGCCTTGAGCAGACGGAACACCGCCTCCGACACGTCGGGATTGCCGATGAAGACCCGCTCGACCGGGCGCACGTCCGCCGCGGTCGCTGCCCCCGTGAGCGCAAGATAGGCCGCATTGAAATAGACGACATGACCACGCGGGTTGGTGACCGCGAGGCCGTCATGGGCATGATCGGCGATGCGGCCCGTCACCGGATCGTCGGCGCGGCGATCGGCGAAACGAATGATGCCGGCAGCGAAAGCAAACAGGCTGAACAGCCCGACCATCGCCAGCAACGCCAGCAGGCCGAGGATATAGGGCTGCGCCTGGGCGCGGCCGATGGTCATCAGGGCGAGCGCTGCGGCCACAATGCCGCCGGCCACCAGCAGCACCAGGACGATGCTGCCGCCCCGCCGCACCGGTTCATGCGCGGTCATCGGTTCCCGTGACGGATCATGGTCAGGTTCGGCGGTCATACCAGGAGATGCGGCCTGTCGTGGCAGATGTGACGCACCCGGCGCGGGCTGACCCCTGAGTGCCTGAATCGGGCCGGCCAGCGCAAGTCCATCAGACCGCTATTTGGCCTGCGGCGCGGCTTTCCCCGGCAATTTCGCCCGCGTTTCACGTCCGCCGGCCGGAAAGCCCGCGCTTGAGACCCATGACATAGCCGATCACTTCGGCGACCGCGTGATAGTGCTCCACCGGGATCTCGTCGTCGATTTCCACGGTGGCATGCAGCGCCCTCGCCAGCGGCACGTTTTCGACGATCGGAATATCGTGCGCCCTGGCGATTTCCCTGATCTTGAGCGCGATCAGATCGACGCCCTTGGCGACGCAGACCGGGGCCGACATGCCGCGTTCGTAGGAAAGCGCTATCGCGTAATGGGTCGGGTTGGTGATGATCACCGAGGCCTTGGGAACCGCGGTCATCATGCGCTTCTTCATGCGCGCATGCCGCAACTGCCTGATCCGGCCCTTGACGTGCGGATCGCCTTCGGCCTGCTTGAATTCCTGCTTCATCTCCTGCAGCGACATCTTCTGCCGCTCGTACCACTGCCGGTACTGGAAGAAATAGTCCGCGATCGCGACCACCGCGAGCATCGCCACCACGGCGCCCAGCAGCCGCAGCGTCAGGGTGACGATGATGCCCAGTATCGTCTGCGGGTCGAACTGCATCATCGCTGCCAGGCGATCGCGTTCCGGCCACAGGATCGCCATCATCACGGTGCCGAGCGCAACCAGTTTGAAAATGCCCTTGGCGAAATTCGCTGCCGCCTGCTTGCCGAAGATCCGCTTGGCTCCCGAGGCCGGTGAAATCTTGCTCAAACTCGGCTTCAGCAACTCGCCGGACCAGACCGGCCGGTGCTGCAGCAGGTTGCCGGCGATCGCCGCGATCATGAGCATCAGGAACGGCACGCCGAGTGCAGCGATCAGCAGGTATTCGAGCTTTTGCGTCAGCGCGAGCAGGCTTGGCCCGTCGGTGCGGAACATCCATGAATTGGCGATCAGGTTGCGCAGCGGCGCCTGGATGCCGCCGATGGATCCGGAAAACGACGAAAGCACCAGCGTCGCCCCGGCGATCATGAACCAGGTGTTGACCTCCTGGCTTTTCGCGACATCGCCGCGATCATGGGCCTCATCCAGCCGTTTTTGCGTGGGGTCTTCTGTCTTGTCGGCTGTGTCGTTCTCGTCGGCCATCGATCAGGCTTTCAGCTAGGGCGTCAAATCGTGCATCACGCCGACGAAATAACCGAGGAAGGTTGCCATCATCGCGGCCAGCACCAGCGCGAAAATCAGGAAACCGGCAAGGATCGACAGCGGCACGCCGACAAAATAGACCTGCATCTGCGGCATCAGACGCGCCAGCACGCCGAGCCCGATATTGAAGACGAGGCCGAACACCAGAAACGGTGCAGACAATTGTATGCCGATCTTGAAGGCGGCGGAGAAAGCGCGCGTGGCGAGCGCGGCGACGTCGCCGCTCGGCATCACCTCGCCGGGCGAGAAGATGGCGTAGCTGTCATTGAGCGCCGCGATGACGAGATAGTGGCTGTCGGTGGCAAACAGCAGCGTGACGCCGAGCATGGTGAGGAAATTGCCGACCACGACGCCCTGCTGGCCCTGGGTCGGATCGACCGCGGTGACGAAGCCCAGTCCCATTTGCTGGGCTATCACCGCCCCCGCGACCTGCAATGCCGAGAGCGTTACCCGCGCGGTGGCCCCGAGCACGACCCCGATGATGATCTCGCGGACCATCAGCACCAGCAGCGGCGTCAGCGACTGCATGTCGACGTGGAAGGCGGCGCGGTGCAGCGGCAGGATCATCAGCGTCAGCAGTAGCGCGATCGAAAGCTTGATGCGAACCGGAATGTTGGACTCGCCAAGCGCCGGCAACAGCATCACCATGGCGCTGACGCGGGCGAACACCAGCATGAAGGCGGCGGCGAGTGCGGGAAGCAGCGAGACATCGATGCGCATGGTTCACGCATAGTGCATCAACCGCCTATGATTCGCGACGTTATCCGCATCATGTGGCTGTGCAGCGCGTCCGCCATGAACGGCAGCGCCAGCAGCAGGGTGACGAAGATCGCCAGGATTTTCGGCACGAATACCAGCGTCTGCTCCTGGATCTGGGTAAGTGCCTGGAACAGCGACACCACGACGCCGACCACGAGGCCGACGACCATCAGCGGCGACGACACCACCACGATGGTCCAGATCGCATCGCGCGCCACATCGAGAGTTTCAGCACCGGTCATTTTCTGCCTCGCTCGGGTTGTTTTTTGAAGTGGTCATTCCGGGGCGCGCGTCAGCGCGAACCCGGAATCTCGAGATTTCGGGTTCGATGCGTCGCATCGCCCCGGAATGACGACGTTTCGAAAACTCAGATCGCCATCTTCATGATGTCTTCATAGGCCGAGATGACCTTGTCCCGCACCGACACCAGCGTCGAGACCGCGACGTCGGTTTCCGCCACCGCCGTCACCACGTCCATGACGTTGGCCTTGCCGGACGCCATCGCCACGGTCTGCGCGTCGGATTTGCGACCGGCATCGATGACGCTGCCGACCGCATCCTTGAGCACCGAACCGAACGAGGGGCCGGCGGCTTCCGGACCCTTGGCGGCGGCGCCGGAATCCATCATGCGGGCAAGACTGGCATAGGCGTTTGCGGCGACTGTGGGTGAGGCCATGGTTCAGGTTCCAGTTCAGGACTTGAGGATGTCGAGCGTGCGTTGAACCATCCGGCGCGTCGCGCTGATGATGTTGAGGTTCGCCTCGTAGGATCGCTGCGCGTCGCGCATGTCGGTCATTTCGATCAGCGGATTGACGTTGGGATATTTGACGTTGCCGGCAGCATCGGCCGCCGGATTGCTGGGCTCGTGCTTGACGCGAAAGGCCGACGTATCGGGCAGCACCTTGCCGAGGCCCACCACCTGGGCGTCGAGCGTGCGATCCAGCGTCGCGGAAAATGTCGGTACCTTGCGCCGGTAGGGATCGCCGCCGGCGGTCGAGGCCGTGGAGTCCGCATTGGCGATATTTTCCGATATCACCCGCATCCGCCCCGCCTGCGCGCGCAGGCCGGAGGTTGCGATGCCCATCGAGCGGACGAAATCGTTTGCGTCGTCTGCCATGATATCCCTGCTCCCGCGCTATCCGGTCTCAGCCCTTGCCGATCGCGGTCTTCAAAAGACTGAGGCTCTTGCTGTAGAGCGAGGTGACCGCCGCATAGTCCATCTGGTTGGCGGAGACCTTGAGCATCTGGTCCTCGAGATTGACGGCGTTGCCGGCCGGCCTGGTTTCGAAAATGCCGCTGTGATTCGCCGCAAAACTGTCTGCCGCGTCTGGCGGGGCGATATGAGCGGCGCTGGTGCGCAGCATGGCGAGCGACCCCCCGGCCCCGCCGACCGCCGCGCCCTTGCTGTCGAATTTCGGCTCAACCAGGTCGCGCGGCTTGAAATTCGGCGTGTCCGAATTGGCGACGTTTTCAGACAGCACGCGCTGCCGCTCCTGGTGCCACTGCATCTTGGTGCGCAGTGCCGCCAACACCGGAAAATCGCTGATCGACATCGCAAGCCTCCGCTCGCCGTTGCCGGGGATAACGCCCCCCGAGGTAGGCAGAATTTGCCGCCTGTATGGTTAACAACGGGTTAAGAGCGGCCTCGCCGCGGATGGCGGTGCGCCCGGTGCGGAATGCGATGCGGCATCGGTCGAGCGCATTTTCGCCACGAAAGCTGCGTTAACCAGCCGCACGACGCGTTTTGGCGACTCAGAAGTCGTTTTGGCCCAAGCAATTCTTGGTCTATTAGAGAGGCGTGACGGCAGGTTTTGCCGTGGGGAATTAAGAAATAAGGCTGCTTTGCGCTTGTTTCGCCGTTTGACGGACTTGCGGGTCCGCATCGGCGGCAATGGGAATTTGAGGAGAGCCTTGTGGGCCAGGGACCGAACATGCAGGCACTGACGTTCTTCTTCGCATTCGTGGCCGTTCTGGCGCTGATCGGCGCGGCGGCCTGGCTGGTGCGCCGATTCGCCGGCAACCGCCTCGGTGCCAATGCCAATCGCGGACGGATGCCGCGGCTGGCGGTGATCGATGCCGCCGCCGTTGACGGCCGCCGGCGGCTTGTGCTGGTACGACGCGACAATATCGAACATCTGCTGATGATCGGCGGCCCGACCGACATCGTCGTGGAACCCAATATCGTGCGCGCCACCGCCACACGCGATCAGATGTCGCCCCGGCCGGCCGTTGCCGGCACCGAACCTCAGCCCCGGGTGGCGCCGCTGCCCGATCCCGGCTGGAGCGATGGCGACGGGGCGCGAACCGATGGCTTCGACCATCCGGAGCCGCAAATGGCCGAACCGCCGCGGCCGGCCCGGCCGTCATTTGCCGACGAACTGCGCCGCCCGGCTCCGGCGGTGCCGGAACGGCGCAGCGATCCGTTGTCCGGGTTCATGCCGGAGCCGCTTGGTGGCCGGGCCGAGCCGCGGCCCGAACAGCGCAACGAGCCGCTGCCGCCCCGAGTGATGCCGCGCAGCGAGCCGATCATGCCGCGGCCGTCGCGGCCGAGCGAAGCGCCGAAGGCGCCGCCGGTGCGCGTCGCCGAACGCGCCGCGCCGCCGCCGCCTGCCCCGGCGATAGCTTCGGCCGACCAGAATCTTGCCGAGATGGCGCAGCGGCTGGAAGCGGCGTTGCGCCGGCCGGCCGCGGAATCCAGCGAGCCGCGCGTGGGCGCGCCGCCGGTCGCCCCCGAGCCGCCGCCTGTCCGCAGCCCGCCCCGCGCCGAACCGACGGCACCGCCGGTTGCCGCCCCGCCACCGAAAACCAGCTTCGAGAAAATCTTGAAGACGAGATGGCATCATTGCTCGGCCGTCCAAAGACCCCTTCGTGAGATCGGCGTCAGCCCCGCGTAGAGTTTTATTTTTTGCCACCCTGATTGCCGCCGGATCGCTGGCCGATCCGGCGTTCGCGCAAGACATCAGCATCAATCTCGGCCAGGGCAATGGCGGCGTCACCGAGCGCGCGATCCAGCTAATCGCGCTGTTGACCGTGCTGTCGATCGCGCCGTCGATCCTGATCATGATGACGTCGTTCACGCGGATCGTCGTCGTGCTGTCGCTGCTGCGCACCGCGATGGGCACCGCGACCGCCCCGCCGAATTCGGTGATGATCGCGCTGGCGATGTTCCTGACCGCGTTCGTGATGGGCCCGGTGCTGCAGAAATCCTACGACGATGGCATCAAGCCGCTGATCGCCAACCAGATCAGCGTCGAGGAGGCGCTGCAGCGCGCCTCCGTACCGCTGCGCGGGTTCATGGAAAAGAACGTGCGTGAAAAGGATCTCAAGCTGTTCATGGACCTCTCGGGCGAGCCGCCGCCGGCCACGCCTGACGACATGTCGCTGCGGATTCTGATGCCGGCGTTCATGATCTCCGAGTTGAAGCGTGCTTTCGAAATCGGTTTCCTGCTGTTCCTGCCGTTCCTGATCATCGATCTCGTGGTCGCCTCGGTGCTGATGTCGATGGGCATGATGATGTTGCCACCGGTCGTGGTGTCGCTGCCGTTCAAGCTGATCTTCTTCGTTTTGGTCGACGGCTGGTCGCTGGTGGCGGGAAGCCTGGTGCGGAGCTACGGCGGTTAGGGTGGATTGCGCCGCCGGTCAGATTCCCCGACGGCGGCTCAGCCCTTCAGATCATATTGTTTGCCGAGATGATCGCCGATCTGAACCAGCATCGCGACGCATTCGGGGTAGCCTGGCTTTGCAGCCGTCGCCGCATCGGCGCTGGCGCGAAATTCCAGGAATCTGCGGTTCGAAGCACGCTGATGACGATACCGTCCGGACAATCGGCGTGAACTTTCAGCTCCGCTTTCGCCATCGCGATGAGTTCGGCTTCGGTCTTGCTGGTCCTGCTCATGATGACGGCATCCTCCGAGATGACATCAAGGCAGGTTGCCGCGTCGGCGGCCATCTGTCGAGGGGACGAAGCCGCGCCCGGTGCACTACCGTGCGGCGGCGACCGGCTTCATCCGACGATCGCCGGCAAGGAACCGGTCGGCGGATCGTCCCTGGCGATGTCCGGCGGCGGCGTCGCCCGTGCGGTCGCGTCGGGAAACCGCGTTTTCATTTCACGAAGGAAGCCGTCGAGCGTATCGACGCTGGCCGCCAGCTTGGCGATCGCTCCGAATTCGGCGCTGCTCGCCGCCGCCGGCTTGCTCGCGGTTTCGAAGGCGGCACGGTCGGCGTCGCCGCTCATGAAGGGGGCATATTTCTCGCGGAAGCGCGCCAGGCCAATGGCGTCTTCCGCCAGCGCATAGCCGACCACGGCGCGGATCACGTCGCCCTTCTCCACCGCGTTCAGCGGCCTGAAATCGCGCCAGCGATCACCGTAATACAATTCGATCTGCTCGGAGGCCTCGCGCCACCGCCGCGACGCCCAATAGATGTCGGAGCGCAGCCGGATCGCCTCCCTGCCGCTGATGTTCGAGATGATGTCGAGCGCGAGGTCATGACGGCCGACGTCACTTTCCGCACGTGCCTCGAGCAGCAGCCGCTGCTGGCGCAGTTCGCCGGAAAGATCGGAAATCCGCGTGGTGCGCAGCGCTGCGATGGCGCGGTCCGGCTTGCGGCTGGTGAGGTAGACCATGGCGAGGCGCGCTGCGACCTGCGCCCGTGCCGCGCCCTCCAGCCGGTGATCGACCTGATACTGCAGCAGCTCGCTTGCCTGGTCGAGCAGGTCGACCGCGACCAGCCGATCCGCAAGCCGGCGGATCATCTCATCGCCGCGCCGCCCGATCGGCGTGAATTCGCGGAACTCGTAAAACATCGCCAGCGCGTCGACGGGTGGCAGATCATCCCCCTTCGACCCCAGGAAAATCTGTGCGAACAAGGCCGACCCCTCGTCCTGCCCCTGTCGCGCGAGCTCGGAATTGGGCTCCAGCCTGGTCGCGGTCCGCACCGCCGCCAGTGATTCGGCAAACCGTCCCGCGTCGGAATAGAGGCGCGCCAGCATTTCCAGCGTCCTCACCTCGAGGCCGTCGCCGCGCCACATCACCGAAAGCGTTTCCAGTTCGCGCAACGCGTCGGCCTGGCTGATTTCGTTGCGCTTCTGCTTCAGCGCAATCTGGTACAGCTCGGCTTCGGCGGCGGCGGCGCGATCTTCCAAATCCACCGCCATCTGGTAATCGCTCACCGCGTCCGCCTCGTGGCCGAGTGCTTCGGCGAGCCGGCCGCGCAACACCGCCGCTGCCGGCGTCTGCTCGGGCGAAAGCCCGATGATCTGCAGATCGCTGTCGCGTTTCGCCGCACCCGAATAGTCGCGGACCTCGATCGCCGCGCGCATCGCCGCCAATATCACGATGCGCTGCAGGTCGATCGGCAGCGCGGTGATGGCGAACTCGGCATTCTTGAATTTTTCCCGCGCCTCCGCCCACTTTTCCAGCCGGGCGTCGGCAAGCGCCTTCCACAGCTCCGGATCGTATTTGGTGCCGATCGCGGCGCTGGCGAGATCCTTCAGTCCAAGCCTCGGACGACCCATCAAGGTGCTTGCGACCGAATGCACGATCAGCGCAACCGGATCTTCCAGACCCGGCTTGACCTCCGCCAGCGCCAGATCGAGCACGCCTTTGGCTTCCGGATACATCGCGCGCGACAGATAGAAGCGGGCCAGATCGATCCGCGCCGGCGTGCGCCGTTCGGGTTCGGCGGCCGCCGCAGCGGAGATCAGCGTGTCCTCGCGCGCGATAAAGCCTGCCTGCTGATTCGCCCGCCACTGCTCGACGTCGAAGATCGGCCGCACCGCGGTGGGCGCGCGATCGGCGGAGGTGTCGGCCGATGACAACGTCAGGCCGCCGGGCCTGCCAAGGATGATCCTGTCGGGTGCAGCCTCGACCGTGACATCGTCGGAGTTCGGGTGAATCGCGATGCCGTGGATCGATTCCAGCAGCGACAGTTCGACAAAGTCCTGCCGCTTGATGAAGCCGCGAACCGGCGGCGGAGCCGTCACCACGATCAGGGCATCGCCCACCTCGGGATCGACGAACCGGTACAGACGCCCCGGATTGGCCAGCGACACCGTGACCTTGGCGTGCGCAGGATCGGAGATGTTTCGGGTCACGATCAGAGGTTCGGTCGGCGCCTGCATCATATCGGCGAAGGTGAGAGTCCATCTCGCGACGCCGTCCTGATTGCTGCCCACCAGCGCGGGCATTTGCGGACGGCGGAGCCGAATACGGATTGCCTCGCCCTTGTCCAGCGGCAGCAGGCTGGCGTCGGCGATAATGGAGCCGTCGCTGCCGCGGATCGGCGCAATATCGAGCGGCGTCGTGGAATCAAATACCAGCCAGACCGTGTCGGCCCGGCGAAACAACGCCGCCGGCGTGGCGATGGCAAAGGAAAACGTCAGGTGCAGCCCATCGCTGTCGCGCTCGGTCCGAACCGCGACGGGGTCGTCGCCGGACCTCGCTTCGGCCGGCGGCTGCGATGCCGCCAGGATCTTCGGCGGCGGCGGCGCCGGAACCTCGGGCGTTTCGCTGACCGGCGGCGCGGGCTTCGGTGTCTCCGGCTCTGTTGCTTGCGGTGCCGGCGATGGTGGCGGCGCCGTTTCGGGCTTGATGGCGATGTCGGCCGTCTTGGCTATTTTTTCCGGCGGCGGCACCGCCGCCTCGCCGGACTTCTGCGGCACCGGCATTTCGCCGGCAGGTTTCTCCGGCGAGGCCGGCGCGGCTTCCACTGGCGCGGCAGCGGGCGCCGGCATGGCCGCAGCGGCGGCATTCAACGCCGCCGCGGCAGGCGACAGCGCCGACGATTTTCCCGATTGCTGGAACGCGACATCGATAATGTAGTTCTTGTCCTCGCGGAAGGAATGGACATCGACATCGCCGATCAACGTGATTTCCACCGCGGAGGTTTCGCCGTCGATCTTCTGACTGATCGATGCGACATTGGGCGGCGCCGCCACCTTGGCGTCGGCGAGATCGAAATTGAGCACGGCGTTGAACTGCAGCGTGAGTTTCTGATCGTTGAGCACGGACGAGACGTTGACGCCGTTCGGCATTTCAAACACGAAGCGGACGAAGGTCGGCTGCACCGATGCGCGGATGCGAATCGGGGGCCGCTTCTGCGCCGCCGCCGCGGCGCGTTGCAGACGCAATGCGCGCTCAGCGGCGCGCGCGCGTTCAGCCAGTTCGCGTATCACCTCGGCCGGAAGGCTCGGAGGCGGTCCGGTCCAGGTGTCCGGCAACAGATCCACGAATACCCGTTCGCCGGCCGACATGGTGTTGACGGTCACCCGGCGCGCCAGCGACAGCCGGATCGCCGAACCGTCGGGATCGCGCCGCGCCGACGTGACATAACCGGGCACCGCGTCGGACAGTTGGTCGACCGCAATATCCACCGGTTGCTTGAAGCGGATCACCAGGATCGAGCCGGCCGTGGTGACCTCGGACTCGACATCGTCGGCGAATTTGAGCACCAGCCGGGCGTAGCCGCCGGCCGCCGAGAGCGTGGCCTCGCCCTTGACCGGATCCGCCCGGCAGGTCCCGCAAGTCATGGTTCCGATCAGCAGCAGGCACGCCGCAAGCCGCGATGGGCGCAGCAGCGCATGCCGGACCGTCCGCGCATCAGCGCGAACTCGCGACCAAAATCCAGCGGCAGCCGTTCGCGCCATTGTTCGATGGGTCTTTCGGTTCACCGATCTGATCGGCAGCGGGACGCGCTCGTCCGCGCAGGTGAATCTAGAATTGGCAAATTAAGGACTTGTTAACGCCATCTCATTGATTTCGGCGCTAGCACGGCTACCGACCTGCGTCTGCGCCTGCCGGCTCGACCGGCGACATCGTCCGACCGCGGGGATCGCAGCTCGGCTGCGCCTGTTGCCGAAGCTCTCCCCGCGAACGCGCGATGGCCGACCGGACGTTCACTCGTTCTACGCAAAACCGCTTGGGCCACGTGGGGGTTGCTCTCTAAGGTCGAGCGTCTCCTTCAATACACGCCGAATGTCCGCTCCTCGACCCATTCGGACGTTTCGATCAATGCGGAAAACGCGATGCAACCGGTCTCACGGCTACGGCGACTACGTCGCTGCGCCGCGGATTTTGTCGAATCCAGGCGTGGCAACATTGCGGTGATTTTCGCGATTGCGCTCATTCCCGTCCTGGTCTTTGTGGGCATGGCGGTCGACTACAGCCGCGCCAGCCTGGCGCGGACAGCCATGCAGGCCGCGCTCGATTCGACGGCGCTGATGCTGTCCAGGGACCTGGCATCGGGCACCATCACGCCGTCGCAGGTCAGTGCCAAGGCGCAAGCCTATTTTGCCGCCGTCTATATCAATCCGGACGCCCAGTCCGTTGCCATCAACGTCACCTACACGCCGGGCGGCTCAGGTGCGGGCCAGACCATTCTGCTCAACGGCTCGGGCGCGATTACGACCGACTTCATGAAGCTGGCCGGCTATCCCACGATGGGCTTCAACGTCAGTTCGACCACAACCTGGGGAACCGACCTGCTCCGCATCGCCCTTGTCCTCGACAACACCAGCTCGATGAACGACTACAACAAGATCGGCGCGCTCAAGACGGCGGCCAAGACTCTCGTCACCCAGCTCGCGGGACTCGCCGCGAACGCCGGAGACGTCTACATTTCCGTCATTCCGTTCGAAACCGACGTCAATGTCGGCACCTCGTACGTCAACACGCCTTGGCTGCGCTGGGATCGCTGGGATCCCAACGAATGGCACTACGCCAGTTCGCAGCAGACCTGGTGCAGCGACGACGGCTGGAGTGAGACGCTGGCCCAATGCCAGGACCATGGCTATTCCTGGAATCACAAGGTCGGCTCTCCGAGCCATCAGCAATGGAACGGCTGCGTGACCGACCGCGACCGGGACTACGACGTCAACGCAACGCCACCATCCACCGGCAATGTCTCTGCGCTGTTTTTGGCCGACCAGGAACCATTCTGCCCGGAGACAACGATCCTGCCATTGACCTACAACTGGTCGCTGATCAACAGCACCATCGATTCGATGTACGCGAATGGCTCGACCAACCAGACGATCGGCCTGCAATGGGGCTGGTTTTCCCTGCTGCAACAGGATCCGCTCAACGCTCCGCCGGAGACGTCGGGCAAAAGATACCAACACATCATCATCCTGTTCACCGACGGCTTGAACACGGTAGACCGCTGGTACGGGGACTATGACGACCAAAGCCCGGATGTCGATGCGCGCATGACAGCGCTTTGCAACAACATCAAGAGCGATCCCCGCGGCTTTACCGTCTATGCCGTGCAGATCGACACCGACGGCGCCGGACCGTCAGCCGTACTGCCGTCCTGTGCCAGCGGAGCGAGCAACTTCTACATGCTGACGAAGCCGAGCGATATCTCTGCAGCCTTCGCGCAAATCTTTACTTCGATCTCCAGGCTACGCGTCGCCAAGTAGAGATCGCGCCGTTTACCTCTACGCGCGGCGATGGCCTGGGCGGGTTCCCCGTCAGTTGGACTTTTGCGGCAACATCTTGCCTTCGATCTTGGGAAGCTCGGCGGACGCGGATTTGTCGGGGCTGGCCCGCCGCGCCATCTCGACCGTCAGTCGTTCGGCCGCCTCCGGCGACATCAGGCCGAGGATGTCGGACATCTTGCGCGGCGCGATCTGTGAAGCGATCTGAAACAGCACCGGCATCTCGAGCCGGTCGAACACCTTGGCGGCATCCTTGGGCTTCATCGCCTCATACATGGTTATGATGCCCTTGAAGTGCGCGGCCTCGGCTTCGCTCTTCTGTTCGGTCGCGGTCGAAATCTGCAATTCGACACCCTTCAGTTCTTCGACGCGCGATTCGACGCGTTTCTCCGCGGCCCTGAGCAGGCTTTCGCGAATATCCATTTCCCGCGCACGCGCGTCCAGTTCCTGCCGCCGCGATTGCAGCCGCTCCAGGATCGCCCGCTCGGATGCGGAGATCGGCTGCTCCGGAGACGGATACACCATGTCGGGCTTCGCGGCTTCGACGGCCGGTGCCGCCGGCTTGGGCGCCTCCGGCTTGGCGGCTTCCTCCTTGGGTTTGTCATCGACCGAGCCGGTGATATCGGCGGGGTCGCCCTTGCCGGTCGGGAAGTTGAGGGCGCTCTGCGCCCAGGAGCGCTGGCTCGGGTCCGGCTGATAGTCGAACACGTATCCGCCGTCGATGACGAGGCCGGCGATCTTCAAAACGGCAAAGCCGAAGATCGCGACCACCACGACCGGAATGACGCGAATGTCACGGACAGATTTCATGCGGCGAGGCCATCAGTCCTTCTGCGCTCGGAAAACGCCTGTGCCGCCGCGGCCACCGCCTTGGCCGGCGATATCGTGGCGACCGTGGGCTTCGGCTCCGCCTCGGCGGAAGGTCGCGCGGCGAGCGCGATTTTGGACAACCGCCGGACGACATTTTCGGCTTCCGAGAGCTGCTTCTTGAGCTGCAGCGACATCTGGCCCGCGGCTTCGAGCTGTTCGCCGAGATTCACGTTGACGTCGCGAACCGTATGCTTGAGGCCGCCGATGGCGCGTTCGGCGATTTCGGTCGCGGTGATCAGCTCCGCGATCGTCGCCTTCAGCGAGTTCTCGTCCGCCTTCAGGCGCTTCAACCGCTTGTTCAGCAGCATGCAATAACCGATCGTGATCATTAGCAAGATTGCCACCAGGCTCTCGATCGCCAATCCTAATGAATGACTTATTGGGCCTCCATCAATTTGGTCTGTTCGTCGGCCTTCTCGAACATCGCGAAGGTCGTATTGGGCTTGCGCAGCGGCTTGGTGACGCGAATGGCGACGCGATCGCCGACCCGGCCCATCCGGCCTTCGGTCAGGGTCACGCTGCCGCAGCGTACCGCCACCAGCGCGTCGGCGCGCATTTCCAGCGGCAGGGTATCGCCGACCTTCAGCTTCATCAGTTGCTTGAGCGGGATATCGGCCTCGTAGAGCACGGCATCGACCGAGATCTCGGCCTGCGCGACTTCGGTGGCGAAATGGCCTTCCCAGATCGGATCACGGCCGAACTTCTCACCCATGAACATCTGCAACAGCACGTTGCGGATCGGCTCGATGGTCGCATAGGGCAGCAGCAGCTCGATATTGCCGCCGCGGTCTTCCATGTCGATGCGCAGCCGCACCAGAATGGCGGCATTGGCGGGGCGGCTGATGGCGGCGAAGCGCGGATTGGTCTCCAGCCGATCGATGCTGAAGGTCACCGGCGACAGCGGCCTGAACGCCTGCTCGGCATCGGACAGCACCACTTCGACCAGCCGCTTGACCAGGTTGGTTTCGATGGTGGTATAGGGACGGCCCTCGATACGCAGCGAGGTCTGGCCGCGGCGACCGCCCAGCAGAACGTCGATCATCGAGTAGATCAGGCTGGAATCCACGGTTGCGAGGCCGAAATTCTCCCATTCCTCGGCCTTGAACACCGACAGCACCGCCGGCAGCGGAATCGAGTTCATGTAGTCGCCGAACCGCACCGAAGTGATGCGGTCCAGCGAGACTTCGACGTTGTCCGACGTGAAGTTGCGCAGGCTGGTGGTCATCAGCCGCACCAGCCGGTCGAACACGATTTCGAGCATCGGCAGGCGTTCGTAGGACACCATCGCCGAATCGATGATGGCGCGAATGCCCGAATTGTCATCGACGTTGACATCGCCAACGCTGAACCCGAGCAGATTGTCGATTTCTTCCTGCGACAGAACCCGTTCGCCGTTGTTCTTGCCGCCGCCGAAGTCGCGGCCGCCGTCTTCGACCATCGCGGCCCATTGCACCGCCATGGTGCCGGAGAGTTCGTTGGCTGCTGCCGCTTCCGCCGCCTGCGCCGGATCCTCGGAATCCAGCGACGCTTCCCATTGCGCTGCGATGGCGTCCTGGTCGACCTGGTCGTTGCCCGCCATGATGCTAAATCCGCCCCGTCACTGAACCACGATTTCCTTGAACAGTACCGCGCTGACCTGGCTTGGCGAGACCGCGGCGTTGACGCGCCGGGTCAATTCCTCCTTCAGGCGAAACAGACCCGCGGAACCGTTGAGGTCGCTTGCCCGCAGCTCGCGCAAATAGGTCTGAAAGATATCGGCGACCCGCGGCATCGTCGGCTTGATCGCCTCGGCCTGCTTCTCTTCCTTGACCTCAAGCACGACCTTGACCTTGAGATATTGCACCCGTTCGCCCGGCGCGCCGACGAGGTTGACCAGCATGTCCGGCACCTCGACGAAGACCGGCGGCTTCGGCGGCGGCGCCTCGGCGTGCACCTCTTCGCCGTGATGACGGAACAGGAAGAACCAGCCCGCGCCGCCACCGAGGATGAGCAGGACTCCGGCGGCCGCGATGATCAGCTTCAGCTTGCCCTTGGGCGCGGCCGGCGCAGCTTCGGCGGCTTCGCCCTCTGCCTGATCTTTGTCTGCCATCGCCCGCCCCGGTTCCGAGTGAAATGGATGCCGCCAGGCAGGCTTCCGACGCGAAACAATGCCGCCCGCGCACACGCGCTATCTAGCTGCGGACGCTAAGGGAATAATGGTTAACGGAATCTTTCGTTTGCCCGTGGACTAGGAAAAAGTTGCCGGGCAAACATGGTCAACAAGACCTTATTGCCGTGCGGCGGCTGCCCCCGCGGAACACCTAAGCCATTGCATAATATATGTTTTCTCAACTGGCACGGGTTTCGCTCTGATGCTCTGCGAACCGCGGCTTGGGAGAGCCTGGCGGTTCGCAGGATCCGCAAACAAACCTGGGAGGGTTTCGGCTTGCGGCTCATTCAGGGGAGAACCATCGATGGAGAACGCGCTTCTCATCGGACTTTCGCGGCAGACGATCCTGGAACGACAGCTCGATGTCGTTGCCAACAACATCGCGAACGTCAACACGTCCGGCTTCAAGGCCGATACGTCGCTGTTTGAAGAATATCTGATGCCGGGCGCGCACGAAGACAACTTCGTCGGCAGCGACCGCCGCGTCAGCTACGTGCAGGACCGCGGCACCTTCCGCGATTTTTCGCAGGGCCCTACCGAGCAAACCAAGAATCCGCTGGACCTCGCGATCGCCGGCAACGGCTTCCTGGTGGTGCAGACGGCCGCCGGCGAGCGCTACACCCGCGATGGCGGACTGCAACTCAACAACCAGGGCCAGCTCGTGACGGCGGCAGGCGATCCGGTTCTCGGCGGCAGCGGGCCGATCGTGCTGCAGCCGACCGACCATGACGTCAACGTATCGCCCGACGGCACCGTCACGGTGGTGGAGGGCAGCGGGCGAACCGATGCGCAGCGCGGCAAACTCCGGCTGGTGAGTTTCGCCGACGCGCAGAAGCTGCTGAAGGAAGGCTCGAACCTCTATTCGGCCGGCGAAGGCGCCGCGCAGGCCGACACCAAGTCGCAGCTCCAGCAGGGTTACATCGAGAAATCCAACGTCAATGCGGTTGCGGAGATGAGCCGCATGATCGAGGTGACGCGCGCCTATACGCAGATTGCGACGATGCTGCAGCAGGAGAGCGATCTGCACAAATCCGCGATCGAAAAACTCGCCGACGTTCCAACCTAACGGCCATTCGGGAGAAACCAAATGCAAGCGCTTCATACTGCTGCGACCGGAATGGCGGCCCAGGAACTCAGCGTCCAGGTCATTTCCAACAATATCGCGAACCTGCAGACCACCGGTTACAAGAAACAGACCGCCGCGTTCCAGGATCTGATTTACGAGCACGTCCGCCGCGTCGGCGCGCAGTCGTCGGACCAGGGCACCATCCTGCCGGTAGGCATCGATATCGGCGGCGGCGTCAAGACGGTCGGAACGCCGCGCTCGATGACCCAGGGCACGCTTTCGCAGACCGGCAACGATCTCGATCTCGCCATCACCGGCGAAGGTTTCTTCAAGATCCAGATGCCGGACGGCACCTTTCAATACACCCGCGACGGCACCTTCCAGATGGATAACCAGGGCCGCATCGTCAATGCCCAGGGAAATCTGGTGCAGCCCGCGATCACGATCCCGCAGAATGCTTCCGGCCTGACGGTCAATGCGCAAGGTCAGGTTTCGGTGACGCTGCCGGGATCGACGACCTCGACCATCATCGGCCAGATCGGTCTCACGCGATTCATCAACAAGGCCGGGCTGCTGCCGGTCGGCAACAATCTGTATCAGGACACGCCGTCATCGGGCCCGCCGCAGGACGGGCTCGCCAGCGCCGAAGGCTATGGAAACATCACGCAAGGAAGCCTCGAGCAGTCGAACGTCGACGTCGTGTCCGAGATGTCGAACCTGATCGCGGCGCAACGCGCCTACGAAATGAACGCCAAGGTAATCAGCGCAGCCGACCAGATGCTGCAAACCACCTCCGCGCTGTTCCGATGAAGGAGTTGACCATGTTCGTTCGCTCCGTTCTGCTCGCAACCGCCCTGCTGGTGGCGGCCCCGGTGGCCGCATCGGCCCAGAGCCGGGAGGAGCCGATCGCCGTTCCCGTGCTTCATGCCAGCGTCGCCGTCGCCGGCGACGTGGTTCGGATCGGCGACATGATCGACAATGCCGGCACATCGGCGCAAATCGCGATCTACCGGGCGCCCGATCTCGGCACCACCGGCTCGCTGCCGACCGCGCAGGTGATCGCCGCGTTGCAGGCGCATCAGGTGATCGGCGTCGATACCAGGGACATCAAGGCGGTCACCGTGACGCGGCTGTCGCGCTCCATCGAGGCCGGCGAAATGCGGCTCCAGGTCGCACATGCGCTCGAACACCGCAACGGCCTCGGCGATGCCGCCAATCTCAGCCTGACATTCGACCGCGAAGTCCAGGATATCCAGCTCGACGCCTCGAACACCGGCCCGCTGCAGCCGGTTTCGACCCGATATGAGCCGCGCAGCGGCCGCTTCGACGTCAGCTTCGAGATTGCCAACGACAGCAGCGCGGCGCCGGCCAAACTGCGCTTTACCGGCACCGCGATCGAAACCGTCGAAGCCGCGGTGCTGACCCACAACGTCGAACGCAACGAGGTCCTGAAATCCTCCGACGTGATTCCCGAGCGGCGCCCGAAAGCCGAGGTCGGCAGCGATCCCGCCGCGCCCGGCCAGGTGGTCGGGATGCAGATGCGCAGGCAGCTTCGCGCCGGCCAGGCGCTGCGGACCGCCGATCTCGCCAAACCCGATCTGGTGCAGCGCGACGAGAATGTCACGTTGACCTACGAAGCCGCCGGCCTCTATCTCACCATCCGCGGCAAGGCGCTGGACAACGGTGCCGAAGGCGACATCGTCAGCGTGCTCAACCTGCAATCCAAACGCACGATATCCGGGGCCGTGATCGGCCGCGGACAGGTAGCGATTACAGTCGCAACGCCGCGTCTTCGCGCAGCCGCAGACCCATCCAGGGTCGGGTCGGCCGACACCGCGGCCATTTCAGTCACCGCCAGCAACGGTTCGCCAGTCGCTGCAAAAGCCGAGTAACGGTCATGTACACCTCAAGTATCAATCGTATCGCCCTCACCGGCACCTTGCTGACCATCGTCAGCGTCGCGGGCGGCTGTTCGTCGATTGACCGCCTTTCCCAGATCGGCGAGCAGCCGAAGCTGTCGGCGATTGAAAATCCGACGGCGCAGCCCGGTTACAAGCCGGTGCAGATGCCGATGCCGAAACCGGAAGCGGTTTCCTACAACGCCAATTCGCTGTGGCGGAACGGCTCGCGGTCGTTCTTCAAGGATCAGCGCGCGCACCAGATCGGCGATCTGCTCACCGTGACCGTGAACATCACCGATCAGGCCAATTTCGCCAACGAGACCCAGCGCAGCCGCACCGTTACCGAAGACTCCGGCATAACCGCTTTCCTCGGCAGCAACTTGCTAACCGGCAAGACCACCGCGCTGCCCGGACGGCTGCTGACCGCAGACGCCACCGCGTCGACCGACGGCAAGGGTTCGATCCAGCGCCAGGAGAGCCTCACTACCAACATTGCCGCCGTCGTCACCCAATTGTTGCCGAATGGCAATCTGGTGGTCGAAGGCAAGCAGGAGATCCGGGTCAATTTCGAAATGCGCGAGCTGATCGTCGCCGGCATCGTCCGCCCCGAGGACATCCAGAGCGACAACACCATCAATTCCAGCAAGATCGCCCAGGCCCGCATCGCCTATGGCGGCCACGGCCAGATCACCGACGTACAACAGCCGCGCTACGGCCAACAGGTGATGGACGTGCTGCTGCCGTTCTGATCCTCGCCCAACGAGCTCCCACATCTCACCCGCGAACCTGGGCGCAGTGAGATGTTCTACGCGGCCTCCGTCAGCTCCCCTGGCGGAGGCCGCGGCTTTTTTGCTCCGGACCGAGAGAGGCTGCGCCGGGCTTTCGCTGCGCGCAGGCGCGAGATCAGAGGCGGAACTCCGCCGATACCCTGCCGAGCCCCGACAGCTCGATTTCGACGGCATCGCCGGCGGCGAGCCAGACCGTCTTCACCAGGCTTCCGGTCAGCACCAACTGCCCGGCATACAGGCCCTTGCCGCCGGCGGCGAGATGATTGGCGAGCCAGGCCAAAGCGTGGTGCGGGTGGCCGAGCACGTCGGCGCCACTGCCCCGCCCCGCCTCCGCCCCGTTTATCACGGCACGGCCGGCGACATCGAGCAGATCAGGTGCGGCGGAACGCGCGACGGGCTGCCCGATCACGCAGCCGGCGGCAAAGAAATCGTCGGCGACCAGCGTCGGCGCGCCCAGGGTTTGCCAGTCAACGTAACGGTCATCGACGATTTCAATCGCGGGCAGATAGGCCTCGATCGCCGGCGCGACCGTGTCGGCCGTGAACGGTGCCTGCGATGATGCGAGATCGCGCCCGAGCCGAACGGCGATTTCACATTCGACGCCGACGTGGACGAAGTCGGCCGCCCGCAGCGACGCACCGCTGTCGTGAACGCCCCTGGCGAATACCCCGCCGCTGCAGGGATGCGGGATATCCAGATATTGCTGCATCACCGCGCTGGTGCAGCCGATCTTGAATCCGACGATGGCGCCGCAATGTGGCAGCAGCAAATCGTGCACGGCGCGCTGGGTACGGTATCCCTCGGCCTCGTCCCGTGGCGCGAGATCGGCCGGCAGCGAGCGCAGCGGCGCACGGTTGCGGCGGGTCGCGGCGATAAGCTGCGCGGCCCCGGAAATCCTGTTCATTTGCCGACGCTTATCACTGTTTCCTCAACAGATGCAGGCGCCCGTTCACGCTCGCACTGAGCGATGATCCCGAACACCTGGCCAACCTTTCAGGCTCTCCCGTTCCTTGAAACGAAATCGCCAACACCCTGAAAACAATTCGCTTTTTTTGCCATTGCGAGCGATGACGTATCACCCGGGGCAAAACGCGTGCTGGACGAAGGCGCACGACGGGCTCGAACGGTCGGCCAAGCCGGCCGGCGCCTTCCACTACTCGTCGCGGTAGACCTTCTCGCGCTTTTCGTGGCGCTCCTGCGCTTCCACCGACAGGGTCGCGATCGGGCGGGCTTCGAGGCGCTTCAGCGAGATCGGCTCGCCGGTCTCCTCGCAATAGCCGTAGGTATTGTCCTCGATCCGCTGCAGCGCCGCGTCGATCTTGGAGATCAGCTTGCGCTGGCGGTCGCGGGCGCGCAGTTCGATGGCGCGATCGGTCTCGGAGGACGCGCGATCGGCGAGATCGGGATGATTGACGTTCTCTTCCTGGAGGGTCTGCAGCGTGATCCTCGATTCCCTCAGGATCTCGTCCTTCCACGCCAGCAGCTTGGCGCGAAAGTAATCGCGCTGGCGGTCGTTCATGAAAGGCTCTTTTTCGGAGGGTCGATAAGTCTTCAACTTTTCCAAGGCCAGCCCATCTGTACGTGCAAGGCGGGCGAAAAAGGGTCCGTCCGCGCGCGCCTTATATAGCGGCGGGTTGTGACAGACAATATCGGGCCCGGGCCGGAAACCGGGCACCGCGGCGGTTTTCCCGCAGGAACCTGTGCGGATGGAGGATACCGGACGGCGTCAGAACTGGCCGGCCTTGGCCAATTCGACTTCGACCCGCAACTCGATCTCGGACAGCACCGCGTCGAGGCCGGGGTCGCCGGACGTCGATTTGAGGTTGGCGGCGGCGTCCCGCAGCCGGCTTACGGTGGACGTGTGCAGGTTCCCGGCCAGCAGGCCGATTTTGAGGTCGTCCAGCACATCGAGCGCCCCCTTGCCGCGCTGCACCGAGCGCTTGCGGCGCTCCAGCGGATCCTCCACCCCCTGCATGGCCAGCAGCGCGTCGATGTTGGCCGCCGCCTTGGGCGCGCTCGGGCCGCGGCTCTCGGGGACCGATGCCGCATCTTCCGGCAGGGCAAAGCCGGTCGCGCTGATTCGCCGGGTGCTGGCGGCGGGAGACCCGAGAGTGGTGCCGTTCGGTCCGTAAATGCGCATCGTTGGTTCTCGCGGGGGGTGTGCGGCAGCTTCGCCCGGTTATGGTTAATGGAGTGTAAATGCCTCGGCAAAATCTGCCGCCACGGGCAGTTTCGCCACTGCGGCGACCTCCGGCGGCGCCCGCACGCAAAAAGATTTATCCAATAAATTCAATGTGATGCACCGGAAGACGGCGGTGGCACGGGGTTCGCATGGTTAACGCCGGATCGCCGTCATGGGAGTGGCGCGCATCCGGGCCAAACCTCAGCGGGGAGCAGAGGATGTCAAGCGTCTATCGGGCGAGAGTGTTCAAGGTGGTCTGCGCCGTGCTGCTGGCGTTGGCGGTGTCCGCCGTTCCGGCGGCCGCAACCTCGCGGATCAAGGATCTCGCCAATATCGAGGGCGTGCGACAGAACCAGTTGGTCGGCTACGGCCTGGTGGTCGGGCTGAACGGCACCGGCGATACCCTGAATAACATTCCCTTCACCAAGCAGTCGCTGCAGGCGATGCTCGAGCGCATGGGCGTCAACATCCGCGGCGCCACCATCCGCACCGGCAACGTCGCCGCCGTGATGGTGACCGGCAATTTGCCTGCGTTCGGTACCCAGGGCACCCGGATGGATGTCACGGTATCCTCGCTCGGCGATGCCAAGAATCTGCAGGGCGGCACCCTGCTCGTCACCCCCCTGCTCGGCGCCGACGGCAACGTCTATGCGGTGGCCCAGGGTTCGGTCGCGATCGGCGGCTTTCAGGCCGAGGGCGAAGCTGCCAAGATCGTCCGCGGCGTGCCGACGGTCGGCCGCATCGCCAATGGCGCGATCATCGAGCGCGAAATCGAATTCGCGCTCAACCGCCTGCCCAATGTCCGGCTCGCGCTGCGCAACGCCGATTTCACCACCGCCAAGCGCATCGCCTCCGCGGTCAACGACTATCTCGGCGCCAAATGCGCCGAGCCGATCGATCCGTCGACCGTGCAGCTCTCGATCCCTCCGGAATTCAAGGGCAACGTCGTCGCCTTCCTGACCGAGATCGAGCAGTTGCAGGTCGAACCGGACCTCGCCGCCAAGATCGTGATCGACGAACGTTCCGGCATCATCGTGATGGGCCGCGACGTCCGCGTCGCCACCGTCGCGGTCGCCCAGGGCAATCTCACCGTGACGATCTCCGAAAGCCCGCAGGTCAGCCAGCCCAATCCACTGTCGCGCGGACGAACCGTGGTGACGCCGAATTCGCGTGTCGGGGTGACCGAGGACGGCAAGAAATTCGCGCTGGTGAAGGACGGCGTATCGCTGCAACAGCTCGTCGACGGCCTCAACGGACTCGGTATCGGGCCGCGCGACCTGATCGGCATCCTGCAGGCCATCAAGGCCGCGGGCGCCATCGAGGCCGATATCGAGGTGATGTGATGCAGACCGGGCTCAACAGCATCTCCAGCCGCCCGGTCGCCAACGCCGCGATCCCGACCTATGCCGGCCGCCCCGATCTTGAGCTCGCGCAGGCGTTGAACAAGGTCTCGCCGCAGGCGCAGGCCAAGGCGCAGAAGACAGCGACCGATTTCGAGGCGATGTTTCTCAATTCGATGTTTGCCCAGATGACCAGCGGCCTCAAGGGCGAAGGCCCGTTCGGCGATACGCCCGGCACCGGCGTGTGGCGCTCGATGCTGACCGAACAGTATTCCAAGTCCTTCGCCAAGGCCGGCGGCATCGGAATTTCCAAGGACGTGTATCGCGAGCTGATTCTGCAGCAAGCCAAAACATCCGGCCAGACCCAGGGAAAACCGACATGAATCAGCATCCGCAGCGGCAACCGGCGCCGCCACCGATTCCGATGGCGACGACGCCGGCCGAGGCACGCCAGCTCGCCGAGACCCTGATGGAGGTCATGAGTGCCCTGCTCGGCGTGATCGAGCGCGAGACCGAACTGGTTCGCGCCGGCAAGGTCCGCGAAGCGATGGCGTCGGTGGCGAAGAAAACGGAGCTGTCGCATCGCTATGCCGGCGCGATCGCGTATCTGAAGGCCAGCCAGAAATACCTGTCGCAGACCGCGCCGGAGCTTTTGACCACGCTGCACCGCCATCATGACGTGTTTCGCTCGATGCTGCAGGTCAATCTCACGGTGCTGGCGACGGCGCACGCGGTTTCCGAGAGCATTGTGCGCGGCGTCAACACCGAGATGCAGCGCCGCAATATCCCCAACACCTACACCGCGGCCGGACGGCGCGCCGCGCCGGGTCCACGCCACATCGCCCCGCTCACGGTCAGCCGCTCGCTCTGAGGCGCAGGCCCGATCGCGGCGACCACGCGCCGCGAATTGCATAAAATTTTCGCGTCGGCATCAGCGCGACGTTCACCGCATTCTCTAACCGGGCGTTGAGACGTCCCGGTCATAATTGCACACGGAGGGGCTGGGATTAGACTCGAGGAAAGCCAGGAGGCTGCCATGAGTATCGATTTCAGCATCAAGCCGGTGGGGTCGCCGGCTGCAATATCCGTTGCTCAACCCGCAAGCGTGGCGGCGCAAAACGCCGTGGCCACCCAACTGCCCGCGAGCCAGAGCGTCACCGCCGTGGACGCGGGCACCGCCGCGCGCAACGATCTGCAGTCGGCGAGCGACTACGTATCGCACCAGGCTTTCTTCGATCAGGCCGCGGCCTCGATCGTCTATCAGGTGGTCAACAGCAATAACGATCAGGTGGTGGAGCAGTATCCGGACGATGCGACGCTGCGTCGCCGGGCCTATTTTCACGCCATCGATCTGGCCAAAGACCAGCCCGCACGTCCTCTCGCGACCGACCTCAAGGCCTGAGTTTCATGTCCCGATCTGGAGCGCCGCGGTCATCGCGGTGAGCAGGTTCGGCCGCGCGAAAGACGGCCCGGCGCCGGCTGTGGGTTACGCCCTGCCCGCCAAGCCGGCGGCAATGTTCGAGTTGATGTCGATCAGCGACTGCATCTTTTCCGGGCTCGGATCGAGTCTGCAACTCGATGGTGCGCTGCATGACGAACAGCGCGATGTTCCTGATGTTTTGCCGGACTTCGACCGGCTGGGGATTGTCGTCGCTCTCCACGGCACTCATGAAAATGGTCCAAAGCCGACGATTGAACAGAAGCGCGGCGTGCATTCGCTTGTCCGGGCCTTTCCAGTCATTTTGGACTTCAACCAGTTTGCGCGCCGCCATCAGCAGGGTCTGCGCTTCAATATCACGGGGAGACGAAGAAACCTGGGCAGTGCGAGCGTAGGCCTTGGCTGCGTTGGACATTCACGAACCTCAACGGGGAACTGTGCAGACCGGGGCTTCGAACTGCCCATGTTTTATACTTGGCCGCTTTTAAAATAACGTTAGCGATAAGCTTCCAAATGTGACGGAAAGGCGGGGCGCCGCAATCGCGGGGTATTGTCTGTCGTGCGGCACAGCAAAAACGGCGGGATTTTTCCCGCCGTTTCAATCTGTTTCCAGAGAGCCGAGGTCAGCGCAGCAACTGCAGCACGCTCTGCTGCGACTGGTTGGCGAGCGCCAGCGCGGAGACCGCGATCGACTGGCGGGTCGACAAGGCCTGGCTGTTGGCCGCTTCCTCGTTCGGATCGGCGACCGTCAGATTCGAGGCGCCGGTCTGCAGCACGTTGATCAGGTTCTTGTTGAAGTCCTGACGGATCTCGACGATCGAGAGGTTCGAGCCGAGGCTCGATGCCGCCGTGCGCAGCGTGGTGCTGGCCTGGTTGAGCTGCGCCAATACCGAGTTGGCGGAGTTGCCGTCCAGGAAGTCGATGCCCGCCGTCAGACTCGACAGGCCAAGACCGGCATCGTTGAAGGTGAAACCTTGAATGGCCAGCTTGGAAGCGCCGGTTTCGTCGAAGGTCAGGTTGAGGGTGTCGCCGTTCAGCAGGTTGATACCGTTAAACGAGGAATCCTGCGAGGTGGTGTCGATCTGCGCGAGCACCTGGTTGTACTGCGCGACCAGGCTGTTGCGGGTCGACTGCGAGTTCGGGTCGGCAACCGGAGCCGCCGCAGCCAGACTTGCGAAAGGCGTTGCAGTGCCGGTGATCGCGCCGATCGTCGATGAGGCCGCGTTGTTCAAGGTCGTGATCGTGATCGCGCCGGAAGAATCGATGCTGGCCTGCAGGTTGTTGGTCGCCAGCGCCGTATTGAGCTGGTTGAGCGTCGAAACCTCGCCGGCGGCGGTGCCGAACGTGATCGCGGAGGCGGTGCCGTTGCCGGTGGATGCGATATCGAGCGTCTGGCCGCTCAGCGCCGGCGGAGTGACGTTGGTCGTTCCCGCGGTCAGGCCGAGAGCCGCAAGCGCGTTGCCCGAGCCTGCGCCGATCACCAGGTTGCCGGCCGTGCCGGTGCTGAGCGTGAGCGATCCAGCCGTGACGACCGAGGGGGTGCCGGCGCCGGTGATGCTGTCGATCGCGGCAAGAACGGTCTGCACGGTCGCCGTGCTGCCGGTGCCGATACCGATCGTGACGTTGCCGCTGGCATCGGTTGTTGTCGCGGTGGTTGCCGTGCTGAAGGTGATGGACTTGCCATCGATCGACAGCACCGAGCCGTTGGTGATCGCAGTCGCGAGGTCGTCGGAGCTGGCGCCGGCGGTGCCGACCAGTTGCGTCGCAGCGGTGATCGCGACCGCCGTTCCTGTGTTGTCGTTTAATACGGAAGAGCCGGTGACGGTGTTGTTGGTTCCCGGGCCGAGCAGGTTGTTCGCGGTCGCGCCGGCAATGGCGGTAGATGTCACGTTGGACTTGGTCGAGTAGCCGGTCGATGTCTGCAGCACCTGGTTGGCAATCGACTGGGCGTTGGCAATCAGGGCCTGCAGCGAGGTAATGCCGGTGTTGGCGGCCTGCAGGACCTGGACGCCGTTGCCGATGCCGTCGAGCAGGTTGCTGATGTCGCTGGCGCGGTTGGTGAGGCCCTGCGCCGTGAAGTATTCGGTCGGGTTATCAAGCGCCGAGTTGACCTTGTTGCCCGTGGCGAGATCGTTTTGGGTGGTCGCGAGCAGGGCTGCGGTCGACTGCAGCGAGAGCAGGTTCTGGCGAACCGAAGCCGAGAGAACGATACCGGACATGTGTCAAGCCTTCCTAATTTACCTGCACACGTTCTATCGGGACTCCTTTAAATTAGGGTTAACGGCCGCTTAAGTTGTTTGATTAACGATCGATTAACAGAAACGCCCCGGGCCCCCTTCAAGAGATTTCGGACCTGAGCGGGCCGCCAAAACGAAAAACGGCGGGGTTTCCCCCGCCGTTCCGATGGATCGTTTGAAGACCGAGATCAGCGCAGCAACTGCAGCACGCTCTGCTGCGACTGGTTGGCAAGCGCCAGCGCGGAGACCGCGATCGACTGGCGGGTCGACAGCGCCTGGCTGTTGGCCGCTTCCTCGTTCGGATCGGCCAGCGTCAGGTTCGACGCACCGGTCTGCAGCACGTTGATCAGGTTCTTGTTGAAGTCCTGGCGGATCTCGACGACCGACAGGTTCGAACCGAGTGCCGAAGCTTCCGTGCGCAGCGTGGTGCTGGCCTGGGTCAGCGACGCCAACACGGTGTTGGCGGAGTTGCTGTCCAGGAAGTCGACACCCGCGGTCAGGCTCGACAGACCAAGGCCGGCGTCATTGAAGGTGACGCCGGAAATCGACAGCTTGGAGGCGCCGGTTTCGTCGAAGGTCAGGTCGAGGGTATCGCCGTTCAACAGGTTGATGCCGTTGAACGAGGAATCCTGCGCCGTGGTGTTGATCTGCGCCAGAACCTGGTTGTATTGCGCCACCAGGCTGTTGCGGGTCGCCTGCGAGTTCGGGTCGGCAACCGGAGCCGCCCCGGTCAGGCCGTTGAAGGCCGCGCCGGAGGCCGCTGCGGTGCCGCCGATCGTGCCGATCGTCGACGACGCCGCGTTGTTGGAAGTCGTAATCGTGAGATTACCGCTGGAGTCGATGCTGGCCTGCAGGTCATTGGCCGCCAGCGCCGTATTGAGCTCGTTCAGGGTCGATACCTGACCGTCGGCGGTGCCGAAGGTGAGGCTCGTGGCGGTACCACCTGTGACGGTCGCACCGATGGTCAGGACCTCGCCGCTGAGCGCGGGGGGAGTGACGTCGGTCGTTCCGGCGGCCAGGCCGAGAGCGGCAAGCACGTTGCCCGAGCCGGCGATGACCAAGTTGGCCGCCGTACCCGTGCTGAGCACGAGATCGACCCGAGCCGTCGACGGTCGAGGCGGTCGCGGCACCGGTGATGCCGTCAATCGCAGTAAGAACAGTCTGCACGGTAGCCGTGCTGCCGGTGCCGATACCGATCGTGACGTTGCCGCTGCCATCGGTTGATGTCGCGGTTGTCGCCGTGCTGAAGGTGATCGTCTTGCCGTCGACCGTCAGGACCGAGCCGGTGGTGATCGCGGTCGCGAGGTCGTCGGAGCTGGCGCCGGCGGTGCCGACCAGTTGCGTCGCAGCGGTGATCGCGACCGCCGTTCCTGTGTTGTCATTTAATATGGCGGAGCCGGTGACGGTGTTGTTGGTTCCCGGACCAAGCAGGTTGTTCGCGGTCGCGCCGGTGATGGCAGCCGTGACACTGGACTTGGTGGAGTAGCCGACCGTGGTCTGCAGCACCTGGTTGGCAATCGACTGGGCGTTGGCGACCAGGCTCTGCAGCGAGGTGATGCCGGTGTTGGCGGCCTGCAGGACCTGCACGCCGTTGCCGATTCCGTCCAGCAGGTTGTTGATGTCGCTGGCGCGGTTGTTGAGCGCCTGCGCCGTGAAATAGCTGGTCGGATTGTCGAGCGCGGAGTTGACCTTGTTGCCCGTGGCGAGGTCGTTCTGGGTGGTCGCGAGCAGTTGGGCGGTCGACTGCAGCGAGAGCAGGTTCTGGCGAACCGAGGCGGAGAGGACGATACCGGACATTTTTCATACCTTTCTGGTGTGAAACTAGAGTGCGTGCGTGGTCCCGACCTTCTTGATCGGAGGACGAGGCACGTTGAAACCATCGCGCTAACAAAGCATGAATCGGAACGTTTCCGCGGGTCTCAGGAATGCGCCGGCACGCCCCCGACGCGCGATCTGGTTGTTGCGCCAGATCAGGAAGTCACTGATATCGCTGGTCATTTCGCATGACGCCGCGCGGCGTTTACCAAGTGTTAATCCTGTTGGGAAAGGATTGCGGCCACAATCGGCCGAAGCAGCTTTTGCGCGTCGCTGGCACGGCCAAAGCCGATACCCATTCGAACTCGCTGCAACACTCAAACTCGCTGCAACGATAACTGGCGCAACAGGCGACAACGGAGAACTGCCATGGCCCTCAAAGTCGAGCTCAAGCCGAACGAACGGATCATCATCGGCAACTGCGTCATTACCAACACCGAGCAGCGCGCCCGGCTGCTGATCGACGGCGACATGATTCCGATCCTGCGCGAAAAGGACATCCTGACGCCCGAGACCGCCGACACGCCGGCCAAGCTCGTCTATCTGGCGGTGCAACTGATGTATATTTCGCCGAACCCCGAGGTCAACCACGCCACCTACTTCAGCCTGTTGCGCGAAATCGTGACGGCGGTACCGAGCGCGTGGCCGATCATCGAGGGTATCAACAACAATATCCTGAGCGGCGACCTGTATCAGGCGCTCAAGGAGGCGCGGAAGCTGATCGCCTACGAGAAGAAGCTGCTGGATCACAGTCAGGCCGTGCAGAGCAGGCAAAGCGCCGCCTGACGGCAGCGCGGTCACATCGCAAGCGGCGGAGACGGCCCGACATCCGGCACCAGGCCGTCGTCGCAGCCCGAGCGCTGCGCGCCGAATTCAAGCACCGCGGAGATCAGCGCATCGATATCGCAGATGTCGGTGCGGTGGTTGACGATCGCCGCACGGATCGCGAGCCGGCCGTCGAGAACGGTCGTCGACGGCGCGGCGATGCCGGATTCCTGGATATCGACGACGATATTGCGGTTCACCTCGTCGGCGTCGACGGCGCGATGGCGGAAGCAGACGATGTTGAGCTGCACCGGCGCCAGCAATTCCAGCCGGGGCTCGGCCAGGATCCGGGCTTCCAGATATCCGGCGAGCGCGCAACTGCGCGCGACGATCGCTGCCAGCTTTTCGGTGCCGTAGGTCTTCAGCGTGAACCACGTCTTCAGCGCGCGAAAGCCGCGCGACAGATCGGGCCCGAGGTCGCAAGGCCACACCGAACCGGCGGCGAGGCCGCGAGTCTCGCGGCGCAAATAGGCGGCCGGTGCCGCAAAGGCATCGCGATGCTGCCGGCCGTCGCGCACGATGAGGAAGCCCGCGTCATAGGGCACCTGTCCCCATTTATGAAAATCGAGCGCAATCGAATCTGCGTTTTCGATTCCGGCCAGCCGCGACGCGATCGCCGGTGACAGAATGCCGAGCGCGCCATAGGCACCGTCGACATGAAACCAGAGTCCCTCATCGCGACACAGCGCACTCAGCGCCTGGAGATCGTCGATGGCGCCGATGTCCACGGTACCGGCCGAACCGACCACGAGAAACGGCCTGCAGCCGGCGCGGCGGTCCGAGGCGATCCGGGCGCGCAATGCCGCCACGTCGATACGATGCAATCGATCGACCGCGATGCAGCGCAGTGCATCGCTGCCGAAGCCGGCGAGGTCCATCGCCTTCGAGATGCAGCCGTGAGCCGCGGTCGAAGTATAAGCGGTCAACGACGCGCCCTGCTCGCCGATGCCGCGCTGGCGAACCGATGGTCCGAGCGCCGCGGTTCGCGCCACCAGCACCGCCATCAGATTGGCCATCGACGTGCCGGTGACGAAAAGACCGCTTGCCTGCTCCGGCAAACCGAACATCGCGCGCACCCATTCGACGACCTGGCGTTCGACCTCGATCGGGATATGATCGCGGCCGCCGAGATTGGCATTCAATCCGGCCGCGAGCATCTCCGCCAGCATTCCGACCGCGGTGCCGCCGCCATGCACCCATCCCATGAATCCGGGATGAACGTTTCCTGTCGCATAGGGGACGATGAAATCGGTGAACTCGCGATAGACTTCGTCAAGATCGCTCGGCTGGCGCGGCAGCTCGGCGCGGAACCGGGCGCGGACCCGATCGGGTATCGGCGACCAGACCGGACGGTTGCGGATGCTGGCGGCGTAGTCGAGCATGTCGTCGAGCATGCGATGACCCAGCGCACGAAGTCCGTCCCAGTTCTGCGGATCGAGCGTCTCGCTCGGTTCGGATAATGGCGGCGCCGCGAGATACGACGTTCATGCGGCACGCTCCCGGCCAGATCGCGCGCGACGCTCGAGCATGGTCGCGAACGCGTCGAATATCCTGCGCATCTGCGCCGGCTTGTAGCCAAACACGTCCGCGGGATCCATGTCGTGCACGATCGCGGTATTGTCCGCCTCGAAAACCAGCAGCGATCCGCTTCCGGTTTCCGCACAATCGACCGCAAAATAGTCGAGGCCGATCCGCCCGGCGATGCCGGACAACGCCGTCCGATGGCGGCGCGCAAAGTCGCTATCGAATGTGTGCATGAACATTTCCTCTTCGCGACGTTTGTCCGCGCTGAGCGACATGCCGGCGTTGAGATACCAGACGTCCCAGCGATCGACGATCGCCATGTGGCACGCGTAGGGTCGACCGTCGACAAAGATGATCCGGCATTTGCGATACAAGCCGTCATCGCCCGAATAGTCGACAAAACGCGAGATGAAGAATTCCTGCGCCTGCTGCCCGTCAAGATAATTTTCCAGCGCGGCACGATCATCGATCCTGGCAAGGCCGGCGCCGGCATGCGATCCGCGCGGCCTGACGATCGCCGGAAACGCAAGATCGGCCGCGAGATCGCGAGGCGCTATGGCCGAACGCGACAGGTCGAGCAGTTGCGCGCGCGAGACGGCGGCGGTCGCCGGAATTTCCAGACCGCTCGATTCCGTCGAGCACGCGATGCAGCTTGTCGCGATCCAGATTGCCGACGAGATGCGGCGGATTGAGCATCGGCTGCGGCCAGCGCCAGGCGGCGGCGCCGATCTTGCGCAACGCGTCGCGGCAATCCGGGGAGTCGGACGCGATCACGATCGCGATGTCATGATCGGGCAGCGGCACCGGCAACTCGGCGTCGGCAATGACGTACAGCGTGATCAGCTCGATGGCGGATTGCTCCAGCAGAAACTCGATCGGCGTGTTGCTGCCGATGTCGGTCGCAGCCGCCAGCGCCAGCACGCGCAGCCGCGGGTTCGCCGCCGCGCACGGCGAGCGGAACAGCCGATGCGACGCAAGGATCTGATCCTGGATCGCGAGACCGGCCTTTTTGTCACCGAGCAATTGCGCGATCAGCGACAGATCGAGCCCCTCGCCCGGCTCGATGGTGCCGTCGATCAGCCTGACGATCAGTTTTTGCCACAGCGGGCGAAGATCGATCCCCGCCACGGCCATCTTCGTCAGTCGCGCCACGCCGGCGCGGTCGGCGCAAGCCGGATGGGAACCAGCCGACGTGCCGTTCTGCATCTCACGCCGCATCGGTCGTCAGCGCGGGGGCAGCGAATTGCGACGAGATATCGCCGCGGAATACCGCAGGGCCGACGTGGTCGAGGCGGCTCTCGAGATCAGCCCAGATCTCGCCGCCGATATCGGTCCAGCGTTTGCAGAAGGCAAAATCCTCGCTGAGATAGGTTCCGCTTCCCGGATCGATCATGCATTCGAACAGGGCAAAGCGGTTGGGACTTCCTGCCAGCGTATCCTGCGAATGCTCGCGGAAGAACTGCAGCGATCGGTAAGCGACGCACATCTTCTCGAACGCGTGACGCCGGATCATCAGGAATCCAGTCCCGGCATAGCGCACGCGCGTGAAGCCGTTGACGACGGCGACGTGATCGGGATCGTCGACCTCGAGCACATAGTCGAGCGCGGCCGACGGAATCTCCGGCCGCCCGATCGCCATCATCCGCATCGCCTTGTTCCAGTTGACGCGCTTGATTGGATAGACGCCAGCCACCACGTCGGCTCCGGATTCGATCAGCCGAAAGACCTGCTCGGGCTCAAAGCCGATATCCGCATCGACGAACAGAAAATGCGTCGCGGTGGGATCGTCGAGGAACTGGGTCACGAGATTGGCACGGGCGCGCGTGATCAGGGCGTCGCCGTCCCGCAGCAGCACCTTGAACTCCATGTTCGAGATCGAGCGTATCGCGCGCTGCAGGCGGAAGATCGAATTGGCGTAAATGCTGGAGACCTGTCCGCCGAAGCACGGCGTGGCCACCACCAGGTGGATTCGGTCGGTCATGGATGGCTCCGAAAGCGCTGGAAACGGCCCCGCATTCCTCACCAAACAGTAAACAGACGTGGTTAACGAAATCCTAACGGCCGCCGCGCGCTCTTTGTCGCCGTGCTGACCCCCTCATGGCCGGGCTTGTCCGGGCTTGTCCCGGCCATGACGACAATCCGTTAGAGTTAGACAGAGGTTCGCCGCAGTTCGTCCGCCAGCCGGGCGATCACGCTGGCCCAATCGCCAAAGGCCGGCTGCCGAAGCAGCTTGGCGGTCGGATACCAGGCCGAGTCGTCGCGGGCCCGCATCCAGCGAAAATCCGCCGCATGGGGCAGCAGGATCACGACCGGCCTGGCCATCGCGCCCGCCAGATGCGCCACCGCGGTATCGACCGAGACCACCACGTCGAGCAACGAGACGATCGCAGCGGTATCGGCAAAATCGCGAACACTGCCGCCGAGATGGATCAGGTTCGGCAGGCCCGCCAACACCTCGCGATCGGCATCCCGCAACTCGCTCTGAAGGCTGACGCATTGCAGCGGCGGCGTCGCAAACCATGCGGCGAGCAGCGCGAGCGGTATCGACCGGTTGCTGTCGTTCTTGTGAGACGGCGAGCCGGACCAGACGAATCCGGCGCGCGGCCGACCGGCCGGCAAACGCTGGCGCCAATAGTCGCAGCGCTCCGCGGATGCAGCGAGATATGGAACGTCGGCCGGGATCGTCGCAGGTTGCGTCCCGAATGCCCAGGGAAGACTGAGCAAGGGACAATGCAAGTCGAACGCCGGAAGCGGCTCACCGCAGGCAATGACCTCGATGTCCCTGAGCCGCGACAGCAGCGGCTGCAGCTCGGGCTGCACCTCGCAGACGACATGGGCGCCGCGGCGGGCCAGCAGCGGCGCGTAGCGAATGAACTGGATGGTATCGCCCAGGCCCTGCTCGGCATGCAGCAGAACGGTCTTGCCGCAGACGGATTCGTCGCCAAGCCACAGCGGCGCCTGATACTGCCGGCGCTGCCCGGCGAACGCGTCGGTTTTCCAGCGCCATTCATATGCCTTCCAGCCCGCAGCGAAATCGCCGAGCGAAAGCTGCGTCATCGCCGCTTCGAAATGGGCTTCGGCGAATTGCGGCGCGGCCGCGAGCGCCGCGTTGAAATCCGCAAGCGCCTCGACGGGTTGGTCGAGCCGACGACGCGCATGACCGCGGTTGGTCAGGATCTGCGGATGGCCGGGCATCAGCGTGAGCGCGTGGTCATAGCTCGCAAGCGCCTCGTCCGGCCGGTTCAGTCGCAACAGCGCGTTGCCGCGATTGACCAGGGTGCCGACATGAGTCGGCTCGTTCGTCAGCACATCGTCATAGTTCGCGATCGCCTCGGCAACACGGCCAAGTTTCAGGCAGGCGTTGCCGAGGTTGAACAGAATCTCCGGATGATCCGGCGCAAGCTGCAGCGCATGGCGGAAGCTCGAGATCGCCTCCTCGTAGCGTCCGGTGGCATCGAGCGCCAGCCCCAGATTGGACATCGCGTCCGAGGAGCCGGAATTGACCTTCAGCGCCGCCGAAAGGAAGTGCAGCGCCTCGACCAGGCGACGGCGCTGGTAGTTCAGTAGCCCGAGCAGATGCAGCGCCTCGAAATCCTCCGGCCGATGTTCGAGGATTCCGGCGCACAGCCGCGCCGTCTTGTCGAGCTCGCCTTGCTGGAAGGAATTATAGGCCTGCCGCTGCATGCGGGACAGGTTTGGCATCCGCCCAGCTCGATGTTTCCAATTCGCCGACACGCGCCGTCTTTCCGGACCAGACCGCCTCCAAGTCGATCCGAAAGCCGCGCTCTCGAATCAGCCTCGCGCCGCGCAGGCTAGCATCTTCTTCGGCGACCGGCCCGTCAGGCCGCATGCTCGCGGTCGCGCCGGGCGCGGTCGGTACAGCATCGCGGCGAACGCCTCGAAGATCCTGGTCATCTGTGGCGACTTGTAGGGGAACAGCGTCGGCGAATCCATGTTGTGCACCACTGCGGTATTGTCCGCCTCGAATATCAGCAGTTCGCCGCGGCTGTTTTCGGCGCAGTCGACGGTGAAATAATCAAGCCCGACACGGTCGGCCAAGGCGGCGAGCGCGCGCCGGTGGCGGACGGCAAAAGCATGATCGAAGGTGCGCATGAAGTCGGCCTCCTCGAGCCGCTTGCTCGCGCTGAACGCCATGCCCGCATTGAGATACCAGATGTCCCAGCGATCGGCGATCGCCATGTGGCAGGCATAGGGGCGGCCGTCGACGAACGCGATCCGGTATTTGCGAAACAGCCCGTCATCGCCGCAATAGTCGACAAAGCGCGAGACAAAGAACGCCGGCTCCGGCCGCTGCGCGAGATACCGGCCGATCGCGGTGCGGTCATCGAGCTTGGCGAGCCCGACGCCGGCATGCGATCCGCGCGGCCGCACGATGATCGGGAATCGCAGGTCGGGCTGCAACGGTCGCGATCGGGCGGTCGGGCTGCACCAGATCGGACAATTGCGCGCGGGTTACGGAGGTCGTCGTCGGAATATCGAGCCCCTCGATGCCGTGAAGCAGTCGATACAGCTTGTCGCGATCCAGATTGCCGACGAGCTGCGGCGGATTGAGCAGCGGCCGCGGCCAGCGCGCCGCGGCCTGGTCGATCTTGCGCAAGGCGTCACAGCACTCTTCGGAGTCGGACGCGATCACGATCGCGACGTCATGTTCGGGCAGCGGTTCCGGCAAATCGATACCGGCGACGACGTAAAGCGTCTGCAGCTCGATCGCGGAGTGCTCCAGCAGGAATTCGATCGGCGTGTTGCCGCCCATGTCGATCGGCGCCGCCAGCGCAAGAACGCGCAGCTTCGGCGGCTCGACCGCACAAGGCGAGCGGAACAATTGATGAAAGGCGACGACTTCCGCCTGGATCGTCAGCCCGCTCGGCTTGTCGCCGAGCAGTTGCGTGATCAGCGAGAGATCAAGTCCCTCACCTGCCCCGGCCGTGCCGCCGGCGACCTTCGCGATCAGTTCATCCCGCAACGGGCGCAGATCTGCGCCGCCAAACGCCATCGCCGTGAGCCGCGCAAATCCGATTCGATCGGCGCAGGGATAGCGCACAAGATCGGCGGCGGCGGACTCAGGTTGCATGGGTGAGCTCCGTTGAGTGAGGCCTTTCCGCGCCAGACGACTAGCCGCCGAGCGGCAGATACTTGACCAGCGACAGTTGCGGACAGCATCGAGGTGGCCTGGTAGGACGCCTGCAGGCTGTTCTGAACCGCCAGCAGTTCGCTCGCCACCTGGTCGGTGGACACATTCTCGGTCTGATCGATCATGTTCTGCATCATCGCCTGAGTCTGGGTTTGCCGCGCCGTGGCGGCCTGTATTTCGGTTTGCGCGTTGGCGAAGTCGGTCTGGATGTCGGCGATGCTCTGCTGACCGGCCTGCGGGGTCAGGTTCGCCGCAATGCTCTGGCTCAGGGCACTGATCTGCGCGGCGGAATTGGTTGCCGTCGGCGAGGCCTTGAAAGCGGCAAATACCGCGATGTTCTGCAACTGAGTGCGAATCGCCTGCTCATTGGCCTGGGCGCCGAAATCGACCGTTTCCGAGGTATCGATGCGCGCCGTCGACGACGCGCGTGCGGAACCGGGCCCGGAATTGCCGGTGTACCAGGCGACCGTGTTCGACGCGCCACTGACGAGCGATGTGGCTGACCCCAACGGGGTGCCGCCGACCCGCAGCGGCGGCTGAACGGCGGTCACGGTGCCGCTGAATCCGAGCGCTGCGAACGCAGACGGGTTCGAACTCGTCACCGTGAGGTCCGCGGCGTTGTCGGTATGCAGCGCGATCACGCCGCCGCTCACGGTCGAGGGGGTCGAAGTCCCGGTTATCGAGTTGATTTTCGTCAACAGCGTCTGGACGCTGTCGGTAATGTTGACTTCGTTGCCGGTGGCGCCGGAGGCAACAAAGGTGATCGGCGTGCCGTTGACGGTGATGGTGTCGCCCGGCGCGAAACTTGACGACAGCGAGTCGGTGCCGGCGGCCCCTGACAAGGCTGTCGCGCCCGTGATCGGTGCCGGGGGCGTCGCCTGGTTGTTGGCGAGGCTGCCAGTGGCGGTGCTGGCCGTATCGAAGAAGTTGTCGCCGGCCTCGACCGCCGACGCCGCCACCAGCGACGTATTGGCCAGCGTGGTGATCGACGCGGTCAGGGCGGTGTTGAGGTTCGCCGCCGTCGCCGTCGGCGTGGCCCCGATCGCAAAGCTGCCGGTCGGCGGCGGCGTCGTGTTCGTTGCTGTCAGTTGAACGGTCTGGGTGGTGCCATCGGGGAGATTGAAGGTAAAGCTGACCTGGTCGCCCGGGTTCGGATTGGTGGCGCCGAGATCGACCGAAACCGCCGCCGGCGAGCCGGAAGGACCGGTGACCGTGGCTCCCGTCAGCGTCGAGGAGACCGAGTTCAGCTTGAGGCCGAACGGTGAACCGGCGACATCTTCCGATACCTGCACCGACGTCGGCGTCGGAGAAGAAATCACCAGCCGCCCGAGCCCATTGGTGCCAAGATCGGCCTGCTGCCGTTCGGCGATCACCTGGGTCAGTCCGGCCTGGGTGCCGGTCCCGTTCATGATGGAGGCGGCCGAGGCGACCGCCGGGGTGTTGATCGCGCTGCCGGAGAAAATGTAGCGGTCGCCGACCTGGGTGTTCAGAACGCCAACCACCGCGGAAAGTTCGCTTGCTGCACTCTCCTGCGCGACGGTCTGTCCAGTATTGTCCAGATCCAACGACCCCGAGGAGGCGCCGCTCTGTACCTGCGAGCCAATGCTTGACAAGGTCTGCAGCGCGGTGTTGGCGGCAGAAATGATCGTGTTGACGTTGGTCATCGTGGTCCCGAAGGCCGTGATGTTCGCAAGCTGCGCGCGCGCGGCAATCGCAAAGCCTTCGTTGACGCCCATGCCGGCGTAATTGGTGGATTTGACCCCGCTCGAAAGCTGCGTCGACAGCGTCGTGAGCTGGTTGTTGAGGTTCTGTACCGACTGGCCGAGTACAGAAGCGCCATAATTGATACTACTGACCGACATCTTCAGCGCCTTACAGTTGAGCCTGCAGCAGGCTGTTCATCATGCTCTGCACCACCGACATGACATGGGCGTTGGCGGCATAGGCGTTCTGCAATTGGATCAGGTTCGACATCTCGGTGTCGATGTTGACGCCGGACGTCGAGTTGAATTTCTGCTGCAAGGTACTGACGACGACGTCCTGGCCCTGCTGCAATTGCGTCGCCTGCGTCGCGGCGTTGCCCTGCTGACTGATGAATTGCTGCAAATAACTCGTGATCGTGCCCGTGAAAGGCGACGCCGCGGACCCCAGTCCGGTGTTCGGCGAAAAGCTGAACGTTGCGTTGGTGAGCTGCGAAAACAGATAGTCCGAACGCGTGGTGTCGCCGGCCGCGGTCGCCGGCGACGTGCTGTAGACGCTGAGGTCCGCGGCATTGTTCAGCAGCGCCGGGTTGACGGTGATGCGTCCGGCATAACCGGTCATTTGCGAGCCGCTTGCGGTGATGGCGCCGGTGTAGAGCGAATTGCCGTCGGTGAACAACGGGAGCTGCGGGTTTCCGCTTGTCAGCGACGAAGTCGTGGTCGTCGTCGAGGCGGCATTGACGGTCGCATTGCCCGACCCGAGCACGTTCAGGGTGGTGCCGGATGGATTGGAGAACTGCAGGCCGCTGCCGCCTAGCGCCGCGTTCAACTGCGATATGACCGACGACATGCCGCTGGAAAAGTTGACCCCGATCACCTGCGGATTGGCGTTCGGCGCATTCGGCAGCGGCAGCACCGATGAAATCGGCCACGTTGACGATGGATATCTGCTGCTGGGCGTTGGTCGCATTGTTGGTATAGGTCAGGTTGATCGTGTTACCCGGCACCACGCTCGACGTATCGACGCTGAAGCCTGCCGGCGGCCCGGCGACGGCGGTACCGGCCGTGGTCTGGTCGGAGAGCGAACTCGAGAGTGTCGCGGCGAGCTGGTCGACCTGGGTCTGTGCCTGCACCAGAGTCTGGTCGCGCAGCTTCAGATCGGCGGCAATCTGTCCCGAACTGAACGCATTGGTCGCGACCAGGTCGGTTGTGGCGCCATTCGGGAGCTGGATCGTCAGCGAGCCGACGCCCGACTTGGTGGGATCCGTGTTGTACAGCGAGGTCGCCGACAGCGCACCCGGCGAACTGAAGGACATCGTCGACGCCAGGCTGCCGCCGACGAGCTGAACGCCGGAATTGGTGAAGACGCTGACCTGGTTGGCGGAGTCGGTGACGGCCCGCACGTCCATCAACTGTGACAGCGTGTTGATCGCGTTGTCGCGCTGATCTTCCAGCGTGGCCGCCTCCGGATCGGTCGGGCTCAATCCCTGAAGCTGGGTGTTGATGGAGGCGATCGTGGTCATCGCCGCATTGGCCTGGCTGACGCAGGTGCCGATATCCTGATTGACGTTCGTGCGCAGCGACTGAATGCCCTGCGTTGTGGTGTTCAGTTGCTGGGCCAGCGTCTGCGCCGCGGACAATGCGACCGATTGTGCGGACTGGCTGCCCGAACTTGTCGATATCGCCTGCAGCGACGAGGTGAAATTGCTGAGCGCGGTTTCCAGCGTGCCCTGGCCGCCGGGGGTCCCATAGACGCTTTGCAACTGGCCCAGAATGTTGGACATCTGGTCGGCATAGGCGCCGCCCGAGGTTTCCGTGCGCAACTGGCTCTGGACGTAGAGGTCGAGCTCGCGATTGACGCCGGTGACCTGGACCGACGAGCCGGCACCGCCGCTCGCCAGTTCGATCTGGTTGACGTTTTGCGTGACGTAACCCGGCGTCTGCGCATTGGCGATGTTCGACGACACGATCGAAAGCGCAGCCTGGTTGGCGCGCAGGCCGGACATCGCAGTTGCAAGGGCTGAACTCAAACCCATGTTTATGGTCCGCCTCGAGTTACATCACACCGGTAGCCGGCCCCGATCAGCGAATTACGCTGAGCAAGCTCTGAACCATGTCATTGGCCGTGGTGATGACCTTGGTGTTCGCCGAATAGGCCTGCTGGGTCACGATCAGCTTGGTGAATTCGTCGGCAATGTCGGTGTTCGATCCTTCAAGCGACGAGCCGCTGATCGTGCCGGACGCGCCGGCGATCGCCGGCCCGGACTGATCGGTTACGGCAAAGGCTCCGCCGTTGAGTGCCTTGAGGTAGTTGGTGCCGTTGAAATGCGACAGCGTGACGGAGGCGAGATCGATGTTCTGGCCGTTGGAAAAGGTTCCGACCACGAGCCCGCTGTTGTTGATGGCGACCGACTGAAGCTGGCCGGCCGCGTAACCGTTCTGGGTGACGGTGTTGACGGTCGCGGTGCCGCCCGTGCTGGCAAATTGCGTCAGGGCGCCGGATCCGAAGTTCATGGTCAGGTTGCCGAGCGATTGACCGTTCACGGTCACACCGGGAACGGTGATCGCCGAACCTGACGGAGACGACAGCGATCCATCGGAGTTGAATACGAAGTTGGTGCCGACATTGACCCAGGCGACCTGGGTGCCGGTGGCGCTCGGATCGGTCTGATAAAACAGGTTCCAGGTGTCCTGGTGCGGACTGCCGAGCGACGAACTGTCGGTCTTGGCCCATCGCAGTTGCAGATTGATCGGCGTTCCCGCCGCGTTGTAGGTAGTCACCGCGCCGCCGCTGATGGTCTCGTTGTCGAAGGCCGTGAGGTCGTTGCCGATGACAAAGCCGGTGCCGGCCGTACCGCCGCCGGTGCGCGACGCCGTCATGGTGGTGTTGAAGCCGAGCGCGGCGAATGCCGGCGCCGAGCTGGAAACCGAGAGGTTCTGCGCCGTGCCGGTGTGCAGCGTGATCGCGCCGGTGCTGGCGTTGATGGTTGGGGTGACGCCGGTGATGCTGCCGATCTTGTTCAGGAGGGTGCCGACCGTGTCGGTGACGTTGAGCTGATTGCCGGTGGCGCCGCTGGCCACAAAGGTGAGCACCGTGCCGTCGACCGTGATGGTGTCGCCGGCGACGAAGCTCGTCGTCAGCGAGTTGCTCGGGGCGGTGCCGGATAGCGCGGTTGCGGTGGTGATCGGAGCCGGCGTTGCCGCCTGGTTCAAGGCAGCGGAGCCGGTGACGGTATTGTCGCCAAAAGGCGTCGGCGGCGTGCCCAGCACCAGCGGATTCTGGGCGAAATCAGACGGGTTCAGGCCGCCCGCGGCCGTCAGCGTGCCGGCGCTCGCGGTGCTGCTGGCCGTGGTCGCCGGCGTGGTCGGAAGATTCGCGGCATACTGAATCGCGCTGGTGGCCTGTGCGGGAACAAAATTGTTCTGAAACTGGAGCACCTGCGGCACGTTGCCGGTCGGGTTGCCGGTCTTCGGATCGACCGCGACGCCCATCAGATAATATCCGGCGCCATTGACCAGATTGCCGTTGGCATTGACCTGGAAATCGCCGCGGCGGGTATAGTCGGTGATGCCGCTGAACACCGGCGCGTTGTCGACCGTGCCGGTGGCCGCCTGCACCGAAAAGAAGCCATCGCCGTTGATCGCCATATTGGTTGCGACGGTCGAAGCCGAGACGGTACCCTGGGTGGAGATCGTCGCTTGCGCAAAGGCGGTGACGCCGCCGGCGACCTGCCGGCTCGGTGTCGTCGCGTCCGGGATGAGATCCTCGAAGTTGGTTTCGATGCCCTTGTAACCGACCGTCGAGGCATTCGCGATGTTGCCGGAAATGTTCTGCAGCGCGAACGATTGCGCCTGCAGACCGCCAACCGAGGTATTTAGCGCATCGAAGATACCCATAACATCGTCTCCACATTCGATCCGGTGCGGCCAGCCGGCGCGGAAGCCACGGCCGTCATCGAGGGAGACATCGCAAGCGCTGTGCCAATATGGAAAACCGCTTCACATCAAGCGCTTAATGAAAAAGCCCCGGTCCGAGGACCGGGGCACAATTGCCGGGCCGGGCAACATTTGCCGGGCGAAAACCTATCTCAGGTCGCCGACGGCGCGGCCGGATGAAACAGCAGCGCAAAGCCGTCCATGCAATAGCGCAGGCCGGTCGGCTTCGGTCCATCGTCGAACAGGTGACCGAGATGGCCGCCGCAGCGGCGGCAGTGAATTTCGGTCCGCAGCATCCCGAAAGTCCGGTCTTCGGTCTTGCCGACGGCGTTATCGAGCGGCTGATAGAAGCTGGGCCAGCCGGTGCCGCTCTCGAATTTGGTCTCCGAGGAGAACAGCGGCAAGTCGCAGCCGGCGCAAGCGAAGACGCCCTTGCGATGCTCCTTGAGCAGCGGGCTCGAGCCCGGGCGCTCGGTGCCCTGCTGGCGCAGGATCTCATATTGCTGTGGCGTAAGCTGCGTGCGCCATTCCGCGTCGGTCTTCTCGATCTCGAATTTCTCGGCGGCATGGGCCGGCGCGGCACGCAGCCAGCGGAAAGCGGCAAGGCCAAACAGGCTGGCGACGGATGCGAGCAGGATACGGCGATCGATCATGATGGTCTCCGTGCAGAGCGACATTCGCTGTGTTCGGTCTCAAATACGGGGCTGGGTGCCCGAAGTTACACCCGTTCGGCGGTAAATTTCTCACTTTCTTGCGAGGCTAGCCCGGAAAGCCCGGTTCTCTGTCCTCGCCTTCGCGCGGATTTGCCGCGACCGGCGGCGCATGTTCGGGATGCGGCCGGCGCGGCGGCGGCCGGCGCCGCGATGCCGTTCCCGCCTGCCGATTGGCCTCGGCGAGGCGCGCTTCGCGAACGCGTTCCCTGGCGCGCGCCCGCTCGCGATAGCGGGCCAGCGCCCCTGCGGCAGCGGCACTTCCCCGTCCCCACATGCCGACGAGTTGTCCGGCAACCCGGCCGGCCGGCCCACCGGCCCAGACCAGCTCGAACGGCGAGAACAGCCGCCAGCGGTCATCACCGTGCAGAATGCTGCTCGCAATCAACTGGCCAGCGATCGCCGATGTGTTCAAACCCTGGCGGCCGAAGCCGCTCGTCACCCACAGCCCACGGCGCACCTGGCCGATCTGCGGCATGCCGTGCACGGTCTGACCGATCGCCCCGCCCCAGACCTCGGCGATCTCGACCTTGCCGAGTTGCGGGAAGATCGTGCGGATTCGGCCGGCGATGGCGCCGGCAAAACGCTGCGGCCGCGCTTGCCAGGTGGTCTCCGGCGAAGCCCACATCAGCCGGTCGCCTTCCACGATCCGGAAGTGATCGACGCCATCGCTGTCGGTCACCGATCCCTGGAAGGTGATCGCCTCGGCCAGGCGCTCGCCGAGCGGCGCGGTCACCGCGGCGTAGCGCCAGACCGGCAGCAAGGTTTCCCATAACCGCCGCAATGGCGCACCGAGATGAATGTTGCCGGCGAGCACGATATGCCCGGCGCGCAATCGCGCCGACGGGGTGACAATGCGCTTGCGAATGCCGGATGCGTCGATGCTGACCACCGGCGTGTCCTCGAAAATCCGCGCCCCCGCGCGCCGCGCCAGAGCGGCGAGGCCATGAACATAGTTGCGGCCGTCGATCTGGAACGCCTTCGGATAATAGACGCCGTGGAAATACCGCCTCGTCCTGAGCTGGTCGCGGACGCGATCGACCTGCCAGCCTTCGACTTCGGTCTCGAAGTCCTCGCCCAGCATCTGCAGCCGGCTGATCAGTTGGTCGCCGACATCGACGTTGGAGACTTCAAGGGCGCCCTCGCTCAGCGCCATGCCCGGCATCAGCTCCTCGGCCGCCGTGACCCGAACCAATTCGGCGCCTTGCTTCGACAGCGACCAGAGTTCGCGGGTATCGTCGAACCCGATGCGCGCGATCAGCTCGCCGACGGGAACACCATAGCCCGGCATCACCGTGCCGAGCTGGTGGCCGGAGGCGTTCCAGCCGACGTGCCGGCCTTCGAGCACGGCAACGCTGGCGCCGAAGCGCGCGGCTTCCAGCGCGACCGTCAGGCCGGCAAGCCCCGCGCCAACCACGCAGATGTCGACATCGAGATCGAACGAAAGGCGCTGGCGTTGTTGCAGCGCCGCGACGTCGGGTTGATGGGGTGCGCTGGAAGTCTCGCTCATGGCTTCTGTTTCTTACGGACCGATCGGGTGCTTGTCACCTTGTCCGGCGTCCTCTACCCGAATTTCGCTCGACATTCGCCGTGCTTTCCTCAGCGAATTTTCGAGATCGGCAGGACATCGGCAAATTATGATCCTAGTGTGGTTCCGGTTCGGAAGTTGTCTTGACGGACCGGCAACGAAGGTGAAGAGAACTTCGGACCGCCACGACAGGGCGTCCGCTGGTACATTATTGTTCGGATTTTGAACGAATCGAGAATGCGCCATGCGCCGTTTGATGCTGCTGCGTCACGCCAAGACCGAAAACGACGCGCCGAGCGGCCGCGATCAGGACCGCCGGCTCGACGACCGCGGCCGGCATGACGCCGCCGAAATCGGCGGCTGGCTCGCGCGGCATCCGCCGTTCCCGGATGCCGTGCTGGTTTCGACCGCGGTCCGGGCGCAACAGACCTGGGAAATCGCCTGGGCCGCGATGAAGGACCTCGCCCCGGAGCCGCAGGTCGAGCATCTGCCGCAGCTTTACGGCGCCGACCCGGCGCAACTGCTGGAGGCCGTCCGCGACGCATCTGCGCAGGATCCGCGGCGGCTGATGGTGGTCGGCCACAACCCCGGCATGCACGAACTCGCGCTGGCGCTTGCCGGCGGCGGCGACGCGGCGGGACGGCACGCGCTGGCCGGCAATCTGCCGACGTCGGGGCTTGCGATATTCGACTTCGCGGTGGACGACTGGGCCGATGTGGCATTCCGCCGCGGACAGCTCGCGCTGTTTGTCAGTCCGAAGCTGTTGAAGCAGACCTCCGGGGATTAGCACCCCAATACGCCCGCCGCGTCGCCAGGCCGTCAAGTCGCCAACGCGTCAATTTGTGCTAGGTTGGCGGTGGCTGCCGGAGGCGCAGATGTTCAAATCCATCCTGGTCCCGATCGATCTCGCCGATACCGACCTGGCGAAGCCCGCGATAGCGACCGCGGCGACGCTGTCGCAGACCTGGAGCGGCGCGGTGCGGCTTCTGAACGTGCTGCCGATGACGCCGGTGATGCTGGCGGAATATGTGCCCGCCGATTTCGACACCCAGCAGCGCCAGACCTCCGAGGAAGCGCTGACCATCGTGGCGCGCGAATCCGGCATCGATGCCGCCCGCATCTCCGGCGTGGTGCGGCAGGGCGGCATCTATCACGAGATCCTCGAAGAGGCCGCGGCGATGAAGGCCGACCTGATCGTCATGACGTCGCACCGGCCGGCGATGCGAACTTATTTTCTCGGTTCCAACGCCGGCCATGTGGTGCGCTACGCCAAATGCTCGGTGCTGGTGGTGCGGCATTAGACAGCAGCACTTGGCTCCGCAGCAGAATTTGTAGCCCGCGCAGCGCAATCCGGGATGGCGAAGGCTCCGGATTTCGCTCTGCGCTCCATCCGGGCTACCCGTGCTACGGCAGCAATGCCTGCGGCAGATCATCGAATGAATAGACCCGCGGCCGGTTGCGCGCGACGAAGCCACCGACCTGCCAGGCAAACAACGCGGCAAAGCCGGCCAGAAACAAGATGCCCGCGAATTGTCCGATCACGACGGCACGAACGAAAAGTCCCGCCATCGCGATCGCGACCAGGGTCAGCAAGCCAATGGCTGCGGCATAGATTGGCGGCTTGAGGCCGCCGACCAGCACGGCCCTGCTGCCGGCTTCCGCCATCCGCCGGTGCAACTGCACGATAAATCCGCGATAGTCCCGGTCCTGCGGCGCCATCAGTGCCGCGGTCTGCCAACTGGTGGAAAGAACGGCGATGCGCCCGCGAGGGGCGGCTGTCGATATCGGCGCGAAACCGCCGCGACTGCATCGACACCGGCCGGTAAGACAGCCGGATCGCGCTAATTGCGCTGTAGGGCCACACGCCGGATTTGCCGGCAATGCGCCAGCCCAGGCCCGCGTCGGTCAGTTCGAACTGATGCGCCGCGCCGATCAGCGATGCCTTGTAGGCATAGCGGGTGATGGGTGCGGCTTCCGCCGCTATCGTTGGCTGGTGCTGCAGAAGCGTTGATCCCCGGTTATGTCGACTTGCGTGGCCGACCGGCTTTATCTTACAAGCGGACCATGGCCGAGACGATTTATTTTCCGCGTCGCCTGATCCTCGCCGGCGCGATGATTTCGGGCGTGCTGCTGGCGCTTGCCGTGCACATGCTCGGCGCGTGGTTCGGACTCGATCTCAGCGGTCTGTGGCGATCCGATACCCGCGAATTCATGCCGGCGGGCGCGGCGATCGCGTGGTGGCTGATCGCGACCGTCGGTTTCTGCGGCGGCTATTTCACCGCGACGCTGATGGCAAGCGCCGTCTCGGGACAGATACCGCAGCGGATGCGGCAGTTTCTGATTGCGGTCGGCGTGCTGGTACTGCTGGGGGCGGGCCAGGCGGCCTCCGCGCCAAGCCCGATTCCGACGATATCGGGCGTGCTGGCCGGTCTCGCGGCATTGTGCCTCGGCGCGGCGATGGCGTTCTGCGGCGCGCATTTTGCGCTGCGCAAGGAATGAACCTCATCCGGAGAGTCCGGGCACCAGTTCACCGCCGGTTTCGACCTTGAGGGAAGAGCCGGCGAAATCATTTCCAACGGGCTGGTACTGACCGCCAAGGTGCTTGGCCAGAAACGCCTCGGCGACGGCATTGAAGGCGAGCCGGTTTTCCGGCCGCACAAAGCCGTGTCCCTCGTCGGCAAAGGTAATGTAGGTGACCGGGACCGCCCGTTGCTTGAGCGCGGCCACCATCTGCTCGGATTCTGCGGGGACGACCCGGACATCACGCATGCCCTGGGCGATCAGGATCGGACGGACCGCGCGGTCGAGATGGTTGATCGGCGAGCGATCGGACAGAAAGGCGCGGCCCTCCTCGGTGGCGGGATCGCCCAGCCGGTTCTTCCAGACGCTGAACCACGGACCCCAATAAGGCGGGATCGTCGCCATGAAGGTGATGAGATTGGAGATGCCGAACAGGTCGACAATGCAGGCGAACACCTCGGGTGTCTTGGTGGCCACCATCAGCGCCGAGTAGCCGCCGTAGCTGCCGCCGAAGAACCCGACGCGGCTGGGATCGGCGATCCCCTCGGCAACGGCCCAGTTGACCGCATCGATCAGGTCATCATGCATGCGGCCACCCCATTCGCGGTCGGCAGCGGCGACGAACGCCTTGCCGAATCCGGTCGAGCCCCGATAGTTGACGCTCAAGACCGCATAACCGCGATTTGCCAGCCATTGATGGGTGGAATTGAACCCCCATTGATCGCGCGCATAGGGGCCGCCGTGGATCAGCAACACCAGCGGCAGCTTGCCGGCGGCGGCATCGGTGCCCGGCAGCGTCAAATAGCCCGGCAGGTGGAGTCCGTCGCGGGCGGGAATCGTCACCGGATCCATCTTGCGCAGAGCGACGTTGCCGAGCGCCTTGCGCTGCCTGAACAGGGTGCGGACCTCGTGGGTCTGGCGATCGAGCAACGCGAATTCACCGCTCTCCGAGTCGCGCTCGTAAAATACGCTCACCATCCGGTTGTCGAAACTGCGGTCGATGATGGCGACGTCACCGGCGCCGTGCCTGGCCAGGTCGGCAAAATCCCGCGCCGCGCTCGCCTCGACGACATGCCAGCGCACCCGGTCCCTGTCCGAGCGCGCGGCGATCGGACGGCGACGGTCGTCGAGGTTGACCTGCACGATGTCGGCTTCATCGTCGGCGACGAGCAGGACGGTGGCCCGGCTCGCCATGTCGAGCGCGAACAACGCCGCTTTATCGCGGCCGCGGGAATTGAGCAGATAGAGCGTGTTGCCGTCGGCGCTGAAGTCGATGATCTGGGTGGCGTCAACGTCGCCGATCGGCACGCTGATAAACGGCGTCCAGTTGCCGTCACGCTGTCGCTCAAACAGTTCGGTGGTGCCATCGGCCGTCAGGCGCGCCGCGAGCCGCAGCCGAAAGTCGCTGTCCGTGATGAGTTCGACATAGTCGTTGTTCTGGAACGTCAGTTCGCTCGCGCCGGTCACGATATTGGTCCGGAACAGATCGAAATAGCGTCTGTCGCGTCCGTTGTGCCCGATCAGCATCTCCTGTGGAAATTTGTAGTCGACTTCCTGCAGGAATGATTTGACTCCCTGCGGCGGGGTCAGGGCAACGATGGCGCCGCTTGCAATATCGACGCTCGATGCCCGCCAGTTCTCGTCGCCGGCACGCTCCTGGAAGAAAACCAGGTGGCGATTGGTGTGCGCCCACCGGAAAAAGGGCGACAGATTGCGGTCCGTTGCCCGGGTCACCGGCTGTCCCGCACCGGGATCGGCCACCGGCGTAACCCAAAGATTGTTCACGCCATCGAGCGGCGCGAGATACGCCAGATGCCGGCCGTCCGGGCTCACTCTGACATTGCCGTAGTCGGGATTGTCGAAGAACACGCGGCGGGCAACGAGATCGGTTTGCAGCGCCGTGGCCTGCCGCGCCAAACCGAACAGGGGAAGCGACGCACCCAGGATGACGGTGCGGCGCAGAAAAACGCGACGGTCGATCGAGGCAGCGGACATCCGAACCTCCGTCATCGGCGGCACGCGAGCCGCCTCGGCGCCAGACTAGGCGGGAGGGAGATTTTCTGCAATCAACGCCGGCGATCGATGCGACGGGCTGCCGGGCCGACCGCCGCCGCCGCAAGCAGCAGACCGGCGGAGACGGTTTGCCGGGTGCGTTGAGCACGCCGGCGGCGATGCCGGAACGTGACTTCACGAAGATGCTTCGCGCGCGATCGAAGGGGCGATGCAGCGCTGCGGCGCCGATCATGCAAGCCGATCATGCAAAACGTCGCGCGAAGGGCTTCCCGCGCGACGTTCTGGTCTCAACGACGGCGACCGTCAGCTCGCGGCGCGAAGATTGATCTTGCTCTCCGCCAGCGTGGTGAGCTTCCTGTCGGTCGCCTTTTCCTCGTCCAGGGTCTTCTGCAGGACGCTTGCGCAATCGCTGCGGCCGAGCTGCTTGGCCCAGGCGATCAGGCTGCCATAGCGCACGATCTCGTAGTGCTCCGCGGCCTGGGCGGCGTTGATGAGCGCGGCGTCGAGCACGCTTTTGTCCTCGACCTCGCCGACGACCTCATCGGCTTCCTCGATGATGCCATCGATCGCCGGGCAGTCGACCGCCTTCACGGCCGCACCGTGCATCCGGAACACTTCCTCGAGGCGCTGGACGTGGGTCCTGGTTTCCTCGAGATGGGTCAGGAAGCCCTGTTTGAGCTGCTTGTCGGTGGCCTTTTCCGCCATCTTCGGCAGCGCCTTCACGAGCTGCTTCTCGGCATAGTAGATATCCTGCAACTGATGCACGAACAGATCGTTCATGGTCTTGATGTCTTTGGTGAACAGTCCCATCGCGTGGGTCCTTTTTGTCGGGAACATGACAGCGCGACCGCGGTCCCGCGGAAGCGCCGACATGTTCGATTGCTGATACCGCGCTAACCGGCTGAGCGCCGCTATGTTCCTGCAGGTCGCGACGGAACATCGGAACAATCGCCGCCGGACGGCGCGGCGGGAAGAGAAAGGCGCACCGACTCGAATCTCGCACGCCAAAGTATATGTTGGGGGTGTGACAGCCGATGCTGACCGAATGCCGCAGCCGGCGTTGTCAAGGACTGCACATCGCAACGTTTTTGCCTTATGGGTCTTGCCAGAGGAGCCGTTGGCTGCCGCCTGGCAGCGTGGCTTCGAAGGGTTTCGGACTTGTCGCCGCCCTGCCGGGAGGATGAATGCATCGACTGCTGACCGCGCTGGGGCGTGGCTTCAAGGAACGGATCGGCTGGAAACGGCTCGGGATCGCCGCGAGCCTCCTCATCATCGTCCTCGCGATCACGACCCTGGTCCGCACCCTCAAGGGGGTGGACACCGGCGTGATCCTGACGGCGCTGACGGATATTCACCCCGCCCAAATCGCGCTCGCCGCACTGTGCGTGATCGGCGCATTTTGCACGCTGACCTTCTACGATTTCTTTGCGCTGCGGACCATCGGCAAGAAACATGTGCCGTATCGCATCGCGGCGCTGTCGAGCTTTACCAGCTATTCGATCGGCCACAATATCGGTGCCACCGTGTTCACCGGCGGCGCGATCCGTTTCCGGATTTATTCGGATTACGCGCTGAATGCGGTCGACGTCGCCAAGATCTGCTTTCTCTCCGGCCTGACATTCTGGCTCGGCAATCTGTTCGTGCTCGGGTTCGGGATGGCATTGCACCCGTGGGCGGCATCGGCCATGGACCTGCTGCCGCCGGCCGTCAACCGGCTGATCGCGATCGGCTGCCTCGGCGGCATCGCGGCCTATTTCATCTGGCTGGTGATGGGAGACGAGCGCCGCGAACTCGGGCAGAATGGCTGGAAGGTGGTGCTGCCGTCGGCGCGGCTGACGCTGCTGCAGATGCTGATCGGCGTGGTCGATCTCGGCTTCTGCGCGTTCGCGATGTATCTGTTGATGCCGGCACAGCCGCATATCGATTTCATTTCGCTGGCGGTGGTGTTCATCCTGGCCACCCTGCTCGGATTTGCCAGTCACGCACCGGGCAGCCTCGGCGTGTTCGACGCCGCGATGCTGGTGGCGCTGCCGGAATTCGGGCGTGAACAGTTGCTGGCCACGCTGGTGGTATTCCGGATCCTGTACTTCCTGATCCCCTTCAGCATCGCGATTTCCATCATGGGAACGCGGGAACTCTGGCTTAACGTCGTGCGGCCCTGGCAGGATCGCCGCAAGCTGGGCGAGGCGCCGCCGCCGCCGATGGCGCTGCCGCAACCGATCAAGCGACTGAAGTCACGCCACTAACAAGCCGAAAGACCGCCGGCGTTCTTATTTCTGCCCCACCCGTGACGTCAAACGCACCATGATCCGAATTCGACTTCGCCCGATGATGATATACGCGCTGCTGCTTGCCGCGCTCGGAACGCTGCCTGCGGAATGGGCCGCCGCACAGGGCGCTCCCGACATGCAGATTTCCTGGGAAGTCCGCAACCGCTTCCGGCTGTTTCGCGAAGAGCGCGATTTCCTGCTCCATACCGACAGCGCGCAGAACGGCAGCATTCTCGAATCGGAACAGGCGCTCGAACTGCAGAGCGACGGCCGCGGCTGGGCCCGCAACACCGTGAACCGGCTCTGTATCGATCCCGCCGGCCGCATCAGCGAGCCCTGCACGCGCGACAACGTCAAGGAGAACTATCTGACGCCGGTGGATCATCCAGTTACCGTTCGGCTCAGCGGCCAGGTTCCGGTCGGCGCCATCTGCGCCTGGTCGTTCGACGATGGCGGCGGTCCGCAGCAATCGACGCAGGATTGCGCCGAGCCGATCAACTTGCGGGCGCGATACGGCCTCCGCACGGTCGCGACCGTGGACGTCTCCAGCGGATCCGAGGCGCCACAGCACCTGACCGCCGACATCATGGTGCGCGACATCCTCATCGCCGGGCTCGGCGACAGCATCGCATCGGGCGAAGGCGATCCGGATCGCGCGATCGCGCTGGCGGATGTGGGATTTTGTTTCCGCTCCTATCTCGGAACCGCGGGCAGCGAGTATTATCGCCCGAGCCGCGCCGGCTACAAAGGCGGACGCGCCTGCGGGGCGCCGGATACCCTGCAGGTATGGCAGCGCCAGAGCGCGCTGTGGTTCAATTCAGCCTGCCATCGCTCGCTCTACAGCTACCAGACCCGAACCGCGCTGGCGCTCGCGGTGCGCTACCCGCACATCGCGGTGACGTATCTGCCGCTGGCCTGCACCGGGGCCACCATCGCCGACGGGCTGTTCGGTCCGCAACGCGCCCGGGAATGCCCGCCGGCGAAATCGGCGGCGTCCTGCCAGACCGTCAACGCGCAATTGGCCGAGTTACGCGCCGCCCTCAGCGCCGCGAAGCGCCGGCAACCCGACCGCACGCTCGACCTGGTGCTGCTGTCGATCGGCGCCAATGACATCAATTTCTCCGGACTGGTCGCCGACGTGATCGTCGACACCCCCACCGAACGCGAGCTGTTTCGGCGCACCGGCCTGATCGGTTCGGTCGAGGATTCGCGCGCGGCGCTGGCGCGGGACCTGCCGCGCGGATTTGCCAAATTGCGCGAGGCGCTGAAGCCTCTGGTTGGCGACATGTCGCATGTCGTTTACGTCTCCTATGCCAATCCGGCGCTGGCCGGTGGCGCGCCCTGTCCCGGCGGCCGCGCCGGCTTCGATATCCATCCCTCCTTCAATGTGGATCCGCAGCGGCTCGCCGGCGTATCGGACTATGTGCAGAATGAATTCCTGCCGCAGCTCAAGGCGCTTGCCCTGTGCCAGGGCGGCGTGCTCTGCAACGATCCTGCGGCCGATCGCATGACCTTTGTCGATGCCCATCAGGCCGCCTTCGCCGCCCACGGCTTCTGCGCGCGCGCCGCATCCGATCCGGAATTCGACCGCGAGTGCTTCTCGGACAAGGGCGACAGCTTCAATTCGGACATCGTCACTGCGGCCAATCAGCCGATGGTCTGCGGCCGCAGCGCCGGCGAATATCGCGCCTATCTGCCGCGGGCGCGCTGGATCCGCGACGCCAATGACAGTTACTTTTCCGCGATGACCTATCCGCAGGGGCTGCCGGCGGCAAGCCAGCCCGCCGATATCCACGACGCGACCTGGGGTGTTCTGTCTGCCGTGTATGGCGGCGCAGTCCACCCCACCGCCGAAGGTTATGCGGCGATGGCGGACGCGGCATTGCCGGCCGCCGCCGCGGTGCTGCATCTCGATGCAACCGTGCCCGAAGTCACGGCCGAGCCGGCGCCGCCCGTTGCGGTGGCACCGCCGTCACGGTGACGGCAACACACGGCTGAGGCCCGGCGTCCGTGCGTCAGTGCGTCGCACCTTTCTTCGTTGCGACCGGCGGCCTCATCGCCGCGGCCTGCGACGGCAGGTATTTCGCCACGATGGCGGGGTCGACCGAGGCCATCGCCGTATCCGGCAGCCGGTACCAGGTCTCGTTCTTGCCGAGCAGCGAAATCCCCCAATAGCCGCGCATGGTCAGCGTCTGGCCGTCGGGGCTCACGCTCATCTTGGCATGATAGATCTTGCCGTCGCGCGGATCGAGTACGTTGCCGTCCTCATACTTCAATCCCTCGCGTTTCATGTCGCGGATAAAGGAAATTCCGAGCACCGGCGCATTCTTGCGGTCATCACTGCATTTCGCGCAGATCTCGTTGGGATCTTCCGGGAACGTCTTGGCGATCACGCCTTCGAAGATGCCGTCATGGTGGTCGACCACGAGAACCCAGATGACGGGCTTGTTGTCCTCGATCTTCTGCCAGAGCCCCGCCGCGGACGGTCCCGGTGCGGACGGCTCCGTGCTCCGTGCCGGAAGCACGGTGGTGGCGAGCATGGCGAGGCCGGTCATCACCGGCAGCACCGATCGAAACCTGGCAACGGCAGTCCACATCCACATCACCTGACCAACCATCAGCGATGCCTGGAGAATACGGCGATTTCGCCGGGGGTTCCAGTAGTGCATCGCGACACCGGGTGACCCTGACGCAGCGATGGGTCACAAAGATGGCGTGAAAACGCCGGCCTGCCCTGGCCTTGCCGCATGGCGGCGGTTCCCCGCCCCGCATTCGGCGAACAGCTCAGTTGACGCCGAGCTTCTTCTGCAAGCTCGACGACGACGTCGTGTATTGAAACACCAGCCGCTTGTCCGGATAGACATAGCGGTGCGCCTTCTGCGCCATCAGCGCGCCTTCGTGGAAGCCGCACAGGATCAGCTTCAGCTTGCCAGGATAGGTATTGATGTCGCCGATCGCGAAAATGCCCGGCACACTGGTCTCGAACGAGGCGGTCTCGACCGGCACCAGATTGTGCTCGAGCGCGATGCCCCAGTTTGCCACCGGCCCCAGTTTCATGGTGAGGCCGAAGAACGGCAGCATGGTATCGCATGCGACGCTCGACATCGCATTGTCGTTGCCCTTGACGGCAGCGCCGGACAGCAGGCCGCGCTCGCCCTCGAGGCCGGTCACCTGACCGATCTTCAAATCAAGCTTTCCAGCGGCCACCAGCGCCCGCATCTGCTCGACGCTGTGCGGCGCGGCGCGGAAATCGTCGCGCCGGTGCAGCAGCGTCACGCGCTTTGCGAGCGGATGCAGGTTAAGCGTCCAGTCCAGCGCGGAATCGCCCCCGCCGACGATCAATATCTCCCTGTCGCGGAACTGCTCCATCTTGCGCACCGAGTAGAACACCGAGGTGCCCTCATAGGCCTCGATACCCGGCACCGGCGGCCGCTTCGGCTGGAACGATCCGCCGCCGGCGGAAATCACCACCACCTTGCATTCGAACACCTGGCCGGCGTCGGTGGTGACGCGAAAGCCGGGATCGCCGATCTTCTCGATCGTCTCCACCATTTCATTGAGATGGAAGGTCGGATTGAACGGCTTGATCTGCTCCAACAGCGTATCGGTCAGGCCCTGGCCGGTGACGAAGGGAATGCCGGGGATGTCGTAGATCGGCTTTTCCGGATAGAGCTCGGCGCACTGGCCGCCGATCTTGTCGAGGATGTCGACAAGATGCGCCTTCATGTCGAGCAGACCCAGTTCGAAGACGGCGAACAGTCCGCACGGGCCCGCGCCAATAATCAGCACATCGGTTTTGATCGCTTCGCTCATGTCGCTTCTTTTCGGTTGAATCGCGCCGCCCGGGTTTCAGCGCGGCCCTTGCGGGTCGGGTGTCGTTTGGGCTGCGCCTGTCTAGCCAAGACGGCGGTTCGAGGAAAGCCATAAATGGGCGGCCAGGCTGCGCCGCAACCCCTTGCCGGAGTTCGCGAACTCGGCTGTAACGGCGTGAACCTTTCGGAGCTGCTCGCCGTGAATGCCGCCGCCCGCCTCGACACCGCCCTGCGCCTGGAAGATTTTCCATATCGGCTGACCGACAATGTGCGCTTTGCCGATCTCGATCCCAATCAGCACGTCAACAACGCGGTCTACGCCACCTATTTCGAAACCGGCCGCGTCACGCTGATGAAGGACCGCAGCTACGGCCTGATGCCCGCGGGCCTCGCCTGGATGATGGTGCGGATCGATATCCATTTCCGCGCCGAACTGCGCTGGCCGGGGAAAATCGAGATGGGGCTCGGGGTCGCGAAATTCGGCCGGACTTCCGTGACCTTCGATCAGGTGGTGTTCTCGGAAGGCAGATGCGTCGCGTCGGCGCAGGCGGTAACAGTATTGATCGACGAGGACACCCGCAAACCGACCCCGTTGACCGAACCGATCGTCCGCAACTTTCAGCCCTGGCTGCGCCGCGGCGTCAATGTCGCGTCGCCGCTCCGCTAGGCCTGCCGCTCCGGCGTCGCCACCACGAGACCGTCGAGGTCGTCGCTCACCTTGATCTGGCAGGACAGCCGTGAGTTCGGCCGCACGTCAAAGCCGAAATCCAGCATGTCCTCTTCCATCGGCGACGGTGCGCCGACCTTGTCGCGCCAGCCCTCGTCGACATAGACGTGGCAGGTCGCACAGGCGCAGGCTCCGCCGCATTCGGCTTCGATCCCGGGAATCGCGTTGCGAATCGCCGCTTCCATCACGGTCGCGCCGTTCTCGACGTCAATGGTACGGGATTCGCCGGCGTGGTCGACAAAGGTAATCTTGGCCATGATTGCTCGTGCTGCGCAGATGAGGGAGGTCCGGGCAGTCCTATAACGGGTCGATCCGCTCCGCGCCAGCGTTCGGGGCGAAAACCTGCGGCCCTTTGCAGGCCGGGCGGCACGCGAGCTGGCGGGGAAATCAGGACCGGCGCAGTATCGCGTCGATGGCCGATCGGGCCTCGACGACGGCATCCGCGAGTTCGGCCAGCGCGGGATGCGGATCCTCGCCGTTCCGGATCGCGGCTTCCAGCGCCGCGGCGGCATCGGCAACGGCAAACGCCCCGATGGCGCGCGCCGAGCCCTTCAGCGTATGGGCGAGTGCGAGGGCATCGGAAGGCAGCGTGGCGAGCTTGCCGACGAGCCCGGCGGCCTGGGCCGAGAACATCGCCAGCACCTCGCGCTCGAGGCTGGCATCGCCAAGTGTCATCTGGGCAAGGTGCCCGGTGTCGATCGGACCGTCATCGGGCGCGAGCGGTGGCGATGGCATCCAGTCAATCCGTTCGAGATGAAGCGGCATCGCGATAGCCCAATTGTCAGGGTCCGTCGTTGCCGGACCGGCGTTTTCGCCAGCCAATCACACCAATGGTTAACGAAACGTTCGGCGCTTGCCGCGACTCTGCCTTATTTTCGACAAAATCCTGCCTCGATCGATCCACCGGATCGAGAATTCCGAGGCTTGCTAAGGCTTTACGGCGCGGCGCTGTTAACGATGATTAAGATTGGGTTAATCGCGACCATTTCATTCGCTTCGCCTTCCCAATAGGATGTTTGCGGATGTAGCGGACAAGCCGACCAGCGCCCGCGCCCTGGCGATGCGCGGGGCATTGAGGCGGCTTCGAGCTTGCATGGGCATTTCGCGCAAGACGGTCCGGTCGCGTAAAGTACACAGAGGGCTCAGGCTGAACATGGCGAACAATCCAAAGAAGGTCAAAGACCCTACCGAAGTCGCGCTTTCTGCCATCCAGGAAGCCCTCAACATCAGCGACGCGCCCAGCGTCGACGACAGCCGCGGTTCGCTGCGCAACGATGCGACGCCGACGAGCAGCTCGGCAGCGGCCTACGACGCCAGCACGTTCGACGCCCGGCCGAGCGAGGATCGGCAGATCTTCGATCCGATCGAGGAGTCGCGCCCGGCACGCCGCGCCGCCAATGACGACCGCGAAACCATCGGGCAGATTCTGCAGGCCATTCAGAAGGGCCGGCCCGCCCGCAGCGTCTACACCCTCGCCACCCTTTTTGCCGCGGTCTGGATCATCGGCGCGGCTATCCTGATGATCAGCTTCCTGCCATCACTGCGGGCCGCGGTCGGCCAGGGCAGTGGCGGCATACTGGCGCTCGCCGGCCTTGCGGCGCTGTTCGTCGCGCCGGTGCTGCTGATCTATTTCCTCGCCAGTCTTTCCTGGCGCGGTCAGGAATTGCGCATGATCGCGCAGTCGATGGCACAGGTCGCGATCCGTTTCTCGGAGCCCGAGAGCGCGGCCAGCAACTCGATGGTGACCGTCGGCCAGGCGATCCGCCGCGAAGTCGCCGCCATGGGCGACGGCGTCGAGCGCGCGATCGCGCGTGCCGGCGAACTCGAGACCCTGGTTGCCAACGAAGTCTCGGCGCTCGAGCGCGCCTACAGCGACAACGAGGTGCGGATCCGGGCGCTGCTGCAGGATATCGCCCACCAGCGCGACAATCTGGTCGGCCAGGCCGAGCAGGTTCGCAGCGCCATCTCCGGCGTGCAGATCGACCTTCGCCATGATATCGCCCTGATCTCGGATGCGATCGCATCCCGCGTCGATGAAGTCGCCAAGAGCATCACCGGCGCGCTGGAAGAGCGCGGCGCCCACATCACCAGTGCGCTCAGCAATGCCGGCGACAACATGATCCTCGCGCTGGGCGAACGCGGCGGCGACCTGCTCGACCGGCTCGAGGAAGCCAGTTCCGAAACCACCCGTGCGGTGCTCGACGCCAGCGAGCGGCTTACCGCCAGCCTCAATTTCAAGACCGGTCACGTGCATGACGAGTTCGTCGATCTCGCCGACCGCGTCCACGAGCTGCTGAACGAGCGAATCGACCGCATCACCGGCGAATTCGAGCAGCGCTCGTCCTCGATCGTCGACACGATTTCCGACCGCACCGAGCAGGTCCACAACTCGCTGAAGAACTCCAGCGATTCGCTGCTGCTCGAGCTCGAGCTGCGCAGCAGCGATCTCGTCAGCAAGATCGACGATGCCGGCAATCGGCTCGCGGGCCATATCCTCTCCAGCGGCGACAAGGCGAGCGACGCGCTGGATGTGACGGTGAACACGCTGGTGGCCAAGGTCGTCGGCCAGACCGAAACCGCGCACGATACGCTCAGCCTGCAGATGAACGCCTTCGACGAGCTGATGAAGAACCAGGGCGGCGAGCTTGCGGAGAAGTTCGCGCGCGACAGCGGCACGCTGGGCGCGCTCATTACCCGCCACATCTCCGAGTTCGACCGCACCGTCAAGACCTTCGGCGGCGACATTGTCGAGCGGATGGGCCAGCGCACGCAGGACATTGCGGACAGCCTGAAGAACTATGTCGACAATTTCGACAGCCGTCTCACCTCCAATGGCGGCGCGATCACCGCCACGCTCGACCAGCGCCTCGTGCAATTCGAGACCACGCTCGGCTCCCGCGTCGCCGATCTCGACAGCTCGCTCGACGGCAAGATCAGGTCCTTCGACGAGTCGGTCGATGGCCGTCTCAAATCGCTGGAACAGACTTTCGATGCACGCGCGAACTCGGTCACCGAGACCATCGACGGCCGGCTCGGCACATTGGCGGCGTCGCTGACCGATGGCGCCGCGCAGGCGATCCAGTCGATCAATTCACGCCTCACCCAGCTCACCTCGTCGCTGACCGACGGCACCGTGCAGGCGCTGCAGTCCGTCAACTCCCGCCTCACCAACCTGACGACTTCGCTCACCACGGGTACCGCGCAGGCGATCGAGGCGGTCGACCAGCGCATTTCCAGCGTGACCGAAACCATCGACGGCCGCAGCGCCCACCTGACCGACACCATCACGGCACGGTTCCAGGAGATCCATCAGGGTATCGAGACCCGGGTCGGCGCGGTCGCCTCCGACATCGATGTGCGGGTCGCGCAGCTCGAGGATCTTCTCGGCTCCCGCGTCGAAGCCGTCGCGGGTCGCATCGAGAGCAGCGGCCGCCAGGCGAGCGAAGGCCTGATGGCGCGCGCCGAGGACCTGTCCTCAACGATCAAGTCGCATGTCGAGGATGCCGAACGCTCGTTGACGAACCTCGTGGTCAATACCAGCGAGACCATCCAGACCGGCGCCCGCACCGCGCAGCAGTCGCTGCTGACGGTTTCCTCCGAGGTCGGCGAGCAGCTCAAGCTGACTTCGGCGGAAATCGAGCGCTCACTGACCGCGGTCGGCAGCGATGCCGCCAACTCGATCGTGGCCAGCGCCCGCGACGCGCACAGCAGCTTGCTGTCGGTCTCGACCGACACCGCCACCCAGATCAAGTCGCTGACCGCCGACGTCGAGCGCACGCTGGCGGCTGCGGGGTCGGCAACCGCCGCCTCGATCCTCTCGGGCGCCCGCGAGATCCAGACCACGCTGGTAACGGCCTCCACCGACGCCGCCAACCAGGTCAGGTCGCTGGCAGGCGACGTCGAACGTGCGCTGACCCTCGCCGGGACCGCGACCGCCGAGGCGGTCACCGCCGGCGCGCGCGAGGCCCAGACCACGCTGGTCACCGCATCCTCGGACGCCGCCAACCACGTCAAGTCGCTGGCCGCCGATGTAGAACGCACGCTCACCATGGTGGGGGCGGACACCGCCGCTTCGATCCTTGGCAGCGCCCGCGAGGCGCAGAATTCGCTGGCGGCGACGTCGGCCGACGCCGCAAGCCAGATCAAGACGATTTCCACCGACATCGAGCGGTCGCTCGGCACGGTCACCGCGAACACCACCGACAACATCCAGGCCACCGCGCTCACCGCCCAGAGCACGCTGGTGTCGGTGTCGAACGAAGTCAGTTCGCGGATCAAGGCGGCCTCCACCGAGATCGAACGGTCGGTTCTCGCGGTCAGCAGCAGCTTCGGGTCAACCATGACCGGCAAGTCCGACGAAATCATCGCCTATGTGCAGCAGCAGACCGAGCGGCTGTCGCAGATGATCGACGGCAAGCGCGGGACACTGGTCGAGGCGATCGGCGCCAGGACCAGCCAGCTCACATTCGATATCGACCGCGTCACCACCGATGCCCTGAAGTCGATCGAGACCAGGGGACAGGTATTCTCGCAGTCGCTGATGACCAACGGGTCGGACGTCGCGCGGACGATTACGTCCGCCGGCGAAGTGGCGACCGGCGCGGTCAACAAGTCGATCAAGGACCTCGAGCTGTCATCGCGGGCAGCGATCGACCAGTCGCGCCAGGTATCGATTGCCGCGGTGACCGAAATGCAGGAGACCAGCAAGATCCTGCGCACCGACACGGTCGCGCTGTTCGAGCGGCTGCGCGAAGGCAACATCCTGCTGCAGGAAGTGCTGACCGGCGCGCACGACAATCTCAATTCGCTCGAGCGCGCGCTGGTGACCCGGGTGGCCGATTTCGTGTCCGCCATGAACGATGTCACCTCGCGTAACGGCGCCGCGACCCAGACGCTGGAAGACCAGTTGACGGTCTTCAACCACAAGACCGCGCGGGCACTGGAAGATCTGGGCTCGCTGTCGGGCCAGTTCGAAATCCACGGCCAGGCGCTGATCGACGCCGCCGCCGCGGTCGAGCAAAGCAACCGCACCACCACCGCATCGGTCGCCGAGCGCAAATCGGTGCTGGAATCGCTCGTCTCCGCGATCGATATGCGAACCGCCGATCTCGATCAGCGGTTGTCGCGCTTCACCGGCCTGCTCGATAAATCGCTGGCCGCCGCGGAAGAGCGCGCCCGCGACATCGCAAGGGTGGTCGCCGAGACCGCCGGCGCCGGTTCGGTCGCCATCAGCCGTCAGTTCGAGGCGGTGCGCGCCGCGGCCGAGGAGGAACGCCGGGCGACGGCCGACACCATGAGCCAGCTCTATCAGCAGGGCACGCAGGAAGCCGATGCGATGTTCAAGCAGTCCGCGGACAAGTTCGCCGCCATGGTCTCGAGCATGAAGCAGATGGCGTCGGAAATGCATCACGAGCTGGAAACGACCCGCAACGAGCTGCGCCGCGGCGTGCTGGAAATGCCGCAGGAGGCCGCCGAGAGCACCTCCCAGATGCGCAAGGTCATTGTCGACCAGATCGAGGCGCTGGCCGAATTGAACCGGATCGTGGCCCGGCACGGCCGCGGACTGGATGTGGTGGCGAGCGGCCGCGCGAGTTCGCCGCGCGAGGAAGAACCGATGCTGGCCAGTGCCGGCGGCCGGGGCGACGTCCCATCGCGTTCCGCGCCACCGCCACGCATGCGCGACGCCAACAGCGCCTCGAGCCTGCCGCCGCCGGATCTCGGCCTGCCGGCTTCGCGACGCACCGATGCGCCGCCGGTCAGTCCCGCCAGTTCCGATCAGGGCAACGACGGCTGGCTCTCCGGTCTTTTGAACCGCGCCGACACCGGCAACCAGGAGGTCGCGCGCGCCCGCCCGCCGCAGCAGGCGGGCACCGGCAATCCACTGGAGTCGCTGTCGCTCGACATCGGCCGGCTGATGGACCGCAACCTCGCCGCAGAGATGTGGGATCGCTATCAGCGCGGCGAGAGCAAGGCCTTCAGCAAGCGGCTCTATACCCCCGCCGGTCAGAAGGCGTTTGATGAAGTCGCCCGCAAATACCGCGCCGACCGCAACTTCAAGCAGACCGTCGACCGCTACATCACCGAGTTCGAGCGGCTGCTCGACGAGGTCGCGCGCGACGAACGCGGGCCGCAGATGCTGCGCAGCCACCTCACCTCGGAGACGGGCATGGTCTATACCCTGCTCGCCCATGCGGCGGGACGGCTCGGCTAGCCAGGGCCTGTCGAAGCATGGTTGCCGGCGCGCGAATAGCGGGCCGTAGAAGCGTTACGGCCGCCGCTTCTCGACCGCCGGTGGCGGCGGTGGCGGCGGCGTCGAGGCGCTGCTGTTGGCCGGACCGAAGATCAGGCGGGTCGGGTTGCGGTCGAGATTGTTGACCGCGCGGCTGATGTCGCCAAGGGTACGGCGGCCGTCGGACATCAATGCGCCCGACCGCTTGTCAAAATCCTCGGCCAGTTCGCGGATCGATTTCACGGTCTGGAACAGTTCGCCGCCTTCCTTGCCCCCGGCCAGCGTATCGAGGCCGAGCATGAGGCTGTCGGCCTTGCTCATGACGCCGTCGACTTTCAGCATCATGCCGTCGATCTTTTCGGAATTGCGCGCCAGCGATGCCGTGAAGGCCTCGAGGTTATGCAGCGAGTTCTTGACCGCCTCCTGGTTGTCGGCGACCACCCGGTTGATGTTCTGCAGCGTCCCGCGGATCGCCTCGGTCACGTCCTGCAGCGCGTTGGGATCGGCGGTCAGCACCGGGACGCCGTCCTCGTCCAGGGGCACGCCCGGCGCGGCCTCGTCGCCGCCCTTCAGCGATATCGCGGCTACTCCGGTCAGACCCTGAAATTCGAGTCCGACCTGGGTGTCCTTGCGAATCGGGGCGTCGTTGGAGACCATCGCCAGTGCGACCACACGACGCGGGTTGTCGAGCTTCACCGAAACCACTTCACCTACCCGAATACCGTTGAAATTGACGCTTCCGCCGTTGCGCAGCCCGGCCGCGGGCCCCTCGAAGATGATGCGCAGTGGGGTGCGGGCCTTGGTGGTATGGAGGCTCTGGAACCACATCACAAAGCCGAACGCCGCGGCGATCACCGCCAGCGTGAACGCTCCGATCAGGACGAAGTTCGCCCGCGTTTCCATCAAACCAGCTCCGATACCGACGAACGATCAGCCCATGACAGCGCGGGCGCGCTTGCCGTGGAAGTAGGCCCTCAACCAGGGATGCTGCGAAGCCTGCATGTCGGCCATCGATCCTGCCGCAATGATCTTACCGTTCCCTAACACGGCGATGCGGTCACAAGCGGTATAAAGGCTGTCCAGATCGTGCGTTACCATGAAAACGGTCAGGCCCAAAGTGCGCTGCAGGGTGCGCACCAGCTCGTCGAAGTCGCCGGCGCCGATCGGGTCGAGGCCGGAGGTCGGCTCGTCCAGGAAGACCAGTTCGGGATCGAGCGCCAGCGCGCGCGCCAGCGCCACACGCTTGATCATGCCGCCGGACAGCTCGGAGGGAAATCGGTTCGCGACCTCCGGCAGCAATCCCACCATGCCGAGCTTGGCGACCGTGATCTCGTCCAGCAATCGCTGCGAGACGTCGAGATATTCGCGCACCGGGAACTGGATATTCTGCCGCACGCTCAACGAGGAGAACAGCGCGCCCTGCTGGAACAGGATGCCCCAGCGCCGCTCGACCCCGCGCCGCGCCCGCGCGTCGGCGGCATCGAGATCGATCCCGAACACCTCGATATGGCCGCTGATCTTGGGCACGAGCCCGATGATGGTGCGGGTCAGCACCGATTTGCCGGCGCCGGAAGGACCGACGAAGCCCAGGATTTCGCCGCGCTTGACCTCGAGATTGAGCCCGTCCAGCACCTTTGTGGTCCCGAATTGCACCGAGATATCGCGAACCCGGATGATGGCGTCGGACGCTTCAGGGGCCATCGTCACATTCCGATCGACGCGAAGAAGATCGCAAATACGCCATCCATGACGATGACGAAGAAGATGCCCTGCACCACCGAAGAAGTGGTGTGCCGCCCGAGCGACTCGGCGCTGCCCTCGACCGCGAGTCCCTCGACACAGGCGACGATGCCGATCACCGCCGCCATCACCGGCGCCTTGATGATGCCGACGATGAAATGGTCGATCGAGATCGCGTCGCGCAGCCGCAGCAGGAACGCTTCGGGATCGACGCCGCCATACAGCCAGGCCACCAGGCCGCCGCCATAGAGCGCCGCCATGGCGCCGAGAAAGGCCAGGATCGGCAGCCCGATGACCAGCGCCAGCATCCTCGGCAGGATCAGAACCTCGATCGGATCGAACCCCATGGTGCGCAGCGCGTCGATCTCCTCGCGCATTTTCATGGAGCCGAGTTCGGCGGTGTAGGCGCTGCCGGAGCGGCCCGCCACCATGATCGCCACCAGCAGCACGCCGATTTCGCGCAGCACCAGCACGCCCAGCATGTCGACCACAAAGATATCCGCACCGAATTTGCGGAAATGGAAGATGCCCTGCTGCGAGATGATGCAGCCGATCAGGAAGGTGATGAGCCCGACGATCGGCACCGCGCGCCAGCACACCTGCTCGAGGTGATGCACGGTCGATGTCAGGCGGAAGCTGGAGGGATGACGCAGCACCCTTCCGCTCGCCGCCAGCACGGCGCCGAGCATGTCGATCAGTCCGACGATGGTGGTACCGAAGCCGACCACGCTGCGTCCGACCTGGTCCAGCATGCCGGCGATCGTCACCGTCGTGACCTCGGCGGCGGGCGGGTCCTTCACCCGGCGGACTTCATCGACCAGGCTGGAATAGTTCGCCGAAAGCCCGGCGATGCTGGCCTCGGTGCGGCCCTGACTGAGGCTGCGGCGAAGCCGCTCGATCAGCCAGGCTCCGAACGTATCGAGCTTGGAGACCTGAGACACATCGATGAAGATGTTGGGCCGGCTGCCGGTCAGCTTTTCGGCGTCGGCCACGATCTGCTCGAGCACCGGCGCGAAGCCGGCGGTCCATGAACCCGCGGCGCACAGGGCAAGTCCGTTGCCCTGTGCAATCCGTTCCAATGTCGGGTCGCCGCTCACGATGCCAACTCCTGTGCCGATTTTCCGCTATTTTCGAGGGAACAGTTCCGACGGTCCGCCGCTGCCTGCAGAAATGCTCGCCAACCAGTCATATCCGGTTGCGCCGGGCAAGCATACGGTTCAGAAACTGCCAGATATTAAAATGACTTCCAGCCAGTCCGTAAAGCTCAATGTCCGAATCGAACGCTGGCCGATCGCCGGCGCCTTCACCATCAGCCGCGGCGCCAAGACGCAAGCGGTGACGGTGGTGGCGGAAGTCAGCCGGGATGGCCATACCGGACGCGGCGAATGCGTGCCCTATCCGCGCTATGGCGAGACGCCGGAGGCGACGCTGGCGACGCTGAAGCCGATGCGGGAGCTGCTGCGGCGGGGTCTCGATCGGTCGGCCCTGCAGGCCGCGATGCCCGCAGGCGCCGCCCGCAACGCGCTGGATTGCGCGCTGCTCGACCTCGAGGCCAAGAGCAGCGGACGGCGGGCCTGGGCGCTGCTTGGACGTCCGGCCCCACGGGCCTGCACCACCGCCTACACCATTTCGCTGGGAATGCCCGAGGCGATGGCCGCGGCGACCGCCAAGGCGGCGCATCGGCCATTGCTCAAGATCAAACTTGGCGGCGACGGTGATGGCGAGCGAATCGCCGCCGTACGCAAGGCCGCCCCGAATCCGAACTTATCGTCGACGCCAACGAGGCGTGGACGACGGACAATCTGCAGCGCAACCTGGCGGTTTGTGCCGAATTCGGCGTTACCCTGGTCGAACAGCCGCTTCCGGCCGGCAAGGACGAGGCATTGGCGCAGATCCGTCGCCCGCTCGCGGTCTGTGCCGACGAAAGCGTGCACGATCGTGCTTCACTGCACGGACTGCGCCAGCGCTACGACGCCGTCAACATCAAGCTCGACAAGACGGGCGGGCTCACCGAGGCGGTGGCGATGGCCGACGCGGCGCGGGCGCTGGGATTCGAGATCATGATCGGCTGCATGGTCGCGACCTCGCTCGCGATGGCGCCGGCCATGCTGCTGACGGAGCAGGCCCGCTTCGTCGATCTCGATGGTCCGCTGCTGCTCGCGCGCGACCGCGACAATGGTTTGCGTTACGACGGCAGCCAGGTCTACCCGCCGGACGCCTCGCTCTGGGGATGATCCGCCAGCCGCTGCCGCGCCAGCCACATCACCACCGCGCCTGATGCCGCCATCGCCGCCATCACGTAATAAACGCCCTGCCCATAGCGGGCGTACACGGCACCGGACAGGATCGACGCAGTGCTGGCGATGATTCCGCTGCAGGCCGCGAGATAGCCTTGCCCCCTTGCCGTCACATGGCCCGGCACATGGCGCACCAATAGTCCCATGGTGCCGACCTGGGTCAAGCCGTAGGTCAGGCCGTGCGCCAGTTGGACCACAGCGAGAACCGCCGCCGACGGCTCCTGCGCCGTCATCAGCCAGCGCGCCACGGCGCTGAGCGCGCCGATCACCACCAGCACCGCCGGCGCCAGGGTAAAGCGTGGCGACAGCGCGAACACCACGATCTCGGCGATCACGCCCAGTGACCAGAGCCCGGCGATGGTGAGCCCGCCGAGGCCCGATTGCTGCCAGACGATGGATGCAAAGATGTAATAGGCCGCATGGCTGCCCTGGATCAGCGCCGAGGCAACGATAATGGCGAGAAAGCCGGGATCGCGCAGCAGCGCCGGCGCACCGGACAGCATCGAGGCGGCGGCCTTCGGCATGTCCAGCGGCCGAAGCCCGAGGCTCGCCACCGCGCCGAACCCTGCAACGGCGGCGATGATCCAGATCAGATGCCGCGCGGCGATGACATCGACCGATAGTCCACAGGCCAGCGCGCCCACGATGAATGCCGCCGAGCCCCACAACCGCACCGGTCCGTAATCGAGGCCGTAGCGCGCCACGCCGCGCAGCGCATAGGCATCCGTGAGCGGCACCACCGGCGTCCATACGCAGGCGGTGAGCGCAAACGCCGGGAACACCAGCAGCGGCGCCTGCTGGGTTCCCACCAGCACGAACCCGAAAGCGGTCATGAAGGCCGTTGCCATCATCGCGCCGCGCAAGCGCTGACGGCTTTCGGCAAGGCCCGTTACCAGCGGCAATACCGTGAACCGCGTCACTGCCGGCACCGCCGTGATGATCCCGATCCACGACGCGTCGATCCCGACCGCCTTCAGCCACACCGGGAAGAACGGCAAATAGGTGCCACCGAGACCGAACACCGCCGCATAAAACAGCGCCAGCCGCACCGCGAATCGCTTGGGCGCCGCGTGCGATGGGATGGGGATTTGTGATTCGGGCGGCATCAATTCAATTGCGATTCGGTTGATATCGTGATGATCGTTAGCCTAACGCGCGGTGATTTGCGCGGAAGAGTTCGAGATGGCCGACCAAGCATTTGCCCTATCGCCGATCTCCGCTCGCGCGGCGCAGCCGAGCGAGGAGGATTACGACGCGATCAGCGAAGCGTTCATGGAGACGGCGCGGGGCCGCTGGTTTCTCGGCGAGTATGCCAAGCGCAACCGCAATGCGGACACCCGCATGGTGCTCGATGCGGTGGCGCGGATCGAACAAGGTCTTGCCGCCCAGAAACCGGAGCCACCCGACAATGGGCTTGCAGCGGCGCTGACCGCCATCGGGGGCGTCGGTCGAGCAGGCGAGAACGACGGCTTTGGCCGCGCTCGACCGGATCGCGCTGGAAGCAGCACTGGCCCCGGTCCGCAAGGGCATCCGGGTGATCCGGGAAATCTCGTGGCGCTGGCGCGAGATCGGCGCCGACGGCCGGATTTGCGATCTGATCGATTCGCAGATCGGGGCGATCGAAGCCGGCTGCGACCGGATCTCGTCGAGCGATCCCCGCGCTGCACTGGGCGCGGCAATCGATCTGATCAGCCAGGAACTCGACAAGTTCAGCGACCGCGAGGCAGCATCGCAGGGTGTCGAAGACGCCGCCAGCCCGCGGCCCTTCGCCGCCGCCGGCGAAACGCCTGCCGCTGCGGCGACCGAGCCGCCTGCAATCACATCGCATGATGCCGAAGCCTCGATCGCGGTTTCCGCGGTATCGGTCGATGCGGTCGTGGCCACCGTCGAACCGGCCGGGCCAACCACTGAGGCCGCCGACGCCCACGACGAAGCCGTGCTGGACCTGATCGCGTTTGAAATGGCTGCGCCGGATCCCGCCGATGCGGATGCCAGCATCTATAGCGAGGAGGTGGGCGCCGCCGAGCCGGTGCCGGCCGAGTCCGCGACGATTGCCGAGATCGCTGAAAAACCGGCAGCGGCGATTCCGCGCTCTGCCGCACCCGAGCCTGCGCCACAACCTTCCCTCGGCTCGACCCTGGTCGCAAGCGGGATCCTGCGCAGACCCCTGTCGCTGGCGTCCGACCCGCTGGCGCCGATCCGCCGCCTCAGCCAGGCCGAGAAGATCGCGCTGTTTTCCTGATCAGCCGATCAGTTTCGCGAACAGATCCGCATCTACATTGCCACCCGACAGGACGATGACGACGTTCCTGCCGCGGCTATCGATGCGTCCGGCGAGAAGTGCGGCAAGGCCGACCGCCCCGCCCGGCTCGACCACCAGCTTCAGCTCGTGAAAGGCAAAGCCGACCGCCAGGCCTACTTCGGCGTCGGAAACGGTGACGCCTTGGCTGAGCAAACGGCTGTTGATGGCGAAGGTGATTTCGCCGGGGATCGAGGCCATCAGCGCGTCACAGATGGTGCGGCCCTCGGCGCGATGCGGCTCGCGCCTTCCGGCGCGCAGCGACCGCGCATGATCGTCAAAACCTTCGGGTTCGGCGGACATCAGCTCGGCTTGCGGATAGCGCGCCTTGACCGCGGTGGCGACGCCCGCGATCAGGCCGCCGCCCGATACCGGCGCCACCACGATATCCGGCGTCGGCGCCAAGCGCCGCCATGTCCTCGGCGATTTCCCGGCCCACCGTACCCTGGCCCGCGATCACCATGGGATCGTCATAGGGCGGCACCAACGTCGCACCGCGTTTGCCGGCGATGTCGCGAGCAATTGCTTCGCGATCTTCGCGGTCGCGATCGTACAGCACCACCTCCGCACCATAGGCCCTGGTGCGCTCGCGCTTGGAGAGCGGCGCGTCGGCGGGCATCACGATGGTCGCTTGCATCTCCAGGAGTTGCGCCGCGGCCGCCACGCCCTGGGCATGATTGCCGGACGAGAACGCGACCACGCCGCCGCCGCGCTGCACTGGGGGGATCGACGACAGCTTGTTGAAGGCGCCGCGAAACTTGAACGATCCGGTTCGTTGCAACAGTTCCGGTTTCAGGAACACCCTTGTGCCGGCGCGCCGGTTGAGCACCGGCGACGACAACAGCGGGGTTCGCACCGCAAACGGCGCCAGCACGCGCGCCGCCGCATCGATATCCGCCGAACTGACCTGGAGTGGAGATGGTTTTGTCATGCGCGCCTTGTATCGCGTCGCCGCACCGGCGGGCAAGATGCGCGAGCGCTGTCAGGCGACGAAGCCGGGGTGCTCGGCTGCGAATCGAACGGTTTCGCCGGCCAGGTCGGCGGCGCGGATCGCCGTTATATTGTCGACAAAAGCGCGCGCTGAGGCTTCCCAGGTATGCCTCGCGGCAAACTCGAGACAGGCCTGCCGGGAGATCGACAGCGCCGCCAGGCAGGCCGCCCGCAGATCCTCATGCAGCGCGCCGACCGGCGCCGCACCGATCACGTCGCGTGGTCCGGTCACAGGAAACGCGGCCACTGGAAGGCCGCTCGCCAACGCCTCCAGCAATACCAGGCCGAAGGTGTCGGTCTTGCTCGGAAACACGAACACATCGGCGGCGGCATAGGCTTCCGCCAGGGCTTCGCCCTGCCTCGCGCCAAGAAACACCGCCTGCGGATATTTTGCGGCGAGTGCCTCGCGCGCCGGCCCGTCACCGACGATCACCTTGGTGCCGGGCAGGTCGAGACCGAGGAAAGCCTCCAGATTCTTTTCGACCGCGACCCGGCCGACGCAGATGAAGATCGGCCGCGGCAGGCCGAGATCGGCGGCGCGAGGGCGAAAATGCCCGGCGTCGACGCCACGCGGCCACAATACCACGTTGCGAAAGCCGCGGGTTTGCAATTCCGCCGTTAGCGCCGGCGTCGCCGCCATCACCGCCTGGCTGGCGCCGTGGAACCGACGCAACGCCGCCCAGATCCAGGATTCCGGGACCGGGGCGCGTGCCGAGACATATTCCGGGAAGCGGGTATGGAAGCTTGTGGTGAACGGCAAACGCTGCCTGCGGCAATGGCGCCGCACCAGGATGCCGATCGGCCCTTCGGTGGCGATGTGAATGCTGTCCGCCCGGGCGTCCGCGATCAGCCGGGCTATTTTGGCCGGGCGCGGCAACGCCAGCCGCAGGTCGGGATAACTCGGCATCGCGACGGTGCGGAACGATTGCGGCGTGAGAAAGCCGACCTCGACGCCAAGACCTCGTGCCGCCTCCGCCATCATGGTCAGTGTGCGGACCACGCCGTTGACCTGCGGGTGCCACGCGTCGGTCGCGACCAGGATACGCATCAGGCGGCGCGCACGGCGACCGAGCTGATCGGCGCCACCCGGCGCAACGGTTCGATCCAGGTGATGATTTCAAAACGGCCATCCTCGTGTTCGGCCAGCGCGGTGCAGCTTTCCACCCAGTCGCCGCAATTCATGTACCGGATGCCGTGCTCGTCGCGGATGGTGGCGTAGTGGATGTGGCCGCAGATCACCCCGTCGGCGCCGTGACGCCGCGCCTCCGCGGCCAGCGTCTGCTCGAAGGCGCCGATGTAGTTCACGGCGTTTTTCACTTTCAGCTTTGCCCATTGCGACAGCGACCAATAGGGTACGCCGAACCAACGCCGAAACATGTTGACAAGGCGATTGACCCGGATGGCGAAGTCATAGGCTTTATCGCCAAGATGGGCGAGCCAGCGCGCGTTTTGCACCACGAGATCGAAGATATCGCCGTGGATCACCAGATAGCGCCGGCCGTCGATGCCCTCATGAATGGTATTTTCCACGACATCGATGCCGCCAAAATGCGTGCCGTAATAGTTCCTCAGGAACTCGTCGTGATTGCCCGGGACGTAGACGATCTTGGCGCCCTTGCGCGCCTTGCGCAGCATCTTCTGCACGAAGTCGTTGTGGGATTGCGGCCAGTACCAGTTGGATTGCAACGCCCAGCCATCGACGATATCGCCGACGAGATAAATGGTGTCGGCATCATGGCTGCGAAGGAAGTCGAGCAATCGTTCGGCCTGCGAGCCCCGCGCCCCGAGGTGGACGTCGGAGATGAACAAAGTGCGAAAGCGCCGCTCCGGGCTTTCTTCACTCATGGCCTCACTTCCCATGCGCAGGCACCTAACAGAGTTCCGTGACGGCGTGATGACGAAAAAGCCGTTGCCGCAGCAACCGTCGCTCGAAGGCAGTCGAGCTTCGACGGCCTCATCGCCGCCTGTCAGTCCGACGCGAATCGCACGCCGATGATTCCCGCTCGCAGATATCAGCGCTCTGCGACAGGCTGGCGACGGCAACGCAGGCTCTGCTCGCTGACGTTCGCCGAGCGCCGCGCACCGACTTAATAAAATCCGTGGAAGTGATGGATCGGCCCGTGGCCGCGGCCGACGCCAAGCCGATCGGCCGCGGCGATCGCGGCACTGATCCAGGCCTTGGCATGACGGACGGCGGTCGCCAGGTCCTCGCCCTTGGCCAGGCCTGCCGCAATGGCCGAAGACAGCGAGCAGCCGGTGCCGTGGGTATTTTTGGTCGCAAGGCGTGGCGCAGACAGCGCGATGGTGCCGGCCGGGTCGATCAGATAGTCGACGCTTTCGCTGCCCTGGCCGTGGCCGCCCTTGATCAACACGGCGCGACACCCCATCGCGAGCAGAAGCTGGCCCTGGCGTGCGATCTCAGCTTCGCTCTGCGCGACAGGTTCGTCCAGCAACGCCGCCGCTTCCGGAAGGTTCGGCGTGATCAGCAAGGCCCGGGGAACAAGCTTCGTCCGCAGCGCTTCGACGGCGTCCGGGGCGAGCAGCCGGTCGCCCGACGTCGCAACCATCACGGGGTCGAGCACGACGTGCCGCGGCGACCATCGCGTCAGCCCCGCAGCAATGGCGTCGATCGATGCCAACTGCGCCGCCATTCCGATCTTGACCGCCGCGACCGTCGAGATCGCTAAACACGGCGTCGATTTGCGCCGTCACGAACGCCGGCGGCACCGGATGAATGCCACTGACGCCCGTCGTGTTCTGGGCGGTCAGGGCGGTGATGACGGAGGCGCCGTAGACGCCGAGCGCCGCAAACGTCTTCAGGTCCGCCTGGATGCCGGCGCCGCCCGACGAATCGGAGCCCGCGATGGTGAGCGCGACAGGCATCGTCATCGATCGGCTCGCAGGTGATGCAGCGGTTCCGGTACCGTCATGTCCTGTCCTAGCGCGAGGTACCATGGACCCGCAAGTTCGCTTGCCACCGCGCCCGGTTTCTTGCTCTATTGGCACCACGCGACGGCCCGGAGACGACAGCGATGGTTCCCTTCTTCGTTCAGTTCAAATGCAAGCTCGGCCAATCCTATGCCGTCGCCAACGCGCTCGCCGAAGCGGAAATCGCCTCGGAGATCTATTCCACCGCCGGCGACTACGACCTCCTGGTCAAGTTCTACGTCGACAACGATACCGACATCGGCCATTTCGTCAACGAGAGGGTGCAGGTCATTCCGGGTATCCAGGACACCCACACCATCATCACCTTCAAGGCGTTCGGTACCGGCTAGCAAGAAGGTGCATCGCCCCGGAATGACATTGCGAGCCGGCGGGTCGCGCGAATGCGCGCCCGATGACAGGCTCCCCACGCGATCAGGACTTGTCGCTGTCCCCGGTGGTCTTGCTCGGCCGCGGCGGTCCCTCGACCGGCGGCAGCGACTTGACATAGTCGGCGATGGCGGCGCGATCGTCCTCGCGGAGCTGTGAAAGGTTCTTGATAACGCTCACCATTGAACCGCCGGCGCTGTCGTCGTCGGGCATTTGTCCGGTTTCGAGGTAATATGCGATGTCCTTCACGCTCCAGTCTTTCAGCCCTTTTTGCGTGATGTTCGGCACCCAGCCCTCGCCCTCCGGATTGGGTCCGCCTGCGAAGCGTTGCGAGGCGACGATGCCGCCGAGAGCATTTCGCGGGCTGTGACACTCCGCACAGTGGCCCAGACTGTTGACGAGATAGGCGCCGCGATTCCACTGCTCCGAACGCGCCGCGTCCGGCCTGAACGGCCTGTCATCCATGAACAGCAATTTCCAGATCCCGATATTGCGCCTGATGTTGAACGGAAACCGGACGTCATGGTCGCGCACCCTGCCGGGCACCGGCGCAAGCGTCTTCAGATAGGCGAAGAGGTCGCGGATGTCTTCGATCCTGGCGTGGGCATAGGACGTGTAGGGAAAGGCCGGGAAATAATGCTTGCCCGAGGGCGAAACCCCTCGCATCACCGCATTGACGAACTGGGCCTCGGTCCAGCGCCCGATGCCGTCGGCCGGATCGGGCGAGATGTTGGGGACGTAGAACGTCCCGAACGGCGAGGGCAACGCGAGCCCGCCGCCGAGCCGGGTGCGATCGGGCTGACCGGGCACGGCATGGCAGGAGGAACATCCGCCGGCGTTGAAGGTTGTCTGGCCGTTCGCAGGATTTGGCGTGTATGCGGCGTCATCCGCGTGCACGACCGAGGGAGCCGTGAGCCAACCGTAGACGCCGAGAGCAACGGCACCGACCAGGATAACAGCAAGGACAATTCGTCGCAGCATTGATCGATCCGTCGCCACCCGCCCCCCGATTTCACGGCTAGTATCGCCACTCTTCAACCAATAGACTGCCTGAAAATTCATGGCGGCGGGTACCCACCGCGGGAATAAAGCTAAAATCCCATTGTTTTGAGGCTGACACCATTACTTGACGTCCACAGGGAGAAAACCATGCCGAACACCAAGACCATGTTTGCCATGCTGGCGCTGGCCGCAACCGTTGCATTTGCGGGGCCCGCGTTCGCCGAGAAGATGAAGGCAACCCTCGACGGCAAGTCCGAGACGCCGCCCAATACCAGCGCCGGCAAGGGCACCGCCGACATCGACTACGATGCCGCGAGCAAGAAATTGAGCTGGAAGCTGACCTATTCCGGGCTCACCGGCCCCGCCACCGCAGCGCATTTCCACGGTCCAGCCGAGCCCGGCAAGAATGCCGGCGTCGCCGTCGCGATCCCCAATGCCGGCACGAGCCCGGTCGATGGAAGCGCCACGCTGACCGATGCCCAGGCCGCCGACCTCGAGGCCGGCAAGTACTACGTCAACATCCATACCGCGGCCAATCCGGGCGGTGAAATTCGCGGTCAGGTGACCAAGTAAGTCACGACTGCCGAATCCCGGGACGGTAGTTCCCGGGCCTGCTGAAATCTCGGGGTGGGTCGCTCGATGGCGCCCACCCTTTGATTTTGCGAGCGCCCGGCGGCCTCGGGCGAAGAGCTACTTGAGCTTGACCCGATACGTCTCGTGGCAGTCGGTGCACTTGTCGTTGATCGCGGTATAGGCCGCCTTCAGGCTGTCGACGTCCTTGATCTTGCCCTTGACGTCTGCGATCGCCTTGGCGACCGGCGGAATCTTCGAGTCGAAATCAGCCTTGTTTTGCCAGATTTTCTGCGACGCTCCGTAGGTCGCGTTCACCACGTTCTGTTTGGGATTTGGCGTGAACACGGTGGCGATCTTGCCGACGCTCGCCTCTAGCTGCGCGACCGCGTCATCGATCGCGGCCTGATTGTAAGGAATCTCGCCCTTCACTGTTTTCAGTATCACCCCGTACAGGTTCTTGGCCTGCCCTCGCATCAGGTTGTCCTGTTGAACGGCGATATCCTGTTGCGCCATCACCGCGCCGACGCCGAGCAAAATCGCTCCCGCGATCGTAATTGTCCTCAACATCATTCCGATCCCCGGTTGTTCCAGGCGGGTCAGACCAGCGGGCCCCGCCCATTATCGATGCAACCCCGCCAATCGCGTTTCATTCCATTGGCGAGGTTACAGGCTGTGCCGGCGCTGGTGCTCGCGGATCGCGATCCAGACCCGCTCCGCCGTCGCCGGCATGTCGATATGATCGATTTTGAATTCGCGCCACAACCCCTCGATGATGGCATTGACGACCGCCGGGCAGGAGCCGATCGCGCCGGCCTCGCCCGCGCCCTTCACGCCCAGCGGGTTGGTCTTGCAGGGAACGTTGTGGGTCTCGAACGTAAAGGACGGACCATCGGCGGCGCGCGGCAGTGCGTAATCCATGAAGCTGCCGGTGACGATCTGGCCGTCCCTGGGGTCGTAAACCGCCTGCTCCATCAGGGCCTGGCCGATCCCCTGCATCGCCCCGCCGTGCACCTGGCCGGCCAGCAGCAGCGGATTGAGCGTCACCCCGAAGTCGTCGACGATGACGTAATTCACGATCCGGGTGACGCCGGTGGCCGGGTCGATCTCGACCTCGGCGAGATGCGTGCCATTGGGATAGGTGCCGTCCGCGCTGGTGAACGTCGCGCTGGCGTTCAGCTTCGAGGGATCGACGCCCGGCCGCGCCGCAAGGTCGACAAAGGAAATCGAGCGATCGGTGCCGGCGATCCGCACCACGCCCTCATGGATCTCGAGGTCGCCGGGGCTGGTTTCCAGCGCTTCCGCCGCAATCTCCTTCAGCTTGGTGCCGAGCGCGCGGGTTGCCCGCTCGACGCTGACGCCGCCGGTCGGAATGGAAGCCGAGCCGCCGGTGCCGAGGCCGGTTGCGACCTGGTCGGTGTCGCCCTGAACAATGTGAACGCGCTCCGGCGCCAACCCGAACTGTTCGGCGACGAGCTGGGCGTAAGCGGTCTGGTGTCCCTGCCCGCTTGACTGGGTGCCGATCAGGATCGTGACGTCGCCATTGGGATCGAGCCGCACATTCGCGGTCTCCTCGCCCATCGTGCCGCAGACCTCGACATAGCTGGACATGCCGATACCGCGCACCAGGCCCTGCTTCTTCGCGGCCTTGGCGCGCTTGGGGAAGTCCTTCCAGTCGGCGATTTCCATCGCCCGCTTCATATGCGCGGTGAAATCGCCGGAATCGTAGATCTTGCCGGTCGCGGTCTTGTAGGGCATGGCGCGCGGCGCGATGAAATTCTTGCGCCGGATCGCATCCGGCGTCATTCCGAGTTTCCGCGCCGCCGCATCGACCAGGCGTTCGACCACGTAGGCCGCCTCGGGACGCCCGGCGCCGCGATAGGCGTCGACCGGCACGGTGTTGGTGAACACCGTGCGGACGCGACAATGGAAGGCCTGAATGTCGTAGAGACCGGGCAGCATGCCGGCGCCGCCGTGAGGAATATAAGGTCCAAAGGTCGACAGATAGGCCCCCATGTCGCTCATCAGATCGACGTCCATCGCCAGAAACTTGCCGTCTTCGGCGAGCGCCATCCGGGCTCTGGTGACATTGTCGCGGCCTTGCGCATCGCCCATGAAGTGATCGGAGCGGTCGGCGGTCCACTTCACCGTCTTGCGCAGCTTGCGCGCGGCGACCGCGACCAGCGCATATTCGCGATAGGGGAAAAGCTTGGTGCCGAAGCCGCCGCCGACGTCCGGGCATATCACCCGCATGTTTTCGACCGGCATGTTCAGGACGTTCTGGCACAGGACGTCGCGCAGCCGGTGGCTGCCCTGGCTGCCGATGGTCAGCGTCAGGTGGTCGCGCTTGGCATCATATTCGCCGACCGTCGCGCGCGGCTCCATGAAATTGGTGACGACACGCGGGTTGACGACCGATATCTCGGCCACCGCATGCGCCTTGGCGAACGCGGCCTCGGTAGCCTCGCGGTCGCCGACCGGCACGTCGAACAGCAGGTTGCCGGGTTGATCCGGCCACACCTGAGGCGCGCCCTTCCTGACCGCGTTGGCGAGCCCGACCACCGCCGGCAGCGGCGTCCATTCGACCGCGATGGCCTCGATCGCGTCGCGGGCGAGATCAACGGTTTCAGCCACGACGAACGCAACGGCATCGCCGACATGGCGCGCCTCACCCTGGGCGAGGATCGGATATGGCGGGCCGGTGAACGGGTCGACTTCGAAGTTGAACAGGCAGGGAAGACCGCCGAGATCCCTGACGTCGTCCGGGGTCAGGATCGCAGCCACGCCCGGCAGGCCGCGCGCGCGCGTCGCATCGATGGTGAATTTCGCGTGCGCATGCGGCGAGCGCAGCACCAGCGCATGCATCGCGGCCGGTGGCGCGTGATCGTCGGTGTAGCGGCCCTTGCCGCGAATGAGCGCGTCGTCTTCCTTGCGGAGGACGCTTTGGCCGACGCCGAATTTGATGGGAGCCATCATATCTCCAATTGCGGTTTGGATTTCGCGCCATCTTGCAGCGGATCGCCTGGAAGCGCAAAGGGTTTAGCTGCGCAGCAGCGATCTCAGCCAGCCCCTGCCGAACAACAGCAGGATCGATCCGGCGTACACCAGCGCGCCGACGATGATCAGGACCAGCAGCGTGGCCTCGTCGCGCAGCGTCCCAAGATGCGCAAGCTGCGCCGCCGCGAGCCTTGCCGCAAACCAGAGCGCGGCGGCGAGCACGAGGCCCGACGCGGCGAACTTGCCCAGCGATCGCAGCAGCGCGGGATCGAGATCGAGGTAGCCGGAACGTACCGAAAAGCCCAGTACCAGCAGAAGATTGATCCAGGCGCCGACCGCAGTGGCGAGCGCGAGCCCGACCTGGGCCAGCGACCCCATCAGCACGATCTTGAGCAGCACGTTGACGGCAAGCCCGGTCAATGATGCCTTGACCGGCGTCGCCGTGTCCTTGCGGGCGTAGAACGCCGCCACCGCACTGCGGATCGTCACGAACGGAATGAGCCCGACCGCATAGGCGGCGAGCGTCACCGCGGCGGCCGCGGCGTCGCCCTTGGTAAAGGCGCCGCGGGCGAACATGGCGCGCATGATGACATCGGGCACGGTGAGGAACGCGGCGACGAACGGCACGGTTGCCAGCAGCGTGAATTCAAAGGCGCGGCGCTGCGACGCCGCTGCGCCGCCCTCATCGCCCGCGGTGATCCGCCGCGACATTTCCGGCAGCAGCACGGTGCCGATGGCAATGCCGATCACGCCGATCGGTAGCTGATAGAGCCGCTCGGCGTAGTACAGCGCCGACAGTGCGCCGGCCGGCAGGAAAGTGGCGATAATGGTATCGGCGAACATCGCGACCTGCGTGCCCATCGAGCCCAGCGTCGCCGGGCCGATCGCACGGAAGAAGGCGCGGACGTCGTCATCGAGCCGCAACGGCGCAAACCGCGGCAGGCCGCCATGGCGGGCCAGATCGCCGGCGAGCAGGAAATACTGCAGGAACCCCGAAATCAACACGCCCCATGCCGCGGCGTGACCGGCGGTCGGGAAGAAGGCGGCCAGCGCCAGCGTCGCCATCATCGAGATATTGAGAAAAATCGACGCCGCCGCGGCGCTGGCAAAGCGGTGCATCACATTGAGCATGCCGCCATACAGCGTCACCAGCGTGATCAGCAGGAGATAGGGAAAGGTGATGCGCGTGAGCTCGATCGCAAGCCGGCGCTGTTCGGGTTCGTCGGTAAAGCCCGGCGCCAGGACGCTCATGGCCTGCGGCATGAACAGCCACGCTGCCACCAGCAGCACCACTTGCGACAGAAACAGCAGGGTGAAGATGCGATCGGCGAACAATCGCGCCGAGGTCTCGCCGCCCTTACCCTGGACATGGGCGTAGGCCGGCACGAACGACGCATTGAACGCGCCTTCGGCAAAAATCGCCCGGAAATGATTGGGCAGCCGGAATGCCACGAAAAACGCGTCCGCGACCGGCCCGGCACCCAAGATCGCGGCCAGCATGATGTCGCGCGCGAAGCCGGTCAGCCGCGAAAGGAACGTATAGCCGCCGACGGTGAAGATACGACCGAGCATCAGCGGCTTCTATAGCATGCGGCGGCGCTTCAAAATGGCGAAATCATCTTGACCGGTGTTGTGCAGCACGGTTTCGAACACCGTCCGTGCCGGCCGAATCGGGTCCAGGTCGCACTTTCCGCGAATTACGCCCCGAGCGCGCCGCGCACGGCGGCAATGATCCGCTCCTGAGTCGGCTCGTCCAGATAGGCGTGCATCGGCAGGCTGATGACGTCGCGGGACAGACGTTCGCTCGCCGGCAACCCGCCAGCGGCGACCGGGAAGTCCCGATAAGCGGTCTGCTGGTGCATCGATTTCGGATAGTAGATCGCGGTCGGAATGCCCTGCGACTTCAGGGCCGCCGCGAAGCCGTCGCGATCGACGCCGCTGGGCAGGCGGATGGTGTACTGCGCCCAGATCGAGGTGCAGCCGCCGGCAAGGCGGGGAACGCCGACCACGTTGCCGAGGCCCCGCGCATATCGGTCGGCAACCTTGTCGCGCGCTGCGATTTCGTCCTCGAAGATCTTCAGTTTTTCGATCAGCACGGCGGCCTGCATGGTATCGAGCCGCCCGGTCAGTCCAAGACGAACATTGTCGTATTTGTCCGAGCCCTGGCCGTGGACGCGGATGCTGCGCAGCGTCTGCGCCAGGTCGGCATCGTCGGTAAAGATCGCGCCGCCGTCACCGAAGCAGCCGAGCGGCTTGGCTGGAAAAAAGCTGGTCGCGGTGGCGAGGCCGAAGGTGCCGAGACGCCGGCCCTTGTAGCTCGCGCCAAACCCTTGCGCGGCGTCATCGAGCACGAACATGGCTTCGGCATCGGCAACCTCGCCGATGCCGTCATGGTCGGCGCTCTGGCCGAACAGATCGACCGGGATGACGGCCCGCGGCTTGAGGCCGGCGCGGGTCGCGGCCGCTATCCCGCGCTTCAGCGAGGCCGCGTCCATGTTGAACGTCGCTTCATCGACATCGACGAAAACCGGCGTCGCGCCGGTCAGCGCCACCGCCTCGCCGGTCGCACAAAACGTAAAGGACGGGCAGAACACCGCATCACCCGCGCCGATGCCCTTGGCCATCAGCACCATCAGCAGCGCGTCGGTGCCGCTGGCGCAGCTCACGACATGCTTGGCCCCGCTGAAATCAGCGAGATCGGCCTCGAGCCGGGCCACTTCCGGACCGTTGATGAACTGGCAATGGCCGAGCACCCGCCCGACCGCCTCGTCGATGGATTTGCCGAGCCGGCGGCGCTGGGCGCCGATATCGATGAAGGGCACGGGTTCGAACGGCATAGGCTGGTTCATGGCGCCTTACAGGAAATTCAAAGAAACGGATCTAGCCGACGACGCGCCGCGGGCCCTTGCGGGCCGGCGATGCCGCGGCGGGCTTCGCCGGGGTTTCCAGGCAGCGGATCGCGATTTCCAGGCTGGCCACCCCTTCCTCGCCGGTCACGGCGGAGACGCCGCCAGCCCGGACGGCATCGAGGAACGCGATCAATTCGGCGCGCAGCGGCTCATCGTGGCCGACCGGGAGATGGCGCATCGAGTAGCTGCCATCCGGCTTGAAGCCGAAGCATTCCGTGACCTGGCGGGTCAGCAGATCGCCCATCACATATTTGCCACGGGTGGCGACGGTGACGTTGCGGGCCTTGAACGGCGTCAGCCAGTTGGTGTTGATGTGCGCAAGCACGCCGGAGGCCGTGCGGAACTGCAACAGCGCAATATCCTCGCGCTCGGCGACGGCGCTGGAGAGCTGCGGCTGCACCTCCACGATATCGGATTCGGTGAACCAGCGGATCAGATCGATGTCGTGCACCGCAAGGTCGATCACCACGCCGACATTCGACATTCGCGGCGGAAACGGTCCGACGCGCGTGATCGCAATCGAAAGGATGTCTTCACCGGAGATCGCCTGCTTGATGGCGGCGACCGCCGGATTGAAGCGCTCGACGTGGCCGACCATCAAGGTCACGCCGGCGCGGCGCGCCGCCGAGACGATCGCGCGTCCCTCCTCGACCGAGGACGCGATCGGCTTTTCCACCAGGACGTGGATGCCACGCGCGATGCAGACGAGCGCGATCTCGTGATGCAGGTGCGTCGGCGCGGCGATGGTCAGGGCATCGACGCCTGCCGCGGTCAATTCTTCCAGGGTCGCAAAGGTGTGGCACCCCGTCATTTCCGTGGCACGCGCCCGATGCGCCGGCAACGGATCGACAACGCCGACCAGCGTCGTATCCGGCAAGCCAGCCAGCACGCGGGCATGGTTGCTGCCCATGACGCCCGCCCCGATGACGCCGACGCGAAGCGAACGTCTCGCCTCAGCCCTCGCTGCGTCCGCTTTGGAACTCATATCGTCAACCTCGGTCATCCCTGCTTGAAGTACCCCGGTGGCTCTCCTAGCACGCCGTCACAGATGTGGCGAATGCCGCGCCAAGATCCCGGACACGTTTTGATTCAGAAGATTACACGGATTTGCCGGCCATTGGCACGCGAACAAGGCCAGAACGATTCTGGCATCCACCCAGGTGATTCGCGCCGGCCGATCAGGATCGGCGATAATCGTCCTCGATTCGGATGATGTCGTCCTCGCCGAGATAGCTTCCGGTCTGGACTTCGATCAGTTCCAGCGGAATCTTGCCGGGGTTTTCCAGCCGATGGGTCGCGCCGATCGGGATGTAGATCGATTCGTTTTCGTGCACGACCTTGACCAGTTCGTTGACCGTCACCCGCGCCGCGCCGCGCACCACGATCCAGTGCTCGGAGCGATGGTGGTGCTTCTGCAGCGAGAGGCGGCCGCCCGGCTTCACCGTGATGCGCTTGACCTGGTGGCGCTCGCCATTGTCGACCGATTGATAGGAACCCCAGGGCCGATGCACCTTGAGATGATCCTCGGTGACCTGCGGCGCCGCGGTCTTCAGTCGCGCCACCAGCCGCTTCAATCCGTTGGCGTCCTTTTGACGGGACACCAGCACCGCATCCTGGGTAGCCACCACCACCAGATCGTCGACCCCTTCCAGCGCCACCAGCGCCCTGTCGGTCGACACATTGCAGTTGCGCGAGTCCTCGAACACGGCGGCGCCGCGCGCGGCGTTGCCCTCGGTGTCCTTGTCCGACAGCTCCCACACCGCATGCCAGGAGCCGACATCGGACCAGCCGCAGGCCACCGGCACCACGGCGGCGCGCGCGGTCTTTTCCATCACCGCATAATCGATCGAGATCGCCTTTGCCGATCCGAATGCGGCGGGCTCGAGCGTGACAAATCCGAGGTCGCGTCCGGCCTTGGTCACCGCATCGGTGACGGCCTGCACGCTGGCCGCATCGACGCTGCGGTATTCGTCGAGCAGAACGGAGGCGCGGAACATGAAGTTGCCGCTGTTCCAGAGATAGCCGGACTTGATGTATCCGGCGGCGGTTGCCGGATCGGGTTTCTCGACGAACTTCGCGACCGAACGAACCTCGTCCGAAATGACGTCGCCGGAGCTGATATAGCCGTATTCAGTGGCGGCGCGCTCGGGCTTGATGCCGAAGGTCACGATACGGCCGGCATCGGCTGCGACCAGCCCCTGGCGGCAGGCGGCGACAAAGGCCGCGGTGTCGCCGACGACATGGTCGGCCGCGAGCGCCAGCACCACGGCGTCCTTGTCGCGCATCTGCGCGAAGGCCGCGCCCGCCGCGATGGCCGGACCGGAATCCCGTCGCATCGGCTCGAGCAGGACATCGGCCTCGAGCCCGATCTCGGCCAGTTGCTCCATTACCATGAAGCGATAGGCGGTGTTGGTGATGACGATCGGGCGCTCGAACAACGCGCCGTCCGACACCCGCAGCATGGTATCCTGAAATGTCGAACGCACCCCGAACAGCGGCAAAAACTGTTTTGGATGCACCGCGCGCGAGGCTGGCCAGAGCCGCGTTCCGGCGCCGCCGCACATGATCAGGGGAACAATACGTCTGTCCATCCGCCTCAAATCCTGTAATGGCCGCGATACCATGCGACAAAATCGCGAATACCGTCCGCAATCGGGGTATCGGGCCGAAAGCCCGTGTCGCGCATCAAGTCCCCGACATCGGCGAAGGTCTCCGTGACATCTCCGGGCTGCATCGGCAACATCTCCTTGATGGCCTCGCGGCCGAGCTCCTGTTCCAGAAGTGTCACCACATGCATCAACTGTTCGGGGTGCTGGTTACCGACATTGTAGATCCGCGCCGGCGCGCCGCCGGCGTGATCTGTATTGCCGGGAATGCGATCGACAACGCGAGATACTACACGCGAAACGTCATCGATATGGGTGAAATCGCGGCGCATCTTGCCATGGTTAAAAAGCTTGATCGGCGTGCCTTCCAGGATCGCCTTGGTAAACAGGAAAATCGCCATATCGGGCCGGCCCCATGGCCCATAAATGGTAAAGAACCGCAGCCCGGTGACCGGAAGACGATAGAGATGGCTGTAGGAATACGCCATCAGCTCGTTGGCCTTCTTGGTCGCGGCGTAGAGACTGACGGGATGGTCCGCCTTGTCGTCGACCGAAAACGGCACCTTGCTGTTGGCGCCATAGACCGACGATGACGATGCATACAGCAGATGACGGCATTGATTGTGCCGGCATCCTTCCAGAACATTGGCGAAGCCTTCGAGATTGGCATCGACATAGGCATGGGGGTGATCGATCGAATGGCGCACCCCGGCCTGCGCCGCCAGGTGCACGACCACCTCAAAGCGATGCCTCGCAAACAACGAAGCCATCGCCGGACGATCCGCGAGATCGGTTTGCACGAAGGTGAAGTGCGGATGCCGGCGCAGGATCTGCAGCCGGGCCTGCTTCAACGCCGGATCGTAATAGGCGTTGAGGCTGTCGAGGCCGACGACGTCGCGGCCCTCAGCCAGCAACTGGCGCGCGATGTGGAAGCCGATAAAGCCCGCCGCCCCCGTCACCAGCATTGCTTGATCCGACATCGCATCCCCAGCGGCTCGCGGCGGAACTCTGCCGCACCGATCCTGCACCTGTTTAGCCGCCGTATCGAGGGTGTCGCAATACCCGTTTGCCCGCCTATTGCCAGATCGGCCTTAAAACCATACCAAGGCAGCGAAGTTCGGCGCACGGCGTCGAGTTGCGCTGTTTCGACACCGTTCTCAAACCTGGCTAGCGCGATGCGCCGGATCCTGTTTTCGACGCTGAAAATACTGATCTCCGCAGCCCTGCTTTATTTTTCGCTGCGCAAGGTCAACCTGTCGGACCTCGCCTCACGCATCGATGTGGCAAGCCTGGGCTGGATCGGCCTTGCGATCGCCGTGACGTTTCTTCAAATCCTTCTCGGCGCGCTGCGCTGGCGCGAGATCAGCGCGGAATGCGCCGCGGCGCTGACCGCCAGGCAGGCGATGCGCTTCAATCTGATTGGAACGTTCTTCAACCAGACACTGCCATCCTCGATCGGCGGCGACGCGGTTCGGCTCTGGCTGGTGGCGCGCGGCGGCGCCGGCTGGCGCGCGGCGACCTATTCCATTTTCGTCGACCGCGCCATCGGCCTGATCGCGCTCGCGATCATCATCGTTGCGAGTTTGCCGTGGAGCTACAATCTGATCCGCGATCCCGATGGACGCTCGGCGCTGCTGTTGATCGATTTTGCCGCGCTCGCCGGCGGGTTGGGGTTTCTCGCGCTCGGCTGGTTGCGTTGGCCGTGGCTCAAGCACTGGTGGGGGACGCATCATCTCCATGCCTGCGCGGTGATCGCCAACCGGGTGATTTTCAGCCGCACGCATGGGCCGAAAATTGCGGTATTCTCGATCCTGGTTCACGTCCTCGCCGTCGTCATCGCCTGGTGCGTGGTGCAATCGATCGCAGCCCCGGTGCTGTTCGGCCAGGTTTTCCAGCTCGTTCCACCGGTGATGCTGATCACCATGCTGCCGATCTCGATTGCCGGCTGGGGGGTCCGCGAGGCCACGATGGGGCTTGCCTTCGGATATGCCGGGCTGATGACCAATGAGGGCGTGAACGTCTCGCTGTTGTTTGGTGCGGTGTCCTTCATCGTCGGCGCGATCGGCGGACTGGTGTGGATTTTCAGCGCCGAAAAAGCCGCGCAGGGCGCAGCGCCGATCCAGGTTCCCGAGGCCACACTGGTAGAATGACCATTTCCGGATTGATCCCGGCGCTTTTCGCCCTCCCCGCTGCAGCGATGGTTTCGGCCGCTCTGATTTGGGCGATCAGGCCGATGCTGCTGCGGCACGCGCTGGCCCGGCCGAATGCGCGATCCTCGCACCGCATCCCGACCCCACAGGGGGCGGGCATCGCGGTGATGGCGGCAACGCTCGTAGTGTCCTGCGGCATCGCGGTCTGGGGCGGCGCGGCCGAGCTGAAAATCCCGCTCGCGGTTCTCGGGGCCGTGCTGTTCATTGCCATGGTCGGCTTTGCCGACGACGTCAAGTCCATCGATGTGCTGCCGCGGCTGCTGCTGCAGGCTGCCGCGGTCGCCGCGATCCTGCTGGCGGCACCCGGCGATCTCCAGATCGTGCCGGCTTGCCCGCTATGGGTCGAGCGCGGCATCCTGCTGCTGGCCGGGCTCTGGTTCGTCAATCTCGTCAACTTCATGGACGGGCTTGACTGGATGACGGTGGCCGAGGTGGTGCCGATCGCCGCAGTGCTGGTGCTGCTCGGCCTGCTCGGCCAGTTTCCCGCCTCGGCAACCCTTGTCGCCGCGGCGCTGTGCGGCGCGATGCTGGGGTTTGCGCCGTTCAATCGCCCGGTCGCCAGGGTTTTTCTCGGCGACGTCGGCAGCCTGCCGATCGGCCTGCTGCTCGGCTGGTGCCTGCTGCAACTCGCCTACCGGCAGCAATTCGCCGCCGCCCTGCTGCTGCCGCTGTATTACCTGCTCGACGCCACCGTGACTTTGCTGCGGCGGCTGGCCCGGCGCGAGCCGTTCTGGGCGGCCCATCGTTCGCATTTCTATCAGCGCGCGACCGACAATGGCTTTACGGTATGGCGCGTGATCGGCGAGGTGTTTGCGCTCAACATCCTGCTGGCGGCGCTCGCGGTCGGATCGATCATGGCCGGGTCGGCCGCGCTCAAGATCGTGCTTCTGCTCGCCGGGGGTGTCGCGACCGCGCTGGTGATGTACCGGTTTGCGCAGCGCCGCGCCCCGTGAGGTCAGCGCGGGCGCAACAGCCTTGCGATCAATCCAGAGTAACTCGCCATGGCGGCAGCGAAGCTGAATCGCTGCGCGACGACGGCCGCCCGTTCTGCCCTCGCGCCGTCCTCGTGGAGGACCGCAAGCCGTATGGCTTGCGCGAGCTGGTCCGGATCGCCCGGCTCGACCACCGATCCAAGGTCATGTTCGGTCACGGTCAGTGCCGCTTCGGCATTGGCCTCCGACACCAGAATGACTGGCCGGCCGATCGCCAGCAGATTGTAGAACCGGCTGGGCACCGACACGCCGGCGAAATCCCTGCGATAGGGAATGAGCCAGACATTCGCCGCGGAAAGAAACGCCTCGAGATTTTGCTCAGGCACGCGCTCGACCAGCGTTACATTCGGAAGACCGGCGTTCGACAGCATCTCCTTGAGCCGATCGAAGCCGATCCCCCACCCCGACAGCAGGAAATGGATATCCGGATCGTCCCGCAGCAATTGCGCTGCGCCAAACACGATATCGGGATCGTGGGTAAAGCCGAGATTGCCGGAGAGACCGACCGTGAAGCGCGCCGCATTCAGGCGGCGGTACGGATTGTCGGGTTCGATCGGCCTTACGCCCGGCTCCAGCGTGGCCCAGTTCGGAATGAAGCAGATCTTGTCGCGCGTCACTCCCCGGTAGCGCATCAGCAGCGCCTCGGTATCGCGCCCAATGATGACGACGGCATCGAGCGCGCGAAACATCAGCGCGTTGGCGCCACGCATCGCGCTGGCGAGGATCGATGTCGGCCGCAGCAGGCCCGCCATGACGAGGACGTCGGGAAAAAGGTCGTGCATGATCAGCACCGACCGGGCGCGCTTCAACCGCGCGGCGGCAGCCACCGCGTAAGGCAGCATGAAGGGCGCGGTAACGGTGAGCACGACGTCGTGGCGTCGCAACCTCGCGAGCAGCGCCACAAACACCCGCAACGAGAAAAGGCTTTCTGCCAACGCACGCCTGACCAGCGCGGCTTTTTCCGGAATCCGGTTCCTGATTTCGATGACGGCCGGCCGGCCCGGCTTTATCGGTTGATCGGACGCGGAGCCGGGCGTTCCCGACAGCACCAGCACCGGCGCTTGCGCAGCCAGATGATTGGCGATCGCGGCCATGATACCGGCGGTGGTGCTGGGATCCGGCGGGTAATGCTGGCTGACGACGGCGATTTTTGCACTGCTCTGCATTCATTGCTTTCGACATCATCGCGCCGGATTACGCAGCCGTCGAACCGAATTCGGGAACCGCATCCTTGAGCACGGCCTTGATGGTGACCCGATCGTCCTGCGCGATGGCCTGCTCGAGCATCGCGATCCATTTGCGCAGCGTCTGCATCGGCGGCTCGTTGGGCTTGGCGGCCATGATGCCGGCCACGCCGATCTCGACGGCCGGCTCCTCCGAGGCAAACAGGATCTCGTTCAGCCTCTCGCCCGGCCGCATGCCGGTGAACACGATGTCGATATCGTGACCCGGCTCGAGCCCGGACAGACGGATCATCCGCTCCGCCAGATCGACGATCTTGACCGGATGTCCCATGTTGAGGACGTAAACCGAAACATCCGCCCGCGCCGTCGTCAGCGCGTGGGTAGCGGCCGTGAGCACGAGATCGCAGGCTTCCCGGATGGTCATGAAATACCTGACCATGTCGGGGTGGGTCACCGTCACCGGGCCGCCCGCCTCGATCTGGGCCTTGAACTTCGGCACCACCGATCCGTTCGAGGCCAGCACGTTGCCGAACCGCACGGAGATAAGCCGCATCCGTGCTGCTTCGCCTGACTGGACAGCCAGGTCGTGATCGAGCGCCTGGCAATACATCTCGGCAAACCGCTTGGTCAGACCGAGCATCGAGACCGGCTCGATCGCCTTGTCGGTCGAGATCATCACCATCGCCTTGGCACCCGCGGCCAGTGCTGCGTCGGCGACATTGACCGAGCCGAAGATGTTGGTCTTGACGCCTTCGCTCCAGTCGCGTTCGAGGATCGGCACGTGCTTCAGCGCCGCCGCGTGGAACACGATATCCGGCTTGAACTCGGCCATCAGCCGCAGGATGCGCGCGCGGTCGCGGATATCGGCAATCCGGCCCTCGATGACAGCGCTGGTGGCGCGCGCGGCCATCGCTTCCATCACGGCGTAGAGCGCCGGTTCTGAATTTTCGATCACCAGCAGCCGCGCGGCGCCGAACGTCGCGAGGCGGTCGCAGATCTCCGAGCCGATCGAACCGCCGCCGCCGGTGACGATGACCGCCTTGTTGCTCACCAGGGCTTCGAGGCGCGCATAGTCGATGCTGGCGCTTGAGCGCAGCAACAGGTCCTCGACCGCGACCGCCGTCAGCCGCGGGCTTTCCCCGCTTTCCAGCGACGGCAGCCGGCTCACGATCAGCCCGAGCTTGCGCGCCCGCATCAGCACGGCCTCGGGATGCGCCTCCGGCTCGAATGCCGAGGGCGTCATCACCACGCGCGTGATCGGCTTTTCGCGCCGGGCAAAATCGCGGATCACATCCTCGACGTCGTCGATGCCGCCCAGCACCGGGATGTTGCGGATCGACTGGCCGCGATCGGCCATCGACGGCGACAGGACACCGACCGGCCACAGCCGCGTGACGGCGCCGCTTTCGATCCCGCGCAGCAGGATCTCGGCGTCGGCGGCACGGCCGATCAGCAGCGCCGGCGACGCGCCATCGGTCCGGGCGTGGCGGCGTACCCTCGTGTAGCGGAAATAGCGGTAGGCAAAGCGCAACGCGCTCAGGAAGGACACCTCGAGGAACCAGAACAGGACGATGGCGATCCGGCCGACGAAAAACGTGCCGTTGACGTTGGGTGCCATGAAAATGTAGTCCAGCACCAAAAGCGCCAGTGTCAGCACCGTGGCGGCACGCAGAATGTTCAGCGCATCCGGCAACGAGATGAAACGCCATTTCGTCGTGGTCAGATTGAAGACGTAGCAAACGACCACACTGAAGGCGATGAAAAACGGCAGCAGACGCAGCAGCAGCGGGATGCGGTCGAAGAAATACTCGCCGCCCTCGAACCGCAGATAGAAGCTCACGAACAGCGCAAGCGTGGTCGCCAGCGCGTCGTGCAGCGCGATCAATGCGTTGCGCGAGGTCAGGTTCGAAAGACGCATCATGTCGCTGACCTGGAACCGGCACTATCCGGGCAAGACCGTTGTGAGGCTGCTGATAGCGCATCTTGCGCGTGCATGCCAGCCGTCATGGTCGGGCGCTATCTCCCGCCTCACGCGACGCTTCGCGCAAGCTCTGTCCCAGCACCATGCCGCCAGCGACGCCGACGCCCAGCACGTACATCCAGCCTTCGTGAAAATCGAAGATGTGAGAATTAAACAGCGAGGTGAATATATTCTGCACCACGACCAGCAAGCCGAGCCAGGCGATCAGGCTTTCGCCACGAAACAGCAGCAGATGCAGCAGCCACATCGCATACAGCACGACGATTCCGAGCGTGCCCCACTGGATCGCGACGTTCAGGGTCTGGTTGTGCGGGTTGCCGATCACCTCGGCGCTGGCGTCGCCGGAGCGACCCACGGCGGCCTGCTCGAACAGGCCGCGCGTCGAGCCGGTGCCGTGTCCAAACAGCGGCGCCTCGACAAAAAATCGCAGCGATTTCTCCCAGAATTCGAGCCGCAGCCCGATCGAGGTCGGGATGTTCTGTTCCCTGTACAGCCGGTAATCCCGCATGAAAGTTCCGGTGGTCTGGCGCAGTTGTGGCGACGCCACCCATGCCAGCCCGGCGAACGCCACCGCGAGACATGCGATGATCACGATGCTTCGCCGTTTCAGGTGGAGCAACGCGAATACCGCCAGCATGACCGGCATCGTGACCATCGCGGTACGCGAGACAATGACGAAGGTCATGTTGATGGCGAAGCTCAGCGCCAGGGCGGCCAGCAACAAGGCCGGCACGATCCGTTTGGTGCGCAGCAAAGTGACGATCGGATAGGCCAGCGCCACCGCGCAGAGCGCAAATTCCTGGCTCTGGTCGATATAGTTCTTGACGAAAATTCCACGTTCGGCTTCCAGCTTCGGCTTGAGCGAGAGGCCGGGGTCGAAGGCGACGATCCACGACGCCGCCATCAGCAGCGCGCAGGATACGAGAAACGCTGTCAACACCCACATGCCGCGGGTCGAACGCTGGAAGTGATAGAGCAGGATCGGCAGTACCAGCAGCTTGGCGGTCGGGCTGATGGCATAGAGGCGCGCTCCCCACGGCGCGTCCGACCACAGCGTTCCGACCACCGCCAGCGCGAACAGCGCGAGCGGCAGTGTACTGATCGGACGCCTCAGTGACGCCGCGAACGCGCCGGGATCAAGCGTCGGCACCACCGCGATCACCCAGACCACGCCGAAGATGCCGACCAGCGACGTCGACCACGGCAGCGCCAGCGCAATCAGAACCGCGACGACATCCGCCGTCCTGGCCCAGGCTTGCGGGTCGCGCCAGACCGACGCCACCGAAGCTGCCGATGAAGTTGTCGTGCCGGTGCTCACAGTTGGCCTTTGCGGGCGCGATCGACCAGCGATGTCGTGCTGAAGCCGGGCAGGATATCGACCAGCCGTACCTCGCCGCCATAGGCCTCGACGACCTCGTGGCCGACCACCTGCTCGCGGGTATAGTCGGCGCCCTTTACCAGAACGCCCGGCCTGATCTGCGTGATCAATTGGATCGGCGTGTCCTGTTCGAACAGCACGACCAGATCGACCGCCTCCAGCGCCGCCAGCACCTCGGCGCGGGCATGCTCGCTCTGCACCGGCCGGCCCTCGCCCTTCAGCCGCCTGACCGAGGCATCGCTGTTGAGCCCCACGATCAAGCGGTCGCAGGCGGCGCGCGCCGCCGTCAGCAACCTGACATGGCCGGGATGCAGGATATCGAAACAGCCGTTGGTAAATCCGATCCGCAGGTCCTGGCTGCGCCAATCCCGAAGCTGCCCGTCGAGCTCGCCCTCTGCCGCGATGATCTTCTCTTCAGCCGCAAGGAAGGCGTGCGGCAAAATCTTGCGGCGCAATTCGGCCAGCGTCGCGACCGCGACGCCGCTCTTGCTGACGGCGACGGCCGCGGCGGCGTTGGCGATCCGCAGCGCCGCTTCCCAATCGGCACCCGCCGCCAGCGCGACTGCGAGCGCCGCAGCAACGGTATCGCCGGCGCCGGAGACGTCGCGGACCTTGACCGGATGGCCCGGCACATGAATGGCCGCAGCACCGCGCGCAACCAGCGTCATGCCGTGCTCGCTCTGGGTCACCAGCACGGCTTCGCAATCCGCAAGCTGCATGATCTCCTGCGCCGCCTCGGCGATGTTGCCGTCGGTATCGGCGCGGCTGCGGGTCGCCTCGGCAAATTCCCTGCGGTTGGGCTTGAGCAGCGTGGCGCCGCGGTAGATCGCCAGATTCGCGCTCTTGGGATCGACGATGACCGGCTTGCCGAGCTTGCGCGCGGCGTCGATGACATTGCGGATGACGCGCGCCGTCAACGCGCCCTTGGCGTAGTCGGACAACAGCACGATGCCGGCACGCGGCAGCAGCGGCAGGATGGCATCGATCAGTTTCTGCTCGACATCGACTGAGGCCGGCGTCGCCAATTCCCAGTCGGCGCGCAGCATGTGGGTGGAGAAATGTTCGGACACGAAACGCACCTTTCGCGTCGTCGGCCGAGCTGGATCGCAAACCAGCGCGCATTCGATCAGGCTTTCCCGCGCGAGCCCGGCCTGCAGGGTCTTGCCGGCATCATCCTCGCCGATCAGTCCTACCAGGATGCAGCGCGCGCCGAGGGCAGCGATATTGCGCGCGACGTTGCCGGCGCCGCCGATGTCGGTCTCGCTGCGCTGGACGGCGATGACCGGTGCGGGAGCCTCCGGCGAAATCCGCGACACCTCGCCATAGACGAATTCGTCGAGCATGAGGTCGCCGACGCAGAGCACGATCTGGCGGGAAATCGCAGGCGACAGGGCGTCAAAATCGAACATCTGTTCTCGTTGTCTGTTGCCGTCAGCGGAAACGGTCGGCCCGATCGAGGAAACCCTTGACGTAGCTCTCGACCGCCGGCTCGAGCGCGGTGAAGCCGCCACTATAGCCGGCGCGCAGCAACCGATCGACATCGCTCTCGGTGAAATACTGGTAACTGCCGCGAATTGATTCGGGCATCTCGACATATTCGATGTTGGGAGCGGTGCCGAGCGCGGCGTAGGCGGCGAGCATCAGATCCCTGAAACTGCGGGCCCGCCCGGTGCCGACATTGAAGAGGCCGCTCACCGATGGCGTCGCCAGCAGCCACATCATCACCCGCACAGCATCGTCGACATGGATGAAATCGCGCCGCTGCTCGCCGTCGGCGATGCCCTCGCGGTGCGACTTGAACATCTGCACCGCGCGGCCCGCCCTGACGTCGTCGAAGCGGCGCGCGAGCACGCTCATCATCGCGCCCTTGTGATATTCATTGGGCCCGAACACATTGAAAAACTTCAGGCCGGCCCATTGCGGGGGCAGTTGTCCGCCGCTCGCCACACGCTCGGCGACCGCCATGTCGAACAAATGCTTGCTCCAGCCGTACAGATTGAGCGGCCGCAAGGCCTTCAGCGCCGCCGGCGACGGGTCGTCGCGAAAGCCGTGCGCGCCGTCACCATAGGTCGCGGCCGACGAGGCATAGATGAACGGGATCGCATGGGCTGTACACCATTCGAGCAGCCGCATCGACATGCGGAAATTGGTCTCGATGACGAGATCGCCATCGGTCGCGGTGGTTTCGGAAATGGCGCCGAGGTGGATGACGGCGTCCAGTCGGCGGCCGCTCAGCCAGCTCGGCAATTCGGCCGGCGGCACCATGTCGGCAAGCTGGCGCTTGGCCAGATTGCGCCATTTGCCGTCCCGGCCGAGCCGGTCGCAAACCACGACGTCGGCGCGGCCCGCTTCGTTGAGCGCGGCCACAACGTTCGATCCGATAAAACCGGCCCCCCCGGTCACCAGCAACATGAAAGCCTCTGCCTGATTGTGCGGTGGAAGCTTTGCCCCAGTCCCGCCCGGCAGGCAACTTGGGCCGCCATGCATAATGCGACGGCCTCGCGGCTTTACCTCCCGGCGGGGAGCGGTTACCGACAGGTCCGAAATTTGAGCGGGACGAGCAGACATTATACAGATGAATTATGATTCATCATATGGGGACGCCGAGGATCCGGCCGACAGCCGTCCGATTCTGGTCGTGCCCTACATGTGGATCGGCGACTTCGTGCGCGGTCACACCGTGGTGCGGGTGCTGAAGCAGCGCTGGCCAGGGCGGCCGGTGGACCTGCTGGTAACGTCCTTATGCGCGCCACTGGTCGATTATATGCCCGGCGTGCGCACCGGCATCGTCCGGGATTTGCCGCGCTCGCGCCTCGCTGTGGCCAAGCAATGGGCTCTGGCGAGCGAGCTGAGAGCGCGGAACTACGGCACCGCCCTGGTGCTGCCGCGCACTTGGAAGTCCGCCATCGCGCCGGCGCTGGCCGGCATCCCGGAGCGGATCGGCTTTGTCGGCGAAGGCCGGTTCGGGCTGCTCAATCGCTGGCGCTGGGGCGAGAAGGCACTGCCCCGCTTCATTGACAAGAACGCTGCGCTGGCGCTGCCGGATGGGGCGCCGCTGCCGCCGCAATGGCCGGTGCCGCAGCTTCAGGTTCCCGCCGCGGAGGTCGGCCGCTGGCGGCAGCAGCACGGCCTGGGCACCGCTCCGGCGATTGCGCTGGCTCCCGGCTCGGTCGGTGCGTCCAAGCGCTGGACCTATTACCCGGAGGCCGCGCGGCGCCTCACCGAGCAGGGCCTCGACGTCTGGGTGGTCGGCGGCCCCGGCGAGAAGGCGCTGGCAGCCGAGATCGTTGCCAGCGGCGGCGCGCGGGTGCGCGACCTCACCGGCACCGACCTGCGCAACGGCATCCTGGCGATGGCGGCGGCCGAAGTCGCGATCTCCAACGATTCCGGCCTGATGCATATCGCGGCGGCGCTCGGCACGCCGACCATGGGCATTTTCGGCCCCACCAGCCCCGACCTCTGGGCGCCGCTGAACGGCCTTGCCGCGACCGTACAGACCAAAACGGTGGTGCCGTGCCAGCCGTGTCACCGTCCGATTTGCACCCTGAACGACCATCGCTGCATGCGCGACATTCCCGTCTCCGACGTGGTCGCGATCGCCGCGCGCCTACTGAGCGAGGCCGCACGCAAATGACCGGCACGAGGCGGCGGAAGCCGCCGGGCCGGGCTTCCCGTTTGCGGGCGGCAATCTCGACGCGTTCGTTGCCGATGTGATGCGTCAGACCAGATCGCGATAGACTTGCGCGATCCGGCCCGCTTCTGCATCGAGGCTGAATTTTTCCAAGACCCGCGCGCGGCCGCGCCGTCCCATCGCGGCGCACGACGCCGGATCGCGCAGCAGCGGCTCGAGCGCGGCGACCAGCGCATCCACATCGCCCGGCGGCGTCAGCACGCCGGTCACGCCATCCTCGACCACGAGTTCGGCGGCACCTGCGCGTGAGGCCACCAGTGCCGCTCCCACCGACATCGCCTCGATCAGCGTCAATCCAAAGCCTTCGTTGCGCGAGGTGAAAGCGTAGATGGTCAGCCGCCGGTACCAGCGCTGCACGTCTTCAATCGGCAGTTCACCGGTCATGACGATGCGCGCCGGCAGGCCCGCCGCCTCGATGCGTTTTCTCAGTTCGCCGGCAAAGCCGGTCTGCTCGACGGCAACCGCGCCGACGATGACGGCGGTAAAGTCGGGATAGCGCGGCAGCAGCCGGCACATCGCCTCCACGAACAGATCGGTGCCTTTTTGGGCGCGCACCCGGCCGAAGCAACCGACGGCGTAACGGCCCGGCAGCCCGGCCTGCGCGAAAGCCGCCGCGCGATCTTCCGGCGGCGCATAGCGATCGGTGTCGACGCCATGCGGAATCACCGTTGCTTCGCGCTTGAGATACGACGCGGAGATCTCGCTGGTTGCGATGATCGCGTCCATCCGCCGGATCAGCCAGCGCGTGATCCAGCTATGATGGCGCTGCGCCGCCGAGGTGAAAAGCAGTTTCAACGGCCAGCCGAGCGACCGCAACATTACACCGACGATCATCTCGTTGTTGCGCCGCGCGTGCCAGATCAGCGGCGTGGGCCGACGCCATAATCTCAGCAGATCCGCAACGCCGATCCGCGCGATGCCGTCGGGCGCGTCGGGACCGAGCCACGCCGCGCGAAATATTTTCGCAAGCTTCGGCGCCACCATCCGGTTGGTCGCGGTGACGCCGGAATAGCGTCTGTGCAGATTCGGCACGACCAGTTGCAGATCGCCGGCGGAATTGTTCTCGATCGGCACGTCAAGCTCCGTTTCGCGCAAATGCTATACGCAACATTAAGCATAGTGACCAGTTCAGTTGCGGCGAAACCCACTCTTCACCGCGCGGCGGATAGCATCGGTCCCGGTAATCGGGAGAGGGTGAACTCATGACCGTGCTTGTCACCGGCGGTGCCGGCTACATCGGAAGTCACATGGTTCGCGCGCTGGCGGAGGCCGGCGAAAGCGTTGTCGTGATCGACAATCTGTCCACCGGGTTTTCCGCATTTCTGCCCGAGACTGTACCGCTGTTCATCGGCGATGCCGCCGATGAAAATCTCGTCGAGGGCGTGATCGCTGCGCATGGCGTCGAAAGCATCATCCATTTCGCCGGCTCGGTGGTGGTACCGGATTCGATGCGCGATCCGCTCGCCTATTACCGCAACAACACCATGACCACGCGCAGCCTGCTGAACGTCGCGGTCAAATGCGGCGTCAACCGCTTCATCTTTTCATCGACCGCGGCGGTCTACGGCAATCCCGATCAGGTGCCGGTTCCCGAACATGCGCCGACCCGGCCGCTGTCGCCCTACGGCTCCTCGAAACTGATGACCGAAATCATGCTGCACGATGTCGCCTCGGCGCACGGCATGAACTACGTCGTGCTGCGCTACTTCAATGTCGCGGGCGCCGATCCGCTGGCACGCATCGGGCTTGCGACGCTGGGTGCGACGCACCTGCTCAAGATCGCGGTCGAGGCGGCCACCGGGCAGCGCGCCAAGATCGACGTGTTCGGAACCGACTATCCGACCCCGGACGGAAGTTGCATCCGCGACTTCATCCATGTCAGCGATCTGGCGCAGGCGCATCGCGCGGCGCTGTCCTATCTGCGCGACGGCGGGGCTTCGGTGACGCTGAATTGCGGCTACGGCCGGGGTTATTCGGTGATCGAGACCATCGAGGCGGTGCGGCGCGTCTCCGGTCGCAGCTTCGCGGTTCAGTATGGCCCGCGCCGGCCCGGCGACATCATGACCATGATTGCCGACACCGGCCGGATCCGCGGCACGCTGGACTGGACGCCGCAATACGACAATCTCGAAACCATCGCCGCGCACGCGCTGGCGTGGGAAGAGAAGCTGTTCCATGATCGCGGCGGCGCGGCGCGGCAGGCCGCGTCGGCCTAAATTCCCGTTCGACGCAAGGCCGGATTGGGCTTGAAAAACCCGGCCATAGCGGGCAAGGAGTCACTTCGCAGCAGCCCTGACGCGCCGGCCGGCATCGGACCTGCCCGTCAATGGAACGCGGATGACCGAACTTCCGAAGAAAATCACCGACGACCCCTATGGCGCGGCAATCCTGATTCGCCGCCTGATCACCGAACAAGGCGCCGCCTACTGGCGGCGCTACCTGCTGGCGTTCGCGCTGATGGGGATTTCGGCGGCGACCACCGCCGGCTCGGCCTATCTGCTCGGCGAGGTGATCAACCAGGCCTATGTCGACAAGAACATCCGCGGCATCGCGCTTGCTGTCGGGCGTCACCATTGTGATCTTCATGCTCAAGGGGGCGGCGACCTACGGCCATACCGTGATCCTGTCGCAGATCAGCAACGCGATCCTCGCCAACAACCAGCGGCGGCTGTTTGCCAAGCTGATGAACGAAAGCGTCGCGTTCTTTTCGGAGCGGCATTCGTCCGAATTCCTGGCGCGGCTCACCGCCGGCGCGAACTCGGTTACCCAGGTGCTCAATCTGCTGATCAACGCGGTCGGGCGCGATCTGTTGTCGCTGATCGCGCTCGTCATCGTCATGGTGACGCAGGATCCCTACATGGCGCTGTTCGGCTTCATGGTGGCGCCGCCGGCGATGCTGGTGCTGCGCAAGCTCGTGAAACGGATCAAGGGCCTTGCCCATAACCAGTTCACCGGCACCGCCGACATCATGGAGACCATGCAGGAATTGCTGCAGGGCATTCGCACCGTGAAGGCTTTCACGCTGGAACAGACGATGCGCGAGCGCATCGATGTCAGCATCGGCGAAGTCGAGCACAACGCCAACAAGATGGCGCGCGTCTCCAACCGTTCGAGCCCGCTGATGGAAACGCTTGGCGGGTTCGCGATCGCGGGCGGGCTGATGTATGGCGGCTATCGCGTGGTCGCGATGGGCGCGACGCCGGGCCAGTTCTTTTCCTTCCTGACCGCGTTCCTGCTCGCCTACGAGCCGGCCAAGCGGCTGGCGCGGCTCAATATCGAGCTCAACAGCAGCCTGATCGGCGCCCGCAAACTGCTGGAGATCGTCGACAGTCCGGCCAGCGAGCCCGCCGACGACGACAAGCCGGCACTGGAAGCTGACCAACGCGCGGGTCGAACTGCGCGACGTCAGTTTCGCCTACCGTGCGGACGAACCCGTGCTCAACCGCATGAGCTTCGTCGCCGAGCCGGGCAAGGTCACGGCGCTGGTCGGCCCGTCCGGCGGCGGCAAATCGACGGTGCTGGCGCTGCTGCTGCGGTTCTATGAAGCCGGGCGACGGCGAAATCCTGATCGACGGACAGGCGATTTCGGCGGTGTCGCGCCATTCGCTGCGCCAGCAGACCGCCTATGTCGGCCAGGACGTCTATCTGTTCCGCGACACCATCGCGAGAACATCGCGTTCGGCAGGACCGGCGCCACCGAAGCCGAGATCGTGGCCGCGGCGAAGGCAGCCTGCGCGCACGATTTCATCATGGGCTTCCCGCTCGGCTACGACACGCCGGTCGGCGAGCACGGCACCCAATTGTCCGGCGGCCAGCGTCAGCGCGTCGCCGTCGCCCGCGCGCTGGTGAAGAATGCGCCGATCATTCTGCTCGACGAGGCGACCGCGGCGCTCGATTCGGAATCCGAAAAGCAGGTGCAGGAAGCGATCGAGCATCTGTGCCGGAACCGCACCACCATCGTCATCGCCCACCGCCTGCACACCATCATGCACGCCGACGCCATCCTGGTGGTCGAGGGCGGCGAGATCGTCGAGCGCGGCCGGCATGACGATCTGCTGCGCCGCGGCGGACGCTACGCCTCGTTCTTCCGCCTGCAACATCGCGATACCGGGCCGCTGACGCTGGCGCCGATCAGCGCAACCGCGTAAAGCTGGCACCGCAATTTCAGTCCGTAACCCCGCCGAGAGCGCTTCATGACCGCCACATCCTTTGTCATTCCTGCTCCGCCGCAAGCCTCGATCGCCGTCGCCGGCGAATCGAAATCGTTTCCGGTTCGCCGCATCTGGTGCGTCGGGCGCAATTATCTCGAACACATCCGCGAGATGGGCAATGACGAGCGCGCGCCGCCGTTTTTCTTCGCCAAGCACGCCGACATGATGGAGCCGGACGGCGCCACCATCCCCTATCCGCCGCTGACCAAGGATCTGCATCACGAGGTCGAACTGATCGTGGCGATGAAGAGCGGCGGCCTCAACATTCCCGCCGACAAGGCGCTCGACCACGTCTACGGCTATGCCGTCGGCATCGACCTGACGCGCCGCGATCTGCAGCAGGCCGCGCGCAAGAAGGAGCGGCCGTGGGAGATCGGCAAATCGTTCGACCATTCCGCGCCCTGCTGCGGCGCTGCAGCCAGCCGCGAAGATCGGCCATCCGGCCAAGGGCAGGATCTGGCTCTCGGTCAACGGCACCGAACGGCAGAAGGGCGACCTGACCGAACTGATCTGGAGCGTGCCGGAGATCATCTGGCAAGCTCTCCCAGCAGGTCGCGCTCGCCGCCGGCGATATCATCATGACGGGAACGCCCGCCGGCGTTGCCGCATTGTCGCCCGGCGACAAGATCGAATGCGGCGTCGACGGCGTCGGCACCCTGAAGGTTGCGATCGGCAAGCCGGCAATAGAGCGCGAAGGCCGTAGCACAACTGCCAAAACCGGGCCCCGGCCGCCGTTCGGGGCCTTTTTTGGGTCCGAATTCGCAGTTTTCCATCCAGCCGGCGACAAATTCGCAGTCCATTAACCATACCGACCTTAAATGGGCAGACCGCCACCGACCGCGCGCTGGAGCCGCCGATGACGCCCGACTGGAATGCCATCCGTCTTGATTTGCTTCAGATCGACGAGCCGATGCGGGCGACGTTGCGCGAGATGCGGCCGTTTTTCGCCAAATCGCTGCCGGGCATCCTGGCGCGGTTCTACGACAAGGTCCGGCACTACGATCCCTCCTCCGGCATCTTCAAGGACGGCACGATGCAGGAGGCGGTCCGCCTGCAGCTGCATCACTGGGACCTGATCGCCGCCGGCGATTTCGGCGCCAACTACCTGAACTCGGCCACCCGGTTTTGCGAACTCAATCAGCGCGCCGAGGTCGCGCCGCAATGGTATGTCGGTTGCCGGCAGATGTTCATCTGCGACCAGCTGATGAAGGCCGTCGAAGCCGAGGTCGCGGTTCCGCGCTTCGGGCGCGCCGCGCAGGCCGCGCGCGACAAGAAGGCCTCGATGCTGAATACCGTCGCCAAGGCCGTGATGCTGGACACCGAAAACATCGTCGCGACCTATTTCGGCTCCAACCGCCAGACTCGCAAGAATGCCATCGCCGAGGCTAGCGACCGCTTCCGTGCCATCATCACCTCGCTGTCGACGGCGTCGAGCGAACTGGAAAGCACCGCGCGCGCGCTGAGCGACAATGCCGGCAACACCACGCGGCTTGCCACCGTGGTCGCCAATGCCTCGGAGGATGCTTCCAACAATGTGCAGTCGGTGGCGTCGGCGACCGAGGAACTCGCCAGTTCGGTGCGCGAGATTTCGGCGCAGGTGCAGGAATCCAACCGCATCGCCGCCAGTGCCGTGCAGCAGGCCAATGAAACCGATTCGCGCATCAACGCGCTGTCGCAGGCCGCCGGCCGGATCGGCGACGTGATCAAGCTGATCACCTCGGTCGCCGAGCAGACCAATTTGCTGGCTCTGAATGCGACCATTGAGGCCGCCCGCGCCGGCGAGGCCGGCCGCGGCTTCGCCGTGGTCGCCCAGGAGGTCAAGGCGCTCGCCGCCCAGACCGCCAAGGCCACCGACGAAATCGGCATTCAGATCGCGGGCATGCAGACCGCGACGCAGGAGGCGGTCGGCTCGATCAAGATGATCAGTTCGACCATCGGCAAAATTTCCGAGATCACCAGCGCCATCTCGGCGGCGATCGAGGAACAGGGCGCCGCCACCCAGGAAATCTCCGGCAATATCCAACGGACCGCCAATGGCACCACGCAGGTCGCCGGCACCATCGCCGAAGTCAGCCAGGGCGCCAACCAGACCGGCGCGGCATCGAGCCAGTTGCTGTCATCGGCCAGGCAATTATCGGATTCCACCACCAGCCTGCAGGCCGAGATCGACGGGTTCCTGAAATCGATCGCGGCGACGGCGTAGGGCGGTTACCCCCTCAACCGCGGCATCACGGGCCAGACAGACTTGGCGCGGTGATGGCGCCTGGCCCGCCGCAACGGCCGTCAGCCCCGCGCCATCGCCTGCAAACCCTTGAAGGTCAGGCGCTTGGGATCCTTGACGCCGGCCAGATAAAATCGGCGGATAAAGGCGGCGACGGTATCGCGGTCGCATTCCGTCAGCGCCACCACGGCATCGACGGCAATTCTCTGGGCGTCCATGGGCTTCCTCATGCGGTCGGTGGCCTCAACCACGCCAGCGTAGGAGTCGTCGATTAATACGACGTTAACCGTCTCGACAGGATGGCCGATTTGCCAAAGCGCGCGAATACGCAAAATAACGCATAGCCGGGTGATCCCCGGCCCGGGCTGTCAGGAATACCGCATCACGCCGTCATCGACCTTGCCGAAGCGCAGGGAGACGATGTCGAGCGCGTAATTCTGATAGAGCCGCCACGGCCGCTTCGATCCCTGCTTCGGCATCTTCGCCACCGAGCGCTGCACATAGCCGGAGGAGAAATCCAGCGACGGCAGTTCGGTGATGGTGGGATCGACATTGTGCGGCATGCACTGCCTGTAGCCGCGGCGGTCCATGTAGTTGATCAGGCGGCAGACATATTCGCAGGTCAGGTCGCATTTCAGCGTCCACGACGCGTTGGTGTATCCGAACGCGGACGCGAGGTTCGGCACGTCGGAATACATCATGCCCTTGTAGTTCAAGGCGCGCGCAAAATCGACGGTGCGGCCGTCGACGCTGACTTCGAGGCCGCCGAGCACCTGCAAATTGAGTCCGGTAGCGGTGACGATGATGTCGGCCTCGAGCTCGCTGCCGTCCTGCAGCCTGATGCCTCTGGCAGTGAAGGTATCGATCTGGCTGGTGACCACCGAGGCGCGCTTTTCCCTGATCGCATTGAACAGATCGCCATCGGGCACCAGGCAGAGCCGCTGATCCCAGGGATTGTAGCGCGGCGTGAAATGGGTGCCGATGTCGTAATCCGGCCCAAGCGCCATCCGGACGCCGCCGAGGATCAACTGCTTGACCCGCTCCGGCTTGCGGCGGGAGAGCTGGAAGAAATACATGCCCCACAGCACGTTGCGCCAGCGGATCAGATGATAGGCGAGCTTGCTCGGCAGCCGCGCCCGCAATCTGTTGGCGACCGGGTCCTGCGCCGGACGCGACACCACATAGGTCGGCGAACGCTGCAGCATGGTGACATGCGCGGCCTTCTTGGCCAGTTCCGGCACCAGCGTCACCGCGGTCGCGCCGGAGCCGATCACCACCACGCGCTTGCCGTCATAGTCGACGTCGTCGCTCCATTTTTGCGGATGCACGATGCGGCCTGCAAAATCCCTTGCGCCCGGGAATTCCGGCGAATAGCCGTTTTCGTAATTGTAGTAGCCGCTGCACATGAACAGGAAATTGCAGGTGAAGCGCACGGTTTCGGTCGTCCCCTCGCCCGCGCTGCGTTCGGCCTCCACGGTCCAGCGCGCCTGCGGCGACGACCACGACGCGCGCTTGACCCGGTGATTGAAGCGGATGTTGCGGTCGATGCCATGCTCGGCCGCGGTCTCGCGGACATAGTTCAGGATCCGCGACCCGTCGGCGATCGCCTTGGGTTCGGTCCACGGCTTGAACGAATAGCCGAGCGTGAACATGTCGCTGTCGGAGCGGATGCCGGGATAACGGAACAGATCCCAGGTGCCGCCGATACAGTCGCGGCCCTCGAGGATGAGGTAGCTCTTGCCGGGACAATTGGCCTGCAGATGATAGCCCGCGCCGATGCCGGACAGCCCGGCGCCGACGATCAGCACGTCGACATGTTGGTCAGGTGCGGTCGGTTCCATGGGTCGATTAGCGCGCAAGTTGAAGGAAAATCAACCGGCAAACGGCCGATCGGGTCGATTCCGGCGCCGGCATTTACCAGCGTCATTCCAGACGACGCGAAGCGGCGATCCGGAATCTCGACGATTCCGTGTCTGGTCCTGCGGACCATCCCGGAATGACCAGTTCATTGCTAGTACCGGTAGTGATCCGCCTTGAACGGGCCTTCCGGCTTCACCCCGATATAGTCGGCCTGGTCCGGCCGCAGCTTGGTCAGCTTGACGCCGATCTTGGCGAGGTGCAGCCGCGCCACCTTCTCGTCCAGCGACTTCGGCAGCACGTAGACCTTCTTGTCGTATTTGCCGTTCTTGTTGTTGGCGAACAGCTCGATCTGCGCCAGCGTCTGGTTGGTGAACGACGCCGACATCACAAAGCTCGGATGGCCCATGGCGTTGCCGAGATTCACCAGCCGGCCTTCCGACAGCAGGATGATGCGATGCTTGTCGGGGAATTCGATCTCGTCGACCTGCGGCTTGATGTTGGTCCATTTCAGGTTGCGCAGGCCGGCGATCTGGATCTCGTTGTCGAAGTGGCCGATGTTGCAGACGATGGCGCGGTCCTTCATCGCGCGCATGTGATCGATGGTGATGATGTCCTTGTTGCCGGTCGCGGTGACGAAGATGTCGGCGCGCGGCGCGGCGTCTTCCATGGTGACGACTTCGTAGCCTTCCATCGCCGCCTGCAGCGCGCAGATCGGATCGACCTCCGACACCATGACGCGGCAGCCGGCCTGGCGCAGCGACGCCGCCGAGCCCTTGCCGACGTCGCCGAAGCCCGCGACCATCGCCACCTTGCCCGACATCATCACGTCGGTGCCGCGGCGAATGCCGTCGACCAGCGATTCGCGGCAGCCATAGAGGTTGTCGAATTTCGACTTGGTGACGCTGTCGTTGACGTTGATCGCCGGGAACAGCAGCGTGCCGACTTTCTCCATGTCGTAGAGCCGGTGCACGCCGGTGGTGGTCTCCTCCGAGACGCCCTTGACGTTTTTCGCGATCTCGGCAAACCAGCCTTTCGGCTTTTCCTTCAGCATCCGCTTGATCAGCGCGAAGAACACCTCTTCCTCCTCGCTGTTGTGCTGATCGAGAAACGCGGTTTCACCGCGCTCGGCGCGCAAGCCCTGATGCACGAACATGGTGGCGTCGCCGCCATCGTCGAGGATCATGTTGGGCGTGCCGCCGCCATGCCAGTCGAACAATTTCGCGGTGTAGTCCCAGTATTCGGCGAGGCTCTCGCCCTTGACCGCGAACACCGGAATGCCGACGGCCGCGATGGCGGCCGCGGCGTGATCCTGGGTCGAATAGATATTGCAGGAGACCCAGCGGAGGTCGGCGCCGAGCGCCGCCAGGGTCTCGATCAGCACCGCGGTCTGGATCGTCATGTGCAGCGAGCCGGCGATGCGGGCGCCCTTGAGCGGCTGCTGCGGGCCGTATTCCTCGCGCGTCGCCATCAGGCCGGGCATCTCGGTCTCGGCCAGCGAGATCTCCTTGCGGCCGAACTCGGCGAGCGAGAGGTCCTTGACGATATAGTCGGTGAAGGCGGGCTTCTTGGCGGTGGCGGTCATGAAATGGTTTCCTGTATCCTCGTGCGAACACCGGTTCGCGAGGGCTGCAATTTCTCGTCATGCCCGGCTTGTGCCGGGCACCACGTCCTGGCACAACAACGGAAAGACGTGGATGGCCGGGACGAGCCCGGCCATGACGGCCGGATATGTCGCAGCGTGCGAGAGCACATCACATCGCCCGCTTCAGCGCGTCGGCGAGATCGGTTTTTTCCCATGAGAAGCCGCCATCCTGCGTCCGGCGTGCGGCCGAAATGGCCGTAGGCCGCGGTCCGGCGGTAGATCGGCCTGTTGAGCTTGAGGAGCGTGCGGATGTCGCGTCGGCGTCAGGCGGAAGATCTCGGCCAGCACCTTCTCAAGCTTCTTCTCGTCGACCTTGCCGGTGCCGTGGGTGTCGATCAGACCGACATCGGTCGGCAACGCCGATCGCGTAGGCGAGCTGGATGGTGCAGCGATCGGCGAAGACCGGCCGCGACAACGTTCTTGGCGAGATAGCGCGCGGCATAGGCCGCCGAGCGATCGACCTTGGTCGGGTCCTTGCCGGAGAAAGCGCCGCCGCCATGCGGCGCGTAGCCGCCATAGGTATCGACGATGATCTTGCGGCCGGTGAGGCCGCAATCGCCGTCGGGTCCGCCGATCACGAAATTGCCGGTCGGGTTGACCAGGAAGTCCAGATGGTCTTGCTGCGGCATCCAGCCCTTCGGCAGCGCCGACTCGACCGCGGTCGAGATCATGTCCTTGATCAGGCCGGGCGAGTATTTCTTGCCGTTGCGGCTCATGTCCTCGATCGTGCTGGTGCGAGACCACGATCTTGGTGCACGCCGATCGGCTTGCCGTCGACATATTGCACGGTGACCTGGCTCTTGGCAGTCCGGGCTGCAGATCGGCAAGCTGGCCGTTGCGGCGCTTCTCGGATCAGCACCTTCAGAATCTTGTGTGCGAAGAAGATCGGGGCCGGCATGTAGGAGCCCTTCTCGTAGACTTCGCTCTCATTGCAGGCATAGCCGAACATCATGCCCTGGTCGCCCGCGCCCTCTTCCTCGCCGCTGCTTCTTTTGCTTGGCGTCGACGCCCATGCGCGATGTCGGGCGACTGGCCGATGCAGCAGCACCTCGATATCGGCGCCGTGATAGTGAGAAGCCGTTCTGGTCGTAGCCGATGTCCTTGACTCGCCGCGGGCGATCTCGCTGATCAATCTCGCGATCGACTAGTCGAACGCCGTGAATGGTGCGGAAAGCTGGCCGCGGCCTTCGCCGGCGATCACGATCTTGTTGGTGGTGCAAGCGTCTCGCAGCCGAGCCGGTATTGACCAGGCTGTCATCGGCGATGCCGAGCCTTCGACGGCCTTCTCGAGAAGGCGATCGAGGATCGCATCGGAGATCTGGTCGCGAAACCTTGTCCGGATGACCCTCGGAAACCGACTCACTGGTGAACAGATAAGACGCGCGCATCAACCAACCCCTTTATTTCCGCCGGACCTGGCGGCCCTTTTCGTGATGTGTCCCGATATGTCAATCGCGACGCCGCGAGATGACATAGGATTCGTCGTAGAACCAGAGCCCGTTATGCTTGCGCAGAACATCTCTGGCGGCATCGAGATAACGGCCGCTCTGGGTCATTTCCGTCAATCGGTCGTCTTCGATCTGGGCGACATACACCGCCGCGTTCCATGCTGCAAAGGCCGTCGAGGTTCCGATCGATCCGGTGACCTCATTGGGCAGCGCTTCCATATCATAGCGAAAGATCGAACGGTTATCGGCATAGGCATTAAAATTGAGGTCGCGCCCGGCCGAACCCAGCTCATATCTCACGGCGCGCAATAGCTCATGCCGGCTTACGGAGAAAGGATTTTCTCCGGGCCACACGGTCTGGATAATCTCGAGGCCGGGATCCTGCCCGTGAGAGTGAATTCCTATCAACCGGCCGCCGGCCCGCAGCGCGCGGGCCAGCGGCGCGATAATGCGTTTGGCGCGGAAATTGACCGAGGATTTGGCCCGGTAAGGCTGAGAAGCGATGATCAGGTCGAAATTGGCCTCCGATCGGCCGGCCCGCGGGATCATCGCATCGAGCAGGAAGCGGTGATCTTCCCGGTACAGCACGATCGCGACCGGCCGCTCATAGACCGGCATGCCCGAGCGCGGGCTGACGCTGGCGCGCCAGTTCTGCTCCAAAAACGGCCCCAATTCGGCGATCTGGGCCTCGAATTCGCCCGACGAGGCCCCGCGCAGCGCGACCTCATGCCAGATCATTCCCGCGGCCGCCGTCGGCGAGGCCGGCGTCAGCCAGGGCGCTTCGGCGTAGTACATGTTGGTCAGCACAAACACGGTCGCCGGATGCTCGAACAGCCGGTCCGGCACCTTGTCGAGCGTCAGCCGGACATCCTCCAGGCTGAGTTCCTTGCCGGCGATATAGAACGGCATGTGCGGAAACCGGCCATGCATCGAGCGCATCACCCGCGCCAGCACGGTGCCGTCGCCGACGCCGGCGTCAAATACCCGCAACGCCGGCGGCCGGGGATGGATGCTCGCAAGCTCGAGCGCCACCCGCTCGGCGATCACCCGCTTTTCGCTGCAGGTGTGCACGAACAGCAGGTATTTCTGCCGATTCTCGAAAAAGCGGAAATTCCCCCTGGGATCGCGCTTCTCGGGCGGCACCTCGAGGCCGCGCGGCGGCGGCATCCCGCCGGGCATGGAGGCCGCGATATAGGCCTGGATCCGATCCAGGGTGTCGATCGTGATTCGCTTGCCCTCGCGCAAGCCGGTGCACCAGCTTGCCGTCATTGACGGCACGGCGGCCAAAGGTCGATTCCGCCATATCCGCCTGGCGGCAGAATTCGGTGATCTGGCTGAGAATCTGGTCGTTTTTCATCAGGCCGGGATTGGGACAAGCGGGTGGGCAGCGGGAGATTGCGCCGGTGTCCTACCATCATCTGCCCAACGGGGAAATGCGGATCGGCTAGCTTCCTCAGACCGGCTTTGGCATGCGCGGCAATGCGCTGGGCTTCGAGACCAACCTCCCGGAACTGACCGGTCGCCGCGGTGATTTGACCGCAGAAATAGAGCCCGGGTTGGCTGGTCGCCCGACCTGTCAAGAAGCGGCATCCCATGCTGGTCGAGGACACCTTCCACATCGGGCATCAATTGGCGCAGATCGGGACGGAAGCCGGTGGCAAGAATGATCGCGTCGAATTCTTCGGTTTTTCGGTCGCAAAACATCGACCCCATCGGAGGTCAGGCGATCGATTCCGCCACGTATCCTGATGGAGCCATCCCGGATTCTGTCGAGGGTGCCGATATCGATCAGCGGCACGCGTCCACGCTCCTGGATCATCTGCAGCGGTCCCTTGGTCGGCAAGGCGCAAGCCCAATTTGTCGATCCGACCAAGCGCGAGGCGCAATATCGGGGCATTGATCCGGTCGACCAGCCATGCCGGCAGATATTGATAGAAGATGGCCCAGGTCACGATCGGAAAACCCAACAGATCGCGTGGCAGGACCTGCACCGGGCCGCGAACCGAAAGCGCGACATCGACGCCAGACTCGGCGAGATCGAGGGCGATCTCACCGCCGGAATTGCCAAATCCGACGACCAGCACGCGCTTTCCCGCATACGGCGCCGGATTGCGATATTCACTGCTGTGGATGACCGGGCCCCGATATAGCTCCATGCCGGGCCAGGAAGGGCGATACGGCGCATCGGCGAGGCCGGTCGCAACGACCGCAACAGGCGCGGATATCGAACCTCCGGCTGCATCCGCAAACCATCGTCCGCACTCGCTCCACAGGCGGCAAACCGTCGTATTGAAAACCGGCCGGATATCAAAACGGGCGGCGTAATTCTCGAGATACTCGACCACCTGTTGCCGCGACGGATACAGCGGGTAGGTTCGCGGCATGGCCATGCCTGGCAAGCCGGAATGCTTGCGATCCGAATGCAGATGAAGGCGATCGTAGTGGCGTCTCCAGACTGAACCGACGCTGTCCGCCTTCTCAAGCACGGTAACGCGGAGCCCCGCCTTGCGCATGGTCATCGCGCAAGCGAGACCCGCCGGGCCGGCACCCACGATGATGGCGTCGGGGCTTGGCGACATGGTGGCTCCCCCTTTGCTCATCGCTCCTCGCAATGACGGGGTCTTATTCAGTTCCCCCACACCTCATTGGCGACATCGACCACGCGCCTCAGCTTGGCCCATTGCTCTTCCTCGGAGAGGATGTTGCCCTCCTCGGTGGAGGCGAAGCCGCATTGCGGCGACAGCGCGAGCTGATCCAGCGGCGCGAATTTGGCGGCCTCCTCCAGCCGGCGCTTGATGTCGTCCTTGCTCTCGAGCGCGCCGGTCTTCGAGGTGATGACGCCGACCACCACGATCTTGTTGCCCTTTGGCAGATAGCGCAGCGGCTCGAAGCCGCCGGCCCGGTCGGAATCATATTCGAGAAAGTAGCCGTCGTAGTTGGTGCCGGCCAGCATGGTCTCCGCTACCGGCTCGTAGCCGCCGGAGGAAATCCAGGTGGAGCGGAAATTGCCGCGGCACACATGCGTGGTGATCACCATGTCCGCCGGCCGCTCGGCGATCGCATAATTGATGACGCGGGCATAGATGTCCTGCAGGCCATCGGGGTTGTCGCCGCGCTCGCGCGCCTTGCTCAATTCGTCCTGCGAACAGAGATACGCCCATACCGTGTCGTCGAACTGCAGATAGCGGCAGCCGGCGTCGTAGAAGGCTTTGACGGCCTTGCGATAGGTCTTGCCGAGATCCTCGAAGAACGGCTCGAGATCGGGATAGACCGCGTTCGAGATCGACTTGCGGCCGCCGCGGAAATGCAGCACCGCAGGCGACGGGATCGTCATCTTCGCCGTCACATGCGCGGCGTCGGCATGCTTTTTCAGGAAACGAAAGTGATCCAGCATCGGATGGTCGGCCGGAAAATCCAGCTTGCCGATCACCCGGATGGCGTCATGCCGGGTCTGCACGCCGGCGAACTGGATGCCCTGGTCGGGATGAAACAATTCGCAGCCGGTCAGCCCGGCGAGAAAATCGAAATGCCACCACGAGCGGCGGAATTCGCCGTCGGTGGCGAGCCGCAAGCCGGTCGAGGCCTGTTTGTGCACGACCTTCTCGATCTCCATGTCCTCGACCTTGCGGAGATCGTCGGCCGCGATTTCGCCCTTTTCCAGTCTGGCGCGTGCTTCCCTGATGCGTGGCGGCCGCAACAGGCTGCCGACCTCGTCGGCACGGAAGGGGGCTTTTGTTCTTTGCATGGTGTTCACTCCCTGGAATTCAACCATCTTTACGTCGAATACAACAGCTCAAATCCGTCATTGCGAACCAACGGATCGCGCGAATGCGCGCCCGATGACAGGCTCAGCGAAGCAATCCACAATGCCAAAAAGATGGATTGCTTGGTCGCGAACGCTCCTCGCAATGGCGGAACACGCCGGCATCAGGGCTTTCCCGCTACACCCAGATAACGTTCGAGTACCGCGGGATCGGCCTTCAGCGCAGCACTCGCCGCGTCATGGACGATCGCGCCGCGTTCCAATATCACAACGCGGTCGGCGAGCCCCAGAATCTTTTGCGCATTCTGTTCCACGATGATCGAACAGGTGCCCCCGGCGCGGGTGATGCCGCCGATCGCCTTCAATAGTTCCTCGACGATGATCGGGGCGAGCCCCTCGGTCGGCTCGTCCAGCAGCAATACTTTGGGATTGAGCGTGAGCGCGCGGCCAATCGCCAGCATCTGCTGCTCGCCGCCGGAGAGCTGATTGCCGAAATTGTTGCGGCGCTCCTTCAGCCGCGGAAACATCTCGTAGACCCTGGCGACCGTCCACGGCCCGGGCTGAGCCACCGCGGTCATGTTTTCTTCCACCGTGAGCGAGCGGAAGATGTTGCGCTCCTGGGGTACCCAACCGATGCCGGCCCGCGCCCGCTGGTCCGGCCGCAGCGGCGTGATGTCGAGGCCGCCAACCCTCACGGTGCCGCCAAAACGGCGGGTGACGCCGACGATTGAATTGATCAATGTGGTCTTGCCGGTGCCATTGCGGCCGAGCAGCGCCAGCACCTCGCTTTCGGCAAGCCGCAGCGACATGCCGGGCAATACCACCGCTTCGCCATAGCCGGCGCGCAGGCCTTCGATGCTCAACAGATCAGGCATCGGCGCCCTCGCCGAGATAGACCGCCTTGACCTGCGGATCGCGCGCCACCTGCTCCGGCGGACCTTCCACCAGCATCGCCCCGTTGACCAGCACCGAGATGCGGTCGGCGAACGAGAACACAAGATCCATGTCGTGCTCGATCAGAAGCACGGTGACGTCGCGCGGCAGCGCGGCGACGGCGGCCAGGATATCGTGGCGCTCGCTCTCGGGCACGCCGGCGGCGGGCTCGTCCAGCAGCAGCACGCGAGGCCTGGTCGCCAGCGCGACGGCAATTTCCAGCAGGCGCTGCTTGCCGTAAGGCAGCGTCGCCGTCGGTTGGTACATGACGTCGAGCAGATGGAAGCGCGTCAGGTTCTCGGCGATCTCGGCGTTGACGTCGTCGCGGGTGCCCATCCGCCGCCACCAGTCGGCGCCGCGGCCGAGACGTTCCGATACCGCAAGCCCGACGGTCTCGAGCGGCGTCAGATCGGCGTAGAGCTGGTTGATCTGGAACGTGCGCGACAGGCCGCGCAGCACCCTCCTATGCACCGGCAAATCGGTGATGTCGCTGCCTTCGAGCAGGATGCGTCCGGCATTGGGCTTGAGCACGCCGGTCAAAAGGTTGATCACGGTGGTTTTGCCGGCGCCGTTCGGGCCGATCAGCGCGTGGCGCGCGCCCTGTTCGACCTTGAGCGAGAGTTCGCGGGTGACTTTGAGCCCGCCGAACTGCTTCTCCAGCCCCCTGGTTTCCAGCGCAACGGTCATAGTGCCTCGCTCTCCGGAACGGCAACGACGGCCTTGCGCCCGGAAATCTGCCGGATCACCCGATTGGGTCCCCACAGTACCGCCCGATGCAGGCGCGGGCGGCCGACCAGCACGATCACCACCAGCACGAGGCCGATCCAGAACTGCCAGTATTGCGGCGTGAGCGTCGAGAATACTTCCTGCAACATCCTGAACAGCACCGCGCCGATCAATCCGCCATAGAGATAGCCGGTGCCACCAATCACCAGCACCAGCATCAGGTCGGCCGAACGCTCGAACGAAAACACGTCGAGCGAGGCGAGCGCGTTGGTCTGGGCGAACAGCGCGCCGGCCACCCCGGCATAAAACGCCGCCAGCGTATAGACGGCAATCAGCCGGCGGTTGACGGGAATGCCGATGGCAGCGGCGCGCAGCGGGTTGTTGCGGATCGCCCGCAGCGACAGGCCGAACGGCGAATGCACGATGCGCCGCGCCAGCAGGAACAGCAGAAACAGCACGGCCAGCGAGTAAAAGAAGCCGACCTTGCCGAACATGTCGAATGCGAACAGGCCGAGGATCGGCTGCATCTCGATGCCCTGCAGCCCGTCGGTACCGCCGGTGATGTCCGAGAAACGCTCCGCCAGCGCCTCCAGCAGCAACGCTATTCCCAGCGTTACCATCAGCCGGGTGAGGTCGACCCCCCTGATGACCAGAAAACTGGTGAGAAAGCCGAGCGCCGCGGCGGCAAGGCCCGCGACAACCAGCGCCAGCACGGGTTCATTGACGATGCCGTGCAGCGCCAACAGCCCGGCCGAATAGGCACCGACCCCGAAGAACGCGGCATGGCCGAGCGAAACGATACCGGCGTAGCCGAGGATCAGATCGAGCGACAGCGCAAACAATGCCAGCCGCACCGTCTCGGTCATGATGAGATAGCGCGAGGGAAACAGCAACGCGCAGGCCAGCACGACAATCCAGAACGCGATCTCGCTGAAGCGCCAGCGCGCGTGCTGCCGGGCCTGGTATCCGAAGTCGGCTGGCGCGGTCATATCGGGGTCAGCGTGCTGCGGTGCGGCCGAACAGGCCGTTCGGACGCCAGATCAGGATCACGATCATGATGGTGTAGATCACGAACGGCCCCATTTTCGGCACGTAGTATTTCCCCGCCACATCGCCGATACCGAGCAGCAGCGATGCCAGGAACGGCCCGGTAATGCTGGAGGAACCGCCGACGGTCACCACGATCAGGAAGTAGATCATGAATTTCAGCGGAAAATACGGATCGAGGCCGAGAATCTCGGCACTGAGCGCGCCGCCGAGGCCGGCAAGACCGCACCCGAATGCAAAGGTGAAGGCAAACACCTGGGGCACGTTGATGCCGAGCCCGCTGGCGGCGCGCGGATCGTCCACCGCTGCCCGCAACCGGCTGCCGAATCTGGTGCGCGCCAGCACCAGTTGCAGCGCCACGGTCAGCAGGCCGCAGATCACGATGATCATCAGCCGGTAGCGGCCGATGCCGACGCCGAACACATCGAACTGTCCCTCGAGCGCCGCGGGCAGCTTGATGAAGATGCGCGACGATCCCATGAAGTAGTCGACCGCGGCTACCGACATGAACACCAGACCGACGCTGAACAGCACCTGGTCGAGATGACTGCGGTGATAGAGATGGCGGTAGAGCGAACGCTCGAACACCGCGCCGATCAGGGCACTCGCGACAAATGCCAGCGGCAGCGCCGCAAAGAACGGCCAGCCGCACTGATTGACCAGAACCGCGCAGACGTAGCCGCCCGCCATCGCGAACGCGCCATGCGCAAGGTTGACGAAGTTCATCAGCCCGAGCGTGACCGCCAATCCGCAGGCCAGCACGAACAGCAACATGCCGTAGGCGACGCCGTCGAACAGGTTGGTAAGGACAGCGGTCATGCGTTGGGGTACCGAAGCTACCGGGCGTCAACTGCAATCGGTAATACCTACGACGTCATGGCCGGGCTTGTCCCGGCCATCCACGTCTTTCTCACTTGAAAAGAAAGACGTGGATGGCCGGCACAGGGCCGGGCATGACGGAAAGAGCGAGCCGGAACGCCGACGGCGACCGGAAAGACCCCTACCGGTCATTTTTTGGTCTTGCCGGGATCCTTCACGGCGTCGAAGGTCTGGAGCTCGACGTTGTAGAGCTCGCCGTTCACCTTCTCGACCTTGCGGATGTAAACGTTCTGCACGATATCGCGGGTCTCCGGATCGATCGAGATCGGGCCGCGCGGGCTTTCCCACTTCATGCCTTTCATGGCTTCGATCAGCGCATCGCCATCGGTCTTGCCGCCGGTCTTTTTCAGCGCCGCATAGATCAGGTGGATGCCGTCATAACCGCTGACCGCCATGAAGCCGGGGCGGGAACCAAAGGCCTTCTTGTAGGCGGCGACGAAATCCTTGTTGATCTGGGACGGGTGCGCGGCCGAGTAGATATGCGCGGTGACGGCGCCGATCGCGGCGTCGCCCATGCCGTTCAGGAGATCGTCGTCCATGACGTCACCGGGGCCGATCACCTTGATGCCGGATTTGTCGAGACCGCGCTCGGCATACTGCTTCATGAAGCTGCCGCCCTGCCCTGCCGGCACGAACACGAACATGGCGTCGGGCTTGGAATCCTTCATGCGCTGCAGGAACGGCGCGAAGTCGGGATTGGCCAGCGGCACCTTGACTTCCTCGACAATCTCGCCGCCGCCGGCGGTAAAGTGCTGCTTGAAGAAATTGAGCGCATCGTTGCCCGGCGCGTAGTCCGAGGTCAGGGTTGCGACTTTCTTGATGCCGTTCTTGACCGCCCAGTCGCCGATGATGGTGGACGACTGCGCCAGCGTGAAACTGGTGCGCACGATATAGGGCGAACGCTCGGTGATGATCGAGGTGCCCGCCGCCATCACCACTTCCGGTACCTTGGCTTGCGTCGCCAGCGGCGCGGCCGCCAGCGCCGCCGGCGTGACGCCGAATCCGGCGATGAAACTGACCTTGTCATTGACGATCAGTTCCTGCGCCAGGCGCTTGGTATTGTCGGGCAGCGCGGCATCGTCCTTCAGGATGATTTCGATCTTCTTGCCGGCAACGCTATCGCCGTTCTGCTGCATGTAGAGCTTGACGGCATTGTCGATCTGCTTGCCGGTCGAGGCCTGCCCGCCGGTCATCGGCAGGATCAGGCCGATCTTCACGGTTTCCTGCGCCTGCGCCGGCGCCAGTGCGACGGTTCCCCATACCGCAGCGCCGACCGCGGCCCATGACAACATCGTAGTGCGAACGAACATGAACGCTCTCCCCTATCGGTTGGTGCCTCGAACCGAGTTCCCGGCCCTTGCCTCACCATAGCCCAGATCATTCAGCCGTGTATGGGCGCGGCATGGCGTCCCAGCCGCGGATGATTGTCAATCACGACAAAGGACGCAACCCGCGTCAATTGCTCCCAAATTTGTGCCACACACGGTGCAATTCGTAGCATGTTTGATGGTTTTATATTACCTCTAACTCCCGCTTAACGACCACATGCCACACTTTGCACAGACTGCTCCGTAACTTCGCCATTCAGGGCTGTGACGCTCCGCCAATGCCGTTTCGTTTCCGTCACCTGTTGATCGCGCTGGCCATGGCGTTCCCGACCTGCGGGCTGAGCGGGTGCGGAACCATCAACGAAAAGCTCGTGGCCGGGGTGGGCGACTACGTCCCGCAATGGCTTGGCGGCCTGCCTCCCGACGCCCCGCCGCGGCCTGGCACCGCGAAATACGACGAGTACATGAAGGAACAGGAACGCAGGCGTCTCGAGCCCGCGGCCAAGACCGATACCGCCGATGCGCCGACCTCTCCGGCCGGCCTCAATCCGGTGCACTAAAGCGCACGCCCTTGAATGGGCCGCCTCAATCCATGAACACTACGGTCTTGCGGCCGTTGAGGATGACGCGATCGTCGAGATGATGGCGCATCGCGCGCGCCAGCACGCGGCGTTCGATGTCGCGCCCCTTGCGAACGAGATCCTCGGGCGTGTCGCGATGGCTGATGCGCTCGACATCCTGGTCGATGATCGGCCCCTCGTCGAGGGCACTGGTGACGTAATGCGCGGTGGCGCCGATCAGCTTGACGCCGCGCTCATGCGCCTGATGATAGGGCCGCGCGCCCTTGAAACCCGGCAGGAACGAATGATGGATGTTGATGCAGCGTCCAGAGAGTTTCGCCGACATCTCGTCCGAGAGGATCTGCATGTAGCGAGCCAGCACCACGAGATCGGTTGCGGTTTCCTGTACCAGCTTCCAGACCGCGCTCTCCTGCTCCAGCTTGCTCTCGTTCGTCACCGGCAGATAGTGAAACGGAATCTCGCCGAAATCGAGGTTCTCGTAGGTCGGTTTCGGATGATTGGAGACGATGGCGGTCGGAATCATCTCCAGTTCGCCGGTCCGCCAGCGATAGAGGATATCGGCGAGACAGTGATCGGATTTCGAGACCAGCAGCATGACCCGGCGGCGCGTGGCGCGGTCGCGCAGTTGCCAGTCCATGCCGAAGCGCTCCGCGATCGCCGTGAATCCGGTTTGCAGGGCGGCAAGATTGACCGCGAGATCGGCCGGGTTGAACACCACCCGCATGAAGAAATGGCCGGTTTCGACATCGTTGAACTGCTGGGCGTCGAGAATGTTCTGGCCGTTATGGGCAAGGAAGGTCGACACCGCCGACACGATACCGGGGCGATCCGGACAGGATAGCGTCAGGACGAATTGGTGATCGGGCATGGCGCGGCTTAACGGTCCCAAAGGTGAGGCGGAACGGATGAAGCGCCTGCTCTATCACCCGCACCGCCCTTGCGCCAATCCCGGCCAAGGCGTCATGATGAACAAACCTGAGGCAATCGGCGTTAATCATGACTGCAATTTCAAGGCGGCACGATCTTGGCTGACCGACTAAACGGTTATCGCATCCTGATCCTGGAGACGCGTGAAGAAGCGCAGTTCTCCCGGCTGCTCGCCGAGCAAGGCGCCGACGTGTTGCAATGCCCGATGTTCGCCATTCACGACGCACCCGACGCGGCACCGATCGAGGCCTGGATCGGACGGCTTATCAAACAGCCATGCGACGACCTCGTGCTGATGACCGGCGAAGGCCTGCGCCGCCTGATCAAGGTCGCGCGGCGGATCGGTGTCGAGCAGGATTTTATCGCCGCGCTCGGCAAGGCTCGAAAATTGGCCCGTGGGCCCAAGCCCGGCCGGGCGCTGCGCGAGATCGGGCTGGAGCCACAGGCGACGACGGAAAAACCGACTTCCGAGGGCATCGCCGAGATGCTGTCGCGGCTCGATCTCGGCGGACATCGCGTCGGCCTGCAGCTCTACCCGGACAAGGATCACAGCAAGCTGATCGGCACCATCACGGCGCAGGGCGCCGAGGTCGATCCGGTGCTGCCCTACATCTACGACGCCGAGGCCGCCGAGACCAATATCATCACCGCGATCGACCAGATGGCGCAGGGCCGCCTCGATGCGCTTGCGCTGACGAGCTCGGGCCAGGTCCGCCGCCTGATCGAGGTTGCCAAGGTCCATCATTGCGAAGCGCGGCTGCGCGAGGGGCTGGCACGGACCCCGATCGCCTCGGTCGGGCCGGTGGTCTCCGACGAACTCGCAGCCTATGGCCTGCGGACCGATATCGCGCCCGCCAATGACGCCTATTTCATGAAGCCGCTGATCACAGCGATGGCGACAGCGCTCGCCAAGACGCCGCCACGCGCGGCGGGATAAGTCGTCATTGCGAAGCGCTGTCATTCCGGGGCGATGCGAAAGCATCGAACCCGGAATGACGGCCCATGGATTGCTTCACCGCTTTCTTCGCTCGCAATAACAGTCGATTATTTGGCTGCTTGTTCCGACTCCTGCAGATACGCCTGATAAGCGAGCCTGATGCCGTCCTCAAGCGTGGTGCGGGCGCGCCAGCCGAGTTTGGCAATGCGGCTGACGTCGAGCAATTTTCGTGGCGTGCCGTCGGGCCGCGAGGGATCGAAACTGATCGCACCGCCATAGCCGATGGCCGCGGCCACCACCCGGGCGAATTCGGCGATCGTGATGTCCTCGCCGGTGCCGATATTGACCAGCTCGCCGCTGGAGTAATGCTTCATCAGGTGAATGCAGGCGTCCGCGAGATCGTCGACATAGAGGAACTCCCGCCGTGGCGTGCCGGTGCCCCAGACCACGACATTGCCAAGACCGGACCGCTTCGCCTCGTGGAAGCGGCGGATCAGCGCGGCGACGACGTGGCTGTATTCGGGATGATAGTTGTCGCCGGGTCCGTACAAATTGGTCGGCATCACGCTGATGAAATCGGAGCCGTACTGGCTGCGATAGGCTTCGACCATCTTGACGCCGGCGATCTTGGCGATGGCATAGGGCTCATTGGTCGGCTCCAGCGCTCCCGTCAGCATGCAATCCTCGCGCAGCGGCTGCGGCGCCAATTTCGGATAGATGCAGGACGAGCCGAGAAACAACAGCTTCTCCGCGCCGTTTCGATGCGCGGCGTGGATGACATTGGCGGCAATCGCAAGATTGTCGTAGAGGAATTCGCCGCGCAGCGTGTCGTTGGCGACGATGCCGCCGACCTTGGCCGCGGCCAGAAAAACCGCCTGCGGGCGCTGCCCGGCGAACCAGCGGAATACCGCGGCCTGGTCGCGCAGATCGAGCGCGCTGCGTCCGACCGTCAGCAGTTCGACGTCTTCCTGCGCGAGCCGCCGCAACAGCGCCGCCCCGACCATGCCGCGATGTCCGGCAACATAGACGGTCTTGCCTTTCAGCTCAAACGGAAGGCTTGCCATTGGCGACCTCCCGCCGCGCCGCCGCAAGATCGGCTGCCACCATCTCGCTGACCAACTGGGCAAAGGTTGTCTTCGGCTTCCAGCCGAGTTTTTCTCGCGCCTTGCTGGCGTCGCCGATCAGTTCGTCGACCTCGGTGGGGCGAAAATAGGTTGGATCGACCCGGACAACGGTCTTGCCGGATTTGCGGTCGACCGCGGTTTCGTCGACGCCCTTGCCGCGCCATTCGATGCTGCGGCCGACTTCGGCAAACGCCAGTTCGACAAATTCGCGCACCGAGCGGGTCTCGCCCGTCGCCAGCACGAAATCGCCGGCGGCATCCGCCTGCAGGATCCTGTGCATGCCCTCGACATAATCCCTGGCGTGACCCCAGTCGCGCTTGGCCCCGAGGTTTCCCAGGTACAACGTGTCCTCAAGACCGGTCTCGATGCGGGCGACGCTGCGCGTGATCTTGCGTGTCACGAAGGTCTCGCCCCGGATCGGACTCTCATGGTTGAACAGGATGCCGTTCGAGGCGTACATGCCGTAAGCCTCGCGATAGTTGACCGTGATCCAGTAGCCGTACAGCTTGGCCACTGCGTACGGCGAGCGCGGATAGAACGGCGTGGTCTCCGTCTGCGGAACCTGCTGAACCAGTCCGTAGAGTTCCGAGGTGGAGGCCTGATAAAATCGCGCCTCCTTTTCCAGGCCGAGAATCCGCATCGCTTCCAGCAGCCGCAGCACGCCGATGGCGTCGGCATTGGCGGTATATTCGGGACTTTCGAAACTGACGCCGACGTGGCTTTGGGCGGCGAGGTTGTATATTTCGGTCGGGCGGATCTGCTGCATCAGCCGGATCAGGTTGGTCGAATCCGTCATGTCGCCGTAGTGCAGCAGGAACGGCACATTGCCGGTGTGGGGATCCTGATAGAGATGGTCGATGCGCGCGGTATTGAACGAGGATGACCGCCGCTTGATGCCGTGGACGGTGTAACCGAGGCCGAGCAGATATTCGGCGAGATAGGCGCCGTCCTGCCCGGTGACGCCGGTAAGGAGCGCAACGCGCCGCTTCGAATCCTGAACCGCCATGCTTGCTCCAACAACGCGGCGCAACAGCCCAACCGGCCATCGGCCGTTCGCTCCTGGCGCAGGCCATAGCATTCGACCCCCGTGAAGTCTAATGCCAAAGCCGCCCTGCTAGAGGACGCTCGTCGCCTCCACCGTCGCGCACAGGACGTGATAAAGCGACGACGCCGGAATGGTCGCGACCATCGATCGGCCGTCGCGGTCGAACTGATCATACCAGCCGCCCGCGACGGGGTGCCGGAGATAGTGCCGTTCGAGCCGCGCCAGCGCCGCATGGGCCTGCTCCGCAGCGCCCGCTTCGCCCGCCTCGGCCTGCGCGATCCACGCCTTGGCGATTTCGGTCTGCGGCCAAAGCCGCCTTGTGTGCCTTCTGATGTTGCCGGCTGCGTCGCCCTCGTCGAGCAGACAGCCTGTCGCCTCCTCGCGGTAACGCAACGCCGACGCCAGCAGTTCGGCGCGGTAGCGTCCGGTCGGGCAACCCGTGATTCGCTCGAAACCCTTCAGCAGCCAGACCCATTCCGCCTGATGTCCGGGTTCGACGCTGACCGGCTCGATCCTCGACCAGTCCTCCTCGAAATATTCGCCCAGCACCTGTTTCGGCTTGTCATAGAGACTGGCCAGAAACAGCGCGAAGAACTCGCCGGCGCGCTGCTGAAAAGCCGCGTCGTGGGTCGCATCGAATGCCGCGATCATCGCTTCAAACAGATGCATTTGCGGGTTCTGCCGCCGCGGCATCGACGCCGGTGATCCTTCCAGGAAGCCGCCATGCGGCGAGCGCAGATGCCGATCCAGAAACGCCAACAGCGCGTCGATTTCGGAGCGCAGCCGCGCATCGCGGTCGAGCGCATAGACGCTTGCCAAAGCCAGCAGGACGAACGCGTGATCATAGGTATCGCGCAACGGATCCAAAACGCTGCCGTCAGGCGTCAGCGTGTGAACAAAACCCGCACGGCCATCGGGGCCCTTCGCCTTCGCGAGCAGATAATCCAGGCCCCGTAACGCAATCGCACGGCCATCCGGATACCAGCCGATCGCCGCAGCCGTCGCGAAGCAATAGATCTGCCGGGCCTGAACAAAAACCCGCCGCGGTGCCAGCCGATCGGCGCTGCCGTCCGGATGGAGCCGATCGACAAACCCCCCGGCCGTCCGATCCCAGCCTTCGCCCGACCACAGCGGCAGCGAGCGCTCGATCACAAACTTCTTCAGAACCCTGACGATATCGTCGGAGCTTGGCTGATTGGTCGCGGTTTCAACCATGGGTCCTCGTTAGGATGGGCGGTCGAACATTGAAGTTGCTAGCAAAATTTGGGTTCGTTTTGCAAAAACGGAGAAAAAGCTGCTACTATAGATAGTAATGTATATTCATTTCCCTCCTAGATTGCGGATTGCTCGGTCTCGCCGATTGGCTGCGCGTGTTTCAAAACGGTCGAGCTTGATCAAGTCGGGCAAGAGGAGCCGCACTGCCTCGGAAGTTCGATCCGGTTCAGATTGCGGCATCGACGTCGTGGGGTCCCTCAATCGCGGCGTCCTGGTTCTGATGCCCCGACTATTCTCCATCCAATCGTCCATGGCGATCGGCCGGCTAACCTCGTCGTAGGGGGACCGAAAGTGCGTCGCCGTCTTAAGACTTCCGAGCGCCGATGCGTGCTCGATCAAAGCGAGCCTCATGCGTCGCACCCTAAGAAGCTCGAGTTCTGCCTCGGCAGCGGTGCGCGCATGCTCTAGAGCGCGTCCATCCGCAGTGCCGCCGGCAATCTTGCGCGCCAGTTCGTCGATCTGTTTAGTGAGTTCTGCACCCGAGATGGGTTGGGTTAAGCCATGGCGCAAGGCGTTTTGGCCGGCGCGCTTCTTGCCGGCGTGCGAGCGAGGGCCGGTGCTTTTGCCGGCGTTGCGCCGGTTGGCTGCGATCTTTCGTTCGCTCGCCACGGTCAGTTCGTTTCGCCTGGAACATGCTGAAGACAGATCGAGTCACCGTTCTCAAGGATCTGGTCTGAACCCTGCCGCATCCGCGTTGCAAGGTTGTCGCGGTAGTCCGCAACACAGCCCAGCGTTTTATCGAGGCGCGATCGCTGCAACATCAACATCCGTTCGACCAATTCGAGATCCGACCACGACTGCCTGACCGCTTCAGCTTCAATGGCCGTCTCATCGAGATTATAATGGTTGAGTAGCGTCAGAACTTTCTCTTTGCCCTTCTGGTTTTTGAACCACCTCTCGGCCAGCTCGGCCGCCTCGCCTTCACTAGTAATCTGGTCAAGCAGCTCTGGGTTGAGCAAAAGTCGCTGCAGTAGGCTCTGCAACGCGGCTCGGTACGCGTTGTTGACGATGCCAGCCTTGCAGCGCCGCAGCCGTTGGATTTCCCAGACGATCGCCGCCATGTCTTCGAGGTAGAGTTGCTCGATCACGCCCGTTGGCTGGATCTCTTTCCGCAACGCCACCAGCAAAGCCGCATATTCCTCGGCGGACTCACTAATGAGCAATGGTGGCGGGGCGAGCGGAGCGAAGCCATCGGATGCCTGGATGATCTGATTATTTGAAGGCATAGTTTAGTCCTTACGCAACATTACAAAAAGAGGTGGCTCACGATGGGCGTTTCGTTAGAAACGTCAAAAACGAATCGAGGAGTTGCCATCGGCGTAATTTTACACGCTGATCCAATATTCGGCGCAAAAAAAGACCGAGGCCGTGCGAGGTATCCACCATGGCATCGGTACGCCAGCTGAGCGTGTAATACTTTCGGGAACCGCGTTTGGCCGCGAAACCGAGAACTCGACTCTGCTGGTCAAATGCCGGCCGCCTTCTTGGGTACCTTGAGGCCTGGCTTACGCAAACGGACCCCTGCGCCGCCGCCGTTCTCTTCGATGAATTCGACGCCAGCGGCCTCCAGGGCGCGGCGGATCGAGAGCTCATTGGCGGCTGTAAGTGAAGTCCCCTCCTCCGCCACTTCGGCGCGGCGAATCGTATTGGCGCCTAATCGTGCTGCTTATGGGGTTTCTCTCTAGTGGCCTTCCGAAGCCGTACCCCCGGGCCACCGCCGTTCTCGTCGATGAAAACGACGCCTTCGCGTGTCAACACGTCCTTGATCAGCGTTAGCGTGGCTGGATCGCCCGCATATTTTCCAATCTCGATGTTGCTGATGGTATTCCGATGCAAACCGGTCGCGGCTGCGAGGTCTCTGACGGTCCAGTTTAATGCGGCTCTCGCCATTCTTACTTGTGCACTTGTCACAGGCTACCTATTGTGCTATTGTCACAAGTGCAGTGAGCACAAGCAAGGTAGCATAGAGCGCAGGAGTTGCGAATGTTGAAGCAATCGAAAATTGGGGATCGCCGCTCATTCATCGGTGGCTCGGATGCCCGGATCGTCATGGGCGAGGATGAGGCCGCTCTGCTCCGGCTATGGCGAGAGAAGCGCGGCGAGGTAGAGCCCGTGGACCTGTCCCGCAATCTGATCGTCCAACTCGGCGTCGTAACCGAGCACCTCAACCGTCATTGGTATGAGCTCCATACGGGTCAAGAGATTTCCGAGGTGCAGCGGCAAGTCTTCCACCCGGTCAAACGCTGGATGGCGGCAACCATCGACGGGATGGTCAAGGGCACCGGAGCCGTATTCGAGGCCAAGTTCATGCTGCCTTGGACGTTTTCGGAGGAAGGTGCTGCCGCCAAGCACACGGCTCAGCTGCAGCACAATATGTGGGTGACGGCGTCGCGGACGGCGGTGCTGTCGATCATCACCGGCGGCGGCAAATGGGTGGAAATGACCATTCCGGCCGACCCGCTGTATCAGCACCTGTTGCTAACGGCGGAAAAGAAGTTCTGGCGCTGCGTCGAGACCGGAGAGACCCCTCATTTGTTTGGCGTGGAACCGCCGCGACCCCGGGTTGAAGCGGTCCGGGTCATCGACATGAGCGCCTCCAATGCCTGGGCCGAGTTTGCCGGGATCTACCGCAGTACCCGGGCCGCGGTCGCCGAACATGAGGGCGCCAAGTCAGAGCTGAAAAAGCTGATGCCGGAGGATGCGAAAGAGGCCCTCGGCCACGGCATTCGAGCCAAGCGTTCCAAATCCGGCGCCGTCAGCTTTGATCTCAGCCATGCGGAGGCAACTGATGCAGCGCTGCAGTGAAACTATTGGCGCGATTGCCAGCGCGCTTGCCAAGGCGCAGATCGAGCTCCAGAACCCGGAGAAGTCGCTGACGGCAACCATCCGCTCCCCTTCCCTCGGGAGGAGGAAGAACGGAGCTTCCGCTACGCCTCCTTGTCCAGTGGGTTGGACCTGGTGCGCAAAGTCGCTGGGCCGCATGAAATCGCAACGGTGCAGGCCACCTCGATCGATGAGGCAGCTGGACTAATCCGGCTGACCACGACGCTGGCGCATTCATCCGGCGAATGGGTCTCCTCGGACTGGCCGGTCTGCCCGGTCGCGGAGACCGCCGCCCCGCATCGAATGGGGGCGGCGCTGACCTATGCCCGCCGCTATGCCCTGTTCACCCTGGTCGGGATTGCCGGCGAGGATGATCTGGACGCGCCGGATCTGGCCAACGGCCGGCGCTGCGCCCCAAGGTCGCCAGCCCGAAGACCGCGTCCGTAGCCCCTCAGAACGCCAATGGGCAATGGAAGAGCCGGCGAGCGCCCTCCCCGCCGAACCTCGACCACGAGGCCTCGGCGGCCCTCCGAAAGCGGCTATTGGCCAGTTTAACCGGTCTGGCAGGCCTTCCGGAACTCGACCACTGGGCAGAGCGCTGCCTGCCGGCCAAGAATACCCTCACCGCTGATGACGCGCGCCTGGTGGAGCAGGCCTTTCAGCGCAAACTGGCCGAAATCGACAAAGAGCCCGGTGCGCCTGCCGTCGAGACCACGGCGGCCCCTGATCTTTCCAAGCTGCCAGCGGTGCCGAGCGGAAGCATCCCGGGAAACGATCGACAAAAGCATGCTGACCTTTCCCGAGCCACGCCGACAGCGCAACAAAATTCACCTTCGCTTTGTCGCCAAACAGCCCTGCGTGGTCTGCGGCCGGCAGCCCTGCGACGCCCACCATTTGCGTTTCGCCCAAACCCGAGGACTTGGCCTCAAGGTCAGCGATGAATTCACCGTGCCGCTGTGCCGTGGCCATCATCGCGAACTGCACCGCGCCGGCAACGAACCGCAATGGTGGGCGGCGAGATGCGTTGATGCGCTCGACACCGCGCGAAAACTTTGGGCTGAAACACATCTGGTCCGAATCCCGGCAAATGTTAATGGCGGGGCTACCGCAACATTCGACGGGGCGATCACGACGCCTATAACGGTGTCCAGCCGGTCTCGGCCGAGCCGCGCGGCGCCAAATGACGAAACAAAGCCAATTCACATCACACGGTCCCCTCTATGACTTCGTTCAGGCAAATCGAGGCCAACCGGCGCAACGCGCTCCGAAGCACCGGTCCCAAAACCGATGAAGGCAAACAGCGCACCTCGCAAAATGCGGTCCGGCATGGATTAACGGCCGAGACCGTCATTGTGCCGCTGGAGGATGCTGACGATTACCAAGCCTTCGAACAAGCTGTGACTGCCGATTACGACGGGGAGACAGCTGTGGAACGCGAGCTGGTGCTGCGGCTTGCAAGCTTGCTATGGCGGCTGCGGCGCGCGACCTCCGTTGAAACTGGCCTTCTTCAGATTGTGCACGACCCTCCGATGGATCTCGGCCCAACGCAAGAGACCGAAGAGAATCAAGGCAGCGCGGTTGCGGCGTTATTTCCACGCGGCCAGCCGACCGCCGGCCAGTCCAACGAACGCGGTAGCAAGGGTCACGACGCGCTGCCGACCTGCGACGTTGACCTCGATGTCGCGCGGCGCTTCTTACGCCTTGCCGATATCGATAACGGCGTGTTTGAGCGGCTCGGCCGGTATGAGGCGGCGCTTTGGCGTCAGGTAAGGCAGACGCTCTTCACTTTGGAGGCATTGCGGTGGCGAACATCGAACTCGCGCAAATGGCAACTGCAACCCTCGTGGCGATGAAGCGATTAATGAAAAAGATCGCGGGCAGTCGCGCGGCGCTCGCGTTAGTTCGAAAGATTTGTTGTTGCAACTCTAAAGCTGCGTCGAACTTTCCATACGTCTTGCGGGCCCCTTCGTGCCAGACCTGATTTGGCTAAAAATCCATCCCCTTTCGGGACGCTTTTGCTTGCACCCCTGCCGAGGTTGCCTAACACTGGAATCTCGGATGAGGCAGCTCTGTCGGAACCATGGGCTTGCCCGATTAGGCTCAGAAGAGTTTTTACTTTCGTGTAAGAGGAAGTTTCAAAAATGAAATTGCTAGTTGCCTGCTTGATCCTCTCGACTACGCTGATGATCGCAACGCTGTCCCCGGTCCTCGCCGAAACGTGTAGCCTTGCAGTCGTTCACTGCAAGCAACAGGGAATCAGACACGCCGACAGAGAGGAAAAATGCGCCGCAGCGGGCGCACAATGCATTCGAACCGGAACGTTTTTCGGTCCCTATACCGGCAGGACGATACGCGGATTTACGAAACAGTAGATCCGCCGCCTGGTCGAGTTCGGGCTGACGGTCAGGGCCACGGAACCGAAGCAAGCGCCGGCGGCCCGCGCTGACCGCACGAAAGAACTGGCATCGAAGGCGATCGATAAATTGGCGGGCGGAGCGTCCGACGATGACGAAAAAGCCAGTCGGAAGCGTCGCTTGATCAGGGGGGCCTGAAGAATTCCGCGAGGTGCGAGTTCGACCGGCCTAAACCAAAAGGGTGACGATAGCGCGGGAGAAATGATAATATGTCCAAAACGCCGAAGATCTAACACGAGTATTATCACGGCAAAGACAAGATGAAGATAACGATTTACGGATATTCGCCGAGCAAGAAGTCGCGCGCCGCCATCATCAAAAATTTGATGAAGCAGCTTGAAAGCAGCCCTGATCGAGAAATCGCCGAGTCCAAGGAGAGATCGAGAAAAGCACCCGGCAAAAAACGCCGCGGTCTAGAAAAGGAATCAAAGCTAGTTGAGATTGGCGACTGAAGGCGAAGGAGAGATGAAGGCCTGGAAATGGGTCCGAGACCCTAGGCTCCTGAATTTGCATCATCGCTGCACTGATCCTCGTTATCTGGATGGTTTTGCAGCAGCAATACTACTGAGCGCCGCCGCCTAATCGGAGCTGGCGCAAAAAGGAAAATAGGATGGCTGCCGGAAAATTGAAAATGTGGAATGCCGACCGCGGCTTCGGATTTATCGCAGACGACGCTGGCGGTCCGGATACGTTTCTGCATATCAGCGCGCTGCAATCAGCGGGCATCGATCCGGACAACATCAAGAAAGGTATCCGGCTGACTTTTGACGTTGAAAGCACCCGCGACGGAAAGACCAGGGCCGGCAACGTCCGGCTTGGCTGAAGGACATCATTTGAACGACGATAAAAGTCCGCTGATCGATCTCATGAGTTGCATTGTGTGCAATGAGACAATGAAGATTGAGAAAAGCGCCCCCGACCCTGAAGGCCGCGACATCATTCAGTATCGTTGTAAACGATGCGACAGAATTGAACTGGTGCGACTCTTCCGCCGAAGTCGCGAACCTGCAGGCGGTGCGTAAAGGAGAGATGAGCGTCGATCAGATCCGAGAGCTTGAAAAAATGACCCAGGAGCTAGTAACCGTCGCTCGTAGGCTGCCGCACGGACGAGAGCGCGAAACAG
>CAVVIM010000022.1:0-229117 GCA_963748165.1 uncultured Alphaproteobacteria bacterium
CGCCCAAGCCGCCTGGTCGATATCACGCGCCTGCCCGGGCTCGATCGCGTCGAACGCCTGGCCGACGGCGGCGTCCGTATCGGCGCGCTGGTCCGCAATGCCGATCTGGCGCACGATCCCGACTTCGCGACATCCTATCCCGCCGTCGCCGAAGCGCTGTTGTCGGGCGCCTCGGCACAGCTTCGCAACGCCGCCACCGTCGGCGGCAATCTGCTGCAGCGGACGCGCTGCGGATATTTTTACGACGTCGCCAGCGCCTGCAACAAGCGCAAGCCCGGCTCGGGTTGCGACGCGCATGACGGCGAGAACCGGCTGCACGCCGTGCTTGGTTGGAGCGAGGCCTGCATCGCCACCCACCCGTCGGATTTCTGCGTCCCGCTGGTTGCGCTCGATGCCATGGTGGTGATCGAGGGAAGAGGAGGCCGGCGCGAGATTGCGCTGGAGAGCCTGCACCGTCTGCCCGGCGAAACGCCGGAGCGGGAAACCGTGCTGCAGCCCGGCGATTTGATCGTTGCGCTGCGATTGCCCGGCGAGGCCCGCGGCTTTGCATCGCATGCGCGTTATCTGAAAGTCCGAGAACGCACTTCCTATGCCTTTGCCGTGGTATCGGCCGCCGCCGCGTTGCGGATCGAACACGGCACGATCAAGCAGGCGCGGCTCGCGCTTGGCGGCGTCGCCGCCAAGCCATGGCGAACGCGCACGGCAGAAGAGAGCCTGGCAGGCTCGGGTCCGACACCCGCCGCGTTCCTTCGCGCGGCACAGGTGGCGCTGGCGGATGCCAGACCATCCGGAAACAATCTCTTCAAGATCGAGCTGGCGAAGCGGATTTTGGTTCGCACGCTGACGCTTGCCGCGGCGGGAACGCCGGAGCGACTTCCGGCGCTGCCCGCTTCTGCTTTTTCAATTGCTACCGGAGCGCTTCATGTCGCCTGAGATCAGCTTGACGCAAACGCCGGCGAATGTCCGGCACGGCTCGAACATCGGTCAGCCGCTGACCCGCCGCGAGGGCGTGCTGAAAGTCAAGGGACAAGCCCGCTACGCCGCCGACAACCATCCGCCCGGCATGCTGCATGCCGTGATGGCGGTCAGCAGCATCGCGCGCGGCCGCGTGACATTCCTTGACGTGGAGGCGGCAAAAAATCATCCGGGCGTCATCGAGGTCATGACATCGGCCAACCGGCCACCGCTCGCGGAAGATCCGGACGCCAAGACCAACCCGTTCATGTTTCGCCTCGATCTGCTGCAGAACGACAAGGTGCGCTACGCCAACCAGCCGATCGCAGTGGTGATCGCCAAGACGCTGGAGGCTGCGACCGAGGGCGCCGCGCTGCTGTCGCCTCGTTACGATGCCGAGCCGGCCCGCGTCGGCCTCGATGCCGGAGAAAGCTTCGTGCCGCCGGCGGTGGGGGTCGGAAATCCGTCCGAGATGCATCGGGGTGACGTGCAGGCGGGTCTCGCCGTCGCGTCGAAGCGCATCGAGGCGACCTACGAGACGCCGGCCCAATATCACAATGCGATGGAGCCGCACGCGATCGTGGTGGCATGGAATGGCGACAGCCTGTCGATCGATACGCCGAGCCAGGCCCTCGCGATGGCGCAGGGACGGATCGCGGGGTTGTTCGGCATCGCGCCGGACAAGATCCATATCCGCAGCCCGTATCTCGGCGGCGGCTTCGGCTCCAAGGGGCTGCTGTCCGGACCGCAGGTTCTCGGCATCCTGGCGGCGCGGCTGGTCGGCCAGCCGGTCAAGCTCGTGCTGCGCCGTGAACAGATGTACGGACCGGTCGGCCACCGCGCGCCAACCCGGCAGAGGCTTCATATCGGCGTAGACGGCGATGGCCTTTTGACCGCGATCGATCATCACGCCAGGACAGTCTCGAGTACGTTCGACGATTTCTTCGAGCCGGCAGCCGACGCCTCGCATACGCTCTACGCCAGTCCTGCGATCTCGACCTCGCACGAGGCCGTCCGGATCGACACCGGCACGCCGTTGTTCATGCGCGCGCCCGGCGAAGCCACCGGCTCGATTGCGCTGGAAAGCGCCATCGACGAAGCGGCCTGGGCCGCGAAATGGATCCGCTCGCCTTCCGCCTCAAGAATTATGCCGACGTTGAGCCGATTTCAGGCAAGCCGTTTTCCTCGAAAGCCCTGCGGGAATGCTACGCCCAGGGCGCCGAACGCTTCGGCTGGTCGAAACGCCCGCTGGCGCCGCGACAGATGTGCGACGACGCCGGGCTGCTGGTCGGCTGGGGCGTGGGGACGGCGACATTTCCGGCGCTGATGTTCCAGGCCGAAGCGCGCGCGGCGATCCGCGGCGATGGATCGGGCGTGATGGAGATCGGCGCTCACGATATGGGCCAGGGCGCATGGACCGCGCTCGCCCAGATCGCTGCCGACGGACTGGCGTGACTCGAAGAAGTGGAGTTCAGGTCCGGCACATCGGATCTGCCGGACGGAGGCATTGCCGGCGGCTCGTCGCACACGGCGACCGCGGGCATGGCGATCCACAATGCGGGCGCGGCTGTCATTGCCAGGCTCGCCGATCTTGCCACAAGCGACCGGCGCTCGCCGCTGTTCGGCGCCGGCAATGCCGGCGTTACCGCGCGCAACGGCCGCCTGTTCCGCCGCGACGATGAAAGCCGCAGCGAGAGTTATTCGGATATCCTCGGCCGCGCCGGGCTGAGCGAGATCGACGCTCGCGGCAACGGCGCCGCCGATTCCGCCGCGCAGTCCGCCTATGCCATGCATGCGCACGGCGCGGTTTTCGCCGAGGTCAAGGTCGATCCCGATCTCGGTCAAATCCGCGCCACCCGTCTGGTCGGCGCCTTCGCGGCCGGTCGTGTGATCAATCCGCGCATGGTGCGCAGCCAGATCTATGGCGGAATGATCTGGGGCGTCTCGTTCGCGCTTCACGAACAGGCCGTCATGCGATCACCGTTCCGGCCGGATCATCAATGCGAACCTCGCCGAATACCACATCCCGGTGAATGCCGACGTACCAAGCCTGGAAGCGCTCATGATCGAGGAGCATGATCCCCACGTCAACGCGCTTGGCATCAAGGGCGTCGGTGAAATCGGCGTGACGGGCTCGGCCGGCGCGGTCGCGAATGCGGTCTGGCACGCCACGGGCGTTCGCCTGCGGCGGTTTCCGATCCGGATCGACGATCTGGTTGTGGCTCCCGCGTAACCACGGCGAATTGCAGGGTGCGCGGCGGGTAGTTCGACTGTCGACATCGCGTGAGCAAACCCGATGCCGTACGCTCAGGCGAAACGTCGCCCGGCGTTTCGCAACGGTGGCTGAACCATGGTCCGGTTCCATCGTTCAATTTCGGGAATGCGATGGAACAGGAATGAACGAATGGAACCAGGATGAGGAACATTGATCGCGGCAAACTGGAAGACTGGCTCGCACGGTGCCGCTGGCTGGCGACAACCCGGTTGGATGACAACACGCGGTCCCAACTCGACCGCCTCATCACCGATCTGGAGCAGGACCTCAACGAGGATGAATTCGAGCGGCTATCGCAGCGACGGACCGGCTAGGCCGGGATGAACTGAGCGCAGCGGCATTCCGATTTTGCCCGCGAACCGGGCGGCATCGATCGGCACGATCAGGGTTTTGCGGCCGCCTTTAGGCCAGCCCGCAGCAGCTCGTCGAACTGCTCCTGATAAAACATGCGACCGTCGGCATCGACGACGTGAACCTGCCAACCCATGCTCGACAATCCCCGCGCCTTCGCCACGGCGATCGCCGGGTTGATGTAGAGGGTTCGCTGGCTCTTGCGGTCTTTTGAGGCATGAACCACGAGCGCCGGCATGGGCGTCGTCTCCTGCGTGAACCCGCCGGGCTGTTTCCGGCGCGCGACCCCGTGGGATTGTCAGGCTGAGTCGGGGCACCACGAAGTCGTCCCATCGGTTTTCAACAGCAAATTATCTGGATAAATACTCCCGCCGGGTTTGAACCTTGGCGGGCGCTGCGCCGACCTATGGGTGGCCGGGGGATTTGAGGGCTCGGCACCTAAACCAGCGCCGCCAAGCGATCATACTCCGCTTGTGCGGCGTTGTGCTGTGCCATCCGTTGTGCTGTGCCATCCCTGGGGTCGACGCGAAGGCCGGAAACGGCGCCGCAACGCCGGGGTTCGCGAACTCAGGGCGCCTCGCCGAGCCAGTCTCGGATCCGATCGTCCGAACCGCCCTTGCAGCGCGACAGGCAGGCTGCAAGACCATCCATGCAGGCTTTTGGCTCGTTGCCGCCCAGGACTGATGTCAGGCACCCCAGCGAGTTATTCGAACAATTGAGATAGCAGGCATCCGTATCGGGGACCGTCGATGCCTTTCCGACCGGATCGCCCTCGATGCAATTCGACGCGAACGGCACGTTGCCCCATTTCCATTCAAAGAAGTGACCGTCCATATCAATGCAGACGCGCGAGGACACCGCCTCGCGCTCGGTGGTCAGCCCCGAAAACGAGCTCGCCGCCGTCGGCTCAGCCCAGCCATGGCCGCACGCCAGCAGCGCGAAGGCGCCGATGGCGATGCTGATGATGGACCGGACGGGAGTATCCATTCGCCCATAAGGGATAAGGAAAGAGCCGGAATTATGTAGGCCAGCCCGCCGCTGCAGCCAGGCTCATGACCGCCCCAAATGCAACCGGGCGATGACAGAGATCGCGCGCGGGTCGCGAGCTACCTGGCCGAAGCGTAGCCCCTCACGAAAATGGCCCCGATCACGGGGCCATTCGTCTTACATTTCCTTCTTCATCATGTGGTGGTGATAATGATGATGGTGGTGATGATGGACCACCATCATGGGCTTGCCGTGCATTTCCTTGTGCATGCCTTCCTTCGTCATGCCGGGCTTGGCGTCTTCTGCGCTGGCGATCGACGGCACGGTGAGCGCGGTAACGGCCAAGGCGGCCAGAACATAAGAAAACTTCTTCATCAAGATCTCCCTGGGGTGAATTAAGTCCATGGGGAACGAAACCGCGGCCATTGCGTTCCCCGCCGCCAAAAATAGAATAATGAACAGATGTTCAGATTGATTGTGCGTGCTCGCCGGCTTGCTTGAGACGTACTGAGCTGGCGGCTGGGGTAGCTCGACGCCGTTTTGCGGAATTTGCAACCGCCGGGTTTCTCGCGACGATGGATGGATAGACGGGTCAAGCCCTCGTATGACGGGACGCGCGACCGGCGCCGCCACGCCCGCATCCGAAGAGGATTTCCAGCCTTGTTTTTTCTGCTCTCCAAGACATTCGGCGTCATGCTGCTGCCGACCGAACTGCTGATCCTCGTCGGGATCGCGGGCGTCCTCCTGCTGGCGACGCGATGGGCGTCGCTGGGCCGCAGGCTGATGGCCGCCTGCCTCCTGCTGCTCGCGATATGCGGGTTTTCGCCACTCGGAAACTGGCTGCTCTACCCGTTGGAATCCCGATTTCCCGCCTGGGACGCCGCGCGCGGCGCGCCGGACGGCATTATCGTGCTCGGCGGATCGATCGATGCGGATATTTCCGCGGCGCATGGCGTCGCCGTCGTCCACGGGGCGGCCGACCGCATCATCGCGGCGGCCGCGCTGGCCCGCCGCTATCCGAACGCCCGCCTGATCTTTTCCGGAGGAAGCGCCAATCTGATCTCGAACGACGCCCGGGAAGCCGATTACGCCGCCGAGATTTTCCAACGTCTCGGCGTGCCGAGGGAGCGGCTGACGATAGAGCGGCGCTCGCGCAACACCGAGGAGAATGCCGAATTCACCAAGGCGATTGCTGCGCCGAAACGCGGCGAGCGGTGGCTGCTGGTGACGTCCGCCTACCATATGCCGCGATCGGTTGGGCTGTTCCGAAAGGCGGGCTTTGCGGTGGAGCCCTATCCGGTCGACTGGCGGATCGGCGGCAAGGCGGATCTGCTGATGTTTTCGGCTTTCTCGGTCGATGGCCTGCAGCACACCGACCTCGCCGCGCATGAATGGATCGGCCTGCTGGCCTATCGCATGACCGGCAAGATCAACCAGTTGCTGCCCAGTCCCGATCCGGAATGACGCGGCGGTCGCCGCCGCCGAATAATCCGGCTATAGCGTTGTCGAGCGAAGTGGCTACCGGTTCGGGTGAAGAAAACGCGTCAAGCCAGCAAACCCAAGCCCGGTTCTAGATTCAATCAGAACCGAAGAGGCTTTAGAGTGCGGCGCTCGGGTCGCCGTTCACGGAGCTTCAGATGCAAACATCAGCGATGCAGCAGGAAATGTTCGATTGGGCCGGCATGGCCGCGGACCTGAACAGCCTGCTCCGCCTCAAGACCACCGTGATCGGCATGAAGATGTTTGCGCGGGTGGAGGAGATGACGGCAATACCGAAAATCCGGCGTCCGACCGCCATCCATACCACCGACCAGATCGTCAGCATGGCCTCGCGACTGGGCTGGACCGTCGGCATTACCGCCGCCGATCTGGTCGGGGCGCAATGCCGGGCGGTGATCGGGCTGGCGCCGCAGGACGAGACCTGGCTTGCCGGCCAATCCTATGTCGGTGTCTGGCACGGCACGGCCGAGGACGCGCGCAAGCGCCAGGAAGCGCTGGATGTCGTGACCTACGGCCAGTATCAGGCGCTGGCGGTCAGCCCCTTGACCAGCGGCCGGCTCGACCCGCCGGATATCTGCCTGGTCTATGCGACGCCGGGCCAGATGATCATCCTGATCAACGGCCTGCAATATACCGGCTACAAGAAATTCGAGTGGGGCGTGGTCGGCGAGACCGCGTGCGCCGATTCATGGGGGCGGGCGCTCAAGACCGGCGAGCCCAGCCTGTCGCTGCCGTGTTTCGCCGAGCGGCGCTATGGCGGAGTGCCGGACGAGGAGATGCTGATGGCGCTGTCGCCAAAACATCTCGCCAAGGCGATCGACGGCATGAAGGCGCTGGCGAAAAGCGGCCTGCGCTATCCGATCGCGCCCTATGGCATCCAGAGCGACGTGCGGGCCGGCATGGGCGTTTCCTACGCTAAGAAGTAGCGGCTGATTTCCAACACGCCGTCATTCCGTGCTCGCGCCAAGAAAGCGGCGCGCCCCGGAATGACGAAGGAGGGGTCTGCCCGTCGGGTTGCGGCAGAGTGGCGCGACGGGCAAGATTGCGCTTCACGGCGACCCCAAATCAGTGGCTTAACGCCGGCCGTCCCGTTCCGACACGAGGGGCGGTCGCGCGTCGTCACGAACGCGGGATGGGATGTGGTGGACGCGAAAGCGTCGGCGCGCCATGGCGGTCGCAGGGCGAGTTGATCCTCGTGAGCGACGTGGAAGGCGCGCAAGACGAACGACGTTGTAGCGTACGGCAAAACCGTGTGGTCCTGACACCCGTTGCTGGTGCCAAGTCGGCGGTGACGCGTTCAAACCCGACCGGGTTGATCCGTCGCTAAAATCCGCCGACGACGGTGACAAGACGAATTCGTCGCCGGGGAGAGCACGGCATAAGCCGTAAAGCCATTACGCAGGGGATGCCGGATGCCTCCGCCGAGCCCGTATGCTCGTGCGCGCACCCACACTCTCTCCATTGCGTACGAGACCGCCGGTGCGGCGTGCACCCGGCATTCCCTGCACCCTCGCGCTTTTCGAGGGCGAGCTCCAGCACAACTCGGGCGCATCGCGCCGCGAGAATGTGCAAGCACGTCCCACCGCCGTCATTCCGGGATGCGCCGACTGAACTCGGGTTTACCCGAGTTCAGCCAATACGATTGCCCAAGTCGGCAACAGCCGACTTGGTTGGCGCAGGCCCGGAATCCATAACCACCATCGGAAGTATGGATTCCGCACCTCGCGCCAAGAAAGCGGCGCGCCCCGGAATGACGACGGAGAAGCCCGCGCCAAGCGGGCGCGTCGCGGAATGACAAGGCGAGAAGTTTGCGCCAGCGGCGCATCGCGCCGCGAGACGATGGAGCCCTGTTCCCTGTGACGCGCGGCGCGTCGCGGAATAGTGGCGCTAAGTCGTTGCACTGCTGGGGAAAAACCGTGGCTGGGGAACTAGGATTCGAACCTAGACAAACAGAGTCAGAGTCTGTTGTGCTACCGTTACACCATTCCCCAAAATCTCATAACAACATCAATGCGTTGACCGCCTGTTGCGGTGCTCCGCGGTGGCCGCGGAGATCCGCCCAAGCGTGGCGCCGTTCTACTAGCTCCATCCCGGGCTTGGCAAGCGCGCGGCGTGGCGCGAGCGTGCCGCCAAGCCGGCCGCGTGTGAGAGGCTATTGCAGCGGCAGAAGGGCGTCTCGCAGGGTCGCGCTCGGCAATCCCATCAGCCCGGCGAAAGGGTCACCCAGCTCCAAGACCAGAAAAATCGCGGCGGCGAACGACAGTGCACCCACAAACAGCGATCCCATCACGACCAGGTTGGTTGGCGCGAACAGGGTCAAGCTGACGAAAATGGCGCTGAGCCAAAACACCAGAATGATCAGGAACGGGACCGGAATTGAGTCGCCGGCTGCGTAAACAGCCGCAGTCGGGTCTGCGCGGCTTCGGTAAAGGCCTGAATGGCGCGAGATTTCAGCGAACGTTGCGAATCATCGGCCGGTGACAGGCGCTCCAGCTCATCTACGAATGCCGACGTCATCGGCGGTCGCAGCGAACCCAACGGGCTTGCCGGTCGGAGCCTCGCCCTCGTGCCAGATGCGATCCGCCAGCGGCTGGATGCCCTGCCGCAGAAGGGTCCGGAGGTGAACCGCGTCCGGACCATATTGCGCCAGCAGGTTGTCCAGAAGGATAATGGTTGAGGTCAATTGCCTGACCTGGCTGGTTTTCTGATCGTAGGCCCCTTTCGCCGATGCAATCAGCAGACCGAGCACGAGGGCGGCCAATGTCCCGATCAGGCCCGTCGTTATTTTCACGACGTCCTTGCAGTCCGAAGTCAGGTGTTGTTGCAACAAAAATGGGCGAACAACCGCGCCGGCCAGCGCGCCGCCAAAGATCACCGCAAAAACGACAAACGAGATCAACAGATGGTTCATTGCCGGGCTCAGTGCTTTGACCGCCTGTTGCGCGGTCGTCAGCGGCGGCGACGGAAATCCGTTCAGGCGTGCGCCGTTCTACTAGCTCCGTCCCGGGCTTGGCAAGCGCGGGCCGTGGCGCGAGCCTGCCGCAAGGCAAGCGGCGCCGTCGTCGCCTTTGGGCTAACTTGCCCCTGCAAACCCGACATGCAATGTTGCAAGCCGCAAAAAATAACGGAAAAGGCGGGGCAACGACGCCTCAAGCGTGTGAGGCCTGACGCCTGGTAATGGACCGGACCTCTCGGAGGCGTTTCGACATGAGATTCAAGCATATCCTCGGGCTGCTGTGTGCCGCCTCGATTTCCGTTGCTGTGGCGGGCAACGCGTGCGCGCAGGACAAGACGGTCAAGATCGGCGCGGTGTTTCCGCTGAGCGGCAACGCCGCCAGCGCCGGAATTCATGCCAAGGCGGCGATCGAAGTCGCGATGGACATCATCAACAACGCCCATCCCGAACTCGGCAATTTCCCGCTGGCGAAAAATGCCGGGCTGGCAGGGCTCGGCGGCGCCAAGGTCGATGTGGTGTTTGCCGACAACCAGGGCAGCCCCGCCACCGGACAGAACCAGACCTTGCGGCTGATCACCGAAGAGAAGGTGGTGGCGCTCACCGGCGCCTATCAGTCGGGCATCACGCTCACGGCGAGCGCGATCGCCGAGAAATACGGGATTCCCTTTGTCAATGGCGAGTCGGTTGCCGCCAACCTCACCGAGCGCGGCTTCAAATGGTTCTTCCGCGTCACGCCGGTGGCGTCGGACTTCGCCAAGATCTATTACGACTTCCTGCAGGACATGAAGGCCTCCGGCGTCAAGACCGACAGCATCGCGCTGGTCCACGACAATACCGAATATGGCACCTCGGTCTCGAGCGTGATCACCAGCGCCTTCAAGGAGAAGGGCCAGAACATCGCGCTCGACATCTCCTACGCCGTCAATGCCACCGACGTGCAGAGCCAGGTGCTGCAGCTCAAGGAGAAGAAGCCCGATGTCGTGATCATGATCGCCTACACCTCCGATGCGATCCTTTACCAGAAGACCATGCAGGCGCTCGACTACAAGCCGCCGATGATTATCGCCGACGATTCCGGATATTCCGATCCCTCCTTCATCAAATCGGTCGGCAAGATCTCGCAGGGCGTGTTCAATCGCTCGTCGTGGAGCGTCGGTGCTCCGGGCTCGCCGACCGCCTTGATTGCCGAGATGTACAAGAAGAAGAGCGGCGACGAGATGGATGATACCGCCGCCCGGCAGATGCAGGGCTTCCTCGTGCTCTGCGATGCGATCGATCGCGCCGGGTCGACCGATCCCGCCAAGATCCAGGCGGCGCTGAAGGCCACCGATCTCAAGCCCGACCAGCTCATGATGGGTTACAAGGGTGTCAAGTTCGACGACAAGGGCCAGAACGTGCTCGCGGCGGGCGTCATGATCCAGTTGCAGGACGGCGAGAACTATGTCGCGGTCTGGCCGAAGACCAGCGCGCAGAAGGCGCCGGTGACGCCCTACAAGGGCTGGTGACGAGATCAGGGGGCGGGAGATTTCCCGCCCGCTTTTGCGGTTGTCGCGGCCGTCGTGCGCGGGGACGATCGGCCGACTTTGACGATCGATGGCCGTAACGCAATCCTGCGGCAAGCCTTCCATCGAACACACGCGGGCTTCATGTCCACCATTCTCGTCCAGGTAATCGTCGGCGGCCTCCTGCTGGGCGCGGTCTACGCGCTGTTTTCCTCGGGCCTCACGCTGGTCTGGGGCATGATGAACATCGTCAATTTCGCGCATGGCGATTTTGTCATGCTCGGCATGTACGTCGCCTACGTGGTCTATACCCTGTTCGGCGCCGGCCCGCTGGTCGGCGCGCCGCTCGCGGCGCTGGTGCTGGCGACCCTTGGAATCGTGGTCTATTTCGGCTTGATCCGGGACATCATGAAGGGCCCGATGCTGGCCCAGATCCTCGGCACCTTCGGGCTTGCGCTGCTGCTGCGCTACTCGGTGTTCTGGTGGTTCGGCGCCAATTTCCTGTCGCTGCCGGAAAATCTGGTGGGGGGCACCTTTGAGACGATGGGCCTGCGCATCCAGGCGTCGCGGCTGCTGGCGGGCGCGGTGGCCCTGGTGGTCACGCTCGGCCTCCATCTGCTGCTGACGCGCAGCTCGCTCGGATCGAAGATGCTGGCGGTGGCGGAGGATTCCACCGCGGCGCAGTTGATGGGCATCCGGCCCGACACCATGCAGGCGATCGCCTGGGCGATCGCCGCGGGAGCCACGGGTCTGGCGGGGGCGCTGATCGCGACGTTCTTTTATATCGTGCCCACGGTTGGCGAGACGCTGGCCATCGTCGCCTTTGTCACGGTGTCGCTCGGCGGCTTCGGCAGCGTGCCGGGCGCGCTGGTCGCGGGACTTCTGATCGGGGTCATCGAGTCGCTGTCGGCCTATCTGATCGGCGCCGTTTACAAGGACATTGTGGTGTACTCGCTGTTCCTCGGCTTCCTCTGGTTCCGGCCGCAAGGCCTGATGGGCAAGACCTGATGCGACGCTTGCTGTGGCCATCGGTGGCGCTCGCGCTGGTGGTCGCCTATCCGCTGCTGTTCTCGACACCGTTTCAGCAGCGGCTCGGCGCCCTGGTGCTGCTCTATGCCATCGCCGCCTCGGCGTGGAATATCGTCGGCGGCTATGCCGGCCAGGTCTCGGTCGGGCATGTGGTGTTCTTCGGCTGCGGCGCCTATGCCGCGATGGGCGCCTATGCGCATTTCGCGCTGTCGCCGCTGGTCGGCATTCCCGTCGGTATTGTGGTGAGCGTCGCCATCGCCGCGGTGGTCGGCGTGCCGACGCTGCGGTTGTCCGGGCACTATTTCAGCATGGCCACGATCGCCGTCGCCGAACTGGTGCGGCTGATCGTCAGCAATACCGACTATCTCGGCGCCGGCGTCGGCTTGAGCGGTCCGACGGTGCCGCGCAACATCTTCGATCTGTCGTTCATCTCGGCGCTGCCGTATTATTATCTGTTCCTGGCGACCCTGGTGCTGACGCTCGGCCTGACCTTCTGGATGGCGAACAGCCGGATGGGATTCTATCTTCGCGCGATCCGGGATTCCGAACGGGCCGCCCGTTCGCTCGGGGCTCCCGCCAGCCGCACCAAGCTCTATGCCTTCATGCTGAGCGCCGGCCTGACCAGCGTCGCCGGCGCGCTCTATGCGACGATGTTCGGCTTCGTCGATCCGGAGTCAGGACTCGGTATCCTGATCTCGGTCAAGATGCTGATCATGGCGGCGCTGGGCGGTGCCGGATTGCTGTTCGGGCCGCTGGTCGGCGCGGCGATCCTGGTGCCGCTCGAGGAAATCTCCAACAACCTGCTCGGCGGCAAGGGCGCGGGCCTGACCTTTGTCGTGTACGGCGCCATCATCGTGCTGATCGCGCGCTTTCAGCCCGGCGGCATCCTGACGCTGATCCATCGGCTGTGGGCGAGACGTGCCAAGGCGCCGGACGCGCCGGTCGCGGCAGGAGCGACCCATGCTCCTTGAAGCGCGCAACCTCACCAAGGCGTTCGGCAGTTTCAAGGCCGTCGATGCCGCATCGGTGACGCTGGAGCAGGGCGATATTCTGGGCTTGATCGGGCCCAACGGCGCCGGCAAGTCCACCCTCTTCAATTGCCTGACCGGCGACCTGATCTCGACTTCCGGTACCGTGCTGTTCGAAGGCCGGGACATCACCGCCATGACCCCGGAGATGCGCGCGGCCCTTGGCCTCGCCCGCACCTTCCAGGTGCCGCAGACCTTCGAGGGCATGTCGGTGCTCGAGAACGTGATGATCGGCGCGTTCCTCCGCACCGCGCACCGCGTCGAAGCCGAGACCAGGGCGCGCGCCGTGCTCGAGCGCGTCGGGCTCAGCAAGCTGGCGGACGCGCCGGCGCGAACGCTGGGAACGCCCGGCCGCAAGCGGCTTGAGATCGCCCGGGCGCTCGCCACCGAGCCCAAGGTGCTGCTGCTCGACGAGGCGATGGCGGGCCTTACCCAGCGCGAGGTGCAACTTGCCATCGATCTCGTCCGCGACATCCATCGTTCCGGCGTGACGCTGGTGATCGTCGAGCACATCATGGAAGTCATCATGTCGCTGGCGAGCCGGGTGGTGGTGTTCCACCAGGGCCGGGAGATCGCCCGCGGCAGCCCGCGCGAGGTCACGGGCAATCCCGCTGTCATCGAAGCCTATCTGGGCAAGCGCGCGGCCAGGGCCGCCGCCGGCCACACCCCGATCGAACTGATGGGCGGACCGGCATGAGCGCGCCGCTGCTCAGAATCGAGCATCTCGAGGTCCATTATGGCGATCTGATCGGCGTGTCCGACGTGTCGCTGGAGGTGCCCGAAGGCAGCGTGGTGGCGCTGCTCGGCTCCAATGGCGGCGGCAAAACCACGACCCTCAATGCCATCGCGGGCCTGATTCCGGTGCATTCCGGATCGATCGTGTTTCGCGGCCAGCAGATCGGCGGCCAGGCTGCATTTTCCATCGTGCGCAAGGGCCTCGCATTGTCGCCGGAGGGCTGGCGGCTGTTCGTGCAACAGAGCGTGCAGAACAATCTGCTGCTCGGCGCGACGCCGCTGCGCGACAAGGCGCGCGCCGCGATGCTGCTCGAGCGCGTCTACGAGATCTTCCCACGGCTTGCCGAGCGCCGCGGCCAGCGCGCCGGCACGATGTCCGGCGGCGAGCGGCAGATGCTGGCGGTCGGCCGCGCGCTGATGAGCGATCCCAAGCTGCTGATGCTGGACGAGCCCTCGCTCGGCCTCGCGCCGGCCGTGGTGGAATCGATGTACGAGACGTTCGGCCGGCTGCATCAGGATGGCTTGACGATCCTGCTGGCGGAGCAGTCGATCGAGCTTGCCCTCGAGGTCTCGGATTTCGCTACCGTGCTGCAGGTCGGCAAGAGCGTGCTGTCCGGGACCGCGGCGGACCTTGCCAACGATCCCAAGGTGCAGAAGGTCTATCTCGGTACCGGCTGACGATATCGGGCGCCGCGCGCAATCCTGGCGGCGCCGATCGTGCCAGCAGGCCAACCGCGAATGAACGCGGCCGCAAAAGACGGGGAGTGAACGTATGAGTGCGAATAGCGGCAAGCCGTTTCACGGCACGATCGCAAACACGGTCGCCGGCTCCAAACCCTGGTGGCCGGCCGCGCCGAAGCCGCCGGCCGGCGCGCCCAATATCCTGGTCGTGCTGTTCGACGATGTCGGCTTTTCGGATTTCGGCTGTTACGGCTCTCCGATCAAGACGCCGGTGATCGACGCTCTGGCGGCCGAGGGCCTGCGCTACAGCGGCTTCCACACCACCGCGATGTGCTCGACCACGCGCGCGGCGCTGTTGACCGGACGCAACCACCATTCCGTCGGCGTCGGCTGCCTCGCCAATTTTGACTCCGGCTATCCCGGCTATCGCGGCAAGATCGCGCGCGAGGCCGGTACGCTCGCGGAAATGCTCAAGGCACACGCCTATCGCAACTACATGGTCGGCAAATGGCATGTCACGCCGCTGACCGAAAGCGGCGCGACCGGACCGTTCGACGGCTGGCCGCTCGGCCGCGGCTTCGACCGGTTTTACGGCTTCCTCGACGCCGAGACCGATCAATATGCGCCGGAGCTCGTTTCCGACAACACCCACATCGATCCGCCCGGGACCCATGCCAGCGGCTATCATCTGACCGCGGACCTGGTTGATCAGTCGATCCGCTTCATTGCCGACCACATCGCCGATCGGCCCGATCTGCCGTGGCTGACCTGGCTCGCCTTCGGCGCCTGTCACGCGCCGCATCAGGCGCCTGCCGAGATCATCAGGGGCTATGACGAGGTCTTCGCCGCCGGCTGGGACGTCGAGCGCGAGCGGCGCCTGGCCCGTCAGAAGGCGCTGGGAATCGTGCCGCCGGAAACCCGAATGCCGGCCCGCAACGATGGCGTGAAGGCATGGGATGAGCACAGCGCCGAGGAGAAGCGCGTCTTCACCCGGCTGCAATCGGCCTTCGCCGGCATGCTCGATCATGCCGACCGGCATCTGGCGCGGCTGATGGCGTTCCTGGAAAACGCCGGCGTTCGCGACAACACCCTGATCCTCGTGCTGTCGGACAATGGCGCCAGCCAGGAGGGCGGACCGCTCGGTTTTGTCAACGCCATGGGACCCTATAATTTCCGGCCCGAGCCGATCGCGGAAAAGCTGCGGCGGCTCGACGACATCGGCGGCCCGGACTCCCACACCAATTTTCCGCACGGCTGGGCGATGGCCTCGAATACGCCGTTGCGGCGCTACAAGCAGAACACCCATGGCGGCGGCATTCGCGATCCCTTTGTCATGTCATGGCCGAAGCGGATCGGGGCCAGGGGAGAACTGCGCCACCAGTTCGTCCATGCCAGCGACCTCGTGCCGACCCTGCTTGAACTGGTCGGCATCGATGCGCCGGCGGAGATTGCGGGCTGCGCGCAGATGCCGATCGAAGGCGAAAGCTTTGCGCGCTCGATCACCGACGCCGCGGCCCCGTCGAAAGCCTCGCCGCAATACTTCGAGATGTTCGGGCATCGCGGCCTGTGGCGCGACGGCTGGAAGGCGGTAGCCTATCATCCGCCGGGAACGCCGTTCGAGAACGACAAATGGGAGCTGTTCCACCTCGACCGGGATTTCTCCGAAGTCGACGATCGCGCGGCGACGGAGCCCGATCGTCTGGCGGAAATGATCAAGACATGGTGGAGCGAGGCCGAGAAGCACCAGGTGCTGCCGCTCGACGATCGCTTCGGCCCGCGCTTTGCGGAGAATGCCGCGCGCTTTCAGGGCGCGCGCACCAGATTTGTGTTCCATGCCGGCATGGGCCATGTGCCGACCGACGTGGCGCCGGATGTACGCAGCCGCAGCTACACCATCGAGGCCGATGTCGAGATCGCCGAGGGCGGCGCGCAGGGGGTGCTGATCTCGCATGGCGACGCCACTTCGGGCTACAGCCTTTACATCAAGGACGGCTTTCTGGTTCACGATCTCAATATCGGCGGCGGTCATGAGATCGTCACCTCGGCCGCCAAGGTCCGTGACGGCGCCCGCCGGCTCGGTGTCCGCGTCGAACGGCTGGTGCGCGATGCGCCGCCGGCCAAGGGCGCCCGCACCGGCGTCAGCGCCTACACATTGCTGATCGACGGCGAGCCTGCCGGCTCGCTGCAGACCAAGCTTGGATTTCACAATCTGATCTCGTGGTCGGGCCTCGACATCGGCCGCGATCGCGGCAGCCCGGTGTCGCATTATGACGCGCCGTTTGAATTCACCGGGCGGTTACTGCGGGTAACGGTTGCGATGCATGACGACCAGACGCTGGACGGCGACGATGTCGGGAACGCCGAGATGGCGCGGCAGTAGCTACTCGGCGGCCTGCTTGATCGGGTCGTGCGCGCCGTCGGCTCGGTCGAAATCGGCGTTTGCGGACCTTCCCCGGCCCGCGAACAGGTTCGAAAGCTTGTCGAGGTAGAGATAGATCACCGGCGTCGTGAACAGCGTCAGCGCCTGGCTGACGATCAGGCCGCCGACCATGGCATAGCCCAGCGGCTGGCGGATTTCCGAGCCGGTGCCGGTGCCCAGCATCAGCGGCACGCCGCCGAGCATGGCCGCCATCGTCGTCATCATGATCGGGCGAAACCGCAGCAGTGCGGCCTTGCGGATCGAAGCCTCCGGCGACAGATGCTCTTCGCGCTCGGCTGCGATCGCGAAGTCGACCATCATGATGCCGTTCTTCTTGACGATGCCGATCAACAGAATGATGCCGATCAGGGCGATCAGGCTGAAATCATATCCGAACGCCATCAGGATCGCGAGCGCGCCGACGCCGGCCGAGGGCAGCGTCGACAGGATCGTCAGCGGATGGATGTAGCTCTCATAGAGAATGCCGAGGATCAGGTACACCACCACCAGCGCCGCCATGATCAACAGCGGCACGGTGCCGAGCGATTGCTGGAACGCCTGCGCGGTGCCCTGGAAGCTCGAGTTCAGCGTGGTCGGCGCGCCCAGATCGAGCATCGCCCGCTGCACGGCCTCGGTGGCCTGCCCGAGCGCGGCGTCCTGGGCGAGGTTGAAGCTGATGGTGATGGCCGGAAACTGGCCCTGATGGCTGATCGAGAGCGAACGGACCGGCACGCTGGTCCAGGTCGCGAACGTCGCCAACGGCACCTGCTCGCCGGTCAGCGGCGACTTGATGTAGAGCTTGTTGAGGGCGTCGAGGCTGCCCTGCAGCTCCGGCAGGATTTCCAGGATCACATGGTAGCTGTTGAGCTGGGTGAAATACTGGGTGACCTGGCGCTGGCCGAACGCGTCGTAAAGCGTGTCGTCGATCAGTTGCGGCTGGATGCCGTAGCGCGCGGCGGTGTCGCGGTTGATCTGCAACTGCAGCGTCGTGCCCTCGCTCTGCTGGTCGGTCGCGACGTCGCGCAGCTCGGGCAGCGTCTGCATCCTGGCCAGGATCTTCGGCGCCCATTCGCTGAGTTCGTCCAGATTGGCATCCTGCAGCGTGAACTCGAACTGGGTTCGCGTCGGCCGGCCGCCGAGCCGGACGTCTTGCGCCGCCTGCATGAACAGCCGCGCGCCCTCGACCTTTTCCAGCCTGGGCCGCAGCCGGGCGATGATCTGCTGGGCGCTCGCCGCGCGCTGATCGCGCGGCTTCAGCGTGATGAACAGGTTGCCGTTGTTGCCGGCCCGGCCGCTGCCGCCGATCGCCATCGCCACGCTGGCGACGTCAGGGTCGGCCTGCACGATCTTGCCCAGGGTCTCCTGCTTCTTCACCATGGCGGCAAAGGAAATATCCTGCGCGGCTTCGGAAGTCGCGGTGATCAGGCCGTTGTCCTGCTGCGGGAAGAAGCCCTTCGGAATGACGACGAACAGGTAGACCGACAATGCCAGCGTCGCGAAGAAAATCGTCAGCGTCGTCAGCCGCCAGCGCAGTGCAAGGTCGAGGCCGCGTTCATAGCCATGCAGCATGGCATCGAAACCGCGCTCGCTCCATGCATAGAACCGGCCGTGCTTGACTTCGCCATGCGCGCGCAGGAAGCGCGACGCCATCATCGGCGTCAGCGTCAGCGATACCACCATGGAGACGAAGATCGTCATGGTCAGGGTCACCGCGAATTCGCGGAACAGCCGGCCGATGATGCCGCCCATCAGCAACAGCGGAATCAGCACCGCGACCAGCGACACGCTGATCGACACGATGGTGAACCCGATTTCGCTGGCGCCCTTGAACGCGGCGGCGAGCGGCTTTTCGCCCTCCTCGATATAACGCGTGATGTTTTCCAGCATCACGATGGCGTCGTCGACCACGAATCCGACCGCGATGGTCAATGCCATCAGCGACAGATTGTCGAGCGTATAGCCGAATATCCACATCAGCGCGCAGGCGCCGAGCAGCGCCAGCGGGACGGTAACGGTCGGGATCACGGTGGCCCAGAAGCTGCGCAGGAACAGGAAGATGACCATGACCACGAGCGCGATGGTCAGCAGCAGCGTGAACTGGACGTCGGAGACCGCGGCGCGGATGGTCTGGGTGCGGTCGCTGATGACTTCGATCTTGATCGCCGGCGGAATCGCGGCGACCAGCCGCGGCAGCATCGCCTTGATCTTGTCGACGGTGTCGATGACGTTGGCGCCGGGCTGCTTGTAGACCACCAGGAACACGCCGCGCTTGCCATTGGCCCACGCCGCCTGCTTGGCGTCTTCCGGCCCGGTCACGGCCTGGCCGATGTCGCGGATCCGCAGCGGACCGCCATTGCGGTAGGCAACGATGACGTCGTTCCAGTCCTTGGAGTCCAGCAATTGATCGTTGGCATAGATGGTGTAGGCACGGGTGGCGCCGTCGATATTGCCCTTTGGACTGTCGACCGTCGTGATCGCAATCTGGTTGCGGACATCCTCCAGCGACAAGCCCTTGGCGACCAGTTTCGCGGGATCGATCTGGACCCGGACCGACGGCTTCTGCTGGCCGCCGATCGTCACCTGGGCGACGCCGGAAATCTGGCTGATCTGCTGCGCGAGCTGGGCGTCGACCGCGTCGCTCACCGTTGTCAGCGGCAACGAGTCCGACGTGGCCGACAGCAGCAGGATCGGCGAGTCCGCCGGGTTGACCTTGCGATAGGTCGGGGGCGAGGGCAGGTTCTTCGGCAACTGGCCGCTGGCGGCGTTGATGGCGCCCTGGACGTCGTTGGCGGCGCCATCGATGCTGCGGTTGAGGTCGAACTGGATGGTAACGGCCGCGGTTCCCAGATAGCTCGTCGAGGTCATCTGGGCGATGCCGGGAATCTGCGCGAATTGCCGCTCCAGCGGCTGCGCCACCGAGGACGCCATGGTCTCGGGACTTCCGCCCGGCAGCGTCGCGGTGATCTGGATGGTCGGGAAGTCGACCTGCGGCAGCGGGGCGACCGGCAGCAGCGGATAGGCCACGAGGCCGACAAAAAGAATGCCGGCCATCAGCAGCGAGGTGCCGATGGGATAGCGAATGAACGGTGCTGAAATGCCGTCGCTCATTCCGGCTCGACCTTGGACTGCCCGGCATCCGAACTCGCCACCGCGGTGGTGACGAGGGTGCCGGGCGAGACCTTGTATTGGCCCGCCGTGATCACCTGCTGCCCCGGCGACAGCCCTTCGTCGATCACCGAACGCCCGTCGATCGACTGGCTGACCTTGACCTTGTGCAACTCCGCCTTGTTGTCCTGATTGACCGCATAGGCATAAAGACCGTCGGTGCCGTGCTGGATCGCGTCGTCCGGCACCACCGTGGCATCCTTCAGCGTCTTGACCAGCAGCCGGGTCGAGACCGATTGGCCCGGCCACAAGGCGTGGTTCTTGTTGTCGAACACCGCCTTGAGGCGGATGGTGCCGCTGGTGGTGTCGACCTGATTGTTGACCACCGCGAGCGAACCCTCCGCCAGCGGCTTCTTGCCGTCGGTCGTGATCGCGATCACCTTGAGCGGCTGACGGGCCTGCGCCTCGTTGATGTAGGGAAGCTGTTCTTCCGGCGCGGTGAAGATCACGGCGATCGGCTCGATCTGGGCGATGGTCACGATGGCGGTCTGGCTCGCAGCGTTGACGATGTTGCCGATATCGACCTGGCGCAGGCCGGCGACACCCGGGATCGGCGACTTGACGGCGCTATAATCGAGCTGGGTCTGCGCGTTGGCGATCGCGGCATCGTCGGCGGCGATCTGTGCGGTCAATTGCTGCACGGTCGAGCGCTGGGTGTCGGTCTGCTGCTTGGTCGCGAATTCGCCGAGCCTGGTGTAGCGCTGCAAGTCCAGATTGGCGTTGGCGAGGTTAGCCTCGTCCTGCGCCTTCTTGGCCTTGGCCTGGTCGAGCGCGGCCTGGTACGGCCGCGGATCGATCTCGACCAGCAGATCACCCTGTTTCACCAACTGGCCTTCGGTAAAGGCGATCTTGTCGATCTGGCCGTCGACCCGGGTCCGCACCTGCACCGTGTTGAAGCCCTGAACGGTTCCGAGCCCGGTCAGATAGACCGGGAAGTCGGACTTCTGCACCGGCGCGATGGTGACGCGAACGGCATTGCGCGCCGATTTTTTCGCGCTGGCCGCCGCTTCAGCCGCTTGATGCGCCTGATGGTACCGCTGCCAGCCGAAATACCCTGCCGCCGAGACCGCGGCGATCACCACAACCCATACAATCGTGCGCGATTTCTTCATGGCAGCCTGTGTCTATTCGAGCCGGATCGCCGACTCGAAAAATCAAAATAGGGGCTCTTTCAAGCGGGTTCCCCCAAGGTATAAATATAATATGCGTGCACTTAATGTGTAAACACACTATAACTTGTGAATTCTAAACATTTGGAGAGGTTTGGGGACCGTCCATCCGATGTCGCTCAATCTGAAACGCGAGCTGGTTGCGCAACTGGTCGAAAGCTCGCGCCTGCTGCGCAACTTCATCGATCACCGGGCCAAGGGCCGCGGTACGACGCGCGCGCAATGGATTGTGCTGTTTCGGCTGCGCGAACAGGAAGGGCTGTCGCAGGTCGATCTGGCGGACGTGCTCGAACTGCAACCGATCTCGCTGGTGAGGCTGCTCGATCGCCTGGTCGAGCACGGCCTGCTCGAGCGGCGGCACGATCCCCGCGACCGCCGCGCCAACCGGCTGTTCCTCACCGCGAGCGGCCGCCAGCTCGTCGACGATCTCGACAGCCTGCGCGACGCCATCGCGGTGGACGCGTTGCGGGATATTCCGGCGGCCTCGATCGAGACCACGCTCGAAACGCTGCGGGACATCAAGGACCGGATCAAGGGTTTTGCCGAACCCGGCACCATCGCCGCCAAGTAGCCGCGAACCGGCCGCCAGCCCGGCCCGCCGCCGGCAACGCCGCAAACTCCAATCCCGCCGCGGCACGGTTGTAACCGGAACCGACGTCGTCCATATCACGGCGCGACGTCCGGCTCGAGCCGGCCGTCACTTTGAGGAGCGCATGATGGATGAGTTGAACGGACGCATGATCGCCTGCCAGATCCTGATCACCGGCCTGATCGCACGCGTCGCCAACAACTCGCCGGATCCGCTGCGGTTTCTCACCGACTTCCGCGACGAGATCAGGGCCGTGGTAAAGGGCGTCAACATCGCCGGCATGGAAAACACCGATCGGGTGCGGTTGATCGCGCAGCAAACCGTCGACGAGCTGTTTTCGCTGATGAAGCCGCCGAGCGCCGATTGATCGATGCGCCGGTTGCGGCACGGCGCCCGATTTGCCGGCGCCGCTGCGATTCAGTTTAGAACATTTCAAAACCAACTTTAGAACGCTTTCAAACTGCCGGATTAGAATCGTTTTGATCTGGATGGATTCAAGCGCGGCTTAGACCTATTCGCATTGACCGGATTTTTTGCGCTCGATAACCAACATGGGACTGCTCATCGCGATGGGGTGCTTGAGCAGATCGAATCTCGGTTTAGGGGCGTGCTTCAATGAACAGGGCGAAGACCCCGAGGTCGTTGCGTTCGAACGCGGCGATGAACTCGGCCGGCGGAAAATCCGACAATTCCGGCCGCAAGGTTTCGGCGGTGGCTGGCCTGATGGCGGTGGCCACGGTTTCAGGTGCCGAAGCGCAGCAGGCGCCGCTCCCGCCGGTGACGGTCGAAGCTCCGGTCGCTCGCCCGCGTCCGCTGGCCTCGCGGCCGACACCGGATCAGATCCGCGCCCGCAATGCCCTGCGTCGCGCGGCCCGCCGGACCCAGCCGACCCAGGCTGCGCCGGTGCCGTTTCCCAACGCCGGCGCCTTGAGCGCGGACCGCGATCCCTATGCGGATGCAGCCGCGCCCTACAAGGTCGATCACCTGCAGGCCTCGGGAAAATTTCCCGAACCATTGCTGAACACGCCCAAGACCGTCACGGTGCTCAGCAAGGAGGTGCTGGAAGACAAGAACGCCACGACGTTGAAGCAGGCGATCCTGAGCACCGCCGGCGTGACGCTCGGAACCGGCGAGGGCGGCAACGCCTTCGGCGACCGGTTCTTCATTCGCGGCTTCGATGCTCGCAACGACGTCTTCATCGATGGCGTCCGCAACTCCGGCGTCAGCGTCCGTGAGAACTTCTTCACCGAGCAGGTCGAGATCCTGCGCGGACCGGGCTCGTCTTTTGCCGGCCGCGGGACCACCGGCGGCGCCATCAACATTGTCACCAAGCAGGCCACCACCGAAAAAAGCTTCTACAACATGGATACGACGTTCGGCACCGACCAAACCAGGCGGGTGCAGCTCGATGTCAATCAGGTGATCAGTCCGACGCTGGCCATTCGCGCCGGCGGCGTGTTTCAGGACGCCGGCGTGGCCGGCCGCAGTTACACCACCGACGATCGCGACGGCGGTTTTGTTGCGTTGACCTGGAAGCCGGTCGATGCCGTCAAGGTGACCGCGGATTACGTTCACACCGATCTGCACGGCCTGCCTGATTTCGGCGTGCCCTATTTCCGGCCCGGCTCCACCGGATCCGGCAGCCAGCAGTTTACCAGCACGGCCGGCGGCCCGTTCCCGAGTTTCGGCGTCAATCGCGACAATTTCTACGGCTTCGTGAATCGCGATTTCTTCCAGGTTCGGCAGGATATCGGCACCGTCAACGGCGAAGTCCATATCACGCCGGATTTGGTGCTGACCGACAAGGTCAGGGCTTCGCGGTCGTTATTGAATTATGTCGGCACGATTCCGGAATCGCCCAACGTTACCAACCCGAATCCGGCGCTGTGGACCATCAGTGCCAACCCGCAAAGCCGCTACCAGGTCACCGACGTGCTCGCCAACCAGACCGAAGCGACCTACAAGTTCGGCTTGAACGGCTGGAATCACACCACGCTGGCCGGTGTCGAGATATCCAGGGAGACATCGTATATCGACAAGTATTCCGGTCTGTCTTCGGAAGCGATTGGCACGCCTTCTGCCGGCGCCGGTTCGGTGACCCAAAGCATTTTCAGTCCGCAATTTACCTTCGACCCATTTTCCGCGCCCACGCTGATGGGATTGCCGACGAATACTCGCGATCGACACCAAGAGCGTCTATCTGCTCGACACCGCCAACTACAATGACTTCATCATCCTCAATGGCGGCATCCGCTATGATGACTACGGCATCAACGTCAACGGCTACGGTACCGGGGCCGTGGCGGGCGTTTTCGGCTCGCAATCCGCCCAGTTCGGGCTTCCGAACTTCAACCTGGGCATCGTGGTCAAGCCGCTTCCGATCGCCAGCGTCTATGCGGCCTATGCGACCTCATCGGATCCGGTCGGATCCGAATTCGACGGCACCAGCGCCAACTACGGCGGGCTGTCGCCGGTCCTCAACGGTGGCACGAACCAGATCTTCGGACCTGAAAAAAACCAGGCCGCGGAAGTCGGCACCAAATGGGAACTGTTCAACCGCCATCTGCTGGTGACCGCGGCGCTGTTCCAGACCGAAAAGGAAAATGCGCGCGAGTCGCAAAACATCACCGCCGCGACCGCGACCGCCGCCTGCCCATTTCCCACCACCGCGCCCGCGGGCAGCACGGTACCCTGCATCAGCGCCGGCGCCGCCTATCGCATCCGGGGGATCGACCTCGGTGCCAGCGGCAAGGTCACCGACAAATGGAGCCTGTCCGGCGGAATCGTCCTGATGCAGTCGGAGGTGACGAAATCGCTGGTTCCTTCGCCGCAGCCGCTGCTTTATCCCAGCAATGTCGGCCTCCCGCTTGCCAACGTCGCGCACCAATCCTTCAGCCTGCTCAGCAAGTACCAGTTGACGGACATGTGGGAGCTCGGCGGACAGGCGGTCTACCGCTCGAAGATCTACGGCGGTACCTTGCTCGCCGCCAACCAGGGCACGTCGCTGCCGAGTTACTGGCGTTTCGATGCGTTCGCCGAGGCCAAGATCGACAAGAACTGGCGGGTGAAATTGTTCGTCAACAACATCTTCAACAAGCTCTATTACGACGCCTTGTATCAAAGCGCGACGCCGTTCGTGCTGGAGGCGCCCGGCCGCACCGCATCCCTGGTCATCTCAGCGAGGTTCTGACGACGATGCCATGCTGATCTGCGTTCCCGAGGTGCTGAGCAAGGCCGATGTGGCGGATTTCCGCCGCATCATGGACGGCTGCGCCTGGGAAGACGGTCGCTCGACCGCCGGCGCGCAATCGGCGCTGGTCAAGCGCAACGAGCAACTGCCGCCGGACAGCGAGGCCGCGCGCAAGCTCGGCAACCGCATCGTCTCGGCGCTGACGGCCAATCCGCGGTTCATCTCGGCGGCGGTGCCGCTGCGGATATTTCCGCCGCTGTTCAACCGCTATGCGGCCGCGGCCGGTCACCATTTCGGTATCCACGTCGACAACGCGGTCCGCGGCGACCATCTGACCGGCCTGCGGATCCGCACCGATCTGTCGGTCACGTTATTTTTATCGGAGCCGGACGAGTATGAGGGCGGCGAGCTGGTGGTCGAGGACGCCTACGGATCCCACGAAATCAAGCTGCCGGCCGGCGATCTCGTGGTTTATCCTGCGTCTAGTTTGCATATGGTGACGCCGGTTACGCGTGGAACGCGCGTGGCATCTTTTTTCTGGCTGCAGAGCATGGTACGGGATGCACACGCCCGCAGCCTGATCTTCGATCTCGATACCGCGATTCAAGCGCTGGTGGAGCGCCTGGGGCGAGATGACCCTGAAACGGTCAAATTGACCGGTATCTATCACAACCTGATCCGCTACTGGGCCGAAGTATGAACACATCACTTGTCCGAGCCGTAGTCCTGGTGCTGGCGATGCAGTCGCTGTCCTCGCCGTTGCTGGCACAGCAGCAGGCGGCACCCGCCGCTCGCGTTGCGCCGGGATCGCAGCCGCTCGCCGCGCCCACGCCGCCAACGGTGCCATCGGCCCAATCGGCGCCCGCGCCGGCAGCCACCTCGGCACCGGCTTCCGCGCCGGCAGCGGCGAGCCAGCCGGCGCCGAGCCCCGCCGGCGTTCCGGCAACCGCCGCCGGCAGCGGCGCCCGGCCGCTGAAATCGACGGGGCTGCGCGAGCTGTCCCCGTGGTCGATGTTCCTGGCGGCGGACGTCATCGTCAAGGCGGTCATGGTCGGGCTGGCGTTCGCCTCGCTGGTGACCTGGACGGTGTTCATCGCAAAAATGATCGAACTGTCGTTTGTGCGGCGCAAGCTGCGCACGGCGCTTGCCAGGATCAGGGACGCGAGATCGCTCGCGGAAGCGCAGTTTTCACTGGGCGCCAAGGACAGCGTGCTGTCGGCGCTGCTCGCGGCCGCGATGGGCGAGGCGAGGTTGTCGGCGGGCATATCCAGCGACGAGGGCATCAAGGAACGTGCCGCCTCGAGCTTTGCCGAAATCGTTCGCGCCGAAGGGCGGCGGATCCGCACCGGCATGGGACTGCTCGCCAGCATCGGGGCGACATCGCCGTTTGTCGGGCTGTTCGGCACCGTGTGGGGCATCATGAACAGCTTTATCGGCATCTCGAAATCGCAGACGACGAATCTGGCCGTGGTCGCCCCCGGCATCGCCGAAGCGCTGCTCGCGACCGCCTTCGGTCTGGTCGCGGCGATCCCGGCGGTGATCATCTACAATCACTTTGCGCGGGTAACCAAGGGCTATCTCGAGCTGGTCGGCCGCTCGTCGGGGGCGGCGGCGCGGCTGTTGTCGCGCGATCTCGACCGCACCCATGGCGGTGCGCATTCGCGCGCGGCGGAGTAGGCGATGGCGGTTTCGATCGCAGATACCGATCTCGACGATGACAGCGATTTCGCGGAAACCCACGAGATCAACGTCACGCCGTTCATCGACGTCATCCTGGTCCTTCTGATCATCTTCATGGTGGCGGCGCCGCTGTCGACCGTCGATCTTCCGATCGATCTGCCGACCTCGACCGCGACGCCGCAGAAGAAGCCGGACAAGCCGACCTATGTCAGCATCAAGCCGGACCTGACGCTGGCGATCGGGGAAACGCCGGTCAAGCGGATCGATCTGATCAGTTCGCTCGATGCGGCCGCCGAGGACAATCCGGAGCGGCTGGTATTCGTGCGCGCCGACCGCCAGGTTCCCTATGGCGACCTGATGGACGTGCTGGAAATTCTTCGCAAGGGAAACTACCGGATGAAGCTGGTGGCGCTGGAGGGCGTTCCGGACGGCGCGGCGCAGCCCTCGGCGGCCGAAGCCGCAAAGCCCTGAACCATGTCCGAGCTGATACTCGAGCAAAAGCCTTCCCGGCGGCTGTGGTTTTTCGCGGCCGCGGTCGCGCTCGCGCTTCATGTCGGCGGCGCGGCGCTGGCAATCGCGCGCATGCCGTCGGAAGACGACGACGATTCGCTCGGGGCGAATGCGATCGAGATCGGGGTCGAATTGTCGTCGCCGCATACCGAGGCCACCGACCTGCCGCCGGGGCCGGATGCCGACGCCTCGGTCGCCTCGCCGGCGCTCGCCGAGCAGAAGGCCGAGATCACGCCGACCGATTTGCCCAAGGACACGCCGACCGAGACCGACGACCCCGATCGGGTCGTGACCCAGAACGAATCGAAGAAGCCCCCGGAAGACGAACCCAAGGTCGAGACCGTACAGACCGCGGCTTCACAGGAATCGGTAGCGCAGGAGGCGACCGCCCGGCAGACCCTGGCGGATGCCCACGAATCCGAAGCCGTGACCGCGCCCAATATCGGCATCGGCAAGGACAACCAGCGACTGACGGCGGCCTGGGGCAAGCAGATCAGCGCCTATTTCGAGCTTCACAAGCGTTATCCCAAGGTTCAGAAACACCACAATGCGAAGGTCAAGGTGAGCCTGGTGCTCAACCGCCTCGGTCACGTCGTCTCGGTCGGCGTTCTCCAGTCGTCCGGCGATGCGCTGTACGATGAAGCCGCGATTTCCATGATCCGGCGCTCGGACCCGGTGCCGCGTCCGCCGGCGAAGCTGACCGACGACGAGTTCAATTACAGCCTGGACGTGAATTTCAAGGGCGAATGATTTGCGCCGCGGCCGGCGCGAATGAGCTCTCCTTGCGGAGAATTCATTCGGCACGCCGCCGGCGCCTGATATCCTGTGGCGCGAGGCGCAGCAGGCCGGGGGATCTCTTCCGAATGGTTCAAGCCGAATTCATCTCTCGCCGGGGCGCCGGGCCTGCCTGCGATGGGGTCGATCAAAGCCGCATTTTGGCGCCAGCCGGCGGTCTGGCTGGTCGCGCTTCTGGTCGCGATCGTCCATGCCGCGACCGCGGGCCGCTACGACGCGCAGCGCAATGAGCTGTACTTCCTGGTGTGCGGCCGGCATCCCGATTTCGGCTATGTCGATCAACCGCCGCTGGTGCCGCTGATCGCGGCCGCGACGCAGATCTTCGGCGTCAACATCTGGCTGCTGCGCCTGCCGGCCACGCTTGCGGCGGTCGGGCTGGTGCTGCTTTGCGCGGCCTTCGCGCGCCTGCTCGGTGGCGAGGCGAGGGCGGCCTCGCTCGCCGCGATCGCCGCCGGCATTGCGCCGGGCCTTGCCGGGCTCACCTCGCATCTGACCACGTCGACATTCGAGCCGATCGCCTGGACCGCAGCGGCATTCCTGCTGACTCGCGCCATCCTGCGCGACACCCGTTCCGACCTGATCTGGATCGGCGTGCTGGCGGGCACGGCGATGGAAGCCAAATGGGGCATTGCGGTCTGGCTTGTCGCCCTCGCGGTCGGCGTTGTCGCGAGCCCGGCGCGCCGGATGCTGTTGTGGTGGCAGCTCTGGCTCGGCATCGCGATTGCCGCGGTCCTCGTTTTGCCAAATCTGCTCTGGCAATGGCAGCACGGCTGGCCGTTCTTCGACGTGATCCTGCCGCATCTCGAAAGCCAGAAGAATTTCACCGGTCCGTTCTGGCAATTCGAATGGCGACAGGCGCTGGCGATGAATATCGTGCTGGCGCCGTTGTGGCTGGCCGGGGCGATCGGGCCGTTCATCGACCGCCGTCTTGCCGCCGCGCGTGTGCTGTCGCTGGCCTTCCTGCTCGCGACGGCGTTCTATTATCTTCAGCGCGGAACCAACTATTATTTGTTTCCGGCCTACCCGACGATGTTTGCGGTCGGCGCCGTGTTGTGCGAACGGCTCGCGGCCTCGGTTACGCGGGCCTGGATGGTGGCCGCGCTTGGCGTCAGTGCGCTGTTCGCCCCGCTTACGCTGCCGATCCTCGAACCGGCGCAGTTGCAGCGCTACATGGCTGCGATGCACATCAGGCCGGCGCCGATCGAGGCGGCCGGCGTCGGCGCTCCGCTGACCCAGAGCCTTTCGGATGAATTCGGCTGGCGCGACCTCGCCGACAAGGTAGCGGCGATCGTCCGGCAGTTGTCTCCGGAAGATCGCGCGCGCGCCGTCATCCTCACGTCGAACTATGGAGAGGCTGCTGCGCTCGACGTGTTCGGCGGCAAGGACGGGCTGCCCCGGTCCTGAGCGGCCAAAATCAATACTGGCTCTGGGGACCGCGCGGCCATGACGGCTCGCTGATCATCCATGTCGGCGGCGACATCGAACGCTGGCGGCGGATTTGCGGGTCGGTCGAAGCCGCCGGCAGTTTCGGCAATCCCTACGCCATGCCGTATGAGAACAATCGCGCGATCTTCATCTGCCGCGACCTGCGGATGCCGATCGAGCAGTTGTGGCCCAGGTTGAAGCGTTTCCGGTAGAACCGACGGTCAGCGCAAGTAATAGCGGATCCCGACATAGACCACGACGAGGCAGGCAAAGATCAGGGCCACCGGCAGCCGCGGCTTGGCGGCGGAGCCGGCGGCCGGCTGGGTCCGCTGCGGCGGGGGACGTCGGAACGCGGTCACGTTGTTGGTCACGGGATCGCTGGCATGGGCTTTGACGTCGGGTGCGGTGCCGGTGCCGCCCATTTCCGCGTAATAGTGGCGGTAGATCAGATTGATGGTGGCCTCGGTGGCCTCCGGCTCCCTCATTTTCTTCAGAAGCGTGTTGTAGCCGGCGAGAAAGTCCTGAGCCTCGGTCGGCAGCGCCGAGGCGCCGTTCAGCTTGGCCATCATTTTCCAGGTCGCGAAATCGGCGCGGGCCTTGGTATCGGCACGTCGCGCGATCATCATGTCGGCAGCTTTGATCAAGAGGGCCTCGGCGTTTTCGGCAGGTCGCGAAGCTTGGACTACGCGTTGCCGGTTAACAAGAGAAGTAGCTGGATTACATAGCCGGTCGACGCCCGCAGTATCGCCGAAATAACATCAAGATTTAGACCGAGTTGGCTCCCGGCCATCGGCAGGATGATCAGCACCCCGATCAGGATCAGCATTCCGAACGGTTCCAGCCGGGACAGCGGGACGGCCAGCACGTTGGGGAGCAATCCGACCGCGACCCGCCCGCCATCCAGCGGGGGGATTGGCAGCATGTTGAAAATCGCCAGCACGACATTGATGACAAGCGCATTTTTGAGGTTGTCGGCCACCCATTGCGCGGCGTTGGCGGGCAGGTAGCCCACCAGGTGGAACGCGATTGCCGCGCACAGCGCGAGAGCGATATTGGTGGCCGGCCCGGCCAGCGCCACCCAGACCATGTCGAGCCGCGGGTTGCGCAGGCCGCGAAAATTCACCGGTACCGGCTTGGCATAGCCGAACAGGAACGGCGAATGGGATAACAGCAGCACGGCCGGCAGCAACAGGGTGCCGAACGGATCGATATGCTTGAGCGGATTGAAACTGACGCGCCCCCGCTCCCAGGCGGTGTTGTCCCCGAAATGGTGTGCCACAAAGCCGTGGGCGGCTTCATGGAAGGTGATGGCGATGACCAGCGGCACGACCCAGACGGATACGGCATAGAGGGTGCTGTTCAGGGGCAATCTGAGGATCCGCCGGGTTCAACTGACGGTCGATCCTACCACGCAGCCGCCAGGTTAGGGAGCGCCGTCTCGAACCGTGAGGCCGCCGGACCTGCGGTCGCGACTGAACCCGGTCCCTAATACGTCGCGCGACCGCCGGAAATATCGAACACCGCGCCGGTGGAGAACGCGCAATCCTCCGAGGCGAGCCATGCCACCATGGCCGCGAGTTCCTCCACCAGCACGAACCGTCCCTTCGGAATCTTCGACAGCATGAAGTCGATGTGCTGTTGCGTCATCTGGTCGAAGATGGCGGTTTTGGCGGCGGCGGGGGTGACCGCGTTGACCGCGATCTCGTGACCGGCGAGCTCCTTGCCGAGCGACTTTGTCAGCGCGATCAGCCCGGCCTTTGACGCCGAATAATGCGCCGCGTTGGGGTTGCCTTCCTTGCCGGCGATCGAGGCGATGTTGATGATGCGGCCGTAGTTCTGCTTGACCATCTGTGGCACGATCGCCTTGCAGCAGATGAATGGTCCGTCGAGATTGATGCGCAGGACCTTGCGCCATTCATCGAGGTCGGTTTCCCAAACCGTCTTGTTGATGCCGGCGATGCCGGCATTGTTGACCAGGATGTCGATCTTGCCGAGCGCCTTGAGCGTGGAGTCCCTGGCCTTTTCGACCGCGGCGAGATCCGACACGTCGACCTTGAACGCGGTCACGGCCGAGCCGATTTGCTTCGCGGTCCTCTCGGCGAAGGGCTGGTCGTGATCCCAGATCGCAACCTTGGCGCCGGAAGCGACGAAACGCTCGGTGATGGCGCGCCCAAAACCCTGCGCGCCGCCGGTGACGATGGCGCAGCGGCCGTTCAGATCGATCTTGTTCATGGGTGAGCCCTATTTGTTTGGTTTTCGTCGTTCCGGGGCGCGCCAAGCGCGAACCCGGAACCTGCGAGATTCCGGGTTCGCTCGTTTCACTCGCGCCCCGGAACGACGTTATCACGCAAGTGACCTGAATTGCTTACAGCGTCCAGCCGCCATCGATGATATGTGCCACACCGGTCGTGAACGAACTCTCGTCGCTCGCAAGATAGACCGCAAGCGAAGCGATTTCGTCGGCGGTGCCGAGCCGTCCCATCGGTTGCCGGCTCACGAACATCTCGCGCCCGCCGGGTCCGGCGGCGGCGGCGCGGCTCAGCATCGACGGGGTCTCGATGGTCCCGGGGCAAATGCAGTTGCAGCGGATGCCCTGGGTAATGAAATCGGTCGCGACCGCGCGGGTGAGGGCAGCGACTGCGGCCTTGGTCGCGCCATAGACGTAGCGGTTGGGCGCGGCCTTGAACACGCCGGCGGCGGAGGAAATGTTCACGATCGAGCCGCGGCCGGCCTGCAGCATGCCCGGCAGAAAGGCCCGGATGGTGCGGTGCATCGACTTGACATTGAGGTCGAACGAAAAGTCCCAGTCGGCGTCGGAACAGTCGAGCACGGTGCCGTGGTGCACAAATCCCGCCGCGTTGAGCAGGATGTCGATGGTGCCGGCGCGCTTGGCCATCGCGGCGACGGCGTCGCTGTCGCGCACGTCGAGCCGCGCCACTTCCGAGACGCCGTCCTTGCCGAGCAGCGCCAGACCCTGCTCGTCGATATCGGTGGCAAACACGGTGGCGCCCTCGCGCGCAAAGGCGATCGCGCAGGCCCGGCCAATGCCCACGGCGCCCGCGGTCACGAACGCGCGCTTGCCCTTGAGGCGGTCTGACATTTTGTTCTCCCTGGTCGACTTGAGTGATTTCCCGTCATTGCGATAGCCGTCATTCCGGGCTGCTGCGTCAGCACCAGACCTCAGATGCGCAATTGCGCATCGGGGAATCTCGAGATTCCGGGTTCGCGCCAGCGCGCGCCCTGGAATGACGCCGTTGGTGGTTCGTAATGACGGCACCGACAACTAATGATTATCGCGCGCGACGCCGACGCGGCTGGCGATGTCGCGATAGCGGGTCGCGAACTCCATGCAGGCGCCGGTGGCGTGCTGTCCGACGGTGGAGCGATAGAGTTCCTGCCACGGCGTCTGGTTGGCCGGGTAGGGGAAGCCGCCCTTGGCCTTGAGTTCGGCGCGCCGCCGCTGCAGTTCCTGTTCCGGGATCAGGATGTTGGCGCTGCCCTTGTTGAGGTCGATGCGGACCTTGTCGCCGGTCTTGAGAATCGCCAGCCCGCCATCGGCTGCGGCCTCCGGCGTCGCGTTCAGGATCGACGGCGAGCCCGAGGTGCCGGACTGGCGGCCATCGCCGATGCAGGGCAGGGACAGGATGCCGCGCTTGATGAGGGCCGCGGGCGGCTGCATGTTGACGACTTCGGCGCCGCCGGGATAGCCGATCGGGCCGGTGCCGCGCACGAACAGGATGCAGCGTTCGTCGATGTTGAGCGCGGGATCCTCGATGCGGTGGTGATAATCCTCCGGCCCCTCGAACACGATGGCGCGTCCCTCGAACGCGTTGGGATCGGCGGGGTTGACCAGATAGCGGTCGCGGAACTCGCTCGAGATCACGCTGGTCTTCATGATGGCGGAATCGAACAGATTGCCGCGCAGCACCAGGAAGCCGGCATCCTTCACCAGCGGCTTGTCGTAAGCCCGGATCACGTCGCCGTCGGGTGGCGGCGCCGTGCGGCAGTTCTCGCCCATGGTATGGCCGTTGACGGTCATGGCGTCTTCATGGATGCGCTTGTGCTGCATCAGTTCGCGCACCACTGCCGGCACGCCGCCGGCGCGATGATATTCCTCGCCAAGGTAGAAGCCGGCCGGCTGCATGTTCACCAGCAACGGAATGTGGTGGCCGATTTTCTGCCAATCGTCGATCGAGAGATCCACGCCGATATGGCGGGCAAGCGCATTGATATGGATCGGCGCATTGGTCGAGCCGCCGATCGCCGAATTGACGACGATGCAGTTCTCGAACGCCTTGCGGGTCAGGATGTCGGACGGCTTCAGGTCTTCCCACACCATCTCGACGATCCGCGTGCCGGTCTCATAGGCGATCTGGCCGCGCTCGCGGTAGGGGGCCGGGATCGCCGCGCATCCCGGCAGCGACATGCCGAGTGCCTCGGCCAGCGAATTCATGGTCGAGGCGGTACCCATGGTGTTGCAGTGGCCGACCGATGGCGCCGACGAGGCCACGATGTTCATGAACTCCTCGTAGTCGATCTCGCCGGCGACCAGCCGTTCGCGGGATTTCCACACCACGGTGCCCGAGCCGGTGCGCTGGCCGTCGTGCCAGCCGTTCAGCATCGGGCCGCCCGAGAGCACGATCGCCGGCAGGTTGACGGTCGCCGCCGCCATCAGGCAGGCGGGGGTCGTCTTGTCGCAACCCGTGGTCAGCACGACGCCGTCCAGCGGATAGCCGAACAGGATTTCGACCAGCCCGAGATAGGCCAGATTGCGGTCAAGTGCCGCAGTCGGGCGCTTGCCGGTCTCCTGGATCGGGTGCATCGGGAATTCCATGGCAATGCCGCCGGCGGCGCGAATGCCCTCCCGGACCCGATGCGCCAGTTCGAGGTGATGGCGGTTGCAGGGCGACAGGTCGTTGCCGGTTTGCGCGATGCCGATAATCGGCATGCCGGACTGCAACTCGTGACGGGTCAGGCCATAATTGAGGTAGCGTTCCAGATAGAGCGCGGTCATCCCGGGATTATGCGGATTGTTAAACCATTCGCTGGAGCGGAGCTTGCGCCTGGTGGTTCCCGTGAGCGGCTTGTTCATCGTTTCTCCCGCAGCGCACATGCCTTGTTTTTGCGCGTCATGTTCGTATCGGCGGCCGATGTTTGCATGTCGCCGCCCCGATCGCAATGTGGGCGGCGAAGGCGACTTCAATTCGACTTTGATCCGAGGACACCGCCCAAAAAGTCTGGTAAGACCCCGGGTTAAACAAGAGGATGACCGCGGCATCGACCCGCGGAAAGTGTCGGTTCGGGAGGGTATGGATGTCGTCGGTTCAAATTCGCGACGTGCGGAAATCGTTCGGTAATTTCGAAGTCCTGCATGGCGTGACCATCCCGATCGAGGACGGCGCTTTTGTGGTACTGGTCGGCCCCTCCGGTTGCGGCAAGTCGACCCTGTTGCGGATGCTGGCCGGGCTCGAAAACATTACCTCGGGGACGATCTCGATCGGCGAGCGGGTGGTCAACAACGTCCAGCCCAAGGAACGCGACATCGCGATGGTGTTCCAGAATTATGCGCTCTATCCGCATATGACGGTCGCCGACAATATGGGATTTTCCCTCAAGCTGCGCGGCGCCGGCGCGGGCGAAATCTCCGCCGGCGTCAGGCGCGCCGCCGAGATCCTGGCGCTGACGCCGCTGCTCGACCGCTACCCCCGGCAATTGTCCGGCGGCCAGCGCCAGCGCGTCGCGATGGGGCGCGCCATCGTGCGCGATCCGCAGGTGTTCCTGTTCGACGAGCCGCTGTCCAACCTCGACGCCAAGCTGCGTGTGGCGATGCGCACCGAAATCAAGGAACTGCATCAGCGCCTCAAGACCACCACGGTTTACGTCACCCACGACCAGATCGAGGCCATGACCATGGCCGACAGGATCGTGGTGATGCATGACGGCATTGTCGAGCAGATCGGCACCCCGCTCGAGCTGTACGACCGGCCCGACAACCAGTTCGTCGCGGGCTTCATCGGTTCGCCGGCGATGAATTTCCTCAAGGGCAAGGTGAAGGCGAACGGCAGCGCCGCCTTCGAGGGCCCGAACGGCGTCAAACTGCCGCTGGCCTCGGCGCCGGCCAGCTCGGACGGCCGGCCCGTGGTGTACGGCGTGCGGCCCGAGCATTTCACCATCGCCGACGACGGCGCCGAGGCCGAGATCGTGGTGGTGGAACCGACCGGCTCGGAAACCCAGGTGTTCGCCAAGCTTGGTGGCGAGCAGGTGGTGGCGGTGTTCCGCGAGCGTCATCAATTCAGTCCGGGCGACAAGGTCCGGCTGAAGCCGAACCCGTCGCTCGTTCATCTGTTCGACGAGACGACCGGCAAGCGACTGAATGCCTGACAAACCAAAAAAGCCAATGGGAGGATCGACTATGCATGACTTTACCCGCCGTACCCTGCTTCAGGGCGGCACCGCGCTTGCCACCGCCGGTGCGCTGACCGGACCCGCGCTGCTGGATTTCGCCAAGGCGTGGGCGCAGACGGCCCCGTGGAAGCCGGAGCCGGGCGCCAAACTCACCCTGATGCGCTGGAAGCGCTTCGTGCCGGCGGAAGACGATGCGTTCAACGCCATTGTCGCGGCGTTCCAGACCTCGACGGGCACCCAGATGAATGTGTTCAGCGAATCCTTCGAGGACGTGCAGCCAAAGGCCTCAGTCGCCGCCAACACCGGCTCGGGCCTCGACATGGCGTGGGGCCTGCACACGCTGCCGCAACTGTTCCCGACCAAAGTGCTCAAGATGAACGATGTCGCCGACTATCTCGGCAAGAAATATGGCGGCTGGACCGACGCCGCCGCCAAGACCTGCAAGAAGGGCAACGACTGGCTCGGCATCCCCGTCGCGACCATCGGCGGCTACATGACCTATCGCAAATCGGCGATGGAGAAGGCGGGCTTCAAGGCGTTCCCGACCGACTTCCCCGGCTTCCTCGAAATGTGCAAGGGATTGAAGAAGAACAATACCCCGGCTGGCTTCGCGCTGGGCCATGCCACCGGCGACGCCAATGGCTGGCTGCACTGGGTACTGTGGGGCCACGGTGCCTACACCGTCGACAAGAACGACAAGGTCATCATCAACTCGCCGGAGACCGTGAAGGCGCTGGAATATGCCAAGGCGCTGTCCGATACCTTCATTCCCGGCTGCGCGTCCTGGAACGATGGCTCCAACAACAAGGCCTTCCTGTCGGGCGAGCTGTACTGCACGGCCAACGGCATTTCGATTTACGTGGCCGAAAAAGACGATCCGAAGATGAAGGATCTCGCCGAGGATACCTACCACGCGCTGTGGCCGGTCGGACCGGTCGGCCATCCGACCGAACTGCAGCTCGCGGTTCCGATCCTGGCCTTCAACTTCACCAAATATCCGAACGCTGCCAAGGCCTTCATCGCCTTTATGCTGGAAAAGGATCAGTTCGAGAAATGGCTCTCGGGGGCGCGGGGTTATCTCACCCACACCCTCAATGCCTACAATTCGGCGCCGGTGTGGACCGCCGATCCGAAGAACGCGGTGTTCGCGCAGGCCAGCAAGCGGGCGCTGCCGGCATCCGGCCTCGGTACCCCCGGCGAGAAGGCCGCGACCGCGATCGCCGATTTCCTGGTCGTCGACATGTTCGCCAACTACTGCACCGGAGCCAAGGACGCCAAGAGCTCCATTGCGGAAACCGAGCGGCAATTGAAGCGAATTTATCGCTGATCAAGCTTGGGGCGGGCGGCGGGCGACCGCCGCCCGTCCCATTAGACGGGACAGGGCGGCACATGCTGTTTGCATCGATAAGGGACATCGCCCATGGCTGACATCGCACTCTCGCCTCAGCGCACCAAGCCGCAGATCCGCGAAGCCACCGCCTGGGACCAGCTCAAGACCAACCGCAACTGGCTCGGGTTCTGGTTCATGCTGCCGGCGATGGGATTCCTGATCTTCTTCCTGGCCTATCCGCTCGGCCTGGGGATCTGGATTTCGTTCACCGATGCCAAGATCGGACAGCCCGGCGGATTCATCGGGCTGGAAAACTACGAGTGGCTGTGGGGCGACGACATCTTCTGGCTGTCGGTGTTCAATACGGTATTCTACACGCTGATCGCGAGCAGCATCAAATTCGCGATCGGGCTCTACCTCGCGCTGCTGCTCAACGAAAACATGCCGTTCAAGGCCATGCTGCGCGCGCTGGTGCTGATCCCGTTCATCGTGCCGACCGTGCTGTCGGCGCTGGCGTTCTGGTGGATATTCGATTCGCAATTCTCGATCATCTCGTGGTCGCTGCGGCATCTCGGCCTGATCACCCACAACATCAACTTCCTCGGCGATCCGACCTGGGCGCGGGCCTGCGTGATCTTCGCCAACATCTGGCGCGGCGTTCCCTTTGTCGCGATCACGCTGCTGGCCGGGCTGCAGACCGTGCAGCCCTCGCTCTACGAGGCGGCAACGCTCGATGGCGCCAGCCGCTGGGAAATGTTCCGCTACATCACCTATCCGCTGCTGACCCCGATCATTGCCGTGGTGATGACGTTCTCGGTGCTGTTCACCTTCACCGACTTCCAGTTGATCTGGGCGATGACCCGTGGCGGCCCGGTCAACGCCACCCACCTGATGGCGACCTTGTCGTATCAGCGCGCCATCATCGCCGGCCAGCTCGGCGAGGGCGCGGCGATTTCCAGCGCCATGATTCCATTCCTGCTTGCCGCGATCATGGTGTCCTGGTTCGGGCTGCAGCGCCGCAAGTGGCAACAGGGTGAAAACAATGACTGACCCGCGGCGCAGCGTTGTTCTGTTGGCGCGAACGGGGCAAGCCCCGCGCGCGCTGCCGCAACTGGCAGCAGGGTGAAAACAATGACTGACCTTCCTGCACCGAAACCGGTCGACCTGAAGAGCATCCTGTCGACGACGGCGCGGGTCGATAACAGCGAAGGCATGAGCTATCTGCAGTCGGTGCCGCGCCGCCTTGTCACGCTCTATCTGCCGCTGGCGATCATCGTGATGATCCTGCTGTTTCCGTTCTACTGGATGGGATTGACATCGATCAAACCGGACGACCAGCTACTCGATCTCGACAAATACAACCCGTTCTGGACCTGGAATCCGACCCTCAAGCATTTCCACCAGCTACTGTTCGAGAGCTATTATCCACACTGGCTCTGGAACACGATGTACGTCGCGATCGGCGCTACCGTGCTGTCGATCTTTGCAAGCGTGCTCGCCGCCTACGCCATCGTGCGGCTGCGCTACCGCGGCGCGCAATGGGTCGGCGGCCTGATCTTCCTGTCCTATCTGGTGCCGCCGTCGATCCTGTTCATTCCGCTCGCCACCGTGGTTTTCCAGTATGGCCTGTTCAATTCGCCGCTGGCGCTGATCCTGACTTATCCGACCATCCTGATTCCGTTCTCGACCTGGCTGCTGATGGGTTATTTCAAGACCATCCCGTTCGAGCTGGAAGAATGCGCGCTGATCGATGGCGCGAGCCGCTGGCAGATCCTGATCAGGATCGTGCTGCCGCTGGCGATCCCCGGGCTGATCTCGGCCTTCATCTTCTGCTTCACCTTGTGCTGGAACGAGTTCATCTATGCGCTGACCTTCCTGCAATCGACCCAGAACAAGACCGTGCCGGTCGCCATCGTCAACGAGTTCGTCGATGGCGACGTCTACCGCTGGGGCGCGTTGATGGCCGGCGCGCTGGCGGGCTCGCTGCCGCTCGTCATCCTTTACGCCTTCTTTGTCGAGCATTACGTGTCGGCGATGACCGGAGCCGTGAAAGAGTGAGCGCCCCGTAGCGCCTCATCAGAACCGGGCAGGCCCGCGTCTGGAACTGGAAAACAACAAGGAGTTGGGTCTTGCATATACTGGTTCTGGGCGCCACCGGCATGGTTGGCCGCAAACTGACCGAACGGCTGTTGCGCGACGGGCGGCTCGGCTCGCGCGAGATCACCGGGATGACGCTGCAGGATGTGGTGGCGCCGGCGCAGGCGCCCAAGGCCGGTTTCCCGGTCAACACCGTGACCTGCGATTTCGCCGTGCCCGGCGTCGCCGAAAGGCTGGTGGCGGACCGCCCGGACGTGATCTTCCATCTTGCGGCGATCGTCTCCGGCGAGGCGGAACTCGATTTTGACAAGGGCTATCGGATCAATCTCGACGGCACCCGGATGCTGCTCGACGCGATCCGGCTCGCCGGCGGCGGCTACAAGCCTCGGGTTGTGTTTACCTCGTCGATCGCGGTGTTCGGCGCCCCATTCCCGGACGCCATCGGCGATGAGTTCTTTCATACCCCGCTGCTCAGTTATGGCACCCAGAAGGCGATTGGCGAACTCCTGCTCGCGGACTATTCGCGCCGCGGCTTCATGGACGGAATCGGCATCCGGTTACCGACCATTTGTATCCGCCCCGGGCTTCCCAACAAGGCGGCGTCCGGATTCTTTTCCAACATCCTGCGCGAGCCGCTCGCGGGCAAGGAGGCGGTGCTGCCGGTATCGGAGGACGTCCGGCATTGGCATGCCTCGCCGCGTTCGGCGGTCGGGTTCTTGATCCATGCGGCGACCATGGATAGCGCCGCCGCCGGCGCCCGCCGCAACCTCACCATGCCCGGTCTTTCCGCTACGGTCGGCGAGCAGATCGCCGCCCTGAAGCGGGTTGCCGGCGACAAGGTGGCGGCACGAATCAGGCGCGAGCCCGACCCCTTCATCATCGGGATTGTCGCGGGCTGGCCGCGCAATTTCGAAGCCAGGCGCGCCGCCAAGCTCGGCTTCACCACCGCCGAAAAGACCTTCGACGATATCATCCGGATTCACATCGCGGACGAACTTGGTGGTAAGTTCGTCGACTGAGCCTTGATCGCGCATTCATTGGAGAAAGCCATGACAGCCAGCATTGTCGGATGGGCGCACACGCCATTCGGAAAACTCGATACCGAAACCGTCGAGAGCCTGGTGGTTCGGGTCGCGACCGAGGCGCTGGCGGATGCCGGCATTTCGGCGGCCGATGTCGACGAGATCGTGCTCGGGCATTTCAACGCCGGTTTCTCGCCGCAGGACTTTACCGCCTCGCTGGTGCTGCAGGCCGACCCGCAGTTGCGATTCAAGCCGGCGACGCGGGTCGAGAACGCCTGCGCCACCGGTTCGGCCGCCGTGCATCAGGGCGTCAAGGCGATTGCGGCGGGCGCGGCCAGGATCGTGCTGGTGGTCGGCGTCGAGCAGATGACGCGGACGCCCGCGGCGGAAATCGGCCGCAACCTGCTGCGCGCGTCGTACCTGCCGGAGGATGGCGACACCCCCGGCGGCTTCGCCGGCGTGTTCGGCAAGATCGCCCAGGCCTATTTCCAGAAGCACGGCGACCAATCCGATGCGCTGGCGATGATCGCCGCCAAGAACCACAAGAACGGCGTCGCCAATCCCTATGCGCAGATGCGCAAGGATTTCGGCTACGAGTTCTGCCGCTCCGAGAGCGAGAAGAATCCGTTTGTCGCCGGCCCCCTGAAGCGCACCGATTGTTCGCTGGTGTCGGACGGCGCCGCCGCGCTGGTGCTGGCGGACGCCGAGACCGCGAAGACGATGGCCAAGGCGGTCAACATCCGCGCCACTGCCCATGCCCAGGATTTCCTGCCGATGTCGAAGCGCGACATCCTGCAATTCGAGGGCTGCTCGGTGGCCTGGCAGCGGGCGCTGCAGCAAGCCGGCGTGCAGCTTTCGGATTTGTCCTTTGTCGAAACCCACGACTGCTTCACGGTGGCGGAGCTGATCGAATATGAAGCGATGGGACTGACCCCGAGAGGGCAGGGCGCACGCGCCATCAAGGAAGGCTGGACCCAGAAGGATGGCAAACTGCCGGTCAATCCCTCCGGCGGCCTGAAGGCCAAGGGTCACCCGATCGGCGCCACCGGCGTTTCCATGCATGTCATGAGCGCCATGCAGCTTGTGGGCCAGGCGCCCGAGGGCATGCAGATCAAGAACGCCAAGCTCGCGGGCATTTTCAATATGGGCGGTGCCGCGGTCGCAAATTACGTCTCGCTGCTCGAGCCCGCGAAATAGCAGGCGGGTTGCGGTCGGTAGCCTGGATGGAGCGCAGCGGAATCCGGGAATCATGGTGCGGATGGTCCGGCCCCGGATTGCGCTGCGCTCCATCGGGCTACGAAACTTCCCCGTCGTCATTCCGGGTTCGCGCTGCCGCGCGGCCCGGAATGACAAGGCTGCACCCATGCCGCACTTCGGGAACGCTTGATCTTGCGCGCGGCCTGCCGTTACTAGGCCGGAGAAACGCGGGCGCCCCGATGCGCCCCCCCCCCCAGGGAGCGAACAGGCCATGGGACCACTGGAGGGCGTCAAGGTCATCGACATGACGACCGTGCTGATGGGCCCCTATGCCACCCAGATGCTCGGCGACTACGGGGCCGACGTCATCAAGGTCGAGGCACTGGAAGGCGACGTGACGCGGCTGATCGGTCCGACCCGCCATCCCGGCATGGGTCCGGTGTTTCTCAACACCAATCGCAGCAAGCGCAGCATCTGCCTCGACCTGAAGAAGCCGGCCGGGCGCGATGCGGTGCTGCGGCTGATCGCGTCAAGCGATGTGCTGGTTTACAACGTGCGCCCGCAGGCGATGGCGCGGCTGCAGCTTGGCTACGATGTGGTCGCCAAACTCAATCCGCGCCTGATCTATGCCGGCGTGTTCGGTTTCGGTCAGGACGGGCCCTATGCGAGCAAGCCTGCTTATGACGATTTGATCCAGGGCGCGACCGCGTTGCCGACCTTGATGGCGCAGACCGGCGACGGCGTTCCGCGCTATGTGCCGAACGCGCTGGTCGACCGCATTGTCGGCCTCACCGCGGTGGGCGCGATCTGTGCCAGCCTCGTGCATCGCGACCGCACCGGGCGCGGCCAGCGGCTGGACATCCCGATGTTCGAGACCATGGCGGGTTTTGTCATGGGCGATCATATGGGCGGTCTCACCTACCAGCCGCCGCTCGACAAAGGCGGCTACGCGCGGCATCTGTCGCGCGACCGCAGACCCTACAAGACCTCCGACGGCTATATCTGCGTGATCGTCTATAACGACAAGCAGTGGGAGAATTTCTTCAACGCTACCGGCCGCGACGATCTGCGCGCCGATCCCAAATTCGCGAGCTTCGCCGGACGCGCCGTCAATATCGACACGGTGTATGGCGAACTCGCTGCCATCTTCGAAGCCCGCAGTACCGCGGAGTGGACCGAACTGCTGAACAAGGCCGATGTGCCGGTCATGCCGATGCATGACCTCGAGAGCCTGCTGCAGGACCCGCATCTGGTGGCGACCGGCTTTTTTCCGACCGTCGAGCATCCGACCGAGGGCGCCATTCGCAACATGAAGGTCGCCGCCACCTGGTCGGAGACGCCGGCGGAGCCGATCCGGCTGGCGCCGCGTTTGAACGAGCACGGCGCTGCGATACTGCAGGAAGCCGGCTTCTCCGCCGACGAGATCGCCGCGCTGGTGCGCGACGGTGTCACCTGGGCGGCGGCCACGCCATAGGACAGGTCAGATGGATTTTGCTCTCACCGCCAACCAGGAATCGATCCGCGACGCGATCGCAAGGATCTGCGCGCGCTTTGACGACGGCTATTGGCTGAAGAAGGACAAGGAGGGCGGCTTTCCGGCCGACTTCCACAAGGCGCTGGCCGATGCCGGCTGGCTCGGCATCTGTATTCCCGAACAATACGGCGGTTCCGGGCTCGGCATCACCGATGCCGCCATCATGATGCGGACGATTGCGGAATCCGGCGCCGGCATGTCCGGCGCCTCCGCCGTTCATATGAACGTGTTCGGGCTCAATCCGGTGGTGGTGTTCGGCACCGCCGAGCAATGCCGCCGGATGCTGCCGCCGATCGTCGAAGGCAAGCACAAGGCCTGCTTCGCGGTGACCGAGCCGAATACCGGGCTCAACACCACGCAACTGAAGACCCGCGCGGTTCGCAACGGCGATCGATACCTCGTGAACGGCCAGAAGGTCTGGATCTCGACCGCGCAGGTTGCGGACAAGATCCTGCTGCTGGCCCGCACCACGCCGCTCGAGGAAGTGAAGCGTCCGACCCACGGGCTGAGCCTGTTCTATACCGATTTCGATCGCCAGCGCGTGGCGGTGCATGAGATCGAGAAGATGGGACGCAAGCCGGTCGATTCCAACGAATTGTTTTTCGAGAATTTTGCAATCCCGGCTGAGGATCGGCTCGGCGAGGAAGGTCGCGGCTTTGAATACATCCTGCACGGCATGAATCCGGAACGCATCTTGATCGCGGCGGAAGCAGTCGGGCTCGGCCAGGTCGCGCTATCCCGCGCCTCGGCCTATGCGAAGACCCGCAACGTGTTCAACCGCCCGATCGGCATGAACCAGGCGATCCAGCATCCGCTGGCGAAGAACTGGATGGAGCTGGAAGCGGCATGGCTGATGACGCTCTCGGCGGGCTGGCAATATGATCAGGGCCTGCCCTGCGGGCCAGCAGCCAATGCCGCGAAATACCTCGCTGCCGAAGCCGGCTTTCAGGCCTGCGAACAGGCGGTGATGACTCATGGCGGCTTCGGTTATGCCAAGGAATTTCATGTCGAGCGTTACTTGCGCGAATCCCTGATCCCGCGCATCGCCCCGATCAGCCCGCAGCTCATTCTCAGCTTCATCGCCGAGAAGGTGCTGGGCCTGCCGAAATCGTATTAGAACGGGGTGATTTGGAACGGGGTGATCAGCTCGACGCTCGCGGTTGCGGACGGAAAACCCCTGTAGCCCGGATGGAGCGCAGCGAAATCCGGGACCTTCGCGCCACCGCGCCGCCGTCCCGGATTGCGCTGCGCTCCATCCGGGCTACGACGCGACGGTTGGAGAACCGCGCGCGTCACCGCCAGAAGAAAACAAAGCCGGCGATGACGAGCATTGCCGTCACCGCCAGCATTTGCGCGAGCGCCTCCGAGGCCGCCCTCCTGGTGGCTTGCTTCATGCCTGTCTCCCTAGACCTGGTCCCTAGACCTGGGCGTGACTCATCATCGCGCGAACAGCGCGAACGGCGGCCAGATTTTTACTCGGAACACCCCACGACGAGTATTCGCTTTGAATGAGTCCCCACCCAGCGAACATCGACCGTGCCAGCGTCGAACAGTATTGCGGCGGCAATTTGACTCCGTTGTGTTGCTCTTGCGTCGGCCGCCGGGTACGGTCGAACCAGGCGACGAGCCTCGGAAACCCAGGGTGAATGATGGCCCGCATCGACTACAGCGATCCCGCCCAGGCCAGCGACCGCACCCGCGAAATCCTCGGCAAGAATCGCCATGCCAACATTTTCCGTATGATGGCGCACGCACCGAGCTATTTCGAACAATACTGCCGGCTGGGCGGCGCCATCCGCAACAAGGGCGAGCTCGATCCGGTGCTGCGCGAATTGGCCATCACCCGCACCGGCATTCTGTGCGAGGCACCCTACGAAGTCGCCGCGCACAAGCGCATCGGCAAGAATGTCGGCGTTACCGACCGGCAGAATGCGGCGCTCGATGACTGGCAATCGGCGACCTGCTTTGACGAGGTGCAGCGCGCGGCGCTCGCCTTTGCCGACGAGATCGTCAGGCTGCGCCGTCCGACCGATGCCACCTTCAAAGCCATTGCCGGCAGGCTGACGCCGCGCGCGCTGGTCGAACTGCAGCTTTCGATCGGATTCTACATCATGACGTCGAAATTCCTGGAGACGTTCGGCATCGACATGCAGCCGGTGACAGACGTGGTTTGATGGGCTATGATGGTGGTTTGATCGGCCGGAATTTTTTTCAAGTCTTTTGAGCTTCGCATTTTACTTGCGTCCTGATTTATTTGCCCATGCGTGCAGCATCATGAGCAACGGCTGGGAATTCTCGGCGCAGGCATGGATCGACGCCATGGGCGAGCGGGGCGACTGGGCGCGCGAGCATGTGCTCGATCCCGTCATGCTCGGTCGCGTCGGTGCCGGCCGGTTTCGTACCGCGCTCGATGTCGGCTGCGGCGAAGGCCGGTTCTGCCGCCTGCTCAAGGCGGCCGGCGTGACCGTAACCGGGATCGACCCGACCGCCGCGCTGCTGGAGACGGCGAAGCATCGCGATCCTTCCGGCGACTATCGGCCCGGCCGCGCCGAAGAGCTGGATTTCGACGCGGCGAGCTTCGATCTGGTGGTGAGCTACCTGACGCTGGTCGATATCGCCGATTTCAGGGCGGCGATCGGCGAGATGGCGCGGGTGGTCAAGCCGGGTGGCTCACTGTTGATCGCCAACCTCACGGGATTTACTTCGGCCTGCGCCGCGCAGGGGTGGGTGCGCGACGTCGAAGGACGCGGCGTCCACTTTCCGGTCGACAATTATCTCGACGAATTCCCATTCTGGCTCGAATGGGCGGGAATCCGCATCGAGAATTGGCACCGGCCGCTTGCGGCCTACATGGGGGCCCTGCTGGACAGGCATCTTCAGCTCGCATTCTTCGCCGAGCCCGAACCGGTGTCCGGCGATGGCTCCCGGCGCGACGATTTTCGACGCGTACCGTGGTTCGTGGTGATGGAATGGCGACGTCCGCGGGTCGCTTGAATTCGGAATTGTCACATGCTGCCGGCGAAGGCGCGGAAGGCGGGGTTGCCGCGCAGAACATCGCGGCCCGCGGCGATCACGCTGTCGACCTGCTCGGCAGGCAGCCGGAAGCGGGTGGGGATGGCCTCCAGCGCGGCCGCCCGCGCCGGATCGAGCTGGTCGAAGCCGAGACGTCCGACAAAGAATTTGAGGTCGCGGCAGTTCCAGCCGGGGCGCGCGCCAAACCTGGCGCGGTCGGCCGCCGACAGGCCGCAGCGCCATCGGATCAGGGAGCTCTGCCAATCGCCCATCGTCCGGTCGAAGGCGGTGAAGCTGGTGCCGACGCTGGCGTCGATCGCGGTGTCCGCCGCCGCCTTGACCAGCTCGACCCCGGTCGGGCCTTCGACCGAATTGATCCAGTTGCCGGAGACGCCGGTCTTGGCGTCGACGACAAGAAACAATCCGCGCCGCAGCTTGACGGCCTGTTGCGGCGACAGCGGCCCGTAGGGCGTATCAGCCGAAAGCCGCGCGATGGTGAAGCCGGACAGGCCGAAATTGTCGACCAGACCGCCGTCGAGCAGCTTGATGTAGGGAATCTCGCCGTCATGATAGCGGCTGATCGCCTTGGCAAACGACTGCAGCATCGGCGGCGCATGGCTGTCGTCGCGCGCCCTGATAATCCAGGCCGGCAACGGATCGTTGCATTGCCGCGGGAAGGTCTGGATCACCACCGGGGCGAATGCGACCGGCACCGCCGCCGATGCCGCGACCGCATTCGCCAGCGGATATTTCGAAAGGTCGCTGCACATCGCGGCAAAGGCGGTCGCGCCGAACACGAACGGCGTGCGGTTGTAGATGTCGGAGGCGTTGATCCATACCCGCGGGCGTCCAGCCTCGCGAAATTCGCCGAACGTGGCGCCGTTGAACAGATTGGCGTCGAGCCAGCGCGGAAAGCCGTTGGAGTCATTGATGCCGCCGGCGAAGGCTCGGCCGATGGTGGCGAGGTTGAGGTCGGTCTGAAGTCCTTCCTCCGCGTTACGCAGCAGGAACCGTTCGCGAAAATCCGCCAGCCCGGCGCGTTTACGCAAGCCGTAATAGGCCGCCGTCACCGCGCCGCCCGATACGCCCGAAATGAAGTCGACGCGGTCCAGCATCGAGGCGTTGCCGCCACTTCGCACCGGGGTGTGTTCCATCTCGCTCAGCACGCCGAACGAAAATGCCGCCGCCCGCGTCCCGCCGCCCGAGAACGATAGGCCGATCAGGTCGTCGTCGTCCTGGGCACGCTCCGCGAAATTGAGATGAAGCTTGCCGGCGAGGCCTGCGCTGCTGCCGGGCTGGTTGACCGGCGCATTCTGGATCGACGCACAGCCGAGCAGTGTCAGGCAAGCCCCAATGATGAGAACCGCAGGACGCATGCGTTCAGTGGATAGCAATGATCGGGCGGCCGCACCATAGCGCAAAACAATGAAACCGGACGGGCTTGAGGAGCCAATGGGGCCGGCTCCGGGCGCTGGCGGCCGGACTATTGGTTCGCGGTCAGCAGGCTTACCTTGGTGTCCGCCACCACCAGGCGGTCGGCGAGCAACTGGGCCAGATTGCGCATGATGCGTTCGCCGGTGTGCGGATGCTGCGCGCGAAAGCGCTCAAACGCGGCCAGCGGCACCTCGAGCGCGGTCGACGTGACGTCGGCGATCACGTCGGCGGAACGACGGGTTTCCAGCAGCGCCATCTCTCCGAACGCCATTCCGGCGGTGATGGTGGCGAGCCGGAGGCCGCTCGGCAGCTTGACGTGAACCACCCCGCTGCGGAGGAAAAACACCGACCTCGCGGCCGCCGAGGCGGCGATGATCCCTTCGCCCGGTCGGTAGCTCCTGATCGTGCCGAGCGCCGCGAGCTGTTCGAGTTGGTCGGCCGGCAGCCCTGCCAGCAGCGCCTGTTCGGACAGCTCGGTCACTTCGGCAGCATCGATTGCGCCGCCATGGCGATAGACGATCTGGTCCTCGGCCCATTCGATCGCGGTGTCGAGCAGATAGAAATCCCGCAGGCTCGCGATGCCCTCGACCCACTCGCCGATCGCCTTCCAGTGCGGGGAACCGCGCTCGACACCGGACAGGATCGCAGTGACGTTGAAATTCGCCAGTTCGCGAAAGCCTTCGGCGAGCAGGCGGGAGGCGGCCCGGGTCACCGCCGCGACGCGGCGCAGGTCGAAGATGATGAAATGCGGGCGCAGCCCGGATGCAAGCTGGCGCGAGACGTAGTCGATATTGGCAAATGTCAGCGTACCCGCCAGTTCGATCACGCGGACATCATGGTGATGCGCGGCGAGAATCCTCTGCTCATGCGGCCGCCGGCTGCGACGCGACGCGCTGCTTCCGATGTTGTAGTCGGCGATGATGCTGTTGCGCGCATTGTCGCTGCGATTCATCATGTGCAGGTCATAATGCGACGACAACGCCTCGCACACCTTGATGCCGCGCACGCTGTTGCCATGGCGGTCGAGCCGTGGCGAGTAGCTGCCGAGCCCGAGCCGCGCCGGCAGCGCCGCCAGGATGCCGCCGCCGACGCCGCTCTTGGCAGGAATGCCGACGCGGTAGATCCATTCGCCGGCATAGTCATACATGCCGGAGCTGGTCATCACCGAGAGCGTTCGCGAAATGGCGTAGGGCGTCATGACGGGCTCGCCGGTCACCGGATTGATGCCGCGGTTGGCCAGCGTCGCCGCCATGATGGCGATATCGCGCGCCGTCACCTCGATCGAGCATTGCCGGAAATAGACATCGAGAACCTCGCTGACGTTATCCTTGATGACGTCGGAGTTGCGCAGCAGATAGCCGATCGCGCGATTGCGGTCGCCGGTGCTGCTTTCGGATGCGTACACGGCCTGGTCGAGGCCGAGCTCGCGGCCGGCGAAGCGGCCGAGCGCCGCGCGGATATAGTCGAATGCGGCGGCGCCCTTCGCCTCATGGATCAGACCCGAGCAGGCGATCGCCCCGGCATTGACCATCGGGTTGAAGGGATGGTTGTCGGCGTTGAGCCGGATCGAATTGAAGGCATCGCCCGACGGTTCGACGCCGATCGCGCTTTCCACGCGCCCGGCGCCGAGCGTGTCCAGCGCCAGTGCAAACACGAACGGCTTGGACATCGACTGGATGGTGAAGGGAATCCGGGTATCGCCGACCTCGTAGACGTGTCCGTCGATGGTGGCGAGGCTGATTCCGAAATGCTCCGGGTCGGCCTTGCCGAGTTCCGGGATATAATCGGCGACGGCGCCCCCGATCTCGGTCGAATAGTTCGCATGACAGGCCTCGAGGAAGCGCAGCAACGGCGTCTTCGAGGCGGCCCAGCGACCGGCATCGTGTGATTTGACGGGATGCGAAATGTTCATGGCGGTCTCGCCTTTCGCCGTTGGCGCGACCCAATTTACGTTGGTTCGGCAGATGCCGAAACCGGGGCGGTCGCCTTTTGTCTCGCTGCAATGACCGGCAGCCGCGCATTCAGGTCTCGAGGATGGCGAGAGCCTGTCCCTCGGCGACAACGTCGTCGAGCTTGACAAGCAGGGATTTCAGCCGGCCGGCGGCCGGCGCGGCGACCGGTATTTCCATTTTCATGGCCTCGACAAAGGCGATGTCATCGCCATCGCCGACGCTGGCCCCGATCTCGACGGGCAGCGCGCAGACGCGCCCCGCCACTTCGGTCACAATCTTGATGTCTGGCATTGCGTTCTCCGGGACAGCCGCCGCGCGATCTCAGGGATGCACATATTGGGAAGGGCGGGCGCCCTCGGCTTACTGTTGTGGACCCAGATTGCCTGAGGTAGCTTGTTCTGCAAGTGGAATTTTATTCCGCAGAGCGGAATGGGGTGCGGCATGGGACGACGCTCGGAGCGGCTCAGCAAACCGGGAATGCTCGCACGCGATCTGGCAGGCGACGGCGACATCATTCAGGTGGTGTCGCGTGCCTTCGACGTCCTGCGTTGCTTCGAGGGCCATGAAGCGCGGCTCGGCAATCTCGAAATCTCCAACCGCTGCGGTTTGCCGCGATCGACGGTATCGCGTCTGACTCATACGCTGACCCGGATGGGCCAACTGGTGTATCTGCCGCGCGACCAGAAATACCGCATCGGGCCGAGCGCGGTGGCGATGAGCACGTCGATGATGCGCGGGTTGCAACTGCGCATCCTGATCCGGCAGCGACTGCAGGATGTCGCCGAGCAACTGCCGGGAACCGTCGGCTTCGTGATCCCCGACCGTTTTCACCTCGTCTATCTCGAATTTGCACGGGCCGCCAACGCGCTCGGCCTGCATGAGAGTACCGGCAGCCGCATCGCGATGGCGAGCACCGCCGCCGGCCACGCCTACACCGCGGCACTCGATCCCGATGTCGGCGATGCCCTGCTGGCGGAAATGCAGCGCGAAATGCCGGAGGCCGCCAGATTGCTGCGGCCCCGGATCGAGACCAGCCGGCACTTCCTGCGCCAGCACGGCTATGTCGTTGCCTGCGGCACCTGGAGTCCGCACATCAACGGTCTCGCCGTGCCGCTGTGGTCGCCGCAATATCAAACCTTCGTCGTGGTCACGATCGGTCTCTTGTCGGCGATGTACGACGAGAAACGGCTGCACGTGGAAGTCGCGCCGCGAATGCTGGAATTGAGCGTCGTGGTCGGCAGCATGCTCGAAGGCGCCGACGGCGATATTTTCAGCAACCGCATGCAGGGCAAGCCGTTCCCGATACCGGCCCATAATAACAAGATCATCAAGACGGAGGATACGAATGAACTGGAAGCCGGAACTCGACGACCTCGCCCGGCGCGAAGCGTTCGCGCGCGAGATGGGAGGCGTTGACAAGGTCAAGCGCCAGCGCGACCAGGGCCGGCTTACCGTTCGCGAACGCATCGACGGGCTGCTCGATCAGAACAGTTTTCATGAGGTCGGGGCGATTTCCGGCACCGCGGAATATGATTCGAGCGGCGAACTCCTCAACCTGACGCCGGCCAATTGCGTATTCGGCCGCGGCAAGGTCGACGGCCGGCCCGTAGTCGTGGTCGGCGACGATTTCACCGTGCGCGGCGGTTCCGCGGATGCCTCGATTTCCGCCAAGCCGTTGATGGCCGAGGAGATGGCGCACGACTTCCGGCTGCCGATCATCCGCGTCATCGAGGGCTCCGGCGGCGGCGGCTCGGTGAAAACCATCGAGACCAAGGGCGCTGCCAATCTGCCCGGTGGCATCGGCGGCAACCGCTGGTACGCGTACACGACGGCCAACATGGCGCGGGTGCCGGTGGTCGGCCTCGGCCTCGGTTCGGTCGCCGGTCTCGGTGCGGCGAGGCTCGCGGCCAGCCATTATTCGGTCATGACCAGGAGTTCGGCGATGTTCGTTGCCGGTCCGCCGGTGGTGAAACGGCTTGGCCAGGATCTCAGCAAGCAGGAACTCGGGGGCGCCGACATCCAGACCCGCGCCGGCGGCGTTGATCATGCCGTCGAGACCGAGCAGGAGGCGTTCGCCTGTGCCAGGCGCTTTCTGTCCTATCTGCCGCCGTCGGTGTTTGAGCTGCCGCCGACGCTTGCCTGCGGCGACGATCCGGAACGCGCCGAAGAATCGTTGATGAAGGCGGTGCCGCGCAGCCGCCGCCAAGTCTACAAGATGCGCCCGATCATCGATGCCGTGGTCGACAAGGGATCGTTCTTCGAAATGAGCGCGAATTTTGGCCGTCCTGTCATCACCGGCTTCGCACGGCTCGAGGGCCGGGCCGTGCTGTTGCTCGCCAGCGATCCCCTGCACTATGGCGGTTCCTGGACCGCCGAGACGTGTCAGAAGGTGGTGCGCTATGTCGATCTGGCCGAGACCTTCCATCTGCCGATCGTCTACCTGATGGACTGTCCGGGCTTCATGATCGGGCTTGACGCCGAGAAAGCGGCAACCATCCGACATGGCGTCCGCGCGATGGCCGCCGTCAATCAGAGCACGGTGCCGTGGTGTACCATGATCGTCCGCAATTCATTCGGCGTCGCCGGCGTGGTGCACCAGCCCGCCGACCGGTTTTCGATGCGATATGCCTGGCCGTCGGCCTATTGGGGTTCCTTGCCGCTGGAAGGCGGCATCGAGGCGGCCTATCGCGCCGACATCGATGCCGCTGACGATCCGGCAGCCAAGCTCAAGGAGATCGAGGATCGCCTCAACAAGCTGCGCTCGCCGTTTCGCTCGGCCGAGAAGTTCTGGGTCGAGGAGATCATCGATCCGCGCAAGACGCGTTCTCTGCTGTGCGAATTTGCGCGGCTGGCCGAGCCGATCCGCACCGCCGGCCCGGCGTTGAACATGAGGATGAGACCGTGAGAGGTGGCGAATAGTGAATGGTGAGTAGCGAGTAGCATTTTTCGCCATTCGCCATTCGCCATTCGCTCCCTCACGCCGCCGCCAGCTTTGGCTGCCGTGACATCGCAAGCACAATCACCGCCGCGACGATGCAGAGCGCGCCGGCGGCGAAAAACGCCGGCAGATAGGATGCCAGCAGGGTACGCGACAGGCCGGCGCCGAGTGCCGCGGTCGCAGCCCCCAATTGATGGCCGGCGAAGATCCAGCCGAACACCAGATTGGCGCGCTCCGGCCCGAACCGCTGCGTGGTGAGCCGTACCGTCGGCGGCACCGTCGCGATCCAGTCGAGGCCATAGAACATTGCAAACAGCGACAGGCCGTAAAACGAGAAATCGGTGAACGGCAGCGCCAGCAGCGACAGGCCGCGCAGTCCATAGTACCAGGACAGCAGATACCGGTTGTCATAGCGGTCCGACAGCCATCCCGAGACGATGGTGCCGACGAAATCGAACACGCCCATCGCGGCCAGCAGGCTCGCGGCCTCAACCTGCGGAATGCCGAAATCCAGGCACATCGGAATCAAATGCACCTGGATCAGGCCGTTGGTGCTGGCGCCGCAGATGAAGAAGGTCGCGAATAAAATCCAGAACACCCGCGTCCTCGCGGCATCGCGCAGCGTGCCAAAGGCTGCCGCCGTGATCGGCCCGGAGTTCGCAATCGGCGCCGGCAAGGGCTGCGTGCCCTGATCGCCGAACGGCCGCTGCCCAACATCGCCGGGACGATCGCGCATCACCATCAGCACGGCAAAGGCCGCCACGCCGAGCATCACGCACATCAATCCCAGCGCCATTCGCCAGCCCATCCGTTCAGTCAGGCTGGCGAGCAGCGGCAGGAATACCAATTGGCCTGTGGCCGCGCTCGCGGTCAGGATTCCCACCACCAGCCCGCGCCGCGCCGCAAACCACCGCGCCGCCACGGTTGCGCCCAGCACCAGCGCGGTCATGCCGGTGCCGATCCCGACCACCACGCCCCACAGCAGCATCAGTTGCCACACCTGGGTCATGGCGAGCGAGGCCACCAGCGCCGAGACCACCACCAGCAATGCCGACAGCGTCACATTGCGCAGACCGTAGCGGTTCATCAGCGCCGCCGCGAACGGCGCCATCAGGCCGAACAGGACAAATCGGATCGACAGCGCCGAGGAGATCTGCGCGGTGCTCCAGCCGAATTCCTTTTGCAGCGGCACGATGAACACGCCGGGCGCGCCGACCGCGCCGGCGCTGACCAGCGCGGTCAGGAACGTCACGCCGACCATCACCCAGCCATAGTGGATGTTGCGGCGGGCGAGGGCGGCCGACAGCCAATTCGAGATCATGAGGGGGCCTGTCTCCGGATGATGACGAGATACGAGGTTCCGACGCTGGCCAACGTCAGTGAACGATGCGTTCCACGGCGATGGCGGTGGCCTCGCCGCCGCCGATGCAAAGCGCAGCGACCCCGCGCTTCAGGTTATACGCCTGAAGTGCATGCAGCAACGTTACGATCAGGCGGGCCCCGGTCGCACCGATGGGGTGGCCGAGCGCGCATGCGCCGCCATGGATGTTGAGCTTCTCCCTGGGAATGCCGAGGTCGCGTTGCGCCGCCATCGCCACCACCGCGAAGGCCTCGTTGATCTCGAACAGGTCGACATCACCGACGCTCCAGCCGACCTTGTCGAGCAGCTTGCGGATCGCCGGGATCGGCGCCGTGGTGAACCATTGCGGCTCCTGGCTATGGGTGGCGTGGCCCTTGATCTCGGCCAAACAAGGCAGGCCGTCGCGATCGGCGAGCGAGCGCCTGGCCAGTATCAATGCCGCGGCGCCGTCGGCATTGGCCGAGGAGGCCGCCGGGGTCACGGTGCCGTTGGCGCGGAAGGCGGGCTTCAATCCGGGAATCTTGGCGGGGTCGACCTTGAGCGGAATTTCGTCATTGGCGATGGTGCGCGGACCGGCTTTCTCCGTCACCGTGAGCGGCACGATCTCGGCCTTGAACGCTCCGCCTTCCACGGCGCGGCGGGCGCGGGTCAGTGTCTCCATCGCATAGCTGTCCTGGTCGGCGCGCGTGAACTGGTAGGCCTCTGCAGTGGCTTCGCCGAAATCGCCCATCGAACGGCCGACCTCATAGGCGTCCTCCAGCCCGTCCAGCAGCATGTGATCGATGATGCGGTCGTGGCCGACACGGTAACCGCCGCGCGCCTTGGCCAGCAAATAGGGGGCGTTGCTCATGCTCTCCATGCCGCCGGACACGACGATCTCCGCCGAGCCGGCATGGATGAGATCGTGCGCCAGCATGGTGGCCTTCATGCCGGAACCACAGACCTTGTTGACGGTGGTTGCCCCCGTGGCATCCGGCAGCCCGGCACCGCGGGCGGCTTGCCGCGCCGGGGCCTGTCCCTGTCCCGCTGGCAGCACGCAACCCATCAATACTTCGTCGACACGGCCCGGCGCCACTTTGGCACGTTCCAGTGCGGCGCGGATGACGTGGGAACCGAGCTTGTGGGCGCTGAACGGCGTCAGGTCGCCCATGAACCGGCCAAGCGGGGTGCGGGCAGCGGCAACGATGGCAATCGGGTCGGAAGCTGCGGCCATGGCGGAGGCTCCTCTTTTTTGGCGCGAACACGATTTGAATGACGATCATCATATGATGCGCCGCAAAAATTGCAACGACGCCGGCGGATAATTTATCGTGAGGTGGTGGCGGTTGGTCACTTTCAATCTCTATCGCTTGCGGTCGATAAACTGCTGCATCATTCGCTGCGGTTCGCCGCTCAGGAACGATTGTCCGAACACCGCGATGCTGCGGTTGACGGATTCGGTCAGCGGCAGCTCTTCCCATTGCCGGAGCAGGGCTTTTTGTGCGCGCAGCGCTTCGGGGCCGCATTCGAGCAGGGCCTCGACGGTGTGCTCGATGGCGGCGTCAAGCCCGCCTGGCGGCGCCATCACATCGATCAGTCCCCAGGCAAGTGCGGTCGGCGCGTCGATATTCTCGGCGGTCATGACCAGCCAGCGGGCCCGGCCCCAGCCGATCAGCCGCGGCAGCAAGGCCGCGTGGATCACCGAGGGAATCCCGACCCGGACCTCGGGCATGCCGAACCTGGCATCGTGCGCGGCAATCCGGAGGTCGCAGGCGGCGGCCAATTCAAGACCACCGCCGAGGCACCAGCCCGGCATCCGCGCGATGACCGGCGCCGGAAACGCCCGTACCGCCTCGCACAGGTCACGCAGGCCGGTGATGAACTTCTCCGCGGAAGCCTGGTCGAGACGCGCCATTTCCTTGATATCGGCGCCGCCGATCATGCTCTTTTCGCTCTCACCGGCAATGACCAGGGCGCGAATCCGGCGCTCGGTGGCGAGCACCTTCAGCCCGTCGCACACGCCGTTGATGACAGCGGTTCCCAGGATGTTGAGCGCCCCGGCATTGCAGATCGTCAGCCGAACGACGCCGCGGGAATCGCGATCGACGCCGCAATGGGAGTTGAGCATGTCCATGGCAGGTCCCGCATTGGTGGCGACGGGGCATTTCCCGGGCAAAACCGCCACCTTGTCAAGGCCCGCCGGCAGCCGCCCTGGCCGGTGCCACGGCGGCCGGAACGAAATAGATGCAGCTTTTTCCGGCAGCAAATGTTATTATATGACTGCAAACATCTTATGGAACCGGTGATGCGCTATTCCAGCCAACACAAGCTTGAGACCCACGCCCGGATCGTGAAGAAAGCCTCGGTGCGGCTTCGCGAGAAGGGCGCCCATGGCATCGGCGTGGCCGATCTGATGAAGGACGCCGGCCTCACCCATGGCGGATTCTACGCCCATTTCGATTCGCGGGAGGCCTTGGTGATCGAAGCCTTTGCCGACGCGATGGACCGGTCGACCGAGCGCTGGCGCAAGCTCGCCGAACAGACCCCGCCGGAGCAGCGGCTTTCGACCATCGTCAATTCCTATCTGACGGCACTGCACCGCGACGATCCCGGCCACGGCTGCGCCGTTCCGACGCTGGGTGCGGAAATCGCCCGCGAAAGTCCGAAGACCCGCAAGGCGTTTGCCGCCAAGCTCGAGCAGATGATCGACATGCTGGCGCTGCAGATCCCGGATGTTCCGCGCAAGGCCGCGCGCAAGCAGGCGATGGCTGCGATCGCGACCATGATGGGGACGCTGGTGATGGCTCGGGTCGCCGGCAATGGCGAGTTTTCCGACGAGATTCTCGACGCCGGACGCGAGGCCCTGCTGGGTCGCGCGGCGCTGGCAAAGCCGGCCGCCAGGAAACGAACGCTCAAAAACGCCGCGACGCCCGCCCGGCATTGATCCGGTTCTGCGGTATTGGCCTACGCCAGTGGTCGCATACCGCCGCAACGCGGGGCGTGCCTGCATTTCGGCAAAACCGTGCCGCGCAGAAGCCCTTTCCAAACGCTGTAAAGCCTGCAAGATGCCGGCAAAACCGGCTCTAAGTGTTGGAGGAACAGATGCGCTCAATTGGACATTTTATCGGTGGCCGCGAGGTCAAGGGAACATCGGGACGGACCGCTGACGTCTTCGAGCCGATGACCGGCGAAGTCCAGGCCAAGGTGGCGCTGGCCTCGAAGGCCGAGGTTCGCGTCGCGGTCGAGAATGCCAAAGCCGCGCAGGCGGAATGGGGCGCCACCAATCCGCAGCGCCGCGCGCGCGTGATGATGAAATTCCTCGAACTGGCGCAGCGCGACTACGACAAGCTTGCGGACCTCTTGGCGCGCGAACACGGCAAGACCGTTCCGGACGCCAAGGGCGACATTCAACGCGGGCTGGAAGTGGTCGAATTCGCCTGCGGCATTCCGCATCTGATGAAGGGCGAATACACCGAAGGTGCCGGTCCGGGCATCGATATCTATTCGCTGCGCCAGCCGCTCGGCGTGGTCGCCGGTATCACCCCGTTCAATTTCCCGGCGATGATCCCGATGTGGAAGTTCGCGCCGGCGATCGCCTGCGGCAACGCCTTCATCCTGAAACCGTCCGAGCGCGACCCGGGGGTGCCGATGGCGCTCGCCGCCCTGATGATCGAAGCCGGCCTGCCGCCCGGCATTCTCAACGTCGTCAACGGCGACAAGGAGGCGGTCGACGGCATCCTCGACGATCCCGATATCAAGGCGGTCGGCTTCGTCGGCTCGTCGCCGATCGCGCAATATATCTATGAGCGGGCCGCGGCGACCGGCAAGCGCGCGCAATGCTTCGGCGGCGCCAAGAACCACGCCGTCATTATGCCGGACGCCGACATGGACCAGACCGTCGATGCCCTGATCGGCGCCGGCTACGGCTCGGCCGGCGAGCGCTGCATGGCGATTTCGGTCGCGGTCCCCGTCGGCAAAACCACCGCCGACCGGCTGATGGAAAAGCTGATCCCGCGCGTCGAATCCCTGAAGATCGGCACCTCGATCGATCCTTCCGCCGATTACGGTCCGCTCGTCACCCGGGAGGCGCTCAATCGCGTCAAGAACTATGTCGAGATCGGCATCAAGGAAGGTGCCACGCTCGCGGTCGACGGCCGCAGCTTCAGGATGCAGGGCTATGAAAAAGGCTTCTACATGGGCGGCTGCCTGTTCGACAATGTCACCAAGGACATGCGCATCTACAAGGAGGAGATCTTCGGGCCGGTGCTGTCGGTGGTGCGCGCCAAGGACTATTCCGAGGCGTTGGCGCTGCCGTCCGATCACGACTACGGCAACGGCGTTGCGATCTTCACCCGCGACGGCGACGCCGCGCGGGATTTCGCCGCCAAGGTCAATGTCGGGATGGTCGGCATCAACGTGCCGATCCCGGTGCCGATCGCCTATTACACCTTCGGCGGCTGGAAGAAGTCCGGGTTCGGCGATCTCAACCAGCACGGCCCGGATTCGATCCGCTTCTATACCAAGACCAAGACGGTGACCTCGCGCTGGCCCTCCGGGGTCAAGGAAGGCGCCGAATTTTCTATTCCCACCATGAATTGAAATCGGGAAGGTGCAGATGGGACAGGTTCTCATTCCGGATGTGCCCGATGAAACGATCGCCAGGTTTAAGCAAAAGGCCGAGATCAATGGCCGAACGCTGGAAGCGGAACTGCGCGACCTGATGGAACGCAACCGCGCCCTCACTTCCGATGAGCGGGTTGCATTATCGAGGTCTTTTCGTGCGAGACACGATAGTGTTCAGCCCCCACTATCGCTTGACGACATACGCGAAGGTCTGAAGTGACAAGCCTCCTCCGGCACACGTTCCATGACTAATCAGCAATTCGCCCTCAGCGAGGACCAGATTGCGGTTCGCGATATGGCGCGGGACTTTGCCGCGGAAAAGATCGCACCGCACGCGCTGCGCTGGGACGAGGAAAAGCATTTCCCGGTCGAGGCGATGCGGGAGGCGGCGACGCTCGGGATCGGCGGGGTCTATATCCGCGAAGATGTCGGCGGTTCGGCGCTGACGCGGTTCGACGCGGCGCTGATTTTCGAGGCGCTGGCGCAGGGCTGTCCGACCGTGTCGGCGTTCATCTCGATCCACAACATGGCATCGTGGATGATCGACGCCTATGGCAGCGACGCGCAGCGGCAGCACTGGTTGCCGAGGCTGTGCACCATGGAACTGCTGGCGAGCTATTGCCTGACCGAGCCCGGCTCCGGTTCGGATGCGGCGGCCTTGCGCACCCGCGCGGTGCGCGAGGGCGACCATTATGTGCTCAACGGCCAGAAGCAGTTCATCTCCGGCGCCGGCAAGGGCGACGTTTATGTGGTGATGGTGCGGACCGGCGCCGATGGGCCTGGCGGCATTTCGACGCTGGTGGTCGAAGGCGACACGCCCGGGCTGTCGTTTGGCGTCAACGAGCGCAAGATGGGCTGGAATGCGCAGCCGACCCGCGCGGTGATTTTCGAGAATGCGCGCGTGCCGGTGGCCAACCGGCTCGGCGAGGAGGGCATCGGCTTCAAGATCGCGATGGCGGGCCTCGACGGCGGCCGCATCAATATCGCGGCCTGCTCGCTCGGCGGAGCGCAGTGCGCGCTCGACAAATCGCTGGCCTATATGAAAGAGCGCAAGGCGTTCGGAAAACGCCTCGACCAATTCCAGGCCTTGCAGTTCCGTCTCGCCGACATGGCAACCGAACTGGAGGCGGCCCGGACCTTTGTGTGGCGCGCGGCGGCGGCGCTCGACCGCAAGGATGCCGACGCCACCATGCTGTGCGCGATGGCAAAACGGTTCGGCACCGACGTCGGGTTCGAGGTCGCCAATCAGGCGCTGCAACTGCATGGCGGCTACGGCTATCTCAGCGAATATGGCATCGAGAAAATCGTGCGGGACCTGCGCGTGCATCAGATCCTCGAGGGCACCAACGAGATCATGCGGCTGATCGTCTCGCGCAAGCTGATCGAGGGGGCGCGATGACCGCCTCTCGCGCCGCGCTCGAGGCCGAGCCCGATCTGATCGTGCGGCGCGAGGGCGGGGCCGGGGTAATCCGGCTCAACCGGCCGAAGACGATCAATGCCATGACGCTGGAAATGTCGCTCGGGATCGATGCTGCGCTGGATCGGTTCGAGGCGGATCCGGCCATCGCCCTGGTCTTGGTGGAGGGCGCGGGCGAACGCGGCCTGTGCGCCGGCGGCGACATCCGCGGGCTTTATGAAAGCTCCCGGGCCGGCGGTGATCTCGGCAAGGTGTTCTGGCGCCAGGAATACATGATGAACGCCCGGATCGCCAGGTTTCCCAAGCCGTATGTCGCTTTCATGGACGGACTGGTGATGGGCGGTGGCGTCGGGCTTTCGGCGCACGGCCGCCATCGCGTCGTCACCGAGCGGACCAGTCTTGCCATGCCCGAAGTCGGTCTCGGCTTCTTTCCCGATGTCGGTGGCACCTGGCTGCTGTCGCGTTCACCCGGAGAGATCGGCACCTATTTCGGCTTGACCGGTCAAACCATGAACGGGCCCGACGCCATCCATGCCCGGTTTGCCGACGCGGTGGTACCGTCCGCCAAATGGGCCGCCTTGCGCGACGTCCTGACCAGGGTCCGTCCCGGCACGCCATCCGCTGAAATCAAGCTCCTGATCGACGGCTTTGCGACCGGCGAGACCTCGGGTCCGGTGGCGGCGATGCAGCCCGGCATCGACGTCTGGTTCGCGCATGACCGGATCGAGGATATCTTGGCGGCGCTGCAACGCGACGGCTCGGAGCTCGCGCAGGCGACGCGCAAGACCTTGAACGAGAAGTCGCCGCGCGGCATGGTTGTCGCCCTCAGGCTGCTGCGGCTGGCGCGGGCTTCGACCTCGCTCGAGCAGTGCCTGGTTCGGGAGTATCGCGCCGCGTTGCAGGTGTTTGCCAGCGACGATTTCCGCGAAGGCGTGCGTGCGGCGGTCATCGACAAGGATCGCAACCCGCGCTGGTCGCCGCCGCGGATCGAGGATGTTACGCCGGAAATGATGGCGCCGTATTTCGCGGAAATCGGTGCCGACGAGCTGGTATTCGGCTGACCGGAATAGAAACGCTGCGGAGGGAACCTACCATGGCAAGCATCGCATTCATCGGCCTCGGCAACATGGGCGGCCAGATGGCGGCCAATCTGGTCAAGGCCGGTCACAAGGTGATCGCGTTCGACCTGGTGGCGGCGTCGCGCGAGCAGGCGAAGAGCGATGGCGCCGCGATCGCGAGACTCGGCGTCGTCGTCGGTCAAGGGCGCCGACGTCGTGATCACCATGCTGCCTGCGGGCAAGCATGTGCTGTCGGTCTGGAGCGAGGTGCTTCCGGCGATGTCCAAGGGCGCGCTGATCATCGATTGCTCGACCATCGACGTCGAAAGTGCCAAGCAGGCCCATGCGCTCGCCGCCAAGCAGGGCGTCGCATCGGTCGACGCGCCGGTGTCGGGCGGCACCGGCGGCGCCAAGGGCGCGACCCTGACCTTCATGTGCGGCGGTGAGGACAAGGCGTTCGCGGCCGCCAGGCCGGTGCTGGAAAAAATGGGCAAGAAGATCGTGCATTGCGGCGGCGCCGGCGCCGGGCAGGCGGCCAAGATCTGCAACAACATGATCCTCGGCGTTTCCATGATCGCGGTCAGCGAGGCGTTTGCGCTGGCCGAAAAACTCGGGTTGTCGCATCAGGCGCTGTTCGATGTCGCCTCGACCTCGTCAGGCCAGTGCTGGTCGCTGACCTCCTACTGCCCGGTGCCCGGGCCGGTCCCGACATCGCCCGCCAACAACGACTACAAACCGGGCTTTGCCTCGGCCCTGATGGTCAAGGACCTCACGCTGGCGCAGGATGCGGCCAAGGCGGCCGGCGCGGCAACGCCGCTGGGCAAGCATGCGCAGGAAATCTACCGGGCATTCGAAGCGGCCGGAAATGGCGGCAGCGATTTTTCCGGCATCATCCGCCATGTCCGCGCCCTGGCGGGGAAATGACCGCCGCATTGGCATTGGCGATGGATCATCCTGAAGGGAGCGAGACATGACCACATTCCAGGATGCGCGTTCGTTCCTGCTGACGCATCGCCTCGACTACGATGCGGCGATCAAGGGTTTCCGCTGGCCGGACCCGGTGCCGTTCAACTGGGCGCTCGACTGGTTCGATGCCGAGCTCGCGCGCGATCCGCAAAGCAAGGATCGGCCGGCGCTCTGGATCGTCGACGCCGCGAGCAATCGTGACACCAAATTGTCGTTTGCGGCGCTGTCGCGACGGTCCAATCAGGTCGCGAATTTCCTGCGTGCCCGCGGCCTCAAGCGCGGCGATCATCTGCTGCTGCTGCTCGGCAACGTCGTCCCGTTGTGGGAGACCATGCTGGCGGCGATCAAGCTCGGGGTGGTGGTGATCCCCGCCACCACGCTGTTGACGCCGGACGAGCTGCGCGACCGGCTGGATCGCGGCCGTGCCAGGGCCGTGGTGGCATCGCAGGACCAGGTGGCGAAATTCGCAGGCGTCGGCGGCGGCGGCGATCTGCTGCGGATCGTGGTCGGCGCTACATCGGCCCATGAAGGCTGGTTGTCCTATGAGGAAACCGCCGGCATGGCCGAGACCTTCAAGCCGGAGGGCGTGACCAACTCCGACGATCCGATGCTGCTCTATTTCACCTCCGGCACCACGGCGAAGCCGAAACTGGTGCGGCACAGCCAGCGCAGCTATCCGGTCGGCGCGCTGTCGACGATGTACTGGCTGGGCTTGCAGCCCGGCGACATTCATCTCAATATCTCCTCGCCGGGCTGGGCCAAGCATGCCTGGAGCTGCCTGTTCGCGCCCTGGAATGCCGGCTCCACCGTGTTCGTGGTCAATCAGCCCCGCTTTGATGCCAAGGGCCTGCTCGCGATCATCGCCCGATGCGGGGTGACCACGCTGTGTGCGCCGCCGACGGTGTGGCGGCTGTTCATCCAGGAGAAGTTGGCCGACTTCAAGGTATCGCTGCGCGAGGTCTGCGGCGCCGGCGAGCCGCTCAATCCCGAAGTGATCGATCAGGTCCGCACCGCCTGGGGCCTGACGATCCGCGACGGCTACGGCCAGACCGAGACCACCGCGTTGGCGGGAAATTCGCCCGGCCAGAAGGTCAAGGTCGGATCGATGGGCCGCCCGTTGCCGGGCTATCGCGTCGAGATCACCGACGCCGACGGGCACGCCACCAGCGAAGGCGAGGTCAGCCTGCTGCTCGGCGTCGACCGTCCGGCGGGGCTGATGCAGGGCTATCAGGGCGATGACGGCAAACTCAGCGGCGCCGACGGTGACCTCTATCGCAGCGGCGACGTGGTATTCGCCGACGACGACGGCTATCTGACCTTTGTCGGCCGCTCCGATGACGTCTTCAAGTCGTCGGACTATCGCATCAGCCCGTTCGAGCTCGAAAGCGTCCTGCTGGAACATGAATCAGTCGCGGAAGCCGCCGTCGTTCCAAGCCCCGATCCGATCCGGCTTGCCATCCCCAAGGCCTATGTGCTGCTGGTATCGGGGGTCGAGCGGTCGTCGCCGACCGCGCTGTCGATCTTCCGGCATTTGCACACCCGGCTGTCGCCGTTCAAGCGCATCCGCCGCATCGAACTGGTGACGGAGCTGCCGAAAACGATTTCCGGCAAGATCCGCCGCGTGCAGCTACGCCGGCTCGAGCATGACAATGATCGCGGCGACGCCTTGCGCGGGCAGGAATTCCGCGAAGAGGATTTTCCGGAATTGCAGAAGCTGCGATCGCCGGCGGAGAGCTGATCGATGAACGAAGTCTGGAAGAAACCGCCGATTTCGCTCGAGGCCTATCAGGGCATGGTCGGCCGTGAGGTCGGCGTGTCGTCCTGGCATCTGGTTGATCAGAACCGCATCGACCTCTACGCCGACGTGATCGAGGATCACCAGTTCATCCATGTCGATCCCGAGCGGGCGCGGCGCGAAACCTCGTTCGGCAGCACCGTCGCGCACGGGTTCCTGACGATGTCGCTGATGAGCATCATGTCGTATGAGGTCATGCCGGTGATCCTTGGCACCACCATGGGGGTCAATTACGGCTTCGACAAGCTTCGCTTCATCTCGCCGGTGCGCGCGGGTTCGCGCGTCCGCGGCCGGTTCACCCTGATGGAAGCGAAGTTGCGCAAGCCCAGCGAGATGCTGTCGCGCACCAATGTCTCGGTCGAGATCGACGGCGAGGAAAAGCCCGCTTTGGTGGCCGACTGGATCGGCCTGATCTATTTTGCCTGATCCTTTCGCCGCGGCCGGACACGGGCCGGCCATTCACATCCAGGAACGACACCCATGACAATCAGGTTTGACGGACGCGTCGCCATCGTCACCGGCGCGGGCAACGGGCTCGGGCGCGCGCATGCGGTCGGACTCGCGGCGCGCGGCGCCAGGGTGGTTGTGAACGATTTCGGCGGTGCCCGCGACGGCACCGGCGGATCGCTGACGCCGGCGGAAACCGTGGTCGAGCAAATCCGCAAGGCCGGCGGCACGGCGATGGCAGACGGCGCCGACGTCTCCAATTATGCGCAGGTCGAGGCGATGGTCGAGCGCGCGACAAGGGAATGGGGCAGCGTCGATCTCTTGTGCGCCAATGCCGGCATTCTGCGCGACAAATCCTTTGCCAAGATGGAGATTGCCGATTTCGCGAAGGTGCTGGATGTGCATCTCACCGGTACGTTCTATTGCTGCAAGGCGGTCTGGGCGGGCATGCGCGAGCGAAATTACGGCCGTATTGTCGTCACCACATCCTCCTCGGGGCTGTACGGCAATTTCGGCCAGGCCAATTACGGCGCGGCGAAGACCGGCATGGTCGGCCTGATGAATGTGCTGGCCGAGGAAGGCCGCAAGAACGATATTCGCGTCAACACCATTTCCCCGACGGCGGCGACGCGGATGACCGAAGAATTGCTGCCGCCGCAGGCGCTGGCGCTGATGAAGCCCGAGGCCATCACGCCGGCGGTGCTGTATCTGCTCAGCGAGGACGCGCCGACCCGCACCATCATGGGCGCCGGTGCGGGATCCTTCGCCGTGATCAGGCTTGTCGAGACCGAGGGCATCAACCTGCCGCAATCGGACTGGACGCCGGATGCGGTAGCCGCGCATTTTGCCGAAATCAGCGACATCTCGACGGCAAAGGCGCTGGAGGGGGCGTTCCAGCAAACCCAGAAATATGTCGGGCAGGCTGCGGCGAAGGCGGGGATCAAGCTGTAACCGGCTGCCATTGCGGGACGCGTGAGCGCGATGTCGCCAGCTTCCGAAACCCGAATTGCCGTCATTGGCGGCGGTCCCGCCGGGCTGATGACGGCTGAAACGGTGGCGCAGGCCGGCGTGCAGGTTACCGTTTACGACGCCATGCCGTCGGCCGGCCGCAAACTCCTGATGGCGGGTCGCGGTGGTCTCAATCTGACGCATAGCGAAGCGCTGCCGCAATTTCTCGCCCGCTACGGCCAGGCGCTGCCGCAGCTTGCCGCCGCCATAACGGCATTTCCGCCGGATGCCTTGCGCCAGTGGAGTGGCGCGCTGGGTCAGCCGACGTTTGTCGGCTCCAGCGGCCGGGTCTTTCCACGGGCGTTCAAGGCTTCACCGCTGTTGCGGGCATGGCTGCGGCGGCTGGATGCGCTGGGCGTTCAATTCCGTCTGCGTCATCGCTGGATCGGCTGGAAACCGGACGGGCGTCTCTGGTTTCGCACGCCGGAGGGTGAGCAGACCGTCAAAGCAGGCGCAATTGTGCTGGCGCTCGGCGGCGCAAGCTGGCCGCGGCTGGGCTCCGATGGCGCGTGGGCCGAAACGCTTTCGGCGAGGGGCGTGGCGGTATCGCCGCTTCGACCGGCCAATTGCGGCTTTACCGTCGCCTGGTCCGATATTTTCCGCGACCGCTTCGAAGGCCGGCCGCTCAAGGGCGCGGCGCTGTCGTTCGGTGCGCGCACCGTGCGCGGCGAGGCCGTGATGACGCGCACAGGCATCGAGGGCGGTGCCATCTACGCGCTGTCGGCCGACTTGCGCGAGGCGATCGACGGTGCCGGGCCGGCGACCTTGCGCATTGCATTGCGGCCGGATCTCGCACGCGGCGACCTGGTCGGGCGGCTGTCGATGCCGAGAGGCAGGCAATCGGTTTCAAACTGGCTGCGCAAGGCGGTGCATCTGGCCCCGGTCGGCATCGGATTGCTGCAGGAAGCGGCGACGGCCTCGGCGGTGTCGCTGGCGTCGCTATCGCCTGCCGATCTGGCCGACTGGATCAATGCGGTGCCCGTCAAGCTCAACGGCGTCGCGCCGATCGCGCGGGCGATCTCCACTGCGGGCGGTATTGCATTCGACGAACTGGACGCCGACTTCATGATCCGCCGCTTGCCCGGCACCTTCGCTGCCGGCGAAATGCTCGACTGGGAAGCGCCGACCGGCGGCTATCTGCTGCAGGCCACGTTGGCTACCGGCGCGGCGGCCGGCAGGGGTGTGCAGAAATGGCTGGATGCGAAAGCAGGGAGTCAGGTTGCGCGTCGAGAACCATGAACCCATCCTGTCATTCCGGGTTCACGCTGGCGCGCACCCCGGAATGATGGTGTGGACGGCCCCCGACGGCATCAGTGTGCCAGACTGGTGATATCGATTCGACCAGACAAGGGAGCCGTCCATGGGCGAGATTAGCATGATTGGTTTGGATTTGGCGAAGAACGTGTTCCAGGTTCACGGGATTGACGCGTCGGGAGGGGTGGTGGTGCGGCGTCAGCTTCGGCGTGGTGCGGTGGAGAAGTTTTTTGCGCAACTGCCGCCGTGCCTGGTGGGGATGGAGGCCTGTGGCAGCGCGCACCATTGGGCGCGGGTGATCGGCCGTTATGGCCACGAGGTGCGGCTGATGCCGCCGGCCTATGTGAAACCCTACCTGAAGCGCAACAAGAACGATGGCCGCGACGCGGAGGCGATCTGCGAGGCGGTGGGCCGGCCGACGATGCGGTTCGTGGCGGTAAAGAGCGTGGAGCAGCAAGCGACGATGGCGGTTCATACCACGCGGGCGCTGCTGGTGCGGCAGCGCACGATGGCGGCGAATGCGCTGCGGGCTGCGCTGGGCGAACTCGGGATCGTGGCGGCGCAGGGCATCAGGGGATTGCGCGAGCTGATGGCCCGGCTCGAAACGGCAAACGCGGAGATCCCGGAGCTGATGCGGGGCACGTTGCTGGTTCTGGCCAGGCATTGGCAGGCGCTCGATGCCGATGAGCGCGCGCTGGAGCGACAGATTACGCAAGCCGCCCGCGCCGATCGCGAGGCGCGCCGGCTGATGGAGGTGCCGTGCGTCGGCCCGATCATCGCCAGCACGGTTCTGGCCAAGGTGGCTGATGCGAAGGTGTTCCGCTCGGGCCGCGATTTTGCGGCCTGGATCGGACTGACCGGCCGCGATCACGGCACCGGCGGCAAGCATCGTCCAGGCCGCATCTCCAAACGGGGCGACCGCATGCTGCGAGCCCTGCTGATCAGTGGGGCGAGCGGCTATCTGCGCCACCAGAAGCGGCGCGGTGTCAGCGACCCGTGGCTGCGCGAGCTGCTGGCGCGTCGTCCCTATAAGGTCGTCATGGTGGCGCTCGCCGCCAAGACCGCGCGTATCATCTGGGCCATGCTGGCCAAAGGAGAGAAGTACCGGGCTCGCGCGAGCGCGTCGGCTGCTGCCTGATTGGAGGGCGACAGCCGCCGCGCTCGCGCTCATCTGTCGGAAAGGGCAACTATGGTGTGATGGCAAAATGGTCAGGAAACCGGGATCGAAACACTCCGTACCGTCATCGCGCGTCACAGCACGCCGGAATGATTGGAATTCGATCCGCGATCTCCATCAGGGCCCGCGGTCAGCGACCGCATTCAGAGGCCGTATACATGACCGCTCCCCGATCCGTTTGCCGAAACACCAAACAAGCCCTTGCCGAGAGGAGGCCGTCCATACATGACGATGGAAACATCACCGCAATTTTCCGCGCGCGGCGACCGGCAGTGTGCCGATGATTTCCTCGCCCCGGACCATCACCACCTCGTCCATCATGTTGACGACGACACAGACATGATTGGGCACGATCCGCACCACGTCGCCGACACCGGGGCGGGTGTTGCTGCGCGTCAGATCGAGAAAGCCATGCTCTTCGGCAAAGCGCGCGATCCGGGCTTCGGGATGTTCGAGAATGAGGCCGTGACCGTCCAGTCCGCCGCCGGTATCGGAGGTCAGCGTCTTTGATCCGGCATCGAGAATGCCGCGGTCGGGTCCGGCGCGGCTCACGACGGTCGAGTAGATATGGAGGGCACAGTCATCCCAGCCGGCGACGCCGGCCGCGACCTGCATGCGGTCGTTGTAGATGTAGGTACCGGGCCGGTGTTCGGTGGCACCCTTGAGCTTGCCGACATTCTTCAGGTTTGGTGTGCCGCCGGTGGAAACCATGGTCGCGTCAAGGCCGTGCGCGCGGACGCCGGCCAGTGCCTGGTCAAAGAAGCGCTGCGCCTCCGCCCAGCCGGTCTCGGTCGGATACAGCATGAACCCGGCAAATCGCAGCCCATCCGCCGCCGCGATCTCGCGTGCGAGTGCAATCGCTTCGGCGGGCGTCTCGACGCCGGCGCGCTTGCGTCCGGTATCGCATTCGACCACGACCGCGAGCGGCCGTCCGGAACTTCGCGCGGCCAGCGGCAGGCCTGCGACGACGACGGAATTGTCGACGGCAACCGTCATATCGGCCTTGGCCTGCAGCGCGCCGAGCCGCGCCATTTTTTCTTCCCCGATCAGATTGTAGCTGATCAGGATGTCGTCGATGCCGGCATCCGCCATCACCTCGGCTTCGCCGAGCTTCTGGCAAGTGATGCCCTTGGCGCCGGCGGCAATCTGCAGCTTCGCCAGCATCGGACTCTTGTGGGTCTTGATATGCGGCCGGTTGGCAACGCCGGCGGCATCGCAGGCCGCCTGGATGCGCGCGATGTTGCGCTCGACGCGGTCCATGTCGATCACCGCGGCGGGTGTGCCGTAGTCGCGGGCGATTTTGGCGGCAAGCGGTGTCGTCATCGGTTATGCCTGTTCGATCTCTTCGCGCAGCATTTCCAGTTCCAGCCATTTGTCCTCGGCGGCCTGCAATTGCCGTTGCGCGGCGGAGAGCGCGGCCGAAGCGGAATCGAATTTCTGGCGGTCGTTCCGGTAGAGGTTGGGATCATCGAGCTGCCGCTGTTGCTTCGCAATCTCGGCGTGGAGTTTGGCGATGGCTTTGGGCAGCGTTTCCAGCGCGTGTTTTTCGTTGAAATTGAGCCGCCGCTTCGCAGCATTGGCGGGCGCGCCGCCTTTGGCGGCTGCCTTGGCGCTCTCGACGGCAGGAGCAGGCTTGGCCGGTTCGCGTTTCAGGTCCGCACCGCGCTGCGCCAGCATGTCGGTGTAGCCGCCGGCATATTCGATCCAGCGGCCATTGCCCTCCGGCACGATCACCGAAGTCACCACGCGATCGAGGAAATCGCGGTCATGGCTGATCAGGATCACGGTGCCCTGATAATCGCCGAGCATTTCCTCCAGCACATCGAGGGTTTCGAGATCGAGATCGTTGGTGGGCTCGTCCAGCACCAGCAGGTTGGAGGGCTTGGCCAGCGCCCGTGCCAGCATCAGGCGCCCGCGTTCGCCGCCCGAAAGCACTTCGAGCGGGGTGCGCAACTGTTCCTGCGCGAACAGGAAGTCCTTCATATAGCTGACGACGTGCTTGGGCTGGCCGCCGACCATGACGTGATCGCCGCGCCCGCCGGTCAGGGCCTCGGCCAGCGTCGATTTGGGATCGAGGCTTTCGCGGTGCTGGTCGAGCGTCGCCATCTCGATATTGGCGCCAAGCCGGATCAAGCCGGTATCGGGCGGCTGCGCCCCCGTCAGCATGTCGACCAGCGTGGTCTTGCCGACGCCGTTCGGCCCGACGACGCCGAGGCGGTCGCCGCGCTGGATGCGGATCGAGAAGTCCTCGACGATCCTGCGATCGCCATAGCGCCTGCTGACGTTGCGGGCCTCGATGACGAGCTTGCCGGACTTGTCGGCTTCGGCGGCGGCAAGGTTGGCGCTGCCGGTGGCGCCACGATGGTCGCGGCGCTGCTGGCGTAATGCGTGGAGATTGCCGAGCCGCTTGACATTGCGCTTGCGGCGACCGGAAACACCGTAGCGCAGCCAGTGCTCCTCGTTGACGATTCTGCGGTCAAGCTTGTGCTGTTCGCGCTCTTCCTCGGCCAGCACCTCGTCACGCCAGGCCTCGAAGGCGCCAAAGCCGCGGTCGATCTGCCTGATCTGGCCGCGATCGAGCCACGCCGTGCTGCGCGACAGGTTCGACAGGAACCGCCGGTCATGGCTGATCAGGACCAGCGCGCTGCGGCGGCTGCCGAGTTCGCTTTCCAGCCATTCGATGGTGGTGAGATCGAGATGGTTGGTCGGCTCGTCGAGCAGCAGGATATCCGGCGACGGCGCCAGCACGCGCGCCAATGCGGCGCGGCGAGCCTCGCCACCGGACACCTGCGCCGGATCTTCATCGCCGCGAAGGCCGAGCTGCTCCAGGAGATAGCGCGCCGGATAGCGATCGTCGCCGGGGCCAAGTCCGGCCTCGACATAGGCCAGGGTGGTGGCATAACCGGCGAAATCCGGTTCCTGCGGCAGATAGCGGATGGTCGCGCCCGGTTGCACGAAGCGGCTGCCGCGGTCGGGCTCGACCAGACCTGCGGCGATCTTCAGCAGCGTCGATTTCCCGGACCCGTTGCGGCCGATCAGGGCGACCCGCTCGCCCGCGGACACCGACAATTCGACGCCGGACAATAGTGGCGTGCCGCCGAAGGTCAGCGCGATGTCTTTCATCTGGATCAGGGGAGGCGCCATCGTCTTCGGTTCAATCCTGCTTCTGCTCGGCACGCTGGCGCTGGATACGGCGGATGGTCTGGTCAAGCGCCGACAGAAACGCCGAGCGGTCGCGCGGGGCGAACGATCTGGGGCCGCCGGTCACTTCGCCCGAGGAGCGCAGATCGGTCATCAGGTTGCGAACTGCCAGCGTCATGCCGATCGACTGCTCCGTGAATGGCTTGCCGTTCGGCGCAATCACCTCGCAGCCTGTCTTTACACAGCGGCTTGCCAGCGGGATATCGGCGGTGATGACGATATCGCCCTTTCCGGCACGTTCCGCAATCCAGTCATCGGCGGCATCCATGCCGGAACCCGCCGCGATGCGCTCGATCAGCGGGTCCGGCGGCACCCGAATGAAATTGCCGGCGACCACGCTGACCGGCAGGCCGTGCCGGATGGCGACGCGGTAGATTTCATCCTTGACCGGGCAGGCGTCGGCATCGACGTAAATGCGGATGGCGTTGGTGCTTGGCGTCATCGGTGGTTCTTGGCTGGCGGCTGCGGTCGTCGCCGGGTGGTAGCCCATGGGGCACAAAAACGCGAGCAAAACGCGCCCCGGGAACACGCTTGCCACGACCATCGCTTTGCGTACGATCGGGGCCGAAAAGACCGTCAGAATCAGGGGAACAGGCATGACAGATCCGACCGAGGCGTACCGCGTGTCGGCTTACAACACCTCCAGGAAATCGGACAACAAAATTCATGACGACGCGGTGGCGCGACGGTACGGATTCCGCGGCGGGCTGGTGCCGGGTGTCGACGTCATCGCCTACATGATGCATGTGCCGATTGCAAAATGGGGCCGCGCCTTTCTCGAGCGCGGCTTGATCGAGGCGCGCTTTGTCAAGCCGGTCTATGACGGCGAGATCGCCGAGGTCGGCGGCGAGGAGCGCGACGGCGTGCTATCGCTTCACGTCGAAAGTCGGGGCGAGCCGTGCGCGACCGGCAGCGCATCGCTGCCGGCATCGGCGCCCTCGCTCTCGATTTCGGACTTCAGCGAAGCCGCCGCGGTCAGCGAGCGCCGCCCGGTGAATGCGGCGTCCTACCCGGTCGGCAAATGGCTCGGTGCGGTGCCGCGCGCCTGGGCAGGCGATGCCGCGCGGCAATATCTGGCGGATATCCGCGAAACCAGCCCGATTTATGCGATGGAAGGCCTTGGCCATCCGGGCCTGCTGCTGCGAACCATGAACAGCGTGCTGGTCGACAATGCCATTCTCGGGCCATGGATCCATGTCGGCAGCCGGATGCAGCTTGTTGCCGCCGCGCAAACCGGCGATGAGCTGACCGCCCGGGCCAAAGTCACCGGCAATTACGAAAAGAAGGGCCACCGCTTCGTCGAGCTCGACGCGCTGGTGATCGCCAACGGCCGCACACCGGTGGCTCATTGCCAGCACACCGCGATCTACCAGCCGCGCGAACAGGCGGCGGCGTGAACAGGGAACTGCCACCCGTCGTTCCGGGGCGCGCGTCAGCGCGAACCCGGAATCTCGAGATACCCTTTGGCTTCGCCCCGGGATGACCGATTATTGCAGCGCGATAGCGTTTCCCGGCCGTCCCGGAGACGCGTGGCAGTTGCGCCCCGTGTCGGCGCTGCTAAAGTTTCCGTGAACGGAAATCCCCGGCGGCCAGAGCTGGCCGCGGAAAGATATTGGATGAACGACGGCACGCGGCTTCGCGACGGCTCCTCGCCGCGCGGAAGCCCGCAGGGACGGGCTGCGGCAGGCGGAAGCGAGCAAGCGGGGCTGGGCGCGGGCTCCCACGTCTATGCCGCGCTCGATCTCGGCACCAACAATTGCCGGCTCTTGATCGCCTGTCCGGCGGGGGATGGCTTTCGCGTGGTCGATTCGTTCTCGCGGATCATCCGGCTCGGCGAAGGCATCTCGGCGACCGGTTGCATCAGCGAAGCCGCGATCGAGCGCGCCGTCGCGGCCTTGAGCATTTGCCGTGACAAGATCGCGTCCAGGAAGGCCAAACGCCTGCGACTGATCGCGACCGAGGCCTGCCGCGCGGCGTCGAATGCGGAAGGTTTTCGGGATCGGGTTGCGGCCGAGACCGGCATCCGGCTCGAAGTGATCGACCGCGAGACCGAGGCCGCCCTCGCGGTGCTCGGCTGCTCGCCGCTGCTTGACCCGAGCGGACGCGGCGCAATCCTGTTCGACATCGGCGGCGGGTCGACCGAACTGGTTCGGATCGAGCACAATCCGCAGCAGCAAAACGCGGTGCCGCGGATCAGGGCCTGGATGTCGATCCCGCTCGGCGTCGTCACGCTGGCCGAGCATTTCGGCGGCAGGGACGTCACCGCACAATCCTATGCGCTGATGGTGCAGGAGGTCGCGAAACACGTCGCCCCGTTCGCAGCCAAGCACGGCGCCGATCTCCGGGACATGCACCTGCTCGGCACCTCGGGCACGGTGACGACGCTCGCCGGGGTCCATCTCAATCTGCCGCGATACGATCGGCGCCGGATCGACGGCATCTGGATGAACAATGCCGATGTCACCGCGACCATCGCGCGGCTGCTCGGCATGAGCTACCAGGAACGCGCCAGCAACCATTGCATCAGCGTCGAGCGCGCCGATCTGGTGCTCGCCGGCTGCGCCATTCTCGATGCCATCCGCCACGCCTTTCCGCTGCCGCGGCTGCGCGTCGCCGATCGCGGCCTGCGCGAGGGCATGCTGGTCGAGATGATGCGCGAGGACGGCGCGCTCGGCGGATGCCGATAGGCGCATTCGGCGGCAATGTGGTAGAGCCCGTCCGGAAACCCGGTTTGTTCGAACGCAGGCAATACCGACATGGCGAAAGACACCACCGGGCGGCTGCATGTCACGGTCAAGACCGGCGGCAAGCGCAAGCTGTCGTCGAAGCTGTGGCTGGAGCGGCAGCTTAACGATCCCTATGTGGCGCAGGCCAAACGGGATGGCTTTCGTTCGCGCGCCGCCTACAAGCTGATCGAAATCGACGACAAATACCGCCTGCTCAAGCCGGGGCTCACGGTGGTCGATCTCGGCGCGGCACCCGGCGGCTGGAGCCAGGTCGCCGCCAGGCGCGTCGGCGCCGCCGACGGCAAGGGCAAGGTGGTCGCGATCGACCTGCTGGCGATGCCGGAGATACCGGGCGTCAGCTTTGCGCAGCTTGATTTTCTTGCCGCCGACGCGGCGGGCAAGCTGCTTGGCATGATGGACGGTCGCGCCGACGTGGTGCTGTCGGATATGGCCGCCAACACCACCGGCCACCGCAAGACCGATCAACTCCGGATACTTGGTCTGGTCGAAGGTGCTGCCGCGTTCGCCGCCGACGTTCTCAATCCCGGCGGCGCATTCGTCGCCAAGGTGTTTCAAAGCGGCGCGGACGCGGACCTGCTGGCGCGGCTCAAGCGCGACTTTGCCAGCGTGCGTCACGTCAAGCCGGCATCGAGCCGGCAGGATTCCTCCGAACGCTACGTGCTGGCGACCGGATTTCGCGGCGCCAAGTCCTAAGCTGATTCCCCGCCGTCAGTGCGAGGAGCAAAGCGACGAAGCAATCCACCGCGCGCCGTCATTCCGGGTTCGATGCTTCCCTTCGCATCGCCCCGGAATGACAGCGCGCCATGGATTGCTTCGCTTGCGCTCGCAATGACGGGGAACTGGAATTCACCCCAGCCGCTGATCGCGGGCGTTGGCGGTTTCGCTGGCGGCGGTCTCCTCCGGCTCGGCGTCGCGTTCCGGGGAGGCGACCACGATCACGCCGCGGCCCGAGACCTGGTGGCCGGCATCGGCCGGCATCTCGAAAAAGAAATACGCCGAAATGGTCGAGATGATCGACACCACGATGAACGCCGGGGCGAAATCGGCTGCGCTGAGTTCGCTGACCCGGTGCAGCCACATGGTGGATTCCACCGAGGCGGCGCCGACCGCGACGCCGGCGGACACCGCCAGTTGCTGGTTGACGCTGACCAGCGTGGTGGCGCGGCTCATCAGCGTCGGCTCGACTTCGGCATAGGCCAGCGTGTTGATGGCGGTGAATTGCAGCGAACGGAAGAAGCCGCCGACCACGAGCAGGATCATGATCAGCAGCAGCGGCGTTGCGATCGTGAACAGCGCGCAGGCGGCAAGAAAGACCGAACTGACGACCGCGTTGATGGTCATGATGTTGCGGAAGCCGAAGGTGCGGATGATGCGCGCCGCCAGCGTCTTCATGCCCATGGCGCCGACCGCCGAGGCAAAAGTCACCAGGCCCGAGCGAAGCGGCGACAGCCCGAATCCGACCTGCATCAACAGCGGCAGCAGAAACGGCAACGAACCGATGCCGAGCCGGAACATGAAGCCGCCGATGATGCTGGCGCGCATGGTCGGCAGCCGCAACAGCGCAAAATCCAGCACCGGCGAGGCCGTGCGCCGGGCGTGGATCACATAGAGCGTCATCGAAATGGAACCGATCGCGATCAGCGCGATGACAACGGGCCACGGCAGCAAATTGAGACCCGCGACCGAAAGCCCGAAGGCGATGCCGCCGAGCCCGACCCCGGCCAGCAGCAGCCCGTAGAGATCGAAGCGCTCGGGGTCTTCGCTCCGGATTGGATCGATGTAGCGCAGCGCGAGGGTGATGCCGAGCAGGCCGATCGGAATGTTGATCAGGAAGATCCAGTGCCAGGACAGATAGGTGGTGATGAAACCGCCGAGCGGCGGACCGATCACCGGCCCGACCAGCGCCGGCACCGTGACCCAGGCCATCGCATTCACCAGCGCGCTCTTGTCGATCGAGCGCAGCAGCACCAGCCGCCCGACCGGGGTCATCATGGCGCCGCCGGCCCCCTGCAGGATACGCGCGATCACGAAATCGGTGACCGAGGAGGACAGCGCGCAGCCGATCGATCCCACCATGAAGACAGCGACGGCCAGGCTGAACACCGTGCGCGCCCCGAACCGGTCGGCGGTCCAGCCGCTCGCCGGAATGAAAACCGCGAGCGCCAGCAGATAGGAGGTAATGGCAAGCTTCAGCGTCAGCGGGCTGGTGCCGATGTCGGCCGCGATCGCCGGAAGCGAAGTCGCGATGACCGTGGAATCCATGTTCTCCATGAACAGGGCGGTGGCCACGATGAGCGGGATCAGGCGTTCTCTGGTCATCAAAATGGGGGTAGGACAACAGGAAGGGAGCGGGGCGGGAGCAAGGGCTGTATCACCCGATCGTGGAGCAGGCCATTGTGAAACCTTTGAAAACACCTAAATCATGCGTGATTGCGCGCGGGCGGTCAGCCGGCCGAGCCCGCTGGATCCACCGGCTGATACAGCAAAGCGCGGGAGCCAGCGAGGAAAAGCCTGTGCATGGCAGGCAAACGCTTTGATTCGGCGTTCCGCCGTGCTATCGACCACCGCCAACCCTATCGATGGGATTTGATTCGCCGACGATGCTGACGCTTCGCCGTCGAATCCGCTCATCCCCCGGGACTAGCGCGGCGAACCCGCCGCCGAATGGAGTTGGCAATGGTATTGATGCAGGGAATGCAGGGGATACGCGAGGCCTACACATTCGACGATGTGCTTCTGAAGCCCGGCCTGTCGGATATTCTGCCCTCTGAAGCCGACATTCGCTCCCATGTCACCCGCTCGATCCCGCTCAACATTCCGATCATCGCCTCGGCGATGGACACCGTCACCGAGGCGCGGATGGCGATCGCGATGGCGCAGTCGGGCGGCATCGGCGTCGTGCACCGCAATTTCGATATCGACGGTCAGGCCGCCCAGGTGCGGCAGGTCAAGAAGTTCGAGTCCGGCATGGTGGTCAATCCCCTGACCATCGCTCCCGACGCCATGCTGTCGGACGCGCTGACGCTGATGAAGGATCATGGCATCTCCGGCATTCCGGTGGTCATCGGCGGCGCCAAGGGCGTGCCGGGCAAGCTGGTCGGCATCCTGACCAACCGCGACGTGCGGTTTGCCACCGATCCGCGCCAGAAGATCTCCGAACTGATGACACATGAAAACCTGGTGACGGTGCGCGAAGGCGTCGGCCAGGACGAGGCGAAGCGGATGCTGCACCAGCATCGCATCGAGAAGCTGGTGGTGGTGGACGAACAGTATCGCTGCGTCGGGTTGATCACCGTGAAAGACATGGAAAAGGCGGTCGCGCATCCGCTCGCCTGCAAGGACGCGCAGGGACGGCTGCGGGTCGCCGCCGCGACCACCGTCGGCGAGGGCGGTTACGAGCGCACCGAGCGGCTGATCGACGCCGGGGTCGACGTGATCGTGGTGGACACCGCGCATGGCCATTCATCGCGGGTGCTGGAAGCCGTCAACCGCATCAAGCGGCTCTCCAATGCGGTACAGGTCATCGCCGGCAACATTGCCACCCGGGAAGGCGCGCAGGCGCTGATCGACGCCGGCGCCGACGCGATCAAGGTCGGCATCGGTCCCGGCTCGATCTGCACCACCCGGATTGTCGCGGGCGTCGGCGTGCCGCAACTGACCGCGATCATGGATGCGGTCGAGGCGGCGAAAAAGGCCAACGTGCCGGTCATCGCCGATGGCGGCATCAAGTATTCCGGCGACCTCGCCAAGGCGCTGGCCGCCGGCGCCGACATCGCCATGGTCGGCTCGCTGCTGGCGGGTACCGACGAGACGCCGGGCGAGGTGTTTCTGTGGCAGGGCCGCTCCTACAAGGCCTATCGCGGCATGGGTTCGGTGGGTGCGATGGCGCGCGGCTCCGCCGACCGCTATTTCCAGCAGGACATCAAGGACACCCTGAAACTGGTGCCGGAAGGCATCGAGGGCCAGGTGCCCTACAAGGGGCCGGTCGGCAACGTCATGCACCAGCTCGCCGGGGGGCTGCGCGCGGCGATGGGTTATGTCGGCGCCAAGAACCTGGCCGAGTTCCATGAAAAGGCGGAATTCGTCCGCATCACCGGCGCGGGCCTGCGCGAAAGCCATGTCCATGACGTCACCATCACCCGCGAAGCCCCGAATTATCCGGGCGGGGGATAGTCCGGCCGCGCCTGAAGAACCGCTCGGCGTAACCCGTCATTGCGACGGGCAGAACAACAATCGGAGGAAACCAATCATGTCGCAGGTCAAACGCGTCGTTCTCGCCTCTCGTCCGGTCGGCGAGCCCAAGGCGTCAGACTTCCGTATCGAGGAATACACCCAGCCGGTGCCCGGCGAGGGCCAGGTTCTGTTGCGCACCATCTGGCTGTCGCTCGATCCCTATATGCGCGGCCGGATGAGCGATGGACCGTCCTATGCGACGCCGGTGCCGATCGGCGGCGTGATGGAAGGCGGCACCGTTTCCGAAGTGATCGCCTCCCACAATCCCGCTTTCGCCAAAGGCGACATCGTGTTGTCGCGCGCCGGCTGGCAAACCCATGCGATCTCGGATGGCAAGGGATTGAACAGGATCGATCCCAAACTCGGGCCGGTCTCGGCCGCGGTTGGCGTGCTCGGCATGCCCGGCATGACCGCCTATGCCGGGCTGCTCGACATCGGCAAGCCGCAGCCGGGCGAAACCGTCGTTGTCGCCGCCGCCTCCGGCGCGGTCGGCTCGGCGGTCGGGCAGATCGCCAGGATCAAGGGCGCGCGCGCCGTGGGCATCGCCGGCGGCAAGGACAAATGCGAATACGTCAAGAGCGAACTCGGCTTCGACGATTGCCTCGACCACCGCGATCCCGAGCTTGCCGTCAAACTGAAGGAAGCCTGCCCGAAAGGCATCGACGTCTATTTCGAGAATGTCGGCGGCGCGGTGTTCGAGGCGGTGTTTCCGCTGCTCAACGCGTTCGCGCGGGTTCCGGTGTGCGGACTGATCGCGCATTACAACGACACCGAAGCGACCGCGCCGAAATGGGCTTCGTCGATGATGCGCACGGTATTGACCAAGCGCCTGACCATCCGCGGCTTCATCGTCAGCGACTTTGCCGCGCGTCATGCCGACTTCCTCCGCGACATGTCGCAATGGGTACGCGAGGGCAAGGTCAAGCATCGCGAATTCATCACCGAGGGCCTGGACAGCGCGCCGGCCGCGTTCATGGGACTTCTGAAGGGCGCCAATTTCGGCAAGCAACTGGTTCGGGTCGGGCCGGACAAGGCTTAGACAAAAAAGAGGCAGGAATGAACGAGCCTGTCGACGTCCTGATCATCGGTGCCGGCGCGTCCGGCGCCGCGGTGGCCTGGAGCCTTGCCGACACCAAAATGCACATCCTTTGCCTCGAGCAGGGCGACTGGATGAATCCCGCCAAATATCCCAGTACCGGGCGGGACTGGGAGGCGCGCTTCTATGGCGACTATTCGCCAAGCCCGAACATCCGCGCGCGACCCGAGGATTATCCGGTCAACGACGACAACTCGCCGATCAAGGTGTTGAACTTCAACGGCGTCGGCGGCAGCACCATCATGTACACCGCGCATTTTCCGCGGCTGCATCCGTCGGATTTTCGGGTCCGCACGCTGGACGGCGTCGCCGACGACTGGCCGATCGATTACGACACCCTGGCGCCGTTCTTCGCCGAGAACGACCGCATGATGGGGGTCTCCGGGCTTGCCGGCGATCCGGCCTCTCCGCCCACCCAGCCGCCGATGCCGCCGCAGCCGCTCGGCCGTTCCGGGGCGCGGCTGGCGACGGCGATGAACAAGCTCGGCTGGCACTGGTGGCCGTCGGATACCACTGTTGCCACCGTCGACTATGAGGGGCGGGCGCGCTGCATCAACCTCGGCCATTGCACGCCGGCCTGCGCGCAGGGCGCCAAGGCGAGCACCGACATCACCTACTGGCCGGCGGCGCTGCGCGCCGGGGTCGAGCTCAAGACGCATTGCCGGGTGCGCGAGATCACCACCAATCGAACACGGCATGGCCAGTGGCGTCGTGTATTACGATCAGAACGGTGTCGAGCAGTTCCAGCCGGCGGAAGTGGTTGTGGTCGCCTGCAACGGCGTCGGCACGCCGCGGCTGCTGTTGAATTCAGCGTCAAGCCGGTTTCCCGATGGTCTTGGCCAATTCCAGCGGGCTGGTCGGCAAGAACCTGATGTTTCATCCCTATGCCCAGCTCTATGGCTATGTCGATGAGCCGACCGACAGCAACCGCGCGCCGCCGACCTGCCTGTGGAGCAAGGAATTCTACGAGACAGATCCCGCGCGCGGCTTTGTGCGCGGCTATGCGTTCCAGTTCGGCCGCGGCATCGGGCCGGTGATGGAGGCCGTCACCAGCGAGGCCAGGGGTCTGCTGCCCTGGGGCGCGGATCACCATGCGGTGTTCCGCCGCCTCAACGGCCACCGGCTCGGCCTGGCGGCGATCTGCGAAGACCTGCCGGAGGAGCACAATCGGGTCACGCTCGACCCCGTGCTCAGGGATTGCCACGGCATACCGGCCCCGCGCGTCGATTACACCATCGGCGAGAACAGCGCCAAAATGCTGGAACACGGCGTCGCGCGCGGCAAGGAAATTCTCGCTGCCGCGGGCGCCAGCGATATCTGCGTGAACTGTCCGATCCTGTATGGCGGCTGGCATTTGCTCGGCACGGCGCGGATGGGCAGCGACCCCGCGCGTTCGGTGGTCAACGAATGGGGCCGGTCGCATGACGTCAAGAACCTGTTCATCGTCGACGGCAGCGTGTTCGTCACCGCGGGCGGGGTGAACCCGACTTCCACCATCCAGGCCGTCGCGCTTTACATCGCCGATCAGATGAAGCAGCGGCTCGCCAATTTGTTTGATTGAGGAGACCATGGCCGCGGAAACAACCCTGACAGCCGCCCAGCGCGACGATTTGCGCATCATTGCCGGCGTGATGATCCCCGCGAGTACGGAATACGGCGTGCCCGGCGCGGACGACGCGATCATTCAGGCCGACATCGTCGCAACGCTTGGCCGCGACACCGGGATGGTGCGCCAGGCGCTCGATCAGCTCGCGCGGCTCGCGGGCATGCCGCTTGCCGATCTCGACGCGGCGCGGCGCGAAATGGTTGCGGCGGAATTCCGTGCGTCGGGCGGCGCGGCTGTGGCCACGCTCGCCCGCGTGGTGCTGCAGGGCTATTATCGCGACGACCGCGTTGTCCGTTCGCTGGGATTGGAACTGCGGCCGCCGTTCCCCAAGGGATATGCGCTGGAGCAGGGCGACTGGTCGCTGCTTGATCCCGTGAAGGCGCGTCCCCCGATGTGGCGGCGAGCCGGGTGAGGCGGCGGCGGACCGCCGGAAGCATTGCGGACTTTTCATCGCGCTTTGTTTTAGTGTAGGCTCAGCAACGACGGTGGCGGCGAAGTACCGCGACCGCTTTTTGGGGAGGAAGGCATGGCTTTATTCCGGTCCACGGCTGCTCTCGCGTTGATGCTCGGCGCGGCATTCGCGACACCCGCACTCGCACAGAAGAAATATGACACCGGAGCGAGCGACACGGAGATCAAGGTCGGTCAGACCATTCCTCTCAGTGGACCGGCTTCCGCCTACGGCAGCATCGGCAAGGTGCAGGCCGCCTATCTCCGCATGATCAACGAGCAGGGCGGAATCAACGGGCGCAAGGTCAATCTCATTCAGTACGACGACGGCTACAGTCCGCCAAAGACGGTCGAGCAGGTGCGCAAGCTTGTCGAAGGCGACGAGGTCCTTACCACCTTCCAGATCATCGGCACGCCACCGAATGCCGCGGTACAGAAATATCTGAACGAGAAAAAAGTGCCGCAGCTTCTGGCCTCGACCGGCGCGACGCGTTTCACCGATCCGAAGAATTTCCCGTGGACGATCGCTTTCAACCCCAACTACCAGTCGGAAGCGCACATCTACGCAAGATACATTCTTGCCAACCATCCGAACGCGAAGATCGCCATTCTCTATCAGAACGACGACCTCGGAAAAGACTACGTCAAGGGACTGAAGGACGCGCTCGGGGCGAAGGCTTCGAGCATGATCGTCGCCGAGGCGTCCTACGAATTGTCCGATCCGACCGTCGACTCGCAGATGGTGACGCTGAAGGCTTCCGGCGCTGACCTGTTCTACAATATCACGACGCCGAAATTCGGCGCGCAGGCGATCAAGAAAGCCGCCGAACTCGGCTGGAAGCCGGTCCAAATTCTCGATATCAACGCGACGCCGGTCAGCCAAACGCTGGTTCCAGCCGGCGTTGAGAACGCCAAGGGCATTATTTCGGTCAATTACGGCAAGGACCCGCTGGACCCGCAATGGGCTAACGACGAGGGCATGATACGTTACAAGGCTTTCATGGCGAAATATGCTCCGGCCGAGGACGCCAACAGCGGCATCGCGACCTACGGCTACTCAACCGCGGCGCTGCTTGTGCAGATACTCAAGCAATGCGGCGATGATCTCACGCGCGCAAACATCATGAAGCAGGCGACGAACATCAAGGGCTTCGTCGCTGACCTCGCGCTGCCGGGCATGACGGTCTCTACCGCACCGGATGATTGGCGCATCAACAAGCAATTCCAGATGATGAAGTTCGACGGCCAGCGCTGGGTACTGTTTGGGCCGATCCTGACCGACGAGTTCAATACCAACTGAATCGCGATTGCAGCATCTGCGCGAGATTCGCCGGGCGAGGCTCCGGTGCCTCTCGCGCGCCGGGGCACTCTAACCTACCTCCACTCCATCCCGTATTCTTCCGCCGATGCGTTGACCCACATCAGCGCCGACCGGCTATCGAGCCAGATCAAACGGTCCTGGTGCCCGGTCTCGTCGCCGGATGTCATGTGCAGAATGTAGGCTCCGTCATGGGTTCGAAGCAGCGTATCGCGCGCAAGGCATTCCTGGAGCGAAGACGCATCGAGGAAAGGATAAACACGCGAGGCAACGATCTGCACCTGGTATCCCCATGCGTGAACTGGCGCGCTCAACGGTCGGGCGTGACAAAGGTCTGTGTGCTGCGGCATTTGACGCATTCATAAATGCGGCATTCAAGGTTCGGGCTTTCCTGTTCGGAGCACGAATGCCGCATCGGCGCCCGACAATTGACGCATCGCGGAGTTTCGATCTCGCCGTTCAATCCCACCCAAGCCTTTGTTGCCAGCGACATTGCTGCTTGCTTCCCGGAACTTGCATAATGAAGCAGGCAGCGATCGGCCGCCCGCGGCAGTCAAAAATCCCACGGCCGTGCGGATGGCGTCAGATCTCTTGTCGATGGGAAACCGACCCCATCGCCAGAAACCTCGATCTGCTCGCCAGGCCCGTCGACCCCCTTCACCCCGTCGCCGCAGTTTTCCATGCAGGCGTTGTCGGACGGTTAAAATCCGGTGAAAACGCTATCGAAATTCCCCAAATCTTTCGACATTTCGGGCTGTTAGGGCGCGGTCGCGGGTCTCGCGCGCGGCACCTCTTCCGGGCGATAGCACGCCGGGGGATAGCCCGGGAATCGCGGTGTACGGGGGTCGAATAGTCCGCTACCGTACGTGATCAATTCATTGGCCTTTTTGATTTTCATGACTGCACGCCCGCCCGGGGCGCCGGCCCTGCAAAGCTTTCGCTATTTCGACATTGACCAGTATCGGCAGGCGGTGCGTTCGATCGATGTCGATTTCACGCCGCTTTCGCGAAGGATCTCGGCGCATCAGACGGTCCTCCATTCTGCGCGGCTGCGACATCAATCTGATCAGGTCCTTTCCAAGACTGCTCGACGCGGAGCTTGCCAGAAACTGCACGTCGGTCGGCTTTACCATGGACGATCGTTTTCCAATCCGGTTCAACGGCGTCGAGAATGATAGATCCCTCCTCGCGCTAGGGCATGGCGGCGCGGGCTATAAATCGCTGGAAGGCGCTGCGACCCAATTCGCCTCGATCATGTTCACGCCCGAGATCAAGGGCCGCGGCTGGCCTGCGATTGGCAGGCAATTCGCGATATTTGCCATAACGAGAGCCTCGCAGCAGCGGCTCCGCGATCTGGTGCGGGAGGTCGTGAAATTCGCCGGAGAATCGCCGGACGCGCTGCAAGTTCCCGGTACGAGAACCGGTATCAAGGAATCCCTGCTTGCTGCGGTCGACCAGGCCCTCGCCACGGCAAGCCAGGCGCAGATCGGCACCGGGAGTTCCAGTCGACAGTTCCGCATCGTTCAGAAAATTGAAGATGTCGTTCGTGCAGACATTGCGGCTCCGATCTACAGCGAGGAACTGGCGCGCAAGCTCGGTGTTTCCGTAAGCGCGATGGACAGCGCGGTGTCGCAATTTCGCGGAATGAGCCTGCATCGCTATTTGCGGTCAAAGCGGCTCTGGCTGGTCCGAAGGCAGCTCCTGGCCGGCGAGGTCAGCGTCAAAGCATGTGCGCTGGCACATGGATTCTGGCACCTCGGTGATTTTTCCAAGAGTTACCGGCTGGTTTTCGACGAAACGCCGTCGCAGACGCTGAAAAACGCGCGATAGGCCAGCAGGTAGCGACCGCGGCGATAGCGGGTGGCACGCATTGTCATCCCCGCCGCACGCTCGCGCCGCCGTCCACCGGCAGCGTTACACCGGTGATGAAGCTCGCTTCGTCGGACGCCAGGAACAGCGCGGCGTTGGCAACGTCCCAGCCGGTGCCCTGCTTCTTGCGCAGCGGCACCTTGGCGTCGCGCTCGGCTTCGACCTCGGCGCGGCTCTTGTTGAATTCCCGGGCGCGGGTGTCGACCGCCATCGGCGTGTTCATCAGGCCGGGCAGGATGACGTTGGCGCGGATGCCATATGGCGCATTCTGATAGGCGAGTTGCTCGGTGAACGACACCATCGCCGCCTTGGTCGCCTTGTAGGCGACGTAGGGGTAGGTGGTGATGACGGCCATCGAGGAGATGTTGATGATGACGCCGCTGTTTTGCTGGCGCATGATCGGAATTACATGTTTGGCGGCGAAGATGCAGCTCTTGAGGTTGATCGCGATGCAGCGATCGAGCGCTTCTTCGGTGAGATCGAGCAATTCGGCGTCGCCGCCGGAAAGGCTGACGCCGACATTGTTGTGCAGGACATCGATGCGGCCCCAACGGCCATGCGCCTCGGCGACCATGGCCTTGAGTTCGGCATTGCGGGTGGCGTCCGCCTTGAAGGTCACCGCCGTGCCGCCCTTGGCGCTGATCATGTCGACCGTCTGTTGCGCCGATGCGAGGTCGTGATCCACGCACAGCACCTTGGCGCCTTCGCGCGCGAAGGTCAGTGCGGTGGCGCGGCCGTTGCCGATGCCCTCGCCGGGACTTTGGCCGGCGCCGACGACGATGGCGACGCGATCTTTCAGGCGCATGTCAGGCTCACTCCCGGGATCGGGTACTGTTGCAGTACCTCTTTGTAATAGGGCTCGTTGTCCATCTTCATGGTGGCGAGCACGCGGACAACGGCGCAGTAAAACGCGATGGTGAGCACGAGATCGGTCATGTGCTCGTTGGAGAGCTCTTTCTTGATCTCGGCGAAGGTCGCGTCCGACATCGCGAGCTCGCGCACCATCTCGCGCGCGCCTCTCAGGATCGCTTTGGCCAGCGGCTCGAGCTTCGGAGGGCTTGCCCTCGGTCTCCGCCATCATGCCCCGGATATCGGCGTCGGTGACGCCGAATTCCCTGCCGATCTTCACATGATGGGTGAATTCATACTCCGACTTTTCCATCCAGCCGACCTGGAGAATCGCAAGTTCGCGCAGCCGCGGGTCGAGCTTGCTCTTGAAGCGGATGTAGCCGCCGATGCCGTTGAAGGCGCGCGCCATGTCCGGCGAGTTGACCAGCAGCTTGTGCAAATTGGTGTTGCGCTTCAGCATGTCGCGATATTCGGGCGCGACCTGGTCGGCCTCGAGATAGGGCAGGCGGGCCATCGGATGGTTCTCCCTTGTGGTGATCAGTGATCCCGTGAATTCGCGTTCCGGACCCTGCAGCGTGACGCCGCCATCGACCACCAGCACCTGGCCGGTGATGTAGCGGGCGTGATTGCTGAGCAGGAACTTGACGGCATGGCCGACGTCCCAGCCGGTACCTTCGGTCTTCAGCACCGAGGCGTTGGCGCGCTGGGCGCGTGCCGCCTCGCTCATGCCGTTGCCGCCCGCATAGACCATCGGCGTGTACATCGGCCCCGGACAGATGCAGTTGACGCGGATGTTGTCGCGGCCGTGATCGACCGCCATGGCCTGGGTCAGGCCGATCACCGCGGCCTTGGAGGTCGTATAGGTCGTGAGGCCGCGCGGCCGCAGCGCCGAGATCGAGGAGATGTTGACGATCGCGCCGCCTTTGGCAGTCTCGATCATGGCCGGAATGGCGTATTTCGAGAGCAGGAACATGCTCTCGACATTGATCTGCATCACCCGCCGGTATTGCTCCGGCTTCTCGTCGACGACGCTGCCGCGGCTGCCGACACCGACATTGTTGTCGAGGAAATCGAGCCGGCCCCAGCGCGCCACGGTGGCTTCGACCAGCCGTTGACAATCGGCCTCCCGCGTGACGTCGCAGGCCAGCGCAGCCGCCGTGCCGCCTTCCGCCGCAATCATTTCGACGGTGCGTTCGGCAAGCCCGAGCTCGCGATCGGCGACCAGCACCTTGGCGCCGGCGCGCGCCAGCAGGATCGCCGCCGCCCGGCCGTTGCCGATGCCGTCGCCCGCCGCACCGCCGCCGCTCACCAGCGCCACCTTGCCGGCCAGCCCGGCGTCGTCCTCGGATCCGTGCATCACGTTTCTTCCCTCTGATGGCTGACGATAGCAACGCTGCACGCGGGAGAGAAGGCCAGCGATATCAGGCCATCGCCGCAACCCCGCGGCGGTGGTGCGGCCCGTTATTTTTTTGTGGCGCTGGCCCGGCAATTATAGGCCCTGCGAAAGCCGGCCGCCTGGGCGTCGTCTTCCGAACAGAACCAGCGATCCGGCTTGGTGAGCGCCGGGTAACTGCGACACCCCTGCAGATGATAGATGCCGATATTTCCCGTGACCCGCGCCCGCATCGCGAACTTGCCCTTGATGCTGCAGCCGGATGGCATGGCGGGATGGCTTGGGAACAATACCTCGCGGATTTCACGATCCTTGTCGGCCCGACACGCCGCGCCGAGCAGCACGCCGTCCTTTTTGCCGTGACGGAATTCCTCGGGGCTGGCAAAACACCCCTTCCACAATCCCCGGCGATCGTTCTTCGCTGAGGCCTCGTCTTCCCGGAACCGGGCGTTGGCGGCAGGATCGAAGTTCAGGGCCTGGCCCTGACGGACAAGCAACCGGTTCAGGCTGGTGGTTTCACCCTCGACCGTGCAGACGCCGCTGTGCCTCCCCTTGCGGTTCTTGTCCGGGCCGTGATCGTCGCATCGAACCGGGCGTTTGCCGATCAGTTGTGCCAATTGATCGCGGACGTCGACGCCGCAGTTCCAGGGATCGGCATGGTCGTCGATGCAGATCTGGTCCAGCTCCGGTGCATCGATCCCGTCGAGCCGGTAGGTGATGTCGCCCAGCCGCAGGGTGTTGCCATCCCGGACCACGACGGGACTTGCAGCCCAGCCGGGGAACGCTGCCATAACCATGCCGAGGACCAGGGTGACCGTACGAACCGAAGGCAAGCGGAGCCGGACGCGTAAACCTGGTAATCGCATGCGTTCTCACTCACCGGCGTGCCGTTGCCGATTTTCTAGCACATCCCTTCGCTCCGGCAGCAGCGCGTTGCGGCATGGCTGGGAACTCGATTTCAGGCGGGTAGTTGTGAGGCGTGGATTGTGGTCCAACGCGGCGAGTTCGGGTTTGTCAGGCGGAGGCGCGGTCGCTATAGCGGGGCTCGTGCTCAACCCCGGGGGAAGTCCAATGTCAGTTCAAATGGTGATGCTGCCGGTCTTCGTCCTCATCGGGCTTACCTTCGCACTGCTGCTGTGGATGGCGGGGGCGCGTCGGGGGGCGCTGGTCGGCGGGCAGACCAAAATCCGGGATATCGCGCTCGGGCAGCCGAACTGGCCCGCCCGTGCCACCCAGATCGGCAATTGCTACCGCAACCAGTTCGAGCTGCCGCTTTTGTTCTATCTCCTGATCGCGCTGGCCTTGCCGTTGCGCCATGCCGACCTCGTGATCGTGATGTTGTCATGGGTGTTCGTGGTCACGCGTTTTGCCCATGCCGGGATCTTTGTGAGCTCCAACGATCTGGGACGGCGCTCGACGGCCTGGTTTGCCGGCGTACTGGTACTGCTGGCGATGTGGATCTATTTCGCGCTAAAGATTTGCTGCTGATCTAGAGGCTTACGGCCATTCTTGAAACTGAAAGCTTGGAATGACGCCCGCTGCCCGGCTGTCCGCCGCCATTGAGCTGATCGAGACCATCGACACCCAGCGCGTCCCGGCGGCGAAGGCGTTGAAGGAGTGGGGCACAGCGCATCGCTATGCCGGTTCCGGCGACCGCGCCGCGATCTCCGGCCTGATCTGGGACGTGCTGCGCCGGCGTGCATCGAGCGCGTGGATCATGGACGACGATACCGCGCGTGCGCGCCTGCTCGGCATGCTCCGCCTCGAGCGTGGCATGGACGCCGATGCCATCGCGGCACTGTGCGACGGCGGCCGGTTCGCGCCTCAGCCGTTGACGGCTGGCGAACGCTCGGCGCTTGCGTCGCGGTCGCTGGCGGCAGCGCCCGCGCCCGTGGCCGGCGATTATCCGGAATGGCTCGATAGCTATCTGGCGCAGGTGTTCGGCGACGATCGCGTCGCCGAAGCCACCGCCATGGCAAGCCGTGCGCCGCTCGACCTGCGCGTCAACACCTTGAAAGCGAAGCGCGACAAGGTGCTCGGATCGATCGCCCATCTCGGCGCGCAGCCGACGCCGTGGTCGTCGATCGGGCTTCGGATCGAACTGGGGGCGGAGGCGCGCAATCCCGGCATTCATGCCGAGGAGGATTTCATCAAGGGTGCGATCGAGGTGCAGGACGAGGGTTCGCAGCTCGCAACCCTGCTGTCGGCGGCAAGGCCCGGCGAGCAGGTGATCGACCTCTGCGCCGGCGCCGGCGGCAAGACGCTGGCGCTGGCGGCGATGATGCAGGGCAAGGGCCGCCTGATCGCGACCGACCATGACAAGCGGCAGCTCGCGCCGATCTATCAGCGGCTGTCCCGCGCCGGCGTGCACAACGCCGATGTGCGGCCGCCCAAAGGCGACGGCGACCCCCTTGCCGATATCAGGGCGTCCGCCGACCTGGTGCTGATCGACGCGCCCTGTACGGGAACCGGCACCTGGCGGCGCAATCCGGACGCCAAATGGCGGATGCGCCCCGGCGCACTCGAGGTCCGCCTGAAGGATCAAAGGGAGGTGCTGGATCGGGCCGCGGCGCTGGTCAAACCGGGTGGGCGGATCGCCTATGTCACCTGCTCGGTCCTGGCGCCGGAGAACGGCCAGCAGATCCGCGACTTCGTTGCCCGCCACCCTGAATTCGCGGTGGTGCCGCCACTGCAGACGGCAGCCGTGCTGTGGGACCGCGCCGAGGCTTTTGCCGAGGCCGCGCTGCGCTCTGCCGAGGGCTGGCTGATGACGCCGCGCCGCACCCGCACCGATGGGTTTTTCGTGTCGGTGCTGACGCGGCAGAAGGCTTGAAATTTCACGCGGACAAGGCGATTTCCGGCATTGCGAGGCCGGTCCCGGTCGCGTAATTCGTTGGCCATGACCCCTGCCCAGCCAGCCCGCGAGTTGATGCCCCCGGTGGCCTCGGCGCATGACAAGATTTTGATCGTTGATTTCGGCAGCCAGGTAACGCAGTTGATTGCGCGCCGGGTGCGGGAGGAGGGCGTCTATTCCGAAATCGTGCCGTTCCAGAAGGCGGAGGCCGCCTTCAGGGAAATGAAACCGAAGGCGGTGATCCTGTCCGGCGGTCCGGAATCGGTTCATGAGGCCGGCTCGCCGCGCGCGCCGCAGGTGATTTTCGATTCCGGGGTGCCGGTGCTCGGCATCTGCTATGGCCAGATGACCATGGCAGCGCAGTTGGGCGGCGAGGTTGAAGGCGGCCATCACCGCGAATTCGGCCGCGCCGATGTCGAGGTGAAGGCCGCGAGCCGGCTGTTCGACTCGACCTGGTCGATGGGCGAACGGCACCCGGTCTGGATGAGTTACGGCGACCGCATCACCCGGATGCCGCCGGGATTTGTTGTCGCGGGCGTGTCGCCGAATGCGCCGTTCGCCGTCATTCAGGACGAGAGGCGCCATTATTACGGGCTGATGTTTCACCCGGAAGTCGTGCATACGCCCGATGGTGCCAAGCTGATCCGCAATTTCGTCCGCAAGGTAGCAGGGTTGACCGGCGACTGGACCATGCGTGCGTTCCGTGAGGAAGCGATCGAGAAGATCCGCGCCCAAGTGGGCAAGGGCAGGGTGATCTGCGGATTGTCCGGCGGCGTCGATTCTGCCGTCGCCGCGGTCCTGATCCATGAGGCCATCGGCGACCAACTCACCTGTGTCTTTGTCGATCATGGGCTGTTGCGGCTCAATGAAGCCGAGACGGTGGTCGATCTGTTCCGGCATCACTACAACATTCCGCTGGTTCATGTTGATGCGTCGAAGCAATTCCTCGGCGAACTCGCCGGCGTCACCGACCCGGAAGCGAAGCGCAAGACCATCGGGCGGCTGTTCATCGATGTGTTCGATGCGGAGGCGAAAAAGGTCGGCGGTGCCGAATTTCTGGCGCAGGGCACGCTCTATCCCGACGTGATCGAGAGCGTGTCGTTCACCGGCGGTCCGTCGGTGACGATCAAGTCGCACCACAATGTCGGAGGCCTGCCGGCGCGGATGAAGATGAAGCTGGTCGAGCCGCTGCGCGAACTGTTCAAGGACGAGGTGCGCGTGTTGGGACGTGAACTCGGCCTGCCGGAAATCTTTGTCGGGCGGCATCCGTTCCCGGGTCCGGGGCTTGCGATCCGCTGCCCCGGCGAGATCACGCACGAGAAGCTCGACATCCTGCGCAATGCCGATGCCGTCTATATCGACCAGATCCGCAAGGCCGGTCTGTACGACCGGATATGGCAGGCATTCGCGGTGCTGCTGCCGGTGAAGACCGTCGGCGTGATGGGCGACGGGCGGACCTACGAATATGTCGTGGGCTTGCGCGCGGTAACCTCGACCGACGGCATGACGGCGGATTTCTATCCGTTCGACATGTCCTTTCTCGGCGCCACCGCAACCCGCATCATCAACGAGGTCAAGGGCGTCAACCGCGTTGTCTATGACGTGACGTCGAAGCCGCCGGGTACGATCGAGTGGGAGTGAGGGGATTTCACAGATCCGTCCTTGCAGAGGCTGAACGGAAATACCTCGATGAAATCGAAGCGCCGAAACCCGAATTCTGCGACCAAGCCAAAGAAGGAACCCAAACTCTCGCGCACCCATGCGCCCGCCGATTTATCCCCGGTGGACTGGCAGCGCGGCTTGCGCCGCCAGTTCGGTCGCGAGCAGGCCTTCGGGCTTGAAAACTTGGGCAGCGAACCGTTTTTCTCCGAGTTCAGGGTCAGCAATCCCGTTTCGAAATCCAGCTATCGCGTGGCGATTCGAGGCCGGGGGCCAGGCGGCAATTTCTGTTCATGCTCCGACTATGCCACCAGCGAATTGGGCACCTGCAAGCACATCGAATTCACGATTGGACGGCTGGAGAAGAAGCGCGGCGCCAAGGCGGCGTTCGCGCGCGGCTATCAGCCTGCGTTCTCCGAGCTGTATCTGCGCAATGACGGCAAACGCCGCGTGCATTTTCGCGCTGGAACGGATTGCCCGCCGGCGGTGCGCGAGGCCGCCGCGGGTTTGTTCGACGCCGAACGCGACGGCATGCTCCCGGAGGCGCGCTTTGGCGACCTCGAGGCTTTCATGGCCCTGGCGTCGAAGTCCGGTCACGAGTTCCGCGCCTATGACGATGCGCTCGATTTCCTCGCGGGAAGGCGGGATACGGACCGGCGCGCTTCCAAGCTCGCGCAATTGTTCCCCCACCGCGCTGCCGATCCCAAGCTTCTGGCGCTGCTGACGGCGCCGATCTACCCCTATCAGGCGGAGGGCGCGCTGTTCGCGGTACGAGCCGGCCGAGCGCTGATCGGCGACGACATGGGTCTGGGCAAGACCATCCAGGCGATCGCCGCGACGGAAATACTGGCCCGGCATTTCGGCGTCTCGAAAGTGCTGGTGATCTGCCCGACTTCGCTCAAATATCAGTGGCAAAGCGAGATCATGCGCTTCTCGGGGCGACAGGGTGAAAATGCGGCGCGCGTCATCAACGGCGGTCGGGCGCAGCGGCAGAATGACTACACGCTGGACGATTTCTGCAAGATCACAAACTACGAGAAACTCAAGCCGGACCTGGACCTGATTGCCGCCTGGGCGCCCGATCTGGTGATCGTTGACGAGGCGCAACGGGTGAAAAACTGGAACACCATTGCGTCGCGTGCCTTGAAACGCATCGATAGCCCATACGCGATCGTGCTGACCGGGACGCCTTTGGAAAACAAGCTGGAGGAACTGATTTCCATCGTCCAGTTTGTCGATCAGCACCGGCTGGGGCCAACCTGGAAGCTGCTGCACGAGCATCAGGTCAAGGACGAAGCTGGGCGCGTCACCGGCTATACCGGGCTGGGGAAGATCGGCCAGACGCTGGCGCCGGTCATGATCCGCCGGCGCAAATCCGAGGTGCTGCAGCAACTGCCCAGCCGAACCGACCAGAACCTGCTGGTACCAATGACCGAGATGCAAATGCTCTATCATCAGGAGAACGCCGATGTGGTGGCAAAATTGTCCAGCGCTGGCGTAGAACCAGATTTATCTCGGACCAGGATCAGCGGCGGTTGACCTGCGCCCTGCAGAACATGCGCATGTCATGCAACAGCACCTATCTCCTGGACCAGGAGACCGATCATGGGGTCAAGGCTGACGAATTGGCGGCGTTGTTCGAGGATTTGTTCGTCGATCCCGACGCCAAGGCAGTGGTGTTTTCGCAATGGACGCGAACTCACGACATCCTCATCCGCCGGCTCGAACGGCGTGAGCTCGGCTACGTCAGCTTCCACGGCGGCGTGCCATCAGAAAAACGGCCGGCATTGGTCGAGCGGTTTCGTGACGACCCCACCTGTCGCGTGTTTCTTTCCACCGACGCCGGCAGCACGGGCCTCAATTTGCAGCATGCTTCGACCCTGGTGAACATGGACCTGCCGTGGAACCCGGCGATCCTCGAACAGCGCATCGCGCGCATTCACCGTATTGGCCAGGAACGGCCGGTGCGGGTCATCAATTTCGTGGCGAAAGGAACCATTGAGGAAGGCATGCTTTCGGTGCTGGCGTTCAAACGGTCCTTGTCGGCCGGAATTCTCGACGGCGGCAGTGGCGAGATTTCGCTCGGCGGGTCGCGCCTCAACCGTTTCATGAAAGACGTGGAGAACGTCACCGGGCGCATGGGTGAGGGTGAAGCCGTGACACCGGCCGAGGAAATGAGGACTACCGTCACCGCCGATGACGCCGGATCCGGGGAAGTTGTGAATGCGGATGCGAACGATGGCGCCGACGAGACGGCGAGCATGCAGGCTCATGGGGCTGGAGCAGCATCACGCGAGGGCAGATCCTGCACCATGGCAAGCCTTGGTGCAGGTCGGCGTGCAATTTGTTGCCGCCCTGACGGCTGCCAACGATCCCAGCGCTCCGGCGCATCCATGGATTGAGCGGGACCGGGCCACCGGTGCCCAAACCCTCAAAATGCCGCTGCCGCCACCGGAAACCACACGGCAACTCGCCAATGCGCTGTCGGCGCTCGCAGGACAGCGTTGCGGGGCAAGATCGTATGATCAAATGCCGGTAGATATAAATCCATCAAAGGCGTTCGGCAGCATTCGCTGCCATCTCAATGGGCTGCACCGCTGCTGCCTTTTGCCTTGCGTGTAAGCATGACGGCGACGGCCGCAAAGACCAGTACCGCGCCGATCACCGCAAAGGTGTCGCTAAAGCCCATCACCAGCGCCTGGTGCTTGACCGCTTTGCCGAGCGCGACGATGGCCTGCTGGCGGGCCGCCGCCGGGTCGGGCACGCCGTGCGCCAGGAAAAAGTCCGTCGTCTCGGCGATCCGGTTGCGTACTTCGTCGCGGCCGAGCGTGACCGACTGGCCGATAATGTTGGAGTGAAACTGCTCGCGCTTGGTGACCACGGTGGCAAGCACGGCGGTGCCGATCGCGCCGCCGAGGTTGCGCAGCATGTTGCTAATGCCGGATGCCGCCGCCGCGTCCTGCGGCGCGATTCCCCCCGTCGTCACCGAGGTCAGGGGCGTCAGTACCATCGCTTGGCCGATGGCGCGCACGATGTTGGGAATCCAGAGCTGGTCGCCGGCATAGTCCGGCGACATCGCCGTGTTCATGAAGCAGCTATAGGCGAAGATGAGCAGTCCGGTGATGGCGATATAGCGGGTATCGAATCGCCGCATCAGTCTCGGCACCAGCGGAATCAGGACGAGCTGCGGCAGGCCGGTCCAGGCCAGCACCGCGCCGATCTGCTCGGCATTGTAGCCCTGCGCCTGGCCGAGATAAGCCGGCAGGATGTAGACCGATCCGAACAGCGCGAAGCCCAACAGCGTCATCGCGATCGTGCCGAAGCCGAAATTGCGCTGCTTGAGCAGCCGCAGCCGGATCAGCGGCTTTTCAACGGTCAGCTCGATCCAGATGAACAGCGACAGGCTTACCAGCGCAACCAGCGCCAGCCGCAGGATGAAGGGCGAGGCGAACCAATCGTCCTTGTTGCCCTCCTCCAGCACGGTCTGCAACGCGGCCAGTCCGACCGCCATGGTGAAGATGCCGGTCCAGTCGCCGTCCTTCAGGAGTTTGAGCTGCATCGGCTGCCGTTCCAGCGTCAGATAAAGCGCGCCGACCATCACGATGGTCGGCAGCACATTGACGAAGAAGATGGTTTGCCAGCCGTAATTTTCGGTGAGGTAGCCGCCGATGGTCGGGCCGATTGCCGGCGCAAAGGTTACCGACAGCGCGAAGATCGCGAGCCCGACCGGCTGCTGCGGCTTCGGCAGTTTTGTCAGCACCAGGGTGAACGCCATCGGGATCAGCACGCCGCCGGCAAAACCCTGCAGGCCGCGCATCGCGATCATGGACGGCAAATCGTGGGTGAAGGCGCAGGCCACCGAGAAGACGGCGAATAGCGTCGCGCTCGCCAGCATGTAGCGGCGGAACGAGAACACCCGGGAGAGAAAATCGGTGAGCGGGATCACGACGATCTCGCCGATCAGATACGAGGTCGAGATCCAGGAGCCGTTGTCGACCCCGGTACCGATGCCGCCTTCGATGTTGAGCAGCGAAGCGTTGGTGATCTGGATGTTCAGAATGGCCATGAACGAGCCGATCATGGCGGCGAGCACGGCGATCCAGACGGTCACGCTAGCGCGGTTCGGATCGGCTGCCGCGCCGGCGGTCCCGCCGTAAGCGGCCGGAAGCGCAAGGGCTGGAGTTGACATGGCACTATCCTCCGAAAACCTTGCTTGACGCGCGGGTGGCGGCGACAGCGCGTCGATCCAGCGCCTGTGATTTGGTCTTGATGATCGGGATCACCGACATGCCCGGACGCAGCTCGATGCGGGTGCCGTTGTCGGCGTCCAACGCGATCTTCACGGGAATGCGCTGCACCACCTTGGTGAAATTGCCGGTGGCGTTGTCCGGCGGCAGCAGCGCGAATTCCTGGCCGCTGGCAGGCGCGATGCTGTCGACGCGGCCGTGCACGACCTGGCCCGGGAACATGTCGACGGCGATATCGACCGGCTGCCCCTCGCGCACGTCGGTCAATTGCGTTTCCTTGAAGTTCGCCACCACATAGGCGCCGGCGGCCGGCACCACCGACATCAATTGCGTACCGGCCTGTACATACTGGCCGGTACGCAAGCTGCGATTGCCGACGATGCCGTCGATCGGCGCTGTGATGGCGGTGTAGTCGAGATTGAGCTCGGCCTGGCGCTGCGCGGCTTGCGCGCGCGCAAGCGCCGCATTGGCCTGGACGATCTCGGCCTTCAGCAGGTCCACCTGCTTCAGCGCGGAAGCGAGGTTGGCGGTGTCGCGCGCGATCGCGGCCTTGGCGCCGGCAATGCGCGATTGCGCCTGCTGGGCGTTCTGCACGCTGCCATAGCCGGTCGCAGCCAGGTCGGTGTAGCGCTTGTTCTCCTGGGCGGCGAAGTTGGCGGTGGCCTGATCGACCTCGACGGTCGCGGTGGCGGCGTCGATCACCGCCTGTTGAACGCCGAGCTGGGCCTCCTTGCTGGTGATCGCGGCGCGGGCGGCGGCGACATCGGCCTTGGCTTGGTCGAGCGCGACGGCGAAATCGCGCGGGTCGATCCGCGCCAGCACCTGACCCGCCTTGACCGGCTCATTATCGCCGACCAGGACCTCGCTGAGGTAGCCCGAAACCTTCGGCGCAATCGTGGTGTTGTCGGCCTGCACATAGGCGTCGTCGGTCGAGACGAGATAGCGGCCGACCGTCCAGTAGTCGAAACCGTACCAGGCCGCGCCGACCAACACGACAATCGCCGCGCCCGCCATTAACGCCTTGCGAAAGTTGAATTTTCTCATGACGACGACGGGGGGTGCCTCGGACGCGCCGACATCATCATAGGCACCCGGCAGCAATTCCTTGACCGCGCCGGCTGGAACCGGCCGGTCGATTTCGAAGCTGGTGGAATGCTGGGTCATGGCGGTCACTCCTGTGAAAAGGTCAATAAGGAAACTTGACGTTTTCCAAAATAGCTCCCATATTCCAACTGTCAATGGAATGACAGGCATCATGTAAAAGCATGACTGAGATAGAACCCACAGATGACACCGAGCGGGGCCGGCGCTGCCGGGGCCGCCCCCAGGTCCGCCCTGACGAGGAAACGCGGCAAATCATCTACGAGGCGGCCCGCCACGCATTCGCCGCCAACGGCTATGCCGCGACCGGCATGGAGGCGGTGGCGCGCGGCGCCGGGGTCTCGACCAAGACGCTCTATCGCCTGATCCCCAACAAGGCCGCCCTGTTCGACGGCATGGTCACCGACCGGCTCGACCGCGCGCTCGCCAATGTTGACCTCAAGGCAATCGATCATGCCGAAATCGAACACGCGCTTCACGCGGCGCTGATGGCGTGCGCGGAATTGACGCTGGACGAGGAAGTGATCACGCTGCAGCGCATGGTGTTGCAGGAGGCCGGCAGCTCTTCCGACATCGCCGGCATGTTCTACCGGAACGGCATCCAGCGCATCGCAGCCGCGCTCGCGGACTGGCTGCGGGCGCAGCAGCAGCGCGGCTTGATCGAGCTCGACGACGCCGGGGAGGCCGCCGGAATGCTGCTCGGCATGCTTGCTTCCGCGCCGCGCCGCGCCGCCTTGTTCGGCCGCGTTCCGCTGCCGTCGGGCGCGCAGATCGAGGCGCGGGCGCGTCGCTGCGCAGCGCTATTCCTGCGCGGGTGTCAGGCCAGGTCGTAGGCGACTGGCAGATAAAGCGGCATTCGGGCTACGCCTCGCGATTGCCAGCAGTCGGATCGATGTTCTCAAGATGTGAGACCAGCAAGAGGCGAAGCAACGGCGATCATCGTTGTACCGGTCGCTCCGGGGCGATCAACATGGCAGCGCTCGCCGCTGCCAGCGAGCAGATGGCCGCGCCCATCGCTGCGGCGACACCAAAAGCTGAAAGCAAAGCAGGTCCGGATGGCGCGATCACAGGTCCGATAAGGGCTGTGGCAACCAACCCGCCAGTACGCGCTACTGCGCTGTTCAGCCCGGACGCTGCACCCGTGTGGCCGCTGTCGACGGACATCAGCACCGCTGTCGTGAGCGGGGCGACCGCACCAGCCATTCCCAAAGCGATCACGGCCATCGCGGGAAACGCCCCAAGCCAATAGCCTGTGGCAGATCCGATCCGCAGCGCCAGCAGAAAACCGGCCGCGACAATGACCGGTCCTGTGATCAACAGCCATCGGGGACCCACCTTCGCCGCCAGCGCACCGGCGGCAGGCGATGCCACGGCGATCACCAGCGGCAGGGGCAGGAGCGCAGCGCCGGCCTGCGTCGCGGTGTACCCGCCCGCTTGGATCAACACATAGGGCACCAGGACGAATAACCCGCCGAGGGCCCCGTACAGCAGGAATGTCAAAAGCGTGAGGCCGACGAAGCTCGGCGATCCGAACAACGACAGCGGCATCATGGCCCTGTCGCCAAGCCGTCGCTCCGCCGACAGGAACAGGAGCAAGAAGATCAGGCCCGTTGCGAGGACGACGAAGGCGGTAGGCGACCAGGCCCGACCGGATCCTTCGGTCAACGCCCAGGTCGCAAGACCCAAAGCAGCGGTGACCAGCGCTCCACCTGACCAGTCAAGCCTGCCGGCCGTATCATCGACGTCCCTGTCGACGTAGCGGGACGCCAGCACGATCGCAGCTACGGACAGCGGAACGTTGATCAGAAAGGCAAGGCGCCAACTGCCGGCATCGATGAGCCACCCGCCAAGCACCGGTCCGATCGCGCCCGCGGCGGCTCCGGTCGCCGCCCATATGCCGATTGCGCGGCCTTTCGCCTCTCCGGAGAAACTCTGGCCCAAGATCCCGAGACTATTTGGCATCAGCATGGCGGCGCTCGCGCCCTGCACGAATCGAGCAAACAGCAACAACATAAGGGTCGGCGCCACCGCACAGGCCAGAGATGCGATCCCGAACAGCAGAACGCCCGCGATCAAGAGACGGCGGCGGCCGTAGCGGTCTCCCGCTGCGCCTCCCAGCAAAAGGAGCGCGCTCAGGGGAAGCAAATAGGCATTGACGACCCACTGCAGGCCAACGGCGTCCGCATGAAAGCTCCGACCGATCGCCGGTAACCCGACATTCACGACCGAACCATCGATCAACGCCAGGCTCGATGCCAAAATCGTCGTCGCGATAACGAAGCGAGGGTACGCGGGCGAATGCGTCCCCTCGGCTGTTCGCGCGGTCGCGGCGTCGAAGGGAACGTGGAGGGCGTTGCTCATTTGCAGCCAGATTCGGTCGAAAGTGACCCTGAGCGATCCGTGCGGGAATGTTTGCGAATTTTCCGACGATTGCGCGCGGCAGCCAGGATTTATCGGCTGCGGCTTCCTGTAACTCGAAACTTCAAATCATCCACTTTCGCCAGGACGGATTTCAAGAGTAGCGATGTGTTCGCCGCGTTATAGCCGATGACGAGGTCGACCGTTGGCGGGGTACCGCGTATCGGTCGGCTGACGACGGTTTTCGGCAGCAGATTTTGAGCATAGAGCGGAAACAGGCCGATGCCTCCGGTCGACGCCACCAGCGAAATCGCCATTGCCAGGTTCTCGGCCTGATGGTCGGGTTTCACGCCGAAGGGCTTGACGTAATCGTTGATAACAGCCCACAGGGTCGGTGCCCGGACCGGGGACACTCCGATAAACGTCTGGCCCGCGATGTGCTGCGGGCAAATCGAGCTCCGAGCAGCCAAAGCGTGGTCGCGCGGCATCACGACGATCAGCGGGTCCTTTCGCAACAGCCTGAATTTCAGACCGGACGCCTGCTTTTCCGGACGCAAGAAGGCGAGGTCGATCTTTCCGTGAATGAGACCGGCTGCGAGATCCGGCGAGTCCTGGCTGTGAATGACGACTTCAGTGCTCGGTAATTCGGCGCGCAGGATTTCCATCACAGCCGGCAGCCAATCCATCTCGTAACCGGTGAGGAAGCCGATCGCAAACAATGTCCGCGGCGGTTGCGCCGCTCGCCGCGCCGCCTCCGCGGCAGCTTCCGCCTGAGTAAGCGCCAGCCGTGCATGGTCGAGAAAGGCCCGACCGGCGGCAGTCAATTCGATGCCGTGCACGCTGCGTATCATCAACTGAACGCCGACCTCGTATTCGAGATCGCGGATTTGCCGGCTCAACGAAGGTTGCGCGGTGTGCAGCCGCTTTTCAGCCGCGAGCGTCAGGCTTCCCTCTTCGGCGACCGCGATGAAATAGCGAAGGTGCCGAAGTTCCATATCGCCTTCCATATCTCCCAGGCATGCCCATCAACTTATAAAGTCTTTGGCGAAGACACCAGCGCTTCCTATTTGCCCGATCACGAAAGTGCCCACGGGAGACACCTGTAGGGGCTTCTCAGCTTCCCGGCGGGATGATCCGTGTCTCGCCGGCAGAAACATGAATGAGGAACCGGAAGATGAGCAACCCAGTCGTATTGATCACCGGCGCCTTGACCGGCATCGGCCGTGCCGCCGCCATCGCATTCGCCAGGAAGGGCGCGAAGATCGTCGTATCCGGTCGGCGTGATGAGGCCGGCAAGGCCCTCGTCAAGGAGTTGCGCACGCTCGGTTCGGAGGCCGAGTTCATCAATGCCGACGTCCGCAAGGAAGACGACGTTCGCGCCATGGTCGACAAGACCGTTGCGCGGTTTGGCCGTCTCGATGTCGCGGTGAACAACGCAGCCACCGAGGGGCAGGTCGGTCCGATCACCGATCAGACCGCGGAAAGTTTTGCTGCGACGTTCGAGACCAACGTTCTCGGCGTGGTCCTTAGCATGAAGCACGAAGTGCGCGCCATGCAGGCCCAGGGGAGCGGCAACATCATCAACATCTCCTCGACCTATGGACACGAGGGCGCGGCCGGGGCCTCGATCTATGTCGGCGCCAAGCACGCCGTCGAAGGCATAACCAAGTCGGTGGCGCTCGAAATCGCCAAGTCGGGAATTCGCGTGAACGCCGTCGCGCCCGGTCCTACAGACACCGGCATGCTGACCCGCTTCACCGGCACGGCGGAGAACAAGGCCACGCTGGCGACGCAGGTTCCGCTCGGTCGGCTCGGGCTCTCCGAGGAGGTCGCCGACGGCATCGTGTTCATCGCGTCGGACGAAGCGAGGTTCATCACGGGTCACGTCCTCAACGTCGATGGCGGACACAGCGCCAACTGATCCTGTTCTCGAGCGGAGGTCGCTCCGCGCCCGGACGCCGGCCGCTTTCGACCGCTTCGCATGTCGGCTTGAACCGGTGCCACAGGAAATCTCAATGGCCCAGCACAATCACCAGACGGCGCCGACGCAAAAGGAGAACATTCATGAGTGCATCCGTCGTAATGATTACCGGCGCCTTGACTGGTATTGGCCGTGCCACCGCACTGGCCTTCGCCCAGGAGGGCGCCCGGATTGTTGTCTCCGGCCGTCGCGACGAGGCGGGAGACGCCTTGACCCGGGAGCTCCGCAACCTCGGCGTGGAAGCCGAATTCGTTCGCGCAGATGTTCGCCATGAAGACGAAGTCCGCGACCTGATCGGCAAGACGGTAGCTCGGTTCGGCCGGCTCGATGTGGCCGTCAACAACGCCGGCACCGAAGGCAAGCCCGGTCCGGTGACGGAACAGAGCGCCGAAAGCTACGCGGCCACTTTCGATACCAACGTGCTCGGCGTCCTGCTCAGCATGAAGCACGAAATGCGCGTGATGCAGGCGCAAGGCAGCGGCAGCATTGTGAACCTGTCGTCGACCATGGGACACCGGGGCGCGCCGGGTGCATCCCTATATACCGCCAGCAAGCACGCAGTCGAAGGGTTGACAAAATCCGCGGCGCTGGAAGGTGCGGCGTCAGGTATCCGCGTCAATGCGGTAGCGCCCGGTCCTGTCGAAACCGGAATGCTTACCCGGTTCACCGGCAACGCCGAGAGAAAGGCCGGATTGGTTGCGGGAGTACCTCTTAAGCGCGCGGGCACCCCTGCGGAGATCGCCGATGCCATCGTGTTCGTCGCTTCCGCTAAGGCGTCGTTCATCACCGGCCAGATCATCAGCGTGAACGGCGGCAAAACCGCTTCGTAATACCGCGCAGAAGACGGCCCGTCACCAAGCCGGGAAATAACCACGCGCTTTGCGGACGCATCGCGCGGCTGCCTCCGAAGACCGGCTGAGACTCTGCTGAACTCACAAGGACGACAGCGATGCTGGCGACTGGCCCATCCGTTCTGTGGTCACGAGCAGCTACTTCGGGTCCACCCGATCACCGGATATCGCCAGACCACGCACCCGGTCGGGTTGGTGCGGCCAAAGGCGGAAATGGGCAGTCTCGCTCCGGGCGAATCAACGCGACATCGTCCTGAATACATGGTCCCAAAGAGACGTGCTGACGCCAAAATTTCGAGTCGCAAATCGATGATGGGTTCTATGATGCTTGAGCAGCGATAGCAGCAGGTTATTGGGGCTGTGGTGCGCGCTGTGATGCACAAACAGATACCAGGCATACGCAACTAACGCGCCTGCGAGGAATGCTCCGTCAGCGACAAAATAGACGACTGCGAAGCAGGCCCATATTTGCCAGAAAACGGTGAGCACCGGCTCATCGGGGTTTGCATGATGCATCCCATGTCGCGTTGGAAAGAGATCGTGCAGCACAAACCGATGAACCAGATATTCGATAAGGGTCCACACGACGACGCCCCCGACGAAAAGCTCGGAGGCGGACAAAACCCCCAGCGGCGAGATCGATAGCAGAGCAACCGCCAGCAAAGACGCGACGAATATCTCACCGAAATAGATAATGGCGGTCATGAACCGGCTTGGGCGAGAGCCTTTGGCGCGCAATGCCATGGTGAATGCTGTCAGCGTCAATCGCGTCGTTTTGACGGCGCGCCGAGCGTTTCCGGCCGATGGAGCCCCCAATGGTACCTGGCGCTTCAAATGGTCTCCATTTGCACCATAATCACGAGGCAAACAACAGGCCGATGATGCGCGCGTCACGCCGCAGTTCGCCAGAAACGCTCATGCTGATAGACTCTGCCATTGGAGCCTTACCTGTTTGACCAGCAAATTGGCTGGCGCCCCCAAAACTCCCGTCGGCGCAAATTGTTCCATAGCGGCCGAAAATTATGAACGGGACGTCGATTTTCGAGCAGCCGCTCTTTGCCGGACTGCGGAGCCGGGCCGCAACCGAATGCGCCGTATGCAGCGGCCGGCACCATCAAACCCGGAAGCGGCTGAAAGGATGAATATCAAGAGCAAGATCCTATCGTCAGGAAGCAAGTCCGTCCCTGCTTGCAAATATCCACATGAAGCCACCAGCAATTCCTTCCGATATCAAGTCGGCGCGACTGGGTCGATGGCGACCGCGCCAGTCGGAACAACGGGTACCGGCAAGAATTGAGCTCGATGATGGGGAAGCGCCTGAATGGAATGAATTCCATCGATGTGCGACTATAGTATGTATTCGGTTGCTTCGCGGCCCGCCAGGGCGGGCGGCAACCTGGCGACCGGGTCATTCCCAACCGCGACTACGCGTGGTGTTGCTGCTTTCGGCGAGCCGGGGGTTGCAGTTTGGCTGCTTCCCGGCACCGAGCTTGCGTTTGAAAACAATTTTTCTGAAAACAATGTCGAGTGGGGCAGACCGCTCAACAGGTTCTTTCAGGGAAAGCAGGATTCCGGGAAACTGACGCGGTTTGCCGGTTTCAGTGGCGTTTCGACCGCAGGGAAGAGGAGAACTCAAAATGCTGAAATGGCGGCGTGAGTCGGTGCTGGACATTTACAATCTGCTATTGGCTCTGTTCCTCTTTATGACGCCGTGGCTCTTGGCAAATGCAAATGAGGATACAAAGATCGATTTGTGGGCAAGCGGCGCCTTGATTGCTGGTATCTCGTTCGCGACGTTGGTAGCCTTCTCGAATTGGGAGGAGTGGCTCAATCTCCTGCTCGGAATTTGGCTAGTGGGTTCACCGTGGGTGCTCGGATTCACGCACACCCGCGCGATGCACTACAGCATCGGCATCGGCATCGTCGTATCGTTTATGGCGGCGCTGCAGATTTGGTTGGTGCACGACGAACCGAACGAGCGGCGTTCGGTATCGTCCTGAGCGCGACGTATTGCACGGTGACCTCGGCCGATATCGGATCGATGCGTTCAGCCTGACGCGGCTGATCATCGCCTGGCGGGTCTGGGAGTTCCGGCCGCGGCGCGTTCCGATCTGACGAGGCCAAGTGGGTCTGCGATGAAAATGAAATCCTGGCTGGGCTCGGAATTCCGCGAATATGGCGCGGCCATGCCGTCGTTCGCCGTCTTGATCGGTGGCAGCCTGTTCTTTCTCTGGATCAGCCGGGGAACGCAGTTTCATCAGTTGGCCATCGGGACCGTGATGTTCTCCGTTACGCTGGCTGCGGCGCTGGCGCTGTTCGAATTGTGCTGGCGCGCCGGCGGCTACGTGGCGCGACGTTTCGGTTTGGGCGACAAGGATTGATGGTCGGCCGCGACCTCTGCCGAAATCCCGCTGCTCTTTGCGCGCGGGCGACGAAACGTAAAGCTCATTGTCAGTCCAACCCCCTGGGACGAGCGGGAGGGTCGAGCTGATCTCATCATGCTTCAGCGCCACATTCCGCGCATTCGGGCGCCAACGTCGATGCGAGGCCCCTGACGGCCTGGCCGAGCTGATGAATCGGCCACCGCCAGCGGCCAAATCGTCTTTTCGAACAAGCCGAGCAGCCGGTCGGGAATGAAGCGCGTTCTTGACGCGTAGACGTGGCGGTCACCTTGTGCGCGCTGACCGTGCGTAAAAAAGCGCTGTGGGACGATCAGATGCAGGTCGTCTTTGGCTCGAGTCATGGCGACATAGAGTAACCGACGTTCTTCTTCGATCTCTGCCGTCGTTCCAGCGCCGAGGTCAGACGGCATGCAGCCGTCGACCACATTGAGCACGAACACCGACTTCCACTCCTGACCTTTGGCGGAGTGGATTGTCGACAGGATCAAATAGTCCTCGTCGCGCAACGGAACGCCGGCCCGGTCGCTGGTGGCGTCGGGCGGATCGAGCGTCAGTTCGGTGAGGAAGCGTTCTCGGGAAGGATAGGCGCTCGCAATTTGCTGGAGCTGGACAAGGTCGGCGCATCGAGGTCTCGGCATCCTCGTGGATTCGGTCTAAATGCGGCTCGTACCACAGCCGAGCTCGTTCGAGATCGGCCGGCCAGTTGGAATGGCGAAGGTCGGTAATGACTGCAATGAACCCTTTCCAGTCTTCGCCAGCGCGTGGCGGCGGTGGAGCATGCGCAAGCCCTGCAATCGGGTCGGTATCGTCAGCGATGTGATCGAGCACCCGTTGTGCTGAGCCAGGACCAACCCCCGGAATCAGATGCATCACCCTGAACCCGGCGACACGGTCTCGGGGGTTCTCGACGAAGCGTAACAGCGCCAGCATGTCCTTGACATGCGCGGCATCGAGGAACTTGAGACCCCCGAACTTGACGAACGGGATGTTGTGTCGGGTCAATTCGACTTCCAGTGAACCGCTGTGGCTGGATGTGCGAAACAGCACGGCCTGCTGCTTCAGTAGCGTGCCGGACTCCCTGCTTTCCAGGATACGTGCGACAATGCAGCGGGCTTGATCGGCTTCGTCGCGGACGGTGACAAGTTGAGGCTTTGTGCCTGACGTTCGATCGGTCCACAAGTTTTTGGTGAAACGCTCCTTGGCGAGGTCGATCACTCCGTTGGCGGCGGCCAGGATCGCTTGTGTCGACCGATAGTTCCGATCAAGCGTTACAATGTGAGCCGGAGGAGAAAAATGGCTCGGAAAATCCAGGATATTGCGTACGGTCGCGGCCCGGAATGAATAGATCGACTGCGCATCGTCGCCGACCACCGTAAGGCCATGGCCGCCTGGCTTGAGCGCCAACAGGATGGAGGACTGGAGCCGGTTGGTGTCCTGATATTCGTCGACCAGCACATGGTCAAAACGGCCGCCGATATCGTCAGCCAGCGCCGGCTCGACCATGGTTTGCGCCCAGTAAAGAAGGAGATCGTCATAGTCGAGCACGTTCTGACGCTGTTTGGCTTCGACATACGCAGCAAACAACCTTTTAAGCTCGTCAGCCCATCCGGAGCACCATGGAAATGAAGTTCCCAGTACCTGCTCGATCGGTGTCTCGGCGTTGACGCATCGCGAGTAGATCGACAGACAAGCGCCCTTGGTCGGAAAACGGGTTTTCGTCTTTGAGAAGCCAAGGTCATGCCGAACCAGGTTCACCAGATCAGCGGAATCTTCACGGTCATGGATGGTGAAAGCGGGGTTGATGCCGATCCGGTCGGAGTACTCGCGAAGCAGCCGCGCGCCGATGCCGTGGAAGGTGCCGGCCCAGGCCAAGCCATCGGTCAGGGCGCCGGTTTTGTGACCCATGACCTTTCGCACAATTCTCTCGACGCGCCGCGTCATCTCCGAGGCGGCGCGGCGTGAGAACGTCATCAAAAGAATGCGCTTGGGATCGGCACCATTGACGATCAGATGACCGACGCGATGTGCAAGCGTGTTGGTCTTGCCAGATCCGGCTCCGGCAATCACCAGCAACGGCGCAAATGGCCCGGATCCGGCCGCGCCATGCTCGACGGCACGGCGTTGCGCCGGATTAAGGCTTTCGAGATAGGCGGCACGATCCGACACGTCCATATCGTCCAGGTTGTCGATTGACGGTCGCTGATTCTCGCTTTGTTCGCAATGGTACAGCTCGACAGGCTGAGACGGCCGCGCACATCAGCGAGTGGCTTACGTCGCCCGGGAGTCCTCCTGGTTGGCCGACGTCGGAATACTGGTCCTCCGTCGCGCACCAGGAAGGCCGGCCTGGCTGCATTCGGCCGCATCGACGCGCTCCTCAACATTGCCGGCGCAGTGCCGCAGATCGACCTCTTCGAAATGACGGACGCGCAGTGGGAGAGCGGCGTGGCGCTGAAGCTGCACGGCGCGCGGCGGCTGACGATCGCGGCGTGGCCGGCACTGAAGGCCGTCAAGGGTTCAGTGGTGTTGATCTCGGGCAATTCGGCCCTTTTTCCCAAAGCGCCCTATGCGGCGGTCGGCACCATCAATGCCGCGATCGTCGCCTTGGCAAAGGCGTTCTCTGACCGCGGCATTGCCGACGGCGTGCAGGTCAACAGCGTCTTGCCTGGTCCGGTGATGACCGGCCGCCGCCGTTCGTATCTGCAGCATTGGGCAACTCTGCACGATATGACGGCTGATGAGGCGACGGCCCAATTTCCGAAGGAAGCCGGTATCGCGCGATATGGCGAGCCGGAGGAAATCGCGGAACTGATGGCCTTCCTGGTTTCTCCAGGTGCGAAATGGATGACGGGCTCCGTGCTCCGCATGGACGGGGGCGAAGTAAAGTCGGTTTGAGCCTCGGCCCAAAAAGGCACCAAAACGCCGATGCCTGAGTCATTGGCATGGGCAAAAAATTTCGCCCCGTTATGGGCCGGCAATATAATGTGCCGGCATCAGGTTGATCGAACAGATGATATTCGGCTATTATTTGGTACCGACTTCCTTTCTATCTCTGGAGTAATAAATGACTTCGGTCCGTGGGGCGGCCGCCGCCTTGACTGGAGCAGCGAGCGGCATCGGTCGGGCGCTCGCGCTGGAACTGGCGGAACGGAACTGCGAACTGGCGCTCGGCGATCGCGACGAGGCGGGCTTGCTGGCGGTCGCCGCTGAAATCGCCAAAATTGGGCCGCAGAGAGTTACGACCCATATCGTCGATGTCTCAAAACCCGATCAGATCCAGAACTTTGCGCAACAGGCAATCTCTAGCCATCCTGACCTCAATATACTCATCAACAATGCCGGCGTGGCCTTGATTGGAGGATTTCACGAGATTGACCAGGAGCAGATGGACTGGCTCATGGACGTGAATTTCTGGGGCGTCGTACATGCCACGCGTGCGTTCCTGCCTCATCTGGCGCAACAGCACGAGGCCCACATCGTAAATGTATCGAGCATTTTCGGCATCATCGCGCCGCCCGGCCAGACTGCCTATGCGGCGGCGAAATTCGCGGTGCGTGGGTTTTCCGAAAGCCTGCGGCACGAGCTTGAAACAGCAGGAAGTCCCATCAAGCTTTCGCTGGTCCATCCCGGCGGAGTCGTGACCAACATTGCGCGCAACGCCTATTCTGGCGCCGCGCTTGCAGATAATTCGCGTCGAGCTGAAGCGCTCAAACGCTTCGCTAGCGCCGCGCGAACCACCCCGAAAGCCGCCGCGCAGCGCATCGTCGAGGGCATTGAGCACAATCATCCGCGCATCCTGATCGGGTTTGATGCGCAATTCGTCGACAATCTGCAGCGGCTGCAACCTGAAACCTATTGGCAACAGTTGGCGAACATCTTCAACGAGCGAAAAGCGCCAAAACCGGAGAAAGCCAAGTCGCCGCGAACGAAGGTCGGTCTGAGCGGCCGTAAGCCCTGATATTGCAGATCAGGGAACTTTTCCGTAGCGCGGCGATTTCCGGAAGTCGTTGACTGAGAAAACAATCGCAATTAGTTATTTGCGTCTATTCCTCAGGATAAAGTAGGGCTGGGATGCGCTGCTCGAAACGTTACGCCGCATGTGCCTTCGTTTTCTTCTGCTTGCAGCCGGCGGTTCTGTTCGCAGGACCTGTGCAGCCCAACCGCGTCCATCCCCATCAACGCGTTTATCTGTTGCGGGGCTTTTTGAATGTCTTTTCGCTGGGAATGGATCAGCTTGCCGGCGAACTGCGCCAGCGAGGAATCGAGGCCGTGGTCGCGAATCATGCGCTTGCCGGCGTGTATGCCAGTGAAGCGATCCGCGATTGCCAAGCGGGACTGATAAGTTCCATTGCCATTGTTGGTCATTCGCTAGGGGCTACTGCGGGCGTCGGTATGGCGGAACAGTTGGGTCAGGCGGGCATAAAGGTCGGACTTGTCGTGACGGTCGATCCAATTGCGCCGAGCGCCGCTCCGGGGAATGTCAAGACACTGGAAAATTTCTATATTTCTGACGGGGTCGGTAAGGTGGTGCAACGTGGCCCAGATTTTCACGGTTCGCTCCAGAATATCGATTTGAAGAGCGACGCCAGTGTTGGCCATGTCTCCATAGCAAATTCAGAGCGCGTCCATCAGCAGGTGTTGAGGTTTGTTGCGGCAGCGGCAACCAGTCGGTGCAAATAACAGGCCGGATAGCCCCGGGTGGGCATTCTTCCCACCTCCGGAATGCCACGCCGCCAGCGGGTGCACGCCAATGACCCCTCTTGTTGCCAAATGCGTGTTTATCGGTGGGATCCTGTCATGGGTCGTGATTCGCTATCCTTTTCAGAGACGAGCGTGGAAATATCCGGTTTCGACCACTTTGCGTGATGCCCGCGAGCAGTTTTTGCTCGCCATCGCAGCAGCCGGCCTTGGTCTCGTACCTCTCTTGAATATCGCCAGTGGTTTTCCTCGAGCCGCGGATCACAGCTTTTCGGCAAAACTCGCGTGGATCGGCGCCATTTTATTCGCGTTGGCACTTTGGCTGTTCTACCGGTCCCATCATGATCTCGGTCTGCATTTTTCGGAGAGCCTGGATCTTCGTGTAGACCACGCACTGGTTACGGATGGCATCTATCGTCACCTGCGCCATCCGATGTATCTTGCGTTCTGGCTTTGGGCATTGGCGCAGGTTTTACTGCTGCCGAACTGGTTTGCGGGGTTTGCGGGTATTGCGGGATTTTCGGTGCTGTATTTTGGGCGCCTCTATCGCGAAGAGCAGATGATGGTGGACAAGTTCGGCGACCGATATCGTGACTACGCCAAACATACCGCTCGTATTGTCCCATGGCTTCTTTAGCTGAAAAGGAGCTTGGCCGCCGACAAGATCGCCGCGTTTGCGTTATTGGCGCCGGTCCTTGCGGTTTGACGACGGTCAAGAATCTGCTCGCCGCCGGCTTGAGGGAGATCGTCTGCTACGATGACGGTATCGCGATCGGCGGCAACTGGGTATTCGACGAACGGTCCGGCCGCGGCTGCGTATATGACGCGACGCATCTGATTTCTTCCAAGCAGCTCTCTGAGTTCGAGGACTATCCGATGCCCTCGGATTATCCCGACTACCCATCGCATCGGCTCGTTCGAGCTTATTTTGAAGATTACGCTGCCCAATTCGGCTTGATGCGGTTCATTCGCCTCGAAAGTCGCGTTGACGCTGCAAACTTGCTCTCCAATGGGACATGGTCGGTCGTCGTATCGGACGCGAAGGGGACCCGCGAGGAAATTTTTGACGATCTGATCGTTTGTTCGGGGCATCATCGCGATCCTTTCGTACCAGAGGTCGAGGGCCGTTTCTCGGGGCAAACCCTGCATGCTCGCGATTACAAGCGTGCGGCGCCGTTTCAGGACCAGCGTGTCCTGGTCGTCGGTGGCGGCAATTCCGCATGCGACATAGCGGTCGACGTGGCCAGGGTCGCGTCGCACACCTGCCTCAGCATGCGGCGCGGATATCATTTCGTTCCGAAGGTGATGCTGGGTCGCCCCAGTGACGTATTGTATCATCGGATTCGTCAGTTCGGCCTGCCGAAGTCATGGACCCGCCGCCTTGCCGACGCCTGGGTGAGGCTTAGCGTAGGTCCACCGGAGAAATACGGATTGCAAGCGCCTGTCGGCCGTCTGTTCGAAATGCACCCGACCGTGAGCTCCGATATTCTCAGCGCTCTACGCGACGGAAGAGTTTTGGTGCGGGCCAACATCGAACGGCTCGATGGGGCCGAGGTTCGATTTCCTGACGGTAAATCGGAAACGTTCGATACCATCATCTGGGCGACCGGCTACCGTGATGGGTTTCCGTTTCTCCAAGCGAGTGTTGTTGATTGGAAGCCCGGCGAACAACCGCCGCTTCTGCTGCGAATGATGCACCGACGGATACCCAGTCTGTTCTTCGTGGGACTGTTCCAGCCTATCGGCTGCATTTGGCGCCTTGCCGATTACCAGGCGCGGATCGCCGCTTTGCAAATCACAGGACGGTTGGAGCGGCCAATGGATATCGACGCGCGTATCTTCGATCAGATCAGTTCGCCACACTGGCGCTTCGACAGCGCTCCGCGCCACGCTCTTGAAGTCGATTATCACGATTTCCGCGCCGAATTGCTCAAGGAGTTGGCAGCCACCGCTCAGAGGGGAGCTGAAAGGCATGATGAGGCCCTCGCGTAAGGCCTTCGCAATCATTGCCCTCGTTTGCGCCTGCTTTTTGCTGGGCGGCTACGCGGAGCGCGCCTTTGCCGGGGCAAACCGGACGGGATCTTCACCGGCCGGCAGTGAAGTCGCGCCACATTCGTTCGCCCGCGCTTACCTGGTCCGCGGTATCCTGGGCCTTATTTTTTCGCGTGGGATAAATCACCTGGCCGAAAGGCTTGGTGAAGCCGGCGTGCACGCCGACGTCTATGACTTTCCGACGTGCGACGAGATCTCCGATACCGCGATTCGGGAATATGGTGAAGCGCCCGCGCCGATCGTGCTGATCGGACATTCGATGGGCGGGCGATGCGTGTTGCTGATGGCGAAGACGATTGCAGCAGGCCAAAATACCGGTCAGCCTGCTTGTAACCGTGGATCCGGTTCACGGCAGTCCGAGCGTGCCGGCCAACGTGGAGCGCTATATCAACATCTTTCTATCGGACAGTTTCCTGGGAGGTGGCGACGTGATGTCGGAGCGGGGTTTTCATGGCCACTTTGCGAGCTTTGATCTGGCCAGCCACTGGGACGTCTCGCACATCACCATCGACAAGTTGGATGCTCTCCAGGATCAGTTGATCGCAAAGTGCGTGCAATTGGCAGCCACACCCGCGAAGGCCGAGGGTGAAGCTATCCCGCTTCGCTATGTCGTTCCTCCTGACTCCCCGGTCGAACTCTGGGACAGCGGGATTGCCGTCCCCGCCCATGCAGGCGATACGCTGCAGACGTTGGCTGCGGCGCACCGCGTACCGGTTTGGTCAATCACCCAGGCCAACCCGGGATTGGATGGCCGGCCGCTGATGGCCGGCGAACGGGTCACCGTTCCGCGTCATCTTTTGGCCATCAGCGCGGTATCGCGACAGTCGCGGTTCAGACACCGAGAACGACCAAGCGGAATCGGGGCGCCGGACTGTTGTCGAGTGCGGTCGACTGAGGAGCGCAAGCAGTGAGCCAGACGCGTTGCCGAAGTTGCCTGATCGCGCCAGTTCCAATCGCCGTCCCGTTTTGAAATTCTCGAACAAGTGCCGTCAGCGTGCTCTGCTCAACCGCAGGAGCTTTCTTATGCTGGACTTGGAGCAAGTGATTTGCGAGCGCGCCTATTATTTATGGGCCGCTGACGGCTGCCGAGACGGTAACGCCGACGCGCATTGGCTGACCGCTCCGAGATGAATTATGCTAGACATCCGGGGCATGAGTCCTGAAAAACCGAAAGCGGTCGCTGCAGACCCGAACCTGGCTTGGCGGTCGCCAATTCAGCGGGAACTTGATGGGTTGTTTGGCGAGCTGGCTGCCTTCAATGAGCGTATTGCAGAGCTGGTAGATCAAGGCCACCGCGGCCACGCTCTAAGCGTGCTGAAGGCGCAGGCACTGCGCCTCGCCGCTCAAATCGACGAACTGCGGAGCGTGTTGGTCGTGAAAAAGCCCTAGCAATTCGGGTCTTCGCAGCCGCCAAGCCATACGCAAGTCGTTCACGAATGGTGTTTCGTGCGCCGCGCAGCATGATGTACCGGGTGCGAGATCGTCGTGGTGTCGCCTTCGTGCCAGTGGCGGCTGATGATTCTCGTGACTTTTTCGACCGGTTTCTGTTCTGGCGGGGAGCCGGCTCGATCTTGATCGTGTCCACGGCAATCTTCTTCGGCAGATCGCTGTAACCCGCGTCCAGCCTGTCGGCTTTGGCCAGAGGCTCTCGGTCGGGATTCGCACCGACTGTGGCGAGCCCGGAAAGCGCAGCTTGCTGCTTTACGGGAGCCCCCAGGCTGATCTTGAGCGCAAAGAGAGCGCTGATGCAGATCAGGCAGCTCATTCCGAGCCAAACGGTTCTTAGCATGGCGCTACTCTCATCGAACCATCCGTCGCCAAAGCCGGCTGCGCTATTCAAACCCAGGCTGAAGGGATCGGCAACAGAACAAACCGCCTGCCTTCAGAATCTCGCATAACTATCTGATAATAAATGATTTTTATGGCTATGCGAAGTCAAGGGACAAAAGGTTGCGGAGCGGGGGTTACGCTTTACGTTATGCTAGTCTAGCCGTCGGCGTGGGCGGGAGCCAGGTGGCACCGTTCGTTTGGCACCGTTCGTTGCGCCGCTGAAGATTGAAATCGCAAACGAGGGCAGCAAGCTGATGGCACGCGTGCGCTGTATTACCGAAATGGGCATGGGCGTTGACGTTCACGGACGCGATGCCACCAAGGCCGCCAGGCGCGCGGTTTCCGACGCGATCCGCCACTCCAGCATCGGATTCTTTCGGATGCTGGGCAAGACTGCAAAGGATATGTTCGTCGATGTCACCATCGGCGTGCCGGACCCCGGCGCGGTCGACACCGCAGCGGTCGCGTCCGAGCTTCCATACGGAACCGTGACCGTCACCGCCGTCAAGGGCGGACTCGAAGTTCCTGCCGAGAGTGGGGGCGATGCCATCATTATCGCCAACGCTGCGGTGATTGTGAGTTCTCGATGACGGCGTATCCGGCTAGCCACCGATCGGGACCGGAGGCCATCGCCGTTCCTGCCGTCAACGGCGTGCAGGGTATCGATCGCGTGCCGCATGACCTGAGATCATAGCAGCCTCCGGAGACGGTCGAGTGGTGCGATGATCACTGGCGCGGGCCAGCCTCAGCCGAATGCTAAAGGTCGCTCCCCCCGTTTCGCCGTCGGTGACCGCGATCGATCCACCGTGGGCATCGACGATCCGGCGCACGATGGCAAGGCCAAGCCCGGCGCCGCCGGTACGGCGGCGATCCCTCCGCCAAAACCGGCGGAAAATCAACTCGCGCTCCGAGACCGGAACGCCGGGCCCTTCATCGCTGACCTGCACGCCGCCGCTGCCGTCGACATTGACTTCGACCGTCGTGCCCGGCGGGGTATGACGGAGAGCATTCTCGACGAGGTTGCGAATGGCGCGCCGAATCATTTCGGCATTGCCTTTCACCCAGACCGGTTCCGCCGCGCCGGTGAGGGCCACGCTTCTGTTTTGCCGCAGCGCCAGCGGTGCCATGGCCTGAACGACATCGCTGCCAACCGAGGTCAGATCGGTCTGCTCCGACTGCGCAACGACCGCAACATCAAGCTCGGCGACCTCCAGGAGCTGATTGATGATTCGGCTCATGGAGTCGATGTCATCATGCAGTTCATGAAGCAGCGTGGTATCCGCCAGCGTTTCGAGACGCGCCCGAAGGATGGCAAGCGGAGTACGCAGTTCATGGGCCGCGTCGGCGGTAAATTCTCGCTGTACCCGGAAGCCGCGTTCGAGCCGATCGAGCGCCTGGTTCACGGCCTCGACCAGCGGGCGAATTTCGCTCGGGATATTGTCGGTCGGAATGCGGATATCGGTGCGCATCGGTCCGATGTTCTGGGCGTCCTGCGAGGCCTGGATCAGCGGCCGGACCGCGCGGCGGAAGATGATGATATCGGCGGTCAAGAGCAGCAGCAGGATCGGAAGCGTGATCCAGCCCACGCGCAGGAAGAAATTGGCGACGATGTCATCGGTCAGCACGTCGCGGTGCGAAAGATCCTCGCCGACCTGAACGAAGACCTGACGGCGGTCAATCGTTTCGGGAGCGGTGACCCCTGAAATGGTCATGTCGCCGCGTTGCACCTCGTGGATTTCAACCGCCGAAGAGGGAGGCTCCGGGGGGAAACAACGGCGTCGCCTCCGGTCCCGAGGAAAACAGCAGTTTCCCGGCGGAATCGATCACGGCATAAAAATACCGGCCATAGGCTTTTGAAAACTGGGCTTTCAGTGCGGGTGAGAGATCGAGCACCAGTTGCCCGTCAGGTGAGACCGACAGGAGCCGCGCAATCGTGCTTGCCTGCTCCTCCATCGCCCGCTGATGCAGGCTTCCGGTTTCCTGGTTGAGCAGCCAGAACAGCACCAGCGGCATGAACACGGCGGTCAGCGCTACCGCAATGATGTGCAGGAAGACGATCCGTGAGGCGGTCGAATTAAATCTGCGCACTGCCGGTGTCCTCAGCAATCATGTAGCCGACGCCGCGGATCGTGTGAATCTGCAGCAGTGCATGGCACTCCGTGAGGTGCTTGCGCAGACGCGACACGTAAACCTCGACGGCATTGGAGGCCACGTCGCTGGACATTCCGAATATCTGGTCCTCGACGGCCTTCTTGGTCACCACGCGGCCCTGCCGGCGCAGCAGCAGTTCAAGCACCGCAGATTCGCGCGCCGAGAACAATTCAGGCCGGCCGTCGACGAAAATCTGGCGGCTTTCGGTGTCGAACACAAGATTGGCAATTGAGAGCGAGCGGCCGAGCAACTCGCCGGGCCGGCGCATCAGCGCCTGCAGCCGCGCAACCAGTTCCTCGAGCGCAAAGGGCTTGACGAGGTAGTCGTCCGCGCCGGCGCGCAGACCCTGGACCCGGTCGTCGACGCTGCCGCGCGCCGTGAGAACCAGGACCGGGAGCGGATCGCGGTCCCGGCGCAGTTCCTTCAGCACGTTCATGCCGTCTTCATCGGGCAGTCCCAGATCGAGGATCATCGCGGAATAGCGGATGCTGCCAAGGGCCAGGCGGGCGTCGGCCGCCGTTTCCACGACGTCTGCCGCCAATCCCTGTGCCACAAGGCCGGCGGTCAATAACCGCGCCAGTTCTGCGTTGTCTTCGACGAGAAGGAATCTCATGGGATCACCGATCGATTGGTGTTTTCAGCGCCAGGTCAGGCATTTAGTCAATGCACACGGAGAAAATAATTGCGCTGTAAGGTTGCTGTAAGCCCCGCCGGGCGCGACACACGCCAATCGGATGCGGCCACACGATTGGGAGCCGACGAGACCCGAATCCGACGGTATCGTCAGCCACGTGTAAGCCCCCTCGGCTAGAACGCCCGCGGCATTTGGCGCCGGCAGCCTGCGTCGCGGATCTGCTGCCTACGACTGCCGGTAGCACCGTCAGAAAGCAGCGCCATGATGAGGCAGGTGTTGGTCACCGACATTCCGCGACCGTCGGGAAGCGACATCGTGGTGGTCAAGCTGCCGGCGGGCTGCGCCTGCTCGCGCTGGCTCGCGCAGCGCGTTGCCAATGCGATCCGGGCCAGGATTTCGCTCGCGGAGATCGACCGCGATGTCGTCGTTGTGAACGAGTATTCGCAGGCCCCACCGCTTGTGTTCGGCACATCCCCGACAGCGGAGCGCTATCTGACGGCGCTCCTGCCGGAAGTTGACAGCTATCCGTGGCGAGCCATGCAGCTCGACTGGTGAGGCTGGAAGTTTCGAAGTTATGAAGTCGTCTCGAGGCGGGGAGGACCAAACAGCGGAGTGAACCGCCGCGCGAATATCTATCGGCTTTGTCGCGGATACAACGCGGTGGCGATGTTGAAGTCTCTGGTCGATTCCGGCCGGGGACACCAATGCGAGATACGAAAAACAAGCGGCAACCGCCAATTAACGACGACCGCGGCCAGCGCCACGCAATCCGTCCAGTATTTCTAAATGTTTCTTGTGTTGCACGACCTCTCGCCGCCGCGCGGCTGCTTCCCTCCGTCGTTCGGGCGCTCGGGAATCAGGGTCGCGGCGACGGTTTTCTCCGAGAAACGACCGGCCGCCTTCTCGTTAAGCTCGATGCCGAAGATCAGTTAATTCTGGAAACGGCAGCCGCGGTCGGCCGGATTTCCCTCATGTCATTGAAATAACTGCTAACTTTTGGCGCAGCCGCGATGGTGCACAAGGCGAGATGGCCCATCGGCTCCGGCAAATCGAAAGCGGCGGCGCTTCCCGTGCAGCACGCAATTTAACGATCTTGCCGGTTCGGCCCAGGCCGGGTGCCCGGTTGAACAGAACTCGCTTTACAAGTTTTTTCGCCCGTGATTTCCTTTTGTTTGCAATTTATTAATTATTTTATTCTCGGGCGAAGCAAATGTTTATGGTTTGGGTGCGCCGCATCCAAGATTGCAGGTCTGCTTGTGGTCCATCCATCACGGGTGTTTTGCAACGCACTGCTACGCTTCGCCATCCGGCACTTCATGACGTCTTCGCGAAATCGGCTGCGCGTGTGACCGCCTCCTTCGGGCTGTGTCAATGAATTTCCCGGGAAATTTCCATCAAGGTGCTTCCGCAACGAATTTTGACTTTCGCGCCGACGACATTGCCTCTGCCGGTGCCGGCGGCGAAAAGGTCGTTGTACCCGACGCGCATCTGCTGTTCTCCGGCGAGTACGAAAGATCAGACAACGATCTGATTATCTCCGATCAGGATCATCGGACGGTAGTCCATGACTACTTTCGCGGTCAGCAAAGGCCGGCCCTGGTTTCGTCCGAAGGCGCAACGGTCGATCCCAAGATCATCGACGCCCTGACCGGGCACGTTGAGTACGCGCAGGCTGCAGGGACCAGCCCCGCCGGCAAGGTCGTCGGTCATGTCGCGAAATTGACCGGCAGCGCCAGCATCGTTCGCAACGGCGTTGCCATCGAACTCAACAATGGTGACGCGGTCTACCAGAACGATGTGGTGCAGACCGGCAGCGGCTCCACGATCGGTCTCGTCATGATCGACGGAACGACGTTCAACCTGGCCGCCAACGCGCGGTTGATGCTGAACGACCTTACATTTGACGCAACCAGCACATCGAACACCTCGCTGTTCACCCTGATGCAGGGTGCCGCCAGCTTTGTGGCTGGCCAGGTTGCAAAGACCGGCGACATGAAGGTCGGAACGCCCGTCGCGACCGTCGGCATTCGCGGCACGGCCGTAAATCTCGATATTTCTTCGACCGACGGAACGGTATCCGTCTCCGTGATCGATCAACACGACAACCAGGTCCACACCGTTCAGGTCTACAACATCAACGGAGATCTGATCGGAACGGCAAGTAGCGATGGTTCCGCGCTGACGCTGACGCCGCTTGCCGGGTTTGATGTGAGAGTCGATCAAGTCGTCAAATCGCCTGCCGACCTGGCGCAGGAGTTCAGCACGTTCCAGCAGGACTTGAATACCTACGACATTTACAAGGCCATTGCGCCGAACACGCCGCCTCCTTCAGACGGCAAGCGTGGCGACGTCACGCCACAATCGACCACGAAGTTCGCCGGAAGTTCGGTTCTGCCCACGGTAGCGCCTTCCACCTCCGTGCTTCCGGATACCGGTAGCGCCAAAACTCAGATCGCGGCGCTTTCCAGTCCCGATATCACGACGGTTGTGAACAACGAGAGCAGTTCGAATTCGACCCCGCCCGCCCCGGTGCAGACACCGAATACCAGCGCGCCTCTGGTTATTCTGGCAAACACCGCCGCGCCGGTGGTCGCTATCACCAGCACTGGTGGTCCCACCAACCAGGCGGCGCAGACCATCACCGGCACGGTCGATGTGGCGGACGCCGGCGCGAACGTCACCATCCTCGACGGCACCGACCGCGATCGGCAGCGGGGTGGTGCAGCCCGACGGCAACTTTAGCGTCCCGGTCACGCTGAACAGCGGCAGCAATCCGCTGATCGCGCAGGTCAGCGATGCCGCCGGCAACATCCTCACCTCGAGCGCGGTGGTCTTTACCCTGAGCACGACGGCGCCGACGGTGACCGAGGCTTTGACCATCGACACCGGCTCGTCGGCGAGCGGCCATATCACCTCCAACGATGCGCTGAGCGGCACCGGGCTTGCCAACACCGTGGTGCACTTCACCATCGACGGCAGTGCCATCGCCACCACGGTGACCGCCAACGCGCAAGGTGCCTGGTCGTTCACCCCGAGCGGGCTGGCCGACGGTGCGCACACCATCGTGGCGAGCCAGACCGATGCCTTCGGCAATACCGGCACGGCCTCGCTCAGCTTTACACTCGACACCACGGCACCCGTGGTCGCGATCACCAGCAGTGGCGGTGCCACCAACCAGGCCAGCCAGACCATCACCGGCTCGGTCGATGTGGCGGACGCCGGCACCACGGTGACGCTGTTCGACAACGGCAGTGCCACGCCGCTGGGCACCGCCACGGTCGCCAGCGACGGGAGCTGGAGCGCCAGCGTCACGCTGTCGGGCAATGGCAGCCACAGCATCGTCGCCAAAGATACCGATGCCGCCGGCAATACCGGGACCAGTACTCCTGTTGTATTTGCGCTGAACGCCGCAGCCTCGGCGGCGAAGTCGACGGTGGCGGCAAGCCCGACCTCGGTGACCGCCGACGGGGTGGCGACCACCACGGTGACGGTGACGGTGGAGGATGCCAACGGCAACCTGATTCCCAATGCCGCGGTGACGCTGTCGAGCACCGGCAGCGGCGATCATTTCGGGGCCACCACCGGCACCACCAACGCACAGGGCGTGTTCACCACCACGCTGTCCTCGACCTCGGCACAGGCCAGCGACACCATCACGGCGACCGAAGGCAGCGCCGAGGAGACCACGGCCGTCGCCTTCACGGCGGGCACGGCAGCCTCGGCGACGAGGTCGTCGGTGGTGGCGAGCCCGACCTCGGTGACCGCCGACGGGGTGGCGACCACCACGGTGACGGTGACGGTGGAGGATGCCAACGGCAACCTGATTCCGAATGCGGCGGTGACGCTGTCGAGCACCGGCAGCGGCGATCATTTCGGGGCCACCACCGGCACCACCAACGCACAGGGCGTGTTCACCACCACGCTGTCCTCGACCTCGGCACAGGCCAGCGACACCATCACGGCGACCGAAGGCAGCGCCGAGGAGACCACGGCCGTCGCCTTCACGGCGGGCACGGCAGCCTCGGCGGCGAGGTCGTCGGTGGTGGCAAGCCCGACCTCGGTGACCGCCGACGGGGTGGCGACCACCACGGTGACGGTGACGGTGGAGGATGCCAACGGCAACCTGATTCCGAATGCGGCGGTGACGCTGTCGAGCACCGGCAGCGGCGATCATTTCGGGGCCACCACCGGCACCACCAACGCACAGGGCGTGTTCACCACCACGCTGTCCTCGACCTCGGCACAGGCCACCGACACCATCACGGCGACCGAAGGCAGCGCCGAGGAGACCACGGCCGTCGCCTTCACGGCGGGTCAGCCGCCGACCGGCGGCACGCCGGTCCTGACGGCGGCGTCGGACTCCGGGACGTCGCACACCGACGATATCACCGACGTGACGGCGCCGACCTTCACGGTGGCGCTGGGCTCGACGGTGGTGGCCGGCGACACCGTGCAATTGCTGCTGGGCGGATCGGCGCTGGCCCATCCGGTGACCCACACCATCACGGCGGCGGATATAACGGCAGGCAGTGTCAGCCTGACGGTGACGGCGGGTGACCTCGGGGCCGACGGCAGCAAGCAGATTTCGGCGCAGTTCAGCGACGCCTTTGGCAACAGCTCGACCACCGCGGCACTGACCATTACGCTCGACACCACGGCGCCGACCGGCGGCACGCCGGCTCTGACGGCGGCGTCGGACTCCGGGACGTCGCACACCGACGGCATCACCGACGTGACGGCGCCGACCTTCACGGTGGCGCTCAATCCGACGGTTGCGGCCGGCGACACGGTGCAGTTGCTGCTGGGCGGCGTGGCCCTGGCCCATCCGGTGACCCACACCATCACCGCGGCCGACATCGCCGCCGACAGCGTCAGTCTGACCGTGACCTCCGGCGACCTCGGGGCCGACGGCACCAAGTCGCTCACGGCGCAGTTCAGCGATGTCGCCGGCAATACCTCGACCACCTCGGCGCTCAGCTTCACGCTGGACACCACGGCCCCGGTGGTGGCGATCGGCAACCCGGGTGGGGCGACCAACCAGCCGAGCCTGACCGTTACCGGAACGATTGCCGGCGCCGATGCCGGCACCACGATCGCCGTTTTCGATGGCGCGACCCAAGTCGGCGTCGCCACCATCAGCGGCGGCACCTGGAGCGCCAACGTCACGCTCAGCAATGGCAGCAACGTGCTGACCGCGCAGGTCAGCGACGCCGCCGGCAATACCGCCACCTCCGGCTCTGTGACCTATACGCTGAACACCACGGCGCCGACCGGCGGCACGCCGGTCCTGACGGCGGCGTCGGACTCCGGGACGTCGCACACCGACGATATCACCGACGTGACGGCGCCGACCTTCACGGTGGCGCTGGGCTCGACGGTGGTGGCCGGCGACACGGTGCAATTGCTGCTGGGCGGATCGGCGCTGGCCCATCCGGTGACCCACACCATCACGGCGGCGGATATAACGGCAGGCAGTGTCAGCCTGACGGTGACGGCGGGTGACCTCGGGGCCGACGGCAGCAAGCAGATTTCGGCGCAGTTCAGCGACGCCTTTGGCAACAGTTCGACCACCGCGGCACTGACCATTACGCTCGACACCACGGCGCCGACCGGCGGCACGCCGGCTTTGACGGCAGCGTCGGACTCCGGGACGTCGCACACCGACGGCATCACCGACGTGACGGCGCCGACCTTCACGGTGGCGCTCAATCCGACGGTTGCGGCCGGCGACACGGTGCAGTTGCTGCTGGGCGGCGTGGCCTTGGCGCATCCGGTGACCCACACCATCACCGCGGCCGACATCGCCGCCGGCAGCGTCAGCCTGACCGTGACGGCCGGCGACCTCGGGGCCGATGGCTCAAAGTCGATCACGGCGCAGTTCAGCGACGTGGCCGGCAATACCTCGACCACCTCGGCGCCCAGCTTCACGCTCGACACCACGGCCCCCGTGGTGGCGATCACCAGCGGCGGCGGGGCCACTGACCAGGCGGCGCAGACCATCACCGGCACCGTTGATACAGCCGACGCCGGCACCATTGTGACGCTGTTCGACAATGGCAGCGCGACGGCGCTGGGCACCGCGACCGTCGGCAGCGACGGCACCTGGAGCACCGGTGTCACGCTGTCGGGCAATGGCAGCCACAGCATCGTCGCCAAGGATACCGACGCCGCCGGCAACACCGGCACAAGCAGCGCGGTGGTCTATTCGCTTACGGTCACCCCGAACGGATGGGCCAATCCGAATGGCGGAAACTGGAATGTCGCGGCAAACTGGAGTTCGGGTGCCGTCCCCCTGAGTACGGCAGACGTTTCGATCAACCCGATTGGCACGGCCCCTTACGTTGTCACGATCGCGCCAGGCACGGCGGTATCGGCCAATTCGCTCACCCTGGACGATCCGGATGTTACCCTGCTCGACGAGGGTATGTTGACGATCGCTGTGTCGTTGCTGATGACCGCAGGCGCACTCGAGATCGAAAACGGCGGGACCCTGTCGCTGGGCGGAAGCCCTTCGCTTACCGCCGATTTTGTCGGGACCGGCGGCAATTTGATCCTGGGAACCTCGCCCGGTTTTACCGGAACCATCAGCGCGATTTCGACCGCGGACGGCGCGGTGACCATCACCGGCGGCGGCAGCGTCACGACGACGAGCGGCGATGCGATCGATCTCTCGGCTTCGGGAGGCACCCAAGCCAACCCGTCAAATCTGACGCTGGGACTGCTCGGAGCGATCACCGGCGCCGCAATTGGCGTCGATGTTGTTCAGAGCGGCGTCGGCAACATCGCCATCGCTACGTCGGGCCCGGTCGTTGGCAAGGCCGGGCAGGGTGTTCTGGCGGAAGAAAGCGCGACGGGCGTTGGCAGCATCCTGATCGACGGTTCGGGCAATGTAACGGGAGATGGCGCCGCCTATAGCGGCATTGTGGCCGAGAACCTCAACGCCGCGAACGCGAACGGCCTAACCGTCAGCCAAATCGGCAATGTCACCGGCGGATACGATGGAATTCGCGCGCTGACGGACGGCGCGGGCAACGTAACCGTGTTGGTCAGTCCGGGGACGGTTGCAAGTCCGTATGTCGTCACAGGCATCGATCGCTATGGCATCGAGGCCGTATCGAATTCCACCGGAAGCATTTCGGTCACGACCAGCGCGAATGACCTCATCGTCTCGGGAAGTGCCGGGATCGACGCCTACAATCAGGCGACGTCCATTCCGCAGCAGGGCGGCGTAACCACCAGCAACATCATCGTCACGGCCGCCGGCACCATCAACTCCGGCTACCTTCTGACCGGCGCCAGTTCGAGGCCGGCCGGAATTCTGGCGGGCTACAGAGGCGGCACCACCAACACGCCGAACGCCGCCGTATTCGGCAACGTCGCCGTCAACAACTCGGCCGATATCAATGCGGCAGGTGGCGATGGAATCCGCGCCTACACCTACGGCAGCGGCAACGTCACGGTCCAGGACCTCGCCGGCACCACGATCGTAGCCAACGACGCGCTCGGCATTGAAGCATTGAGCTATGGCGTCGGCAGTGTTTCGGTTTCCACCGTCGCGGGCGATGTTATCGATTCCGGTTCCTCCGGCCTCCAATCCATCAACCTGGCGACGGCAATCGCGGTCGCAGCGGGCTCGACCGTCAGCCTGACGGCCCGTGGCACGGTCAATTCCGGCACTCATCTGACGCCCGGCGGCAATCAACCGCAGGGGCTTTCCGCCGGGTATTACCCGGGCGACGCCGGCGTCAGCAATACCAACGTCAATGGCACGGTCAATATCGACAATTTTGCAAACGTCACAGCCGCGGCTGGATGGGGCATCGACGCGTACAATTGGGGCAATGGCAGCGTGACGGTGACCGATGAGGCCAACACGGCGGTCTCCGGTGCGCAATATGGCATCGGCGCGTACTCTCTGAGCACTGGCACCGGAAGCTCCGGAAGTGTCACCATTAACGTCGGCAACAACGCAACGATTTCCTCGGGCGCGCTGTATGGACTGGCCGGCATTCAAGCCGACGAAGCCAATGCCGGAAACATTTCGATCACCACCTCGACCGGGGATGTCATCAACTCCGAAGGCAGCGGAATTGCAGCGGGTAATCAGGCAACCGCGGCGACATCGGCAAGTCAGATCTCGATTACCACATTTGGAACGATCGACGCGGGCTACGGAACGAACCCGGGGGGTGGCCAACCCGCTGGCATTTCGGCGGGTTACTCGGGCGGCGCGGGCACGGTCAACAGCAACGTTGCCGGTAACGTCATCGTCGACAACAGCGCGATCATCAATGCCCCGGCCGGCGCCGGTATCGGGCTCAACAACTCGGGCGTCGGCAACATCACCCTCACTCTCGAAAGTTCATCGGCGATAACCTCGGCGACGAGCGGCGTGAACGCCTACGCGCAGGGCGGCGGCAACGTTACGATCACCAACAAGGGGACGATAACCGACACCAGCGGCACCGGAATAAGCGCCAACACGGGCAACGGCGTCGCCGACAGCGTGAGCGGCGGTATCTCCATCAACAACTCCGGCACGATCACATCGCTCGGTTCGTCATCTGCCCCCGTTATCCAGATCAACAACGCCAGCACGCAAAATGCAAACCTGACCAACAGCGGAACCATCACGGCCGATCTGCTGGGGAAGACGAGCAACAACCAGGCGGTGGCCGTTTACAACGGCAATGTCACCATCAACAACACCGGCACCATCTCGGGCAATGTATCGCTGAACGGCGGAGCCTTTAATAATAACGTCAACGGCGTCTGGAACACCGACGGCAACGATTATTTTGGCAACGGCCTCGGCGCCATCGTCAATGCCGGGATTATCAATCTCATGGGTGTCAGCTCGCTCTTCGGAGCGGAAGGTCTGACGTTCACCAATTCCAATACTGTAAATGTTGCAGCCGATGGCGCTGCCCAGATCGGCGCTTCCGTCACCGGCACCGGGAGCTTTACGATTGGCGATCGCGCGGAGCTGGAATTCGTGGACGCAGTTGCCGCGGGACAGACGGTTTCCTTTGCCGACGGCAACGGCCTGCTGACGCTCAATTCTCCGTCGACTTTCGGCGGGTCGATCTCCGGGCTTGCGATCGGCGACGCCATCGATCTCGTGGGCATCGCGGTATCAAGCGCGACCGTCAACGGATCGGTGCTGACCGTCACCGAGACCGACAATCAAACCTTGACCTATCAGGTCTCCGGCGCCCTCACGAACACAACTTTCAATGTACTGTCCGGAAACGAGATCATGCTCGTTCCGACATCGGCAATCATCTTGACAGGGCCCTCGGCGCCCCTTGCTTTCACCCTGACGGCAAGTGCGTTCTACATACTCTCAAATGCGACAGTTACCGGAACAGCCAACGGCCTTAGCATCACATCGTCCGACGGCACTGCCGGCGACTATCTGACCGTCGAAATCAACCAAACTTCGTCTATTTCGGTGTCAGGTGCAGCGGACGGCGTATTTCTTACGACGGCGGGTGCCAATATCGCGCTCATCAACGCGGGTACGATCGGCGCGTCGAGCGGCACCGGCGTCGTCGTGAATTCGGGAAGCGGCTCGGCCGACGTCATCGATTATGGCAATGTGTCTGCCAGCCAAGCGGGCATCAATGCTGACACCAGCGGACTTGGTACGCTGAACATCGTCATAGGTGGCGGCGCGATGATTGGCAGCACGGCTGCGACCGGGATCTTCGCGATTGGGACATCTTCCGGCAATATCGACGTCAGCACAGTGCCCGGAACCAGCATCAATGCGGGGGCGTCCGGAATCTTCGCCGAAAACCAGGGGACCGCGGTCGGCACCATTAGCGCTCCCAGTACTATTCTGGTGTCGACATCGGGCACGATCAACTCGGGCGGCAATTCAACCGGCAGCGAGCCAGCAGGAATTGTAGCCGGCTTTCTTGGAGGGACAACCTCGCCGGCCAGCCCGCCGGCCGCCGCGGTGTTCGGCAACGTCACTGTGAACAACGACGCCAACATCACGGCTACCACCGGAATCGGCATCGAAGCCTTCAATTATGGCGTGGGCGACATTTCGGTTTCGGATGCGTCGGGTAGCATAATTCAGGCCACGGCCGCCAATGCGACCGCCGCGGGCTTCACACAATACGGAATTGCCGCATTCAATTATGGTTCCGGCAAAACCACGGTCACCACGGATTTCGGTTCGACCATCAATTCCGGCGGCGCGGGCATCAATGCGACCAATCAAGCCACGGTCATCGCCGCCGCGGCAGCGAGCTCCGTCACCGTCATCGCAGCCGGCGCGATCAATTCCGGAGCGAATCTAAACAACTCGGGAAGCGCGCCCGCTGGAATTGAGGCAGGCTACAATCCCGGCAACGCCGGAGTATTCAACCCGAACGTCGCAGGCAATGTGCTCGTCGAATACGATGGATCCCCCCAAAATGGAGTTGGAGGCCTCGTCGCGGGCGCTGGCGACGGCATCATCGCCTTCGATTACGGCGTTGGAAACGTCGAGGTTGACCTCGGCTTCGGCGCGGCAGTTACCGCTCTGACTCCGGCGTCTTCTGGTTCCACCGCGCCTTATGGAGTCAATGCCGTAAACAAGGGAACCGGCAACATCACCGTGACCATGTCGAATGGCGACACCGTCAACTCCGGCAGCACGGGCGTCAATGTCGATAATCAGGATACGTCAATCCCCACAACGGCTGGATCGATTATCGCGGTAACGGCCGCAGGCACCATCAGTTCCGGGACCATCGCCACGAACAATGGAAACCAGCCGTCCGGCATATCGGCGGGCTATCTCGGCGCGAGCACCGGCGCGAATGCCAGCATCAACGGCACCGTCATCGTCAACAATGACGCCAATATCTCTGCGGCGGCCGGCTCGGGTATCAACGCCTACAATTACGGAAACGGGAACGTCACGGTCAATGATGCCGGGGGGACAATTGTCTCCGGAGCGGTGTATGGCATCAGCGCGGACGCGGAGAGCGGTGGCGGCACGGGAAATCTTGCGGTCAATGTTGGCCCAAATGCCGTCTTGGCCGCAACCAATCCCGCGGTAGTCGGAGCAACTCCCGTCTACGGAATTAATGCCTTCAGCAACGACGCCGGAGATATCTCCGTCATTACCTCAAGCGGCGACACGATCACGTCGAGCAGCTCCGGAATGAGCGTCACCAATGAAGCGACGGTCATAGCGCAGTCGGTGAACAGCTCGATTGATGTGACCGCATACGGGACGATAACTTCGGGAACGGGCGTGACGGGCACCGGCAGCCCTCCGGCGGGAATAACCGCGGGTTATCTGGGTGGCACCACCATCCCAACGAACTATCCGCTGACCAACCCGCTAACGGGGCTCCCGACGCTCTTTGGAGATGTCGTTGTCAATAACTTCGCAACGATCAACGCCGCTTCGGGCGACGGCATTCGCGCCTACAACTATGGCATCGGCGACGTCACGGTGAACGACTTCGCCGGCTCGATCACGCTTCAGGGGTTAATCCCGACGGGAGACACCAGTCTGCCAAACGGATATCAGAACGGCATCACTGCATCGAACGAAGGTTCCGGCAATATCGACGTCATGACGGCCGTCGGCACTTCCATCGACGCAAGCCTCGGAGGCTCGGGCATCGCCGCGGTGAACAAGGCTCCCGCACCTACGGGCAACGCGTTCGTTATTCCGGCAACGAGCCATGTGCTGGTTCTGGCATACGGGACCATAAAATCCGGGACCGATCTTTCCGGTAGCGGCGACGAGCCCGCCGGAATTCTGGCAGGCTACAATCCCGCCAATGCGGACACCGCCGACGGCAATGTCCAGGGCACAGTATCGGTTGACGATTACGCATCGATCACGGCGGCCGCAGGCACCGACGGAATAAGAGGCATCAATTACGGTATCGGCACCATCAACATTATCGCCGAAGCCGGCGCCACCATCACGGCAGGCCGTTATGGAATCGCCGCCATCGGCGGTGACGGCGGGGATATCACCATCACAACGTCCGCGACACTGAGCGGCGGCACGGCCGCGATCGATGCCATGACGACGTCTACCGGAACTGTCACGATCGAGAACTCCGGCAATATGACCGGGGACGTCGTGACGGCGAACGCGACGTTTGACAATGGATTGGGCGGCGTCTGGAACCTGGCCGGCGCGAGCACGTTCGCTACCGGGGCAAACATTCTCACCAACGAAGGCACCATCGACACGACAGGCACGTCGAGCATCACCAGCGGCGGCAGCCTGAGCGTCACCAATACCGGCACGGTGAACGTCCAATCCGGCAGCCTGGATATTGCCGCCAATGTCACCGGGACCGGCGCATTTACGATTGCCGCCGGCGCGACACTGGAGTTTGGCGGGTCGGTCGGTGCCGGCGAGACCGTCACCTTCCTGGGTGCGACCGGCACTCTGACGCTGGATCATTCCGAAACGTCGCCTTTTGGCGGACAAATCGCCGACCTCACGGGAAACGCAAATACGCACGATTCCATCGACCTCGCGGACATGACCTTCAATGCTTCACTGTCGTCGGCACAATATACCGCGAGCGCGCCAGGCTCGACCTCCGGCGTGCTCACGGTCAGCGACGGCAGCGGACATATCGAAACATTCGACCTCGTCAACTACACCGGCTCGGGCACGTTCACGACGCAATCCGACGGCGCGGCCGGAACGCTGGTGTTCGACCCGCCGGCGGCTGCGGTGGCGACGGACCTCGCGGCCCCCGGGGTCGTGTCCACCGACGCGCAGCTTTCGCCAGCCGGCGTCGACGGTAACGTCACCTTTGCGGCCGGCAACGCCGATGGCGTCGCTGCCGCCAGCTTTACGCCGGACAATAGCGGCGCCGGCTATATCGGGAACTTCTCGGTCGATCCCGTGGTAAATTCAAACGGACAGCAATCGGTCGGATGGCATTTCGCGCTCGACGCCGCGCAGTCCGACCAGATCGTGCCCTCGCACGTGTTGTCGCAGTCCTATCAGGTTACGTTGTCCGACGGCGAGCAGGTCAAGCCGGTCACCCAGGAGGTCACGATCCTGACTGGCGGCGCCGGCAGCGATACGTTCGACTTCAAGCCGGGCATGGGCGCCGCCATCGTGACCAATTTTTCGGCACAGGCTGCCGACAAGATCGACTTGCAGCAGAGCGCAATTGCGAATTTTGCCCAGCTTCAGGCGGCGATGCAGCCCGTCCATGACGGTCACGATACGCTGATTGAGCTGAACCACGGCGACACGCTGACACTCGCCAACATTTCCGTCAGCCAGCTACATGCCAACAATTTCATTTTCGCCTGACGCAACGCCTCCGGCGTGAGGTGCGGTTCGCAATGCCAACCACGGGTAAGCCCTGGACGCCCGAAGAGGACGAGATACTCCGAACGGAAATTTTTTCGGGGACTTCCCGGTGGGCGATTTCACAAAAGCTCGGTCGTTCCGAAGCCGCGGTCAAGGCTCGTGCCTATATTCTGCGATTGAGCCTTCGGCCCTTGGGAGCGAAAAACCACAGTCTTTCGGAATAGGGGCGCAAGGGCAGCGCCAAAAAAAGGCGACCGCGAACAGGTATCCATAACATGACGATCACCATCTACGGCATCAAGAACTGCGACACCATGAAGAAAGCACGCGCCTGGCTCGATAGCCATGGCGTGGCCTACGGCTTTCATGACTACAAGACCGCGGGCATCGCGAAGGACAGGCTCGGGCAGTGGAGCGATGCGCTCGGCTGGGAAGCGCTGCTCAACCGCGCCGGCACCACATTCCGCAAATTGCCCGATGCCGACAAAGACGGGCTGAACGAGCGCAAGGCGCTCGCCCTGATGCTGGCGCAGCCGTCGATGATCAAACGTCCCGTGCTCGATCTCGGCGGAAAATTGCTGGTCGGGTTCAAGCCGGAGATTTACGCCAGGGAAGTGCCGGCGCCGGGACGATCGCGGAAAATCTAGCTCGGCTCGACGACATCGTCCGATGTGCCACGCCGGGCAGGGCCATGGACGAAATCGAGGTCGATGACGGCGCGGATGATGCTGACCGGCGCCGCCTTTGGCTTGACGCCCATCAGGTTGTTGATCTTGAAGCCGCCTTCGATGCTGATCGCCTTGTAGGAGCCGACGATCTGCTGGACCTGATGGCCGGTCCCGAACGGCAGCAATAACCGTTCGTAGGAAACGTCCTTGCCGTCGCTATCCTGCACCATCGAGATGGAGTAGGTCGGGCGCCTTCGTGCGAGCAAGGTGCGATAGCAGGCCACCACGCGGGCATATCGATCAGGGCCGATGGCATCGTCGAGATATCGGTTGGTCCGTTTCTCGGGGTCGTCGTTGCCATAGGTGGCGGCGAGCCTCGCGCCCTCCTGCGTGATCAGGAAACGTGCGCCCTCGCCCTCGCCCTCCACATTGTAGCCCATCATATCCGGCAGTTCGTCGGCAATGCCGTCCGGCCGGAAATCGGCGATCGCGGGCAGGGGACGGGACTGGCGCAGCGCGCGCAGCCAAGCGTTCAACAGCACGCGTTGCTTGATCGATTTCACCACCGAGGGATTGGCGCTCTCGAATTCCATTTCGAGCTAGCTGAACTCGATCAGATCGCCGGAGGGAATCCGTCCGGGTGCGCGGTGGAACAGGTCGCGATCAATCACGGCACGAAGTTTCGCAGTCGGCAAGGTGTCGTTTCCCCGCATCAGATTCCTGATTTCGAAACCACCGTCTTCGCTGATGGTCTTCAGCGATGCGAGCACATGCGTGACGTCGCCCGCTTCCGAGAACGGCAACAGCATTCGCTCATATGCGACGATTCGTCCATAGACGTCGTCGATGTTGGAAATGGTGTAGACGGGAAGGCCGCGCTTCAGGCATTCATGGTAGACCGGCATCACGATCGGTGCGAGCCGGGCCCCGAGATAATCGTCGAGATAGCGGCCCCTGCCTGTATTGCCGTAGGCGGTCGACATGCGGGTGCCGTCGCTGTCGATGATCAGGCGCGGCGGTTGCTGGGTCCTGTCCACCGTCATGTAGACGAGATCCGGAAGTTCATCGGCGAGCCGGGAGGGTTGGTATTCCTCCAGGCCGGGGATCTGCCGGCCGCGGGCGTAAAGCCGCAGCCAGGTGTTCAGCAGGTCGCGCTGCTTGATCGACTTGATGATTGTGGGATTGGCGCTGTCGAATTCCAAGGCTGCGATCCGCTCGTGTTGCCAAACGCCGGAGGATCGACCGGAAGCGCAAATTTTTGATGAAAATGCGCGGCCTGCGGCAAAATACCCTTAATGGCGTCTTGCCGGCGCGAGCCCCAGGACATCCCGCAAACCGCCTGTTTGCGGCCCGGCGCCCTTGGACCAATGGCGCAGCGACGGGGTGGCTGTTCAGGAGTGCCGAGCTTTCGACCTTGCGCAGAGCGGGCCGTTGGCGGCATATTCCGCCTGGAGGCGGCCGGTCCCGCCGATGGTCCAAGGCATCCGGGAAGACCTGCTGATTTAGCAAAAATTAGCCACGCGTGACGGCCGTTCACGGGGAGGGCTGATGGGGGACATCTGATTGGCTGATGAGTTCATTCTAGAGACCCACGGATTGACCAAGGAATTCGCGGGATTTTTTGCCGTTCGCGATGTCGGTCTGCGGGTTCGCCGGGGTAGCATTCATGCGTTGATCGGGCCGAACGGGGCCGGCAAAACCACATGCTTCAACCTGCTGACCAAATTCCTCAAGCCTTCGGCCGGCCAGATCCGCTACAAGGGGCAGGATATCACGGCGCTGGCGCCGGCCGACGTGGCGCGTCTTGGTCTGGTCCGCTCGTTCCAGATATCGGCGGTATTTCCGCATCTGACCGCGCTGGAGAATGTGCGGGTCGCCTTGCAGCGCCAGCACGGTCAGTCGTTCGATTTCTGGCGCTCCAAAACCGTGCTCGACCGCTTCAACGGCCGCGCCCGCGAATTGCTTGACGATGTCGGCCTGAGCGAGTTTGCGGCGACGCCGGCCGTCGAAATGCCCTATGGGCGCAAGCGCGCGCTCGAGATTGCAACGACGCTGGCGCTCGACCCCGAAATGATGCTGCTGGACGAGCCGATGGCCGGCATGGGGCATGAGGATATCGACAAGATCGCCGCGCTGATCAAGCGCATCTCGGCGAAATATACCATCCTGATGGTCGAACATAATCTCAGCGTCGTGGCCAACCTTTCCGACATCATCACGGTGTTGACGCGCGGTCACGTCCTTGCGGAAGGCAACTATGCCGACCTGTCCAGGGATGAGCGGGTCAAGGAAGCCTATCTGGGAGCAGGTCATGGCTGAATTGAAACTGGCCGCCGCCGCGCCCACATCTGCCGTGCCGGCCGCTGCGCAAGTGTTGTCGGTTCAGAATCTGCAAGCCTGGTACGGCGAGTTCCATATCCTTCACGGCATCGATTTCGACGTCAACGCGGGCGAGGTCGTCACCCTGCTCGGACGCAACGGCGCCGGCAAGACCACCACCCTGAAATCGGTGATGGGCATTATCGGCAAGCGCACCGGCTCGATCCGTTTCAACGGTCAGGACATCATCCGGACGTCGTCGGACCGGATCGCGCGCATGGGCGTCGCGTTCTGCCCGGAAGAGCGCGGGATTTTTGCCAGCCTCGACGTGCGAGAAAACCTGATGCTGCCGCCGGTGGTGCGCAGCGGCGGGCTGTCGCTCGACCAGATCTTCGATCTGTTTCCCAATCTCAAGGAACGGCTCAACAGCCAGGGTACCAAATTGTCCGGCGGCGAGCAGCAGATGCTGGCGATCGCGAGAATTCTGCGCACCGGCGCCCGGTTTCTGATGCTGGACGAGCCGACCGAGGGTCTCGCCCCCGTGATTATCCAGCAGATCGGCCACACCATCGCCCGGCTCAAGTCGGAAGGCTTCACCATTCTCCTGGTCGAGCAGAATTTCCGCTTTGCATCCACGGTCGCGGACCGCTTCTACATCGTCGAGCACGGCAGGATCATCGACGGTTTCGCCAATGCCGAACTGCAAGCCAACATGGACAAGCTTCACACCTATCTCGGCGTTTAAGCAGCATCCCCAGTGTGGGGATACACAGGGAGGATAATATGAAAACCAGGATCACTGCACTACTGCTCGGTACCGCGCTTGCGTTTGGCGCGGCCAGCGGCGCATGGGCCCAGGACAAGACCGCCAAGATCGGTGTACTGACCGACCTTTCGGGGTTGTATGCCGATCTCGGCGGACAAGGCTCGATCGTCGCGGCGGAGATGGCGATTGAAGATTCAGGGATGAAGGCCAAAGGCTGGAAAATCGAGATGATCTCCGCAGATCACCAGAACAAGCCCGATATCGCCACCGGTATCGCGCGGCGGTGGATCGACACCGACAAGGTCGACGTTCTCGCGGATGTGCTGAACTCGGGCGTCGCGCTTGCCGTCAACAACGTTGTGAAGGAAAAAAACAGCATCATGCTCAATTCCGGGGCCGGATCCTCGGAGCTGACCAACTCGCAGTGCACGCCGAATACCATCCACACGACCTACGACACCTACATGCTGGCCCATAGCACCGGCAGTGCGATGGTGAAGGCCGGTGGGGATAGCTGGTTCTTCATCACGGCGGACTACGCGTTCGGTCACGCGCTCGAGAACGACACCACGGCGGTCGTCAACGCCGCTGGCGGCAAGGTTCTGGGGAGCGTCAATGTCCCGCTGAATACGCCGGACTTCTCCTCATACCTGTTGCAGGCCCAGTCATCGAAGGCCAAGGTCATCGGTCTTGCCAATGCCGGTGGCGATACAACCAATTCCATCAAGCAGGCGGCGGAATTCGGTATAGTACAGGGCGGCCAGAAACTTGCCGGTTTGCTCTTGTTCCTGACGGATGTTCATTCGCTCGGTCTGAAAGTGGCGCAGGGCCTCAGCCTGAGCGAGACCTTTTACTGGGACATGAATGATCAGACCCGGGCTTTCTCGAAGCGGTTCGGCGAACGGATGAAGAATCATGCCATGCCGACGATGGTGCAGGCGGGCGTCTATTCGAGCCTTCTGCACTACTTCAAGGCGCTCGACGCACTTGGCGGCAATCCGCATGACGGTGCCAAGGTGGTGGCCAAGATGAAGGAAATACCGACCGACGACCCGCTGTTCGGCAAGGGTTCGATCCGGATCGACGGTCGCGAAATTCATCCGGCCTATCTGTTCGAAGTCAAGAAGCCGTCGGAGTTGAAGGGCGAGTGGGATCTGTACAAGCTGATCGGCACCACGCCGGGCGACCAGGCCTTCCGGCCGCTGGCCGAAAGCAAGTGCTCGCTGGTCAAGCACTGACGCTCGAGCCGCTCCGACGGCACGCCGCCGTCGGAGCTCCATCGCTCCTGATCCCGGATTGCGCGCGAAAGATCGATCGACATGCAAGCCCTCTACGCCCAGCTCCTGGTCGGACTGATCAACGGCTCGTTCTATGCGCTGCTAAGCCTCGGGCTGGCGGTGATCTTCGGCATGCTCAACATCATCAACTTCGCGCATGGCGCGCTCTACATGATGGGGGCGTTCGTCGCCTATTTCCTGCTCAATCTCTTGAATATCGGCTATTGGCCGGCGCTGATCCTGGCCCCCATTGCCGTCGGGATCTTTGGCATGATCCTCGAGCGGACGCTGCTGAGATGGCTGACCGGACTTGATCATCTCTATGGGCTGCTGCTGACCTTCGGGCTGGCGCTGATCATCCAGGGCGTGTTTCAGAATTATTTCGGCTCATCGGGGCTGCCCTATTCGATCCCCGACGAGCTCAAGGGCGGCATGAACCTCGGCTTCATGTACCTGCCGGTCTATCGCGGCTGGGTGGTGGTGTTCTCCGTGGTGGTGTGCCTGCTCACCTGGTATCTGATCGAGCGGACCCGGCTCGGTGCCAATCTGCGTGCCGCTACCGAAAATCCGACGCTGGTGCGCGCCTTCGGCATCAATGTGCCAAGGATGATCACATTGACTTACGAACTCGGCGTCGGCCTTGCCGCGCTGGCGGGGGTGTTGTCGGCGCCGATCAACCAGGTGCGGCCGCTGATGGGCGCCGACCTGATCATCGTGGTGTTTGCCGTGGTGGTGATCGGCGGCATGGGCTCGATCATGGGCTCGATCGTCACCGGCTTTGCGCTTGGCGTGATCGAGGGATTGACCAAATACTTCTACCCTGAAGCCTCCAACACCGTGGTATTTGTCCTGATGGTGCTGGTGCTGCTGGTGAAGCCTTCGGGACTGACGGGGCGGGCGAACTGACATGGCGACCATGACGGACGATACGTTGGCGGCGGCCCCGCACGCCCTTCGCGACGAGATGGTCGCGTTCGCCATCATGACGGCACTGCTGCTGATCGTGCCGTTCACCGGCATCTATCCATTCTTCGTGATGCAGGCGCTGTGCTTTGCGCTGCTGGCCTGCGCCTTCAACCTGCTGATCGGGTATGGCGGACTGTTGTCGTTCGGCCACGCGATGTTTCTGGGCACCGCCGGCTACGTTTCGGCGCACGCCCTGAAGGTCTGGGGCGTCGCGCCCGAACTCGGAATTCTCGCCGGTACCGCCGCCGCCGCCGGGCTTGCCGTCATTACCGGGCTTGTCGCCATCCGCCGCCAGGGTATCTATTTCGCGATGATCACGCTCGCGCTGTCGCAACTGCTCTATTTCGTCTATCTGCAGACCCCGTTCACCCATGGCGAAGACGGCATCCAGGGCATCCCGCAGGGTTATCTGTTCGGATTCCTCAATCTCGCCAAGCCCACCGTGCTTTATTACGTTATCGTCGCCGGGTTCCTGCTCGGCTTTCTGCTGATTTTCCGCACCATCAACTCGCCATTCGGCGAGGTGCTGAAATCGATCCGGGAGAACGAGCAGCGCGCCATTTCACTCGGCTACAAGACCGACCATTACAAGCTGCTCGCCTTTATCCTGTCGGGAACACTGGGCGGATTTGCCGGCGCGCTGAAAGTATTTGTGGCGCAGAACGCATCACTGACCGACGTGCACTGGAGCATGTCCGGCGAGATCGTGCTGATGACGCTGGTGGGCGGGCTCGGCACTATTTTCGGCCCCGTCGTCGGTGCCTTCGTGATCATCGCCATGGAGCAGTATCTGGCCGGGTTCGGGCAGTGGGTGACGGTGATCCAGGGCATGATCTTCGTGATCTGCGTGCTGGCGTTCCGGCGCGGGATCATCGGCGAAATCGCGCATTATTTCCGGCGCTCGCTCTAACCAGCCCGGTTTCCGGCCATTTCCGCACCCCATAAAGCAGTGGATGACCGGGTTCCCCGAGCGCTCGTTGGCGGCTTGCCCATGAAAATGGTTTATGACACTTGTGTGACAGCCGCCACGCGGCCGGCCCTTTCCGCAACCATGGACACTTCCGATGCTGCGCTGGTTTCGTGCCTTGCTGCCCAGGGAGGAGCGATTTTTCGACCTGTTTGCCCGGCATTCCCAGACCGTCTTGCAGGGAGCGCTGGCGCTGCAGGACATGCTGCGCGGCGGCGACGAAACCCCGGTGTTCTGTCAACGGGTCAACCAATTCGAGAATGACGCCGACAATATCACGCGCGAGGTGCTGACCGCGGTGCGCCGCACCTTCATCACCCCGTTCGACCGCGTCGACATCAAGAACCTGATCACTTCGATGGATGATGCCATCGACCAGATGCAGCAGACCGCCAAGGCGGTGGTGCTGTTCGAGGTTCGCACATTCGAGCCGCCGATGCGGGAGATCGGAACGCTGCTGGTCGAGTGCGCCAATCTGGTCGGCCGCGCGCTGCCGCTGCTGCAATCGATCGGCAACAACGTCGCGATGCTGACGGCGATCACCGAGGAATTGACCAAACTGGAAGGCCGGGTCGACGATCTCCACGATATCGGCCTGAAGGAGCTTTTCCTCAAGCATCGCAATGCCAATACGATGGATTTCATCGTCGGCGCCGAGATCTACGACCATCTCGAGAAAGTCGCCGACCGCTTCGACGACGTTGCCAACGAGATCAACAGCATCGTGATCGAACAGGTATAGGGCAGGGCCGCGCAGTGGATGCCACGCTTGGTCTTCCGATTCTGGTCGGACTAATTGCGGTCGCGCTGCTGTTCGACTTCCTCAATGGATTGCACGACGCCGCCAACTCCATCGCCACGATCGTGTCGACCCGGGTGCTACGGCCGCAATACGCGGTATTGTGGGCGGCATTCTTCAATTTCGTCGCCTTCGCGGTATTCGGATTGAACGTCGCCCATACGATCGGCGTCGGCATCATCGAGCCCAGCGTGATCGACGCGCAGGTGATCTTCGCCGCGCTGGTCGGTGCGATCGTCTGGAATCTGATCACCTGGGGATTGGGGATACCGTCCAGCAGTTCCCACGCGCTGATCGGCGGATTGGTCGGCGGCGGACTGGCCAAAGCGGGGATTTCGGCCGCGGTCTGGAGCGGATTGTCGAAAACGCTGCTTGCCATCGTGCTGTCGCCGCTGGTCGGATTTCTGCTGGCGCTGGTTCTGGTCGCGATCGTGTCGTGGGCATCGGTTCGCTCGACGCCGTTTGCGGTCGATCGGGCGTTCCGCATCCTGCAATTTGTCTCGGCCTCGCTGTATTCGCTCGGACACGGCGGCAACGATGCGCAGAAGACCATGGGCATCATCGCGGTGCTGCTGTTTTCGCAGGGCTACCTCGGCGAGCATTTTTCGGTGCCGTTCTGGGTGGTGCTGGCGTGCCAGGCGTCGATGGCGCTGGGGACGCTGATGGGCGGCTGGCGGATCGTGCGCACCATGGGGCTGCGGATCACCAAGCTGACGCCGATGCAGGGATTTTGCGCCGAGACCGGCGGCGCCGCGACGCTGTTCATGGCGACCTTCCTCGGCGTGCCGGTTTCGACCACCCATACCATCACCGGCGCCATCGTCGGCGTCGGCTCGGCGCGCCGGCTGTCGGCGGTGCGCTGGAATGTGGCAAGCTCGATCGTCTACGCCTGGGTCATCACCATTCCAGCCGCGGCGGCGGTCGCGGCGCTGGCCTATTGGGCGGTATCGGCGCTGCGCTGATCGGCGGATTGGTGTTCGCCAGCCCGCTCCTTATATGGAGGTATATGGGTGTGTGCTGATCGCGCTTGATTCAGCCCGGTTTCCCTGCCACAGGCTCGCTGATGTCAGACCTTGCCCTTTCAGCCAATTCCTCGTCTCGCTCGCGGCTCGCCGCCGAAGTCGAACGCCGGCGCACCTTTGCCATCATCTCCCATCCCGACGCCGGCAAGACCACGCTGACCGAAAAATTGCTGCTGTTCGGCGGCGCCATCAACCTCGCCGGTCAGGTCAAGGCCAAGGGCGAACGTCGCAACACCCGGTCCGACTGGATGAAGATCGAGCGCGAGCGTGGCATTTCCGTCGTCACCTCGGTCATGACGTTTGAATTCGAAGGCCTGGTGTTCAACCTGCTGGATACGCCCGGCCACGAGGATTTTTCCGAGGACACCTACCGCACCCTGACCGCGGTCAACTCCGCGGTCATGGTGATCGATGCGGCCAAGGGCATCGAAGCGCGGACGCGCAAGCTGTTCGAGGTCTGCCGCCTCCGGGACATTCCGATCATCACCTTCATCAACAAGATGGATCGCGAGAGCCGCGATACCTTCGAGTTGCTCGACGAAATCGAAAAGACGCTGGCGCTCGACACCGCCCCGATGACCTGGCCGGTCGGCCGCGGCCGCGATTTTCTCGGCACCTACGACGTCACCAACGGCGGCGTGCGCCTGCTCGAGGGCGGCGGCGCCAAGACCGGTGCCGCGCAGCAGATCGATATTGCCGATCTCGCCGGCCGCAACGCCAATCTCGACGTCGGCGCGATCAAGGACGAACTCGCTTTGGTGTCCGAGGCCTGCAAGCCGTTCGAGCTCGAGGCGTTCCGCGAGGGGCACCTCACGCCGGTCTATTTCGGCAGCGCGCTGCGCAATTTCGGCGTCGGCGATCTGCTCGAAGGTCTCGGCCGCTTCGCGCCGCCGCCGCGCGCGCAGGACAGCAATCTGCGCAAGGTCGAGGCCGCCGAGCCGCGGATGAGCGCCTTCGTGTTCAAGATCCAGGCCAATATGGATCCCAACCATCGCGACCGCATCGCCTTCGCCCGGCTGTGTTCCGGCAAGCTGATCCGCGGCATGAAGGCGAAGCTGGTGCGCACCGGCAAGAACATGAGCCTGTCCAGTCCGCAGTTCTTCTTCGCCCAGGACCGCGCGCTGGCAGACGAGGCCTTTGCCGGCGACGTCGTCGGCATCCCCAATCACGGCACGCTGCGGATCGGCGATACCCTGACCGAAGGCGAGGAAATCACCTTCGTCGGCGTGCCCAGCTTTGCGCCGGAAATCGTCCGCCGGGTGCGGCTTACCGATGCGATGAAGGCGAAGAAGCTCAAGGAAGCCTTGCAGCAGATGTCGGAAGAGGGCGTGGTCCAGGTGTTCCGCCCGCGCGACGGCGCGCCGGCGCTGGTCGGCGTGGTCGGCCCGCTGCAGCTCGACGTACTGAAAGCGCGGCTGGATGCCGAATACGCCCTGCCGGTGGAGTTCGAAGTCAGCGAGTTTCAGTTGGCGCGCTGGATTTCCTCGGACGATCGCCGGAAGCTCGATGCCTTCATTGCCGCCAACGGCTCCGGCGTTGCCGACGACGTCGACGGCGATCCGGTGTTCTTGGCCAAGAACGAGTTCTATCTCGGCTACACCAAGGAACGCGCCGAGGGCATCGTCTTTTCCAGCATCAAGGACGTGAAGAAGAAGGCCTGAGGCTGGCCGGAAACCGGCCGCCACGGTGCTGGGCGAGAGCAGCGGGCGCGGGCTCTTGACTGCGGCGGGCGCGCGCATAATTCCAGCCCATCGGTCAACCAAGGCCAGGTCATGGTCAGGCGTTGTTTTGCAATCCTCGTCGTCATCCTTGCGCTCGCGCTCGCCGGGGCGGCGGCGGCGCGGCGGCGGCACCAGATCGATGCCACGCCGTTTTCGCATGCGCCGTGCAGCGTGCTCGAGGGGCGGCCCTGCACGCCGTCCTTCTGCAGCGTGTTCAACCACGGGCCGTGCATTCCCGAGATCGATTATCCCTATGGCGAGAATTTGCAGTTGACCGTCCAGACCGTGCCGCCAAAGGACGAGGCCGCCAAATATGTCAGGCCCGACCACGACCTCGACACCATCGGCGACCTGTTCGCGGAATTGCGGTCCTGCTGGTCGCCGCCGCCGGCCGATGCGGCGCGCGAGGGGATGCAGATGTCGGTGCGTTTCAGCTTCAAGCGGTCTGGCGAGATCATCGGCGCACCGCGCTTGACCTACGCCACCGCGGGGGTTTCGCCGGACATCCGCGAAACCTACCTGAAGGCGATCAACGCCTCGCTCGATGGCTGCGTGCCGCTGAAATTCACCGGCGGCCTGGGTGGCGCGCTTGCCGGGCGCCCGATCGCGATCCGCTATGTCGACAATCGCGAATTGGACCAGCCGACGAAATAGCCTCCGCTAGCGCTATCTTGCCTCCGGAGCGACCTCGCCATCGAGCCAGTCCTGTTCTTCCGCCAGCGCCCGCCAGGCCGCTTCCATGCGTTTGAAGCGAAGGTGGGTGGGCGGGTCGGCCGCGCGTTCGGCCAGTTGCGCGCAATTGTCCGCATTCTCCAGAAAGTGCTGCGACTGCTTCATGGTGTCCTCCTGTTCAGAGGACATAGGAGGCGGCGGTCGGCATTCAACGCGTCACGAAATGACCATTTGTCCACGCACATGAACCGCTGTTCAGGCGGCTTGCGAAGTGCGACGTTTACAGGGCAATTGTGGGACATTCGCCGGAACCGGGGGATCGTGCTGCGCGCAAAAAGGCTGGCAAAAAGGCATGGCGTGGGTAAGTTGGTCCTGCCGCCGCCCAAGCCGGCGGCGGTGGACTTCGCAAAAATTCTCAAGAATTCTCAAGAGGAAACGTCATGAAATCGGTCACCGCACTGGGCTTCGTCATCCTGCTTTGCTCGTTCCAGGCGGCGAGCGCTGTGCCCGAGCGAAAACTGCCCGCGGTGGATTTTTCGAAGATGACCTGCGAGGAATTCTGGGAGAAAACCATCGCAAGCGATCGGGGCCCATTTCTGTTCTGGCTGAGTGGCTATTTCGGGCACCAGAAAAACTCGCCGGTGCTGGATCCGGTGGAATTTACCGAAAAGACCAAGGCCCTTTCGCAGTATTGCTCCAAGCAGCCCAATGACAGCATTCTCTCGGCCGCCGAGAAGACTTTCGTCAACTAAGGGAGGCCGCGGATCCCTGGCCGTTCAGCCCCTGGGAAAATCCTTGCGCATTGCGATTTCCGCCGCGTCGCCGGGAGATAAAACCGGGCGATCGAACACGGGCTGCGGCTCGGTCACGATGTCGTACAGCGAGATCTGCCGGATCGGCTTCGCCAACAGTTCGCGGATGCATTGCGCAAGCGTGCCGTTAAACACCAGATAGGGCTGGCGGCCGCCGTTCAGCCGCTGGCCGTTGAGCGACGGCCATTTCTTGAGATCGGCGGGGGCGTCGTAAACGATCGGGGAGCCTTCCTTGAACATGGCTTGGTCTTTTCGTCGGTGGGCCTTCCGAGCTTGATCCAACCCGGTAAACAGAATCTGAACGTCGCGGGGTGCCCTCGGGCGGATTTGGCGCATTGCGGTCGATGGCCTTAAGGTGTTACGCGAAACTTCCGAAATTCGAGCTGCGGAGGATATCGTGGGATTGCTGGTGATGATCCTGGGACTTCTGCTGTTCCTCGGCGTCCATACCCTCACCACCCAGCGCGACCTGCGTGCGCGCGCGATCGGCGCGATGGGCGAGGGCGGCTACAAGATCGGCTACGCATTGGCCTCGCTGCTTGGTCTCGTGCTGATCGTCTGGGGCTTCGCCCGCTATCGCGAGACGGGAATGTGGGAAGTTTGGACTCCGCCGACGGCGTTCAAGCACATCACCGTGGCGTTGATGCTGCCGGCGGTCATCCTGGTGGTGGCATCCTACATCCGCGGCCGCATCTACACTGCGCTGAAGCATCCGATGCTGGCGGGCGTCAAACTGTGGGCAGCAGCGCATCTGCTCGCCAACGGCGACCTCGGTTCGATCATCCTGTTCGGCTCGTTTCTCGGATGGGCAGTCTTCGATCGGATCTCGCTGAAGCATCGCGCCGACACCGGTGCGCCGCCGATCCCCATCGGCGGCGTCGGCAATGACCTGATTGCCGTGGCCGTTGGCATCGTCGCCTATCTGGCGCTGGCCCTGGTATTTCATCCCGTCGTGATCGGCGTTCCCGTCATCGGAGCCTAAGATGTCCGTCCAATCCGCCATCCGGCGCAAGACTGCGCCGGATATTCGCGCCCGCAAGAACGGCGAGCCTATCGTCATGCTGACATCGTACCACGCGCGCACCGCAGCGCTGGTCGACCGCCATTGCGACGTCATCCTGGTCGGCGATTCCCTGGGCAATGTGATGCATGGTTTTGAGACCACGGTGCCGGTGACGCTCGACATGATGATCCTGCAGGGCCGCGCGGTGATGCGGGGCTCCCAGCATGCGCTGGTCGTGGTGGACATGCCGTTCGGCTGCTATGAGGCTTCCAGGGAGCAGGCGTTTCATGCCGCGGCGCGGATCCTGAAAGAGACCCATTGTGGTGCGGTGAAACTCGAAGGCGGCGTACGAATGGCGGAGACGATCGCGTTCCTCGCCGAGCGTGGCGTTCCCGTGATGGGTCACATCGGACTAACGCCGCAATCGATCAACACGCTGGGATCGTTCCGCGCCCAGGGCCGCGAGCAGGGAAGCTGGGAGCCGATCGAGCAGGATGCCCGCGCAGTCGCCCAGGCCGGCGCATTCTCGGTCGTGGTCGAGGCGGTCGTCGAACCGCTGGCCCGGAAGATCACTCAATCGGTCGCCATCCCCACCATCGGTATCGGCGCCAGCGCCGCTTGCGACGGCCAGGTCCTTGTGCTGGAAGACATGCTGGGATTGTCGCCCAAGGCACCGAAATTCGTCCGCCGCTACGGCGATCTCGGCCCGATGATCGAGGCCGCCATCGAGGGCTACGCCGCCGATGTCCGCTCGCGCGCATTCCCGGGGCCGGAGCACGTCTACGGCATCAACGCCAAAGGCTGAGAGAAAGGCCGAGCAAGGGCTGCGACACGACGATGGACTGGAGAGACTACGCCATTCCCGCGATGCGGCTCGAGGCGCGCTTCGGCGACCGCGTGGTGCCGGCGTTTTGCCGGCGGCCAGGCAGCATCTGGGCGATGGTGTCGGAGGCAGCGGCGCGAAATCCGGACGGCGAAGCACTGGTGTGCGGCGAGCGGCGGGTCAATTGGCGTGACGTCGTGCTGCAATCCGCAAGCGTTGCGGCGGGGTTGCGGAAGATCGGCATCGGCGCCGGCGACCGCGTGGCGCTGCTGCTCGGCAACCGCATCGAGTTCGTGCTGGCGATGTTCGCCGCGGCCAATCTCGGTGCCGTGACGGTGCTGCTCGGCACCCGGCAACAGAAGCCCGAGATCGCGCACGTCCTCAACGATTGCGGTGCCGTGCTGCTGATCCATGAGGCCGCGCTCTCCGATCGCCTGCCCGATGCGGACGATGTTCCCGGCCTGAAGCATCGGCTGGCCGTCGACGATGGCGAGGCCGGCTCGGCATTTTCCGGTTTCGCCGACAACGCGCCGCTGCAGGGCCATGCCGACGTCGGCGAACAGGACACCGCGATGATCCTTTATACGTCCGGCACCACCGGACGGCCCAAAGGGGCGATGCTCGCGCATTGCAACGTCATCCATTCAGCGATGATCTACCAGGCCTGCATGGCATTGACCGCAGCCGATCGTTCGATCGCGGCGGTTCCGCTGGCGCACGTCACCGGCGTCGTCGCTAATATCATGAGCATGGCCCGCTGTGCCGGCACCCTGATCATCGTCGCGGAATTCAAGGCTGCGGAATATCTCAAGATCGCCGCGCGCGAACGCGTCACGCAGACCGTGATGGTGCCGGCGATGTACAATCTGTGCCTGCTGCAGGCCGATTTCGATCGCCATGATCTGAGTTCCTGGCGGATCGGAGGCTTTGGCGGCGCGCCGATGCCGATCGCCACCATCGAGCAACTGGCGAGCAAAATTCCGGGCCTCAAGCTCATCAACGCCTACGGTTCGACCGAGACCACTTCGCCTTCGACGATCATGCCGCCGGAACTGACCGCAACCCATATCGACAGTGTCGGCCTGCCCTGTCCCGGCGCGCACATCATCGTGGTCGATGCCGACGGTCGGGAACTGCCGCGCGGCGAGATCGGCGAGATATGGATTCACGGCGGCTCGGTCATCAGGGGTTACTGGAACAATGCGAAGGCGACGGCCGAGAGCTTTACCGGCGGATATTGGCATTCCGGCGATCTGGGCTCGATCGACGCGCGGAATTTCGTGCGTGTGTTCGATCGTCAGAAGGACATGATCAATCGGGGCGGACTGAAGATCTATTCGGCCGAAGTCGAATTGGTGCTCGCGGCCCATCCCGGCGTGGTCGAGAGCGCCGTGATCGCCAAGCCGTGCCCGGTGCTGGGCGAGCGGGTGCATGCCGTGATCGTCACCCGCGGCAGCGGTGTTACCGGCGAAGCCCTGCGTGCCTGGTGCGCCGAGCGGCTTTCCGATTACAAGGTGCCGGAGACGGTGGCATTGACTGCCGAACCGCTGCCGCGCAACGCCAATGGCAAGGTCATGAAGAAGCAGTTGCGCGACGCGTGGGCCGCCGCGCAATGAGTGCTGCGGCCGAGATCGGTCGCAACGCGCAAGAAAAATCCGCCAGCGCCGCGTTGTACGAACGAATTTGACCGCCGCAGCGTCAATCAACCTTCTGTATCAGCCCAGGTGATTCGCGGCACGAACATTGCTTTGCCGAACACGCCGGAAAACTTGGGAGTGCGAGATGAAACGCATCGTCCTCGGGCTGGCGTTCGGTTGCGTGATCGGCGTTGTGAATGCCCGCGATCTCGGACAATGGGGCGCGATGGATCCCGCAGTTCGCGAGTGGTATCAGGCACTGATGCAACCCGATGTTCCGACCGCCTCATGTTGCGGCGAGGCGGATGCCTATTGGGCGGATGAGGTTCACGTCAAGGGTGGCAAGACCTATGCGACCATCACCGACGACAGGCCCGATGGGCCTCGTCAGCGTCCGCATATCGACATCGGAACCGAAATCGAGATCCCCGATAACAAGCTCAAATGGGACAAGTCGAATCCGACCGGACATGGAATTGTATTCTTGAGCCGCGCCGGCTACGTGTTTTGCTACGTGCAGCCGGGCGGGGTGTGAATCCAACTCCGGCTTGGCGTCGGTCTGAAGCGGTCGCCGGCTGGTCCGTGGGGTCGGCGTTACCGCCGGCTGCCCATCGCATCGTGTTGAATTAACGAACAGAACGTTGAGGGCGGCCGGGCGGCAGGCTTTGCCTTGCCATCGCCATATCGCTAGGGTAACGCCGCCCGCGCGTGGGGCCACGGGTGCGGTTCGGCTGTTCGACCGCAGTCGCTCATCGGGGATGGGATAGCTATAAGTGTCTGAATTATTTGACGAAGTCGACGAGGACGTCCGTCGCGATCAGCTCAAGAAGCTGTGGGACCAGTATTCGATCTACATCGTCGCTGCGGCGTTGCTGCTGGTCGCCGCGGTCGGCGGCTGGCGTGGCTATCAGTATCTGGAGGCGAAGAAGGCGGCGCAGGCCGGCGCGGCCTTTGACAAGGCGATCGAGCTCTCCGAGCAGAACAAGCCTGCGGAAGCCGAGGCGGCGTTCAACAGCCTCGCTGCTACCGCTCCCTCGGGCTATCGCATGCTGGCGCGGCTGCGCGCCGCGGCCGACGTCGCCGAGCGCGATCCGCAGGCAGCCGTGAAACTCTATGACGACATCTCGACCGATCGCAGCATCGGCGCGCTGGAACAGGAGCTCGCCCGAATCCGTGCTGCCGACCTGCTGGTGGATACCGCAACCTATCCCACCATGCTTCAGCGCCTTGAGCCTTCCACCGCGCCGCAGGCGACCTTTCGCCATACCGCACGCGAACTGCTGGCGTTGTCGGCCTGGCACGCCAACGATACGACCGCCGCGCGCAAATGGCTGGATTTGATTGCCAACGATGCCGAGACGCCGCCCGGCCTGCGCTCGCGCGCCGAAGCGCTGCAGGCGCTGCTGCCGCCGGTCGCGAAAAGCTGACGGCTGGAAACCGGTTGAGTGAGAAACTGACAATGCGCCTGTCGCAACGCCTGGTCGCCGCTGCTGTTCTCGTCGCGCTGTCGGGCGCCCTGGCGGGTTGCTCCAGCGGCCTGGGCAGTTGGGATCCGAGCGATTTGCTCGACTTCCTCGATACCAAGAAGAAGCTGCCGGGCGAGCGCAAGGAGGTCTTCCCGGACGGTGTGCCGGGCCTCGAGCAGGGTGTACCAAAGGAATTGTACAAGGGCGCCGTCGAGCAACAGCAACTCGATCAACAGAACGCCGAGGCGGCCGCGGCCGCAGCGCCGCCTCCTGAGGAGCCCAAGACCAAGAAATCCAAAGCCAAGGGCAAGAAACCGGCGACGGCGGGCACGGCGCCGGCCGCTGCGCCGGATCCCGGCGCGACGTCTGAGGAGGAGGGCGGCGCCGCCGCCGTGCCGCCCGCGCCGAAGCCCAAGAAAACGGCTCGTCGGCGCACCACCGCGCCGCCGCCGGATCAGCAGGCCGCGCAACCGGCTCCGGCCGCGCCGCCGGCCCAGCCCGGTCAATCGGCGCAGCAATCCGCTCAGCCCTTCCCGGCGCCGCTGCCGGGCGGCAGCTTCAGCCGCTAGATTTCCTGCCTGCATTGACACGCGCTTGCTAACAGGCGCAGGGATCGGCCATGTCCTTCACGATTGCCATTATCGGCCGGCCCAATGTCGGAAAATCGACGCTGTTCAATCGGCTGGTTGGACAAAAGCTGGCGCTGGTCGATGACAAGCCGGGAGTGACGCGCGATCGCCGCGAAGGCGAGGGACGTCTCGGCGATCTCGAATTCACGGTGATCGATACCGCCGGGCTCGATGAAGGTGCCAAGGGGTCGTTGACGGCGCGTATGCAGCAGCAGACCGAGACGGCGATCGGTCTCGCCGACGCCTTGATGTTCGTGGTCGACGCCCGCACCGGCCTGACGCCGAACGATCGCGCTTTCGCCGATTTCGCGCGCCGCGCCAGCAAGCCGGTGATCCTGGTCGCCAACAAGAGCGAAGGCAGGCATGGCGATGCCGGCGCGATGGAAACCTACGCGCTCGGGCTCGGCGAGCCGATCCAGATTTCGGCCGAACATGGCGAGGGGCTGAGCGACCTCTACGATGCGTTGCGCGCACTGATGCCGGAGCCGGCCGAGGAGGTGTTTGACGACGACGAGGTCATCGAACCGGACGACGAGCTGTCGAAACGGCCGATACGGGTGGCCATCGTCGGCCGTCCCAATGCCGGCAAGTCGACGCTGATCAACCGCCTGCTCGGCGAGGAACGTCTGCTGACCAGCGCCGAAGCCGGCACGACCCGCGATGCGATTTCCGTCGAGGTCAACTGGCAGGGCCGGGAATTTCGCGTGTTCGATACCGCGGGCCTGCGGCGGCGCTCGCGGATCGAGGAGAAGCTCGAGAAGCTGTCGGTCGCCGACGCGCTGCGTGCCATCCGCTTCGCCGAAGTGGTGGTGCTGATGATGGACGCGCAGCACAAGTTCGAAGAGCAGGATTTGCGTATCGCGGATCTGATCGAGCGCGAGGGGCGGGCGCTGGTGATCGCCGCCAACAAATGGGATTTGATGGGCCGGCAGTCCAGCCTGATTGCGGCGCTGCGAACCGACGCCGATCATCTGTTGCCGCAGGTCAGGGGCATGCCCATTGTTGCGGTGTCCGGCCTGATGGGCGAGGGCATCGACCGGCTGATGAGCGCGATCGAACAGGCCTACGCCATCTGGAACAGGCGCGTGCCGACGGCCTCGCTCAATCGCTGGTTCGAGCAGGCCGTCGACGCCAACCCGCCGCCGGCGGTGTCGGGACGGCGGCTGAAGCTGAACTACATCACCCAGGCCAAGGCACGGCCGCCGAGCTTCGTGTTGTTCTGTTCACGGGCCGATGCCGTGCCGCAGTCCTACCTCCGCTATCTCGTCAATTCCTTGCGCGAGTTCTTCGAGCTGCCTGGCACCCCGGTGCGGATGACGCTGCGCGAGAAGGCCAATCCGTTCGCTCACAAACGCAAGCGGCCGTCGTGAGTGGAGCAACTGCTCCGGAGCCCCCGCTCGAGGTGACCGCCATGCGCAGCGGCGCGGTGGCTTTCATCTTTGTCACCATCCTGCTCGACATGTTCGCGCTTGGCATGATCATGCCGATCCTGCCCAAACTGGTCGAGAGTTTCGTCGACAACGACACCGCCAGTGCGGCGCGCATCTTCGGCCTGTTCGGCACCGCCTGGGCCCTGATGCAGTTTTTCTTCTCGCCGATCCTTGGCGGCCTGTCGGACCGGTTCGGCCGTCGGCCGGTGGTGCTGCTGTCGAATTTCGGGCTCGCGTTCGACTACGTGCTGATGGCGCTCGCGCCGTCGCTGATCTGGCTGTTTATCGGCAGGGTGATTTCGGGCATCACCTCGGCCAGCGTCTCGACCGCCTTTGCCTACATCGCCGACATCACGCCGCCGGAACGGCGGGCGGCGGTGTTCGGCAAGGTCGGCGCGGCCTTCGGCGCCGGATTCATCCTGGGCCCGGCGATCGGAGGTTTGCTCGGCGGCATCGGGCCAAGGCTGCCGTTCTGGGCCGCCGCGGGCTTGAGTTTTGCCAACGCGGTTTACGGCTTGTTGATCTTGCCGGAGTCGCTGCCGCGCGATCGTCGTTCGCCGTTCCGCTGGAAAAACGCCAATCCGCTGGGCGCACTGCACCTGTTGCGCTCGGACCGGGTTCTGGCCGGACTGTCGGTGGCGAATTTCTTTGCGCAACTGGCCCATGTGGTGCTGCCGAGTACGTTCGTGCTCTACGCCACCTACCGTTATGGCTGGAACGCAGCGACCGTCGGCCTCACGCTCGCCATGGTGGGCGTTTGTGCGATGGCCGTGCAGGGCGCGGCGATCGGGCCGATCGTCCGTCAGTTCGGCGAGCGCGGGGCGCTGCTGCTCGGGCTTGGCTGCGGCGTCATCGGCTTCCTGATTTTCGGGGTTGCGCCGAGCGGTCCGCTGTTCTGGCTCGGCATTCCCGTGATGGCGTTATGGGGCGTCGCCGGCGCTGCGACGCAGGCGCTGATGACGCGATTGGTCGCGCCGCTTCAGCAGGGCCAGTTGCAGGGCGCGACCACCAGCGTGCAGAGCCTGTCCCAACTGGTAGGGCCGTCGCTGTTCACGCTGACATTTGCCTATTTCATCGGCGCGCAGACGCCGCTGCAACTGCCCGGCGCGCCGTTCCTGCTGGCGTCGGCGCTGCTGGGGTTGGCGCTGTTGATTGCAGCCCGCGTGACGGCGGCCGGCGGCGTCGCCACGTAGCCGCGGCGCATGGGACGCGCGGGCGGCGCCTCAGCCGCGAGGCCATGCCGATGACGCTAGGCCGGCGCGCGAAAACTCATCAAGCTGCGGGTGCTGTAATCATACAACTTGCCGGTCTCGGTCCATGCCGGGGCGCAGATCGGGACGATGAATTCCGCGGCCTGCTCCGGCGTGTCGAGGGTCATCGGATCTTCGCCGGGGAAGACGGTGGCGCGCATCCGGGTGCGGATCGGGCCGGGGCTGAACAGGTTGACGCGGATCGGGGTCGATGCCGTCTCATTGGCCCACACCCGCACCAGCGCTTCCAGCGCGGCCTTTGAGGCGGAGTAGGGACCGAGATAGGCCGGCGCCTTGCTGGAAGCGGCCGAGGTGACGAACACGGCGCGGCCGGCGTCGGACTGGCGGAGCAGCGGCTCCATGCAGCGGATCAACTGGAAGTTCGCGGTGACGTTGATCGCCATCACGTCGGTCCAGGGCTTGAGCTCGATATGCCCGAGCGGCGAGGAAGGGCCGGCGATGCCGGCATTGCCGACGAGAATATCGAGCTTGCCGTGACGCTCGTGCAGCGCCGCGCCCAGCCGCGCGATGCCCTCGAAATCGGTGAGGTTGAGCGGCACCAGCGTGGCGCTGCCACCCTCTTTTCGGATTTCGTCGTCGAGCTCTTCGAGGCCGCCCTGGGTCCGCGCCACGGCAACGATGTGGGCGCCGGCCCTGGCCAGCGCGCGGGCGGTGGCATAGCCGATGCCGCGCGAAGCGCCGGTCACGAGAGCAATGCGGGAGGCGAGCGGAAGCGGCATGAGCGATACTCTTCGTCATGCCCGGGCTTGTCCCGGGCATCCACGTCTTTGCGGCAGGTTTTACAGACGTCGATGGCCGGGACAAGCCCGGCCATGACCAAGACGGGGTTGGCGTTCTGGCAGCGCGGACAGCGCCGCTTAGCTCGCCTCCGCCAGCAGCGACAGTTGCCGCGGCTGCGCTTCGGCCTGGGTCATGTCGGTGAGCGGGGTCGGATAGTCGCCGGTAAAGCAATGATCGGTGAATTTCGGGTGCGCGGGATCGCGGCCGGGCTCGCCCATGGCGCGATAGATGCCGTCGACCGACAGGAACGCCAGCGAGTCGGCGCCGATCAACTGCCGCATCTCGTCGAGATTGTGGGTCGCCGCCAGCAGGCCGGCGCGGTCGGGGGTGTCGATGCCGTAATAATCGGGGTGCGTGATCGGCGGCGAGGCGATGCGGAAATGCACCTCGCGGGCGCCGGCGTCGCGCATCATCTTGACGATCTTCTTCGAGGTGGTGCCACGCACCAGCAAATCGTCGATCAGCACGATCCGCTTGCCCTCGATCGCCGTGCGGTTGGCGGAGTGCTTCATGCGTACGCCGAGCTCGCGCACGCTCTGGGTCGGCTGGATGAAGGTGCGGCCGACATAATGGTTGCGGATGATGCCGAGTTCGAACGGCACGCCGGATTCCCGGGAATAGCCGATCGCCGCCGGCACGCCGGAATCCGGCACCGGGACCACGACGTCGGCATCGACATGGCTTTCGCGGGCAAGTTCGGCGCCCATTGCCTTGCGGACGTCGTAAACCGAACGGCCGCCGACGATGGAGTCCGGGCGCGAGAAATAGATGTATTCGAAAATGCACGGCCGCGGCGGCATCGGCGGGAACGGCTTGTGGCTTTGCGCCCCACGCTCGTCGAACACGATGACTTCGCCGGGATTGATGTCACGGAGGTATTTCGCGCCGATGATGTCGAGCGCGCAGGTCTCCGAGGCGAGGATCGGACAGCCGTCGAGCTCGCCCAGCACCAGCGGGCGGATGCCGAGTGGATCGCGGGCGCCGATCAGCTTCTTGTTGGTCATCGACACCAGCGAATAGGCGCCCTCGATCGCACGCAGCGATTCGATGAAGCGATCGATGAAGCGGTTGCGCCTGGATTGCGCCACCAGATGCAGGATGACTTCGGTGTCGGTGGTGGACTGCATCATGGCGCCGTTGCGTACCAGCTCGCGCCGCAGGGTCAGGCCGTTGGTGAGATTGCCGTTGTGGCCGACGGCAAAGCCGCCGGCATTGAGTTCGGCGAACAGCGGCTGGACGTTGCGCAGGATGGTCGCGCCGGTGGTGGAATAGCGGACATGGCCGATGGCGGCATTGCCGGGGAGGCGCTCGATCACCTCGCGGCGGGAGAAGGTATCGCCGACCAGCCCGAGCCGGCGCTCGGAATGAAACCGGGCTCCGTCGAAGGAGACGATGCCGGCGGCCTCCTGGCCGCGGTGCTGCAAGGCGTGCAGTCCGAGGGCGGTAATGGCGGCGGCTTCGGGATGGCCGAAAATGCCAAATACGCCGCATTCCTCGCGCAGCGTGTCGCCGTTCAGGTCCTGGTCGGTTAGGTCGAGATCGAGCGGTGCCGCCGCATCGGAAGGGCTCTGTATCTCGTCCATCGCGCCTCTCTTCTGGCCTGTATCAATGTCCCGCGGGCTTCTCGATCAGCTTTTTCAGGCTGTCGCGGGCCGGTTTGCTATAGCCATCACCAGCGCCCGGCGCCCCGGGGTCGGTGTCCGTTTGTTCGTCATCCGGCTTGTTCTTCTTGAATCTCTTCAAGATGGTGTTCTCGGGGTCGTCCGGCAAGAGCGACATCAGCCAATCCCCGGTTCCCTGCAGCACCACCCGGGATTTTGCCCCGGTCACCCAGTCCGGGCGCTGCTTGTCGGGAACCAGCCAGCTAAAGAACATGAACGCGACCACCACGATCAGCAGGCCGCGCGCCAGCCCGAACAGGAAGCCGAGGGTGCGGTCGAGCGCGCCGATCCGGGAATCCAGGATCATGTCCGAAATCCGTACCGTGATGATGGAAACCACGATCAGGGTACCGATGAAGACGCCGGCGACGACCACCACGCTGGCGACCGTGTCGTTGTTGAAATAGGTCTTGGCGGTCGGCAGCAGCTTCCCGAACGCGTACAGCGTGACCAGCGCGGCGGCGCCCCACGCCGCGATCGACAGGATCTCCCGCATAAAGCCGCGTACCATCGCGAGCAGGCCGGATATCAGCATCACAGCGAGCAGGACGAGATCAAGTATCGTTATCGGCATCGGCTGGTCAGGTCCGCTCGAAAGGTTAAGACCGCGAATCGGCGTTTCGGTGCCGCCTTAAGTGAGGGGCATAGGGTGCATCCGGCAAGGCCGGAAATCGTGACCCCGGCCGCGCGCGGGTTGTATAGCGGCGGGAGCCGGCAAGGTCACGCCGCTTTAGCCGTTCTCGCGACGGAATCGCGCCGGTGTGGTATTTTTCTCCGTCTCCGCGCCATCCCGTTTTCCCTGTGGATGGCCGCGCGCGGCGATATCCGCCACCAGGCTGGTCAATCCGCCGACGGTATTGAGGGAGAGACCAGCGTCGCCTCCGACCTCGCCGCGCGCCGATTCCGGCAGCACCGCGCGCCCGAACCCGAGCTTTGCCGCCTCCTTCAGCCGCGCCGAGGTCTGCGCCACCGGCCGCACCGCGCCCGACAGCGAAATCTCGCCGAAATAGACCGCGTCGGTCGGCAACGGAGCGTTAACCAGAGATGACACCAGGGCGGCGGCGGCGGCGAGGTCGGCCGCAGGCTCCTGGATCCGCAGGCCGCCCGCCACGTTGAGATAGACGTCGTGGCCGGATAATTTCACCCCGCAATGGGCCTCGAGCACGGCGAGCACCATCGACAGCCGGCTCGGATCCCACCCCACCACCGCGCGGCGCGGGGTGCCGAGCGAGGTCGGCGCCACCAGCGCCTGCAATTCCACCAGCACCGGGCGGGTGCCCTCGATTCCGGCGAACACCGCGGTGCCCGGACTGCCGAGATCGCGCTCGGACAGGAACAGCTCGGACGGGTTGGAGACTTCGCGCAGTCCGAGGCCCGTCATCTCGAACACGCCGATTTCGTCGGTCGGTCCAAACCGGTTCTTGACCGCGCGCAGGATGCGGAATTGCTGCGAGCCTTCACCCTCGAACGACAATACGGCATCGACCATGTGCTCGACCACGCGTGGCCCCGCGATCTGGCCGTCTTTGGTGACATGGCCGACCAGGATGATCGCGGCGCCGGATTTTTTGGCGAATCGAATCAGCGCCTGCGCCGAGGCGCGCACCTGCGTCACCGTGCCGGGGGCGGATTCCACCGTGTCGGTCCACATGGTCTGGATCGAATCGATCACGATCAGGCGCGGCACCGTGCCCTGGGACAGCGTCGAGACGATATCCTCGACCGAGGTTTCCGCAGCGAGCTGCACCGGCGCATCGGCGAGGCCGAGGCGCTCGGCGCGCAGCCGCACCTGCGCCACCGCCTCTTCGCCGGAAATGTAAACCGCGCGATGGCCGGCGCGCGCCAGCAGGCTGGTGGCCTGCGTCAACAAAGTCGATTTGCCGATGCCGGGATCGCCGCCGACCAGCAGCACCGAACCACTGACAAAGCCGCCGCCGGTGACGCGATCGAGTTCGGCCATGCCGGAGGGCAGGCGAGGGGCATCCTGGCTCTTGCCGGTCAGCGTCTCCAGCGCGAACAGCCGGCCCTTGCGCCTGGAGCGGATCGAGACCGGCATGGCGGTGGCGCCGGTGGTATCCTCCTCGACCAGCGTATTCCACTCGCCGCAGGACTCGCACTTGCCCTGCCAGCGATTATGGGCGGCGCCGCAATTCTGGCAGACAAAGGAAAGGACGTTCTTGGCCATGAAGATGTCGAGTCGCAGCTCAGGGTGAATGCGCCGCCGTCCATAACACGGAAACTCCGGCGGCGAGCATGATACCGTCCATCAGCAGCCGAAAGACCCGCTCGTCGAGCCGCAATACAAAGCGCCTGGCGATGAAGGCGCCCGACATCAGCGAGGAGCCCGCGATCAGGCCCTCGATCGCGACATCCGGCGTCAGCGCGCCGAAGTGCTGGAAGGTGGCGGATTTGCTCAGATAAAGCCCGAGCGAGCTTGCCGCCTCGGTGGCAAGAAAGGCGCCCTTGCTGAGACCGTAGAACAGGAACAACGGCACGCTCAGGGGTCCGGTCGAAACCACGATGCCGGTGAGGTAGCCGATCACGGCGCCGCCGACCGCGACCTGCCATAACCGGATCTTCAGATCATGCCGGGCCAGCCAGTGCCGCACCGGCACCATCGCGATCAGAAACAGCCCGATCGAGACGTCGACGGCATGTGACGGCAGGGCCAGCAGGGTGCGGGCGCCGAGCGCCGCCGCCGGAATGCCGGGAATTGAATAGGCGGCGCAGGCCCGCCAGTCGACCTCACGCCACCAGGCGAGGATGCGCGACAGGTTTGCCATCACGGCGGCGATGGCCATGATCGGCACGGCCTGTTTTGGCCCGTATTGATAGACCAGGATCGGCATCAGCATGATTGACGAGCCGGTGCCGATGATGCCGCTGATGGTTCCGGCGACGAGCCCGACCGCGAGGACGAAAAGGAAGTTCAAGCGCTTGCCTCCGTCGCTTTGGTTTCCCGCAATGACAAACTCATCGCAGCATAATCCATGCCGGGGCGTGGTCGCTGGCACCGTCCTCGCCGCGGACCTCGCGGTCGACGCCGGCCTTCAGCAGGCGGGGGGCCAGCGCGGGGCTCAGCAGCAAATGATCGAGCCGCAGTCCGGCGTCGCGTGCCCAGCGGTTTCGCTTGTAGTCCCAGAACGTGAACATCGCTCTTGACGGGTGGAGGTTGCGGATGGCGTCGGTCCAGCCTTGCGCGACCAGCGAGCTGAAGGCTTGGCGGCTGCCGGGCTGGATCAGCGCATCGTTGTCCCATGATCGGGTCGGATAGATATCGAGAGCCGTCGGGGCGACGTTGTAGTCGCCGGCCAGCACCACCGGAATGTCCTGCTTGACGAACTTCGCGGCGTGTCGCCGCAGTCGCCTGAACCATTCGAGCTTGTAGTCGAATTTCGGGCCCGGCTGCGGGTTGCCGTTCGGCAGATAGAGGCTGGTGACGATGATGCCGTTGACGGCGGCTTCGATGTAGCGCGCCTCCGCATCGGCGCGGTTGCCGGGAAGCGCGGTCCGGACCAGCACCGGATCGGCTTGTCGCGCCAGGATCGCAACCCCGTTCCAGGTCCGCTGCCCGCGCCAGACCGCGCCATAGCCGGCCTTGGCGAGGGCATCCATCGGAAAATCATTGTCGGTTGATTTCAGCTCCTGCAGACAGACGATGTCGGGCTTTGCCGAACGCAGCCATCGCAGCAGATTGGGCAGGCGGCGATTGATGTTGTTGATGTTGAACGTGGCGATTTTCATGTGCAGAGTGGCGAGGCTCGCCCCAAATCAACCGGAGGTCCCATGATCAGGCCAGGCTTCGTCGTTCTCGCGCTTGCGTTCGGATTTGTCACAGCCGCGTCCGCCCAGACCCTGACTGCCCAGCAGCGTACCGCCTGCAAGGCGGATTTCGAGAAATTTTGCCAGGGTACCACGCCGGGCGGTGGTCGCATCGTTGCCTGCCTGAACAAACAGCGTGCCCACATCAGCGACGCCTGCCGCGAAGTCGTCGACGCCCAGAAGAAATAGGCCGCGCTAGCCGGACGCACCGTCAAGTGTGGCCGCAAGCTCGGGGGTGCCGCCCTTGTAGGCCCGCGCATAGCGTGGGCCGAGGCTGGTGAGCACCTCGTAGCCGATGGTGCCGAAATGGTGCGCCAGTTCGTCGACGGTGATGCCTTCGCCGATCAGCGTTACCATATGGCCGCGCCGTACCGCATTGTTGGGCAGATCGGTGACGTCGACGGCGATCAGGTCCATCGAGATGCGGCCGGCGACCGGGCAGCGCCTGCCCGCAACCATGACTTCGGCGCTGCGGGTGCCGTCGCCGCCGCCGGCGGCCCGGAAATATCCGTCGGCATAGCCGGCGGAGACGATCGCAAGCCGGGTCGGCCGCCGCGCGGTCCAGACGGCGCCGTAGCCGACGCTTTCGCCGCGCTCGACATTGCGGATCCGCATCACCCGAGCTTTCAGCTCGACCACAGGCTGCATCGGGTTGTCCGCTTCGGGCGTTGGATTGACGCCGTAGAGCGCAGCACCCGGCCGTACCATATCGAACTGGAACGGTGCCCCGAGGTAGACGCCCGAGGAATTCGACAGCGATGCCGGCACGCCGGAAAACAGGCTGGCGATCTCGCGAAAGGTCGCAAGCTGCCTCGCATTGAGCGGGTGATTGAGGTTCTCGGCGCAGGCGAGATGGCTCATGACCAGCGTGATGCCGTGATCGCCGGCATTGATCCTGGGAATGATGCCCTGCGCCTCGGTAAGGGTCATGCCGAGCCGGTTCATGCCGGTGTCGATATGAATGGCAGCGCCGCCGGCCCAGCCGGAGCGGCGGCAGAACACGTCCCATTCGGCGAGTTCGTTGAGATCGCCGATCACCGGCCTGGCGTCGCTCTTCGCATAGGCCTCGCCGCTGTTCTGGAAGAAGCCGTCGAGCACATAGATCGCCGCCGACGGCAAGGCGGCGCGCGCGGCCCGCGCTTCGTCGAGCGTGGCGACAAAAAACGTCTTGCAGCCGGCAGCCGCCAGCGCGCGTGCCACCGGATCAACGCCGCAGCCATAGGCGTCCGCCTTGATCACCCCGGCGCACTCGGCCGGCACCGCGGTCTTTTCGAGCTTGCGCCAGTTGGCAACGATGGCGTCGAGATCGACGGTAAGGACGCCGGTTGCACCCGCCGGCACGGCCGCCTGGTTCGCTTCGGGCCAAAGCAGCTTGCCTGGAGGGATCGAATTCGGGTCGGAAACGATGTTCATGCCGCACTTTATGCGCTGGCCCGCGGCGGTTCAACCGGGCCGGGCCGCGTCAGTAGGTGTGCGCCGGCAAGTGCCCGTCATGCGCGAGGTCGCCGAACCGGGTAAACTGGCCCTCGAACTGCAGTTCGACGGTGCCGGTGGGACCGTGGCGCTGCTTGCCGATGATGACTTCGGCCTTGCCATGCACCAGCGACATGTCGAGCTGCCACTTCTCGTATTCCGGCGTACCGATGCGCGGCTCCTTGTTGGCGAGGTAATACTCCTCGCGGAACACGAACATCACCACGTCGGCGTCCTGTTCAATCGAACCGGACTCGCGCAGGTCGGACAATTGCGGCCGCTTGTCGTCGCGGCTTTCGACCTGACGCGATAGCTGCGACAACGCGATGATCGGAACGTTCAGTTCCTTGGCGAGCGCCTTCAGGCTGGTGGTGATCTCGGTGACTTCCTGGACCCGGTTGTCGACCCGTTTGTTCGATCCCTGCAACAGTTGGATATAGTCGACCACCAGCAGGTCGAGCCCTTTCTGCCGTTTCAGCCGGCGCGCGCGCGCGGTAAGCTGCGAGATCGACAGACCGCCGGTTTCGTCGACATAGAGCGGCAGCGACTGCAACTCGATCGAATAGTCACGGATCTTCTCGAAGTCGGCCTCGGTAATGCCGCCGCGGCGGATGGTACTCGATGCGATGCTGGTCTGCTCGGCGAGAATACGGGTGGCGAGCTGTTCTGCCGACATTTCGCAGGAGAAGAAGCCGACAATGCCGCCATTGACCGACTTCATGGTGCCGTCAGCCTGGACCTCGGCGCGATGCGCCTTGGCGACGTTGTAGGCGATGTTGGTGGCCAGCGCGGTCTTGCCCATGCCGGGACGGCCGGCGACGATGATCAGATCGGACGGCTGCAGGCCGCCCATCTTGATGTCGAGATCGCGCAACCCGGTCGCGATCCCCGACAGCTTGCCGTCGCGCTGAAAGGCCTTCGCCGCCATATCGACGGCAACGGTGAGGGCCTGCGCAAAGCGCTGGAACCCGCCGTCATAGCGACCGGACTCGGCCAGCTCATACAGCCTGCGTTCGGCATCTTCGATCTGCGCCCGCGGCGCAAAATCCACCGGCGCGTCGAAGGCGACATTGACCATGTCCTCGCCGATCCGGATCAGGTCGCGGCGCTGCGAGAGCTCGTAGACGGTGCGCCCGTAATCCTGGGCGTTGATGATGGTGGTGGCTTCCGCGGCGAGGCGGGCGAGGTATTGGCTGACCGTCATGCCGCCGATGTCGGTCTCGGCCGGCAGGAAGGTCTTCAGGGTGACCGGGGTCGCAACCTTGCCCATTCGGATCAGGCTACTGGCGGTCTCGAAGATGGTCTGATGGATCGGCTCGTAGAAGTGCTTCGGCTCCAGGAAGTCCGACACCCGGTAGAACGCATCGTTGTTGACCAGCATCGCGCCCAACAGACTCTGCTCCGCCTCGATATTGTGCGGTGCACTGCGATAGGCAGGGGTGTTCGCGTCGGGAGCTAGCTTGAGGACGTTCGAATCAAGTGGGGCCATGGGCATCGAGTGTTCGTGGAACTTTGTCGGATGCGGGGCGGCGATGAAGCGCCACCCGGGGCCGCAGCGAAAGCACGAACATGCCTTATGCCCGATTCACACAATCCGATGTGTGAATCCCGATCTGAGGTCTATTGCCGCTTGACGGGTCTGGGTGCTGTCGCCCGGCCGCATTCCGGCAAAAGCCGGCCGGCTGAACCTTTTGCCAGGCGGCGATACTCACCAGAAGGCGCTCAAGGGTTCCGGATCGCGCTGCCGGCTGATTCAAATCAGGAGCAGATAGATCAACGCAAGTACGGCAACGCTGACGCCGATGGCGATCAAGACATAATCGGTACCGACGTCGCGTTGCGGATCGGACGGGGATGGGCAGGATTTACGGGCCATTTGAGAAGTTTAGGACAGGCCAAATCCAATTCTGTGTGAACCGCTTCACATTCGGTGCATTTTATTTGCGGCATGGTCGCAGGGAACAGGCTGCCGGATTCCGGGTTGGTTAGCGCTGGGTTTGCGGACAGGCAGGCGACAGGCACAAGGGACAGGCGATGGGCCAGCAACTCAGGCCATGGCGATCAGGCGACGGCGAAAGACGGTGGTTGTCGGCGCTGGTGGACACCATGGAGGTGATTTCGCGCCGGGACGCCCGCGTTGCGCCCTGCGATCGCCGGATTCTCGCCGCCCTCCGCGCGCAATTGGCGCGACCGGCCTCGCCTTATGCGATGGGCACTTCGCGTTTCAGCCTGCGCAATTAAATCCGGCGGTCTCGGCCTAGCCGCCGGCCATCTGCAGCCGCGGCCGGCTGCCGCGTTCGAGGCCACGCAGCTTGGCCTCTTCGTGTGCGACATAGTCCCGCGTCATCGGCACCACGCCCTGGCGCTTGGTGATCTGGATCTGGAAATTCATCAGGTTCTGCTTGCGGAACGACATCTCCGAACCTGCCAGATAGAATTCCCACATCCGGGCAAAGCGCTCGTCGTAGAGCCGTACCGCTTCCTGCCGCCGCGCCATGAAGCGCTCGCGCCATGCCTTCAGGGTTTCGGCATAGTGCAGCCGCAGGATTTCGATGTCGCATACCAGAAGGCCCGTGCTTTCGATCACCGGGATGACTTCGGAGAGCGCCGGGATGTAGCCGCCCGGGAAGATGTACTTCGCAATCCAGGGATTGGTGACGTCGGGGCCGTCCGAACGGCCGATCGAATGCAGCACCATGACACCGTCATCGGTGAGCAGTTCGGCGCAGCGCCGGAAATAGGTCTCGTAGAAATCGACGCCGACATGCTCGAACATTCCGACCGACACGATGCGGTCGAACGGGCCTTTGATGTCCCGATAGTCCTCGAGCAGGAATTTGACGGCTCGGGTCAGATTCTTCTCGGCGGCGCGGGCATTCGACACCTGCAATTGCTCGGTCGACAGCGTGACGCCGGTGACGGCGGCCCCGGCGATCTCCGCGAGATACAGCCCAAGGCCGCCCCAGCCGGAGCCGATGTCGAGCACGCGGTCGCCCGGCCCGATCAACAGCTTGGCGGCGACATGGCGCTTCTTGGCGAGCTGGGCATCGTCAAGGGTCGCCTCCGGGCGATTCGAAATAGGCGCAACTGTACTGTTTGTCGGCATCGAGAAAGAGCGAATAGAGCCGTCCGTCGAGATCGTAATGGCGCGCGACATTGTTCCTGGCGCGGGGGCGCGGATTGAATTGCCGGGCATGCCTGACCAGGTAACGCAGCCACCATTGCAGCTTGGCCCAGCGCGGCAAAATTTCAGGCTGGTCCATCAGAATAGCGAGCGCGTCCGCGATCGAGCCGCGCTCGACCACGAAAGTGCCGTCCATATAGGCTTCGCCCAGCCCTAGTTCGGGGTTGAGCAAGATCCGGCGCTCGGCATCGGCAGTCAGGAAGCGCACCGCGACCGGTTCGCCGGTGCCGTCGCCACAGGTGAATGTGGCGCCGCTCGCGGTCGTAAACGTCATCGCCCCGCGGCGGATGAAGTGGTCGAGGAAGTAACGCAACAAACGATCCATCGAAATCACCAAAAAAGCGATCCCGCAGCGTCAGGTGTCTGTCTCCGAGCCTGACGCCTATATGACGGAATGGTTCCACGCGCCTTGATCAGATCATATTCATGCTGTTCCCGGTACGCTAGTGCGTTGTCCACAAAGCGGATATTCGGGAATGTCATGTTCACGCCATTGCGTCATATGCGTGCTTCCATTCGCGGCATAATCGGCTAAAAGGTGACCGCCGCCGGTGCCGGGACGCCGGAGCGGTTTCCACATCTGGAGAACCAAGAGAATGTTGGGCCGAGCGCTCAGTTTAGCGACGGTGATGCTTCTGATCGGCTGTTTCGCGGCGGCGCCGGTGCGTGCGCCGGCGCAAAATCTCGAAGCCGGCAAAAGCCCTTCCCAGATCTTCGAAGCGGCCTGCACCGCCTGCCACAAGAGCCCGCGCGGGCTTTTGAAGACCGTGGCGCCGGGATCGCTGCCGGGCTTCCTGCGTGAGCATTACACGACCAGCAGCGACATGGCGGCGCTGCTCAGCACCTATCTGATCTCCAACGGGGCGGCGGATACGCGTTATGGCGGCGGCCAACCCAGGCCGGGCAAAGGCGCCAAATCGGAAGCAAGGTCCGGCGGCGAGCCCGAACAGGTCGACCGGCACGGTCGCCGGATCAGCCCGCCGCGCGAGGCTGCAGAACCGCCGCCAGGCGGCAAGCCGGATGCCGATCGACTTTCCTCGCAGACCGAGCCGCGACACCGGGGCCGTAACGCCAAGCGGCTGGAGCGGGCGGGCGTGGGTCCCGACGCGGCGAAGCCCGCGGAAGCCCAGGGTCCGGCTCAGCAAGCCAACCAGCACGGTCGCGATGGACGCAAGGCCAGGCACCGGCCAGGCAAGCGGGGCAGCCCGGTCATCGACGAAGAGCCCGGCATGGGTGCGGCCACGCCCGAGACCGGCAAATCCGATGCTGCCAAATCCGACGCCGCCAGATCGCAGCCTGGCAAGACCGACGCGGCCAAAACCGATGCGGCCAAGGACCAGTCCGCCAAGACCGAGCCGGCAAAGCAAGAAAAACCCGCCAGCGATGAGGGCGGCAATCCCGCAGCCGCCAAGCCTGCCGGCGAGGCAAGCTCCGAGGCGGCCAAGGTTGAACCACCGAAGGAAACCGGCAGCAGCGCCGCCCCGGTCCAGCGGGCCGATCCGGTTCCTGCCGTAACGCCCGCGCCGGCGGCTGCGCCAGCCGCGTCCACGGCGGCTCCGAGCGGAACCTCGGCGGCGGCGTCCAGCGCCACGCCAGAGCGCGCACCAGCGCTGACGGCGGCGCCCGCGCCGTCCAGCGCCGCGCCGCCTCCGGCAGCGCCCGCGGCGGTCGCTGCATCGGCGCCTCCGCCCGCACCAGCGGCCCCGGAGGGCTCGCCTGCGCCGCCCATTTCGAAATAAAGTTCATCCTGCCTGTTCGCGGCCCGTGAGGGCCTGCGAAGCTCCCGAGCCCGGCCGGTCAGGCCGGGCTCGGCGAAGCCTGCCGCCAAACGCCGTTATTGGCTCGGAAGCCGCGTCCTCCTGGGGCGTCACGTCGTCGTGCTGCGCTTCGGGATCGAAGAATTCGCCGGCAGCGGCCAGCGCTTCGGCGGCGGCGTCCTGGTCTTCCTGTCGGGTGCTGATGTCTTCGCCGCGATTGATGCGCTCGGCCTCATCGGCACTGCGTGCCACCGTCACGGTCACGCCGACCTCGACTTCCGGATGCACGGCGATCGCGATGGTGTGCTTGCCGATGGTCTTGATCGGCGCGTCCAGCATGATCTGGCTGCGGCTGATGATGACGCCATCGTGCTCGAAAGAGGTGATGATGTCGCGGACGCTCACCGATCCGAACAACTGGCCGGTCTCGGAGGCCTGACGCATCACCACGACGTTGCGGCCGTCGATCTTTTCCGCGACCTTGGTGGCTTCGCCCTTTGCCTTGAGGTTACGCGCTTCGAGTTCGGCCTTCATGCCATCGAACTTGGCACGATTGTCGGCGGTGGCACGCAGTGCCTTGCCCCGTTTCAGGAGAAAATTGCGCGCAAATCCATCCTTGACGCGGACGACCTCGCCCATCTGGCCGAGCTTGGCGACGCGTTCCAGCAAAATGACTTCCATATTCGTGCTCCTTTGAGGTGATGATCGAGATTGCGGGTCAGAGTTAAAGGGTGAAATTCAGGATGCGGGGAGCGGCGGCGGTCTGCCCTGCAAATAGCGCCGCCGAAGGCCGAAAATCGCGTCGGCAAGACCGAGAGCCGCCACCGCGAGCAGGGGCCAGCTAAAGACCACCACGACGGCGTAGGTGCATCCCAGCCAAAGCGCGCGATGCTTGAGCGCCATGGTCAGTGTATGCAGGGCGGCAAAGCCGGTGAGCGCATACGCCATGATCAGCGTTGCCGCGACGATCCGCGCCAGCATCGCGAGCAGTCCGCCGGTGAAGCAGAAAGCGAGTGCCAGCGACAATATCGCGAGCGTCATCGGCGGCAGGTCAACACTTTTCAGATCGGGCCATGGACGCTGCAATCGCCCCGACGTCGCGGCGATTTTTGCGGCGAGCCAGAGGTTGAGCATCAGCGTCATCATCGTGAAGATGGCGCCCGCCGCGGGCGCGACGATCACCAGGGCGTCGAGTGCCTGCTCGGTTTCGCCGGGTGCGGGCGCGCCGCGCAATCCGAGAAACCATTGCAGGGCTTTGCGGATGACGTCGGTGATGGTCGCGGCGTCGGTGCCAAGCGTGAATAGGACCGCGATCGTGGTCAGCGCGGCAAAGCCGGCGATCCACAGCAGGATGCGGCCGATCGGGTACCACTCCAGTGTCGTTGCGGCGGGCGCGGCACCGTCGCTGGCGGCGGCAACGCCGCTCACCGGCCGTCCCAGCAAGGCGAGATGCCCGAGCCACCAGGCGGGCAGCGCAATCATGATGACGAAGGCGATCCCATAGGGCAGGCCGAAGATCGCGGCGAGGCCGGCGGCGGCGGCGAACCCGCCGATCGTGGCGCTGAGCGGTCCCCACGCCAGTCCTGCCACCATCAGCGGCAGCGGCGCCAGATAGAACAGCAGCAACGCGATCAGCACGCCCGAAATGATCGAGGCGAACATCAGCGCCGACGCGCAGCCGGCCGCCACGGCAATGAGAAGGATCGCGATCATTAGCTGTCCCGCTCCTTTCGAGCGGTTAGAGGCCCCCTTTGAGAAACCCCAACCATCGGCAACCGGACGACCCGGAGCCTTATGAAGAAACCCCGCGGCGCGACGCCGCGGGGTGAAGCACCGATTTTACCGGATCACGTAAGGCAGCAGTCCGAGGAAACGCGAGCGCTTGATGGCGCGCGCGAGTTCACGCTGCTTCTTGGCGGAGACGGCCGTGATGCGGCTCGGCACGATCTTGCCGCGCTCGGACACGTAACGCATCAAAAGCTTGGAATCCTTGTAGTCGATCTTCGGCGCATTGGGGCCCGTGAACGGGCAGGTCTTGCGGCGACGGAAAAATGGACGGCGTGCACCAGCTTCAGCCATGATTCCTACTCCTCAACCGTTGCTTCGGCGTCGTCGCGCGGACGGCGCGGACCACGGTCGCCACGGAAGCCGCCGCCGTCGCGATCGCCCCTGAAGCCGCCATCGCGGTCGCCGCGGAAGCCGCCGCCGCGGTCATCCCGATCACGGTCGCGATCGGTCTTGCGCATCATCGCCGAGGGACCTTCCTCGTGCTCATCGACGCGGACGCTGAGATAGCGGATCACGTCTTCGCTGATGCGCTCCTGACGTTCGATCTCGGCGATCGCAGCCGAAGGGGCGTCGATGTTCAGCAGCACGAAATGCGCCTTGCGATTCTTGTTCATTCGATAGGTGAGGGAACGTACGCCCCAGTTTTCGGTTTTCGTGACCTTGCCGCCGAGCTGCGCGACAATGCCGCTCATCTGGGTGGTCAATTCTTCGACCTGCTGGGTGCTCGCATCCTGACGCGCGAGAAAAACATGCTCATAGAGAGGCATGGGTGTCCTTTCCTGTGTTGGCGCGGTTCCCGGCGGCAAGCCCTTCGAACCCTTCGGAAAGGACTCGATATGCTCAGAAGGCGGAAGCACGGGACGACGGACCGACTGGCCCTGCCACATCAACATCGCCCGTTCGGGTGAAAATTGCTGAGGCCGTCCGTTCAGCTCCCGGCCGGGATCCACGGATGGCGCGGTTTATACGGGTTTTCGGCACCATGGCAAGGGAAAGCGGCCCGACCCGACGCGTCGGCCGGCCGCCGGGAACCCGGTGGCGGCTTGACACAACCGGCTCCTGCAGTGTCTTTCGGCTCAAACTGAGGGACTTCCGGGGACATTCAGGGACCATGACGGCAGCATTCACGTTTCCAGGGCAGGGTTCCCAGGCCGTCGGCATGGGCAAGGCATTGGCCGAGGCTTTTCCGGCCGCCCGCGCGGTGTTTGACGAGGTCGACGCGGCTCTCGGCGAAAAACTGACCGTCATCATGTGGGACGGTCCGGCCGAGACCCTGCAGCTCACCGAAAACGCCCAGCCGGCGCTGATGGCGGTCTCGCTGGCCGCCCTGCGCGTGCTGGAATCCGAGGCCGGTTTCTCCGTGGGCCGGGATGCCGCGTTCGTCGCCGGGCATTCGCTCGGCGAGTATTCGGCGCTGGCGGCAGCCGGCAGCCTCAGCGTCAGCGACACCGCGCGCCTGCTGCGAACCCGCGGCCTCGCCATGCAGAAGGCGGTGCCGGTGGGGGTGGGCGCCATGGCCGCGCTGCTCGGTCTCGATTATGAGACGGCCATGGCCGTCGCCGCGCAGGCGGCGCAAGGGCAGGTCTGCCAGGCTGCCAACGACAATGGCGGCGGTCAGGTGGTGGTGTCCGGCGACAAGGCCGCGGTCGAGCGCGCGCTCGACATTGCCAAGGCAAGGGGTGCCAAGCGCGCCATGCTGTTGCCGGTATCGGCGCCGTTCCATTGCCGGCTGATGCAGCCCGCTGCCGATGCGATGGCCGATGCGCTTGCCGGCATCGGCATCAGGCCGCCGGCCTCGCCTTTGGTATCGAATGTATTGGCGGCGCCGATCGTCGACCCGGAAGAGATCCGCCGCCGACTGATCGAGCAGGTCACCGGAACCGTGCGCTGGCGCGAGTTGGTCGCCTACATGGCTAGCCGCGGTGTTACACGGTTTTTCGAAATCGGCGCCGGCAAGGTATTGAGCGGCCTGGTCAAGCGCATCGCCGACGGGGCCGTTGGCATTTCGGTGGGCGGTCCCAAGGACATCGTTTTGGCGAAAGAAGCGCTCGCGGCGGCGCAGACGGCCTGAGCGAGGGCACGATGATGTTCGATTTGACTGGCAGGACGGCACTGGTTACCGGCGCAACCGGGGGCATCGGCGACGCCATCGCGCAGGCGTTGCACGCGCAGGGCGCGACCGTGGCCATCTCCGGGACCCGGCGCGAGGTGCTGGATGCGCTGGCCGCGAGGCTCGGTGGTCGGGTCCATGTGCTGCCGTGCAATCTTTCCGACGCCGCTGAAGTCGAAGCACTGGTGCCGTCAGCCGAACGCGCGATGGGCCAGGTCGATATCCTCGTCGCCAACGCCGGTATCACCCGAGACAACCTGTTCGTGCAATTGCGAGACGAGGACTGGGACGAGGTGATCAGGGTCAACCTGACGGCGACCTTCCGGCTCGCGCGCGCCGCGACCAAGCTGATGATGCGCAAACGCTTCGGCCGGATCATTGCGATCACCTCGGTGGTCGGCTTCACCGGCAATCCCGGGCAGGGCAATTACACCGCCTCGAAGGCGGGGCTGATCGGCATGATCAAGACACTGGGCGCGGAGTACGCCAAGCGCAACGTCACCGCCAATTGCATCGCGCCGGGATTTATCGCAACGCCGATGACCGATGCACTCAACGACAAGCAGCGCGAGAGCATTCTTTCCAGGGTTCCTGCGGCGCGGCTGGGAACGCCGCAGGATATCGCCGCGGCGGCGGTGTATTTGAGCTCGAACGAAGCGGCCTACGTCACCGGACAGACCATTCACGTCAACGGCGGGATGGCCATGATTTGAACCGGTTGTCGGCCCGCAGCGCGGCAAAAAGCTGCTTCCGTGTGGTCAATTGAGGCTTGTAGTCAAGGCTGGGGAAGTATGGTAACCGAACCAGCATCGGATGGGCAAAGAACGCCATTGCAGGATTTTGAAACCCTGTATATTGGCGGTGCGAAGCCTGCCGTCGCTCGCCGGGCCCTGGGCGGCGATGACGGGCCTCACAAGATGTGCAACTGCGAACAGAATTTCGAGATCACGATGGCTCGTATCGTCTTGGGGACGGGCTCAATTGAACAAGCACGAGGTTGAACGATGAGCGAGATTGGCGAGCGGGTTAAGAAAATCGTGGTCGAACACCTTGGTGTCGAGCCCGAAAAAGTGGTCGACAATGCGAGCTTCATCGATGACCTCGGCGCCGACAGCCTCGACACCGTCGAGTTGGTGATGGCATTTGAAGAAGAATTCGGTTGCGAAATTCCCGACGATGCCGCGGAGACGATTTTGACCGTCGGTGACGCCACCAAGTTTCTCGAGAAGAACGCGAAAAGCTGACGCCCGCGAGCGGCGCTGACGAAGCCGGACGGGCCGCCTGCGTGCGGTCCACCGGCTTCTTGCTGTGGGCCGCAGATCCTGAGCTGGAGTGCTGGATATGAGGCGGGTTGTCGTCACGGGCCTCGGCATGGTGTCGCCACTCGGCTGCGGCATCGAACCGACCTGGAAACGGATCCTCAACAGCGAGAGCGGCGCCAGGAAAATCGACACGTTTGACGTCTCCGACCTGACCAGCCGCATCGCCTGCCTGGTTCCGCGCGGCGACGGCAGCGACGGCACGTTCAATCCCGATCAGTGGATGGAGCCGAAGGACCAGCGCAAGGTCGACGATTTCATTATCTTCGCGATGTGCGCGGCGCGTCAGGCGCTCGATGATGCCGACTGGCATCCCTCCACCGAGGAGCAACGTTGTGCCACCGGAACGATGATCGGCTCCGGGATCGGCGGCCTTTCCGGCATTGCCGACACCGCGCTGCTGCTCAAGGAGCGCGGACCGCGCAAGGTATCGCCGTTCTTCATTCCCGGCCGGCTGATCAACCTCGCTTCCGGTTACGTGTCGATCGAGCACGGCCTCAAGGGTCCCAACCATGCCGTGGTGACCGCCTGCTCGACCGGCGCGCATGCGATCGGAGACGCCAGCCGATTGATCGGGCTCGGCGACGCCGATGTCATGGTCGCGGGCGGAACCGAATCGCCGATCTGCCGGCTGGCGATGGCCGGATTCTGCGCCGCCCGTGCGCTATCGACCGGCTTCAACGATACGCCGGAACGGGCGTCGCGCCCCTACGACAGGGATCGCGACGGCTTCGTGATGGGCGAGGGCGCCGGCATCGTGGTGCTGGAAGAATACGAGCATGCGAAAAAGCGCGGCGCGCGGATGTATGCGGAGGTGGTGGGCTACGGCCTGTCCGGCGACGCCTATCACATCACCTCGCCGTCGCCGGATGGTGACGGCGGCTTCCGCAGCATGAGTGCCGCGATGAAACGGGCGGGGATCTCGGCGTCGGACATCGACTATATCAACGCGCATGGAACCTCGACCCAGGTCGGCGACGAGATCGAACTTGGCGCCGTGGAGCGACTGCTCGGCAATGCCGCCTCGAAAGTATCGATGTCGTCGACCAAATCGTCGACCGGACATCTGCTGGGCGCCGCCGGTGCGATCGAGGCGATCTTCAGCGTTCTGGCGATTCGCGACAATGTGGCCCCGCCGACCATCAACCTCGACCATCCGTCGGTGGAAACGGCGGTCGATCTCGTGCCGCGCGCGCCGCGCAAACGCGAAATCAATGTCGCGTTGTCGAATTCGTTCGGTTTCGGGGGCACCAACGCATCTGTGATCGTGCAGCGCGTCGCCAACTGAGCGTCATCCCCGGAACAGTCCACCGTTTCGCCGCATTGTGATAATTCCTAGTTTTGGGCGTAGACTACCGGCCGCTGGGATTCCGCGAGGCCACGATTAACCGGCAGGATTCAGGTTGCATCGATGAGTGAGAGGCCGCCCATTTCGCCCCGGAGCCCGCGCGCTGCGCTGGAGCCCGAGCAGGTTCCACCGCCGCCGAAGAGGTCCGAGCGCGCCCGCAATCCCTTCGTCGTGGTCGGCAATGCCGTGATTACCATCGTGCTGGTGCTGATGATCGGCGCCGGCGGCGCCTACTTCTACGGCAAGCAGAAGCTCGAAGCTCCCGGGCCGCTGCAGGAGGACAAGGTCGTCATCATTCCCTCCCGTGCGGGAATGACCGACATCGCCGATATCCTGCAGAAGGAAGGCGTGATCGACAATAATCGCTGGGCGTTCATCGGCAGCGTGTTCGCGCTCAAGGCGCGCTCCGAACTCAAGCCGGGCGAATATGCGTTTCAGAAGAACGCCAGCCTGCGCGACGTCATCGGCACCATGGTCGATGGCAAGGTGGTGCAGCATGCCGTGACGATTCCCGAAGGCCTGACTTCCGAACAGATCGTGGCCCGGCTTTCCGACAACGACATCTTTTCGGGCACCGTCCGCGAAGTGCCGCGCGAAGGCACCTTGCTGCCGGAGACCTACAAATTTCCGCGCGGCACCACGCGCGAGCAGGTGATCGCCCGCATGCAGCAGACCCAGAAGCGCGTGCTCGCGGAAATCTGGGAGCGCCGCAATCCGGATATTCCGGTCAAGTCGCCGGAGCAACTGGTGACGCTGGCCTCGATCGTGGAGAAGGAAACCGGCAAAGCCGACGAACGCAGCCGCGTTGCCGCGGTGTTCGTCAATCGGCTGCGGCAGAAGATCAAGCTGCAATCCGATCCGACCATCATCTATGGGCTGGTCGGCGGCAAGGGCACGCTGGGACGGCCGATCAAGCGCAGCGAAATCACGCAGCCGTCGCCCTACAATACCTACGTGATCGACGGGCTGCCGCCGGGGCCGATCGCCAATCCGGGACGCGCCTCGCTGGAAGCTGCCGCCAATCCGGCCCGCACCCGCGACCTGTTCTTCGTCGCCGACGGCAGCGGCGGCCACGTCTTTACCGAAACCTACGACCAGCACCAGAAGAACGTCGCCAAACTGCGCGCGATGGAAAAGCAGATTCAGAACGACACGGTCGAGCCGGCGGACGATCCGCCGCCCGCGGCGGCGGCCGCGCCCGCCGACGCGAGCCCTACGGCGACCACCACGGCGCCGGCAAAGCCAGCCAAAAAGCGCGTCCGGGGCGCCGCCGGCCGGCAGGGCGCCGCGCAATCGGAGACGGCGCCGCCGGTGGTGCAGCGCTGACGGCCCGGCGGCCGCGAGCCGCAACCGAATTCCACTTTGGGTGAAAACGCTCTAAAGTCGCGGCCTGCGGCGGCGAATCCTTCAACCCCAGCACCGGGAGCATCCCACGCGATGGCGCTATCGAGCATGACCGGCTTTGCCCGAAGCCACGGCGCCAGCGGACCCTATGCGTTCGAATGGGAATTGAAGTCGGTCAACGCCAAGGGCTTTGACCTGCGCATGCGGCTGCCGCCCGGGTGGGACGACCTTGAAGCTTCGGCCAAAAAACAGGCCGGTGAATTGCTGGCGCGGGGCACAGTCTACGCCAATTTGAACATCAAGCGGACCGGCGCGGTCGCCACGGTCCGCGTCAATGAAGATGTGCTGGCCTCTGTCGTCCGGGTAGCCGGCGAACTTGCCGGCAGGATTGACGCGGTGGCGCCGAGCATCGATGGATTGCTCGCGATCAGGGGCGTTATCGAAGTGGTCGAGCCGGAAAGCAACGAGGCGGAAGACAAGGCGGCGAAGGCCGCCGCCGCGGCGGCGTTCGGGCGGGCGCTCGCCGACCTGGTCGAGATGCGCCGCCGCGAGGGAACCACGCTCGGGCAAATCCTGTCGCAACGAATGGACGAGATCGAGCGCCTGGCAAAGAAGGCCGAGGCCGCCCCCGGCCGCAAACCGGATGCGATCAAGGCACGGCTCGCCGAGCAGATCGCGGCCTTGCTCGAAGCCTCCGATCGGTTCGATCCCGACCGGCTCAACCAGGAAGCGATCCTGATCGCCGCCAAGGCCGATATCCGCGAAGAACTCGATCGCATCGCCTCGCATATCTCGCAGGCCCGCGAAATGATCGGCAAGGGCGGCCCGGTCGGACGGCGGCTCGATTTCCTCGCGCAGGAATTCAACCGCGAGGTCAATACCTGCTGTTCCAAGGCCAACGACCTCGAATTGACCAATACCGGCCTTGAAATGAAGAACGTGGTCGAGCAGTTCCGCGAGCAGGTACAGAATCTGGAGTGACGCATGAGCGCCGGCCACGGCTTCGAGGGAGTTGAGCGGCGCGGACTGATGTTCGTGCTGTCGTCACCGTCGGGCGCGGGAAAGACCACGCTGTCGCGGCTTCTGATCGACCGGGTGCCCGGCCTGACGATGTCGGTGTCCGCAACCACCCGGCCGATGCGGCCCGGCGAAGTCGACGGCCGCGACTATCGGTTTGTCGACCAATCCAGATTTGAATCGATGGTGCGACAGGACGAACTGCTGGAATGGGCCAATGTGTTCGACCATCGCTACGGCACGCCGCGCGCGCCGGTCGAAGCCGCGCTTTCGGCCGGACAGGATATGCTGTTCGATATCGACTGGCAGGGCACCCAGCAATTGCGGGAGAAGGCGGGCGAGGATGTCGTCAGCGTTTTCATCCTGCCGCCTTCCGCCGCCGACCTTGAACAGCGACTGCACTCCCGCGCGCAGGATTCCGACGCGGTGATCCGCGGAAGGATGAGCCGCGCCAGCCATGAGATGAGCCATTGGGCGGAATACGACTACATCGTCATCAACCACGACATCGACGCAGCTTTTGCCGAGGTGCAGTCGGTCCTCAGGGCGGAGCGGCTGAAGCGCAAACGCCGTACCGGATTGACGACGTTCGTGCGACAGTTGCAGCGGCAATTGGACCCATAGCCGGGCCGTTACCTTGCGGCGCTCCGGGCCAGCCTTGCCAGCATTTCCGCGATCCGGTCGTCCTGGCGGTGCGCCGCCGCATGGTCCGCCATCTGCAATTCGCGCGGCAGGGCGAAGCCCGGCCGCCGCGGCATGTGGGCAGCCGCGGCGGGAAACGCCGGAGATGACATCGGCTCGGTCCTGATCGCATCCCATATCGCGTCGCGATCGACTGCGATCTCGCTGCCATTGCGGCGGCGCCGTCCGCCGAACCTGACGATTGCGCTTCCGATCAGGCCGGCCAGCAACAATGCGCCGATCATGACAACCGACAGCATCGGAATCGAGCCGGACCGCCCCTGTGATCTTTCTATGGGTGCGTCCGCGGCGGCGAGCGCAACGGGGGGTGGCGGCGCCGCCGCCGGCGGGGTTGGTTGCACGTCGGAATCATCCGTGTCGGCCGCGGCCGGTGCCGGATCGGCTGACGGGTTCGCGCTTGATGGCTCGGGCCAGCGCGAGGCGATCAACGGCGGCGGCACGCCGGCAGCCGGTGCAGTGACCGGCGGTTGACCGTCGGCTGATCGAATTCAGGCCCGTTGCCGCCGGCTGCGGCGCGGTGGCGGCGCTGCTGTCTGCCGCGTCGCGTGCGGACGTGACAGGCAGTTCGGCGCGGGCGTTCGCGACCGAACCCCGTATCGGCGGCTCGGCTTTCGGCGCGATCGGCTTGGCGGCAGGCGCTGCACTCGACGGCGCGCTCTGCGAGACTTTTTCGCCCTCCTCGCGGAGATACCAGCAATGGCGCTTGGTGCCACGTTCGATGCGATAGTACCAATGGCTGCCTGCGGGCGTTTGCTCGTTGGGTGCGGAAAGGCAGTCATCCGCCGCAGGCGTTGCGCTGTGCGATACTGTGGTGAAGGGAATGCCGGCAAGAACGCTGGCGAATACGACGGACACGAATTTCGCGGTGCGGTTTGGCATGTGCTTCTCCGGCGATGATACTCAACGCTTCGCGCGGCAAATCTCGGCAAAGACTAGGGTTGCAATGTGCCGTAATTCTGGACGGCAAGGGGTTTTATTCGGGCCTGCGAATGCGGCGAAAATCCGGGTGGGGGCCCCCTTTATGGCTTCGGCACGGTCCGGCGACCGAGACAGCCGTCGGATCGTGTCTGAAGGGGCCGACCCCGATATGGCCTGAAAGTCGTCCTGGTGCGGCGACCGCGAGGCCATCGCCGGCGACCACGGTGCCGCGACCCGACGAGCCAACGCGCCCGCGGCGGCGGGGCGCGAGAAGCGCGGGCGCCCGTGGCGGCGTCACTGGCTCGCGAGTACGTCGCTGAACAGCACATAACGCTCGCCGTTGAAGCGGACCAGCCGCATCTGCTGGATCGGGCGGAGGTCGGTCGGGCTGGTGCTGAGGTGAATCCCCGGCAGCAGCAGCGGCGGCTGCATATCGAGATGGGAAGCCTGTTTCATGACGTTCTCGCGCGTCAGGTTGTCGCCGCACTGCTTGAGCAACTGAACCACCACGTAGCCGATGTTGTAACCATAGGGGCCGTAATAGTCGCTCTTGTCGACATGGGGGTTGTACTTGTCCATCCACACATTCCAGGCCTTCATGGCCGGATCGTCCTTCCACTGCGGATCGGCCGGATCCTTCTGATAGGCTGCGGAAATGACGCCCTTGGCGGCTTCAAAACCGGCCGGCCGGATCGCGCCCGCAATCGAGGAGCCGATGCTGACCACGATTTCCTGTGGATGCCAGTCGATGTCATAGGCCTTGCGGATCGCCTGGGCGGAGAATTTGGGAATCGTGACAATCAGGAAGACGTCCGCTCCCGAAGCCTTCAGCGTAACCACCTGGGAATCGATCGTCGGATCGGTCGTGTTGTAGGTCTGCGACGATACGATCATGGCCGACGCGCGGTCGCCGAGTCCCTTCTTGAATCCCATCAGGTAGTCGCGACCGAGATCGTCGTTCTGCGACAGGATCCCGATCCTGGCGTCGGGTTTGGTCGACAGGATATATTTGGCGTAGATGGCGCCTTCCGACGCATAATGCGGCGTCCAGCTCATGGTCCACGGATTGTTCACGGGGTCGTTGAACACCGTCGCGCCGGAGCCGACGAACAGTTGCGGCACTTTTTTCTGGTTGAGGTATTTGACGACGGCAATGTTGGGGGCCGTGCCGATCGGGTTGACGAGAAACAGCACCTCATCGCTTTCGACGAGCCGTCGAATCTGCTCTACCGTCTTGGGTGGGCTGTAGGCATCGTCAAGACTGATGAAATTGATCTTGCGCCCGTTCACGCCGCCCTGGTCGTTGATCATCTTGAAGTAGGCGGCCTCGGAAACCGCGCCCGCCGAGTAGGCGGATGCAGGGCCGCTATAGGGCGCGGTATTGCCGATCCTGATTTCGGTGTCGCTGGCGCCGGGGCCGTATTGTTTCTGCGCCTGCGCGGACGTTGCCATCAGCCCCAGCACAAGCGTCGCCAGGGCACCCAGCGTCGAAAGTCTCTTCCAGCTCATCACGATCCTCCCTGTTCAAGCGAGGCTTACAGGGCACTCTGCCTCTTTTGGCGAGGCTTGCAAGATGCTCTACCTCAGTTCTTCAGCACGACGCGGCCGACGACTTTTCCCGCCCGCAGCGCGTCGATCCATTTCTGCACGTCGGCCATCGGCTCCTCGCGCATCGGCGTCGGCTTGATCTTGCCGGAGCGCGCCAGCGCCATCAACCCCTGCGCCTCGGCCAGCGTCCCGACCATGAAACCTTCGATGGTCATCCGCTTGTAGATCCATTGGACCATCGGCAGGCTGAAATTACCGCCCATCAGCCCGGAAACCACGATCTTGCCGCCGCGCGCAATCACGGAAACGGCGAAGCCCATCGATCTCTCATTGCCGGCAAAATCGACGATCTCGTCGAAACCGCCTTCGGTCTCCTTGATGATGCGTTTGACAATATCCGGTTCGGCGGGATCGTAGGCGACAGCGGCGCCGTTGTTCAGGGCGGTCTCGCGTGCCGCGGGGCTCAGATCCGCCACCGAGATTTTTTGCTTGAACATCGCCGGTGCAAAGGCGAGCCCCATCATGCCGACGCCACCAAGGCCGATCAGCAGCAGGTTGCGCTGCCGCGGCCGGTCGACCAGCCGCTTCAAGGCGCCATAGGCGGTGACGCCTGAGCACATCAGGGTCGCCGCCTGGTTGACCGGCAGCGGATCGTAATCCAGCAGGTATTTGGCGTCCGGCACCAGCACATGGCTGGCGAAACCGCCGTCGATGGCAACGCCGAGAAAACGCTGCTTGACGCACAAGTTCTCGTCGCCGTTGAGGCAGTCGCGGCACTGACCGCAGCCAATCCAGGGAAATACCGCCTTGCGGGCGCCGATCAGATCCTTCGAGAGCTCCGCTCCGACCTCCTCGACGATCCCGGCGATCTCATGTCCCAGCGTGAACGGCAGCGTCATGCCGCGCGTGGTGTCGAGTTTCTTGCCGCCGCCGAGGTCGGCGTAGCCGTCCTGGATATGCAGGTCGGAGTGACACAGGCCGCAGCGTTCGATCCGCACCAGCACCTCGCGGCCTTGCGGTTTCGGCGTCTCAATGATGGTTTCGCACAACGGCGCATCGAATTTGACCAGCGATTGGCGTCGCATCTGCGCCATGGCGTATCTCTCCTCAAACCGCGTTCGATCTTCCGTTGCGTATATCGGTCAATTCCCGAGCCATGGCAACAAATCCGCTGACCGGAATGGTTTCGGCGCGCCGCGTCAGGTCGATGGCGGCGGCCGCGCCCAGCCGGGCCGGCTCGACCGGCAACGATCGCAGGCTTTGCCGCAGCATCTTGCGCCGCTGGCCGAACGCCGCTGCCGCTACCATCTCCAGGGCCTTGCGGTCGCACGGCTCCGGCCGGCTGCGGGGCACCAGTCGCACCACCGAGGAGGTGACTTTGGGCTGCGGCACGAATGCCGCCGGCGAGATGTCGAACAGGATCCTGGTCTCGGCGCGCCAGTTCGCGAGCACTCCCAGCCGGCCATAGGCTTCGTCATTCTCGTGGGCGACAATGCGCTCGGCCACCTCGCGCTGGAACATCAGCACCATCATGTCGTACCAGGGCGGCCAGGGCTCGATCGACAGCCAGTCGACCAGCAGCGCGGTCGCGATGTTGTAGGGCAGGTTGGCGACAATCTTGGCGCGGTCGCCGCCGAGCAACGGCCGCGGATCGAATTGCCGGGCGTCGGCACTGACGATCTCCAGCCGGCCCGGATAGCGTCGCGAAATATCCTCGAGCGCGGCCACAGCGCGCTGGTCCCGCTCCACCGCAATGACCCGCCGCGCCCCCAATGCCAGCAACGCCCGCGTCAGGCCGCCGGGGCCCGGTCCGATCTCGATGACGACGGCGTCTTCGAGCGGACCCGCAGCGCGGGCAACCCGCGCGGTCAGATTGAGGTCGAGCAGGAAGTTCTGCCCCAGCGACTTGCGCGCCGACAAGGCGTGCTGGCGGATAACCTCGCGAAGCGGCGGCAGATCGTCGATCGCGCTCATGCCGACGGTGTCGCCGCCATGCGGGCGGCGAGCCGCAAGGCCGCGATCAGGCTTGCCGGATTGGCGCGGCCGGTGCCGGCAATGTCGAAGGCGGTGCCGTGGTCGGGGGAGGTCCGAACAAACGGCAATCCAAGGGTGACGTTGACCGCATCGTCGAAGGCAATGGTCTTGATCGGGATCAGCGCCTGGTCATGGTACATGCAGATGGCGCAATCGTAGGTGTTGCGGGCTGCATCGTGGAACATGGTGTCCGCCGGCAACGGGCCCCTGATCTCGATGCCCTCGCGGCGCAGGATCTCGGCGGCGGGAGCTATGATCCGCTGCTCCTCGGTGCCGAGCCCGCCATCCTCCCCGGCGTGCGGATTGAGGCCGGACAAAGCGAGGCGCGGCCTGGCGAGTCCGAAGCGGTCTTTCATGGCCGCAGCCACGATCCGGACGGTCGTGACAATGAGCTCGCTCGAGAGCTGCGCGATGGCATCTTGCAGCGGAAGATGGATGGTTACCGGCACCACGGCGAGGGCAGGAGACCACAGCATCATCACCGGCTGTGGCGCGCGGCCGCCGGCCGCTGCGAGCTCGGCAAGAAACTCGGTGTGGCCGGGATGCCGGAAACCGGCGCGGTAGAGCACGCTTTTGGCGATCGGATTGGTGACGACCGCGGCGGCTTTTCCGGCAACCACGTCGCCGACCGCCTGACGAATGGATGCGATGGCTGCCTCGGCGCTGCTGCCGTCGGGCTGGCCGGGCCGCGCCGTGGCGGCGTGACCGGTTGCGGCCACCGGCAAGACATCGGCGAACGCAAGTTCCGCATCCTCGACGCCAACGTCGGCGAGTTCGATCTTGAGTCCAAGCGTTCGTGCCCGTTGCTCGAGCAAGCCGCGGTCGGCGCGCAGGTAGAACGCGGGAAGCTTCAACTCGTGCCGCCGCAGCCACGCCATGATGGCGATATCGGGTCCGATACCCGCCGGTTCGCCCGATGTCAGCGCGAGGGGCTTTGCCATCATCAACGAAGTCGCATCAGCGATATTCGATCATCGCGGCCTTGCGAACCTGTTCCAGATACGCTTTCGACTTCGCTTCAAATTTCTCGTTGTACATCTTGTCGCGGATTTCCCTCTTCTTCGGCGTGTCGACGGTGGTTTGCTTCCTGCCGCAGAGTGCGACCATCTCCACGCCCTGCTTGGTCACCTCCGGCGCGGTCAAATGACCGATCGGGGTCTTGTCGAGGACTTCACGAAGAACAGCGGGGAGATCGGCCGAGGTTTTGGTCACGGTCTCGCGGATCGCGGCGTTCGGCATCGATTTGAAGAAGGCGTTGGCCTCGTCGCAGCTCTGGATCCGGCCGCGCAGGCCTTCGGCTTCCTTTTGCCTGGCTTCCACGACGGCGGGAGAAGACCCTCGCGGGACGAGCAGGACGATCGGCTGCATCTTGTACTCGTAGTTTTCAGTGTCGAGCTTCGCATCCTTGTCGTCGCCCTTGACCTCAACCGCGGCGGCGGCGGCGACTTCCTTTTCTCCAACCTGGAGGCTCTCTTTGTACCGCCCGCGAACCAGACTGGTCCAGACCATCTCGGACTTGATGCGTTCCTTCAGGGTCTCCGGTCTAATGCCTTGACCCTCAAGGGTTTTTGAGAGCTGCTCGGGCGTCATGCGCATCCGCGCACTCATTTGGGCGAACGAGGCATCGATATCGGACCCGGTGGGATCGACGCCGAATTGCTTGGCTTCCCGGATCTTCACCTTCTGATCGATCAGCTCGTCTATCACCTCTTTCCGGGTCAGTTTTTTGTGGCTCGACAGGAAGTCCAGCTTGCTGCGCTGCTCGATGTCGTAGTCGGTGATGGGCTCGCCGTTGACCATGACGGCGACGCTTTGCGCATGCGACGGTGCTCCGGCAACCGTCAGGATGAAGGCCGCAACACAAGCCGGCATGAGAACGGGAAGGCGCTGAAGCAGAGGAGTTGTCGTGATCATTGTCGTTGTGTCAACCCATTCGATTGGGATTTGGCGCGCGGACGGCCTGCCGAGCCGGTTCTACTGGATGGTCCCGCCGCCCGCCGTGGTAGCAGACTGGGCGATGGTCCGCAGGCCGATCTGCAACATGAACGCGTGACTCAACACCGGCGGCAAGGTTCCGGCTGCGTAAGAATACGACGTGACATAGTTGGCCGCCAGCACGAAGCAGTCGTCCACATAGCCGGCGCCGATCACATATTGGTTGATCTGGTTCGCGACCAGATCCCAGCGGGCGGCACCGGTTACCACCCAGTTTGCCGCTACCTTGACCGATCCGCTGCCGAGAATGCCTTCGCGGCGCGTCAAATAACCGAGGTCCGGCTGGGCGGCATAGTCGCCATAGAGCAGGCTGACCGACCAGCGGTCGAAGTTGGCGCGGCCTTCGGCCTCGAAGCGGTTGATGTCTCCGGTCGCCTCGTCAAGGCGTGCGCGGGTGCTGAACGTATAGGTCCGGTTCGGCGAATAGCTGAGGCTGCCGACATAGTCCGACACCGACTTGTCCAGACCGGAATCGAGGGCGGTATTGGTGACGTCGGCGACCGCGAAGGAATTCAGGCCGAACAACTGGTAGGACTGTCCGAACACCGCCGTGACGGTGCCGCCGTGATCGAACTGCGTGGTGGCCTGTACGCCGGCGTTGGCGCGGCCGCCGCCTTCGACGCGGTCGTAGCCGGAGAACTTGTCGACACTGAACAGATTGCTGGTGTCGAAATTGAAGCTCTGCGCGTCTTCGTTGGGAAGCTTGCCGGCATAGGGCTCGTTGGGACGGATGATGACCTGCGCAATCGGCTCGATCGTCGTGGTTCCCCAGGGCTGGACGTTGATGAAGGGATAGCGATATTCGAGGCCGACCGTCGGCATCACCCGCAGGGCCTGGGTTTCGCCGGTCGGCAGGAAGTTCGACACGCCGGGCTGGTTGGTCACCGAGGTGTCGATCGCGTCGGCGCGCAGGCTTGCGAACGGGGTCCAGATCTCGCCCGCGGAATCGGTGAACGAGCGCCGCCAATCCACTTCGCCCGTCAGCCGTGTATAGGTGCCGGGCATGCCCCTGAGCAGGCAATTCGCCGGAGTGATCGTCCTGGCCGGATCGGCCGACGTCGGCAGGCAGTTGCCATTGGCCAGCGCGGACGCATTGGTCGCGTCGAAGGCCGCGGTCTCGCGCGTCAGGCTGGTGAAGTTCGTCTTGTAACTGAATTCGCCGCCCAGTACCGAGTGGTTGATCACGTTCGAATAGTCGATCACGGGCGCCACGACGGGCACCTGGTTCTGCAGGCCCGAAAAACTCAGATAGTAGATCGTGCGCGCGTCGAAGTAGCTGCGATTGCCGACGCCCGTCAGATAGAGCTGGGAGGTGGCCTCAGTCGGCAGGTTCAGGAACGAACCCAGCGGATCCTTGTACTGGGCGAGCCGGTAGTCGGACATGAAATAGTAGTCGGACAGCAGGACCCCGTCCCAGCCCCATACCCATTTGTCGTTGAGCGCGAACTGGCCCTTGGTTTCGATGCCGCCACGGTACTGGCGGTCGCCGGGCTGGCCGGCGAAGGCCGCCGGGTCGGTTTGGTCGATGCCATAGGCACGGATCTGATAGCCTCCGTCCGCCAGCCGTTGACGGAATTCGGCCTGCAACAGCACGCCCTGCTGCGTTGTAAAGCGCGGGCTGAAGGTCGCGTCGTAGTCGGGCGCGATGGCCCAGTAGAACGGAACTTCGACGCCGTAGCCAAAGGCCGTGTAGGAGGTGAAGGCCGGCATCAGGAAGCCGGTCTTGCGCTTCACCGTCGGATCGGGCGTGGAAAAATACGGCATATAGGCCATCGGAACGCCGAAGAACTCGAGCTGGGCGTTCTCGAAGTACAGCATCTTCTCGGTCTGGTCGTGAATGATGCGCGCGCCCTTGACCTGCCACAAAGGCGGCTTCTTCGGATCGTCCCTGCAGGGGGCGCAGGCCGTGTACACGCCGTTTTGAAACACCGTGTAGTTGCCGCCGCTGCGATCGGCGCGCGTCGCCGCCATCCGGGTCTGGTCGGCCGTGTCGACGCGCAGCGAGTCGACGAAGCCGTCCCGGTAATCGTCGCTCAGGTCCATGACATTGGCGTAGGTGATCTTGCCGTCCGCATCGGTCATGCGGATATTGCCTTCGGCATGCAGCCGTTTGGTCTTCTGATCGTAGATGACCTTGTCGGCCTCGACGCTGGTGCCGTTGTAAAACATCTGCACGTTGCCGACCGCCGACACCCGCGAATTGTTGTAGTCGTAATCGACCTCGACCGCCTGGACCAGCATCTGTCCGTCGTTGGCGACGCGCGGCGGTCTCGGCCGGTGCGGCACCGGATTGTAGGTAAAGCCCTGTGCCGCGGCCGGGGTCGTCAGGGCAACGCCGAGCACGCCGGTCAACAGCAACCCGGCCATGAGGGCGAGGACAGCTCGGCGAACTGTGGCCAAGCGGAGGCGATGACGGCACACGGCAGTGCGCCGCCCGGGTGCCGGCGACCGTCTCTGGAGGGCGGCGACAGCGGCCACTACCCGTCCTCCTGGTACAGCAAGGCCAAAAAGCCGGTGAGGCCGCCCACGCACACGGGCAGCCACGCCGCAGCGATCGGATGCATCAACTCGGCCTTGCTCAAATCCTCAGTGACTTTCGACAAAACGTAGAGCAGAAAGCCCGCACCCACGCCACTCAAAACCATCTTTTGCACGCCGCCGAAGCGGAAGAAGCGCAGGCTGACGGAAGCGGCCAGCAGCACCATCGCTGCCAGCAGAAAAGGTTGTGCGACCAGCTTATGGTACTGCAATCGATAGCCGGCGGTCGCGAATCCAGAGCTCTCCGAAGACCGGATATAGCTCGGGAGTTGCCAAAAAGACACAGTCTCGGGCGTGGAGAAACTGTTGCGGACTTGGGCCGGTGTCAGGCTGGTCGGGAGATAGAAGGTGTCCTGGTCGACCGGCGGCGCGTCGAGGGAATATCGCCGCACTGATTTGAACTCCCAACGGCCTTCCTCCAGCGTCGCCTCGCGGGCTTCGATTCGTTCCTTGAACTGGTTGTCGGTGTCGAAGGTGAATACCGTGAGCCCGGTCAGCCGCACGCCCTGCTGCTCGCTGCGGGCGGCGTTGATGATGGCCTGGCCGTCGCTGTTGGCGAGATTGATCCAGAAGCCGGAGGCGTCCTGGATGCCGCCGCCGGGCGCGGAGCCGAATAGCTGCGCTTCCATCCTATTTGAGGTTTCGCGCAGATCGGCCGACATCGGATTGTAGGCGGTGGTGGCGAGGATGCCGAGCACGATCGAGCTTGCCAGCGCCGGCGCGATGAACTGCCAGGCCGAAACCCCGGCGGCGCGCGCGACCACGAGCTCGAGGCGCCGCGACAGTGCGAGATAGCAGGTCATGGTCCCGATCAGCACGCAGAACGGCATCATCTTTTCGAGCAGTTGCGGCACGCGAAACAGCGATGTCTCCGCGACCATGACGGCGGATGCCGAGACCAGCCCCGATGTCTTCCGGACCATTTCGATGTAGTCGACCAGCACCAGAAGCACGAAGATGCTGGCAAATACGCCCAGCGCCGAGATCACGAAGCGGCCGGCAAAATATCGCCCCAGCGTGTTGGTCATCATGCTCATGCGGTGACCGGACGTCCGAAAAGCCGAAGCAGGCGCGCGTTGGATCGGTTGATCGCTTCCAGCAGCGCCGCCGGCGGCTCGACCACCGCGCCCGCCAGGATGATCCAGAGCCCCGCGCCGATGGCCGCCGCCAGCATCAGATATTGCAGCACCGCGGCGAACGGCGATTTGACCGTCACGACCGAGCAGGCGAATCCCGCCATCCGCAATCCGAACACGGCCAGGATGGAGCAGCCGATCGAAAAATTGCGGCTCTGCCGGGTGGTGCGCGGTGCGCCGAGGAAGGCAAAGGTGAGGGCCGCGAATGCGAAGGGATAGATCGGCGCCATGAAGCGGTCATGCAACTCGGCGCGGAACTGTCCGGCGAGCTGGGTGTAGATCGGATCGCCGGCCGCCGGCCAGAGCAATTCCCACAAATAGCGTTCGCGAATGCCGAGCGCGACGTCATGGCCCTGATTTGAGAATTTTGACATATCGAACGCGTAGCGGCCGAACGCGACCAGCGCTGGATCGCGCTTGCCGGCTTCGAAGCGCTGCAGATTGCCGTCCTCGAGAATCAGAAACGAGCCGGAATCGTTCTTCAGGACCGTGCCGTGGTCGGCGATGATGCTGACGCGTTCCTTCGGGTCGCGGCGGTCGTCGACAAAGATGCCGACCAGCAGTCCGCCGGGGCGCCGCTCCCGGATCCGGATGGTGAGGTTCTGGTCGAGCTGCGCGAAGCGGCCGGGCTGCAGAATGTTGGTGAGCACGTCGGCCGTGATGTCGGCGTCCCATTGCTTGATGCGGCGCATGCCGTCGGGGGCGAGATAGGCGGCGATAAACGCGACCATGAGCGCCACGACGCAGGTGGCGTACACGAACGGACGGAACAGCCGGAACGGCGAAAAGCCGGCGGCGTTCATCACGATGATTTCGGAATCGGTGGCAAGCTTGTTGAGGGTATGTGAAATCGCGATCATCAGCGCGATCGGCGCGATGATCAACACCAGCGCCGGAATCACCAGACTGGTGATGCCGACAAAGGTCAGGATGGTCTGACCCTGGCTGGTCATGAGATCGATGCCGCGCAATGCCTGCGTAATCCAGATCACCCCGGTGAGGCTGACCAGAACCACCGCAAACGACGCCAGCGTCGTGCGAAAAATATACTTGTCGATAGACCCCATCGTTATCGCACGATCCCACCTGGCAAACCGGAACCGCGGTTGGCGACCGATCCTGAACCCAGGATCCCCTTCGGTCGCGCCGCGCTCGCTCCGGCCGGCTCACATCCCTCACTACCATCCCTTTGATCCGCCAACAAAATGGCTGCGCCATGGCACCCTTTGGATATGGTTAATAAATGGGCCATGTGGCACACCGGTCACGGGGCGGCGCTTGGCAGCGCGGCGGTTGGCAGGTCATAGTGCGCCAACCCTGTTCTCGCCGGATGTGCGCCACACCTGGCGAGACCATTGGCCGGGTTTCCGATTCGGCTACAGCCCTGATTTCTGGAGGATTTGCCCATGTCCGACGCCGTCAAGGTCGGCTTCGTTGCGTTTTCCGCCGTTCCGCGCGGCGTGCTAGTGGTGTTTTGCGACGACGCGCTGAAATTCGGGGCCGCGAGCCGCAAGGTGCTGGGCACGGCGGCGGCGATGGTGGGACGCGCCGCCGCGGCCAACCAGTTCAAGGGCAAAAGCGGGGCGACGCTCGATATTCTGGCGCCGGATGGAATCAAGGTTCAGCGCTTGATCGTGGTCGGAACCGGCAAGCTTTCCGAGCTGAAGGAAAAGGACTTCCTCAAATTCGGCGGCGCGATCGCCGGCAAGCTCAACGCCGGCAGCGAGGCGGCGACCATTGTTGCGGAACTGCCGAGCGGCGCCATGGAGCCCGAGCGGGCCGCCGCGATCGCCGCGGGGGTGCGGCTGCGCGCCTACAAATTCGACCGCTACAAGACCAAGAAAAAGGACGGCGAGGAAGTCGCCCTGCGCGCCGATGTGTCGGTCGCGGTCGGCGATGTCGGCGCTGCGCGCAAGGCCTTCGCTCCCGATGCCCATATCGTCGATGGCGTCCTGATCGCGCGCGAACTGGTGAATGAGCCGCCGAACGTGCTCTACCCCGTCGAATTTGCCCGTCGCGCCGGTCGGTTGCGCAGGCTTGGCGTCAATGTCGAGGTTCTCGACGTCAAGGCCATGACAAAGCTCGGCATGGGCGCCCTGCTGGGTGTCGCCCAGGGCTCGGCCCAACCCGGCCGCCTCGTGATCATGCGCTGGAACGGCGGCAAGCGCGGCGACCAGCCGGTGGCCTTTATCGGCAAGGGCGTTTGCTTCGACACCGGCGGCATCTCGATCAAATCCGCCGGCAGCATGGAGGATATGAAGGGGGACATGGGGGGCGCCGCCTGCGTGGTCGGACTGATGCATGCGCTGGCCGCGCGCAAGGCGAAGGTCAATGTGGTCGGCGCGATCGGTCTGGTCGAGAACATGCCCGACGGCAACGCGCAGCGCCCGGGCGATATCGTCACCTCGATGTCGGGGCAGACCATCGAGATCATCAACACCGACGCGGAAGGCCGGCTCGTGCTGGCCGACGTGCTGTGGTACGTGGCGCGGAAGTTCAAGCCGAAATTCATGGTCGATCTGGCTACCTTGACGGGCGCCATCATGGTTGCGCTCGGCACCGAATATGCCGGATTGTTTTCCAACAACGACGAGTTGGCCGAACGGCTGACCACGGTCGGCACCGCGACCGGCGAGCGGGTCTGGCGCATGCCGCTCGGCCCGGAATACGACAAGCAGATCGATTCGCAGTTCGCCGACATGAAGAACACCGGCAGCCGCCACGGCGGATCGATCACGGCGGCGCAGTTCCTGCAGCGCTTTGTCGACAACACGCCGTGGGCGCATCTCGATATCGCAGGGACGGCGATGGGGGCGCCGAAGACCGAGATCAATCACAGCTGGGGATCCGGCTTCGGCGTTCGCCTGCTGGACCGGCTGGTCGAGCAGTATTACGAAGCCAGGCGATGACCGAAGTGCTGTTCTATCATCTGCAGGACATGACTCTGGAGAATGTCCTGCCGTCATTGCTTGAAAAGTCGCTGGAGCGCGGCTGGCGCGTGGTCGTGCAGTCCACGTCGGAAGAACGCGCCGATGCGCTCGACGCGCATCTGTGGACCTATCGCGACGATTCGTTCTTGCCGCACGCCACCTGGCGCGCCGGCGACGCGCAGGATCAGCCGATCGTGCTGGCGGTCACCGAGGGCAATCCGAACCGGGCCAGCGTCAGGTTCCTGGTCGACAATGCTGTCTTGCCAGCGGATTCCGACGGCTACGAACGGCTGGTCCTGATCTTTAACGGCGCCGACGCCGACGCCCTTGCGGCAGCGCGAGGGGCCTGGGCCGATTGCAAGACGCGGGGGTTCGAGGTCACCTATTGGCAGGCCGACGAGCGCGGCCGGTGGCAACGGCGGCAATAGCGATTCCCTGCCGTTAATGATAATCTGCATCTTCGACCGGCGGGTCCGGACATCGTCACGGTCACGCCGCAAAGTGGTGGTGGGAACAATTGCTGCGGCGGGGATGGGAACTTAGATTATCGTGCGGGACCACATTTCTTATCGGACATCGCTATTGGCGCTGCTGCTTTTGGCCCCTTTTGTCACGGGCTGCGGAGGTACGTCGGATCTTCTGTCGAGGGATGCCGACTGGTTCTCGCGCGCCGGCAGGTTGACGATCACCAATGTTTCGATTGAAACGCCGCCTTTGACGCCGAACAAGCCGGTTACCGCCGAGGATTTGGTCAGTGCCGATGGGCTCTGCCCGGGAATGGCGCCTGCGGGCGCGCCTGCCGATGCCAATGCGCTGACCGAGGGCGCGGCCGCCGCGCCGCCGCCCACGCCAACGGGCACCGTGGCGCTGGGCCATACCGAATGCGACGTCGTGCGCGGCATCGGCGCGCCGGACAGCGTCAATCTGTCTAACAACGGTCGCGGCGACCGGGTCGCGGTCGTCAATTTTTCGCGCGGGCCGCGCGCCGGAACCTACACTTTCACGGCTGGTCGCCTGTCGTCGATCGAGGGAGCACCCGAAGTCGGAAGCGGCAAAGCCGGCAAGGTCGAAGCCGAAGAAGAAGCCCGCAGCGACCTGATGCCGGTGCGGCCTCCGGGTGTGACGTGAACCGGCTCAGCCGGCCGCTTCGTCATACTGCGAACTCGCCACCAGCCATTCTTCTTCCGCCCGCAGCAGTGCGCTTGCCGCGCTGGCGCGCGCTTTGGTGAGCTGCGCCGCCTGTTTGGGGTCGCGCTTGAACAAGTCCGGGAGCGCCAGCGCCGTATCGATCTTGGCGATGATGCCGTTGATGCGGTCGATTTCGGCCTCGGCGTTTGAAATCTTCTGCTTCAGCGGTACGCGCTTCTGACCCTGTTGCGCGGCGGCTTGTCGCCGCGCTCGCGGGCGGTGGCGCGCATGCCGCGCGTCGACAGCACCATGCGGCGATAGTCGTCAAGGTCGCCGTCGTAGGTCGTCACCGCGCGATTGGCCACCACCCACAATTGATCGGCGCAGGCCTCGATCAGATAGCGGTCGTGGGAAACCATGATCACCGCGCCGGGAAATTCGTTGATGGCCTCGGCCAGCGCGGCACGGCTGTCGATGTCCAGATGGTTGGTCGGCTCGTCGAGAATGATCATGTTCGGGCCGAAGAATGTTGCAAGCCCGAGCAGGAGCCGGGCCTTTTCGCCGCCCGACAGGCTCCGGACGAGGGTGTCGCCGGCCTTGCCCGAGAAACCGATCGCGCCGGTACGGCCGCGCACCTTGGTTTCGGGCGCCTCCGGCATAAGTTTGCGGACGTGATCGTAGGGCGAGCCGTCGAGATTGAGCTCGTCGACCTGGTGCTGCGCGAAATATCCGACCGACAGTTTCTCCGCACGCGTCACCCGACCGGAGAATGGCGGCAGCCGGTTGGCGAGCAGCTTGACCAGCGTCGATTTGCCGTTGCCGTTCGAGCCGAGCAGGGCGATACGGTCGTCGGTGTCGATCCGCAGCGTAACGCGGTTGAGCACGGGCTGTTTCGGATCGTAGCCGACCGAGACGTCGTCGACCGCGATAATCGGCGGCGACAGCATCCGCTCCGGCACCGGAAACGAAATTTCGTGCACATCCTGCGTCACCAGCGCGGTAACGGGCTTCATCCGTTCCAGCATCTTGACGCGGGACTGGGCCTGACGGGCTTTCGAAGCCTTGGCCTTGAAACGGTCGACAAAGGCCTGCAGGCGTTTGCGCTCGTCGGCCTGGCGTTTGGCGTGCTTGGCATCGAGCATTTCGCGGCTGGCGCGCTGCTCCTCGAAGGACGAGTAGGAGCCCTTGTAGAGCGAAAGCTTGCCGCGATCGAGATGCAGGATCTGGTCGATCGAGGTGTCGAGCAGGTCGCGATCATGGCTGATGACGATCACGGTGCGCGGATAGTTCGCCAGATGGTCTTCGAGCCAGAGGGTGCCTTCGAGATCGAGATAGTTGGTGGGCTCGTCGAGCAGCAGCAGATCGGGGGCGGCAAACAGCGTGGCCGCGAGCGCGACGCGCATCCGCCAGCCGCCGGAAAATTCGGAGCAGGATCGCGCCTGGTCGGCCGTGGAAAAACCAAGGCCGCTGAGGATCGCAGCGGCGCGGGCAGGCGCCGAATGCGCCTCGATATCCACCAGCCGGGTTTGTATGTCGGCAATGCGGGATGGATCGTGCGCCATGTCCGCTTCGCGCAGCAGCGCTTCACGTTCGAGATCGGCCTTCAGCACCACCTCGATGAGGCTTTCCGGACCATCCGGGGCCTCCTGGGCGAGACTGCCGACGCGCCAGCGTGGGGGCAGGGCGATGGTTCCGGTTTCGATGGGCAATTCGCCCCGGATCGCCCGAAACAGCGTCGACTTGCCGACACCATTGCGGCCGACAAAGCCGACCCGGGCGCCCGGCACGATCTGGGCTGAGCCATGATCGATCAAAAGCCGCCCGGCGATCCGGACCGATATGTCGGTGATTGAAAGCATGCGGCCTTGTCACCGGAGCCGCCGCCAAACGCAACCGGTTTATGGCCGAAATCTTGCCTCCGCCGGTTAGATCGAGCGAAAATCCGTCCGCCTAGTGCGGCGGCCGGCCGCCCTGGTCGCGTCGGCGCAATTCATCGAGCAGATACTGGAGATGACCGAGGAGGCGCGAGGTCTCCGGCCGCAGTTCCTGTTGCAGCCGTTCGCCCACGGCGTCGCAGATCGATCGGCTGGTCTTGCGATCGATCTCCGCGCTCTGCTTGGCGGTGTGGCTGTTCATGACGGGTTCCGGTTGATTTGCAGTTCAAACTGGTGGCTGCCAAACCAAGTCTCCGGGGTCCAAATTGTTTCCGCCTGATGCGACGATTGCTGCCACTAATATCGCAGACGTTCGGTTCCATCGCAAATCAGCAAAAAAGCCCCCGGCTGCGGCGGCCGGGGGCTTTTAAGGTTGGACGTCGGCTCGGATCAATAGCAGCGATTGACCAGGCGCCAGCGGGGGCCCCAGGGGGTCGGGACCAGCCGGCGCGCATAGCAGCCGCCATAGCCATAATAGGCCGGACCGCCGACATAGAAGCGCGGACCCCAGCCCCAACCGCGGTGCCAGCCGCCATGCCCTCCGCCGTGCCAGCCGGGGCCGAAGGCGGAAGCAGAGGTCGGTGCCAGCGCGGCCGCACCGAGCGCGGCTGCAGCAACTGCAACAAGCGAGAGTTTGCGTAACATGATCATCTCCTCGGGTTTGGCGCCACCGGCGCCATCGATGAAGCTCCGAACGCATCCTTGCGAGCGTGACCGGGCGCGTTCGGTCGATCGAAGCCTATTGCGGAGAAGGTGAACGAGGCCGGGACGATGACTTCAGAAAAGGTTCATCTCAATGAAATCGCCGTAACCTCGGCCGCTGCGGCGATGCCGGAGGGCGGGCTTGCGGCGGTCCGCCGATGGAGCTGGATCGCTTGCCGTCCCCCGATAGCGCCGATATAAGCCCCGCAACTCCCACCAGCGTTGTTCAAGGACGAAATCATGGCGATTGAGCGCACCTTTTCGATTATCAAGCCGGACGCAACCGAGCGCAATCTGACCGGCGCGATCAATGCGTTGATCGAGAAGGCCGGACTTCGCATCGTTGCGCAGAAGCGCATTCGCATGACCCGCGAACAGGCCGAGACCTTCTACGCCGTGCACAAGGCACGTCCTTTCTTTCGCGAGTTGGTGGACTTCATGATTTCCGCGCCGGTCGTGGTACAGGTGCTCGAGGGCGAAAACGCCGTATTGCGGCATCGCGATGTGATGGGCGCGACCGACCCTTCCAAGGCGGCCGGCGGAACGATTCGCAAACTGCATGCGAAGTCGATCGGCGAGAATTCGGTCCATGGCTCCGACGCTGCCGAGACCGCGGCCATCGAAATCGCCCAGTTTTTCTCCGGCAATGAAATTGTCGGTTGACGGACGCCGAGGCCGGTGCCGGATTAGCCGACGATAGCCGCGCGGGCCCCCGCGCGGTCGAGGGAATGGGCTGTGAATTGGCTGTTGCAGGTCTTTGATCCCACCAATGTCGGTGCGTTTTTCGCGCACTTCCAGACCGATCTGCAAACACCGGCATTCTGGCTCGCGGTCGGCAAGATCATCTGGATCAACATCCTGCTCTCGGGTGACAATGCGCTGGTGATCGCGATGGCCTGTCGCGGCCTGGCGCCAGGGCAGCGCCTGTGGGGCATGGTGATCGGCGCCGGCATCGCGGTGGTGCTGTTGATCGCATTCACCGGCATCGTCACGACGCTGATGGTGCTGCCCTATCTGAAGCTGGTCGGCGGTCTCGCGCTGATCGTGATCGCGGCCAAGTTGCTGGTGCCCGACGGGAGGGTGACGACGTCGCGGCCGGCACCAACCTCTGGCACGCCATCCGCATTGTCGTGGTCGCCGACATCATCATGAGCCTCGACAACGTCATCGCGGTCGCCGCTGCCGCAAATGGCGAGCTTTCGCTGCTGGTTCTCGGGCTGGCGATCAGCATCCCGATGATCATTGCCGGTGCGGCGCTCATCATGATGGTGCTCGACCGGCTTCCGATTCTGATCTGGCTCGGCGCGATACTGCTGGGGTGGATCGCCGGTGGCGTGATCGCGAGCGATCCGGCCGATCATCCGCTGCTGCAACGTGTTCTCGACGGCCGGATCGAGCTCAATTTCGATGCGACCTCGGCGCTTTTGCGATGGTCGCCGCACTTCAGCCTGGACGGAGATATTCTTGAATATCTCTGCGCGTTGCTGGGGGCGGTCACCGTCCTGGTCGCTGGGTTCGATCTGGCGCGGACGCAGGTTGCGCCGGATCGATCGCCTGGCGGTCGCCGAGGTGTCGCAGCCCGTCGATCGGCGTTAGGCCGTGATTTGCCGGGTCTGCCGACGCCTCGCTCGGCAGACGGCTCAGCGCCTGACGATCGATCCGGAACGGCCGACCAGCCGGGCGAACTGCTTGAAACGGCTGCCGACGCGATCGGCGACCAGATCGACCATGCGGTGTTCAAACAGCAGCGTCAGTTTGCGCCCCCGGCTGCGAAAATGGGTTGCCGGCAGCACGCCCGGCCGCGCCGCCGAGATCAGGTGGGCGACGCGCAACGCGGCGCCGAGCACCCGCGCGCGCTCGACCAAGGATGGCGGCACCAGCTCAAGAATGAAGGCGGGCGGCTCGTTTTCTTCGCTCAAGCCGGCATATCGGTAGAATACCGCGAGCGCGATAAAGGCTCGGCCTTGATGGCTGACGGCGCCGAAATTTCCATTCAGGATGAGATGCAGCGTCTGCTCGCCGCGGTGGTCGGGATGTACGCGCCAGCCGATGTCCGACAGCAGGCAGGCGGCGCGGCGCAGCCGCCGATCCTCGTCGGAACTCCCGCAGCCTCACGATCCGGACCAGGCGGTCGGTCCAGCCGATCAGCTCCTCCGCATAGCGCGTGGATCGCGACAGCAGTTCATTGAGGCTTTGCGCGGCACAGATCAGGCCGTCTTTGCCGCGCTCGGCCTGCGGCAGCATTTCGTAAAACAGGCCCTCGCGGACCCCGAAGGTCGAGAATACGATGGTCTTCGGTTGGGCGACACGGATGATGTATTCGAGCACCAGCGCGGCATAGGTCAGTAACGGCCGGCGTGCGTCGGCGACGACTTCGATGTCGGCGAGCAAGTTTGCCGATGCGAGACGGCGCAGACGCTGGACGAAATCGAGCGCGTCCGCCGCCGGGATCGAATAGCCATGCATCACCCGCAACGGGTAGCCGCTCTGGATGATGTGGATTCGCGCCAGCGACCGCCAGGTTCCTCCGACCGCGTAAAAGTTACGGCCGCGGCCGGCCTTGAGCCGGGTCACTGCGGAAATGTCATTCCTGACAATGCGCTCGGCGCGCTTCAGCGATTTGTGGGATGAATCCTGCAGCGCCAGACTTCCGAGCGGCAGCGTCACGCCGCTGTGCAGGCGGTTGCGGCGGACGTCGATCAGTTCCAGCGAACCGCCGCCGAGGTCGCCGACAATGCCGTCCGGCCGGTGCACGCCGGACACCACGCCCAACGCAGACAATTTCGCCTCCCGCGGCCCCGACAGGATTTCGATCTTGACGCCGCAGATGCGTTCGGCCCTGGCGATGAAGTCCGGGCCGTTGGTGGCGTCGCGGCACGCGGCGGTGGCGATGGCGTACACGCGGCCGACCTTCATCACCCGGCACAGCGCGCGAAAACGCCGCAGCGACGTCAGCGCCTTGGCGACCGCATCCGGCGCCAGCAGGCCGGTGGTCTGAACCTCGCGTCCGAGCCCGCACAGCGTCTTCTCGTTGAAGAGCGAAACGAGGCTCCGCGTCATCGATTCGTAGACCACCAGACGCACCGAGTTGGAACCGATATCGATGACCGCGACGCTGGAGGCGCGTTTGCGCGGCCGTCTCACCGTGCAAGTTCCTTATGTGGATTGCTGACGCTCGGTGCGGCGCGTGAGGCGGCGCGGTGAAGATTCTTTGAGCGACTTGCCACGGCCAGACAAACTCGGATTGGTCATGAAATAGTTGTGCAGATTGAAGGACTCCTCGCCCTTCGCGGCCTTCATACGCGTTGACGATCCATCCGGCAACAACTGCCAGCTCTGCTCGGTATCCTTCAAATTCGCGACCATGATCTGTTCGAGAACCTGCTGATGCACCGTGGGATTTTGCAGCGGACAGAGGATTTCCACGCGCCGGTCGAGATTGCGCGGCATCATGTCGGCGGACGAGATATACACAGCAGCTTTTGCGCTCGGCAGGCCCTGTCCCATGCCAAAGCAGTAGATTCGGCCGTGCTCGAGGAAACGGCCGATCACCGATTTGACGCGGATGTTCTCGGAAAGTCCGGGTAAGCCGGGTCGCAGGCAGCAAATGCCGCGCACCACGAGCTCGATCGACACGCCGGCCTGCGAGGCTTCATACAGCGCGTCGATGATATCGGGATCGACCAGTGAATTCATCTTCATCCAGATCGCCGCAGGCCGGCCGTGGCGGGCGTGGCTGGTTTCGCCATGGATGTGTTCGATGATGCGCTTGCGCAAGGTGAGGGGCGACACCGCCATCTTCTCGATGTCGCTCGGCTCGGCGTAGCCGGTGATGTAGTTGAACACCCGCGCGGCGTCGCGTCCGATGATCGGATCGGACGTGAAGTAGGAGAGGTCGGTGTAGATGCGCGCCGTCACCGGATGATAGTTTCCGGTGCCGGTGTGGACGTAGGTGGTGAGGCTGCCGCCCTCGCGGCGCACGATCAGCGAGAGCTTGGCGTGGGTCTTGAGCTCGATGAATCCGTACACCACCTGCACGCCGGCGCGCTCGAGGTCGCGGGCCCAGCGGATGTTGGCCTCCTCGTCGAACCGCGCCTTGAGTTCGACCAGCGCGGTCACCGACTTTCCGGCCTCGGCCGCTTCCGCCAGCGCCCGCACGATCGGCGAGTTGTTCGAGGTGCGGTACAGCGTTTGTTTGATCGCGACCACGTCGGGGTCGCGGGCGCCCTGTTGCAGGAACTGGACGACGACGTCGAAGGATTCATAGGGGTGATGGACGATCAGATCCTTTTGCCGGATCGCCGCGAAGATATCGCCACCATGGTCGCGCACGCGTTCCGGATGGCGCGGCACATAGGGTACGAATTCGAGGTCGGGCCGGTCGAGCCGCGTCAACTGCGACAGTTCGTTCATCGCCAGCACGCCATCGACCAGCAGAACCTCGTCGTCCGCGGTGGCGAGCGCGCGCTGCACAAAGGCGCGCAGTTCCTCCGGCATCTTGGCTTCGATTTCCAGGCGGATCACCGATCCGCGCCGCCGCCGCTTCAGCGCGGTCTCGAACAGGCGCACCAGATCTTCGGCTTCTTCCTCGATTTCGAGTTCGAAGTCGCGGATGATCCGGAAGGCGCCCTGACCTTTGACGGTATAGCCGGGGAACAGCCGGCCGATGAACAGACCGGTGGCCTGCTCCAGCGTGATCAGCCGGACCGAGCCGTCCCTGGCGGCCGGCAGGCGGATGAAGCGGTCGATCTTGCCGGGCATGCGAATGAGCGCGTTCATCGGCTTGCCGTCGGAGACCCGCGCCAGATGCAGCGCGACGGTAAATCCGAGGCTCGGGATGAACGGAAACGGATGCGCCGGATCGATCGCGAGCGGCGTCAGCAGCGGGAAAATGTTGTGAAGGAAATGGTCCTCGATCCAGGCCCGCTCGGGTTTGGTGACGTCGCGACCGTCGATCAGAACGATGCCGACCTCCGCCAGGATTCCGCGCAGATCGCGCCAGATCGCCTGCTGATCGATGGCGAGCCGCGAAACCGTCTCGTTGATCAGGACAAGCTGTTCGGCGGGCGTCAGACCGTCGGGGCTGCGCTCCGCGATGCCCTCCCGGACCTGAGCCTTGATGCCGGCGACCCGGACCATGAAGAACTCGTCAAGGTTATTGGCAGAAATCGACAGAAACCTGACCCGCTCGAGCGCGGGATGGCCGGGATTGACCGATTCCTCGAGCACCCGGCGGTTGAAATGCAGCCAGGACAGCTCGCGGTTGATGAAGCGCTCCGGGCTCGACCGCGATCGGCGAGCCGACCTCGACCTCCACATCTTTTTCTTTAATTACAACAGCTTGTGCGGATTCCATCAGGATTTGATCCAGCTCCGGGAAAACAGCGAGGCGACGCCGAACCATGGCGCCCGAACCCTGTATTATCGCGATGACGTTTCAATGACATTGACGTTCCCGGAACAGCCGCCGTCAAGCTGCCAATCGGCGGCGGAATCAGCCGTTGCGCAGCAATTCGGCCGCCAGCGCCCGGGTCACCGGCCGCCGCTGTCGCAGCGCCTCGGTGTCCAGCAATTCGACGGCCCGGCGCGCCGCCGCAAAGGATCGTTCGATCCGGGTTGCGAGATAGCTCACCACGCTTTCATCGACGGCGAGCTGACGGTCCGCGCAGAATTTGACGATCAGCGCCCGAAACAACTGATCGTCGGGCGGCAGCAGCGCTACGGTTGGCACGGCGCGCAGCCGCGACCGCAGGTCGCGCAGCTCGATTTCGAGCGCGGCCGGCGGCACCCGGGCGGTGATCAGAATGGAAGCCTCGTCCTCCCGCGCCAGGTTCAACAAATGGAACAGCGCGCGCTCGTCGAACCCGGACGATTTCAGATCTTCCACCACCAGCGCCCCGGTCGACAGCGCCCCCGGCACCGCGGCCGCGGTCAGGGCGTGGGCGCCGGTCGAGCGGGCGCCGGCTTGCTCGGCCCAGATCGCGGCGAGATGGCTCTTGCCGGAACCCTCCGGTCCGACCAGCAGCATGATCCGGTTCGGCCAGTCGGGCCAGGCATCGACCAGCGCGAGCCCGGCTGCATTGGCCGGGCCCTCGAGGAAATTGTCGCGGGTGACGCTCTCGGCGTGCGGCAGGGCCAACGCAAGCTGACGAGGTGGAACGCGGCCTGCCACGCAGTCACTCCATGCCGGCATCAACCGGCTCGCCATCGTTTCAAGCTGCTTCGATGGTGCTCATGTGTCGCACCCACTCCACGAGATAGAGCGATACCGAAACCAAAGTAAAGATCGTTACCAAGCACATCAGGATCAGGTCGTACGGCGCCGAACTGAAGCCAAACCCGAGTGCCGCAAGCACCAAAGCCGCAAACGCCACCTGCGCCGCCGTATTGAGCTTCGACACCATCAGCGGCTTCATCGGGATCGGTTTGCCGAACAACCATGACACAATCACGGCGCCCACGATCATGATGTCGCGCGAGACCACGAGGATCACGATCCAGCGCGGCACCGCGCCCCAAATTCCGAGCGCCACATAGATCGACACCAGAAGCGCCTTGTCGGCCAGCGGATCGAGCAGCGCGCCGAGTTCGCTCGCCATATTGAAGCGCTTGGCGAGAAAGCCGTCGACGGCGTCGCTGACGCCGGCGATGATGAAGATCGCGAAGGCGATCTCCATCTGGCTGGACGCGATCGCCCAGACGATGAACGGGACCAGCAGGATGCGGCCCAGCGTAATGATGTTCGGAATACTCACGCGGCGCTTCCCGGCTACCGGCCTGATTTCGCGAATGATCCGGCTCTGAGAAGGCGCCGGTTCCCGTCTACATAATACAGGCGTCGGCGGCTTGCGAGCCATTGCACGCTGGCGGATTCCGACGTAACCAGCCGCCATCATCTGGAATCGGGCATGATCGAGCGCAAAAACGGGCTTACTTACGCCGATTCGGGCGTCGACATCGATGCCGGCAATCGTCTGGTCGACCTGATCAAGCCGATGGTTCGCGCCACCGCGCGGGCCGGCGCCGACGCCGAAATCGGCGGGTTCGGCGGACTGTTCGATCTGAAGGCGGCGGGCTTTGCCGATCCGGTGCTGGTCGCCGCGACCGATGGCGTCGGGACCAAGGTGAAGATTGCGATCGAGACCGGCCTGCATGGCGGCATCGGCATCGATCTGGTGGCGATGTCGGTCAATGATCTCGTGGTGCAGGGCGCCGAGCCGCTGTTCTTTCTCGACTATTTTGCCAGCGGCAAACTCGATCCGGAGGCCGCGGCCGCCATCATTGCCGGGGTGGCGGAAGCCTGCCGGGAATCCGGCTGCGCGCTGATCGGCGGCGAAACCGCCGAAATGCCGGGCCTGTACTGGGACGGCGATTACGACCTCGCCGGCTTCGCGGTCGGTGCTGCCGAACGCGGCACGCTGCTGCCGCGCCCCGACATCGCGGCCGGCGATGCCGTGATCGGCCTTGCATCGTCCGGCGTCCACTCCAACGGGTTTTCGCTGGTGCGCAGGATTGTCGCGGCGTCGGGTCTCGGCTTCGAAGCCCAGGCGCCGTTTTCGCCGGTGATGACGCTGGGTGGCGCGCTGCTGACGCCGACGCGGCTCTATGTGAGATCCTGCCTGCGCGCGATCCGCGAGACCGGCGCGGTCAAGGGGCTTGCCCACATCACCGGCGGCGGTTTCACCGACAATATCCCGCGGGTGCTGCCAAGGCATCTCGGCGTCGGCATCGACCTTGCGCGGCTTGCCGTGTTGCCGGTGTTCAAATGGCTGGCGCAGCAGGGCGGCATCGCCGAACTCGAACTGCTACGCACCTTCAATTGCGGTATCGGCATGATTGCGATCGTGTCGCCGGATGCGATCGAACAGGTGACCGATATCCTGACCGAGGCCGGCGAAAGCGTGGCGCTGCTGGGCGAGGTCATCCCGGCCCAAGGTGAGCACCGCGTGGTCTATAACGGTCATCTCGACCTTGCCCCCTGATGAGCTCACATGGTGAGGCCATGAAGCGCCGCGTCGCAATCCTGATTTCCGGACGCGGATCGAACATGGCCGCGCTGATCGAGGCCGCCGAGGCCGCCGGACTTTCCGGCCGAGATCGTCGTGGTGATTTCAAACCGGTCCGGCGCCGGCGGCCTGGAAAAGGCCACCGCGAGCGGCATTCCGACCCGGACCATCGAAAGCAGGCCGTTCGGCAGGGACCGCGCGGCATTCGAGGCGGGTCTGCAATCGGCGCTGGAGCAGCACGGGGTCGAGCTGATCTGCCTCGGCGGTTTCATGCGGCTGTTCACGGCCGAGTTCGTGCAACGCTGGCATGGCCGCATGCTCAACATTCATCCCTCGCTGCTGCCGTCGTTTCCCGGCCTCGAGCCCCAGGCCCAGGCGCTGCGCGCCGGTGTCAAAATCTCGGGCGCCACCGTGCATTTCGTCATCCCGCAAACCGACGCAGGTCCGATCGTGATGCAGGGGGCGGTTGCGGTTTGCGATGGCGACACGCCGGAGCAACTGGCGGCGCGGATCATCGCGATCGAGCACCGCATCTATCCCGAGGCGTTGCGGCTGGTGGCGAGCGGCCGCATCCGGATCGAGGACGATATCTGCAAAACCGCCGGCAGCGTCGCCCCCGGCGCGGTCTTGATTTCACCGGCCGTAATAACCTAGGCCGTCATTGCTGTGCGAGGAGCGCCAGCGACGAAGCAATCCAGCCGCATTCCGGGGCGATGCCAAGGGTCCGCGGAAGCGCGCCGATGACGGATTCCGGGTTCGCGCTCACGCGCGCCCCGGAATGACAGATCCGCCTGCCGAAACAAAAATCCCCCGGCGAGGGCCGGGGGGCGCATCAGGATGCTTGCGCGGATCGTGACCGAGGTTAGGAGACCTTGAGGTTTTCCGCGGAGGTCTTGCCGCGATTTTCCACGAGGTCATATTCGATCACCTGATTTTCGTTGAGGGTGGTGAGTCCGGCGCGCTCAACCGCCGAGATATGGACGAAGACGTCCTTGTCGCCGGCCATCGGCTTGATGAACCCATAACCCTTGGTCGGGTTGAACCACTTGACGGTGCCTTTCTGCATCGCCTGTCTCCTGGTCTAGACATAAAAAAGACGCGGCCACGCATTTTGCGTGCCACGCCACAAGCGGGCTTCGGGGTGTCTGCTCCATTTCTTGGTCGCGAAACGCACAGTCGAACGGCCTAGATCCGATTGTGCTGGAATTCCAACACGAAATTTATTGGTTAGCAAGCCTCCGCCCGGGCTCGGCAATTCGAGCCGGCAACGACGGCCGCGCCGCGGCGCGCTGTGGCAACGGCACAACAATGCCGGCCAATTGCCCGCGGCCGGGGACCGCCGGCGATTGACGCTTCGGCACAACTGGGGGCAAATCGGCGGCTCGATTGGACCAGGCGTTTTTGCCGAGCCGGCGCTCCATTTGGAAACTGCATTCATGCGCTGCTCATCGCGGCCTTCGCGAACGACGCCGACCGGAGCCGCCCGAATGCTTGCGAGCCTGGCCGCGGTCGCTTTTGCGCTCGCTGTGGCGGTTGTGGCCACGCCCGCTCTGGCCCAGAGCGCGCCAAACCCGCCCTCGGAAGCGCCGCCGGCGCCTTCGCCGGGCGACGTCAATGTCGAGATGTCGGCTGGCGCGACGGTCGCGAACCTCGGCAGCAGCTTCCTCGAGCGGCTCGGAAATCAGGCGACCAACGGTTTCGGCAACGCGCTTCGCAGCAACCCGGGCGGCGGCGGTGCCTCCGAGACGACCGGCGCGCCGCGCTTTCGCGCCTGGGGCGAAGCCTATGGCATTTCGAGTTCGACCGCCGCGCAGGGCGATTTCGCCGCCGATCACCGCAGCACGCTGGGCGGCGTGGCGGGCTTCGGAGCGACCGTGGCGCCCGGCGTCAATATCGGATTTTCGGTAGACCAAAGCCACACCTCGATCGACGTTCCGCTCGCGCTGCAGTCCGCAGGGCTCGATCTCACCCAGCTCGGCTTCAACGCCTCGGTCGACAAGGGCCCGTGGACATGGGCGGTCGCGCTGGTTCACGGCTTCGGCAAGATCAATTCGAGCCGGGATACCGGGCTCGGCACGGCGCAGGCCGGCTACGACGCGGAGATCGACGGCGCGCTGACCGAGCTCAGTTATTACTGGACCATGGACCAGAGCCGCATCGTGCCAAAGGCGGCGTTCGAATATGTCCGCGCTGCGACCGGATCGCTGCAGGAGGTGGGCGGCCTCGATCCGGTGATGGCGAGCGGCACGACAGTGGATCGTGCGCGGATCCTGATCGGCGCCGAGATCGGGCACTACTGGATCTTCGATCGCAAGATCCTGGACCTGTCCGCCTATGGCAAGTTCGTCGACAATGTCGTGCAGGATTTCGGTTCGACCGTCGTCAGCCTCGGTGCCGGGAGCATCACCGTGCAGGGCATCGGCGAGAGCCAGTACGGCGCCGACGCCGGCGCCTCCGCTTCGCTCAGCCTGAGCGACAGGGTGCGGGTGTATGCCAATTATGACGGCAAGTTCCGCGCCGCGATGCAGTCGCATCAGGGCACGCTCGGCATCGAGTTGAAGTGGTAGCGCAGCGCCGACGGTCCGCTCAGCCCGGGCTGCCGGCGACGTATCCCTGCAGGCCGAAATTGGCTCTGGCCGCCACCATCATCGGAATGAGGGCGTTGGGATGGATGAATTCGTCCCTGAAACAGGCATAGGCCCTGGGATCGAATATCTTCTTCAGCCAGTCGATGACGATCTTGTGGCGATCGGAATTGCGAAACTCCTTGTGATAGGTCAGCCACAGGTCGGCATGGTGACTGACGCCCATATCGACGGCGACCAGCGCCGCACCCAGCGCAATCGACGACGTCGGCAGAAAACCCACGCCGGCCCCGCGTTCGACCGCATACAATACGCCGATGCTGGAGTTGGTCTTGATACCGACCACGCCCTCGAGCGAGCTCAGCCCCAGGATCCGCGCATAGGCGCCGTCGTCGACCTGCGGCGCATTCTGCTTGACGATCCGGTGGTTTTTGAGCTCCGACAGGGTTGAAGGAACGCCATAGAGTTTTTGATAGCCTTCCGAAACGAAGGGATAGATGTGAAGCCTGCCGAGCTTGGCGACGATCAGGTCGGGATTGGTCGGCGGCTCGAGCTGAATGGCGATGTCGGATTCCAGTCGCGCGACGTCGGCCTGCTCCATCGCACAACGAAGATCGACGGTGATCTTGCGATAGGTTTTCTGGAAGTCGATCAACCTCGGCAGAATCCAGAAATTACCCGGACCTTCGGTCACCGCGACGCGCACCGTGCCGGCCGGATCATTCGATGACTGATGCGCGCGCCGGAAAATGTTGAAGGCGCGACGCTCCATTTCGGTCGCGTCGGGGATCATGGCGATCCCTTCCTCGCTCAGCGTCAATCCGCTCTGGTCGCGCAGGAACAGCTTGCAGCCGATCCGCTCCTCGAGGCGGTCGATCCTTCGCATCAGCGTCGTACTGGTCAGGCCAAGTACGTCTGCAGCGTTCCGGAAACTCTTGTATCGCGCGCAAACCAGGAACGACTTCAGGTCGTCCCAGGGTGCATCCGGCGCTTCGTCCGGTCGGTGCTGCGTCACCGCAGCACCCCGATGCAATAGTTGCTGCATACCGAAATTCCTCACCCGGTACAGTATTTCACTGCGGGCAGGAGTAACGATAAATGCGCAATCAAGTGAAGGAAAGAGCTTCTTCAGGCACAAGCCACGAATTCGATTCAATATCGACCAATTGCGAGATCGAAGTAAGGCCGGCGTGGCGCGCAGAACTTGCGCTTCTCGCGGATATGGCCCATCGCCTGGTTCCGGGAGTTCAGATCACGGAACCAACTCTTGGTAAATATCTGGCGTTCGATCCGCAATGCATTCTATCGTTCAGTCGGCGGCAAAAACTGCTCGGCGGCATGGCGTTTCTCTATCTCAACAGCCGCGGCCATGACGCGCTCATGCTTGACGAGATTTCCCTGACGCACCCGGAGGTCGACCTGCTTGCCTCGAGCCGTCAAGAGGTGTCGGCCATCTACATCTGGGCGATTGCGGCAACCGGTCGCGGAATAGCCGGACTGGGCAACGCCGCGGCTCATCTGAGAAAGCCGCGCTATGTCGATGCGGACTGCTTCGCCCATCCGTCGACGATTGCGGGACGCGATCTGCTGATCGCAACGGGCTTCAGACCGATAGCAAGCTTCCAGCCCGATCTGTGGTGCTACGAGCGGCCCTGGAATCGTCTTCGAGCGACGATGCCGACACCATGGATCTCATCAAGGAGCCTCGCAGATGCACGGCAGTAAATCGATGTCGCCGGCCAGGCCGGAGTCGCGTTCGATCTCGATCCGCATCGCCCGCGACCCCAACGACCTGATGCTGGTCACCGCCATCCGCGCCGCGGTCTATCTTGCCGAGCAGGATTGCCCGATTGAAGAGGAGTTCGACGGCAACGATCTGGTTGCCGCGCACTTCCTCGGATTTGTCGGCAGCGAACCGGCCGGCTGCCTGCGGGTGCGATTTTTCGGCGAGTTCGCCAAGGTCGAACGGCTGGCGGTACGGCATCAGTTCCGGCGCTCGCGGGTCTCCTTCAAGCTGGTGCAGGCGAGCGTCGATTACATCAGGCGCAAGGGGTTCAAGAAAATCTACGGCCAGGCGCAGGACCGGCTGGTGGATTTCTGGGCGCATTTCGGCGCGAAGCCGCTCGGCCACAACCGCAAGATCACTTTCTCGGATTTCTCCTACACCGAAATGGTGCTCGATATCGAGCCGGGCCCCGATGCCATTACGCTCGACAGCGATCCGTACGTGATCATCCGACCCGAAGGCGATTGGGACAGGCCCGGCGTGCTCGACGCTTCAGCCGGCAGATCGGCGACCTCGCCGTTGCGGAGGACGGTTCTGGCCGAAACATGATCCCGCATCCAACAGCGATGGCTTCCATGCATGACGATCCGCCAATCCTGATTTGTGCTGATCTCCAGATCGAGTATCTCACCGAAGGCCGCCGTCACCTCATAACCGACGCCGGGCCGATCATGTCGCGATGCCTCGAATTGCTGACGCTGTGGCGCAACTGTCTCTGGCCGGTCATGCATCTGAAAAGGATCGCGCAGGCGGCGTGGTTCAATCCGGCGTCAAACCTGACGGACTGGATTGCAGAGTTCAGGCCGCGACCCGGCGAAATGGCCTTCGAGCATCCCTTGCCGTCGGCATACAGTTCGACGCGGTTCGCCGAGTACATGTCGAACATGAGGAATATCCGCTGTGTGCTCTCGGGATTTTCTCTCGATGAAACCATCCTGTCGACCGTCGTCGACGGGTTTCACCGCAGCCACCGCTACCAGGTGGTCGGCGACGCCGTGGCCTGCCGGCGTGCCGGTGCCGGCGAGGCCGCTTCCTACAGGATGGCGGTGCTCAAGGTCATCGCCAATTTCGCCGCGATCGAGGGCAGCTCCGACCTGATCGGGCAAGCGGCAAAATCGCGGTTCGACGACGAGCGCGGTCACGGCGCCCACCAGGGCGAGGTCAGTCGCGGTCGACCTTGACGACCCGGCCGTTCTCGATCGCGAGCGCGAGCCTGCCGTGCTTCAGTGCCAGCGCGGCCTCACCGTACAGCTCGCGGCGCCAGCCGCGCAACGCGCCGACGTCGGCATCGTCGTCCGCAGCAATCTGCTCCAGATCGTCGACCGTCGCGATCACCTTGCTGGCGACGGCGTGACGTTCCGATGTCATGCGAAGCAGGACCTTCAGGAGTTCGACGATCGCCGTGCCGTTGGAATTGCCGCGCGGCCTCTCGATCTTCGGCAGCGTCGCCGGATCGCGCGCGACCCCGCGCTGCACGGCCGCCACGATTTCGGCGCCCCATTTCGACCGGTCGAAGCCCCTCGGCAGCGAGCGCAAATTCGCGAGCCGCTCGAGGCTGGTCGGGGCATGGGTGGCGATGTCGCCGACCGCATCGTCCTTGAGCACGCGGCTGCGCGGAACGTCGCGGCTTTGCGCCTCCTGCTCGCGCCAGGCCGCGACTTCCATCAGCACCGCCAGTTCCTTTGGCTTGCGCACCCGGGTCTTGAGCCGCTCCCAGGCGCGTTCGGGATGGAAGTCGTAGGTCCTGGGCGAGGTCAACACCTCCATCTCCTCACTGACCCAGTCGCTGCGGCCGCGCTTCTTGAGATCGGCATCGAGTGCCGTGAACACGTCGCGCAGATGGGTGACGTCGGAGACCGCGTAGTGCATCTGTTCGGCGGTCAGCGGCCGGCGCGACCAGTCGGTGAAGCGGTGGGTCTTGTCCGGCCGGTGCCCGGTGATGCGCTCGACAAGCTGGTCATAGGCGATGGAATCGCCATAGCCGAGCACCATCGCCGCCACCTGGGTGTCGAAGATCGGGTGCGGAACGATGCCGGCCTGGTGCCAGACGATCTCGATGTCCTGACGGGCGGCGTGAAATACCTTCAGCACCTTCTCGTCGGCCATCAACGCGAAGAACGGCGTGAGATCGATGCCGTCGGCCAGCGTATCGACGACGACGGCTTCCTCCGCGCTTGCCATCTGCACCACGCAAAGCAGCGGATAATAGGTTGTCTCGCGCAGGAATTCGGTGTCGACGGTAATGACCGGGTGTTTGGCGAGACGGCCGCAAACGGCGGCGAGTTCCGAATTGGTCGTGATCAGATCCATGAACGGTCCATAACGCTTCGGAAGAGGCGTTCTGCCGAAAGGGCTGATATGTCAAGGGTGCTGCGTCGAATTCGAGCCCTGCATTTGCGCCGGAGACGAGTTTTCACCGTCTGTTATTCGCCGGGGCGGGTGCCGACGGGTTTGTCGAATGCCGGCGCGAGCCTCAACGCTTCACGTCCCACAGAACGTCTGCAGCACCCGCTGGTGCGGCTCGGGCGGCTCGGCATAGGCTGCCATCGCCGGCTGATCCTGGTACGGCTTTGACAGCACCGCCAGCAGCGTCTCGAACGGCGCATAATCGTCGCGATTGACCGCCGCTTCGATGATGGCTTCCACCCGGTGATTGCGCGGGATGAAGGCCGGATTGACCGATCGCATCACGGTCCGTCGTTCGGTGGCCGGCTGCGGCTCGCTGCCGGTCCGTTGCCGCCAGCGCAGCGCCCACGCGTCATAGGCGGTGGGATCGGCGAACAACGAGCGGACCTGGTGGTCCTCGCCGGCATCGAGCGCGGCGTCGCTGAGGCGCCTGAATGTCAACGTGAAGTCGGCCTGGTTCCTGGCCATGGCATCCAGCAGATCCTGCGCCAGAGCCGGATCGCCGTCCTGCGCCGTGAACAGCCCGAGCTTGCGGCGCAGACCGGCCTGATAGGCGGCATCGAACTGCTCTGCGAATTCGCCGAGCGCGGCCTGCGCCTCGGCAATCGCCTTGTCCTGTTCGCCGGCCAGCAGCGGCAGCAGGCATTCGGCGAAGCGGGTCAGGTTCCAAAGCGCAATCCGGGGCTGGTTGGCATAGGCGTAGCGACCCTGTTCGTCGATCGAGCTGAACACCGTCGCCGGATCGTATTGGTCCATGAAGGCACAGGGCCCGTAGTCGATGGTCTCGCCGGATATCGAGGTGTTGTCGGTATTCATGACGCCGTGGATGAAGCCGACCAGCAGCCAGCGCGCGACCAGCCCGGCCTGCCGTGCGATCACGCCCTCCAGAAGCGTGTGATAGGGGCGATCGGAGCCGGCGGCCTGTGGATAATGACGCGCGATGACGTGATCGGCGAGCCGCCGCACGCCGTCGGTATCGCCGCGCGCTGCGAAATACTGGAAGGTGCCGACCCGGATGTGGCTCGCGGCGATGCGGGTGAGAACCGCGCCCGGCAGCGGCGTTTCGCGCATCACGCTTTCGCCGGTGATCACGGCCGCAAGCGAGCGCGTGGTCGGAATGCCGAGCGCCGCCATCGCCTCGCTGACCACGTATTCGCGCAGCACCGGGCCAAGCGCCGCACGGCCATCGCCGCGGCGCGAAAACGGGGTCGGTCCGGAGCCCTTGAGCTGGATGTCGCGGCGCACGCCATCGGCGTCGATGACTTCGCCGAGCAGGATGGCGCGGCCGTCGCCGAGTTGCGGAACGAAATGACCGAACTGGTGGCCGGCATAAGCCATCGCGATCGGGTCGGCGCCATCCGGCAGGCGCTTGCCGGCCAGGATTTCAGCCCCTTCCGGGCTGTCGAGCCGGTCCGGATCGAGGCCGAGATGGATCGCCAGCGGCCGGTTCAGCTTGATCAGCCGTGGCGCGGCCACCGGGGTCGGCGCCACCCGGGCGAAGAAGTTCGCCGGCAGCGCCGCATAGGTGTTTTGGAAGGGAAAATGCACCGTCATCAGCCAAAGATAGGCGCGCCGCGCCAATAGGCAAACACTTCAGGCCGGGGTTACCCGAAAACTGCGTTTCGGGGCGCCAAACAGGGCGTTCCCTTGGTTGCCGCGCTGCGTTGCCTCGGGTAAACCCTGACCCTCCTTGCGGGGCAGGCCGCGGCCGCCCCGGTTCGATCCTCCGACATCTGTTTTCAGGGCTTCCATGCATCGTTACCGGTCCCATACCTGCGGCGCGCTCCGCGAGAGCGATATCGACCAGGCGGCGCGTTTGTCCGGCTGGTGCCATCGCATTCGCGACCATGGCGGCGTGCTGTTCATCGATCTGCGCGATCATTACGGCCTGACCCAATGCGTCGCCGACCCGGACTCGCCGGCGTTCAAGGATGCCGAAAAGCTGCGCTCGGAATGGGTGGTGCGGATCGACGGCAAGGTGCGGCGTCGCCCCGCCGGCACCGACAATCCCGAATTGCCGACCGGTTCCGTCGAGCTCTATGTCAGCGAAATCGAAGTGCTGGGACCCGCCGGCGAACTGCCGCTGCCGGTGTTCGGCGAGCAGGAATATCCTGAAGACATAAGGCTTAAGTACCGCTTCCTCGACCTTCGCCGCGATCGGCTGCACCAGAACATCATGACCCGCGGCGCGATCGTCGATTCCATGCGCAAGCGCATGAAAGATCAGGGCTTTTTCGAGTTTCAAACTCCGATCCTGACGGCGTCCTCGCCGGAGGGCGCGCGCGACTTCCTGGTGCCGTCGCGGATTCATCCGGGCCGCTTCTACGCGCTGCCGCAGGCGCCGCAGCAATACAAGCAGTTGCTGATGATGTCCGGCTTCGACCGCTACTTCCAGATCGCGCCCTGTTTCCGCGACGAGGATCCGCGCGCCGACCGCTTGCCCGGCGAGTTCTATCAACTCGACGTCGAGATGAGCTTTGTCACCCAGGACGATGTGTTCGCGGCGATGGAGCCGGTCATCACCGGCGTGTTCGAGGATTTTGCCAACGGCAAGCCGGTGACCAAAGGCTGGCCGCGGATTCCGTTCGCCGAAGCCTTGCGCAAATACGGCAGCGACAAGCCGGATTTGCGCAATCCCATTGTCATGGCCGATGTCTCCGAGCATTTCCGCGGCTCCGGCTTCAAGGTGTTTGCGCGGATGCTGGAGGATCCAAAAAACCAGGTCTGGGCGATCCCCGGCACCGGCGGCGGCTCGCGTGCGTTTTGCGACCGGATGAATTCGTGGGCGCAAGGCGAGGGCCAGCCCGGGCTTGGCTACATCATGTGGCGCGAAGGCGGCGAGGGTGCGGGACCGCTCGCCAACAACATCGGCCCGGATCGCACGGCGGCCATCCGCAATGCACTTGGCCTGAAGGCGGGTGACGCGGCGTTCTTTGTCGCCGGCGATCCCGAGAAATTCTGGAAATTTGCCGGCCTTGCGCGGACCAAACTCGGCGAGGAGTTGAACCTGGTCGACAAGGAGCGGTTCGAACTCGCCTGGATCGTCGATTTCCCAATGTATGAATACAACGAGGAAGACAAGAAGATCGACTTCTCGCACAACCCGTTCTCGATGCCGCAGGGCGGCCTCGATGCGCTCAACGGGCAGGACCCGCTGACCATCAAGGCGTTCCAGTACGACATTACCTGCAACGGCTATGAGATCGCGTCGGGCGGTATCCGCAATCACCGCCCCGAAGCGATGGTGAAGGCGTTCGAGATCGCGGGTTATGGCGAGAAGGAAGTGGTGGAGCGTTTCGGCGGCATGTATCGCGCGTTCCAGTATGGCGCACCGCCGCATGGCGGCATGGCGGCGGGAGTCGACCGCATTGTCATGCTTCTCTGCGGCACCACGAATCTGCGCGAAATCTCGCTATTCCCGATGAACCAGCGCGCCGAGGACCTGCTGATGGGGGCGCCGTCCGAAGTCACGTCGAAGCAGTTGCGCGAGCTTCACATCCGGCTCAATCTGCCGCAAAACTGAAAACCAGTTGTCGAAGCCTGACGTCGGGGCCCGAGCAAGCCGCGGGGGACACGGGGGGAAATGCATGACGTCCTATTCTGAAGACCTCCATTCCGCGGCGCTCGCCTATCACCGGCTGCCGCGGCCGGGCAAACTCGAGATCCAGGCAATCAAGCCGCTGGCCAACCAGCGCGACCTGGCGCTTGCCTATTCGCCCGGCGTCGCCGCCGCCTGCATGGAAATCGCCAACAATCCCGCCGAGGCGGCCTCACTGACGACCCGCGCCAATCTGGTGGCGGTGGTCTCCAACGGCACCGCGGTGCTCGGCCTGGGCAATATCGGCCCGCTGGCCTCGAAGCCGGTGATGGAGGGCAAGGCGGTGCTGTTCAAGAAATTTGCCGGCATCGACGTGTTCGATATCGAAATCGCCGCCGACACCATCGAGCGCGTGGTCGAGACCGTGGCGGCGCTGGAACCGACGTTCGGCGGCATCAATCTCGAGGACATCAAGGGCCCGGAATGTTTCGAGATCGAGGCGCAACTGAAAGCGCGGATGAAGATCCCGGTGTTCCATGACGACCAGCATGGCACCGCCATCATCGTCGGCGCCGCCATCACCAACGCGCTGCTGCTCAACGGCAAGAAGCTCAAGGACGTCAAGATCGTCGCGTCCGGCGCCGGCGCCGCCGCGATCGCCTGTCTCAATCTTCTGGTCTCGCTGGGTGCGCAGCTCAAGAACATCTGGGTCTGCGATATCGACGGCGTCGTGCACGAGGGCCGCAGCACGCTGATGGACCGCTGGAAGGCGGTCTATGCGCAGAAGACCGACAAGCGCGTGCTGGCCGAGGTGATTGGCGGTGCCGATATCTTTCTCGGCCTGTCGGCACCCAATGTGCTGACGCCCGACATGGTCAAGCAGATGGCGGACAAGCCGCTCGTCATGGCGCTCGCCAATCCGAACCCGGAAATCATGCCGGACGAGGCCCGCAAGGCGCGGCCCGACGCGATGATCTGCACCGGGCGTTCCGACTTTCCCAACCAGGTCAACAACGTGCTGTGCTTTCCCTTCATCTTTCGCGGCGCGCTCGATGTCGGCGCCACCGCGATCAACGAGGACATGAAGCATGCTGCGGTCGAGGCGATCGCGCAGCTCGCGCGCGACCCGCCGTCGGACGCGATCGCTCCGGGTTTCGACAGCGGCGAGGCGCAGGGATTCGGCCCGGGCTCGCTGATTCCGAGCCCGTTCGATCCGCGGCTGATCCTGCGTATCGCGCCGGCGGTCGCCAAGGCGGCGATGACATCGGGCGTCGCCTCGCGTCCGATCGCGAATTTCGAGGACTACGCCGCTCAACTGGAGCGCTTTGCGTTCCGGTCCGGGCTCGTCATGAAGCCGATGTTTGCCAAGGCCAAGACCCAGCCGGTCCGCGTCATCTACGCCGAAGGCGAGGACGAGCGCGTGCTGCACGCGACCCAGGTGGTGCTGGAGGAGAAGCTGGCGCGGCCGATTTTGGTCGGTCGCCCGTCGGTGGTCGACGCACGGATCAAGCGGTTTGGCCTTGCCATCAAGGCCGGCCAGGATTTCGATCTGATCAATCCCGAGGACGATCCGCGCTATCGATCCTACGTGCAATCCTATATCGACGTCGCCGGCCGCCACGGCGTCACACCCGACGCCGCGCGGACCGCGGTGCGTACCAACGCCACGGTGATCGCGGCGCTCGCGGTGATCCGCGGCGAGGCCGACGCCATGATCTGCGGTGTCGAGGGCAGCTACCGCAGCCATCTGCGTCAGGTTCGCGAGATCATCGGCTTTCTGCCGGGGGTCAGCGATTTCGCCGCGCTGGCGCTGATGATCACCAGCAAGGGCGCTTATTTCATTGCCGACACCCAGGTCCGGCCCAACCCCAGCGCCGAGGAGCTCGCGGAACTGGCGGCGCTGGCGGCAATCCACGTCCAGCGCTTCAACATCAAGCCGAAAGTCGCTTTCGTTTCGCATTCCGACTTCGGCAGCTATGATACCAACTCCTCGCGCAAGATGCGCCGCGCCACCGCGCTTCTGAAGCAGAACCATCCGGAGATCGAGGCGGATGGTGAAATGCAGGGCGATACCGCGCTTTCGGAAGCCGCCAGGAAGCTGGTGCTGCCGCACTCCAAGCTGGAGGGCGTCGCCAACATTCTGATCATGCCGAACCTCGATACCGCCAATGTCGCCTATCAGGTCATCAAGTCACTGGCCGATGCGCTCCCGGTCGGACCGATCCTGATCGGTCCGGCACGTCCCGCCCATATCCTGACGCCGTCGGTGACCGCGCGCGGCGTACTCAACATGACCGCGGTGGCCGCGGTCGAAGCCCAGGAGCGAGCCGGCCGCAACCAGCCGACCTTGTTTGCCTAGCCGGCCGTTGCGTTGCCCGGCGCGACAGACTGTTTGAAAACCTCAAACGGAACGCTCATAATCGTTCCGCCGTAGCAGCTTAGCATTTGCAGCACCAATGAGGTCGACCATGCCAGCGTTCGTGACTTTCGGGCGGATTTTGTTTGCCGTGCTGTTTATCTATTCGGGAGCGACCAAGCTGTTCGGCATTCAGGCGACAGCCGATTTCATCGCCGCCAAGGTGGTGATTCCGGCGTTGCTGGTTCCTTATGCGACCGAGCTTGAAAACATGACGGGGATGGCCACCCCGCAGATGCTGGCGATTGCGGTCGGCGCGTTCGAAGTGATCGGCGGATTGATGATCGCGCTCAACTTCGGCGCACGGTTCTTTGCGATCCTGCTGATCGTCCTGATGGCCGGCGCAACCTTCTATTTCCACGACTTCTGGAATCAGGCAGCGCCGGACAATGCCAGGACCCTGATCGACGCTTTGAAGAACCTGTCGATCATCGGCGCGCTGTTCATGATCGCCGGATATCGCCGCGGCGTCGTGCGAATGGCGGATCCCGGCTATAACGATGTTTAGCGTCGCCTTTCGCGACAAAGCATGTTCCGGCTAAGCGCCGGCACGCCGCCAGGGCGTCACGCTGACGTCGTGAGCGGCGTCGAGCAGTTCACTCGGGCCGGCGCGCAGGCCGTGCCCGGCCAGGATATCCTGCGGCGACCGCGCCGGCACGCCGGGGAAGCACGGCAAGCCGTTGGGCAGCCGCACCCCTGGCGCCTGTGACAGCCAGAACGTGTCATAGCGGTCCATGAACATTCCAAATACCTGCGGTCCGCCGATGATCGCAACCATGCCGGAGCCGACGCCGGCCCGCTCGCACGCGGCCTCGAAGGTCGCTCCGAGCGGATTCCACAGCACTGCCTTCGGGTTGGACGGATCGGGCGCGGTCGCGCGAATCGTGCGGGTCAGCACCAGCCGCTTGCGCCGCGGCGAGTTCGGCTGATCTTCACCGGAATGTCGCCCGTGAACGACGAGGTCGGCGCGGTCGAGGGCGGCGGCGAAGAACCGCTTGTCGCCCTCGAACTTCAATTCGTCCGGCATCACGCGGTTGGCGTTCGCCAGCATGCCGTCCGCCGACACGATGACGTAACCGTCAATGCGCAGAGCTGCCATGGGGTGCGGACTATTGCGAAATCGTCTGCACCACGCTGGAAACCGGGCGCTCGCTCACCGTCGGCAGCTTGGCGTCCTTCAGAATCTCCTCGTCATATTGCGGCAGCGTTTGCACCGGGGCCTTGGGTATCATCTTGACCACCTTGTAGCCGCCAGCCTTCAGCCGGCGCAGCAAGGTGGGCAGCGCTTCCGCGGTGTGCTTGTGGAAGTCATGCAGCAGGATGATGCCCTTGCCGAGCTTGTCGAGCTTCTTCATCGTGACGTCGATCACCTGCTGGGCATTGCGCGCCTTGAAGTCGAACGAGTCGAGGTCGCAGGAGAAGATCGCGATGTTGCGGGTGCCGAGATAGGTTACCATCTCCGGCGGATGCTGCAGCGCCGGGAAGCGGAAGAACGGCGCGGGCGAGACGCCGCCCAGGGCCCACTTCACCGCGCTGAAGCCTTTTTCAATTTCTTCCTTGCGCTGATCTTCGGTCAGTTTCTTGTTGGTCAGCGTCGCGTGCGACCAGGTGTGCGAGCCGATGGTATGGCCCGCAGCAAGCACCTGCTTCAGGATCTCCGGGTAGTAGGTCGCATGCTTGCCGATCGAAAAGAAAATTCCGGTGGTGCATTCGTCGGCCAGCGTCTTCAGCACCGAGGGCGTGTTAACCGGCCACGGGCCATCGTCGAACGTCAGCACGACTTCGTGATCGCGCAGGAAATCGAGCTGCTTGAAATGCTCGAAGCCGAATCCGGGCCCGCCGGTGGTGTCGATTTCGACCACGCGGGAAATGCCGAGCGCGTCGGGATTTGCACACGGGATTTTCGCGGCCGCCGCCGGCGGGGCGGGCGTCGGCGCGGGGGTGGCCTGCGGGGCGGCGGCTTGCGGCGCCGCTGCGCCCTTGGCGGGCGGGGTTTGCGCCCATGCGGCGCCCGAACCCCACAGAGCAATGGCGCCCGCAAAAAACAAGCCTGCCACAACACGCATTTTGAGCTTCCCTTACGATCCCGAGCCCGGCGCCGGCTTGTTGCCGGTGTCCGAGTCATCGCCTGCCTCCGGGCATAATACCCTAGTTGGATCGGCACCGCCAAGGCGACGACGCCAAGACGAAGGGGATGTCGACAAGAGTTCCGCGCGGGAAATGGCCGCGCCGTGACGGAATTTAGCGCAAGGAAACGATGAAGTCGGTTCCGTCGCTGGTATCACTGGCAGAGATGCCCTGATCGGAAACAATGATCGAACTGCCGGACGATAAACCCTGGGCGATTCGCGCCATCGCGTCGACGGGAATGCTGAGGCGATCCAGCGCTTCGGCCGGACTGTCCGGAAGCGGCACCGGCATGGTGTCGACCGCGCCTGCCATCTTCCGTCGCCTGGACATCCGCTCGTCTTCGTTGTGCCGCTCGGTGTAGCGCTCTGCCGTCGGCAGCGAGATCACGGACCAGCCCAGAACGGTGGGATCGTTCTTGTCGGCCTCGACGGTAAAGACATGCGTTCCCAGCGGCCGGTCGCTCGCCGCAATGCCAATGGGAACGTCGAATAGCGGCGCGAAATTCTGTCGCACATAAAGCTTGGCGTCCTTGCGGCTCACCAATACCGAGATCTGGCCGGTGCCGTTCGGTGCCGGTAGCAGGTTAAGCTCAGGCGCCGCGCCCTGACTGACGTCGCTGGTGGCAGGGCCGGCTGCGTTGCTCTCGGCCAAGGCCGGTTCGGCTGATTTGGTGGCAACCGCCTGAACCCGGTTGACGGCGGCGACGTCCGCGATGTGCGAAGGCGCAGTGCCGGTGGTCGCGACGGCCTCCGCGAGCTGCGTCTGTTCGCTCGGCGGCGTCCATGCTCGCAGCGCGTCGGTGGTAACGGGCCTGGAAATCTCCGGATGCCCGACGGTCGACCTCAGTTCGAGCTTTGCCGGCAGGATTGCCAGCTTCGAGGTTTCATCGGCATCCGCGGCCTTGTCGGCGGGCGCATCGGCCTTCGGCTCTTGAGCGGCAACCGGCTGCGGTACCAGCTTCCGCGTGACGAGCAGCGGGTGTGAAAAACTGGCGGGAGTGATCTCGCCGGGTGTGACGACGACTCGCGCGCCCATCCGGGTCCAGCCATACATCTTGATCGCAAAGGCCATGGGCATGCGGATGCAGCCGTGCGATGCCGGATAGCCCGGCAGCACGCCCGCATGAATGGCGATGCCTGACCAGGTGATCCGCTGCATATAGGGCATCGGCGCGCCGCTATAGATATTGGAATGATGCAGCTTCTGCTTTTGGATGACGCTGAAAGCCCCCATCGGCGTCGAATGGCCGCGCATCCCCGTCGAAATCGGCGTTTCCGCGAACAGGCCGTTGGCATCGTAGATTTTCATGGTTTGTTTGCCGATCGAGATCGCGATGATCAGCGGCCCCTGCGGCTTGGCGGCTCGTGCGGCCGGCGCCTCGGTCCTTGCCGAAGGCCGGCGAGCCTTTCGCGCCCGTAGCGGCATGATCGGCACAGCTTCCGAAAACCCAGGATCGGAATCCGACCAGAAGAACCCGGCGTCCGCCTGGGCGGCGAAGCCGATCACGCCGGCCGCGGTCAGCACGGCAACGCGCCAGCACGAATTTGACAAAGCAGCCCGACGAGACTGGCTGGTTTCGACCTGGTACGGCTGTTGCCGTCCGGTCGCAGCAGAAGCCTGATACTCACCCACGCACGCTACCTCGAATCCCAGCCGTCGACATTTAGTGTTACAGACGGGAAACGCGTTCGCCCGCGCGAGGGTCCTCATTCCCGTGAATTCTCTACTCGTACCAAAAAAGCCTCACATTCGGTTAAACGGCTGCCGGCGCGATGGCTTTCAAACCTTCCGGCGGCGATGTCCCCGCATTACATTGAATGAAGCCTGGTTGACGGAGATCATCATGACATCGGAAGCCTTAAGCCAATATGACTTCAGGTTGAGGCGATGGGCGCTGCTGGCGCTGGCGTTGCTGCTGTGGTCGGGCTCGCCGGCGCGTGCCGCCGATGAACCGGACCTGATCTTCCGCCGCTCGACCGTGTTCAAACTTCTGAGCCCGAACGACAAGCTTGCGACCTATGGAGTCGACGACCCCGAAGTCGAGGGCGTGGCGTGTCATTTCACGGTGCCGGAGAAGGGCGGGATCAAGGGCTGGCTGGGGCTCGCCGAGCAGGTCTCGGATATTTCGCTGGCGTGCCGCCAGATCGGCCCGATCCATTTCAAGGACAAGATGGAGCAGGGCGGCGACATGTTCCGGCAGCGGCGTTCGCTGTTCTTCAAGAAGATGCAGATCGTGCGGGGCTGCGACGCCAAGCGGAACGTGCTCGTCTACATGGTCTATTCCGACAAGCTGATCGAAGGTTCGCCGAAAAATTCGACCTCCTCGGTGCCGATCATGCCCTGGGGAACGGCCGATACCGCGGTTGAGAAGTGTGGTGAGTTCGTTCAGTGATCTGAACGAACGATTGCTGGCTCAGGGCTTTGCCGGGCCGGAATGTGGGCGGACCCATGGTTCGGCCCTGGGCTTGGGATCGTGACAACCCACGAGGTGCACGAGTTTCTGTGGAACCGAACGGTTGCTGGGATCGCCTTCATCGCCCTGCTGTGTCATCGCACCGCAAATCCCCTGCCGCGCTTGGCTCGCGCCAGAACCAGGCAAACACTCAACGATCGGCTGGCCGGGTTTGCGGGTCGCGGTGGTATTGCCAACTTCATCGTTGCCATTGCCCACGACTGCCATCCTTTGTCGACGTCAGATCACAACGCCTAGCTGCCTCTAAAAGTTGCCTCCGCTCGCGTGAGTCGACGATCCCTGGATTTGGTTCAGTGTGGGATCGGCAATAGGCCAATGAACCACCGCCGCTCGGCCGCTGAACCCGTAGAATTTGCGGTAATGGGGGCGGGTTGGCCCCGATCTCCGGTCCCGCACGGCGTCGGCTCAGCGTTCGTTCCATCAATTGAAGGTGACTGAATTCATTGGGTTTTCGGTCGATTGTGTCGCGCGGGCCAGGCCGACGAAACAATTCGGCCGGCCATGAAACCATATTTCGCTTTTGGCGTAGACGTCCGGAAACGGCGGATGGTTATCAATCCGGCAACAAGAACGGCGGACAGCGCCGACAGGCCAAACCGGAGACAGTCAAATGCGAACTCTCAGCTTCCTTCTTGCCATCGCCTTCGTTCTGGCGGGGCCTTCGATCGCCGGCTCGTCGGTTTCGAGCCTGCCGGGCATCGGGACATTTGCGTATAACGGCTCGCCGATCGCTGCATCGGTGCCGTCAGCGGTCGTTCTCGCCACGCGCTAAGGCGCTTCCCAGCCGGAAAAGCGGGCAGATTTGATGTTTTTTCGTTTCAGCCTTGTTGCCGTTGCCGCGTTCCTCGTCGCGACCGGTTCCGCCCAGGCACAGGTCCGTTCGGTGATGCAGCTTCCGGATTCGCGTCAGGATTTTGTGCGGCTGTGCGCGCCCCATATCCAGGGGCGCTGGGCGAATCCTGAGACGGTCTGCGGGTGCCTGCATGATCAAGCCGCCGCGTCCGTTGCCGATTCCGACCTGCGCGAGGCGTTGCTGCGCGGCATCGGCGAGACCGGCGTGCCGACCATCGAGACCGACTGGGTGCCACCCTCAAAACGATCCGAGATCGGCGCAACCTTCACTAAAATCGCGAAGCCGGCGCTGCAGTGCATGTTCGAGCCGTTGAACTAACAGGCCCGCTTTTCCCCGATCGCCACCGAGGCGCCGTCTAAATCCGCCGTTCGCTGCACTATTTCGTCTTCGGGCCGAGGCGCGGAATGCACTTTCGCGCGCGAACAATCCCGCTCGAACTCATCTTGGTGCCGGAGACTTCCTTGACCTGGCCTGCGGGACAGGTTCCGTCATCGACCTTGACCCGCTGACCCAGCCGCAAATTGACGATGTCCTGCTCGCGTGCCACCTGATCCGCCATGGCGATCCGGCCCGCTTGCGGCACCGCAAGGCCGCCGAGCACCAGCATTGAAAACAGCTTGATGCGTGAACTCCTCATCATCGGCGGCCACCTTGTCCACTTGCTCGGTTTCTCACCGCTTCGATCGCGGATTGACCTGCAGTGTATGGGCGCGGGCGCGATTCTGAAAGCAATCCAGGACCCTGCAAAGCCGCACAAAGTATGATTTGATCATGGCGGCGAGCGCGCGAACCCGCGCCTGACAGGGAACGATGCCATGAATGCCAGCGATACCAGGCAAAGAATCCTCGATGCGGTCGACCTCGGTTTCGAGGCGCAATTGGCGACCACGCGGGATTTTGTCGCGATTCCTTCGACCCGTGGCGCGGAAGGACCATGCCAGGACATGATCGGCGATCTGTTGCGGCAGCGTGGCTACGAGGTCGACGACTGGCCTATCGATGTCAACGATCTGAAGGACCTGCGTGGCTTTGGTCCGATCGCGCACGATTTTTCCAAGGCGCGCACCGTGGTCGGCACCTACCGGCCGGCGACCAGTGCCGGAAGATCGCTGATCCTGCAGGGGCATTGCGACGTGGTTCCGGCCGGCCCGCTCGAGATGTGGCAGACGCCGCCGTTTTCGCCCGTGGTGAAGGACGGCAGAATGTACGGGCGCGGCGCCTGTGACATGAAGTCCGGCACCATCGGCGCGCTGTTCGCGCTCGACGCCATCAAGGCCGCCGGTCTCAGTCCGACCGCGCGGATTCACTTCCAGTCGGTGATCGAAGAGGAGAGCACCGGTGTCGGCGCGCTCTCGACCTTGCAGCGCGGTTACCGTGCCGATTGCTGTTTCATTCCCGAGCCGACTTCGGGCAGGATGGTGCGTTCGCAGGTCGGCGTGATCTGGTTCCGGTTGCGGGTGCGGGGCTTTCCCGTCCACGTGTTCGAGGCCGGCTCAGGCTCCAACGCCATCACCGCGGCGTATCATCTGATCCGGGCGCTGGAAAAACTCGAGGCCGAATGGAACGAGCGGGCCAAGGCCGATTCCCATTTCAAGGCGGTGACGCATCCCATCAACTTCAATCCCGGCATCATCAAGGGCGGCGACTGGGCTTCCAGCGTGCCGGCATGGTGCGATGTCGATTGCCGGATCGCGATCCTGCCGGGCTGGTCGGTGGCCGACTGCCAGGCCGAGATTCTCGCCTGCGTTTCGGCCGCTGCGCGTGACCATCGGTTTCTCTCCAACAATCCGCCCGCCGTCGAATGGTCCGGATTCCTGTCGGAAGGCTACGAATTGAAGGATTCCGCGGCGCCGGAAGCCGCGTTCGGCAAGGCGTTTAGCGCCGTCTATGGTGGCAGCGTGCAGGACCTCGTCTTTACCGCGCTCACCGATACGCGGTTCTATGGGTTGAATTACAACATTCCAAGCCTGTGCTTCGGCGCCAGCGGCGCCGCGATGCACGGCTTCAACGAATATGTCGATCTTAATTCCCTGCGCCAATCGACCAAGGCCACTGCGCTGTTCGTCGCCGAATGGTGCGGGGTCGAGCGGGCGTAGAAAATTCACCTGGCCGTCATCCCGGGGCGATGCCAACGGGTCCGCGCGAAGCGCGGCCCGATGACAGGCTCCGCATCGAACCCGGAATCTCGAGATTCCGGGTTCGCGCTGACGCGCGCCCCGGAATGACGGCGTTTGCAGGACAGTACCGAATTTACGAACATTCGATTTCCGGCCACAACGCGGCGAGGATGGCGTCCAGCCCGTCGGTCAGCGCGGCCGGCCCGGGTTGCAGGATCAGCGACGACTTGATCTCGACAATGCGGTCGTTGCGCACCGCGGGAATCGCGTCCCAGCCTGGCCGACCACGGATACGGTCAGGAACGACTTTCTTGCCGCACCATGAGGCGAGGATGACGTCCGGCGCTGCCGCGCGCACCAATTCGGGCAAAATGATCCGGTCCTTTGCCGCTTGCCGAAATCGCAGGTTTGGCAGGATGTCCTCGCCGCCGGCAATTTCGATCAGCTCGGAAACCCAGCCGATGCCGCTGATCAGGGGGTCGTCCCATTCCTCGAAATAGACCTTCGGTCTGGGTGAGGGGCGGGCGGTGGCAGCGATGCCGGCAAGCCGCGCTTCATAAGCGGTTGCGAGCTGGTCGGCGCGTGCAGCGGCGTCGACCAGCGCGCCGAGGGTGCGGATCATGGCGAGGATGCCCGCGACGTCACGCTGGTTGAAAACATGGATGCCGACGCCCGCGCGCACCAACTCGGCGACGATGTCGGCCTGCAAATCGGAGAAGGCGAGCACGAGGTCGGGCTCGAGCGCCATGATTTTCGGGATGTCCGCCGAGATGAACGCCGATACCCGCGGCTTCTCGCGCCGGACCCGGGGCGGCCGCACCGCATAGCCGGAGACGCCGACGATTCGGCCCTGCTCGCCAAGCAGATACAGCGTCTCGACGGTTTCTTCGGTGAGACAGACGATCCGGCGGGGCGGGAAGTGGCGCATGGCGCTGGATATGCAGAATAATGGGTCGATTGTCACGGTCGGCATGACCTGAAACGTCATTGCCTGAGCGGGCCGGGCCATTCATGTTTCGGTGTCAGGGACCATGGAGGAATCACGGATCATGACGCCGCTCGAGAAAATCAATCTGATGAAGATGCCGTTTGCCGAATTGAAGGGCGTGACCTTCACCGCGGCCGAGCCGGATCGCGTGGTGGCGCGGATGCTGGTACGCCCCGACCTCTGCACCGCCAACCATACGATCCATGGCGGCGCGGTGATGGCATTAGCGGATTCGGTCGGCGCCGCGGCCACCGTCATCAATCTGCCGGCGGATGCCAAGGGCACCACCACCCTCGAAAGCAAGACCAACTTTATCGGCGGCGCCAAAGAGGGGACGACGGTGATCGCTACCGCGACCCCAGTGCATCGCGGTCGGCGTACCCAGGTCTGGCAGACCCGGCTCGAAACCGAGGACGGCAAGCTTGTCGCCGTCGTCACCCAGACGCAGATGGTGCTGTTGTAAGGGGGGCCGCACCCGCCAATTCTATCTCGCGTCAACCCTCGGCACGGCGTTCAGTACTCCAGTTTGTGGGTGACAGTCGACGTATTCGAAAAACTGTTCATCCGCCCGGGCGACCGAAACCTCGTGATAGAGTCGCAGCTTCGCGGCCGGACCCAGTGTTGACAGATATTTCATGGCGGCGCCGAAGATTCTGACATGGGTCGGATGCGACTCGGCCCATCGCTCCAACGCGGCCAGGCTCTTCCACCAGCTCATTCCGTAGGATTTGTCGGTCAGCGTGCCGTCGGGCGCAACGACCCTCATATAGCGATTGGCGTAACAGCCGATCGCGCGACCCTGGTCGCGCAGAAAGTCCATACCTTCCCTCAGAACCGGCTCAACATCCTCAAGGTACATTTTGCGTTCGGATGCTTCTGTGTCGCCCCAGTCCTGACCGGACCGGATCAGGCACACATTGTCGTGCAGGATGACCTGAATGCGCGGGCCATCCTGCACGAGGCGGGCCGCTCCGGAAGGCGCCATCTCACTGGTTTGGGACAGCGGAATCCGATCGCGCATGCCGCCCCAGTAGGCGTGTTCCTGCACCTCTGCGCTCATGCCGGCGGCGAGGACAGCGATGCCTTCGGCGCGTGCCAAGGAGGAGAACAGGGTTTCGTAACCCTCCACCGCTGGACAGAGCAGCTCGATGAACGTGCCGAATCCGTCATTGCCTCGCTGCTCGCCAGTCCATTGCTCGCGTGCCGTCGGAAACCAGCCATCGAACTTTGCGCGATCGTCCCAATAGCCAACAGTAACGACATTTATGAAGCCGGCCTCGTCGAGGTACCGGGCGCGGTCCCAATGCGAGGGGCCACCGTTCGCTTCGAAAGAGGAGGCGATCCGCCCCACGGCCTGCGCTGCGCCTTTTGAAGGTTCGCCGCGGCTCTGTACGCCGAAATAGGCCATTACCACCCGCTCCACACGCGGGCTATGGCGTGCCACAAACGACGGGTAGGGCGGTGCGAAGTCGTCGGGGATACGCCGGTGACGGGTACGGGCGCTTCGGAGATGCTCAGGGATGGCGGATTCCATGGCGGGCTCCTGTTGAAGTTGAATGGTCAGGCCTGCAGTTTGATCTCGCGCATGACCTCGGAATCGATCGGGAGGGAAAAATGCTCGACCCGGCTGGTGCGGGAGCTATTGAGCAGCAACCGCGTGACGTCGGGCCTGGAATAGTGACCGGCTGGATCGGCGGCGTTCTTGGCCACGCCGATCATGCCGAGATCGATATCTGCATAGAGAATGCCTTCCTTGTCGGGCGGAAGTTTTTCCGCAAGAGAACTGCCGTCCGGCCCATAAATGACCGCATGGCCGCCGCCGGCATGCAGGAACGCATGCTTCTCGGGAGAATCGCACAGTTCATCGATCATGGCCTGGGAGACGACCGCGCAGGGGCCGAGAAAGAAACACGAGCCCTCGACGGCGTAGACCTTGCTCGCTGCGTTGTTGACTTCCCAGCCAAGCGCATGCGCGAACGGGTCGTACAATGAGAAGCTCGGCCAGGCGCCGACGTGAACCTGCTCATTTTGGGCGTACATCGCGTATTTCGACAGCGGTTGCAGATGCTCCCAGCAACACAATGCGCCGATCCGTCCCACATCGGCCCGGTCATGGACAGCGAGGTCGCTGCCATCGCCCTCGCCAAACACGGTGCGCTCGGCATGGGTCGGCCTCAGCTTGCGACGCTTCGCGATGGTTTCGCCGTCGGGGCCGACCAGCCATTGCCCCATATAGAGGCTGCCGCCGTCGCGCTCGGACACGCCGATTACCGCGGTCAAACGGCCACGCTTGACGGCCTTACGGATCTTGTCGGCCTGCGGGCTGTCATAGGACAACGAGTTGTCGAAATAGCGCTGGACGAAACCACGGCCGATCGCCCAGGCGGGAGCTCCAAGCCAGATCTGCCATGGATACCCGGGAATGAAGGTCTCGGGAAATGCGATCAGCTTCGCGCCCTGTGCGGCAGCCTCTTCGATCAGCGTGATCGTCTTGTCCACGGTTGCGTCGAGATCGAGAAAAACCGGGGCCGCCTGGACCACGGCGACCCTGTACTTCTGATGAACGAGACCCATCGATGTCATCCTTTCGCTTGGCAGACCGACGATCATGGGTACGAAGTGTACAGCCAAGCGCGAGCGCGCGGCTTGTCCGCGGCGGAATGAAAACTTGTCTTAATCAGCAGATTGGTCGCGCAGGTGGTATTTGCCGTATTGCTCATACGGCGCAGCGCAGTGGTCGAAGGAGGGCGGTCGGAAGTTGGGCTACGACATCGGCCGCGCGCGCCAATCGCGTGGCGCGGTGCCGAACCGTTGCTTGAAGACGCGGCTAAAATGAGCAAGGTCACTGAAGCCCCACGCGAACGCGACATCACCGACGTGGCGGGCCGCGTGGGCGGGATCGGAAAGGTCGCGCTTGCAGCGTTCCAGACGTTGCATCTGGACGTAGCTGCGGAACGAAATCTGTTCGTCCGCCATTAAATCGGCGGCATAACGCGGCGAGATTCCGACGGCTGCCGCGGTGCGCGGCATCGACAATTCGGGGTCAGACAGATGCGTCAAGATATAGTTCTTGAGACGATAGAGCAGCGCGGACCTGTGAAACGACCGATCCGGCGAGTTCTCATGCATTCTGCCGGCGAATGCCATCGCGACGATATCCAGCGCCGGCTCCAGCAGCCGGGCTGCGGTGGTGGAATCGACGTGGTCGAGCGTTTTGCTCACGCCCAGCAAGAATTCATAGGCCAATCGTTCGATAGGATGAGTGCTGGAGAAAGCAGTCGCCGTCAGTGCGTCGAACGAGCCGATGCGCTGCTGGAGCAGCTTCCGCGGCATCTGAAAGATGGTCTGCGAAAAGCTGTCATTGAAACGCAGCTCGTAGGGACGGGTGGTGTCGTAAATAACGAATTGTCCCGCGGATACGACGGCTTCGCGGCCATCCTGAAACACGCCGTTCACGCCATTGGTCCCCAACGCTACCAGCACGAAATCTTCGCTGGCACGGGCGATCCGGGACGGCGTGCGCAGAACCCGCTGCGCGCAGGAGTTGAACTCGCGTACACGTCACAGGCCCCATCATCGATTGCGAAACCGAACCCCAAAATGCCTCGCGCATGTCTGAACGGCAGTCGAGTCCGACAAAGATATCGCAGACGATGTCCTGCCACACCGCAAGCCGTCGATTCGGCGCCGAGGAATTGGTGTCGAGCACGACCGCCACGATGGACCTCCTGAATCCGCCCGATGGTCGGCCAAGGTCGGGCTGACTTGTAGCGCCAGCGCCAATCATTTGCCGGTCGCAGCAAACGTCAAGGAAATCTTGGCGGCACGAGATGCGCGTGACGCGAGCAAGAGCAGGGGTCCGTATTGTTGCGACATCCCCTTGAATTTCATGTTGCGATGCACAATATGGCGAGTTTAGGGATTCGACGTCTCTCGGAGTTATCTGAGGGGATTTTTGCCGTGAACACTGACCGCACAGGTTACCTCCGTGTCCCTGGCACGGTACGGACGCTGGGCCGACGGGAAGAGTTGACGCTGCTGCGCGATCATCTGTTGCGGCTCGACCATGCCAGCCGCCATGACCGCTTTCACGGCTTCATCGACGACAGCTTCATCGAACGTTATGCCGAAAAATGCGCCAACGATGGCACTGTCGTCATCGCCTATTCCGAAGACGGGATGGTGCGCGGCGCAGCGGAACTGCATCCGCCCGAGCAATCCCCGGACTCCCAGCCCGAGATCGCCTTCAGCGTGGAGGCTTCGGTGCGGCGTCGAGGCGTCGGCAGCATCCTGTTCGCGAAGCTGATCAGGGAGGCCCTTGCGAGGGGCTATACAAGCCTGCGCATCACCACCGGCGCCCAGAATGAGGCGATGCGGGCGCTTGCCAGCAAGTTCGGCGCGCATCTGACCTTCCGGCACGGGGAATCCACCGGCAGCATCGACCTGAAACAGAAAGTCCGGCCCGAACCCGCAAGACTTCCGATCGAGATCGGGATCGATGCCATGCGCGCGGCAGCCAGTTTCAATCGCGCCTATTGGAAATTGCTGTTGCGAATGTACGGCTGGGGCCGCCCCGCCTGATCAAGGCGCGGATTTGCGACGCCTGATCGGTTCGAGCCGACGGCGCGTGCCGCGTCAGGTCCCGGTGCGCTTGTCGTTGCCGAACTTCCTGACCACGCGACGCTCGACCACGACCGAACGCTGGGCGCCCTGTTCCCCGGCGATCACGCGCGTCGTCGAGCCGCGGGCGGCGGTGCGCCCGGCCTTTCTCACTTCGGCCTGCACGGCTTCGAGCGGCAGACCCATCAGCGACGCGGCGATTTCAGCCTGCGCCTCCTGATCGTCGGTGATACCGATCGCGGCGAAGATGGCTTCATCCAGCGTCGGCGGGTCGCGCCTGACGCGCCGGGGTCCGTACTTGGTATTCCAGTCTTCGCTCATCGGGGCCTCGCATCACATGCGCAGATACCTAGGAGTCCTCATGTTGCATTGCAATATGAAATTACAATGGCAATACAGCCATGCACTACAATTTCTCCAGCCTGGCCGCGTCGTAGATCTCAAGCGTCGTGGCGGTGGCGGCGAGCGGCTGCAGGGCGCGGACGAAATTGCGCGAGGCCGGCACGGCAAAATGAGCCAGCAGCGCGGCGCGGTCCGCCCACTGCTCGACAAACACCAGTCGCAGCGGGTTCTCGCAGTCGATATGCACCGCATGCGCGACGCATCCCGGCTCTTCCCGCGAGCGCTGGACATGCTCGAGGCTCAATTGCAGCACCTCGTTCAGGGATTCCTCGCGTGCCGTCACGCTACCGGTCACCAGGATCATCCTGTCCTCCCCAACCAGTGTCGTCGCGACGTCACGGAATTGAATCCGGGACGCCCGCAAAGTCGATTGGCTGTTGCGGCCAGCGCTTCAGCGCGGCATGTCCGGCGTCGGTCAGGACATAGATGCCGCGTTCGGCGCGGTCGAACCAGCCATAGACATTGTGCAGCAAAATCTTCGGCGCGTCGGGAATTTCGGGGCGCAGCTCGCGCACTCGCCGCGGTCCGTGCGACAGCGCCGACGCGCAGGCCAGCGCCTGCTGGCGATAGGCCGTCATGATCGGCGCGCGCGTGCTGCCGCCCAGCGCCGGGTCTCCCTTGCGGCGCCGATGCTCCGCGACCAGGCGGGAGCGCTTCTTCGGATTGCGGCGCGGGCTGGTCGTCGGCGGCTTGACGATCACCTCGACCTCTCCGCGGCTCGTGACCGCGAGCATGCCGAAGCCGAGCCGGCGGCAGAGATTGCGGTAACGCGCGTCGCTCTCGCGCCCTTTGCCCCTTGCCGACATTCTGGCCGCGAGCCAGACCTCGTCGCAGGCACCGGCACGGTCGACCGCCTGCAGAACCAGTTCGAGATTGAACGACAATTTCAATTCACCGATCACCACGACAGGCGGGTCGTCGCCGCTCAGCGCCACCAGGTCGCAGCCGCCGACCTCGCCCTTGACCGTGAAGCCGAGGTTTTCGAGAAACCGTTTGACCGGGAGATAAAGCGCGGTTTCCAAGGCTGCTCCGGTATCATCGACGCAACTCAGTGTCCGAGTTTAACCCGGATTGTGCCGGAACATTTGATCAAACAGCAGCGGGCCGGCCCGCGGCGGCAGCAGCCGAGCCCCGCCTTAGACCCGTCCGCTGACGGGCAGCAGCGCGCCGGTAACGCCACTGGCGGCGTCGCTTGCGAGAAACAGGATCACCTCGGCGAGTTCTTGCGGCGTCACCCATTTCGTGAAATCCGCGGTGGACATGCTGGCGCGGTTGGCTGGGGTGTCGATGGTTGACGGCAGCACGGCGTTGACGGTGACCTTGCCTTTCCATTCGGCCGCGAGTGCTTCGGTCAGCCGATGCACGCCGGCCTTGGAAGCCGCGTAGGCCCCCATGCCGGCGCCGGCCTGCAGCGCGCCCATCGCGCCGACATTGACGATCCGTCCCGAGGCCGACGCGGCAAGGTGCGGGAGCGCCGCGCGCGACGCATTCAGCGCGGTGAGCACGTTGAGCGCATACATGCGCTGCCAGGTTTTCGGGTCGCCTTCGGTGACAGTCTCGTAGGCGAAGCCGCCGGCGATGTTGATCAGCGCATCGAGCCTGCCGAAATGCGCCGCCGCGGCGTCGATTGCTGTTTTGGCCTGCGCCGCATCGGTAAGATCGACGCCGCCGAGTTCGATCCGATTGCCGGCCGCCGGGCTTTGCGTTGCCGCGTAATCCACGCCGGCCACGCGCGCCCCGCTGGCAAGCGCCACCTCCGCGACCACCTTGCCGAGTGCGCCCGAGGCGCCGGTCACGACAATGACTTTTCCGTCCATGGTACCTCTCCTGGCGAGCGCGGATGAGGATTTCACTGTACCGCCAAGCGAAATTCATTTGCAATGCCGCGGGGTGCCGCGCCCTGATGCGGGCTCGAGCCTCGGATGGCTGCCGCGAATGGAGGATTTCATATGGCCGATGTTTCCCCGGACGGCGATCTCCCGGCCGAGTTTGTCACTTTCAAATATCCGCTTCCACACCTCGGCGCGGCGCTGGTGGGCACGGCACCGGTGAGGATCGTGGCGATGGGATCATCTTCGACGGCCGGCAGGGCAGACGTCGTGCCCTATCCGCACCAACTCGAGATGTATTTGAGAAGTCCAGTATGCGATGGAGCAATATCCCAATCTGAAGATCGACGTGCTCAACAGGGGCAAGGGTGGCGAAGAGGCGATCGAAGAACTGCGGCGCTTCGACACCGATATATTCGCCGAGAAGCCTTCGCTTGTGATCTGGCAGGTTGGAACCAACGCGGTCTTTCACAACTACAAGCTCGACGAAGTCGCCGCGAAGATCAACGAGGGTCTGAAGCGGCTCGATGGCAAACCAATGGATGTCCTGCTGATAGATCCGCAATTTGTTCCGGCGATGCTTTTCGATGACAAGGTCGAAGCGTCCGCGCGCATGGTTTCGCTGATCTCGGCTGCGGCCGAGCGGGCCGGCGTCAATCTGTTCAGACGCTGGGCGCTGATGCGGCACTGGCATGTGCATGAAAATATCGGCCTCGATCGCATGTTCGATCCGTCCGACCCTGACAAGCTTCATCAGAGCGGCTGGAGCACACGTCGCATTGCGCAAGCGCTGGGCCATGCAATAACCGGAGCGCCTCCCGCGGTATGGAACCACGGAGCGCGGCCGCGAAATCGTTAAAATTGTCGGGGTTTTGTAAGCCTATCACAGCATGGGCGCGGCTATTATGTGGCTCTGTCAAATCAGGGGCTTCAAATACCATGATGAGATCACTGCCGGACCACGGTCTTCCGCTTGTCCAACTCAAGGAGCAGCGGCGGGATCTGATTGTCGCTCTGCAAAATCGTATCGGCCCGATCAACGGCTGGGAACTGATGCAGATCGCAACCGTGCAGCAGGCGATCTCGGCGTTCGAGGACGTCATCGCAGACCTCGACGCCGAAATGGAGGCGGCGGCATGATGCGATCTCGACGGCCTGCGATCTCCGTGAGCAATCAGAACTCGAGATAACGGGCCTCGAGCGCTGCGCGCTGACGCGGCCCGAGGCCTAGCCCATCCCGGAAATAGCCTTCGAGATCGCCATAGTCGGCGCGGATCACCTCGAACGCGGCGCCAAGAAAAGACGCTTCCACCGAGGCCAGTACCTGCCGGACATCGTCGGGAAGATCGTTGCTGGCGGAGGGATCGCGCCGGTAGAAGCGGTTGGTCAGCAGGTAGTCCTCGGCGATCACATTCTCGGCGACGCCGAGCGCATGCAGGATCAGCGCGCACGCAAAGCCGGTGCGATCCTTGCCGGCGGTGCAGTAAATCACCAGTGGCGCCCGGTCCTCCAGCAAATGCGCGAACAGGGCGCGGTAACTCGAGGTGCTCTGCCGCACGTAGTTGCGGTAGGATTCCCGCATCACATCGAGGGCGTCCTCCGGCGACAGCGCCGTGCCGGCGTCACGCCGCGTTCGCAACATGGCAACGACGGTGGGCTCGACCGGCAGCGAATGAACCGCGATCTCCTCAACCACGCAGCGCGCCGCGGCGCGCTCTTCCCGGCCGCGAAAATCGAACGCACTCCGCACGCCCAGGCTGCGCAGCACCGCGATATCGGCTTCGCTCAGGTGGCCGAGATGATTGGAACGGAAGATTTGCCGCCAGCGCACCGGGCGCCCGTCCTTGCCGGGATAGCCGCCGAGGTCGCGGAAATTGCTGGCGCCGGCGAGGTCGAAATGACGGACAAAGGATTCCTGCATGGCAGCATCCTAAGCGATGTTCTGCGCTGAAGACATGGCGGAAAGGCCACCGGCCGACATGAAAAAGGCCCGAAACGTTTTTGCTTCGAGCCTCTTTCCGCATTTGATGTCGCGCCCGCATCGAACCCGCTGGCGGCATCACTGCTCGCGCACCGGCTTTGATTCCTGGATGGCCGCTTCGTGATACCAGCCGGAGCCACAGACGACTTCGCTGACGCGCGTTGCAAGATCGGCGGTGTTGGTTGGTTCGCCACGACGTTGGCCGATGGCGGAGCGGCCGCCGACCGGGAATTGATAGATCTTGGCAGTCTCCTGATTCAAACCCGTAGTCATGATTCTCTCTCCTTTCCGGGCCACCGCTCATGCTGCGCCCAACTCGTTCTCGCTTGGTTACTGAAATCGATATCGGCCCTGCACGGCTCTCGTGCAACATGATCAAATCGAATTCATTCTTTGTGCAAATAGTGGGCATTTTGCGTTTTGCCTCTGATACGGCAATGAGCCGCTGACCAACGCGTGGGCTATCGCCAAGGTTGCGGAATGGCTGCGCTTTCTTGAGGAATGTTGCAGGCGACTGGCGCGAGTTTGGTCGCTCGTCCCGCCGCAGCGGCGCGGTGCCGTGAAATCAGGCGCGAACCGCGCCGTTCCACGCCGCCGAATCACCGCTGTGCCACGCTCGCCCCGTGCGCCTTTGCCGCACCTCGGAGCCGGCTGGGGCCTGCGCAACCGGCGGTATTCCCGCTGCGAATCGGAGTTCCGCAGCGCAACAATTGGCACATTAAATGCTTGGTAAGAATTGGCCGATGGTGGCCGGGTACGCTGGTGGGGCCAAGGGGCTTTGGTTCCCGCCCTTCGCATCATCAACTCAAGAGAGAACTCAATGACAAAGTATAAGCTCGAGTATATCTGGCTCGACGGATACACGCCGGTGCCGAATTTACGCGGCAAAACGCAGATCAAGGAATTCGAAAAATTCCCGACCCTGGAACAGCTTCCGTTGTGGGGCTTCGACGGAAGCTCGACCTTGCAGGCCGAGGGGCACAATTCGGATTGCGTGCTGAAGCCGGTCGCCGTCTACCCGGACGGCGCGCGCACCAATGGCGTGCTGGTGATGTGCGAAGTGATGATGCCGGACGGCGTGACGCCGCACGCCTCCAACAAGCGCGCGACCATTCTCGACGATGAAGGTGCGTGGTTCGGCTTCGAGCAGGAATACTTCTTCTACAAGGACGGCCGTCCGCTCGGCTTCCCATCCAGCGGCTACCCGGCACCGCAGGGCCCGTACTACACCGGCGTCGGCTACAAGAATGTCGGCGACGTTGCCCGCAAGATGGTGGACGAGCATCTCGACCTCTGCCTGGCTGCCGGCATCAACCATGAGGGCATCAACGCCGAAGTCGCCAAGGGACAGTGGGAATTCCAGATTTTCGGCAAGGGTTCCAAGCGCGCCGCCGACGAGATGTGGATGGCCCGCTATTTGATGCTGCGCCTGACCGAGAAATACGGCGTCGATATCGAATTCCATTGCAAGCCGCTCGGCGACACCGACTGGAACGGCTCGGGCATGCACGCCAACTTCTCGACCAAGTACATGCGCGAAGTCGGCGGCAAGGACTATTTCGAGAAGCTGATGGAAGCATTCAAGACCAACCGTGCCGACCACATCGCGGTCTACGGTCCGGACAACCACATGCGGCTGACCGGCAAGCACGAGACCGCATCGATCGATACGTTCAGCTACGGCATCGCCGATCGCGGCGCCTCGATCCGCGTGCCGCACAGCTTCGCCAACAACGGCTACAAGGGGTATCTGGAAGACCGTCGTCCGAACTCGCAAGGCGACCCCTACCAGATCGCGTCGCAGATCCTGAAGACCATCGCTTCCGTCCCGGTCGCCAAGGCGGCGGCGGCCTGAGAGATCAAGGCCACGGCCTGGATGGCGGTCCAGGCCGCGACATTGCCTTCGATACCGGACCTCCCTACGTTTCTCCTCCGGCAAACTCGACCAGTCCGGCGACCCCGCCTGGACTGGTTTTTTTATGCCCGCTGAGCGCAGGCAGCGCCGGCGCGCGAGTCCCGTGCCTTAAATCCGCCCGTTCCTGGCAGCTAGTTTATCAGCGCAACCATGTGCCTTTCCATGCGACGATCCCGCCCGTTTTGGTCCGCCGCGATTGGTTCGATCGCGGTCGCAACCGTCACCATGCTCGCCGGCCCGCATCCGCTGCGGGCGCAGTCGGCCGACCTCGTGCTGTGTGACCGGATCGCCGCCGATCCCACCGATCCCGACAAGCCCGCGGACGTCAAGGGTACGCCGGCGGTCGCACCGTCCGACATTGCCACCGCGATCAGATATTGCCGGATCGCCGCCGGCTCGTCGCGCCGGGCGATGTATCAGCTTGGCCGCGCCTATGCTGCCGACAAGCAACCGGCGGAAGCGATCGCAGCCTGGCGCAGGGCGGCCGACAAGGGTTCGAGCTCGGCGATGGTCGAGCTCGGGGTGCTCTACGGCACCGGCGCCGGCGTTGCCAGGGACGATGCCCAGGCGCGCAAACTGTTCGAGCGTGCCGCGGCAGCCGGCAATCCGCGCGGTGTTACCAATCTTGCCGCCCTCGGCGGCGGTGGCGCGGCGGATCCGGCACGGGAGCGCGAGATGCTGGCGAAGGCGGCCGAGACCAACCCGGAAGCGCAATATCAGCTCGGCATGCTGCTCGCCGATGGCAGCGGGGGTGCCCGCGACGACGCCGGAGCCCGCAGCCTGTTCGAGAAGGCGGCGGCGCAAAATCACCCGCGCGCGCTGGAGCGGATGGGAGCATTTGCGGAAGATGGCCGCGGCGGCCCGCAGGACAAGGCCGCCGCCAAAGCCTATTACGAGCGGGCCGCCGCGCTTGGCGACGAAGATGCCAAAAAAGCGCTGAAGCGAATGGAGTGTCCTTATGTGATCAAGGACAAGCGCGGCAATCTGGTCACCAATCTGTGCTTCTAGCGCGGCTCCCGCGCCGCCTGACGCCGGCAACTCGAAGGCCGCGACATCGCCGCTCCGCCAGGGAACAAGCCGCCGGCGACTGCCATTGGAGAGAGGGGCGATGTACACAGGACCACTGCCATGATCCGCAAATTGCAATCGGGCGAATACCGGCTCTATTCCCGCAAGGTCAATCCGAAGACCGGCAAGCGCCGCAATCTCGGCACCTTCAAGTCGCGCGCGGCGGCCGAGAAGCACGAGCGCGACGTGCAGTATTTCAAGCGGCATTAGCCTCCCCAAAATGAAGACGATCGACGGCGTACCCGGTGCGACCGTCGAGCTCGCCGGCTGCTTCGGCTTTTCCGGCGACGATATCGAGAAGAGATGCCGGGTGCTGTCCGGCGGCGAGAAGGCGCGGCTGGTGATGGCGATCATGCTCTACGACCCGCCGAACTTCCTGGTACTGGACGAGCCCACCAACCATCTCGACATGGCGACCAAGCAGATGCTGATCGCGGCGCTGTCGGAATATGAAGGCACCATGCTGTTGGTTTCCCACGACCGCCATTTCCTCGCCGCGCTCTCCAACCGCGTGCTGGAACTGACGCCCGAGGGCATCCACCAATATGGCGGCGGCTACACCGACTACGTCGCCCGCACCGGCCAGGAAGCGCCGGGCCTGCGGAGCCAATGACGGCCATCTGCATTCCCGCGGCGCGAAGGCGTCCGAGTTTTTGTCATGACGTGTCCCTCGTAAATCAGAGGGCGCAGGGAATGCCGGGTGGCGATGCACCCGCAGCCTCGCGTGCAAATGATGAAAAAAGCACACGAGCCTAGT
>CAVVIM010000023.1:0-5869 GCA_963748165.1 uncultured Alphaproteobacteria bacterium
GCTACGAATTCGCTAGGACGCCCGCGCGGCGCGGCGCAGCGATTGCGGCGGCTGGCCGAAGGCGCGGATGAAGGCGCGGCGCATCCGCTCCGGATCGCGAAAGCCGGTGGATTGCGCCACCCGTTCGATCGCCTCGCTGGAGGATTGCACGCGCTGCCGCGCCACTTCGATGCGCAACCGTTCAACCGCCTTTGATGGCGTGGTACCGGTCTCCGCGATGAAGGTGCGGGTGAAATGCCGCGAACTCATGCCGGCCTGATCGGCCAGATCCTCCACGGTCAGCGGCGCCTCGAGATGCTCGCGCGCCCAGCTCAGCAGCGACGTGAAGCGCCCGCTCGGGGCCTTCAATTCCAGCAGCGATGAAAACTGCGACTGGCCGCCGCTGCGGCGCTGATACAGCACGAGCTCGCGCGCGGCGTTCTGCGCGATCGTGTCGCCGAAATCCTCCGCCACCATCGCCAGCGCGAGGTCGATGCCGGCGGTGATGCCCGCCGAGCTCCAGATGTTGCCGTCGCGGACGAAAATCCGGTCCGGCTCCAGTTTCACCTGGGGATAGGCACCGAGAAAATGCCGGGTGCGCCGCCAATGCGTGGTGGCGCGGCGGCCATCGAGCAGCCCGGCTTCGGCAAGGATGTAGGCGCCGGAGCAGACACTGGCGATGCGGATGCCGCGTCGTGCCGCCGTGCGCAGGAACGCCCGCGTGGTCTCGCACGTCAGGGCTTTCTGCACGCCGGCGCCGCCGGCGACGATCAGGGTGGTGATGGCGCCTGCCGGCTTGAGGCCGCGCGCGAGCATCTCGACGCCCGACGAACTGCGGACCGGCCCCGGCGTCGCCGCCACCAGTTTGATCGACGGGGGAGTGCCGGAAAGCCGCGCCGCGATTTCGAACACCGAAATCGGGCGGGCGGCGTCCAGCAACTGAAAATCGGCAAACACCAGCACGCCGATCATGATGACGGCCCCATGGCTTGCGGACACGATATCCTGAGAAACGATGTCCTGAGGAACGATGTTTCAAAAGCAAAGTTCTCAAGAACGATGTCCTGAAATGAGGGAAATATGGCATTTCGGACATGAGACGATCATGCCAGGATGCGCGGGTCAAGCCGAACGTTGCAAAACCCCGGAAAGGCCCTCCCGATGCCGGCGCCCCTTCAAATCGGCCTCGTTATCTTCCCGAAGCTGACCCAGCTCGATTTGACCGGGCCGCTGCAGGTGTTTTCCAGCATGCCCAATGCGGTCGTGCATCTGATCTGGAAACGGATCGAGGCGGTCGCCAGCGACTCCGTGCTGACGCTGACGCCGACCATCACCTTTGCGGACTGCCCGCAGCTCGACGTGATCTGCGTCCCCGGCGGCGTCGGCAGCGACGACATGGTGAACGATGCGGAGATGCTGGATTTCCTGCGCAAACAATCCGCCGGCGCGAAATACATCACCTCGGTGTGCACGGGATCGCTGGTGCTCGGCGCCGCCGGCCTGTTGCGAGGCTACAATGCGACGACGCACTGGACGGCGATGGACATGCTTGCCTCGTTCGGGGCAACCCCGACCCGGACCCGGGTCTGTGTCGACCGCAACCGCGTCACCGGCGGCGGCGTCACCGCGGGGATCGATTTTGCGCTGACGCTGGTCTCGATCATGGTCAACCGGCAGGCCGCGGAGGCGATCCAGCTCAGGCTTGAATACAATCCGGCGCCGCCGTTCAATGCCGGTTCACCCGATACAGCGCCGGCCGAGGTGCTCGCGCTCCTGAACGAAAGGGTGGCGCCGTTCCGGCAGCGCCGCCGCGAGGCGGTCGCCCGCGCCGCGGCGCGGCTTGGATGATCGACGGCACGGGTCGTGGCTATGCAAAAAAGGCGGCTATCCGCTCCACCAGCCAATAGGCCGCAACGACGCCTATGCCGTAGGCGATGGTCGCATCGAGGCGGTCAAATGCTCGCGTGACGAACGACGTCTGCCATAGCTTTGACGCAACATGGCGCAATAACCAGATGGACGATAACACCGCGGCCACGAAGATAAGTTGCCCGATTTCCACCCCGACGTTGAAGAACAGCAGCGCAACGGGGATGGCATGTTGGGGCAAACCCACCTCGGCCAGGGCGCCGGCAAAGCCAAAGCCGTGCAACAGGCCAAAGCTGAAGGCAACGAGCCAAGGCAGGCGCGCGGTCAAGCTTGGCTTTCCATGCCGAGCATTCACGATCTCGACGGCCACCAATACGATGCTGAGCGCTATGGTTGCTTCCACCGGCGGGCCTGGCATGTGGACAAAACCAAGCGTCGCGGCGGCGAGCGTGATGCTGTGTGCAATGGTGAATGCCGTCACCGTGACAGCCACCCGCCGCCAGTCCCGAACCAGGATCACCAGCGCCAGGACGAACAGCAGGTGATCGAAGCCGAACAGGATGTGCTCGATGCCAAGGCGCAGATAAGTTGCCGCCACTTCTCCTGCGCCCGGCGTGGCCTGCACAACAAAGGCAATCTTCGTCGGCGACAGCCGTTCGGTCTGTATGGCGCCGGCGAGGCTTTCGACCCGAACCAACACGTCAGTGGATGTTGCCGAGAGACCATCAATGGTGATCGCATGCCCGGTAAATCCTCCATCGCGGCGGATGGTGCGGCGTTCAACATAGGCACCGTCGCCGAATGAGGTTCGCGGCGTCCCGACATCCTGGGTGCCCTCGGGCAGCTTCACGTAGATCGCAAGACGCAGGTCTTCGCCCCGCGCCGGGATCTTGAAAAGCAGACTGTAGCTGTCCGGTGTCGTCTGGCGCAATTCCAGATAGCCTGGCCGCAGTTCATCCGCGCGCGCCGGTTGCGCCAACAGCAGGCACAGAACGGCAAAACACCCAAGAAAACATCTCATCGGCTGGTTTCGACTTGCGCTGATCTGGACGGCGTCTCCACCACGATTTCGTAACGCTGCCGAAGCGAGGCATAGAGCTTCTGCTCCGCCTCGAGCCGGCGTGCACTCGACCACTCGCGGCGGACGGCTTCCCGGACAGCATCGAGCGGCGGCAGGGTTCCGGGAATTCGTGCGCTGACATAGACGAAATGCTGGCCGAAGCTGGAAGAGATCGGTCCCTGCCAGCGGCCCGGTTCCACCGCGGACATGCGTTTGGCGAAGCCGTCGCCGAATACGCCTGCTATCTCATTGCGCGATACGGCTTTGAATTCCTCGCCGAGCAGGAAGGGATCGCCGAGCGTGGTGGTGTCCACCGCCGCGTCGGCGCGAGCCAGCACGTCGGCAACCTGTTTGGCATCGCTGTCGATGCTGCCCGCGCGCCGAGTCGCGCTCAGGAACACCTGGCGGAACGCAACATGATCCTCGGTCTTGAATCGCTCCGCCTTGGACCGAAGATAGGCCGCAAGCTGGTCCTCGGTGGGTTCGGAGATGGCGGCATCTTCAGCGAAAAACTCCATCTTCTGTCGCACACGGCGGCGAATGATGACGTCATCGCGGTCGAGGCCGGCGGCGCGGCCCTCGCGGTAGAACACTTCGTCGCGAATGTAGTCGTCGACGAGGCCCTGCAATTCCTCTTTGCCCGGCGGGCGCTGCCAGGTACGGGCAAATCCCTCCGCAAGGCTGGCGATCCGGGCGGAAGAAACAACGATCCGTTCGGGCGCCTCAGCCTTCTTGCCGCCGACCAAATGAAACAGACCAAACAGCGCCGTGCCGAGCACGAGAAATTGGAATAGCGGCTCCCTCGGCAGCACGAATTTCAAGGCGTGTACCAGATCGGCGACGTATAGGCGCGCTCGGTCGTGGTCGTCGGGGCTTCCTTCGGCATGGCGACCCTAAAGTATTTTGCGTCATAGGCCGTCCAGCGTGGCGTCGGTATCTCGATCACGCGCACATAATAGAATGCGCGCAAGGCGGGATCAAAGTCGGGGTCCTTCCAAACCGTAATCATCTCACCAGCACCGATGGTGTTGGTCCATGTCGCATTCGCAATGTCGACCGTGTTGCCTACGGGTGTCTTGCTGCGGCCATCCGCATCTATCTTGCGGTTTCCGGAAACCGCAACGTCATAGATCCGCTCCTGCGTCTGGCCGTCTTTCCCGAGCCATCCCTTGATGACCTGGATACGGTCAAGATTGGCACCGATCGGATCCTTGAGCGCAGCGACAAGGAACGTCGGCGACTTGCCGTTCGGGGCGTTCGAGAGGTCGCCGCCCATCGGCACACCCTTGGTGTAACCGATCTTGGCTGGCATGCGGTCGGCGGCGTCGCCGGCCTCGAAGTCCCAACCCCCGAAGAAACGAACGATCATGCGCGGGCCGGTGGTGGCGTAGGTCTCGCGCCGCTTCATGGCATCGAAGATCGCTTCTCGGGTATTTTCCGTTGCCCAGACCGCGGCGTAGCCCGAAGCCGTCTGTTCCCAACCCATGATCACGGCCTTGTCAGTCTTGACAAAGGGATGCGTCGCGCGCTCTGCACTCGGCTCCGAGGAAGACGTCTTGCCGAAGAAATTATCCTCTTCGACTGCCGCGAGCCCGGTATGCGCATCGGTGCTGCCGACGAGGCCGAACTTGTAGGGGTTTGCGCCGAGTTCGGCCTCCATCTTCAAGCCGTTCTTGAGCGCAGAACGGGCATACTCGAATTCCAGCATCTCCGGCTTCTTCAATTCGGTCAGATCAAGGTTTCCTTTGTCCCAGCGTTCGAAGTTGGCGAATTCATCATTGGGCGAAAGAAACGGGTGGGTCTCGCCGTCACCCTTGATCTGCGTGGCTTCGTAGAGCGGCTCCCAGCGGGTGCGGTTCTCGGCATATTCGCGGTCGATGCGTTTGCCGGTGAATGATTCGACAATGGGAAACATGCGGCCGTTGCTAAGATTTCCGTTATGCGCCAGAGCCAGGATCTCGGCGCCGGTTTTTTCTTCGCATATCGCCATCCACTTCCAAAGGTCGCGCGGATTGGGACTGCCAAGCGGCGGCTGGGTGGTGAAGGGCTCGACGAGGCTGGCCTTTGCACCATTATCGCGCCAGATCACGTTGCGATGAAGGTTATTTCCCCCGGCATTGGAGGTCCACTCATAACCGATAAAAGCGGTGAAGCGGCCCGGTTCGTTGGCCTCTTCCGCTGCCTTGATGGTCTCGCGCCAGGCGCTGCGGTAAGCCGGCGTGCCCGGCATCGGGAAACCCTTCGGCAACTGACCCTTGCCGAAACTGGTGATGATATCGATCGCTGCCTGCGCCCCCTTGCCGGAATTGATGTCGTCGTACCATTTGCGGCCTTGCGGCGTCGCCATCAGCGCGGGATCGGCGCTCATCAGTTGCGGAAAAAACCCCATGCCGTCCGAGTGATCCGTCACCACCAGGAAGTCCAGCGGTCGTGAAAGCCTGGCGTGCTGTCCGCTCGAGGCGATCACCTCTTCGCCCTTGGCAAAACGGTACGCATCCTTTGGACCCAGCCGGGCGCCGAATGCACCGGCGTCCATTGAAAACGACGTATGCAAATGAGTGTCGCCAAAGAATGGCCTGGTGGGGAAGTTACGGCCCGCGTAAGGCGAATAAGATGGCTTGGCGGGAAACACTTTCTCAGCCGTCTGCTGATCAAGTGTGCCGATGTCGGTGCTGATAGTCTGCTCTGCGGCGAACCCCGGCACGGCAAGGCTGCCGGCTAGCAGCGTGGCGAAACTCGTCCTCTGCAAGAATGTGCATTTTCATGGCGAGTTCCTCCGCTATTTTGTTCGGATCATCGGCGCGGCTTGACACCACTTTCAAAATCAAGCATCTCCTGCAACGCAAAGTTGCCGGTATTGTCGTGCCTTGGGCAAATAGGGTCAACGGCGTAAAGTGCGACGCGGAGCCGCAAGCACGGCCGACATGCAGTCGTCCGCAATTCCCGGCGAGAAGCGATCGA
>CAVVIM010000024.1:0-10752 GCA_963748165.1 uncultured Alphaproteobacteria bacterium
TACCCGGAATCAGAGCTGAGTGATACGGCGACCTTTGAAGCGGCGTTGACGGACCTTTTTCTTGGTCCAGACGAAGGGCTCAGCTTTGTCGTTGTATGCGTTGATATAGGCATCGATGTGCTCCTGGAGTTGCTTGAGGCTGGTGAAGGAGGCCCCGCTGAGCGACTGCCCCTGCAAGATCGAGAACCATACCTCGACCTGGTTGAGCCAGGATGCGCTTGTCGGCGTGAAATGAAAGTACACATTGGGGTGGGCCTTGAGCCAATGCTCGTTCTTCTTGTGGGTGTTGAGGTTGTCGAGGATGACGTGAAGCTGGCGGTCCTGAAAAGCCGAAGCGACGCTGTCCATGAAGTCGAGGAACTCGACACGCCGCCGCCGTTTTGAATGCGTCGCGATGATCTTCCCGGTGGCAACCTCGAGTGCCGCAAACAGCGTTGTCGTGCCATGCCGCTTGTAGTCGTGGCTCTGACCGGTCAAGGCGCGACCATTGGGCAACTTCAGATAGCCCTGCGCTCGCTCCAAAGCCTGGATCGAAGGCTTTTCGTCCACGCATAGCACAATGGCCTTCGCGGGCGGGGCGACGTAGAGGCCGACAACATCGGCGGCTTTGGCCGTGAATTTCGGGTCGTTGCTCTCGCACCAGGACTTGCGAACCACGAGGTCGATCTTGTGGCTGCGCAGGAACCGCCAGACATATTGGACGTCAACATCGCCCAGCGCCTCGGCCAGCAGCGGCCCGGTCCAGCGTGCAAATCCCTCCGGTGCCGGTTTGTCCAGCGGCCGCAAGAATCCGCTTGTCGGTGGCCTTCGTATAGATCGGCTGCTTGCCAGGCCGAGGCTTGTCTTGCAGCCCTTCAAGGCCATGGTCGGCATAGCGATGCCGCCAAAGGCTGACAATTCGAGGCTGGACACCGACTTCCTTGGCGATCGACCGCGTGCTGCGCCCGGCCGCCGCCAACAAAACGATCCGCGCCCGCTTCAAATCGCGCTGCATTGTCACCGGTGAGCGACAACGCGCCTCAAGCACCTTGCGATCGCTCTTCGAAAGGTCGACTTCTCTTGCTTCGGGTATCATCCCGATGTTGAATCACGACTCACGCTTTATGAAAAGCGGATACTAGTCACCACAGGTTCACCGGATCAGTCCGGCATTCCCTGCGCAATGGTTTACGGCTTATTCCGCGCTCTCCTCGGTGACCGGGCTTGTCTGCCACCGTCGCCTGCGGGTTGCCCCGCAAACTTGACGCCAGCGTCGGGGCGCCAGGACCACACGGCTTTGCCGTCCGCGTTGCTGTCGTTCGTCGTTCGACACCACCCGCGTCCATCGCATCCCGCGTCAACGTTCGTGACGATCATGATACGCCCCTCTATGTGGAGCGGGACGGCCGCGCTTATAGAGTTGATTTGGGTGAAAGGTGAAGCAATATATTTTTGCAACCTGGGCTAGACAGCTTTCTGCTGATTTGCCCGTCGGGCAGATTTACCCCCTCGTCGTCATTCCGAGTTCGATGCTTTCGCATCGCCCCGGAATGACGGCGTCGGGACGCGGCGCTTCGGTTTGATCGCCGACGCAACGGAATACCGGGTCGCCCGTTTCCGCGGGCGAGGACGGCTGTTGTGTGGCGGCGCGCCCCGGCGTAACCGGAAGCAATGCATCGCGCCGGCGAGGCTGGCCGTCGTCGGCCCGCGGGGCTCAGCGGGTGTGTTCGTCGGTCGTTCGCGCCGCGGATTTGCGCGAGGGCCGACTGCCGGAATCGCCTTCCTCGCAGGGCAGCGGCTTCCATGATCCATCGGCAGCCGGCTGGTACGCCGTGCACGGCGATGCCGCCGGTTTGTCGTCAGCCGCTGCGGCGTCGGAATGTTTCGCCAGCGCGGGGGATGTCAGAAGGGCCAGCGCGGCCATCGAACCCGCGAACATCGTCGTTGCGATCCGCATCTGAAGCTCTCCTCTCGTAACCGGCTTATCTCAAAGAAAAGGATTGTGGCGATTTTTTGCAGTGGCGATAGACGCGCCCGGTTTGGTTGATCTTCAGCAGACACGCGGCCCGCTTGCTTTCCGGGGATGCCCCGCGCATTGATTTTGTCTCAACCGGAGATCCCCCTATGAGCCTGCTGAATTCGCCCTTCGACCCCGTGCGCGAAGCGGCGCTGGTCACCGGTGCGGGAAACGGCATCGGCCGTGCCATCGCCCAGGCGCTGGTTGGGGAGGGCGTGAAAACCGTGTTTGCCGATCTGCGCGAGGATACCGTCACCGCGGCGGTGGCGGCCTCGCCGCGACCGGAGCTGGCGGTGCCGTGGGTCGGCGACCTCGCGACGCTTGCCGCCTGCGATGCGCTGCTGGCGGACGCGCAAAGAGCGGTCGGGCAGGTGACCCATTTCGTCCACAGCGCCTCGCCGCCGCGCCGCGAGGCCGATCATGCCTTTGCCGTCAGCCGTGAGACCTGGCAGCAGATGCATGCGGTCAACCTCGACGCCGGCTTTCACCTCGCGCGCGAACTGGCGCGACAACTGATCGCGGCGCATGAGCCCGGCTCGTTTCTGTTGCTGACCTCGCTGCACGCCGGCACGCCGCGCAACCTGCCGCACTACTCGACCGCGAAAGCGGCGATGGCGATGCTGGTCCGGGAACTGGCAAAAACCCTTGGCTGCCACGGCATCCGGGTCAACGCACTGGTGCCCGGTGCCATCGCCGCCGGCGGCTTTGTCGCCGATCCGTCGCTCGCCAAACACATCCCGTTAGGCCGCCTCGGGGAATCCCGGGACCTTGCTCCGATGGCGCTGGCAGTGCTGTCGAACCGGATCTCGGCCTACGTCACCGGCGCCGCCATCGTGGTCGACGGCGGCCTGTCGCTGACCAACTGGTTCGACCCGCCTGACCTGAGCGAGATGTGAGACTGCGCGCGCTGTCATTCCGGGGCGCGTGAGCCTTGCGTGTCCGCGGGTTGAACCGCTGTGCAAGCTCACGTAAGGGTCCGCGATGAACGAGCCGACCCGCGGCGGCGCCGATGCTTCAGTCCAAAAATCCGATGCGACACCGGCGCTGCTGGGGGTCGCCTGCGGGCTCGGCGCGGCGCTGTGCTGGGCGCTTGGCTTCGTGGCGACACGGCACGGGCTGAAGGTCGGATTCACGCCCGCGGACCTGTTGATGCATCGCTTCCTGTGGTCGGGCCTGGCATTCCTGCCGCTTGTGCTTCGTGCCGGGCTTGGCAACCTCTGCGGCATCGGGTGGGGCCGCGGGATGGTGCTGATGGTGCTGGGCGGACCGGTGATGTCGATCATCAGCTATACCGGCTTCCTGTACGTCCCGCTGGGGCATGGCAGCGTGATCCAGCCCTCCAGCGCGACCCTGGGCGGACTGTTTCTCGCGGCCGCCTTGCTCAAGGAGCGGGTTTCGTTGTCGCGCGTGGCCGGCGCGGTCGTCATCGTCGGCGGTCTTGCGGTGATCGGCGGCGAGTTGATCGGCCATATCGGGCTGAGCGGCGTGCAGGGCGATCTGATCTTCGTCCTGACCGGCTTCATGTTCGCAGGCTTCGGTACGCTGCTGCGCTATTGGCGGGTCTCCGCCTTCTCCGCGGCCGCAATCATCAACGTGCTGTCGCTGTCGCTGCTGCCGGTGTATGCGGCGACAGGTGGGCTCGGCCGCGTGGCGGCGATCGGCCTTCGTGAGAATGCGCTGCAGGCGCTGGGGCAGGGGATCCTGGCCGGCCCCGCGGCGATGTATCTGTTCGTGTTCTCGATCCAGACTCTCGGCGTCGCTCGCGCCGCGGTTTTTCCCGCGATCGTGCCGGCGCTGACCCTGCTCGCCGGCTGGCTGCTGCTCGGCGAGACCCCGACCGCGCTGCAGGCGGTCGGACTGGCCACGGTGCTGTCCGGGTTCTACCTGGCGCAGCGGCAGCGCTAGCGGTTTGCGCTCCGCGCGATATTCCCACCGTCATTGCGACGGCAGAAAACATCCGTAGCCCGGATGGAGCGCAGCGCAATCCGGGAATCGCGACGCGGGTAAGACGGCCCCGGATTTCGCTGCGCTCCATCCGGGCTACAATTCTCTCCGTCATTGCGAGCGCAAGCGAAGCAATCCAACGCTCTGCGTCATTCCGGGGCGCGCGTTAGCGCGAACCCGGAATGACGGCCCACGGATTGCTTCGTCGCTTACGCTCCTCGCAATGACGGCGGAGACATCCGGGCTACGCTCGCTAGCTATTTGCGCTCCGCGCGATATTCCCACCGTCATTGCGACGGCAGAAAACATCCGTAGCCCGGATGGAGCGCAGCGCAATCCGGGAATCGCGACGCGGGTAAGACGGCCCCGGATTTCGCTGCGCTCCATCCGGGCTACAATTCTCTCCGTCATTGCGAGCGCAAGCGAAGCAATCCAACGCTCTGCGTCATTCCGGGCTCGATGCTTTCGCATCGCCCCGGAATGACGGCCCACGGATTGCTTCGTCGCTTGCGCTCGCACAGCAATGACGGCGGAGACATCCGGGCTCGCAGCAAGAGGCAAGGCTTCGCAGCCACCAGAATTTGGGTGACGCGAAATACCTCACAAATCGCGCGAACGTCCGGCGCGGTGAGCGGCGAGCGCTTCCTCGGCGCGAGCATCGAGTTTGCCGGCGCGAGCGTCCCGCTCGATTGCCGCATCGAATTGCTCCGCGTCGAAGGCCTCGAACCAGGCGCGCAGCCGTCTAAGCTCGCCGGGCGCGAGCTGCTGGATCGCTTTTTCAATGTCTTCGGCGGTGGTCATGTCCGGGACATAGCACCGGTGCAGGGATTGGAAAAGGCGAGGTCGTCAAATTGGATGCCGGCCACAAAACCGATCGTGTAGATGGGGTAACGGGCCCCGGTCTGCGCTCCAGGCCAGCCGCGCTAGCTACGGCGCTGTTTGATTGCGCGCGTCGCGCGGCTGGCTTGGAAGGCGGGCGGTCGTCCCTCACATTGATGGTGTAACGGAGTCGAGGTGTGGACCTCGCTCCAAACATCGAGGAGAGACGACCATGGACTATTATGCAGGAATCGACGTGTCATTGGAATGCTCGAGTGTGTGCGTTGTGGATAGCAACGGCAAGATTATTCGGGAAGGCAAGGCAGCCAGCGAGCCGGAAGCGCTGATCGGCTGGCTGAGGTCGCTGGGCTATGAACTGAGCCGGATCGGGCTGGAAGCCGGGCCGTTGTCGCAGTGGCTTTATGCGGCAACGCGGGAAGCGGGGTTGGCGGTCGAACTGCTGGAGACACGGCACGTGCGGAAGGCGTTCGAGGCGATGCCGGTGAAGTCGGACCGCAATGACGCGCGCGGCATCGCGCAATTGATGCGGCTCGGCTGGTTCCGGCCGGTGCACTGCAAGTCGCTGAGTGCGCAGGAAGCACGAGCGGTCCTGACCGCGCGCAAGCTGGTCCAGAGCAAGCTCCTGGACGTCGAGAACAGCCTGCGCGGTATCTTGCGCGGCTTCGGGCTGAAGGTTGGCAAAACCACGGCGCGGAGCTTTGCCGGACGCATCCAGGAACTGGTGAAGGGTCATCGCCACCTGGAGACGATCGGCGAGGCGCTGCTCTCGGTGCGCACGGTTCTGTTGCGCGAGTTCAACGTCTTTGAGAAGCGCGTGCGCGCGATGGCACGCTCGGATGCAAGAACCAGGTTGTTGATGACGACGCCGGCGGTGGGGCCCATCGTGGCGCTCACCTATGCCTCGGCGATCGACGATCCGGCACGGTTCAAGTCGTCGAAGCAGACCGGAGCGCATTTCGGGTTAACGCCGAAGAAGTATCAGTCCGGCGAGACCGACTACTCGGGGCGGATCAGCAAGATTGGTGACGCCTCGGTGCGCGAGGCGCTCTACCAGGCCGCTCACGTCATGCTGACAAAGCCCGTCAAAGGCTGCTCGCAGCTCAAGAGCTGGGCGATGCGGATCGCCAGGCGAGCCGGCAGCAGCAAAGCCAAAGTCGCGCTGGCGCGCAAGCTCGCGGTGATCCTGCATCGCATGCTCGCCAACGCAACACCATTCAACGCTGCTGCTGCAGCAGCTTAACAGGGAAAAGCAGGTTTTCGGGCGGAGCACGACACCAGCTCTCCCGAAGCGAAGTCCCTTCGCCGGGACGATGGATCAGGTCAGACCGTCATCCGGGATGTCGACACATCTCCAAGATGCGATCACGCTTCCGTAGATTGGCCGACCTATCCTCCATGAACTCCATCAGGCGACGGCCTTGCGCCGATCCCGTACAGAAGCAAGTCCCCGGCGAGTGGATAACGCAAAAAGGGATTGACACGTCGAGGCCCGTTACAGAAGCCCGGATGCAGCGCAGCGCAATCCGGGAATCGCGATGCGGGTGAGAGCCCCGGATTTCGCTGCGCTCCATCCGGGCTACGCTTGCTCCATCCCGGCTATGCGCCGCGAGGTGGCGACCAGATCTGATCTCGGATCATCAGCTAATCCGCCTGATCTCCGTCCTGGAAACGGTCGTATATTGTGTCGCAGGTCTGGCACATAAACTTATGACCGACGGGGAAAACCGTCTGATTGCTGCAGACCGAGCAACAGTCATTCATAAACGTTGGACCCAATGCTTTCGGCGACATGGAATTGATGAGTTGGTCGACCATGCGGCGTACTTCTACAGCGGATGCCGCGCGGTTCCTCTCTGACTGAATCTGCTCGAAATAGATTTCGGCGGAGGGCCGGCTGATGCCGAAGCGCACTGAGATTTCGTCAACAGAGTCGAGCGACCGCGCGATGGCTTCGTTTATGAGAAATGCGGGAGCGAAAACTCGAGCATGATGTTCTGCTGATTCGTACGCAGATATCCACTTGGGTGTGACATTCCCCGCGGACCGCCGGGCCATGACCGCTCCCAACGACAGTTTCTCGAAGTGCATCACTGCATGACCAAACTCATGAGCGATTGTGTTACGGGCAAACCCGTCGCCGAGAAACGCGTCGTGTCGGATTCGGCGCGGAATCTGGATGATGATGGTGCGGCCGTCGTAGCTCGTCAGGCCGGCAGTATCCCCCATCTGGTTGTCTGCGAGATATTCTAGTCGGAGCGGCTTGATACCTTTGACGGTCCAAATGTCGCCACGGCTGGCACATTCCAGCACGTCTACGTGCTCGGTATCCGAGACCCCGAAATGCGATCGCAACCGCGCCGCGAGGCCGCGGACCTCGGAATTCTTGCGCGGCACGTCTCGATAGTCGTCACCAGACATTTTCAGCCCCGTTTAGCTATCCTCCCCCAAATAGCCCATTGACCAGTGGTGTTCGTTGTACGTTACGGCTCTCGCCACTTGTCGGGTGATCCGCCGGTGGTGTTCCGAACGCGTTCGACGTGCGGTGACGTTCCGGAACTCAACTCCCGGGCCCGTTCGATAGCTTTCGCCTGCGTCGGTATCGCCGGATTGAACAGCGGGCTGAAATTCTTGTGCAGCTCGCTGGTGGTGAAGTTCAGCCACTCCTGCATCCGGTAGCGGGCGTCGGTGCCGTTGGCCGGGGCCAGGTTCTTGCCGGCGGCCTTGTCGGCGATGACCTGCACGATCACCGGGCCTTCGGTCAGGAGTTGCCGCTGTCCAGCAGCAGCGCCGGGACCTGGCCCTTGGGATTGATGGCGGTGAAATCGTCGCCGTTTTCGGTCTTTTTCGCCCTGAGGTCGACCTTGACCAGCTCGTGTTGCAGGCCGGCTTCATGCAGCGCGATATGGGGCGAAGCGAGCAGGCGCCCGGGGAGAGATACGGTTCATGGGAATTTCCTTCCTGCGATCGGTACTGGTTGGTTGAGCCGGGTCATTAAATGCATTTGCATGGAATAGTCAAGATTGATGCAGATGCATTTAGTGCGGTACACTCACGCGCCTGATGTATGGACCGAGCCATGAAACGCAAACCATCGACCGAAGCCACCGCGGCCTGGATCCGCCTGATGCGGCTCAGAGCCGGGTGCTCGACGCCGTCGAGAAGGATCTGAAGAAGGCGGGGTTTCCGCCGTCGCCTGGTATGATGCGTTGCTGGAGCTGTCGCGCGCGCCGAGCGGCGAAATGCGCCCGGTGGAGCTGGAAAAGCAGATGCTGATCCCGCAATACTCGACCTCGCGGCTGATCGACCGGCTGGTCGACGAGGGGCTGGCGGCGCGCCGCGAATGCAAGATCGACAAGCGTGGCCAGTTCGTCGAAATCACCGAGGCCGGGCGCGAGCTGCAGAAGAAGATGTGGAGCGCGTATTCCGCCGCGATCGAAAAGCATGTCGGCTCGAAATTGTCCGATACGGATGCGCTGAAGCTCTGCGGCCTGCTCGACCGGCTCGGCTGCTCCTGCGAGGAGGATCCCGCGCTCGCCGCGAGAGACGGCGCGCCCGTCCGATGATATTGTTATCGCCTCAAGCAACTCCGGGCCGATCGGTCCGGGGCCAACCCCGACACCGCGCGCGTTCGGTCGAAGCGCCTTTTATCCGAAATCCGTATGGCGCGTGACCAGATCGATATGACGCCGCTGCAGTCGCGCGACGAAGTGGTCGCGTGGCTCAAGGCCGCGTGAAGCCGGTTTCCAAATTCCGGATCGGCACCGAACACGAAAAAACGCCGTTCACGGCCGAGGGCCATCTTCCGGTTCCCTACGAAGGGGGCCGCGGGATCGGCGCCCTGCTCGAGGGCATGAAGCTCCTGCTCGGCTGGGAACCGATCATGAGCGCGGCAACATCATCGGGCTCTACGACGTCACCGGCGGCGGCGCGATTTCGCTGGAGCCCGGCGGGCAGTTTGAACTGTCGGGCGCGCCGGTCAAGAACGTGCATCAGACCCAGTCCGAGCTGATGGCGCATCTGGCGCAGGTGCGCGAGATCGCGGCACCGCTCGGCATCCGGTTTCTCGGGCTTGGCATGACGCCATCCTGGTCGCGGGCGCAAATTCCGGTGATGCCGAAAGGCCGTTACAGGATCATGACCGACGACATGCCGAAGGTCGGTGGATACGGCCTCAACATGATGTACCGGACCTGCACGGTGCAGACGAATCTCGACTTCTGCTCGGAAGCCGACATGGTCAGGAAGCTCCGGGTGTCGGTGGCGCTGCAGCCGGTGGCGACCGCCTTGTTCGCCAATTCACCGTTCACCGAAAAGGCAAGCCCAACGGCTTCCTGTCGTCTGGCTCCGAAATCTGGCGCGATACCGACAATGCGCGTTCCGGGATGCATTCCGTGGGCGTTCGAGGACGGCATGGGGTTCGAGCGCTGGGTCGACTATGCGCTCGATGTGCCGATGTATTTCATCAAGCGCGGCGATTCCCAGATCCATGTGGCGGGATCGTCGTTCCGCGATTTCTTCGACGGCCGGAATTCCGCCCTTCCCGGCGAGCGCCCGACGCTGTCGGACTGGGCCAATCATCTGTCCAGTCTATCTTCCCCGAGGTGCGATCGAAGCGCTATCTGGAAATGCGCGGCGCCGACGGCGTGCCGCGGGGACGGGCCGCCCGCCCTGCCGGCGTTCTGGGTCGGATCGCGCTGGATGACGACACCAGCCTCGATGCGGCGTGGGACATCGTCAAGCACTGGAATGCGCAGGAGCGCCAGGCTATGCGCGACGACGTGCCGCGCATGGGCTTCAAGACCCGGATCAGGGACCGCTATCTGTTCGAAATCGCCAAGGAATGCCTGACGCTGGCGCACTTCGGGCTTGCGGCGACGCGGCCGAGGTGGGCGCCGACCTGGCCGCGTCGCCGCAAGCCCGAATGCGCCAGCGTCAGGCATTCCTTGGCGATTCCAACACATAGTGTGGCTGATCTGGGTCTCAAAGCCGCATGCGCGGCACGTCGTCGCGCATGGCCTGGCGCTCCTGCGCATTCCAGTGCTTGACGATGTCCCACGCCGCATCGAGGCTGGTGTCGTCATAGAGCAATCCGACCCAGAACGCCGGCAGGGCGGGCAGCCGTCCCCACGGCACGCCGTCGGCGTTCTGGGTCGGATTGCTGATGACGACACCAGCCTCGATGCGGCGTGGGACATCGTCAAGCACTGGAATGCGCAGGAGCGCCAGGCCATGCGCGACGACGTGCCGCGCATGGGCTTCAAGACCCGGATCAGGGACCGCTATCTGTTCGAAATCGCCAGCGTCAGGCATTCCTTGCGATTTCTAACACAGGAGCCGTCCTCATCCGGGTCTTGAAGCCCACGGCGCGGCACGTCGTCGCGCATGGCCTGGCGCTCCTGCGCATTCCAGTGCTTGACCATGCCCACGCCGCATCGAGGCTGGTGTCGTCATAGAGCAGCCCGAGCCGAGAACGCCGACGGCGTGCCGTGGGGACGGGCCGCCCGCCCTGCCGGCGTTCTGGGTCGGATTGCTGATGATCTACACCAGCCTCGATGCGGCGTGGGACATCGTCAAGCACTGGAATGCGCAGGAGCGCCAGGCGATGCGCGACGATGCTGCGCATGGGCTTCAAGACCCGGATCAGGGACCGCTATCTGTTCGAAATCGCCAAGGAATGCCTGACGCTGGCGCATTCGGCGGCGGCGGCGACCGCGGCCGGGTCGACCACCTCGGCCGGGGACGAGAGCCGCCGATCTCGAGCCGCTCGATCGGATTCTCGATACCGGCCACAGCCCCGCCGAGGAAATGCTGGAGAAGTTCCACGGCCCCTGGCATGGCTCGGTCGAGCCAGCCTACGAGGAATACGCGTTTTCAGATTCCGCCCGATTCTTGCTGGACTTGCTGGATTTCCTGTTCGACGCCTTTTTCTTTACCCGACCCGGCAGCCACCTCGCTCGAAACGCCGTGGCAGC
>CAVVIM010000025.1:0-12557 GCA_963748165.1 uncultured Alphaproteobacteria bacterium
CCAGCAGTATCGCGCCGAGCCAGATCAAAATCGGAAGCCGGTCGAGCACCATCATGATGAGCGCCGCACCGGCAATGATCATCGGGATGCTGATCGCCAGCCCGAGAAGCAGCAGCGAAAGCTCGCCATTTGCGGCAGCGGCGACCGCGATGACGTTGTCGAGGCTCATGATGATGTCGGCGACCACGACAATGCGGATGGCGTGCCAGAGACTGGTGCCGGCCGCGACGTCGTCGCCCTCCCGGTCGGGCACCAGCAACTTGGCCGCGATCACGATCAGCGCGAGACCGCCGATCAGCTTCAGATAGGGCAGCACCATCAGCGTCGTGACGACGCCGGTGAATGCGATCAACAGCACCACCGCGATGCCGGCGCCGATCACCATGCCCCACAGGCGCTGCGCTGGCGCCAGGCCGCGACAGGCCATCGCGATCACCAGCGCATTGTCACCCGAGAGCAGGATATTGATCCAGATGATCTTGCCGACGGCGAGCCAGAATGCCGGTGTTTGCAGATCGGTCCGGAAGTGCGCGAAAAACGCGCCGACATTGGTGGGATCAAAGACCTGCAACAGCCAATTCACAGCCCGTTCCCTCGACCGTGCGGGGGCCCGCGCGGCTATCGTCGGCTAATCCGGCACCGGCCTCGGCGTCCGTCAACCGACAATTTCATTGCCGGAGAAAAACTGGGCGATTTCGATGGCCGCGGTCTCGGCGGCGTCGGAGCCGTGGACCGAATTCTCACCGATCGACTTCGCATGCAGTTTGCGAATCGTTCCGCCAGCCGCCTTGGAAGGGTCGGTCGCGCCCATCACATCGCGATGCCGCAATAAAGCGTTTTCGCCCTCGAGCACCTGTACCACGACCGGCGCGGAAATCATGAAGTCCACCAACTCGCGAAAGAAAGGACGTGCCTTGTGCACGGCGTAGAAGGTCTCGGCCTGTTCGCGGGTCATGCGAATGCGCTTCTGCGCAACGATGCGAAGTCCGGCCTGCTCGATCAGCGCATTGATCGCGCCGGTCAGATTGCGCTCGGTTGCGTCCGGCTTGATAATCGAGAAGGTGCGCTCAATCGCCATGATTTCGTCCTTGAACAACGCTGGTGGGAGTTGCGGGGCTTATATCGGCGCTATCGGGGGACGGCAAGCGATCCGGCGCCATCGGCGGACCGCCGCAAGCTCGCCCTCCGGCATCGCCGCAGCGCCCGAGGTTACGGCGATTTCACTGAGATGAACCTTTTCTGAAGTCATCGTCCCGGCCTCGTTCACCTTCTCCGCAATAGGCTTCAATCGACCGAACGCGCCCGGTCACGCTCGAAAGGATGCGTTCGGAGCTTCATCGATGGCGCCGGTGGCGCCAAACCCGAGGAGATGATCATGTTACGCAAACTCTCGCTTGTTGCAGTTGCTGCAGCCGCGCTCGGTGCGGCCGCGCTGGCACCGACCTCTGCTTCCGCCTTCGGCCCCGGCTGGCACGGCGGATGGCATGGCGGCTGGCACCGCGGCTGGGGCTGGGGTCCGCGCTTCTATGTCGGCGGTCCGGCCTATTATGGCTATGGCGGCTGCTATGCGCGCCGGCTGGTGCCGACCCCCTGGGGCCCCCGCTGGCGCCTGGTCAATCGCTGCTATTGATCCGAGCCGCGTCCAACCTCAAGAGCCCCCGGCCGCCGCAGCCGGGGGCTTTTTTGCTGATTTGCATGGAACCGACCGTCGCTTTTAGTGGCAGCAATCGTCGCATCAGGCGGAAACAATTTGGACCCCGGAGACTTGGTTTGGCAGCCACCAGTTTGAACTGCAAATCAACCGGAACCCGTCATGAACAGCCACACCGCCAAGCAGAGCGCGGAGATCGATCGCAAGACGAGCCGATCGATTTGCGACGCCGTGGGCGAACGGCTGCAAAAGGAACTGCGGCCGGAGACCTCGCGCCCCTCGGTGCATCTCCAGCATCTGCTCGATGAATTGCGCCGAAGCGACCAGGGCGGCCGCCCGCCGAACTAGGCGGACGGATTTTCGCCGGATCTGACCGGTGGGGCAATTATTTCGGCCATAAACCGGTTGCGTTTGGCGGCGGCTCCGGTGACAAGGCCGCATGCTTTCAATCACCGACATATCGGTCCGGATCGCCGGGCGGCTGCTGATCGATCATGGCTCAGCCCAGATCGTACCGGGCGCCCGGGTCGGCTTTGTCGGCCGCAACGGCGTCGGCAAGTCGACGCTGTTTCGGGCGATCCGGGGCGAATTGCCGACCGAAACCGGAACCATCGCCCTGCCCCCACGCTGGCGCGTCGGCAGTCTCGCCCAGGAGGCCCCCGACGGTCCGGAAAGCCTCATCGAGGTGGTGCTGAAGGCCGATCTCGAACGTGAAGCGCTGCTGTGCGAAGCGGACACGGCGCACGATCCATCCCGCATCGCCGACATCCAAACCCGGCTGGTGGATATCGAGGCGCATTCCGCGCCGGCCCGCGCCGCCGCAATCCTCAACGGTCTCGGTTTTTCCACTGCCGACCAGGCGAAATCCTGTTCGGAATTTTCCGGCGGCTGGCGGATGCGCGTCGCGCTTGCGGCCACGCTGTTTGCCGCCCCTGATCTGCTGCTGCTCGACGAGCCGACCAACTATCTCGATCTCGAAGGCACGCTCTGGCTCGAAGACCATCTGGCCAACTATCCGCGTACCGTGATCGTCATCAGCCATGATCGCGACCTGCTTGACACCTCGGTGGACCAGATCCTGCATCTCGATCGCGGCAAGCTTTCGCTGTACAAGGGCTCCTACTCATCCTTCGAAGAGCAGCGCGCCACCCGCGAAATGCTCGATGCCAAGCACGCCAAACGCCAGGCCGACGAGCGCAAGCGCCTGCAGGCCTTTGTCGACCGGTTCAAAGCCAAGGCATCGAAAGCCCGTCAGGCCCAGTCCCGCGTCAAGATGCTGGAACGGATGAAGCCCGTTACCGCGCTGGTGACGCAGGATGTGCACGAAATTTCGTTTCCGGTGCCGGAGAGAATGCTGTCGCCGCCGATTATCGCGGTCGACGACGTCTCGGTCGGCTATGATCCGGGACGTCCCGTGCTCAACCGCGTTACGCTGCGGATCGACACCGACGACCGTATCGCCCTGCTCGGCTCGAACGGCAACGGCAAATCGACGCTGGTCAAGCTGCTCGCCAACAGGCTGCCGCCCTTCTCCGGTCGCGTGACGCGTGCGGACAAACTGTCGGTCGGATATTTCGCGCAGCACCAGGTCGACGAACTCGATCTCGACGGCTCGCCCTACGCTCACGTCCGCAAACTGATGCCGGAGGCTCTCGAAACCAAGGTGCGCGGCCGTACCGGCGCGATCGGTTTCTCGGGCAAGGCCGGCGACACCCTGGTGCGGAGCCTGTCGGGCGGCGAAAAGGCGCGGCTCCTGCTCGGGCTCGCGACATTCTTCGGCCCGAACATGATCATTCTCGACGAGCCGACCAACCATCTGGACATCGACAGCCGCGCCGCGCTGGCCGAGGCCATCAACGAATTTCCCGGGGCGGTCATCATGGTTTCCCATGACCGCTATCTGATCGAGTCCTGCGCCGATCAATTGTGGGTGGTGGCCAATCACGCGGTGACGACCTACGACGGCGACCTTGACGACTATCGCCGCATGGTGCTGTCGACGCGCGGCATGCGCGCCAGCGCGCGCGAGCGCGGCGACAAGTCGCCGCGCAACAGGGTCGAAAAGCGGGTGCCGCTGAAGCAGAAGATTTCAAACGCCGAGGCCGAAATCGACCGCATCAACGGCATCATCGCCAAGATCGATACGGCGCTGGCACTGCCGGACTTGTTCAAGCGCGACCCTAAACAGGCGGCGCAACTCACCAAAGCGCGCGCCAGCGCGGCAAGCGCGTTGCTGCGGGCGGAGGAAGAATGGCTGGTGGCGAGTTCGCAGTATGACGAAGCGCCCGGCTGAGCCGGCTCACGCTATACCCGGAGGCCGCGCCGGGATCACATCGCGGCGGGCTTCTTCTTCGGCTTGGACCTCGCCGGCTTGGCCGGCTTTTCGACCTCGGGTGCGCCCTCGATCGACGACAGGCGACCAGCCGTGAAGGTGTAGATTCCGGCGCGCGGCCCGCGCGAGTAATTGACGACCGCGACCCGGTCGCCGCGCGCGTTGTTTGACAGATTGACGCTGTCCGGCGCGCCGATGCCGCGCACCACGTCGCATTCGGTATGACCCAGCGCCACGGTGCCCGTTGTCGTGGGCGGCGGTGCGGCGGCCGCGCCCCCGGTCAGCGCATTGGCATCGGCAGGCGGGCCCGCAGGCGCCATTCCCGGGCAGAGCCCATCGGAACTGACCAGATCCTCGGCGGTAACCGGCTTGTTCGGCGTCAGAGGCGGCGTTTCAATCGAAACATTGTTGATCGTCAACCTGCCGGCGCGCGAGAACCAGTCGGCATCCTTCGACAGAATATCCGACGCACCTCCGCAGCCCGTGACAAGCGGCGCCAAAAACAGCAGCGCCAACAGCGATGTCAGATGAGAAATGTGGTGCCGCACGATAATCTAAGTTCCCGTTCCTGCCGCGCAAATGACCGTCCCACCACCACTTTACGGCGTGACCGTGACGATGTCCCGACCCGCCGGTCGAAGATGCAGACTATCATTAACGGCGACGCATCGCTATTGCCGCCGTTGCCACCGGCCACGCTCGTCGGCCTGCCAATAGGTGACCTCGAACCCCCGCGTCTTGCAATCGGTCCAGGCCCCCCGCGCTGCCGCAAGCGCGTCGGCATCGTCGCCGTTGAAGATCAGGACCAGCCGTTCGTAGGCGTCGGAATCCGCCGGCAAGACAGCATTGTCGACCAGAAACCTGACACTGGCCCGGTTCGGATTGCCCTCGGCTACCGCCAGCACGATCGGCTGATCCTGCGCGTCGCCGGCGCGCCACGTGGCGTGCGGCAAAAACAAATCGTCGCGATAGGTCCACAAATGCGCGTCGAGCGCGTCGGCGCGCTCTTCCGACGTGGCCTGCACGACCACACGCCAGCCGCGCTCCAGCGACTTTTCGAGCAATGGCGGCAGGACATTCTCCAGCGTCATGTCGTGCAGGTGATAGAACAGCACTTCGGTCATCGCCTGGCTTCGTAATACTGCGCGACCAGCCGGTCCAGCAGGCGAACGCCGAAGCCGGATCCCCAGCTTTGATTGATCTCCGTCTTCGGCGCCCCCATCGCGGTGCCCGCGATATCGAGATGCGCCCATGGCGTGTTGTCGACGAAGCGCTGCAGGAACTGCGCCGCCGTGATCGATCCGCCGTGGCGGTTGCCGGTGTTCTTCATGTCCGCGAACTGCGAATCGATCTGCTTGTCGTATTCGGGACCAAGCGGCATGCGCCAGACCCGCTCGCCGGTCGCGGTGCCGACCGTGATCAGCCGTTCGGCCAGTTCGTCGTTGTTGGAAAACAATCCGGCATATTCGGTGCCGAGCGCAACCATGATGGCGCCGGTCAGCGTGGCCAGATCGACCATGAATTTCGGCTTGAACTTGCGCGCCACATACCACAGCACGTCGGCCAGCACGAGCCGGCCTTCCGCGTCGGTGTTGATGATCTCGATGGTCTGCCCCGACATCGAGGTGACGATGTCGCCGGGGCGCTGCGCGTTGCCATCGGGCATGTTCTCGACCAGGCCGATCGCGCCGACCACATTGACCTTCGCCTCGCGTGCGGCCAGCGCATGCATCAGTCCGACCACGCAGGCGGCGCCCCCCATGTCGCCCTTCATGTCCTCCATGCTGCCGGCGGATTTGATCGAGATGCCGCCGGTGTCGAAGCAAACGCCCTTGCCGATAAAGGCCACCGGCTGATCGCCGCGCTTGCCGCCGTTCCAGCGCATGATCACGAGGCGGCCGGGTTGGGTCGAGCCCTGGGCGACACCCAGCAGGGCGCCCATGCCGAGCTTTGTCATGGCCTTGACGTCGAGAACCTCGACATTGACGCCAAGCCTGCGCAACCGGCTCGCGCGGCGGGCAAATTCGACGGGGTAGAGCACGTTCGGGGGCTCATTCACCAGTTCGCGCGCGATCAGCACGCCATCGACGATATGGGCATCGGGAGCGAAGGCCTTGCGTGCAGCGCCGACATCGCCGACCGCCACCGACACATCGACCCGCAAGGCGGCTTCCTCGCCGTCCTTTTTCCTGGTCTTGTAGCGGTCGAATTTGTAGGCGCGCAGCCGCACCCCTGCAGCGACCGCAGCGGCCTGCTCGGGCTCCATGGCCGCGGTCGGCAGCTCCGCGACAATGGTCGCCGCTTCGCTGCCGGCATTGAGCTTGCCGGCGATCGCGCCGCCGAATTTGAGGAAGTCCTTTTCCTTGAGTTCGGAAAGCTTGCCGGTTCCGAGCACAATCAAGCGCTGAACCTTGATTCCGTCCGGCGCCAGAATATCGAGCGTCGCCCCGCTTTTGCCCTTGAACTGGTTGGCCGCCGCCGCGCGTCCCACCATCGCCGCTGCCGTGCCCAGCGTCTTACGGGTCGCAGCCCCGAATTTCAGCGCGTCGTCGCAAAATACCACCAGCACGCCGCGCGGAACGGCGGAAAACGCAACGAAGCCGACCTTGACGGCGCCGGACATGAGCAAATCCTCCAGAAATCAGGGCTGTAGCCGAATCGGAAACCCGGCCAATGGTCTCGCCGGGTGTGACACATCCGTCGAGAACAGGGTTCGGCGCACTATGGCCTGCCAACCGCCGCGCTGCCAAGCGCCGCCCGTGACCGGCGGGCCACATGGGGCATTTATTAACCATATCCAGAGGGTGCCATGGCGCAGCCATTTTGTTGGCGGATCAAAGGGATGGTAGTGAGGGATGTGAGCCGGCCGGAGCGAGCGCGGCGCGACCGAAGGGGATCCTGAGTACAGGATCGGTCGCTACCGCGGTTCCGGTTCGCCAGTGGGATCGTGCAATAACGATGGGGTCTATCGACAAGTATATTTTTCGCACGACGCTGGCGTCGTTTGCGGTGGTTCTGGTCAGCCTCACCGGGGTGATCTGGATTACGCAGGCGTTGCGCGGCATCGATCTGATGACCAGCCAGGGTCAGACCATCCTGACCTTTCTCGGCATCACCAGTCTGGTGATTCCGGCGCTGGTTTTGATCATCGCGCCGATCGCACTGATGATCGCGATTTCACACACCCTCAACAAGCTTGCCACCGATTCCGAAATCATCGTGATGAATGCTGCCGGCTTCTCGCCGTTCCGGCTGTTCCGTCCGTTCGTGTACGCCACCTGCGTCGTGGCGGTCATGGTCGCCTTTATCGCCGCCTATCTCGCCCCCGACGGCATGCGCCGGATCAAGCAATGGGACGCCGACATCACGGCCGACGTGCTCACCAACATTCTGCAGCCCGGCCGCTTCGCGCAGCTCGACCAGAACCTCACCATCCGGATCCGGGAGCGGCGCCCCGGTGGACTGCTCGTCGGCATCTTTGTCGACGACCGCCGCGACCCCAAGGAACGCGTCAGCATCATCGCCGACCATGGCACGGTCCTCAAGAACGGGGCCGGCTCGTTTCTGATTCTCGAGGACGGAAATCTGCAGCGCTTCGAAACCGGCAAGCGCGACCCCGCGCTGGTCGCGTTCGGCCGCTATGCGTTCGATATGTCCAAATTCTCAAATCAGGGCCATGACGTCGCACTCGGCATTCGCGAACGCTATCTGTGGGAATTGCTCTGGCCGGCGGCCAACGATCCGATCTACACGCAGCTCGCGGGACAGTTCCGCGCCGAGCTGCATGACCGCTTCATGGCGCCGATCTATCCCTTCGCATTCGCGGCCCTCACCTTTGCCTTCCTCGGAGCACCGCGCACCACCCGCCAGAGCCGCAATTTTTCAATCGGCTGCTCGATCCTGGCCGTGTTCGGATTGCGGATGGCGGGATTCGCCTGCTCGGTCGTGACGGTCAAATCGCCGTTCGCGGCGGTGCTGCAATATCTGATGCTTACCGCGGCCATCGGTGCCGGGCTCTGGATCATCCTGGCGGGCGCTGTGGTCGAACCGCCGGCGGCGCTGCTGGAAGCGATCAACCGATCCAACGCGCGGCTGCTTCGGCTGTTCGGACGTCCGGTCACCGCATGAGCATGATGACCAACACGCTGGGGCGATATTTTGCCGGCCGCTTCGTGATCTCGGCGCTGGGCGTATTTGCCAGCATCTTCGTGCTTCTGGTGCTGGTCGATTACATCGAAATGGTGCGCAAGACATCGGGGCTGGTCTCGGCATCCGCCGTCATGGTCGCGGAGACATCGCTGTTTCGGGTGCCGCAACTGCTCGAAAAGATGATGCCGTTCTGCGTGCTGATCGGGACCATGACCTGCTACCTCGCGCTGTCGCGGCGCCTCGAGCTCGTGGTGGCGCGCGCCGCCGGGGTTTCGGCCTGGCAGTTCATCGCGCCGGCGCTGGCAAGCTCGATGGTGCTCGGCATCCTCGCCACCACCGCCTACAATCCGGTGTCGGCCGAACTGCGCGAAACCTCAATCAGGATGGAAGCCCAGCTATTCGGCTCCGCACCCGGCGGCGGTATCCAGGACGCCTCCGGCTTCTGGATCAATATCGCCAACAGCGATGGCCAGGCCATCATCAACGCCGCCCGCAGCGAGCAGCAGGGCGTGCGGCTGACCGGACTCACGGTATTCACCTTCGACACCGACAACCAGTTCAAGGAACGAATCGAAGCCCGCGAAGCGACGCTTGAGGAAGGCCGTTGGGAGTTCAAATCGGTGCGGCGATATTCGCTCGACGCGCCGCCGGTCGACCAGGACACCTTCTATCTCCCGACCAGCCTGACGCCGGCCCAGGTCCGCAACAGTTTCTCCACGCCCGAGACTGTGTCTTTTTGGCAACTCCCGAGTTATATCCGGTCTTCGGAGAGCTCCGGATTCGCGACCGCCGGCTATCGGTTGCAGTACCATAAGCTGGTCGCACAACCTTTTCTGCTGGCAGCGATGGTGCTGCTGGCAGCTTCCGTCAGCCTGCGCTTCTTCCGCTTCGGCGGCGTGCAAAAGATGGTTTTGAGTGGCGTGGGTGCGGGCTTTCTGCTCTACGTTTTGTCGAAAGTCACTGAGGATTTGAGCAAGGCCGAGTTGATGCATCCGATCGCTGCGGCGTGGCTGCCCGTGTGCGTGGGCGGCCTCACCGGCTTTTTGGCCTTGCTGTACCAGGAGGACGGGTAGTGGCCGCTGTCGCCGCCCTCCAGAGACGGTCGCCGGCACCCGGGCGGCGCACTGCCGTGTGCCGTCATCGCCTCCGCTTGGCCACAGTTCGCCGAGCTGTCCTCGCCCTCATGGCCGGGTTGCTGCTGACCGGCGTGCTCGGCGTTGCCCTGACGACCCCGGCCGCGGCGCAGGGCTTTACCTACAATCCGGTGCCGCACCGGCCGAGACCGCCGCGCGTCGCCAACGACGGACAGATGCTGGTCCAGGCGGTCGAGGTCGATTACGACTACAACAATTCGCGGGTGTCGGCGGTCGGCAACGTTCAGATGTTTTACAACGGCACCAGTGTCGAGGCCGACAAGGTCATCTACGATCAGAAGACCAAACGGCTGCATGCCGAAGGCAATATCCGCATGACCGATGCGGACGGCAAGATCACCTACGCCAATGTCATGGACCTGAGCGACGATTACCGGGACGGCTTCGTCGACTCGCTGCGCGTCGACACGGCCGACCAGACCCGAATGGCGGCGACGCGCGCCGATCGCAGCGGCGGCAACTACACGGTGTTTCGAAAACGGCGTGTACACGGCCTGCGCCCCTGCAGGGACGATCCGAAGAAGCCGCCTTTGTGGCAGGTCAAGGGCGCGCGCATCATTCACGACCAGACCGAGAAGATGCTGTACTTCGAGAACGCCCAGCTCGAGTTCTTCGGCGTTCCGATGGCCTATATGCCGTATTTTTCCACGCCCGATCCGACGGTGAAGCGCAAGACCGGCTTCCTGATGCCGGCCTTCACCTCCTACACGGCCTTTGGCTACGGCGTCGAAGTTCCGTTCTACTGGGCCATCGCGCCCGACTACGACGCGACCTTCAGCCCGCGCTTTACAACGCAGCAGGGCGTGCTGTTGCAGGCCGAATTCCGTCAACGGCTGGCGGACGGAGGCTATCAGATCCGTGCCTATGGCATCGACCAGACCGACCCGGGGGCCTTTGCCGGCCAGCCCGGCGACCGCCAGTTCCGTGGCGGCATCGAAACCAAGGGCCAGTTCGCGCTCAACGACAAATGGGTATGGGGCTGGGACGGGGTCCTGCTGTCCGACTACTATTTCATGTCCGACTACCGGCTCGCCCAGTACAAGGATCCGCTGGGTTCGTTCCTGAACCTGCCGACTGAGGCCACCTCCCAGCTCTATCTGACGGGCGTCGGCAATCGCAGCTACTTCGACGCGCGCACGATCTACTATCTGAGTTTTTCGGGCCTGCAGAACCAGGTGCCCGTCGTGGCGCCCGTGATCGACTATTCGAACGTGATCAACCACTCGGTACTGGGCGGCGAATTCAGTTACAAGACGAACTTCACCAGCCTGACGCGCGAGACCGCGGCCTTCGACGCGACCAATGCGTCCGCGCTGGCCAATGGCAACTGCCTGCCGACGTCGGCCGATCCGGCCAGGACGATCACTCCGGCGAATTGCCTGCTCAGGGGCATGCCCGGCACCTATACACGGCTGACGGGCGAAGTGGATTGGCGGCGCTCGTTCACCGATTCCGCGGGCGAGATCTGGACCCCGTTGCAAGCCTGCGCGCCGACGCGATCGACACCTCGGTGACCAACCAGCCCGGCGTGTCGAACTTCCTGCCGACCGGCGAAACCCAGGCCCTGCGGGTGATGCCGACGGTCGGCCTCGAATATCGCTATCCCTTCATCAACGTCCAGCCCTGGGGAACCACGACGATCGAGCCGATTGCGCAGGTCATCATCCGTCCCAACGAACCCTATGCCGGCAAGCTTCCCAACGAAGACGCGCAGAGCTTCAATTTCGACACCAGCAATCTGTTCAGTGTCGACAAGTTCTCCGGCTACGACCGCGTCGAAGGCGGCGGCCGCGCCAACGCCGGCGTACAGGCCACCACGCAGTTCGATCACGGCGGCACCGTCACGGCGGTGTTCGGACAGTCCTACCAGTTGTTCGGCCTGAATTCCTTCGCGGTCGCCGACGTCACCAATACCGCCCTCGATTCCGGTCTGGACAAGTCGGTGTCGGACTATGTCGGCAGCCTCAGCTATTCGCCGAACCGGACCTATACGTTCAGCACCCGCGCACGCCTTGACGAGGCGACCGGAGACATCAACCGCTTCGAGGCCGAAGGCCGCGCCAACTCGACCGCTGGTCGGTCGGCCTGCTCTATGGCGACTATGCCGCCCAGCCGGACCTCGGTTATTTGACGCGCCGCGAAGGCATCTCTGGCAGCGGATAGGTCAAGGTACCGGCAAACTCGGTGGAACGGTGCCCCCCGCTGGATCTCGTCGCGGACCAGATCAACCAAGATGTGATCGGCGCCGGCTATGTGGACGACTGCTTCGTGCTGGCGGCCACTATGTAACGTCGTATTCTTACGCAGCCAGAACCTTCCCGCGGTGTCGAGTCACGCGTCATGTTGCAGTCGGCCTGCGGACCATCGCCCAGTCTGCTACCACGGCGGGCGGCGGGACCATCCAGTTGAACCGCTCGGCAGGCCGTCCGCGCGCCAATCCCGATCGAATCGGTCGACACAACGACAATGATCACGACAACTCCTCTGCTTCAGCGCCTTCCCGTTCTCATGCCGCTTTCTGTTGCGGCCTTCATCCTAACGGTTGCCGGAGCACCGTCGCATGCGCCGAGCGTCGCCGTCATCGTCGACGGCGGGCCCATCACCGACTACGACATCGAGCCGCGCAACAAGCTCGACTTCCTGTCGAGCCACAGAAAACTGACCCGAAAGAGGTGATAGACGAGCTGATCGATCAGAAGATGAAGATCCGGGAAGCCCAGCAATTCGGCGTCGATCCCACCGGGTCCAATATCGATGCCTCGTTCGCCAGATGAGTGCGCGGATTCACATAACGCCCGAGAAGCTCTCAAAAACCCTTGAGGGTCAAGGCATAGACCGGAGACCCTGAAGGAACGCATCAAGTCCGAGATGGTCTGGACCAGTCTGGTTCGCGGGCGGATCAAAGAGAGCCTCCAGGTTGGAGAAAAGGAAGTCGCCGCCGCCGCCGCGGTTGAGGTCAAGGGCGACGACAAGGATGCGAAGCTCGACACTGAAAACTACGAGTACAAGATGCAGCCGATCGTCCTGCTCGTCCCGCGAGGAGGTGCTCCCGCCGTCGTGGAAGCCAGGCAAAAGGAAGCCGAAGGCCTGCGCGGCCGGATCCAGAGCTGCGACGAGGCCAACGCCTTCTTCAAATCGATGCCGAACGCCGCGATCCGCGAGACCGTGACCAAAACCTCGGCCGATCTCCCCGCTGTTCTTCGTGAAGTCCTCGACAAGACCCCGATCGGTCATTTGACCGCGCCGGAGGTGACCAAGCAGGGCGTGGAGA
>CAVVIM010000026.1:2500-62158 GCA_963748165.1 uncultured Alphaproteobacteria bacterium
CCACTGGCCTGGTCCGCGTTCGCTCGCCACTACTAACGGAGTCTCTGTTGATGTCCTTTCCTCCAGGTACTTAGATGTTTCAGTTCCCTGGGTTCGCTTAAAACCTCCTATGAATTCAGAGGTCTCATACCTTCACTTGATAACCGGAAATCCAAAACCTCGCGGCTTGGCATCGGATATTGCTATCCGAACACCAAGGCACAGGCCTTGGAGTTCCGGCTATCGAAGGTGGGTTTCCCCATTCGGAAATCCGTGGATCAAAGCTTCTTCGCAGCTCCCCACGGCTTATCGCAGCGTAGCACGTCCTTCATCGCCTCTCAGCGCCAAGGCATCCACCGAACACCCTTAAGGCACTTGATTGCTCTCATTATCAATGTCCACACACTCGGCAGAATGTTGGTCCGCACACTTGCCACGGGATTCAAATCTCGCGATCGAAACCCCGGGGCACGCACCCTCGATGAATGCGGTGCTGCGGCCGGACATTGATTAGAAAGACCAGCTTGCTTCGTAAGATCGAACCGATAGCGAGGCGGTCAAGCTTCGCTAACAGGATCATTTACAACCCGTCCATCTTGCGATGCACGAGCGCCGAAATGATCTGGAGATAGTGATGGTCCGCACAATTGCTTGCGCGACCCAACTCGGATCGATCTCCTCTTTACGATGTCAGAAATCCCGCAGGGCGCGTCCGTGAAGGACAGCGCCCCGCGAAGTGATGTTTTCGCGGACGAATTTTCTGGTCGGTTTGTTGGCGATCAGCCTGGCGATCATTGGTCGGCCCGCCTTCGCTCTCTCAAGCTACGGCGCGGCAGCCTATCGCTAAAAGGGCTCGTTAGGGCTCCTAAGGGCTCGCTCAAAGGGCTCGCTACAAAGGGCTCGCTACCAAAGGGCTCGCCGAGCCGAAGCTGGCATCGCCAGCGAGGGCTGGTGGAGCCAGACGGGATCGAACCGACGACCTCATGCTTGCAAAGCACGCGCTCTCCCAGCTGAGCTATGGCCCCGTACCAGAACACGAAGGCTTGCTGGCCTGCCGAGCCGAAGCTCGGCCGACAGCCCGCCGTCGCCGGTTGGGCTCTGGCGCGACAGCCTTGGCTCGCTGCGCGAGCGAAGGCTGGTGGGCCTGGGAAGACTTGAACTTCCGACCTCACGCTTATCAAGCGCGCGCTCTAACCAACTGAGCTACAAGCCCCTAACGACCAAGCCCCTAACGACAAGGCCCCAAGTCCTTCAACGACCAAGCCCCTTTAACGACCAAGGTCCTTTGAAGGATTGGAGCATGCTCGCGCGCACCGGTTCGCACCGGATGATCCGCACAAGCGCAGCCCTGGCGCGTGTTCGTCCGCGAAGAAAGAGAAACGTAGACGGCGAAATCCCGCCAATGGAGCTCACCGAATCTTGCGATCGATGGCCCCTGATGTTTCTAAAACGATCCGATAGATAGCGTGAGCTGATCTGAAGGATCATCCTTAGAAAGGAGGTGATCCAGCCGCAGGTTCCCCTACGGCTACCTTGTTACGACTTCACCCCAGTCGCTGACCCTACCGTGGCCGGCTGCCTCCTTGCGGTTAGCGCACCGTCTTCAGGTAAAACCAACTCCCATGGTGTGACGGGCGGTGTGTACAAGGCCCGGGAACGTATTCACCGTGGCGTGCTGATCCACGATTACTAGCGATTCCAACTTCATGGGCTCGAGTTGCAGAGCCCAATCCGAACTGAGACGGCTTTTTGAGATTTGCGAAGGGTTGCCCCTTAGCGTCCCATTGTCACCGCCATTGTAGCACGTGTGTAGCCCAGCCCGTAAGGGCCATGAGGACTTGACGTCATCCCCACCTTCCTCGCGGCTTATCACCGGCAGTCTCCTTAGAGTGCTCAACTGAATGGTAGCAACTAAGGACGGGGGTTGCGCTCGTTGCGGGACTTAACCCAACATCTCACGACACGAGCTGACGACAGCCATGCAGCACCTGTCTCCGGTCCAGCCGAACTGAAGAACTCCATCTCTGGAGTCCGCGACCGGGATGTCAAGGGCTGGTAAGGTTCTGCGCGTTGCGTCGAATTAAACCACATGCTCCACCGCTTGTGCGGGCCCCCGTCAATTCCTTTGAGTTTTAATCTTGCGACCGTACTCCCCAGGCGGAATGCTTAAAGCGTTAGCTGCGCCACTAGTGAGTAAACCCACTAACGGCTGGCATTCATCGTTTACGGCGTGGACTACCAGGGTATCTAATCCTGTTTGCTCCCCACGCTTTCGTGCCTCAGCGTCAGTATCGGGCCAGTGAGCCGCCTTCGCCACTGGTGTTCTTGCGAATATCTACGAATTTCACCTCTACACTCGCAGTTCCACTCACCTCTCCCGAACTCAAGATCTTCAGTATCAAAGGCAGTTCTGGAGTTGAGCTCCAGGATTTCACCCCTGACTTAAAGACCCGCCTACGCACCCTTTACGCCCAGTGATTCCGAGCAACGCTAGCCCCCTTCGTATTACCGCGGCTGCTGGCACGAAGTTAGCCGGGGCTTATTCTTGCGGTACCGTCATTATCTTCCCGCACAAAAGAGCTTTACAACCCTAGGGCCTTCATCACTCACGCGGCATGGCTGGATCAGGCTTGCGCCCATTGTCCAATATTCCCCACTGCTGCCTCCCGTAGGAGTTTGGGCCGTGTCTCAGTCCCAATGTGGCTGATCATCCTCTCAGACCAGCTACTGATCGTCGCCTTGGTGAGCCGTTACCTCACCAACTAGCTAATCAGACGCGGGCCGATCTTTTGGCGATAAATCTTTCCCCGTAAGGGCTTATCCGGTATTAGCACAAGTTTCCCTGTGTTGTTCCGAACCAAAAGGTACGTTCCCACGCGTTACTCACCCGTCTGCCGCTGACGTATTGCTACGCCCGCTCGACTTGCATGTGTTAAGCCTGCCGCCAGCGTTCGCTCTGAGCCAGGATCAAACTCTCAAGTTGGACTTGAAACTTTGAACCGGCTGATCACAACGTTTGACGAGGTCCCACCATACTCATCGCCTGCGATTCACATCGCGGACGACGCGATCTCAATCAAGAGATCATGGTGTAACCTTATTCAAAACGTGTACCGCCGAAGTCTTTCGTCCAGTCTCGATAGATGAAAACCGAAGCTTCCAAGTAATCGAGACTCGCAAGGACTCCGCCGTCCACGTTTCTCTTTCTTCATCTTCACTTGTCAAACAGCCCGGGGTCCGAAAACCCCTCTCCCATGGCCGGGAGCCTCGGAAGACCCTCATTCGACGGCAAATGACAACCGATGGAAATCGGCTGTTGATTCACTCATCTTAGTGAGGAGCTTCACGGGCACGAAAACTTGCCTTGGCCTTGGGCCAAGACAGCGCCGCGCTCAGTGGGCGGTTTATAAGCCCGCCCGATCGGCGTTGTCAACGCCTGTCGTAAACAAATCGTCACGCCATTGAGCGGAATCGCGCAGGGCGAAGAAGCCTCTATATTTAAGGACCTTGCGCCGTACTTGAGCCACAATCCTGCGACGTTCTGACAATACGTAAGCATTTGAATCGTCGGATGCCAGTGGGGGTTGCCGGCGTTCGTCTGTTCAGGAATGGGCGACCGTCCGTGAAACTGTCGTCCGGTTCCCGCGACCTGGAAACGTCGCGACCTGGAAACATCGCGACCTGGAAACATCGAGACCTGGAAACATCGAGAGACCTGCAAACCATTGTTGTTCGAGCTCCCGGCCAACCCGTTGGCCTTTGATTCCCGAACAGCCGTGCGGCACGCCATGCTCCCGAAGCTCCCCTGCAGAGGGCGAATACGGGATCGGAAGGGGCGAAGGTCGCTGCGAATGTTGAGCGTATTTGGGGGGATGGTGGTTTGAACCACAGGACGTCACGCGGGGGCGCTTACGGACGCGAGACCGGGGTCATCGACCTTGGTCACGAACCGCCGCTTTCCGTCGATGGCTCCGAAGCCGCGGTGATCGACCGCCGTCGCGTCTCGGTGCAGTGGTTCAGCGGCACCATCCTGACCGGTCTGTGCGGCGCGGCTCTGATCGGCGGCGCCGTTTTTGCGTCGCTCGATGGCGAAATGACCTTTGCCAAAGTGCCGGAACGCGTCGAGGGCGCGTTGCGCGGCGCGTTCGGCGCCAACGACCGCAATGCCAGCCTGCACAAGAGCGATCGCCTGCCGCCGCCCGGCGACTTCACCGCCTCGCGCAGCGTGGTCCGGGTTTCGACGGTGACCCGCGTCGGCAACCGCGATGTGATGCGGGTGCGGCCGTTCGTGCGAATTTCCGGCAATCTGTCGATGACGACCAGCGATCTCAGCGCCAAGATTCCACCCTTCAACGCCCAGCGCCTGCTGACCGACGTCGGCGCCGAGACTTCCACCGCCGCCGGCGATGCCGGCAGCACCGCCGATGCAGCCGAACCCGATGCCGAGGTTTCGTTCGTCACCAAGGATCTTGCGCCAATCCTGCCCAAGGCGAAGCTCGCGGCGGTGGTCGCGCTCGACGATGTTCTGATGCGGGTCCGCGATGCCGCCAACTGGCACGGCAACAGCGCCGGCGTGCGCTACGCGGCGCTTGCCAGCGCCACCGCCGACGCCAGCGGCGCCCAGTCCGATTTCAAGATGGCCTATGCCACCGAGGGTACCGCCGCCGATCCCTATGCCGGGTTTGAAACCCGGGTGGTGCCGGAAAACGTCACGCTGCTGCCGAAGACCAAGGATCAGATCACCGGCGGCAATCCAACCGGCGAACGCGTTCACCTCGTCAGGAAAGGCGACACCGTCGTCTCGATCCTGCGCGACCAGGGCGCGACCCCGGAAGAGGCGAAATCGATCGCCGCGACGCTGGGCCCGCGCGGCCGCGACGGCGGATTGAAGGAAGGCGAGAAGCTGCGCATCCTGATGGGACCGGTCGGCCCGGAACCAGGCGCCCGGCTGCAGCCGGACCGGGTGATCGTCGCCAACGACACCACCGTGGAAGCCGTATCCGCGCTGTCCGATCTCGGCAAATACGTCGCCGTCGATGTGCAGAGCATGAACAACGTCGCCGAGACGGCCGATACCGGCGATGACGATGATGACGACGGCAGCGGGGTCCGGCTCTATCAAAGCATCTATGAGACGGCGTTGCGCAACAAGGTGCCGCCGACGGTGATCGAGGACATGATCCGCATCTACTCCTACGACGTCGACTTCCAGCGCAAGGTGCAGCCGGGCGACTCGTTCGATGTATTTTACGCCGGTGAGGACGAAGGCTCGAGCGCCAACGAAAGGAATGACGTGCTTTATGCGTCGCTCACGGTCGGCGGCGAGACCAAGAAATACTACCGCTTCCAGACCCCGGACGACGCCGTGGTGGATTACTACGACGAGACCGGCAAGAGCGCGAAGAAGTTCCTGGTCCGCAAGCCGGTCAGCAACGCGATCATGCGATCGGGCTTTGGCCCCCGCCGCCACCCGATCCTCGGCTACGTCAAGATGCACACCGGCGTCGACTGGGCGACGGCCTACGGCACGCCGATTTTCGCATCCGGCAACGGCGTCGTCGAAGTCGCCGGCTGGGAAGGCGGCTACGGCAAATACGTCAAGCTGAAGCACAGCAACGGCTATGAGACCGCCTACGGACACATGTCGGCGTTCGCCAAGGGCCTCGAGGTCGGCCAGCGGGTCCGGCAAGGGCAGGTGATCGGCTTTGTCGGCTCGACCGGAGAATCGACCGGCGCCCACGTGCATTACGAAATCCTGGTCAACGGCCGCTTCGTCGACCCGATGCGCATCAAGCTGCCACGAGGCCGCTCGCTCGACGGGCCCATGCTGGCAAGCTTCGAGAAGGAACGCGACCGGCTCGACTCCCAGATGAACAATCGCAGCAACGCCCCGCGCATCTCCGACGCCACCGGCAGCACCGGCGTCCGCCAGATCAGCAATCGCTAAATCAGTCATCCAATCCGACGACACATGTGGCGCGCTACGAAGCCCGCAGGGTGGGCAAAGGCGCGCTTGCGCCGTGCCCGCCGTCTGACAATTGGTGGGCACGCGAAGCCTGTCATCGGGCGCGCATTCGCGCGACCCGTTGGCTTTTGCCCACCCTGCGCAACTGCGGCCGCAGCTTCAGTGCAGCTTCCGTTTCGGCTTCGGCGTCTCGAACTGTGCGATCTCCGCGGTCTGCGGCGCCTTGCCGTTGAAGGTGAGCACGTTGCCTTCCGCCGCGATGGCCACATGATCGCCGTCGCGGACGTCGCCGGCCAGAATCAGCTCGGCCAGCGGATCCTGCAGGCTGCGCTGGATCACCCGTTTCAGCGGCCGCGCGCCATAGGCGGGATCCCAGCCCTTGGCCGCCAGCCAGTCGCGTGCCGCCGCGTCGAGCGTGAGCACGATCTTGCGCTCCTCCAGCAGCTTTTGCAGCCGCGCGAACTGGATCTCGACGATCCGGCCCATCTCGCTCTTCTGCAGGCGGTGGAACAGGATGATCTCGTCGACGCGGTTGAGGAATTCGGGGCGGAAATGCGCACGCACCATGCCCATCACCTGCTCGCGCACCGCCGAGGTATCCTCGCCCTCCGGCTGGTTGACCAGGAATTCCGAGCCGAGATTCGACGTCATGATGATCAGCGTGTTGCGGAAGTCCACCGTGCGGCCCTGACCATCGGTCAGCCGGCCGTCGTCAAGCACCTGCAGCAGCACGTTGAACACGTCGGGATGCGCCTTCTCGATCTCGTCGAACAGCACGACCTGATAGGGCCGCCGCCGCACCGCTTCGGTCAGCGCGCCGCCCTCGTCATAGCCGACATAGCCCGGCGGCGCGCCGATCAGCCGCGAGACCGAGTGCTTCTCCATGTATTCGGACATGTCGAGACGCACCATCGCGGTCTCGTCGTTGAACAGATATTCGGCGAGCGCCTTCGTCAGTTCGGTCTTGCCGACGCCGGTCGGCCCCAGGAACATGAACGAACCCATCGGACGGTTGGGATCCTGCAAACCGGCGCGGGAGCGGCGGACCGCGGTCGCGACCGCATGCACGGCCTCTGCCTGGCCGACGACGCGCCGGCCGAGACTGTCCTCCATCCTCAGCAGCTTGTCCTTCTCGCCCTCGAGCATCTTGTCGACGGGAACGCCGGTCCAGCGCGACACCACCTGGGCAATATGGTTGGCGGTGACGGCTTCCTCCATCATCTCGCCGGCGTTTTCCTTGGCCTCGATGTCGGCGAGCCGCTTCTCGAGCTCGGGAATCCGGCCATAGGCCAGTTCGCCCGCGCGCTGATATTCGCCGCGGCGCTGGGCGTTGGCGAGTTCGATGCGCAAACCGTCGAGCTCGCTCTTCAGTTTCTGCGCGTTGGAGAGCTTGTTCTTCTCGGCACTCCAGCGCGCGGTCAGCGCCGCCGACTTGTCCTCGAGTTCGGCGAGTTCCTTCTCCAGCGCCTGCAGCCGGCTCTTCGAGCCGGCATCGCTTTCCTTCTTGAGCGCTTCCTGCTCGATCTTGAGCCGGATGATTTCCCGGTCCATCGAATCGAGTTCTTCCGGCTTGGAATCGACCTGCATCTTCAGCCGCGCCGCGGCCTCGTCCATCAGGTCGATCGCCTTGTCGGGCAGGAATCGGTCGGTGATGTAGCGGTTCGACAGCGTGGCCGCCGCCACCAGCGCCGAATCGGTGATCCGCACGCCATGGTGCTGCTCGTATTTGTCCTTCAGGCCGCGCAGGATCGAGATGGTATCCTCGACCGAAGGCTCCGAGACGAAGATCGGCTGGAACCGCCGCGCCAGCGCCGCATCCTTCTCGACATGCTTGCGGTACTCGTCGAGCGTGGTGGCGCCGATGCAATGCAATTCGCCGCGCGCCAGCGCCGGCTTCAGCAGGTTGGACGCATCCATGGCGCCGTCGGCCTTGCCGGCGCCGATCAGGGTATGCATCTCGTCGATGAACAGGATGATGCTGCCTTCGGTCGAGGTGACTTCCTGCAGCACGGCCTTCAGCCGCTCCTCGAATTCGCCGCGGTATTTGGCGCCCGCAATCAGCGCGCCGAGGTCGAGCGACAGCAGCTTCTTGTCCTTGAGGCTCTCCGGCACGTCGCCATTGAGGATCCGCAGCGCCAGGCCCTCGACGATCGCGGTCTTGCCGACGCCGGGTTCGCCGATCAGCACCGGGTTGTTCTTGGTGCGGCGGGACAGCACCTGGATGGTGCGGCGGATTTCCTCGTCACGCCCGATCACCGGGTCGAGCTTGCCGTCGCGCGCCGCCTGGGTCAGGTCGCGGGCGTATTTCTTCAGCGCGTCATAGGCGTTCTCGGCCGTGGCGCTGTCCGCGGTACGGCCCTTGCGCAGGGCCTCGATCGCGGCATTGAGGTTCTGCGGCGTGACGCCGCCCTTCCGCAGGATGCGGCCGGCGTCGCTGTCTTTCTCCAGCGTCAGCCCGAGCAGCAGCCGTTCGACCGTGACAAAGCTGTCGCCGGCCTTGTCGGCGGCTTTTTCCGCCGCGTCGAACGCCCGCGCCAGATCCGGGGCGAGATAGACCTGGCCGGCTCCGCTTCCGGAAACTTTCGGGAGTTTGTTGAGCGCGTCCTCGGTCGCTTTCAGGATCGCGCGCGAATTGCCGCCGGCACGGTCGATCAGACCGCCGGCGAGGCCCTCGCTGTCGTCCAGCAGCACCTTGAGCATATGCAGCGGCGAAAACTGCTGATGGCCGTCGCGCATCGCGAGCGATTGCGCCGCCTGGATAAAACCGCGCGCCCGCTCGGTGTATTTTTCAATGTTCATGGCTCTTCCCTCAGCCTGCCGTTCCGCCTCGAAAGCACGGATACGACATCTTCATTGGGTTTGCGCCGGCCGCATTGACATTCCTCAACCAGCCGGCGGTCGATCGCCGACGCTCACGCCGGCTTGGGGCAAATGTGGGAACAGGCTCCGCAAAACGGAAGGGGCGTCTTCACAAATTCGTGCGCGGGCTCCCACCGCCCGAAGCCGCTGCTCCGACCGGGCCACCCGTTGACAAAACCTTCGGCGAGGCCGCGGACCGGAGCCCGCCGCATTGCAGCCGCGAGCATTAACTGCGATTTTCGAGAGCCCTGCCCGTGAGAAGGAACAGCCCATGCCCTATGCCGTCGCCAGCGATCATGTCCGGCTTTATTTCGAGGAGACCGGCAGTGGGACGCCGATCATCTTCCTGCACGAATTCGCCGCCGACCACACCAATTGGGAGCCGCAGATGCGTTATTTCGCGCGCGGCCACCGCTGCATCGCCTACTCCGCGCGCGGCTATACGCCCTCGGACGTGCCGCCGTCGCCGGAGGCCTATAGCTACCGGCATTTCTACACCGACGCGCTGGCCGTGCTCGATCATCTCGGGATCGCCAGGGCGCATCTGGTCGGCCTGTCGATGGGATCCTATTCGTCGCTGCAGATCGCGCTCAACGCACCCGACCGTGCGCTGTCGATGACGCTGGCCGGCATCGGCTCCGGGTCCAACCTCGACAACCTCGAGGCCTACCGAGCCCAGTGCCAGGCCACCGCCGAGCAATTCGCGACCATCGGCTCCGCCGAGGTCGCGAAAGTCACGCGCGAGGCGCCGGGCCGGATTCCGTTCCTGGTCAAGGACCCGCGCGGCCATGCGGATTTCTACAGTGCGCTGGCGCGGCACGATTCCCGGGGCTCCGCCAACACCATGCGCGGCTTTCAGGGCGGCCGCCCTTCGATCTACACGCTGACCGAGGCCATCCGCAAAGTCCCGACCCCGGCCCTGATCATCTGCGGCGACGAGGACGATTCCTGCGTCGAGCCGAGCCTGTTCCTGAAGCGACAGCTTCCCGCCGCCGGGCTGACGTTGTTCCCGAAATCGGGTCACGTGCTCAACCTCGAAGAGCCCGCCTTGTTCAACGACATGGTCGAGCGCTTCATCGCGCTGGTCGAGGCCGGCCGCTGGCCGGTTCGCGACCCCAGGTCGCTGATGCCGCGCTAGGCACGCGTCACATCCGTCATTCCGGGGCGATGCGAACGCATCGAACCGGAATGACGAGGGGGTCGCTTGCGCTCGCAATGACGGCATCGGCTGTTTGACAAGTTAAATCAACGCCGCTCCATCCGGTCTACGGCTTTCGGCGTCCGCGCTAGTCGGCGCGGCTGAGCAGGAACACGCCCTGCTCGCCGAACATGTTCCAGAACCACCAGGGCATGCTGAGCCGGAGCGGACGGCCGTACAGATCGAGCGCGACCGCGCGCTCCATCTTGACGTTGATCTCGTCGCACAACTGCACGAAATCCTTGATGGTGCAGAAATGGATGTTCGGCGTATCGTACCATGTCGCCGGCAGGTTTTCGGTACGCGGCATATGGCCGCCGACCAGAAGCTGCAGCCGCATCTTCCAGAAGCCGAAATTGGGAAACGACACGATGGCGCGGCGCCCGATCCGCAGCAGATTCTCCAGCACCACGCGCGGCTGCCGCGTCGCCTGCAGCGTCTGCGACAGGATCACATAGTCGAAAGCGTCGTCGGGATAGTTGACGAGGTCGGTGTCGGCATCGCCCTGGACCACCGCAAGTCCCTTGGCGACGCAGCGATTGACGCCCTCGCGCGAGAGTTCGATGCCACGCCCGTCAATGCCCCGCGTTTCCAGCAGTTGCAGCAGATCGCCGTCGCCGCAGCCGACATCGAGCACCTTGGAGCCGCGCTCGACCATCTCGGCCACCAGCAGGTGATCGCCGCGATAGTTTTCGCTGCCGCGCAGCTCGGAGCCGGCCAGCGGCAAGGCTTGCTGCTGCGCGCTCATGCCGGCCGCCCGTCTGCGGCGAGGCCGCGCGCCTTGCCTGCCGACTCCAGAAACGCGCGGGAGATATCGAAAAACTCCGGCACGTCGAGCAGGAACGCGTCGTGACCGCGATCGGTCTCGATCTCCGCGAACGACACCCTGGCGCTCGAGGCATTGAGCGCGTGCACGATGGCACGCGACTCCGACGTCGGAAACAGCCAGTCGCTGGTGAACGACACCACGCAGAACCGGGTCTGGATATCGCGAAACGCCCGCGCCAGCACCCCGTCATGATCGGCGGCGATGTCGAAATAATCCATCGCCCGTGTCAGATAGAGATAGCTGTTGGCGTCGAACCGCTCGACAAAGGACGAGCCCTGGTAGCGCAAATAGCTCTCCACCTGGAAATCCGCGTCGAACGAAAACGTCGGCAACTCGCGATCCTGCATCCGCCGCCCGAACTTGCGGTGCAGGGCGGCGTCCGACAAATAGGTGATATGCGCGGCCATCCGCGCGACGCCGAGGCCGCGATGCGGAAAGCTGCCTTGCTCGAAATAGCGGCCGTGTCGCCAGTCCGGGTCGGCCATCACGGCCTGCCTGCCGAGCTCGTGGAACGCGATGTTCTGCGCCGAGTGCCGGGTGCTGCACGCCACCGCCAGCGCCGAGAACACCCGTTTCGGATAGGCCGCCGTCCATTGCAGCGCCTGCATGCCGCCCATCGAGCCGCCGACCACGCAGAACAGGGCCTCGATGCCGAGGCGATCGATCAGCATGGCCTGCGCACGCACCATGTCGGGAATGGTGATGACCGGAAAATCCAGTCCCCATGCCTTGCCGGTGGCCGGGTTGGTCGAGGCCGGTCCGGTCGAGCCCATGCAGCCGCCGATCACGTTCGGGCAAATGATGAAATATCGGTTGGTGTCGAGCGGTCGCCCCGGCCCCACCATGGTTTCCCACCAGCCCGGCTTGCCGGTGACCGGATGAACGTTGGCGACATGCTGATCGCCGGTCAGCGCATGCAGGACCAGAATCGCATTGGAGCGTTCCGCATTGAGCTCGCCATAGGTGTTGTAGGCGATCTGGAACGGCGCCAGATCGATGCCGCAGTCGAGCTTGAGCGGCTGCTCGGCGCCGAACCGCGCCAGCAGCGAACTCGGGTGGTCCGCCTCATGCGCGCGATCCTCCGCATGGAAAGCCGGGCTCGGTATCGATTGCACGTTGACCATCCTGGCACCCCCTCCCTTCGGAGGCATCTCAGACCAACATCCGAAGCCAGGCCATAAAAAACCCGGCCTGAACATGGGTTCGGCCGGGATCACATCTGTCCCCGGCCTGTTTAGCGAGTTGTTTAACGTGGCTGCAAGCCGGCCGGCTCAAATGACCACGGAACAGGCTGAAACTAGTCCCGAGCAGGCTTTTCGTCAAGGCAGGCCAGCGCCTTTCGAGAGCCTCGAAACGCCGAGCGCCGACCCAACATGCAAGGTTTCTCTTTGCTTTCAGCGGCCGTCTTACCTAATCAGTAGCATTGTCCGCCGGTCGAATTTGGCCGATCCGGCCCTCAAGGTTTGAAGATGCCGCAACCGCCCCCCGCCCCACCCTCGCTGCAGGAGTTGCGCAAGGAGATCGACGCCATCGATGCGCAGGTCCACAACCTGCTGATGGCGCGGGGCGATATCATCGATCGCCTGATTTCGGTGAAACAGACCCAGGAAGTCGGCTCGGCATTCCGCCCGGCGCGCGAGGCCGACATGATGCGCCGGCTGGTGCAACGCCACCGCGGCATCCTGCCGCTCGACACCGTCGAGAGCATCTGGCGCGTCATCATCTCGACCTTCACCTATGTGCAGGCGCCGTTTTCGATCCATGCCGACGTCTCGCACGGCGAGTCGGCGATGCGGGATTCGGCGCGATTCCATTTCGGCTTCACCGTTCCCTATGTTTCGCATTTCAGCGCCACCGCCGCGGTCGAAGCGGTCGCGAAGTCGAAGGGCGATCTGGCGCTGGTCTCCGCCATCTCGAGCCGCACCCCATGGTGGATCGCGCTCGAGGCGGAGGGGGCGCCGAAGATCATCGCCCGGCTGCCTTTCGTCGAACGCGCCGATCATCCGGCGGCACTGCCGGTATTCGTGGTGTCGCGCGTCGCCGACAGCGCCATGGTGACCGAAGTCGAGATGTGGAGCGTACGGGTGTCCGGCTGGAACGCCGACACCGCCCGCGCGCTGTCGCCGCTGGCGGAAATTGTCGCGGTGCCCGATGCCGCCTTTGACGGCGCCGCGCTGCTGGTGTCGGTTGCGGGCCCAAGCAGCCTCGAAAAGATCAAATCGGCGCTGATCGAGGCGGGCGCCTCGGTGCGCTCATCGGCTCTCGTCGGCAGCCACGCAACGCGCTATACGGTGCCCCCGAACGGGGCAGCGAAAACCTGAGCTCGCCGCCGATCATCCGGAGTTGAAGATGTCCCGACCCGTGCCGAATCCCGGCATTCTCGATATTGCGCCCTACACGCCGGGCAAGAGCCCGGTGCCGGAGCCGGGGCGCAAGGTGTTCAAGCTGTCGGCCAACGAGACCCCGTTCGGTCCTTCGCCGAAGGCGATCGAGGTGTACAAGAAGGCGGCGGCGCATCTGGAGGACTATCCGGAAGGCACCTCGCGCGTGCTGCGCGAGGCGATCGGCCGCGCCTTCGGGCTCGACCCCGACCGCATCATCTGCGGCGCCGGCTCGGACGAAATCCTCAATCTGCTGGCGCACACCTATCTCGGCCGCGGCGACGAGGCGATCAGCACCGCCCACGGCTTTCTGGTGTACCCGATCGCGACCATGGCGAACGGCGCCCGCAATGTCGTCGCGCCGGAAACCGACTTCACCGCCGATGTCGACGCCATCCTGGCGCGGGTCTCGCCGCGCACCAAGCTGGTATGGCTGGCCAATCCGAACAACCCGACCGGGACCTATTTGCCCTTCGACGAGGTCAAGCGGCTGCGCGCCGGATTGCCGCCGCAGGTGCTGCTGGTGCTCGATGCCGCCTATTCCGACTATGTGTCCCGCAACGACTACGAGATCGGCATCGAACTGGTGGCGACCACGGAAAATACCGTGATGACCCACACCTTTTCCAAGATCCACGGGCTGGCGGCGCTGCGGATCGGCTGGATGTTCGGCCCGGCCCATATCGTCGACGCGGTGAACCGGATTCGCGGTCCGTTCAACGTTTCGACCCCGGCGATGCTGGCGGCGGTCGCGGCGATCGAGGACATCGCGCACCAGCAGATGTCGAAGACCCACACCGAGACATGGCGCAACTGGCTGACGCAGGAGATCGGCAAGCTCGGCCTCAAGGTGACGCCAAGCGTGGCGAACTTCGTGCTGATCCATTTTCCGCTCGACAAGGGCAAGACCTCGGCCGAGGCCGATGCGTTCCTGACCCGGCGCGGCCTCGTGCTGCGGGCATTGCCCAATTACGGCCTGCCGCACGCCTTGCGCATGACCGTCGGCACCGAAGAGGCCAACCGCCTCGTGCTCGACGGCCTGCGCGACTTCATGGCGGCGAAGTGAGCGCGGCGCCGCTGTTCGATCGCGTCGCGCTGATCGGCTTCGGCCTGATCGGCGGCTCGATCGCGCGCGCCGCGCGTGCGCAAGGCCTGGCGGGGGAAATCGTCACCACCGCGCGTTCGGCCCGGACCCGCGCCCGGGTGAGCGAACTCGGCGTCGTCGACCGCGTGGTGGAAACCAATGTCGATGCCGTGAAGGATGCCGACCTGGTGATTCTCTGCATCCCGGTCGGCGCCTGTGGCCCGGTCGCCCAGGAAATCGCGCCGCATCTCAAGCCGGGCGCGATCGTCTCCGATGTCGGCTCGGTCAAGGGCGCGGTGGTACGCGATATGGCGCCACATCTGCCGGCCGGCGTGCATTTCATACCGGCGCATCCGGTCGCCGGCACCGAACATTCCGGCCCCGATTCCGGTTTCGCGGAACTGTTCATCAACCGCTGGTGCATCCTGACGCCGCCCGACGGCAGCGATGCCGACGCGCTCGAGCGGCTGCGCGCGTTCTGGGCGGCGCTCGGCGCCAAAGTCGAGATCATGACGCCCGACCATCACGATCTGGTGCTGGCGATCACCAGCCATCTGCCGCATCTGATCGCCTACACCATCGTCGGCACCGCCGACGAACTCGGCCAGGTGACATCGTCGGAAGTGATGAAATTCTCGGCCGGCGGCTTTCGCGACTTCACCCGCATCGCGGCCTCCGATCCGATCATGTGGCGCGACGTCTTTCTCGCCAACAAGGAGGCCGTGCTGGAGATGCTCGGGACCTTCAACGAGGACCTGTCCAAGCTCACCCGCGCCATCCGCCGCGGCGACGGCGCGGCGCTGTTCGAGCATTTCACCCGCACCCGCGCCATCCGCCGCGGCATTGTCGAGATCGGGCAGGATTCGGCGGCGCCCGACTTCGGCCGGCCGCACGCCAATCTGGCCAGCAAGGCTGACTGAGAAAATCCTAGAACAGCGGCGGGATCTCCGCCACTTTCAGCGGGCCCAGCAACACCACGCCATCGACAAAGCGCAGCGGAAACGACCGCGCCTTTTTTCCCTCCAGCACCGCCTCCTTGCCGAGCGCATTGAGCCCGGCCGCGACGCCGACATTGGCGTTCTGCTTGACCGCCTTGCCGAGACCGGGGATGGCCCGGTCGAGCGCGCCGAACAGATTGTTGAGGTCCTGCGTCTTGACGCCGGGCGCGACGCGATCGAGCGTCGCCTGCGGCACGCCCTGCTCCAGCATCTTCTCGATGCCGAGCGCCGCAACCACCTGTTCAAGGCCGGCCACCGTCATCTGCAGTTCGCCCTCGAGACGGCCTTCGGCATTGAGGCTGAGCGCGCCGGCGGCGACCGCAACGACATCACCCTGCTGGATCCGGGACTGCACGATGTCGACATGGCCGCCGGCGGCCTGGATTTCGCGAAACCGCTGCGGCCACGGCTTTGGCGAAAAATCCCTCAGACCGCTCAGCCTGGTGCGCACGTCGGCATCGAATGGCTGCGCCAGCAGCGGATGCACGCCCTGCACGCTGCCGGCCTCGATCTGCAGCGCGGTTTCAATCACCGGATGATCCGACGGCGATCCTTCGGCAAGCCGGCCGTGCAGCTCGATATGCCGGGCGCGCGCCAGCGGCGTCCGTGCCGATCCCTCGACCCGATCGATCGAAGGGTCGTCAAACACAAGCGCGACGCGCTGCGGAACTGCCGGCAGACCGACCACGCTGCTGCGCGCCGTGCGCCAGTTCGCCACCATGGAGGACTGCCCGCCGCGATCGGAAATCGTGGCCGGCGCGGTGAATTCCGCGATCAGCAGTTTGGGGTCGTAGACCTGCGCCACCACCAGGATCTCGCCGAGCTTTGCCGTGATCGGCGGCTGGCTCGGGGTCTCGCCCGCGGTCTGCGCAATCAGCGACACGCTGGCGCCGTCGCAGCGGACTTCAAGGCGGAACGGATAGCCGGCCACCGAGCGCCGGGCACATTCGTAGACCCGGCCGGATTGGGCCTCCTGCGCCCGCCAGGCGTCGGCGGTGATATCGACCTGGGAAGCGGAATAGAACCAGAACGCGCTCCAGGCCGCGGCGGCGATCAGCAGCAGGACCGGCATGAAGAAAAGGCGCCAAAGCGGGCGGCGGCGCGGCGCCAGGGTCATCTCGGACATGGGGCGACCTTTGACCAGTGATTTTGTCATTTAAGCGATGCATGCCGGCCACGATCAAGTTACCGCATTTTCATTGAAGGGCAGATTCTGGTAGGCGTCGCGGCGATGTCAGCAAAAATCCTCTCCGAACCGGACCTGTCGAGGGGCGACCTGTGGGTGTTCGGCTATGGCTCGCTGATGTGGCGGCCGGGCTTCGAGTTCATTGAACAGGCCCCGGCGCGGCTGATCGGCGAACATCGCGCGCTCTGCGTCTATTCGTTCGACCATCGCGGCACACCGGAAAAGCCCGGCCTGGTACTCGGGCTCGACCGCGGCGGCGCCTGCCGTGGCATCGCCTTCCGGGTTGCGGCCGGGCGGCGCCGCGACACTGTCGAGTACCTGCGCGGCCGCGAGCAGACCACCAACGTCTATCGCGAGGTGATGCGCTCGGTCTGGCTGAACAACGAAGCCCGGCAACGGGTCAGCGCACTGACCTACGTGGTCGACCGCGGCCATGTGCAATATGCCGGCCGGCTGTCGCTGCCGGACCAGTTGCGCCATGTCGAGCAGGGTCACGGTCGTTCCGGGAACAATCGCGATTACGTCCTGTCCACCGTGAAGTCGATCGAGGCACAGGGCTTCCGCGACCCGCAATTGCACCAGCTCGCCGTGATGCTGCGGGACGATCCGTCGCGGCATCGTTAGCCTGCTGCTTGCAGGCTCAGGTCTTCTCCACCGATCCTGGACTCGGCACCCGGCCAAACAACTGCGCCTGCTCCATCCGTGCGGTCTCGACCAGCCGGCCGGTGGCGTCCTCGATCACGGTGCTGATGCGCGCGATGAAATCACGGCGCGACAGGCCGGGCGGCAGCGGGTCGAGAAATTCGACCACCAGCGTTCCCGGATAGCGCATGAAGGTCCGGCGCGGCCAGAACAGTCCCGAATTGAGCGCCACCGGCAGACAGCTCACGCCGCTGTCGACATAAATCTGGCCGACGCCGGGCTTGTAGCGCGCCGGCGCCCCCACCGGCGTTCGCGTGCCCTCCGGAAAGATCACCAACTGGCGGCCGCGCCGAACCTCCGCTCCGGCGCGGCGCGCCATCGCCAGCAACGAGCGGCCGCCGGCACGGCGATCGATGCCGATCATGTTCGACTTGATCAGGTACCAGCCGAACAGCGGGATCCAGGTCAGCTCGCGCTTGAGGATGAAAAGCGGCTGGTCGAAGAATTGCAGCAGTGCGAAGGTCTCCCACATCGACTGATGTTTCGAGGCGACGATCAGCGGGCCTTTCGGAATTTTCTCGACCCCGCGGTATTCCACCCTGGTGTTGCAGATCACGCCTTGCAGCCAGATGCTGCTGCGTGCCCACCACCGTGCGACCGTCATCACCGCCGCCCGCGGCAACAGGTAGGTCGGGATCGCGACAATGATCCAGAATACCAGCAGCAGGTAAAACAGCACGTTGTAGAGCAGCGAACGCAGGAAAATCGACAGCATCGGCGCCCCGATCAGTTGGCTTGAGCGGTTGCCGGCGTGCGCGGCGGCAGCGACTCGGTCGACTGGTCGGGAAGCTCGGGCAGAAGGTCGAGGCCGGCATCGGCGAGGCGCACCCGCACTTCGGCGGCGACGTATTTGACGTATTCCGACAGCAGCAGGCGGAGGGTCGTAGCGCTGGTCCACCATGGTTCATCGCGCCATTTGTCGCCGACCACGGCGAACGGAATCAGCGCGATATCGGGCATCGCGTGCGACAATTCGACGATCGCACGCGGCATATGATAGTTCGACGTCACCACGATCAGCGACTTGAAACCGCGCTCGTGCGCCCAGCGACGCGTCTCCGCGGCATTGCTGCGGGTGTTGACGGCAGAGCGGTCGAGATCGACGCAGCATCCCAGCAGCGACTGGTTGTCGGGCAGCGAACGTGAAATGTCGCTGACGGCATTGGTCGGATGCACTCCCGAGATCAGCAGCCGCTTGCCGTAGCCGGCGGCCAGCAGTTCCATCGCATCGGACACCCGCGACGAGCCGCCGGTGAGCACCACGATGCCGTCGGCGTTGTGGGCCGGCTTCACCTCGGCGCCGCGCAACTGCGACAGGAAACCGGCAAAGCCGACCGCGGTAGCGATGAACAGCAGCGCGAGCGCGGTGACGGCCGCGGCGCGGAGCCAGCGACGCGGCGCGGCGACCGGCGATCTATCGTCGTCCTGCAGGCTCATGCGATGCTGTGTCACCAATTCACGTTGTCCACACTAGCAGTCCGGGTGGCGTTGCGCATCTCAGTCAATGTCGTCAAGCGTGGCAAATAGCGTTCGGCGCGACGCCCAGGCGGTAATTGCAGCGATCAGCACCGCCTGCAACGCCAGCGCGAGATAGCCCGAGGGGCGCAGCGAGAACGTTCCCAGCAGCGCCGCGAATTGATCCCCCACCGGCGTGCCGGAAAACCAGCCGGCGATCGATTCGGAAAAGCCGAACACCAGCATGGCGACGCCGCCGCCGATCAGGCCGCCCTCAAGCCCGAGCCGCAGGAAATGCCGCTGGAACCGGTTGGCGATATAGCGATCGCCGGCCCCCACAAAGTGCAGAACTTCGACGATCGGGCGATTGGCGGCCATCGCGCCGCGGGTGGCGAAGGAGACCGAAATGATGGTGGCGATGATTACCAGCACCAGAATGCCGACGCCGGCGAACACCGTGGCGCCGGTCATCGACCGCATCCGTTCGATCCAGGCGCGGTGATCGTCGACAGTCGCGGTCGGCGCCGCCTGCGTCACCCGGCTGCGCAGCGCCGCCAGATCGAGCTTGGCGCCCGGCTGGACCCGCGCCACGATGACCCGCGGCACCGGCAGATCGTCGAGCGACAGCCCGCTGCCGAGCCACGGTTCCAGCAGTTTGGCGGACTCCTCCGCGGTGAAGGGCCTGACCTCGACGATGCCGGGCTGGCCGCGCATCGCCTCGGTCGCCGCCGCGGCATCGCGCTCGAGATCGCGGCCGGCCGCAGGGCGCACCTGGATGGTGAGTTCGCTGCCGACTTCCGACTGCCATTCGGCCGCCGAGGCGCTCACCAGCAGCACCGCGCCGGTGGTGATCGAGGCGAGGAACGTCATGATGGCGACAACCGCGACCAGCGCGCGACCGGCGATCGAGGCCCGCGGCACGATCGGCGACAGGTTTCGTGCCCGCGCCGGCACCTGCGGGCGCTCGCGCCCCAGATCCACCAGCGGGCCGTGTTCATCGTCAAGCCGGCTCATCGAGGTTTACTCATAGATGTGCAGCCGTCCCTGGTGCAGCACCAGCCGCCGCGCTTCATACTGGTCCATCAGCGTGATGTCATGGGTCGCGATGATCACCGCGGTACCGGATTTGTTGAGTTCGATGAACAGCCGCAGCAATCGCCGTCCCAGCGTCGGATCGACGTTGCCGGTCGGCTCGTCCGCCAGCAACAGATGCGGCCGCGAGATCACGGCGCGCGCGATCGCCGCCCGCTGCTTTTCACCGCCGGACAGGATCGGCGGCAGCGCGTCCATCCGTTCGCCAAGACCGACCCATTTCAGGAGATCGATCACCTCCTTGCGGTAAGTCGATTCCTCCCGGCCCATCACCCGGAACGGCAAGGCCACGTTTTCATAGGTCGTCATGTGATCGAGCAGGCGAAAATCCTGCAATACGATGCCGATCCGCTTGCGCAGGCCGGCGATCTCATCCTTGCCGAGCAGCGAGACATCGTGGCCGAACAGATTGACCAGGCCGCGCGTCGGCCGCAGCGACAGGAACAACAGCCGCAGCAGCGAGGTCTTGCCGGCGCCGGAGGGGCCGGTGAGAAACTGGAACGAGTGCGCGGGAATCTGGAAGCTGAGGTCGCGCAGAATCTCCGGGCCGAGCCCGTAGCGCAATCCGACGTTTTCGAACCGAACCAAGCTCAGCTCCGTTCGATGTGGGACGCGGCCGGAAACCGCCTGCCGGCGGCCCGCGGCACGCTGGCTGCGCGGCGGTGGCGAGCCCGATAAAATAGTTGTGCTTCGATTATGGTTTCCGATTCGTTAACGGTCGCCTTGTAGCATCCCGGCAGCGTCATTGTGGAGATCTGCTCCATGCACATCGTTTGCCCCCATTGTACAACGTCCTATGCCATTGACTTGGCTACTTTGGGCGCGGCGGGCCGCACCGTGCGCTGTTCCCGCTGCAAGGAAGTCTGGCAGGCGCGGCCGCAAGACGCGGTCGAGGTCGCAGCTTCGGTGCCGGCGATGGCTGCGGCCGGCGATCAGGATGCCGCGGCGGAGTCCGAAGCCCTCGCAAGCCAGCACGGCCGCAGCGGCGAGCAGGATGCCCCCGTCGTCGACAGCCCCTCGATATCCGGCGACTGGCCGGCCGATGGTGACGGCTTGCCCCCGGCCGGCGAAATCGGCCGTTCCCCGGTCGCCGGGGACCAGGTGACGGAGGCTCGCGCCGCAGGTCGGCGAGACCTGCCGTGGCGGCGCAAACCACCGACGCGGCCGGGATCGGCCGGCAGACCGGCGGCGCGGCTCCCGACGGTTTGCCTGGCCATGGGTGCGCTGGTGCTGGCACTGGTGATCTGGCGTGTCGACGTGGTCCGGCTGCTGCCGCAGACCGCCGCATTCTACCAAGGGGCCGGCCTCGCGGTGAACCTGCGCGGGCTCGTGTTCAAGGACGTCAAGATCACCAACGAGACCGTGGAAGGCAAGCCGGCGCTGGTAATCGAGGGCATGATCGAGGGCCGCGGCCAAAAACCGGTTGAGCTGCCGCGACTGCGCTTCAGCGTCCGCGACGCCCATGGCGTGGAGATCTACGCCTGGAATGCCATATTGGAACAGGCCGTGCTGAAGCCGGGTGAAAAAGCCTGGTTCAAGTCGCGGCTGGCTTCGCCGCCGCCCGAAGGCCGCAATATCGACGTGCGATTCTTCAACAAGAGGGATATCGCCGGCGGCGACGCATGAACCGGGTTAGCCGGCCGCGCACGCGCAAGACGGTGGCTCGATGCCGCGCATCCTGATTGCCGACGACGAGGAGTTGATGCGGACATTGGTGGCGCGCGCCATCGCCATGGACGGCCATGATACCGTCACCGCCGAAGACGGCGCCGAAGCGCTCGAGGTCCTGAGCCGCGAGCCGGGCGCCTTCGACCTGTTGCTGACCGATATCCAGATGCCGGTGATGGACGGGATCGCGCTCGCACTGGCGGCGGCACGCGATTTTCCGAAGCTGACGATTTTATTGATGACCGGCTTTGCCGCGCAGCGCGAACGCGCCTCCGGCCTCAACGCGATCGTGCACGACGTCGTCACCAAGCCGTTTTCAGTGGCCGAGATCCGTGCCGCCGTCGCCGGCGCGCTGGCGGCAAGGAAGAGGTAGCGGACGCCGTCATTCCGGGATGGTGCGCCATTCCGGGATGGTGCGCCAGCACCGGACCTCAGATGCGCAATTGCGCATCGGGGAATTTCGAGATTCCGGGTTCGATGCTGCGCATCGCCCCGGAATGACGATGGCGCGCTAATAATCCTTCAGCAGCCGCTCGATGTAATCGAGTTCGGACTGCGGACGCGACGGGTCGGCGAGCCGGCGGCGCAGCTCTTCCAGGATGCGGCGAACCCGCTGTACATCGATTTCGCCGGGAATCTTCACCGTGAGATCGTCGCCGAATTCGCGGCCGTGCAGCGGCCGGCCGAGCGGATCGCTCTGGTTTCCGCCGCTTTGCTGGCGGCCCACCCGATTGCCCTGACCGTCACCCGGCTGATCGCCGTCGCCCGGCTGCATCGAATCGGCGAGGCTCTGGGCGCCCTTGCGCATGGCTTCGAGCGCCTTGCCCTGCGCATCCACCGCGCCATCCGCATTGCCCTCGCCAAGCTTGCCGCCGGCGTCATCCATGGCGCTGCCGGCATCGCCGAGGCCATCCTCACCCTCGCCCTGCTGCGGATCGCCGCCCTGCCCTTGCTCGCCCTTCTCGCCGCGCTGGCCCTGTCCCAGGCCGCGCCTGGCAAGCTCCTGCTGCAACTTGTTCAGGCGGTCGCGCAGGCCCTGCTGGTCCTGCTGCAGATCGCCCATGGCCGGATTGCCCTGCTTGCCGCGCTGGCGGTCGCGTCGCGCATCCTGGCCCTGCTTGAAGGTCTTGTCGCGCAATTGCTGCTGCTTGCGGATCATGTCGCCCAGTTCGTTCAGCGCCTGCTGCATGTCGCCGTCGCCGGGCTGGCCGGGCTGCGCCATCTGCAGGTTTTCCAGCATCTCCTGAAGCTGCTCGAGCAGATCCTTGGCAGCATCCTTGTCGCCGGAGCGCGACAGCCGTTCCATGCGCTCGATCATGTTGTTGAGATCCTGCTGGCGCATGATCCTGGTATTGGGATCGAGCGGCCGCGCCAGCGCCTGCGGATTGCTGCGCATCTGCTCGGCGAGCTGGCGCATGAAATTGTCCAGCGCCGCGCGCAAATTGTCGGTGAGCTTCTTGATCTCCTCGTCGCTGGCACCGCGCTCCAGCGCCTGCTTCAGCGCGTCCTGCGCCGCGCGGAGCGCCTTGTCGACGTCGGTGATGTTGCCATCCTCGATGGTGACGGCAAGCGACCACAGGCTGGCGACCACCGCGCGCAGCGCATCGTCGGTATGGGCGGCCTCCAGCTCCCGCGCAACGTTGTACAGGCCGAGATACTGGCCGGCTTCCGGCGTGAACATTTCCGGCGCGATCATCAGCGCATCAAGGGCGGCGGAGACCTGCGAATTCTGGTTGGCATCGAGTGCCAGGATGCGGCGCTGTTCAATCAGCGCCCGCGCCAACGGCTTGGTGAACAGCCGCTGCGGCAGCCGCATGTTGAACGGCTCACTGCGGCCCTCATTGCCGGCCTCGTCCTTCGCGGTCAGGGTCAGCGTGACATCGGCGCCGGCATAGGGGTCTTCGCTGAGATCCTTGACGGTCTGCCCAACGCCGTTGCGGGTCCGCGCGTTCGGCAGCACCAGCGGAAAATTCGGCGGGGTGAACAGCGGCCGCGCGTCCGCCGTGGCTTTCGGCCCCTCGCCGTCACGCTGGGCGAAATGCGCCTGCGCTTCGGTGACGCCGTAGTCATCCTCGATCTTGTAGGACATCTGCAGCGAACCGCGGGCCTGACGCTCCGGATCCTTCGCCAGGGCGATCGTCGGGGCACGGTCGGGCACCGCGCTGAATTTCCATGGCGGCTGACCGGAGGGCGCGCGGACATGCACGGTGCCGTCGCCGGCGATGGTGAAATGCCGCTCGTTGGTCCCCTTCGGCGCCTGCTCGGTCGGAACCGCCTCGGTGACGTCGCCGCCCGCCACGACGTCGAGCGTGCCACCGCTGGAACGGACAATCAGCGTGCTGCCCACCGGAACCGGCAGCGCTCCGGCGAGCGGCGCGCCGGCTTCCTTGTTCGCCGCCGACAGGATGATCGGCGGCCTGCCGGTATAGAGCGGCGGGGTCACCCAGGCGTCGACCCTGATATTGGCCGGCGACAGCACGCCGTTCCAGTCGAACGCCGCCGCTATGCGCAGCCTGCGCTCGTCGCCCGCCGCCACATAGGCCGCCACCATCAACATCACCACCAGCGCGCGCAGCGCCCAGGGATCGTGGATGGCAAGCCGCGGCGACGGCAGCCCGGCGCGTATCCGCTTGATCGATGCCAGGGTGCGCTCGCGCTGGGCCTGCCACAGCGCCCGTGCAACCGGGTCCTGCGAGACCAGCGTATCGGCCAGTGCGGTGGCCGGGCGATGGCGGATGCCGGTGCCGCGATCGAGCCGGCTCAGCCCCTCCTCGCGGCTCGGCCAGCGAAACCGGACCAGCGGCAACAGCGCGGCCAGCGCCAGCAGCACGAACAGGCCGAGCCCGATGGCGCGCCCGACAAACGGCAGCGCCAGCCACAATCCGGCCCAGGACACCACCAGAAACAGTCCGACCACCACGAGAAGCCGCGCCAGATGCGGCCAGCCTCGTTCCCAGGCGATGGCGTATCTGGCCCGTTGCAGCGCCGGCGTCAGTTGCAGCCGCGCGACGGCATCCGGGTCGCGCACGGGCTCGGCTGGGTCGGGGGTGGTGCCGTTCAATAAACTCTCCGGGTTTGCCCAAACACGAGCCTAACACAACGGCGGCAGTGAGGCATCCGTCCTTGCGCGGCAACCCACACCGGGAATACGCATAGCAGGAGGGCGTGACGGCGGGCCGGCGACCCCGTAACCTCGGCCGATCATTCATGCAGGGAAACGTCATGGACAAGAAAACGCACGACAAGGGGCTGGAAATCCGAAAAGCGGTGCTGGGCGAGGCCTATGTGGACAATGCCCTGAAGAATGCCGATGATTTCAACCGGCCGTTTCAGGAACTGATCACCGAGTATTGCTGGGGCGCGGTCTGGGGCCGGGAGGAACTGCCGCGCAAGACCCGCAGCATGCTCAATCTGGCGATGATCTCGATCCTGAACCGGCCGCATGAATTGCGGGTGCACATCAAGGGCGCACTGGTCAATGGCGTGACCAAGGATGAGATTCGCGAGATCTTCATGCAGGTGGCGATCTATGCCGGTGTTCCCGCCGGCGTCGACAGCTTCCGGATTGCCCGCGAGGTGTTCGCCGAAATCGACAAGGGCTGAAGGCGCATTACCATGGACATCGGATTCATCGGCCTTGGCAAGATGGGCTTTCGCATGGCTCGCCGCCTGATCGAGGCGGGACATCGCCTCGTCGTATTCGACCAGCGGCGGCAGGCGGTCGACAGTCTGGTCGCGCTCGGCGCGCAGGCGGCGTCCTCGCCAAGGGACGTCGCCGACCGCGCCGAGACCGTGATGGCAAGCCTGCCGTCGCTGCAGGCCTCGCTCGAGGTCGCGACCGGCACCGCCGGCGTGATCGAGGGCAAGCGGGTCAAACGGTTCGTCGATCTCTCCACCGTCGGCGCGCATATGGCGGTGCGGATCCACGATCTGCTGGCAAAGCGCGACATCGTGCAACTCGACAGTCCGGTGAGCGGCGGCGTCGGCGGCGCCGAAAAGGGCACGCTCGCGGTGATGGTGTCGGGTCCGCGCGCCGACTTCGAGGCGGTCAAGCCGGCGCTCGACGCGATCGGCAAGGTGTTCTTCATCGGCACCAAGCCCGGCTCGGCCCAGACCATGAAGCTTGCGAACAATCTGTTGTCCGCGACCGCCGTGGTCGCGACATCGGAGGCGGTGACGATGGGCGTCAAATCGGGCCTCGATGCCGCCGTCATGATCGACGTCATCAACGCCGGCTCGGGCATGAATACCGCAAGCCGCGACAAGTTTCCGCGCTCGATCCTGCCGCGCAGCTTCGATTTCGGTTTTGCCACCGGGTTGATGGTCAAGGACGTGCGACTCTCGTCTCGACGAGGCGAGGGCGCTGGGAATGTCGATGGAGGTCGCCGAAGCGGTGGGACGGCTGTGGGAAGTCGTGATCCGCGAGATGGGCGCGGAATTGGATTTTACGTGCGCGATCAAGCCGATCGAAAAGGCTGCCGGGGTGGTGGTGGGCGGAGCAATAAATCCGCCGTCGTCCCGGCCTTGAGCCGGACGACGGCTATAGCCAGGGCGCCGGTCGGTCCATCGCGATCAGGGCCTCGGCTTCGACGCGCGGCCGCACCACCGCATACCGGTCGTGCTTGACCAGCACTTCGGGAATCAGCGCCCGGGTGTTGTAGGTGCCGGACTGCACCGCGCCATAGGCGCCGGCCGTCATGATCGCCACGAGGTCGCCGGCCCGGGGTTCGGGCATGCTGCGGTCGAGCGCGAGATAATCGCCGCTTTCACACACCGGCCCGACCACATCGGCCACGATCTGGCGCGTACCCCGGGCCGGCTGCTGCACCGGCAGGATGTCATGGTGCGCTTCGTAGAGCGTGGGACGGATCAGGTCGTTCATCGCCGCGTCGATGATGACGAAATTCTTGGCGTCGCCATGCTTCACATAGATCACGCGGGCGACGAGAATACCGGCGTTGCCGACGATCATCCGGCCCGGTTCGAACATCAGCGTGCAGCCGAGATTGTGCGTCACGCGCTTGACCACGGCGGCATAGGCCGCCGGCGCCGGCGGCGCTTCGCGGTCCATGTAATAGGGAATGCCGAGGCCGCCGCCGAAATCGATGTGGGAGATGGCGTGGCCGTCGGCGCGCAGCGTCTCGACAAATTCAGCCAGGATCCGGAACGCGGTTTCCATCCGGCTGAGATCGGTAATCTGGCTGCCGATATGCATGTCGGCGCCGGTCACCAGGATGCCCGGCAAGGTGGCGGCGCGGGCGTAGACCGCGCGGGCGCGCGCCAGCGGAATGCCGAACTTGTTCTCCGATCGGCCGGTTGAAATTTTGGCATGGGTGCCGGCATCGACGTCGGGGTTGACCCGCACCGAGATGCGCGCCGTTTTGCCGCTCTCGGTGGCGAGCCGCGACAGCAGTTCGAGCTCGGGTTCCGATTCGATATTGATGCACAGAATATCGGCCGCCAGCGCCGCACGCAGTTCGGTTTCGGTCTTGCCGATGCCGGAGAACAGGATCTTGTCGGGCGGGACGCCGGCCGCCAGCGCCCGCTTCAACTCGCCCCCGGAAACCACGTCCGCGCCGGCACCGAGTTTGGCCAGCGTGCGCAGCACCGACTGGTTGGAATTGGCCTTCATCGCGTAGCACACCAGCACCTTTTCGCCGGCAAAGGCCTCGCTGAACACCCGGTAATGACGCTCCAGCGTCGCCGTCGAATAGCAGTAAAACGGCGTGCCGACCGCGGTCGCGAGCTCGATCAGGTTCACCGCCTCGGCGTGCAGCACGCCGTTGCGATAGTCGAAGTGATTCATGGCGGCTCAGTTACCCAGGAGCGGATCGAGTACGAATGGTTTCTTGGGACCTTTGGGGGCGGCCGGCGACGCCTCGGTTCCATAGCTAGGATTGAACACGGTCGGTTTGTTGGCCTGTTCGGCGTCGGTGTCGCCCTGCATCGCGGCCGACGACGGCGGCGTCGCGGCCGGCGGCAGGTCAAGCGGGCCCTTGCGTCCGCATCCCGCCAGCGTCAGCACGACGGCGGCCAGCAGCACGACGGCCCATCTCGGCGACAAAGGGCTAGAAACACGATTTACGGCGATATCCCCAAAGCGGCGGCACCATACAAAGATTGCCCCGTTCTGGCGAGACCCGGGCGGTGATGAAATTGCGGCGCAAATTGGCGCTCAACCCGATTTTCGCTCTTTTTCCAGCCGCTTGAGCCACGCCTTGGCCTGCGCCACAACATTCTTCGGCGCCGTTCCACCATAGCTCGTGCGGCTCTTCACCGAGGCCTCGACCGACAACACCTTCAACGCCTCCGCCGTGATCCGAGGCTCGATGGTCTGCATCGCCTGCAGCGGCAGCTCGTGCAATGCGACACCGTCCTCGGCCGCCACTGGCGACGATCCGCCCGGTGAGGTGATGGGCATCGCGAAACGGCATTTTCAGCGTTCGCACCAGCCAGTCGGCCAGATCCGTCGCGGTGGCGTAGCCCTCGCCCGCGGCGAGCTTCATCCGCGCCTCGTCGGGCACCATGTCGGCCACCATGCCGGTCATCGCCCGCACCGCCAGCGACAACGCGCCGAACGCTTCCATGGCGCCCTGCTTGTCCTCCTGCATATCCTTCTGATAGGCGAGCGGCAGGCCCTTCATCACGATCAGCAACGCGGTCAGCGCGCCGATCACCCGCCCGGTCTTGGCGCGGACCAGTTCGGCCGCGTCGGGGTTGCGCTTCTGCGGCATGATCGAGGAGCCGGTGGTGAACTTGTCGGACAGCCGCACCAGTCCCACCAGCGGCGAGGTCCAGATCACGAGCTCCTCGGCAAAGCGCGACAGGTGCACCGACGCGATCGCCGCCGCCGACAAGGTTTCAAGCACAAAGTCGCGATCCGACACCGCGTCGAGCGAATTGGCCATCGGCCGCTCGAAGCCAAGCGCCTTCGCCGTCGCGTGACGGTCGATCGGGAACGAGGTGCCGGCGAGCGCCGCGGCGCCGAGCGGGGATTTGTTCAGGCGCCGGCGGGCATCGGCGAAGCGGCCGCGGTCGCGCGATGCCATCTCGACATAGGCCAGAAGATGATGCCCGAAGGTCACGGGCTGGGCGGTCTGCAGATGGGTGAAGCCGGGCATCACCGTACCGGCATGTTGCAGCGCCCGCTCCGCCAACGCGTACTGGAACGCGGCCAGCGCGGTATCCGCCGCATCGATGGTGTCGCGAACATAGAGCCGGAAGTCGGTCGCCACCTGATCGTTGCGCGAGCGTGCGGTGTGCAGCCGCCCGGCGGCGGGGCCGATCAGTTCGCCGAGCCGGCTTTCGACATTCATGTGAATGTCCTCGAGCGCGCGCTTGAAATCGAACGATCCCGAGACGATTTCTGACAAAATCGTGTCTAGACCGCGTGCGATATTTTTCGCATCGTTTGCGGTAAGAATGCCTTGCGCGGCGAGCATCGCGGCGTGGGCCTTGGACGCGGCAATGTCCTGGGCAAAAAGCTGGCGATCGACGTCGATGGAGACGTTGATTTCCTCCATGATCGCGTCGGGGCGCTCGGTGAACCGGCCACCCCACATCTTGTTGCTCATGACCTGCTACTCATGACCTACTACTCATGACCTGCCTATCGACCCGCCACCCATCGTCACCCCTGAAGACGCCGCGCCCGCCTCGTTACGGCGCGCCGGCGGCAATATAGGCCCTGCATAGCCGTATCCGATACAGGATGACAAACGATATGCCTGAACAAGCTGCGCCTCGGCCGACGGCCACGCGCCGGATTCCCGTCGCGATCGGGGCGGTGCTGATCGGAGCGGCGATCGGATTTGCCGGGATATACGGGATCGGCGGCCTGAAGCGCAACGCGGCGGGCGATTCGGCCTGCCGTCCGGCGGTCGCGCTGGCCCACAAGCTCGCGCCGCTGGCGCAGGGAGAAGTCGCCGCACTGACCATGGCGACCGCGCCGCTGAGGCTGCCGGATCTCGCCTTCGAAGATGCCGATGGCAAGCCCAGGAAGCTCTCGGACTGGCGCGGCCGCACCGTGCTGGTGAACCTGTGGGCGACCTGGTGCGTGCCCTGCCGCCGCGAAATGCCGGCGCTGGAAGGCCTGCAGACGAAGCTCGGCGGTCCCGATTTCCAGGTGGTGGCCGTCAATATCGACACCCGCGACCCCGATAAATCCCGGAATTTTCTCAAAGACGCCAAGCTGACCCGGCTTGGCTATTTTAACGACCAGAAAGCCAAGGTTTTCCAGGACCTTAAGAGCATAGGGCGGGCGCTGGGGATGCCGACTTCGGTGCTGGTCGACGGCCGGGGCTGCGAGATCGCGACGATTGCAGGTCCGGCGGACTGGGCGAGCGAGGATGCGATCAAGCTGATCACGGCTGCGATCAAACCATCGGCAGCGGCGTTTTAGGCCGAAATATCCAGATTGCCGCCGATCCCGGAGCCGAGATTGGCCGGCGATGGCACGGTCGGGCCGCCGAGCAGGGTCTCGACCGCGAATTTTTCCGCATCGGCGTTCGATTTCAGCAGCGAGGTCGCGACCTGCATCTGCACATTCCCCGCCTGGGTGGCGAGAATGCTGCTGACCATGCTCATCATATCCATACGCCAACACTCCGACGGCGGCACACTACCCGGCGGCGGTTAAGAAAATTCGAAGTGCGGTCGTGGGTAGGGCGGGCCAAGGCGCGCTTGCGCCGTACCCACCGTTCGCGTGACGTGGCAGTCGGTGGGCACGCTGCGCTTACGAGATTCCCAGGCAAGGGCTTCAGCGGGTCGGGACCGGCTTGTCGCCGCGATAATCGTAGAAGCCGCGCTGGGTCTTGCGGCCGAGCCAGCCCGCCTCGACATATTTCACCAGCAGCGGACAAGGCCGGTATTTCGAATTGGCCAGGCCCTCATGCAGCACCTGCATGATCGACAGGCAGGTATCCAGCCCGATGAAATCGGCCAGTTCGAGCGGCCCCATCGGATGGTGCGCGCCGAGCTTCATCGCGGCATCGATCGCCTCGACGTTGCCGACCCCCTCATACAGCGTATAGATCGCCTCGTTGATCATCGGCAGCAGAATGCGGTTGACGATGAAGGCCGGAAAGTCCTCGGACACCGCGACCTGCTTGCCGAGCCGGGTGACGAACTCCTTGGAGGCGTCGAAGGTGCTGTCGTCGGTGGCGATGCCGCGGATCAGTTCGACCAGTTCCATCAACGGAACCGGATTCATGAAGTGAATGCCGATGAAGCGTTCGGGCCGGTCGGTGGAAGCGGCGAGCCGTGTGATCGAGATCGACGAGGTGTTGGACGCGACGATCGCTTCCGGCTTCAGCACCGCGCAGAGATCGTGGAAGATCTTGCGCTTGACCTCTTCCTTCTCGACCGCGGTCTCGATCACGAGATCGCAATCGGCGAGCCCGTCGATTGCCTCGGCGGAAACGATCCTGTTCAGCGCCTGCTTGCGCGCGTCCTCGGTAATGATCTTCTTGGCGACCTGGCGCGAGAGGTTGCCGTTGATGGTCGCCATCGCAGACTTGAGACGGTCGGCGGAGATATCATTGAGCACGACATCGAGGCCGGCAAGGCTCGCGACATGTGCGATGCCGTTGCCCATCTGGCCCGAACCGATCACGCCAACCTTCTTGATCATAACCGCCATCTCGTCATCTCACCCGGAGCGGCGCGCGCCTGCCCGTCCCTTGCATAACACCGGCCGAATTCCGTTCATCCGGCCGGAGCATCTTCACTTGCCAAGCTTCCCAAGCGCATCGGTCAGTTCAGGAACCGCCTGATACAGATCGGCGACCAGGCCATAATCGGCGACCTGAAAAATCGGTGCGTCCTCATCCTTGTTGATCGCCACGATCACCTTGGAGTCCTTCATGCCGGCGAGATGCTGGATCGCGCCGGAGATGCCGATCGCTACATATAGTTCAGGCGCCACCACCTTGCCGGTCTGGCCGACCTGCCAGTCGTTCGGTGCATATCCGGCATCGACCGCGGCGCGCGAGGCGCCGACGCCGGCGCCGAGCTTGTCGGCCAGCGGCTCGATATATTTGGCGAAATTCTCGCGGCTCTGCATGGCGCGGCCGCCGGAAACGATGATCTTCGCCGACGTCAGTTCGGGACGATCGCTTTTCGCAACCTCCTCGCCGACAAAGCTGGAGAGGCCGGGATCGGCAGCGGCGGCGGCATTCTCGATCGGCGCGCTGCCGCCATCGCCGGCGGCGGCGAAGGTCGAGGTTCGCACCGTAATCACCTTCTTGGCGTCCTTCGATTTCACGGTCTGGATGGCGTTGCCGGCATAGATCGGCCGCTCGAACGTGTCAGGCGAAACCACCTTGATGATTTCCGATACCTGCATCACGTCGAGCAGCGCGGCGACACGCGGCATCACATTCTTGAATCGCGACGTGGCCGGCGCGACGAAGGCGTCATAGGCCGGCGCCAGCGCCACGATCAGGGCGGCCAGCGGTTCGGCGAGGTCGTGGGCGTAGGCCTCGCCTTCCGCCAGCAACACCTTCTTGACGCCGGCGAGCTTGGCGGCGGCCTCGGCGGCTGCCTTGGTACCCTCGCCGCCGCCGGCGACCAGCACATGGACCTCGGCACCCAATTGCGCGGCTGCGGTCAGCGCCTTGTTGGTGGAGTCCTTCAGGGTCGCGCGTTCGTGTTCGGCGATCAACAGCGTCGTCATCTAGAGAACCCCGGCTTCGTTCTTGAGCTTCGACACCAGTTCCGTGACGTCCTTGACCTTGACGCCTCCCTTGCGGCCCGGCGGTTCGGATGTCTTGAGGATTTCAAGATGCGGGGTGAGGTCGACACCGTAATCGGCCGCGCTCTTGTCGGCGATCGGCTTCTTCTTCGCCTTCATGATGTTGGGCAGGCTGGCGTAGCGCGGCTCGTTGAGCCGCAGATCGGTGGTGACGATCGCCGGCCCCTTGAGCTTGATGGTCTGCAGCCCGCCGTCGACCTCGCGGGTGACCTGGAAATCGGCGCCATCGACCTCGAGCTTGGAGGCAAAGGTCGCCTGCGACCAGCCGAGCAGCGCGGCCAGCATCTGGCCGGTCTGGTTGGAATCGTCGTCGATCGCCTGCTTGCCGAGAATAACCAGGCCGGGCTTTTCCTCGTCGACAATGGCCTTGAGGATCTTCGCCACCGCCAGCGGTTCGACCATCCCCTCCGCCTTGACCAGAATGCCGCGATCGGCGCCCATCGCAAGCCCGGTGCGGATGGTTTCGGAGGCCTGGGCGGGGCCGATCGAAGCCACCACCACCTCGGTTGCCTTGCCGGCTTCTTTCAGGCGCAAGGCCTCCTCGACGGCGATTTCATCGAATGGATTCATCGACATCTTGACGTTGGCGAGTTCCACGCCCGATCCATCGCTTTTGACCCGGACCTTGACGTTGTAATCGACCACCCGCTTTACCGGCACCAGGACCTTCATCGACCCTCTTTCGCTTGAATTTCAGGTTTGATCGGCTTGGGCGCGGAACCTAAAGGTCCCGCCAACCCCGGTCAACGAGCGAAGGCTAAAAATCGCCTCCGGACTGGCACGATCAGCGGTTCTGGCCGGGCACCCAGAGCACGTCTCCCGCGCCATTCTGGTTCACGGAACGGCTGGCGACGAACAGAAAGTCCGACAGGCGGTTCATATACTGGATCGCCGCCGCACTGACCGCTTCTTGGGGCTGGGCGGCGAGTTCCACCATGATGCGTTCCGCCCTGCGGCAAATGGTGCGCGCCAGATGCAGATGCGCCGCCGCCGGCGCGCCGCCGGGCAGCACGAACGAGGTCAGGGGCGACAGCCGCTCATTCAAGCTGTCGATGTCGCGCTCGAGCCGCTCGACCTGGCTGGACAGCATCCGCAGCCGCTCCGCCTTGCCCTCGCGCTCGGGAACCGCGAGATCGGCGCCGAGGTCGAACAGGTCGTTCTGGATCAGGCCCAGCATGGCATCGAGACCGCGCGCATCCGAAAGATGCAGCCGGACGATGCCGATGGCGGCGTTGGTCTCGTCGACGGTTCCATAGGCGCTGATGCGCAGATCGTATTTCGGACGCCGTTCACCGCTGCCGAGCGCGGTGGTGCCGTCATCGCCGGTTCGCGTGTAGATACGATTGAGGACGACCATTTGTAGCTCCCGTGTTCTACGCCGCCTCTCCCGAGGGAGAGGGAGCGCACCGGCTTCCCGGAGGTCCCGGCAAGCCGGTCTCATCTATTCAGTGCCCCATCGCCCATACCGTCAGCATGGTGATGACGATCGCGATGAATTGCAGCAGCACCCGCCATTGCATCAGCTTCTGGGACCGGTTCGGCGAGCCGCCCCGCATCATGTTGATGAGACCCAGCAGCAGCACAAAGGCAACGGCACCGACGGCGATCGGAAGAATTAACTTGCTTAGAAAGGCAGCCATGACCGCTACATAACACCGCGCCGCACGGTCCGCCAACTTCCGCGGCGCGCTGCCGGCCGGCAACGATCTGGCTTTTTGCCCAATAATATCAGATGGTAGCCGGCGCGCCGCGTGACCCAATCTCTGCCGTTCAAGGTGAAATGTGAGGCAGCTTCGCTACGTCTATCTGGTGGCAATGGATGCGTTCTACACGTTTCTCGCCGATGACGGCTGGGCGATCGCCAGCCATATTGCGCTGTCGACGCTGATGGCGTTGTTTCCGTTTCTGATCGTGCTGACCTCGCTGGCCGGCTTTTTCGGATCGAAGGAACTCGCCGACCAGGCCGCCGGGCTGATGCTGCAAATCTGGCCGAAGCAGGTCGCCGATTCGCTGTCGGTCCAGATTCACGATGTGCTGACGACGACCCGTGGCGACGCGCTGACCATCGGCGCCGTGCTGGCGGTCTATTTCGCCTCGAACGGCGTCGAAAGCCTGCGCGTTGCGCTCAACCGCGCCTATGCGGTGGTCGAGCCGCGGCGCTGGTACTGGCTGCGCCTGGAGTCGATCGGCTACACGCTGGTCGCCGCCTTTACGGCGCTGGCAATGGCCTTCCTGATCGTGCTCGGCCCATTGATGCTGGAAGCCGCACGCCGCCACATTCCGCTGGTTATCAAGAGCAACGAGAATTTTCTCAACATCGCGCGCTACGGCATCACGATCTCGGCGCTGATCGTGGCGCTGCTGATTCTGCACGCCTGGCTTCCGGCGGGCCGGCGCGGATTTCTGCAGATCCTGCCCGGCATCATCTTCACCATGGTGGCATCGCTGGTATCGGGCGTGGTGTTCGGACAATACCTGGCGCGTTTCGCCAACAACTACGTCACGATGTATGCCGGCCTTGCATCCGTCATCATCGCCCTGGTGTTTCTCTACTTCATTGCCGCGATCTTCGTGTATGGCGGCGAACTGAACGCCGCGATCATCAAGTCGCGGCTGCCGCACGGCGTGTCGCTTCAAGCAGCGCAGTCGCTAAAGCCCGCGGACTCACGGGCTTGACCAGGAAGGCATCGGCGCCGGCGGCGCGCGACGCCGTCTCGTCATCGGCGCGCCCCGACACCCCGATGATGGCAATGCGCCCCAGCGGCGGGCGCAGGCCGCGAATCTGCCGGATCGCCTCGATGCCGTTGATGCCCGGCAGCACCATGTCCATCAGCACCGCGTCGAACTCGCCGCGCCCGATCCGCTCGGCGGCCGCCTCGCCCTGCCCGATGAACTCCGCATGATGGCCGAGCTCGGTCAGGATCGTGTTGAGCACGACGCGGCCGAACGGATTGTCCTCGACGCTGAGGACGCGGAGCGCGCGGGCCTGGTCGGGCGACGCGTCGGCGTCGGAACCCGACATGATCGCCACCGACCCCTTCGGCCGCGCCAGCACGACGGTGAGGGTGAAGGTGGTGCCGCCGCCGCGTCGTGGCGCAATCGCGATATCGCCGCCCATCGCGCGCGCAAGCTGCTTCACCGAGGACAGCCCCAGTCCGGCGCCGCCGAACCGTGACGCGATGCTGACATTGGCCTGCGAGAACGGCCGAAACAAACGCCTGATCTCGGCGAGCGTCAGCCCGATGCCGCTGTCGGAGACCGCGAAGGCGACGCCGACGGCGCCTTTCGGGCTCGACGCCGGCGCGGCCTTCAGTATGACGCTACCGCGTTCGGTAAACTTCACCGCGTTGTCGATCAGGTTTTCCAGTGCCGCACGAAGCCTGACAGGATCGCCGATCACGAAGGCCGGGATCTTCTCCGAGATCTCGACGGCCGATCGCAGGCCCTTGGCCGCCGCCCGGCCCGCCAGCGAATCGCCGGCGTTGCGGGCGAGCGCGCGCAAATCAAAAAAGTCCCGCCGTACCGCCAGCCCGGATTCGCCGCTTTTCGCGGCATCGACAAACAGGGTCGCCAGGCTCGCCAGATGTTCCGCGCCGGCCTTGATGGTATCGACCCAGCGCCGCTCGCGCTCGTCGAGGTCGGACGTTGCGAGGAGATCGCTGATCGCCAGAATTCCGGTGAGCGGCGTACGCACCTCGTGCGCGAAGGCGGCCAGCGCCGCCTCCACCACGCCTGATGACGTCGTCGCTTTTTTGGCCTCGCGCCGGCCGCGTGCCTTGCGGACGGCCGCCGCAGCGCGCTTCTTCGTCGCCCGCCGTTTCGCTGGCCGCGTGGTGCGCTGTGAGCGCGATTTCGGCGCCATGATTCCCCCACCCTGGCCGGCGCCAGCATGGCATGGCGAGACTGCGGGAGCCACGCCGAAGGAAGTTTTCCCACCGATGTTGAGCGCCCTAAATTACGGCAAGCCGACGACGCGGCGGATGTCGACCGGCGCCGCTCCAGCGGCGCGGAGTTCGCGCAAGCCCGTCGCCGCGGTCGATTTCGCCAGCTTCCGTCCGGCGCTGTCGAGAATCAGACGATGGTGCCGGTAGACCGGCTGGGGCAGGCCGAGCAGCGCCTGCAGCAGCCGGTGCAGGCTGGTCGACCAGAACAGATCCTGGCCGCGTACCACCTCCGTCACGCCTTGCAGGGCGTCGTCGATCACGACCGAGAGGTGATAGCTGGTCGGCGTCTCCCGGCGCGCCAGGACGACGTCGCCCCATGCGTCCGGACGCGCCTCGACCGCGCCGGTCTCGCCGCCGGGTCCCTCGCCCTGCTCGATCCAGCCGAGATCGCCGGCGCAAGCACGGGCCGCCGCCATGTCGAGCCGCAATGCCGGGGGCGCCCCCAATTCGACCGGGTGCGCACGCTGGCCGGGCGCAAGCGACGTTGCCACGCCGGGATAGCGCGGCGCCCCGTCGGGGTCGCGCGGCCACGGCGTCCCCGCGGTTTCCTGCTGTGCCACCCGGCTGGCAAACGCGGCACGGCTCTCGAAACTTGGATAGACCAGGCCGAGCCCGACCAGGCGCCCGATCGCCCGGCGGTAATCGATGAAATGCTGCGACTGCCGTCGCACCGGGGTCTCCCAGCTAATCCCGAGCCAGCCGAGGTCTTCCTGGATCGCGGCTTCGAATTCCGGCTTGCAGCGGGTGGGGTCGATATCCTCGATGCGCAGCAGAAACCGGCCGCCGGTGTGACCGGCCAGGTCGAAATTCAGCAGGGCCGAATAGGCGTGGCCCAGATGAAGGTAACCGTTCGGGCTCGGCGCAAAGCGGAAGACGGGCGGCATTGAACTCTCGACATTCGTCATTGCCGGCCAAGTTCCCGGACGAAACACCTGACCCGGCAATCCATGCTTCAAGAGTCTGTTACGATATGAGATGGATGCGCGGGTCAAGCCCGCGCATGACGGCCCCAGCAAGTTGATTGATCACAGCCTCATGATTCTCCATCTCGACAGCCAGGCCGATCTCGAGGACGCGATCCGCGCGCTGGTGCAGCAGGACCCGCGGCTCAAACCCATCCTTGAACGCACCGGCATGCCGGCATTGCGGCGGCGCGAGCCCGGCTTTGCCGGGCTCGCCGCGATCATCACCGGTCAGCAATTGTCCACCGCAAGTGCGGCGGCGATCTGGGCGCGGGTCAGCGCGGCGTTCAATCCCTTCGATCACGCGAGCCTGCGGAAAGCGCGCGCCGACCGGCTCGGCCGGCTCGGACTGTCGGGGGCGAAGATCCGCACCTTGAAGAACCTTGCGCGCGAGCTCGCCGCCGAGCGCTTGAACCTCGAGGTGCTGGCGAACGAGGACGCCGACGCCGCCCACAACACGCTGACCGCGCTGCACGGCGTCGGCCCCTGGACCGCCGACGTCTACCTGCTGTTCTGCCTCGGTCACGGCGATGCGTGGCCGGCCGGCGACCTCGCGGTGCAGGAGGCGGTCAAGCTCGGGCTTGGGCTGAAGACCCGACCGACCGCCAAACAGATGGCGCCGCTGGCGGAGCCGTGGCGGCCGATGCGGGGCGCCGCGGCGCACCTATGGTGGAGCTTTTACAGGGTACTTAAGAAGCGCGAGGGCGCGATCGGAGGCGGGGCCAAAACGAACGTTGTTTTAAACAAGCCGCCGGTCGCAAAACAGTCATCGGCGAAGGCAACAATCCCGGCAGGGAAAAAAACGGGATCGAGCCAATGAAATCCATCGACTTCATCGTAGCGCGCCACGATCTGCGGCATTGCAAATCAATCGAGACGCAATCGCCGGATGCCGCCGCGCTTGCTGACGACAGCCTGCTGATCAGGATCGATCGCTTCGCGCTCACCGCCAACAATATCACCTATGCGGTGCTCGGCGACGAGTTGAAATACTGGCAATTGTTTCCGGCGCCCGAGGGTTTCGGCAACATTCCGGTGTGGGGCTTCGGCGACGTCATCGCCTCGCGTCATCCCGCTGTTTCCGATGGCGAGCGCCTGTTCGGCTATTTTCCCATGGCGACGCATCTGGTGATCGAGGCCGGCAGCGTCAGCAAACGCGGCCTGCGCGACGCCGCCGCCCATCGGCAAGGCGTGGCGCCGGTCTACAACGCCTATGCGCGGGTCAGCGGCGACGCCGCCTTTGCCGGCCGTGCCGGCGATCACCAGGCATTGCTGCGGCCGCTGTTCATGCTGTCGTTCCTGGTCGACGATTTCCTCAGCGAACATGCATTTTACGGCGCGCGGCGCCTGATTCTCACCAGTGCCTCCAGCAAGACCGCGTTCGGCCTCGCCCATCTGCTGCAGGCACGGCATAAGCAGGTCGAGGTGGTCGGGCTCACCTCGGCGTCCAATGCCGATTTCGTCCGGTCGCTCGGCTGCTACGACGGCGTCGTGACCTACGACGAAATAACGTCGCTGCAGTCGGATACGCCGGTCGGGTTGGTCGACATGGCCGGCAACAGCGCATTACGCGCGAAGCTGCATCGGCATTTCGGCGACCGGATGAGATATTCCGGACGGATCGGACTCACCCACCGCGGCTCTTCGTCCGAGGAGCCGGAATTGCCGGGCGCCAAGCCAGTCTGGTTCTTCGCTCCCGACCAGATCCGCAAACGCGCCAGGGAATGGGGACCCGGCGGCGTCGAGGTCAGGTTCGGCGCGGCCTGGGCGAACTTCGCCCCGATGCTGGAACGCTGCCTGCAGGTGATCGAGGGCCGCGGAACGGCGGCGGTGAACCAGGTCTACCTCGATACGCTCGATGGCCGTATTCCGCCGCATCAGGGCCACATGCTGTCCTTGCTGGGCTAGGCTGCTTTCTGCGCGACCCCAAACCAGTATAGGCTTGCGGCAGGGAAAACGCCGCGACCACCGCCGGCGAAGAGAAACGCGCATGCTGGACCGAACCGACGATATCGCGATTGCCACCGAAAACTGGCTGGCGCAGTTCGAACAGGCCCTTGCGGAGCCCGCCGACGTCCTGCTGAGATCCCTGTTTCACGCCGACAGCTATTGGCGCGACGTGCTGGCACTGAGCTGGAACCTGCAGACCACCAACGGCGCGGACGCGATCCTGAAGGAGCTGAAGCTGCACGCCGGGCGCGCCATTCCCCGCGGCTTTTGCATCGACCCTGCTCGGGCCGCACCGCGCCGCGTCACCCGCGCCGGCACGCATGCGATCGAGGCGATTTTCAGGTTTGAAACGGCGCAAGGCCGCGGCGACGGAATCCTGCGCCTCACTCCCGACGCCGGCGACGGCGGCAAGCTGAGGGCCTGGACGCTGCTGACGACGCTTGAGGAGTTAAATGGGTTTGAAGAGCAGCTCGGCACGGCGCGGCCCCGCGGCAGCGCCTATTCGCGTGATTTTCGCGGCCCCAACTGGCTCGACCTGCGGAAAGCCGCGGCTCAATATGCCGACTGCGATCCGGTCGTGCTGGTGATCGGCGGCGGCCAGGCCGGGCTTTGCATCGCCGCGCGGCTCAAGCAGTTGCAGGTCGACACCCTGATCGTGGACCGCGAGGCGCGCATCGGCGACAACTGGCGCCGGCGCTATCACGCCTTGACGCTGCACAATCAGGTGCAGGTCAACCATCTGCCCTACATGCCGTTCCCGCCGAACTGGCCGGTCTATATTCCCAAGGACAAGCTTGCCAACTGGTTCGAGGCCTATGCGGAAAGCATGGAGCTCAACTTCTGGACCGGCACGACGTTCGAGAGCGGCGGCTATGATGAGGCCACGGGACGCTGGACGGCGGTATTGCGCCGCGCCGACGGCAGCACGCGCACGATGCATCCGCGGCATGTGGTGGTGGCCACCGGCGTCAGCGGTATTGCAAATCTGCCGGATATTCCCGGCCTGCAAAGCTTCTCCGGCGCGGTACTGCACTCCAGCCGGTACGAGGATGGCGAAGCGTGGAAGGGCAAGCGGGCGCTGGTGATCGGCACCGGCAACAGCGGCCATGACATCGCGCAGGATCTGCATTCGAGCGGCGCGCAGGTCAGCCTGGTCCAGCGCAGCCCGACCCTGATCACCAATATCGAACCGTCGGCACAGCTCGCCTACTCCGCCTACAACGAAGGCACGCTGGAAGACAACGACCTGATTGCGACCTCGATGCCGCTGACGCTGGCAAAACGCAGCCATGTGCTGCTGACCGAGCAATCGAAGCAACTCGATCAGCCGCTGCTCGGTGGCCTTGAACGCGTCGGATTCAGGCTCGACTTCGGCGACGGTGGCACCGGCTGGCAGTTCAAATATCTGACCCGCGGCGGCGGCTACTATTTCAACGTCGGCTGCTCCGATCTCGTCGCCAGCGGGGCGATCGGGCTGCTCCAGTTTGCCGATATCGCATCCTTCGTCGCCGAGGGCGTGCGGATGGAAGACGGCAGAGCCATCGCCGCCGACCTGATCGTGCTGGCCACCGGCTACAAGCCCTGGGAATATCTGGTGCGCCGGCTGTTCGGCGACGAGGTTACCGAGCGTGTCGGTCCGATCTGGGGTTTCGGCGACGGACAGGAATTGCGGAACATGTATGCGCGCACCGCGCAGCCCGGCCTGTGGTTCATCGCCGGCAGCCTGGCACAGTGCCGAATCAACTCGAAATATCTCGCGCTGCAGATCAAGGCCATCGAGGAGGGATTGCTGCCGCGCGGTTCGGTCCCGGCGCCCGCCGCTGCATGACCGCGCGTGTCGTTCCGGGGCGCGCGGAGCGCGAACCCGGAATCACTTCTGGGGAGAACCGCATGTCAACCATTCTCGGCTCGGGCGAGCATCGCTACCGCGTGGTGGAGAACTGGGCGAAGCTGCCGGACGGATGGAATCTCACCGATGTCGCCTCGGTCGCGGTTGACAGCAAGGACCGTGTCTATGTCTTCAACCGCGGTGCGCATCCGATGGTGGTGCTCGATCGCGAGGGTCATTTCATCACAAGCTGGGGCGAAGGCCTGTTCAGCCGTGCGCACGGCCTGCACATCGACGCCGACGACAACCTCTATTGCACCGACGACGGCGACCATACGGTGCGCAAGTGCTCGACCGACGGCAAGGTGCGGCTGACGATCGGCATCCCGAACAGGCCTGCGCCCTTCATGAGCGGGGAGCCATTCCACCGCTGCACCCATACCGCGCTGTCGCCCGCCGGCGAAATCTACGTCTCCGACGGCTACGGCAATGCCTGCGTGCACAAATACACGCCCGACGGCAGGCTGCTCAAGAGCTGGGGCGAGCCCGGCACCGATCCGGGCCAGTTCAACATCGTGCACAATATCGCAACCGATGCCGACGGCTTTGTCTATGTCGCCGATCGCGAGAACCATCGCGTCCAGGTGTTCGACGGCAACGGCAGCTATCATGCACAATGGAACAATCTGCACCGCCCCTGCGCGCTGCATTGCTGCGGCGGCAAGCATCCCAATTTCATCGTCGGCGAACTCGGCCCCGGCATGCCGGTCAATCGCAGGGTACCAAACCTCGGTCCTCGCCTGACCATCGTCGATTCAGGCGGCAAACGCATCGCGCGGCTCGGCGGCGAGCACGGTCCGGGCCTTGCGACCGGCCAGTTTCTCGCCCCGCACGGCATCGCGCTGGATTCCAGAGGCGACATCTATGTCGGCGAAGTCGGCGTCACCGACTGGAAGACCAGTTTTCCGGATACGCCGATGCCGTCAGTGGTTCGCTGCCTGCAGAAGCTGGAGCGCTGCCTCACGCCGCCCGCTTGACCAGCGTCGCGTGCGGCAGTTGGGCAAAGTTTGCATCTTCATGGGCAATCCACAGCATCAAGCCCGAGATCGCGAGTGCGAAGGCGACGACTGCGACTTTCAACATGGCAATCTCCTTTGCCCGGATATATGTCGCGTGGCGCCGCCCGCCAGTTCGAACGCGCGGCGATCGCCGTGCCTGTCCATTACGATTTGTTCAGACCGGCCGGTTGGCGGTCAGACTTCGCCGACCGCCTCGCGCCGCCGCTGTTCGGATTCCTCCGCGTAGCGGCGCATCGCGTGGGCCTCGCTGAGGATGCCGATCGGCCGATGTTCGCCGTCGGCCTCGACTACCACCAGCGTTTCGGCCTCCGCGGCGTCGAACACGGCGATGGCTTCCTGGATGTTCATGAAGGGATGCAGCATGACATCCCGATAATGCAGGATCTCGGCCAGCCCTTTCGCCGCCTCGGCGTCCGGCGCATGCGCTTCGGCCACCACCGCCAGCCCGGCGTAGCGGCCCGCGGCGTCGACCGCCACCACCTGGGTCTTGGAGCCGAGCGGAAACTTGTCGCGGAACTCCTCGATCGGGATGCCGGCGTTTACCGTGGTCACGTCCGGCCGCATCAGGCTGCGCACCGTGAGATCGCGGATCCAGCCGACATCCGCGGCGCTGCGGATGGTTTCGCCGCGCAGGTGAAAGCGCCAGGTCGCGAACGAGTAGCCGAACAGTTCGCGGGTGATCTGGGTCGAGATCATGACCGCGACCAGCACCGCGGTGGTGAGCCAGAGATTGCCGGTCAATTCCAGCGCGATGAACGACATCGTCAAGGGACCGCCGATCACCGAGGCCGATAGCGCGCTCATGCCGATGATCGCATAGACATTGGGGTTGAGCTTGAGGCCGGGCCAGATCACGTCGAAGCCGGCGGCGAACAAATGGCCGCCGAGCGCGCCCAGGAACAGCGTGGCGAAGAACAGCCCGCCGCGAAAGCCGCTGCCAAGCGAGGCGATCGAGGCCAGCGCTTTCAGGGCGAATATGGTCGCGACCACGCCGAGCGGGATCGAGACAAATCCGGCAAAATGCAGCGCGCCATGCCCCGACGACATCACCTGTGGCGTCACCAGGGCGAGCAGCCCGACCGCGAGGCCGCCCAGCGCCGGACGCAGCGGCGGCCAGAGGCTGGTGTTCAGCAGCAGCATCTCGCACAGCGCCACCCCCCGCATGATGGCAATGCCAAACAGCGCCGACAGGATCCCGAGCAGCCCGGCAATGGCGAGATCACGCCCCAATACGTCGCCGACCGGGCCGACGCCGACGCCGAGCGAGAGCACCGTGAAAGCATGGGCGACAAAATAGCCGCTGACCGCGGCGACGCCGACCGGCGTCAGGCTGGCCTGGGTATATCCCCCGATCACCAGTTCAAAGGCGTAGAAGGCACCGGCGAGCGGCGCGCCGAAGGCGCCCGCGATCGCCGCCGCGGCGCCGCAGCCGACCATGATGCGCTGATCGGCGCGGCGCAGATGAAAACCGCGGCCCAGCGAGGCGGCGAGCCCGCTGGCAAGCTGGGTGTATCCTGCCTCAAGCCCGACCGAAGCGCCGACGCCGCTCGACCAGATGGTCTGCAGCGCGACGATCACACTGCCGCGAAACGACATCCGCCCGCCATGCAGGGCATTGGCCTCGATCGGATCGATTTCGCGCGCCGGCCGCCATCGCTGCAGCAGCAGGAAGGCGATGCCGAGCAGCAATCCGCCGAGGCTCGGAACCAGCAGCGCGCGCAGCGGCTCGATCCTGAACTGGCTCGAGAGACGCTGCCCCAAATCGAGGTCGAACAGCAGCACGTGCAGTCCCTCGACCGCGGCGCTCATCGCGGACACCACCAGTCCGCCGATGGCTCCGATCAGCAGCGCCAGCAGGACCAGGCTCGATTCATGCGCGCGAACGAACGCCCGCAGCCGGCGCGGCGCTTCAAGATAGCGGGACGTGGTGACCATTCTGGCGGGTCCGTGGGCAGCCGAAAAACGCCGTCCGCGACGATTTAGCGGTGTTCACGCCGATCATGCAATCCGGATGCGGGCCGGTGCAACCGCGGATAAGGCCCCCAATGCTCTTCACAATCCCGTCACGCTGCCTGTAGTATGTCAACTTCACGCTGCTTCGCAGCCAAAACGGGGGCCAGGAGCGTTACTTGAACGCACATGTCTCGCAAGGCGGTTGGCCGGTGCTGGTACTGAACGCGGACTTCCGGCCGCTCAGCTATTATCCGCTGTCTCTATGGTCGTGGCAGGACGCGATCAAGGCGGTGTTTCTCGATCGCGTCAATATCGTCGAGCACTATGACCGCGCGGTGCGCAGTCCGTCGTTCGAGATTCAGCTACCGAGCGTGGTATCGCTGAAGTCCTTCGTCAAGCCGACCACCCACCCCGCCTTCACCCGGTTCAACGTGTTCCTGCGCGATCGCTTCGTCTGCCAGTATTGCTCGGCCGGCGATGATCTCACCTTCGATCACATCGTCCCGCGCAGCAAAGGCGGCCAGACCACATGGGAAAACGTGGTTGCCGCCTGTTCGCCGTGTAACCTGCGCAAGGGCAATTTGACGCCGCAGCAGGCACGGATGTTTCCGCGGCAGCCGCCGTTCGCACCGACGGTGCATCAGCTACATCGCAACGGCCGGCTGTTCCCGCCGAACTACCTGCACGACAGTTGGCTCGACTATCTGTACTGGGACACCGAACTCGATCCGTGATGGCGGCGGCGTCCGGTCTGCCGTTGCTGCTTCTACGAACATCCGCATCCCGATTTGCCGGCGGCCCTGGCGTCGACGTCGTCCGCGCAGCATGCGTCGACGCCGTCGGGCGCCGGGCCGCCGCAGCACCCGGATGCGGTCGCGCCCGCTTCGAGGCCGCTGCGCGTGCACACGCCGGTCTCCGGAAGCTCGAGTTCGACACGCTCGGCGGCATCGCGATCGCCGGCGATGTCCGCAGCGATCGAGCGCACCTGTTCATAGCCGGTGATCATCAGGAAGGTCGGCGCGCGGCCGTAGGATTTCATGCCGGCGAGATATAGTCCCGGCTCGTCCTGGGCAAGTTCGCGTGCACCGTGGGGGCGTACCGTCCCGCAACTGTGCTGGTTCGGATCGATCAGCGGCGCAAGCGCCACCGGTGCCTCGATGGCCGGGTCCAACCGCAGCCGGAGTTCATTCAGGAAGCTCAGGTCGGGACGGAATCCCGTCGCGACAATCAGTTCGTCGACCAGGACGTGGCGGCCGCAGCACACCGAACCGGCTGCGACCCGCATCCGCTCGCCCGATGCCGACACATGTGTGACGGCGAACCCGGCCTCCACGCGTACCCTGCCGGCGGCGACGAGTGCCTCGAATGCGGCACCGAGTTCTCCGCGCGCGGCGAGCTTGTCGTTGGCACCGCCGCCGAACGCCTTCGATGGATCGTTCCCGCGCAGCAGCCAGATCACCTCGGTGCGCGGCGCCTGTTCCTGCAGATGCGCGAGCTCGGCGAGCGTACCGATGGCGGAATGGCCGGCACCGAGGACCGCCACGGTCTTGCCGGCGTACCGGTCGCGCGCGGCGCCGCGGATATCCGGCATGGCATACGCGATCCGGGCCCCGAGCTCCCTCTCTCCGATCGCCGGCAGTCCGTTCGCGCCAGCCGGATTCGGAGACGACCATGTGCCGGAAGTATCGATCACGGCATCGGCGCGAAGCGTGTCGGGGCCCTTGCCATTCTGGTAGCGGATCTCGAAGGGCGCGTTCTCCCGTCCTTTGGTCTTGGCTTTGTCGAAGCCGACGCGGCCGATCGCCGTCACCCGGCTCGAGGTGCGGATTGCGTCGGCCAGCGAAGTTCGGGTCGCGAGTGGATCGAGATACCGCTCGATCAGCTCGGCGCCGGTCGGATAGACGTGCGGATCCGGCGAGTTCCAGCCGATGGAAGACAGCAGCCGTTCAGCGGCCTTGTCGAAATTGTATTCCCAGGGCGAGAAGAGTTGGACGTGTTGCCATTGGCGGACGGCGTGGGCGGGCTCCGGGCCCGCCTCCAGCACGATTGGCGTCATGCCTCGCTCGAGGACATGTGCCGCAGCGGCAAGGCCGACGGGCCCGGCTCCGATGATCGCGACAGTTTTCGCGTCACTCATACCTTTTCTCCAATTCCAACTGCAAAATATCCAAATTCACGGTCCGCAAAACCTACGCGGCGGTCTTTGTTTCCTTAGAGGCGACCTCGCCGGCGTCGGCGCAGCATTCGGCGACCAGAAAGTCGACGAGATCCCGCATGGTCGAATAGTTGGCATGGCAGACCAAGGTAGTCGCTTCGCGCACCTGTGCGACAAGGCCGACGGTGACCAGTGTTTTGATGTGATGCGAAAGCGTGGAGGGCGCGATCTTGAGCCGGTCCTGCAGTTTGCCGACCGGCATCCCGGTCTCGCCTGCGCGGACCAGCGCGCGGTAGATCTTGAGCCGTGTCGGATTGCCCAGGGCTTCGAGGTGGGCCGCGGCGTCGTCGAGTTTCATGTCAGTCTCATGACGGTTTTGTTACGGCACTGATACTGTATTTCCAGAACATTCGAAGTACAAGCCCATTTTCGTTGACACCGAAAAATATCTCGATAAGTCTGGACGGGTCGAACTAGCGAGGGCGCCGCGATGACTGACCGTATCTTTAACGTGCTGTTTCTCTGCACCGGCAACAGCGCGCGTTCGATCCTGGCCGAATCGATCCTGCGCAAGGACGGACAAGGTCGCTTTCGCTCCTTCTCGGCCGGCAGCCAGCCGAAGGGGCAGATCAATCCCTTCGCCCTCAAGGTGCTCAAGAGCCTCAACTACCCGATCGACGGCATGCGCTCGAAGAGCTGGCAGGAGTTCGCGGCGCCTGATGCGCCGGTAATGGATTTCGTGTTCACCGTCTGCGACAGCGCCGCCGGGGAAAGCTGCCCCGTCTGGCCCGGTCAGCCGATGACCGCGCATTGGGGGATCGAGGATCCGGCGGCCGTCGAAGGCAAAGACATCGAAAGGGAGGCGGCCTTCGTTGCCGCATTCCGCTATCTGAAGAACCGGATCAGCGTGTTCACGAATTTACCGCTGCGCAGCATCGACAAGCTCGCGCTCGGCACCAAGCTGCGCCAGATCGGCCGTCTCGACGGCGCCACCCACCCGCACCCGAAGGCAGGCTGATGGATACGTTCGACCTCTCGCGGCGCCTGGCAGCGGAAGCCCTCGGGACCGGAATCCTGGTCGCCACGGTCGTTGGGTCCGGCATCATGGCCGAGACGCTGACCAAGGACGCCGCCTTGGCTCTTCTCTGCAATACGCTGCCGACGGGCGCGATCCTCGTCGTCCTGATCACGGTCCTGGGTCCGATCTCGGGGGCCCATTTCAATCCGGCCATCACGCTGGTCTTCACCGGCAAGCGCGAGCTGCCGCCCCAGGAAGCCGTTCTATACGTGATCGCGCAGATCGCGGGTGGTATTGCCGGAACCATGGCGGCGCATCTGATGTTCGCGTTGCCCATCATCGATTTCTCGATGAAGGCACGAACCGGCGGAGCCCAATGGTTCGCCGAGTTCATCGCCGCCTTCGGCCTCGTCGCGACGATCCTGGCCGGAATCCGCTTTCAGCGTGCGGCGGTGCCCTGGCTGGTGGGCCTCTACATCACCGCGGCCTATTGGTTCACCGCCTCGACATCGTTCGCCAATCCGGCCGTGGCGATCGCGCGATCGCTGACGAATACGTTTTCGGGGATCCGGCCGGTCGACCTTCCCGGCTTCATCCTTGCCGAACTCTGTGGGGCGTTCGTCGGCATGCTCTTGATGAATTGGCTGCTGGGACGCCCGGAAGTGCGCGGCCCCGTCAGGATCGCGGAGACATCGCGATGAGCGTCACGATCTATCACAATCCCGACTGCGGTACGTCCCGCAACACGCTCGCGATGATCCGGCAAAGCGGCGTCGAGCCGACCGTCATCGAGTATCTAAAGACACCGCCGTCGCGCCAAAGGCTCAAGGAACTGATTTCCGCGATGGGCATCCCGGTGCGCGCGCTGTTGCGTGAAAATGGGACGCCGTTCAGGGAACTCCGGCTCGACGATCCCAAGTGGACCGACGAACAGCTTATCGACCAGATGCTGGCGCATCCGATCCTGATCAACCGCCCCATCGTCGTCACGTCGAAAGGCGTCAAGCTGTGCCGTCCGTCGGAGGCCGCGCTCGATATCCTGCCAAATCCGGTCATAGGACGTTTCGTCAAGGAAGACGGCGAGGTAATTGAGGGCCGTTTCAAAGCTTGAACGCGGAGCCGAACGGATAATAGTGGATCGGCGCCATCGGCGGCAATTCCGCTGCCTCGGCGGGAATGCTCGCAAGTCCGTCGGCGACGATCAGCGGCCAAAGACGCGCCGAGCCTCCTCGACCGAGCTTCTCAAGTAACGGAACGCCGCGATCGTCCATAGCTGCCACCCGGACCGGCACAAATTCGAGCCGGCCGGCCCGGTGGGCGAACTTTTCCCTTGTCAGCGCCGGGACCGGGTGATGCCGTCCGCGATAGCTGCCCGCCAGGCTCTGCAGCATGGGCCGCGCGAACAGCAGCGCGCCGACGAGCGACGCGAACGGATTTCCCGGCAATGCCAGGATCGCCATTTTGCCGATCACACCGATCGCCAGGGGCTTGCCTGGTTTCAATGCGAGCGAGAGCTTCGTACACGCGCCACCGGCATCCCGGACTGACGCCACGATGTGGTCGGCATCGCTTCCGGACACTCCGCCCGAACAGACAAGAAGATCGCAGGACCGCGCGATCTGTGTCAACCGGCGGGTCAGGCGCCCGCGGTCGTCGCGGCACCGGCCGAGGGACGTGACCCGCAGCGACGGCGCCCTTAGCAGCGCGGCCAGCATCGGTCCGTTGCTGTCGTGGATCTGGTGCAAAGCGAGCGGCTGGCCCGCCGCCACGAGTTCGCTGCCTGTCGAGAGGACGCCGACATCGATCCGGCGCCGCACCTTGACCCTGGCGAGACCGCTGGCGGCCATTATCGCCATGTGGCGGGCATCGATCACCGTGCCGGTCTCGACGATCGTTGAGCCCGCCCCGACATCCTCTCCGCGGCGCCTGATGTTCAGCCCGCTCTCGGCCGGCCTGTCAAAGGTCACTTCCGCCCCAACGAGCCGGACCTTTTCCTCCATGACCACGGCGTCTACGCCCAACGGGATCGGTGCGCCGGTCAGCAACCGCACGGCTTCGCCCGGATTGGGACATGCCGTATGGTTTGCACCGGCGAAGGTCGTTCCTGCTTGCCGAAAGCCTTTCCCCGTCAGGCTCGCGAGGTCGTCGTGCCGGATGCCGTAACCGTCCACCGCACTCTGGTCGAATGGCGGCAGCGGCATCGAGGCGCCGACGTCGCAGGCCGCAACACGGCCGACGCTACAGCGAAGCGGAAGCGTTTCGGTCTCGGACACGCGCCGAACCGCCGCCAACGCGACAGTGAGGGCGTCCTCCACCGTCAGCAGGCCGGGACCGGAGCAGATGTCGGCTATCGCAAGCATGCGTCTGGACCGGGCTCCGATGTGATGGGATCGGAGCCCGGATTCCTCAAGCGGTGTATTCGATCGACTTGAAGCTGAGATGCTTCACGCCTTCCGGAGCGTCGGCGATCTTCCGGATCGCGCCCCACGTTTGCTTGTAGTTGGGGATGATGAACTCGTTGACGCCGGCCGACACCACGTTGCCCTCCACCCCAGTCGGGTAGGCGAACAGCATGAACGTCTGCTTGGGCCTGGCCGTTGGTGTCGGATAAGCCATCGCCTGGGTCGAACCGTTGTCGTTGTAGACCTCGACGAGGTCACCCTGCTTGAGCTTGAGGTCCTCCATGTCCTTCGGATTCATCTGGATGAACGGATAGGGGAAGCGATCCATGACAAACTCATTGTCCTGGTCGAGATAGGCGCTCTGCCAGACAACGTTGGTGCGGCCGTTGTTGATCAGGAACGGCCACTTCTTGCGTTCGTCCTCCTTGCCCGGCGCCTGCAGCCCGCGCCATTGCGTCTCCATGAACTTGGCCTTGCCGTCCTTGCTGTTGAACTTGCCGTCGGCGAACAGCCGCTTGGAGCCGACGATCTTGCCGTCCTTGAAGTCGGTCGCCGGCTCCTGGAAACCATTGGTGCCCATCGCGCGCAGGCGTTCGTAAGTGACGAACTGGCCGCCCTTCTCATGGTTGTGATAGCCGTCCATGAAGGCGTCTTCCTCCGTCTTCCAGTCGAAGCCCTTGAACTGGTCGGCGTACTGACCCTTCCCCTGCTCGCGCAGCACGCGTTCCATGTTGTTGGCGATGCGTGCCGCGATCAGGCTGTCGGGCATGGCCTGCCCCGGCGGGTCCATGTACTTCTCGGTGAGGCGCATGCGGCGCTCGCCGTTCATGGAGGTGAGGTTCGCTTCGCCCGACGTCGCCGCTGGCAGCCAGACATGGCAAGCCTCGCCGATCCTGGTCGGCACGATGTCGACATCGACCGCGAACAGGCCGCCTTTCTTGATCGAATCCACGATTGCCTTGACCACGGCGTCGCGGTCGCCGTAGGGCACCGTCATCATGGCGTCCTTCACCATGTCGGTGCGCTTCTTGTAGTTCTGCTTGAACTTGAAGGCGTTGAGCGTCGTCTTGTAGTGATCGCATCCCCAGATGTGATGCACGCCGCCCTTGCCCTCCATCAGCAACTTGTCGACATACGCCGCGGGCCGCCCGACATGCGCGTCCGAGGGCCGGGAATAGCCTTCCTGGTGGCCGCCCATGCGCACGCAGCCGCCGCCCGGGCGCCCGATATTGCCGGTCGCCAGCGCGACGTTCACCAGCGCACCGTTGGTGCGGTAGTTGTCGTTGCCCCAGATCAGGCCCTTCTCATAGGCGAACATGGTCCGGCGCCGTATGTTGCCCGCCTTGGGCTGTGCGATCCATTCGGCCGATTTGCGGATCTGGTCGGCCGTCAGGCCGGTGATGCGCGCTGCCTCTTCCAGCGTAACCTTGTTGGCGGCGCGCATCTTGTCGAAGTTGGTGGTCGAGGCGTCGATAAAGGACTTGTCGGTCCAGCCCTTGTCGGCGATGTGGGTCATCCACGCGTTGAACAGCACGAGATCCGTGCCGGAGTTCAGCGCGAGGTGCATGACGTTGTCCTTGCCGGCCTCGACTTCGCAGGCGTTGACGGTCACGGTGCGCCGCGGATCGACGATGACGATCCGCGTCTTTTCCAATGGCTCCGATCCGAATTCAGCCTTCTTCTTGTCCATCGACGTGCCGCGCAGGTTCGGCACCCAGTGGTTCAGGAAATAATTGGTCTGGGTCTCGAGCGCGTTGGTCCCCACCGCTACGATAGTATCCGCGAGTTCCGCGTCTTCGTAACAGTTGTTGAGCTCGCCCACGCCCATGTCACGCGTCGCGTGCACCTCGGAGTTGTAGGCCGGGCGATTGTGGATCCGGATGTTCTTGATTTTCATGGCCCCGAAGTAGAGCTTCCCGGTGCCCCAGGTGTTTTCGTAGCCGCCGCCGGCGCCGCCGTGGTCGTAGGCGGAAACGAACAATCCGTCCTCGCCTAAGTCGTTGATGACCGCTACCGTGACGCGCGCGACTAGATCGAGCGCATCCGCCCAACCGGTCGGTTGCATCTGGCCGTATCGCCACACCATCGGATCTGTCAGCCGCTGGAGTTCGGTATTGCGCTGCTGCGAATAGCTCATCTCGGCCATCCGCGCGCCGCGGATCGAGCCGAGGCCTGAGTTCACCACGCAATCCTGGTCGGGCTTGATGACGATGTGAACGTCCTGGCCATTTTGGCTTACCACGTTGTACATCGAGGGCGCATACCACGCATTGGTCTCAGCCGGCTGCTGCTTGGTGAGGTCAACGCCGAACTTGTTTTGACCGGCGGCCATGCCACCCTGCTTGTTGGCGGGCCAGGAGTAAGCCTTGTAGCCGCAACCGACGATGCAGTAGTGGCAGGTGACGTTGAATTCCTTGGCGTCCTTGGGAATGATCGGAAGCCGATCGATTTGGCGCTTGTAAGCCATGTTGGTTTCCCCCTCAGATAACGTTGGACAGGCGGCCGTACAGCAACTCGTCGACGCCTTCGGCGTAGATGTCGCCCTTGCCGTCGACGTGCAGCACGTACTGCGGCAGATTTTGCGTGGCTTGCCCCCACACCTGCAGGCCACCGGCTTCGCAGTCGAAGCGCGAATAGTGGCCGGGACAGTTCATGGTCCGATCGCTGGCGTTGTAATTGAGGGGATATCCCTTGTGCGGGCAGGTCGTCGAAAATCCGACCACGTCGCCGTCTGCACCGACGCCACCCGGCACCTTCTTGCCGAGCTTGAGCAGCATGCCCGGGGCGCTGTCGTCCGGATAAGAGACGTTCAGCGGTTCGTTGACCTTGAGGTCGGCAACGTTGCCGAGGCGATTGGCGGGATAGTCGACCCGCGCCGCTGGAGGCGCGGCCTTGGCGGCGGTGGTGGGGGCGATTGAGGTAACGGCGACGCCGGCGGCGGCGAGCCCGGCCCCGCTCATGAACTTGCGGCGGCCGACATCGACCATACGATCGCAGCGCGACATGGCAAGAACTCCTGGGTAACGCCAGTACGCCTACTGGCGGGTTTCCTCGGAACGATCGGTACGCCTACCGACCGGAGCGCTCGTTTCTTGAAACTGTCGCGCGGGCGTCACGATACCCGAGCTACCATATGTCGAGACGTCTCGACATGACCATTAATCGAAACGTTCTGGCTTGTCACCTGTCCTTTGGGCTAAAAGAACAGGGAATCGATGTTGCAGATTGAGAATGTTTCGATGCGAAAATCCATGCTCGCGGTCGCGAGCCACTTCAATGCGGTCCCGGCCGGGAGTTCGCTCACCGAGGCGCATGCCATTTCGGCCCTGTCGGCGCTCGCGCAGCCCACGCGCCTCGCCATCTTCCGGCTGCTGGTGAAGCACGAACCGATCGGCGTCACCGCGGGCGTGATCGCTGAGACGATCGGCGCCCCGCACAACACCCTCTCCACGCACCTCGCCATCCTGGTCCGCGCCGGCCTGCTACGAAGTTCGCGTGAGGGCCGCACGATCATCTACCGCTCGGACGTCGAAGGCATGCGGTCCGTGATCGCATTCCTGGTCAATGACTGCTGCGACGGACATCCCGAGCTCTGCAATCTCGTCGCGGCCGACGCCGTGGCGTGCTGCCCTCCGGCGCCTGCGAAGGCCAGTTCGCGCAGCGCGAAGAAGGTCGTCGCCAAACGCAAAAGCTGATCGCGGCGAACCGTCGGATCATCGCGGGATTTCTCGGTGCGCACGCCGCCACCGGCGCGGCGACAGGACTGTTGGTGCTTGCGAGCGTGCCAGCACGGGCGATATTGTCGCCAACAACTACGATCTGAAACCAGCGACGGGACGTTGCATGCCAGTTCCCTGTCGGGGCATGCTGCAGCCATTCACCGGCGCTTGTCCGGTTTTCGGCGGTGTGGGCGTTTGCGGTTATCCACCGCAATCGCCGAGAGCGGCGACCGTTGAAATCCGGAGCGCGAATGCCGAAATAGGAGCGGTGCGCACGCCGGCAAGAGGCCATTTGCGGCTGCGATCCTGCCCTGACTGAACGGGAGAGCCTCGATGCCCTCTTTGACCGAATGGAAAGTGCCGCCGGCAAACCAGCCCCGCGCCAGCGACTACGGCTTCGATCTCGATCAGGCACTGACTTCGGTGGTCGGCCTGCATTCGATTATCCCCACCGACGCCTTCAGCGCGGACAGTCTGGGTACCGAGCGCGCCGGCAATGGCGTGCTGATCGACGACGGGCTGGTGCTGACCATTGGTTATCTGATCACCGAAGCCGAGGCGGTCTGGCTGCATCTGGGCGACGGCCGTGTGGTACAAGGCCATGCGCTCGGCTTTGATTCCGAATCGGGGTTCGGGCTGGTGCAGGCGCTTGGCGGCATCGATCTCGCCCCCCTGCCGCTGGGCTCTTCCGCTGCCGCCCAAATCGGCGACCGCGTGGTGCTGGGCGGCGCCGGCGGGCGGACCCGCTCGGTCGCGAGCCAGATCGCGGCGAGGCAGGAATTTGCCGGCTACTGGGAATATCTGCTGGATGATGCGATCTTCACCCAGCCCGCTCACCCGAACTGGGGCGGCACCGGACTGATCTCGAACCGTGGCGAATTGATCGGCATCGGCTCGCTGCAGCTCGAACGCGAGCGCGACGGCAAGAGCGATTATGTCAACATGATCGTGCCGATCGATCTGCTGAAGCCGGCCCTGGAGGATTTGCGCAGGTTCGGCCGCGTCAATCGGCCGGCGCGGCCCTGGCTCGGCATGTACTCGACCGAGATCGAGAACAAGGTCGTGGTGGTCGGCATTTCCGCCAAGGGGCCGGCCGCGCGCGCCGAACTCAAGGCCGGTGACGTCATCCTGGCCGTGAAGGGCGAAAAGATCTCAAGTCATGCGCAGTTCTACCGCAAATTGTGGTCGCTCGGACCTGCGGGTGTCGACGTGCCGCTGACGATCTATCATGAAGGCGTCACCTTCGACGTCGTGTTGGCCTCGACCGACCGGGCGAAGCTGCTCAAGGCGCCCCGGCTGCACTGAAGCCGCCTTGATTGCCAATCATGGAGCACGCGATGAGCGAGGCCGTGGTGGACGACATCGTGGCCGTGCTGCCGCCGCTGCTGCAGTCGCTGGAAGCACTCGGCTTCATTGCCCGTCACCTCAACCCGCCGGATTTTGGCTCGGTCATGGAAGCCGCCGGCTTGCCCGACCAGGCGCTGCGCGCGGTGCGGCCGCGGCTCGCCGGCTGGCCCGGAGAATTCAGCGACCTGCAGGCATCGCTCGAGACGGCAAGCGATGCGACGCTGGCGGCGTTCGTGGGCTTGCGCGCGGTCCAGCGCGGCGACGGGGACCTGATGACGGTGTTTCGCGCACTGCGCCACGGCCCCCGCGCGCAGGAGGCGCTGTATCCGCTGACCGCGAAACTGCCGCCGGTGAGCGACTTCTTTCTCGATCCTGCGTTGCGCGAGGATTCCGATCTCACCGCGCGGCTCGCCGCCCCGGCCTTTGAAAACTCCGGCATCATCCACGACGGCAACACGCCCGGCAGCCGCGGCAGCTACTCGCTCTATGTGCCGGAATACTACACGCCCGATCGTGCCTGGCCGCTGGTGATGGCGTTGCATGGCGGCAGCGGCAACGGTCGCGGCTTCCTGTGGAGCTGGCTGCGCGACGCCCGCAGCCGGGGCGCCATCCTGGTCGCGCCGACGGCAACCGGCAGCACCTGGGCCCTGATGGGCGAAGATGACGATACCGCGAACCTCGCCCGCATTCTCGATCACGTGCGGACGCGCTGGAACATCGATCCGGGCCGGCTGCTGCTGACCGGCATGAGCGACGGCGGAACGTTCTGCTACGTCACCGGGCTCGAGCGCGGCTCGCCCTTCACCCATCTTGCCCCGGTCGCCGCCGCGTTCCATCCGCTGATGGCGGAAACCGCCGACGCGGAACGGCTGCGCGGGCTGCCGGTCCATCTCGTCCACGGCCGGCTCGACTGGATGTTTCCGGTGCAGATGGCGCGGCAGACCCGCGCGGCCCTGTCGGCGGCCGGTGCCGAGGTGACCTATCGCGAGATCGACGATCTCAGCCATTGCTATCCGCGCGAGATCAATGCCGCGATCCTGGACTGGCTGAACCGTCCGCGGCAACCGTCGGCGCAGGCCGTGGCCGCCGCCCAGCAACCTGGCTGAACGATCGCCGGGAACCATCGTCCCGTACCCGCGTTGTCCGCGGTCACTGGAGGGTTCGTCATGCAGACTTTTCTGGGAATGATGCTGGGTGCGCTGTTGCTGGTCGCAGGCGTCTACATCGCCAATTCGATGTCGACCTCGTCGGTCGCCAATGGCGACGTCGCGCAGAACAGCCGCACCATCGTGAACTGGGACGTCGCGGCCAACGACTGGAACGCGGTCAAGATGCGTGCCCATAGCGACTGGATCAGGCTGTCCTCGAAATAATCGATCCAAATCGACGCACAGCATTGCCGCCCTCGCCTTTGGCGGGGGCGTTTTCGCGACAAAGCCGGCGCTATTTCCGGCTCGCCGCCGCCTTGCGCGCATCGGCGATGACCTGATCGAATTCCGCCATGGTGAGGATCCCCGGCACCCGGAACTTGCCGACAATGAAGGACGGCGTGCCGCTGAAGCCGAACGCCGTGGCCTGGTCGTTGTTGCGCGCCATGATCGCGTCGATCGCCTTGGCGTTGGCCGCGAGGTCGCGGGTGGCGCGATCGACATCGATACCGGCACCCGCCAGCAGTTCATGGATGCGCGGCTCGGTCAGCTTCGAGCTGACGCCGATCAGCGCGTCATGCGCCTCGGCGAATTTGCCCTGATATTTGCTGGCCAGCGCCATTCGCGTCGCGATCACCGAAACCGGCCCGAGGATCGGCCAGTCCTTCCAGATCAGCCGCACCTTGCCGTCATCCTGCACCACCTGGCGCAGTTCCGGCTCGATCTTGCGGCAATAGGGGCACTGATAGTCGAAGTATTCGACGATCGTGATATCGCCATCGGCATTGCCGGCGACCGGAATATCGGGATCGCGCAGCACCAGGGCTTCCGTCAGCACGTTGTCGTCGTCGCCTTCCGCCCGCGCCGGGCCGGACGCAAGCCCGAGCAGGGCCGCGCCGGCGCCGAGCAGGCCGAGCGCTTCACGCCGGCTGCGGACCAGGCTCGGCCCGGCGGGATCGGTGGTTTCGGTCATGCCGACCTCGCTCGGGCCGCGACCATCAGGCGGCGCCCTTCAGCCGCTTGTTGCATTCGCTGTAATAGCCGCCGCCCTTCTGGATCCACTTCAGGCCGCCATTGCCGTTGCTGGCCTTGTTGGCGTTGTACTGATCGACGCAGGTATGCATGCGGCCCTTGCCGGCGGATTCCTTGGAATACTTCGGATCCACCGCGGACGGAAACACGGCGTTGCCCATCGGCATCGGCGCGGCCGGTGCGGCGGCGGTCTTCGGCGCCGGGGCCGGTTTTGCTTCGGCGGCCGCCGGCGCGGCAGCGGGCGCCGCTGCCGCGGGCGCCGCGGTCGCACCCGCACCGCATTCGGCCTTGCGGAATTCGTTCCACTTCTGGCCGTTCAGCGTTCCGGCGCTCTTGGCGGCCTGATACTTCGCGCTGCATTCCTGCGTGGTCAGGGCCTGGGCCGGCGCGGTGGCGGCCAACGCGGCAAATCCCGTCACGGCGACGGCGCACAATAATTTTGCTTGAATGGTCATCCTTGGTCTCCCCTGGGCATGGCTAAACGAAGCGTCCATCCTAGCTGAGCGACGGCGCGTGACAACGGCGATCGACCGCCCGGCTGAAATTTCGCAGCCGCGAAAATGCCGATCCGGCCGCCTCATTCATCCGCGGTTCAGCATTGTGGCGCGACGTTGCGGCCCTCTTCAACCCGAGGTGCTCCCATGATGACTCTATCTTCCCGCGCGGTCGCGACCGCTTTTGCATCCCTGTTCCTGATGGGCTCGGCGTTCGCGCAGACGCCAGCGCCGGCGACCCCCGCCAAGCCGGCGAAGCCGCCGATGGTTCACAGCGCCGCCTCGCTGGAATGCTCCAAGGAGGCCGACGCCAAGGGACTGCACGGCAAGGAGCGCAAGAAATTCCGCGCCGAGTGCAAGAAGACGGCGGCTGACAAGCCGAAGTGATTTCGACCGGCCTTGCCTGTCCCTTCCCCCGCAAGGGGAAGGGATGAGGTCGCGCATCGCTGCGGTCACGTCCGCGCATTTGTCCGCTGCAGATGGATTTGCGATAAAGTGGCGCCGGTCCTGACCAGTCCCCACAACGCCAGCGCCGCCATCGACAGCGAGATCAGCACATTGTAGCCGGCGAGCGACAGCCCGAGAAAGCGCCACTGCACCTCGTCGCAGCGGATCACCTTGACGGTGTCGAGGCGCTGCAACAGCGTGCCGGCACTGCCGAGATCGCCGATCGGCCCGGTGCAGTCGGTCGGCCCCTTGAAGAAATGCCATTCGACGCCGGCATGATAGGCGCCGAGCCCGGCATTGCCGAGCGCCGCCAGCGCCAGCACCACCAGGCCGCCGAGCACCGCCGCGCGCGCGAGGTCCTTGGCCGCCGCAAGCGCGGTCAGCGCACCGAGCGGGATCGCAAGGTAATAGGCGTAGCGCTGCTCGAGACAGAGCGGACAGGGGCGGATGTCCAGCACCAGTTGAAAGAACCAGGCCCCGGCCAGCGTCGCCGCCGCGATCGCCGTGATCGCCAGCGCCGCCGTCAGCGCCGGGTTTCCGGTAGCATGCGGGTGCGATGGATTGGCGGTCGCCTGCAAGGTCACTTCGGTCTCCTCTCGCGCAGAAGCGTCCTATCCCGCGCGTCCCCGGCTGTCGAGTGAGGCACGATCACACTGGGGTGTCCGATGATGCCGTGCGGCGCCGGCAGCACGGCCGGGTCGGCCAGGGCATTCCCGCGGGTTGACCCCAGAGGCGCGCCCGCTATATTCCGCCGGCTTCGCGACGCCGGCCTTCGGCCGATCGGCGAACGCCCCTGTGGCGGAATTGGTAGACGCGCTCGAACTCAAAATCGAGTTCCGCAAGGAGTGCTGGTTCGATTCCGGCCAGGGGCACCATCCTACCGTCCGCCTTCATTCGCCAATGTTCATTTTCCTCAATAACGACAGGCACAAGTCGCATTTTTGGCTTCGCGGCCGTTCGCCCAAATCTCATGGTATCCGGTGACTTTCATGGTATCTTCCATGGTAGATCATTGGGGTCATGGTATCGCGACTTTTGGGTGGAATCGAACCGATGCCGGTCAAGAACGACACCTATTTTCGGCACCTGAAAGCTGGTGAAAAAGACTACAAGCGATCCGACAGTGGCGGCCTCTTCATGCTCGTCACCAAGACCGGATCAAAGCTCTGGCGCTACGCCTATAACTTTGACTCCAAGCAGAAGCTGCTCGCGCTAGGCCAGTATCCTGTCACGTCGCTCGCGGACGCGCGCATCAAGCGCGACGATGCCAAGAAGTTGCTTGCCGAAGGGATCGATCCCTCCGTCAACCGCAAGGAAGAGCGCCGCAATGCGCGAATGGCGCGGGCCAACACTTTTGAAGCCGTGGCCAAAGAACTCATGGACAAGTTCGAGGCAGAGGGCGATGCCCCGAAAACGCTGAAGAAGAAGCAGTGGCTACTTGATTTCGCCAACAAGGAGTTCGGCAAGCGGCCGATCGCAGAAATCAAGGCGCCTGAAATCCTTGATGCGTTGCGGAAGATCGAGAAGCGCGGGCGGCACGAAACCGCGACCCGCGCGCGTGGTACTATCGGTGCCGTATTCCGTTTTGCGATTGCAACGGGTCGCGCTGAGCGGGATCCAACCGCAGACCTGCGTGGCGCACTGATCACCCCGACGGTTACTCACCGGGCGACGATTGTCGAACCCAAAGCTGTCGGTGCGCTGCTGCGGGCAATTGATGGCTTTGAGGGACACGCCGCAACGAGATACGCCCTAAAGCTGGCACCGTTGGTTTTTGTGCGACCTGGCGAGCTTCGCCAGGCCGAATGGGCCGAGTTCGACCTGACTGGCGCGGAATGGCGCATACCCGCCAAAAAGATGAAGATGAGACGACCGCACCGGGTGCCGCTGGCGCATCAAGCGCTCGCTATTCTTCGCGACCTCCAGCAAATAACGGGTGGATCAAAATATCTCTTTCCGTCGGTGCGATCCTGGCATCGCCCGATCAGCGACAACACGCTAAACGCGGCTTTGCGCCGTCTCGGATACGAC
>CAVVIM010000027.1:0-66388 GCA_963748165.1 uncultured Alphaproteobacteria bacterium
CGGCGCCGTTCATCCACCGTACAGGTTCATGGCGATCAAATGGCGGACCGCGAAGCGCGGCGCGCAACTAGTTGAAAGCCAAAGTTAATGTGGGGAGACCGCGGGCTTAGGGCGGGTTTGATGACGCTCGCCTTTGCGGCGGCCGTCACCGCCGCGCCGCCGGCGCAGGCCCAGGCCAATTTCGATCGTCCGGGCGGCGACTATCAAAGCTCGCCGGTGGAGTTCCGGCGATCCCGTGGATTGCGCATTGCTGTGCGAACGCGACCGGCGCTGCCGGGCCTGGAGCTTCAACTATCCGACCGACATCGCCGGTGGCCCGGCGCTGTGCCGGCTGAAGAGCAGCGTGCCCCCGCGCACCAAGGACAATTGCTGTATCTCCGGCGTGCGCGGCGCGGGCGTGGTCGAGCCGCGCAACGGCTCGATCGAAACCTCGATCGACCGGTTTGGCGGCGATTATCGCAATTTCGATCTCAAGGACGGAGACAGCGACGAGGCCTGCAAGAGCGCGTGCGCCGCCGACAATAAATGCCGGGCCTGGACCTATGCACGGCCCGGCTATGTCGGAAGAGACGCGCACTGCTTCCTGAAAAAGGAGATCAAGCCGCCGCGCCGCAAGGCCGGATTCATCTCCGGCGTGGTGCGGTAAATCTGGTGTGAACCGGCAGGTCGCGGGATCACGCGGCGTCAGCGGCAAACACCGTGAGTTCCGGCCAGAGCCGTTTCCAGCGCCGTGCCTTGGCTTGATAGTTCGCCGCCGAGAAATTGGGCGAGGGGTTGGGCCGCACGATCATGCCGGCGATATCGTCAAAACCGTGCGGCGCATAGACGTCGTGACCATCCCGGCTGCGGCGGATTCCGACCTGGGTGGTCCGGGTCAGGAAGCGATCGATGCCCTGAATCGAGGATTGCAGCGCCGGGTAGGGCAGGCCGTGCTTGTGCGGATACCAGAGGTGAACGCGGGCCTGATTGCGCAGTTCGACCTTGACGCCGAGCTTTGCGAACCGGCCCTGCAATTGACGGATCGCCGCGTCCTCGGCCTGCCATGAGGTGTCGGAATCGAAATAGAAGACATCATAGTCATCGATGCCGTGGCCGACGGCGCGGCCGGTCAGCGTATTCCACGCGGTCTGCACGAGGCATCCGGAGACGATCCATGCGTCCGGCAGCGCAAGCCGGATCAGTTCATCGGCAAGGGCCTGATTGACCGGGTTACGCAGCGCCGCGGCGAGAAAGTCATCGCTATCCATGGGCCGGACCATGCGCTCATCGCCGTTGCCGTGCCGCCTTCAATGCACCGTGGTGAAGAACCGTGCGAGACGGAAGCCGGACAGCCAGGTCCAGACCGGCTGGCTGCGGATGCCGAGATCCCATGACCCGACCACCGCGTCGGCGCGGCCGACCAGGTCGTCCATCGGCAGCAAGCCGACGCCGCCATCGCGCACCGGGACCCGGCTGTCGGCGGAATTGTCGCGGTTGTCGCCCATCACGAACAGCCGGCCCTTCGGCACGGTCACCTCGGGGGTGTTGTCGAGCCGGCCGTTGTCATGCAGCTTGAAAATCGCGTGGCTGACGCCGCCCGGCAACGTCTCGATATAGCGATAGGCCGGCTCGGATCCGCCGTTGTCGTCCTCGGCTTCGCCGATGCCATCCGGCTTCAGCGAGGCGGGGTGATCGTTGATGAAGAGCTGACCCTGCCGCATCTGGATCCGATCGCCGGGCAGGCCGACGACGCGCTTGACCCAGGCTTGCGACCGGTCGCCCGGCCAGCGAAACACCACCACGTCGCCGCGCTTCGGCGTGGCGCCGAATACCCGCCCGGTCTCCGGCAAGGTAATCTGGATCGGCAGCGAGGCGGCGCTGTAGCCGTAGGGATATTTCGACGCCAGCAGGGCATCGCCGATCAAGAGCGTCGGCTCCATCGACCCGGATGGCACATAAAAGGGCTCGGCCAGCGCTCCCTTGGCCAGAAACACGATCAGCACGATGGCCACAAGCTGGCCGAACTGGCCGCGCCAGGTGCTGGTCTTGGGGACGACGGTTTCGGTGTCTGCGCTCATCCGCCGGTTCCTCCGACCGTGATGCGCTCCATCCGCAGGGTCGGCTGGCCGACGCCGACCGGCACGCCCTGGCCGTTCTTGCCGCAGGTCCCAATGCCGGAATCGAGCGCGAGATCGTTGCCGATCATGGTGATTCGATGCAGGTCGGTCGGCCCATTGCCGATCAGCATGGCGCCCTTCAGCGGTGCGCCGACCTTGCCGTTCTCGATGCGGTAGGCCTCGGTGCACTGGAAGACATATTTGCCCGAGGTGATGTCGACCTGACCGCCACCGAAATTGGCGGCGTAGATGCCGTTCTTGACCGAGGCGAGGATTTCGGCGGGATCGCGGCCGCCCGCCAGCATGTAGGTGTTGGTCATGCGCGGCATCGGCACATGGGCATAGCTCTGGCGGCGGCCGTTGCCGGTCGGCTTCATGTTCATCAGCCGGGCGTTCTGGCGATCCTGCATGTAGCCGACCAGGATACCGTCCTCGATCAGCACGGTGCGGTTGGTCGGTGTGCCCTCGTCGTCGATCGACAGCGAGCCGCGCCGCGCGGCAATGGTGCCGTCGTCGACCACCGTCACCCCCTTGGCCGCGACCTGCTGGCCCATCAGGCCGGCGAAGGCCGAGGTTTGCTTGCGGTTGAAATCGCCTTCGAGGCCATGGCCGACCGCCTCGTGCAGCATCACGCCGGGCCAGCCGGCGCCGAGCACGACATCCATTTCGCCGGCCGGTGCCGGCACCGAATTCCAGATTGACCAGCGCCTCGCGGATCGCGCCGTCGGCAGCCTCGCGCCACGCTTTGGTCTCGATGAAGCGGGCGTAGCCTTCGCGGCCGCCATAGCCCTTGCTGCCGCTTTCCTGGCGATCGCCCTGGCCGGCGACCACCGAAACATTGACCCGCACCAGCGGGCGGACGTCGCGATAGCTTTCGCCGTCAGGACGCAGGATTTCGACGAGCTGCCAGGTCGCGCCGAGACTGACCGTCACCTGCCGCACCCGCGGATCGCGGTCGCGGACATAGGCGTCGATCTCGGCGAGCAGTTTCACCTTGCTTTCGAAACCGGGCGCGTCGAGCGGATTGTCGTCGCCATAGAGCCGCACATTGGTGTGCGGCGGGGCTGCCGCGAACGTCCCCGAATAGCCGCCCCTTACCGCATGCACGGCGTCCGCGGCGCGGATCAGGGCCGGCAGCGAGACGTCGGAGGAATGCGCGTAGCCGACCGCGTCGTCCTTCACGGCGCGCAGGCCGAAGCCCTGCGAGGTATCGTAGGTTGCCTGCTTCAGCCGGCCATTGTCGAACATCAGCGCTTCGGTCTGGCCATATTCCAGAAACAATTCGCCATCGTCGGCCCCTGCCAGCCCGCGCCCGACTTCATGGCGCACGGCATCGCGGTCGAGATTGGCCCGGTCGAGCAGGGAGGTTATGGCGGGATCGGTCATGCAGGCTCCAATCTGGGCGCGTCGGTCGCTGCTCGCGCACAGGGCCGCGACGACGATGCAGGCAAGATAGTCACGATCGTGCGAAAAGGGGAGGGGGCGAGGACGGGTCGGGAGGCAGGTTCACCTGAGCGCTCCGCCGCCTCGTCACGGCAACTGGTCATATCCCTCGCCGAGGCCATTGAGGCTGAGCGGAAAGCCGATGCCTTCCTCGGGGGTTTCGAAGATGATGAAGGTCGCCGTCTTGGCGTTGCGCAACTGATTGAGGAGCTTGTCGTCCATCACAACTTCGGCAACGCAGCCATTGGGCAGGCAGCGCACGAACCCGGCGCGGCCGACATCGACGTTGTCGAGCTTCAGGCCCAGTCCGGATGGCAGCAGCACGCCGAGCGGTGCGACCACCCGCATCAGCTTGTTCTTCTGGTCCGCGGTCTTGAGCAGGATGACGGTGAGCCCGGCATTGGAGCGATCTTCCGCCACCACGCTCTGGATCAGGGCGCATTGCTCGGCCTGGGCGCCGGGTGGGGTGTCGCAGCGGATTTGCCAGTCGCCATGTACCGAGCGCACCGCGCCCTGCGCGCTGGCTGCCGCGGTCAGGCCGAGCAGGAACGCGAGAACGAAGCCGGAAGCGGTCAGGGCCGTACGCAGCCATCGGGTCAATCCGGCAGCGGATCGGTCGTCCCGGCTTGCGGTGCGCCCGTTCAGGTCTTTCGAGGGCCCCATCAGGGTCGATTTCTCCAGCATTCCTTGGCCGGTATTCCGGTTTGACGGCACGCGCTCAGAGCCGGCGCACGGTGCCGTGGACTGATACGGCAATGACGGCGTCTTGAAGGCAATCCAACGCCGGATCACTGCACCATTAGTCGCGAATCAGGTTCCTCTGGAATAGCCGGTCTGTGCCTACATCGGGCAATCCGCCTGTCAAGCGCCGGCCGACGGCAAATCGGCCTCGTTCGCTTGATTTCACGGGAAAATGCGACATCAACCGGATAGGTGCCGATGCATCGCCTTGGGTCACACTACTGCATTGCGAGAGGCTGAGAATTATGGTTTGAGAGGCTGGATTTCGACGCGTTCTAACGATCCGGCCCAGAGACATGCCACGGCCGTTTGTCAGGGGGCGGATCGTGCAGCATCTCTCGCCGTCCGGCAGTATGCTTTGGGGTTCTATCAAGGGAGCGCGAACGGCATGAAGGTGTCGATGGGCCAGACCGGCCGGCGGTTGTTGGGATTGGCGGCGGCGGGCGTTGCGCTGCTGGCCGGCGGAACGGCGTTCGCCGAGGAAGTCGGTCAGCCGGGAGCGTGGGAATTCGACCTGCAGGCGTCGGCCACGCCGGTGATGGACAGCATCATGCGGTTCCACGATTGGCTGCTTGTCATCATCACGGTGATCACGCTGTTCGTTCTGGCGCTGCTGGTCACGGTCGTCGTGAGGTTCAACGCCAGGGCCAATCCGGTTCCCTCCAGGACGACCCACAACACCCTGATCGAAGTCGCCTGGACCCTGATTCCGGTGCTGATCCTGGTCGGTATCGCAGTGCCATCATTCCGGCTGCTGTTCGAGGAACTCGACATTCCCAAAGCCGATCTGACGGTCAAGGCGACCGGCAAGCAGTGGTACTGGAGCTACGCCTATCCGGACAACGGCAAATTCGAGTTCGATTCGCTGCTCGCCCAAGACAAGAAGCCGCGGCTGCTCGGCGTCGATAACGAATTGGTGGTGCCAGTGAACAAGGTCGTCCGGGTACAGGTCACCGGCGCCGACGTCATCCATTCCTTCGCCGTACCGGCGTTCGGCATCAAGATCGACGCCATTCCCGGCCGACTCAACGAAACCTGGTTCAAGGCCACCAGGACCGGCATGTTCTACGGCCAGTGCTCGGAACTGTGCGGCAGGGATCACGCCTTCATGCCTATCGCGGTGCGGGTGGTAAGCGATCAGGATTTCGCGGCCTGGGTTGAGTCCGCGAAGAAGAAATTTGCGACGCTGCCGGGCAATGCCTACGCTTCGGCAGATTCAGCGGCGCAATAGGCCGCAAGGCTCACGCGCCATCGACGGGACAAGGGCGACGGGACCGCAGGGGCCCGCAGGACTGCAAGGCAGGATTTGAAAATGGCAACGACCGCAGCAACACCGGCTCACACCGATCACGGCCATGACGATCACGCGCACGACCACCCGACCGGCTGGCGGCGCTTCGTCTATTCGACCAATCACAAGGACATCGGCACGATGTACCTGGTGTTCGCCCTCATCGCGGGCACCATCGGCGGCTTGATGTCGATGGCGATCCGGGCGGAACTGATGTTTCCCGGCGTGCAGATTTTCCACCAGACGCACGAGTACAACGTATTTGTCACCGCGCACGGTCTGATCATGATCTTCTTCATGGTGATGCCGGCGATGATCGGAGGTTTCGGCAACTGGATGGTTCCGCTGATGATCGGCGCGCCCGACATGGCGTTCCCGCGCATGAACAACATCTCGTTCTGGCTGCTGCCGGTCGCGTTCTCCTTGCTGATCATCTCGACCTTCGTCGAGGGCGAGCCGGGCTCCAGCGGCGCCGGCACGGGCTGGACGCTTTATGCGCCGCTGTCGACCAGCGGTCATCCCGGACCGGCGGTCGATTTCGTCATCCTGGCGCTGCATCTGGCCGGCGCCTCTTCGATTCTCGGCGCCATCAATTTCATCACCACGATCTTCAACATGCGGGCGCCGGGCATGACCCTGCACAAGATGCCGCTGTTCGTATGGTCGATCCTGGTCACCGTGTTCCTGCTGTTGTTGGCGTTGCCGGTGCTCGCCGGTGCCCTCACCATGCTGCTCACCGATCGCAATTTCGGCACCACGTTCTTCTCCGCGGACGGCGGCGGCGACCCCGTGCTGTTCCAGCATCTGTTCTGGTTCTTCGGTCACCCCGAAGTTTACATCCTGATCCTGCCGGGCTTCGGCATGATCAGCCAGGTCGTCTCGACCTTCTCGAAGAAGCCGGTGTTCGGCTATCTCGGCATGGCCTATGCGATGGTGGCGATCGGCGGCATCGGCTTCGTGGTGTGGGCCCACCACATGTACACGGTCGGCATGTCGTCGGCGACGCAGGCCTATTTCGTCGCCGCGACCATGGTGATCGCGGTGCCGACCGGCGTGAAGATCTTTTCCTGGATCGCCACCATGTGGGGCGGCTCGATCGAGTTCAAGACGCCGATGCTGTGGGCGATCGGCTTCATCTTTCTGTTCACCGTCGGCGGCGTCACCGGGGTCGTGCTGGCCAACGCCGGCGTCGATCGCGTGCTTCAGGAAACCTACTACGTTATCGCGCACTTCCATTACGTGATGGGCGTCGCCGCGGTGTTCGCAATCTTCGCCGGCTGGTACTACTGGTTCCCGAAAATGTCCGGCTACATGTACAACGAGACCATCGGCAAGGCGCACTTCTGGGTGATGTTCATCGGTGTCAACATCCTGTTTTTCCCGCAGCATTTTCTGGGACTGCAGGGCATGATGCGGCGCTCGGTCGACTATCCGGATGCGTTCGCCGGCTGGAACCTGGTGTCGTCGGTTGGGGCATACATCTCGGGTTTCGGCGTCCTGATCTTCATCTATGGCGTGATCGATGCGTTCGTGCGCAAGCAGCAGGCCGCCGACAATCCGTGGGGCGTCGGCGCCACCACGCTGGAATGGACGCTGCCGTCGCCGCCGCCGTTTCACCAGTTCGAAACGCTGCCGCGGGTGCAGTAATGCGAATGCGCGGCGCGTCGAATGCGCCGTGCCCTTGAGAAGAAGCGAGATCAGTTTTGTCGGTTATCGATCACAACGCCATCGCACTGTCGCCGCGGATTTCCGAGGCGGTGGTGTCCGATTACATCGCGTTGCTGAAGCCGCGGGTGATGTCGCTCGTGGTCTTTACCGCGCTGGTCGGGCTGATGATCGCGCCGGGCCATTTTCACCCGGTGCTGGCATTCACCTCGATCCTCTGCATCGCGGTGGGCGCCGGCGCCTCCGGCGCGCTGAACATGTGGTACGAAGGCGATATCGACGCGCTGATGTCGCGCACCGCCAACCGTCCGATTCCGCGCGGCCGCATCACCGCGCCGGAAGCGCTGGCGTTCGGAATGACGCTGGCGTTTTTCTCGGTGATGACGCTCGGCATCCTGGTCAACTGGTACGCCGGCGCGCTGCTCGCCTTCACGATCTTCTTCTACGTGGTGATCTACACCATGGCGCTGAAACGCTGGACCGCCCAGAACATCGTGATCGGCGGCGCCGCCGGCGCCCTGCCGCCGGTGGTGGCGTGGGCGGCGGCGACCGGCTCGCTGTCGGTCGAGCCGCTGCTGTTGTTCCTGATCATCTTCTTCTGGACCCCGCCGCATTTCTGGGCGCTGGCGCTGTTTCGCACCGACGATTACGCCCGCGCCGGGGTGCCGATGCTGCCCGTCGTGGCCGGTCCCGATGCGACGCGGCTGCAGATCCTGCTCTATACCATCGTGCTGGTCGCGGTTGCCGCCGCGCCATGGCCACTCGGCTATTTTGACGCCGTCTATGGCGTGACCTCGCTGGTTCTCGGAGCCGGCATGCTGCTGCTCGCGGTCCGCGTCTACCGTCACCGCGAGGGTCGCGAAGCGCTGCGCGCGCCGCGAAAACTGTTTGCCTTCTCCATCCTTTATTTGTTCGCGCTGTTCGCGACCTTGCTGCTCGAGGTCGTCGCCCGTTCCGTAGCGGCGTTGATCTGGTAGGGGGCGCATGGCGCAATGGACGACAAACGCGAGCCAGACGGAATCGTCCTCACCGAGGCGCAGAAGAAGAGCCGCCGCGAGCGTTCGATCGCCATCGCGCTGGCGCTCGGCGTCCTGGTCGTGCTGTTTTTCGCGGTCACTATTGTCAGGGGGCCGGCGGTGCTAGTGCGGCCGCTGTGATCGAGATGGAGAACGAACCGACGATGCCGCAGCCGGCGACCACAAGCGCCGCCGTGACCGCGCGCCGCGGCCTCAGCCGCGATGCCACGGTGGGCGCGATCTGCGGCCTGCTGGTGGCGTTGATGGTGGGCGCGTCCTATGCGGCGGTGCCGTTCTATAACTGGTTTTGCCGCAGCACCGGCTTCAATGGCACGACCCAGGTCGCGAAAGTGACGCCGACCTCGGCGCCGCTGGCGCGCAAGATCGCGGTGCGCTTCGATTCCAATGTCGCGGGCGGGCTGCCTTGGAAGTTCGAGCCCGAACAGACCGAGATCGAGATCAGGATCGGGGAAGTCGTCACCGTCTATTACAACGTGACCAATGAATTGGCGCGGACTACGACCGGGCAGGCCGCCTACAATGTGGCGCCGCTCACGGTCGGCAGGTATTTCGAGAAGATCAACTGCTTCTGCTTCACCGAGCAGACCATGGCCCCCGGCGAGAAGCGCCAGATGGCGGTGGTGTTCTATGTCGATCCCTCGGTGGTCAAGGACAGCGATAACGACAACCTCAACACCATCACGCTGTCCTATACCTTCTATCCCGTGCGCGATCCGGCGCCGCGGCCGCTGGCGGCAACCGAGCCGGACCGGCGCAAGGGAGATCTCTGACCGCCGGGATTTTTGGTGATAAAAGTCCCGGGATTTGATTTTTGAGACCGATACGTGCCGAATACCACCGGCACGCCAATGGAGAGACCGCAATGGCTACGGCGCAAGTCAAGCACCACGATTACCACCTTGTCGATCCGAGCCCGTGGCCGATCATCGGCTCCATATCGGCCTTCTTCATGGCCGTCGGCGCCATCACCTGGATGCATCATCTGTTCTCGGCCGCGCCGATCATCTTCGGGATCGGCGTGATCGGCGTGCTCTACACCATGGCGAGCTGGTGGGCGGACGTGATCCGCGAGGCGCAGTACAAGGGCGATCACACCCGGGTGGTGCAGATCAGCCACCGCTACGGCATGATCCTGTTCATCGCCTCCGAGGTGATGTTCTTTGTCGCCTGGTTCTGGGCGTTCTTCAATTCGTCGCTGTTCCCGGGCGACCCCGTGCATGTCACCCGCGATGCGCTGTTCGGCGGCGTCTGGCCGCCCAAGGGCATCGAGACCTTCGACCCATGGCACTTGCCGCTGTTGAATACGCTGCTGCTGTTGACCTCCGGCACCACGGTGACCTGGGCGCATCACGCGCTCCTGGAAAACGACCGCCAGGGCCTGAAATACGGGCTGATCCTCACCATTCTGCTTGGTGCCAGCTTCACCTGCGTGCAGGCCTATGAATACAGCCATGCCGCGTTCAGCTTCGCCGGCAACATCTACGGCGCCACCTTCTTCATGGCGACCGGGTTCCACGGCTTCCATGTGCTGATCGGCACCATCTTCCTGATCGTGTGCCTGCTGCGGGCCTATGCCGGCCATTTCACGCCGACCCAGCATCTCGGCTTCGAATTCGCCGCCTGGTACTGGCATTTCGTCGACGTGGTGTGGCTGTTCCTGTTCATCTGCATCTATGTCTGGGGTCACGGTGCGGAAACCATGGCGCAGGGCGCGCACTGATTGGTTGACTTGCGTGTTACAAGGGGGCGGCCGCGGGGCCGCCCTTTTTCGTAGGGCGACGTACGAAAGAACAGTTCATGCCGGGCGACAATTCACCGACAATGGCTCAGAGCGCGAGGCGCGGCATCGCTTGCCGATGTCCGCGCTGCGGCCAGGGCAGGCTGTATGCGGGTTTCCTGACGCTGCGGCCGAACTGTGAAGCCTGCGGGCTCGATTATGCCTTTATCGACAGTGGCGACGGTCCTGCGATCTTCATCATCATGATCGCCGGCGCCATTGTCGTTGCCTGCGCCCTGATCGTGGAGGTGAAATACCAGCCGCCGTTCTGGCTGCACGCGGTGCTCTGGCTGCCGCTTATTCTCGCCACCACGCTGCTGCCGTTACGCGTCATGAAATCGCTCATGATCGCGCTGCAGTTCCATCACAAGGCGGCGGAAGGCCGGCTGATCGACCGCGAGCCGAGATGAGCCACCTCTCCGCAACGAGGCGCGCCGTCGCCGGCTTTGCCGTGTTCACGCTGCTGATGCTGGCACTGTTCATCGGCCTCGGGATCTGGCAGTTGCAACGCCGGGTCGAGAAACACGCCCTGATCGCGGCCCTGACCGAACGGCTTGCGGCGCCGCCCGGGTCGTTGCCGCCGCCGTCGCAATGGCGCGCGCTGACGCCGGCCGCCGACGAATTCCGACGGGTCCGTTTTACCGCGACCTATCAGCGGCTTCCGGACGCCATGGTCTACAGCTCCGGTTCGGCGATTCGCGCGGATGTCTCCGGTCCCGGCACCTGGGCCTTCCTGCCGGCGCGGCTGCCGAGCGGCGAGACCGTCGTCGTCAATGCGGGTTTCGTCCCAAACACCATGCAGGATCGCGGACAACAGGATCGCGCGGTGGCGCCGCTGGTAACCGACGCGCCGCTGACGTTAACCGGCTACATCCGCTTTCCGGAGGCCGCCGGCGTATTGACGCCACAGCAAAATCCCGCCCAGCGGCTATGGTTTACCCGGGATCATCTGGCGATGGCAGCGGCGCTGGGTTGGGTTGGCGGGGGCCAGGTCGCGCCGTTCTACATCGATCTGGAGACGCCCGTGCCGGCCGACGGCATCCCGAAGCCCGGGCCGCTCGAGGTCCACCTGCCGGACGACCACATGCAATATGCCATCACCTGGTTCGCGCTCGCCGGCGCGGTCGTCATCGCATTCGGGGCGTGGCTGCGGACCCAACGACCCGCCTGAGGCCAGCCATTGGCGTCGTCCCCCGACGGGCTACCCATCGCCGCTTCGATCTTCTATGGTGCGGCACCACTTTGCTGCGGGCAAAGTTAGATCATCTCTTGATATCAAAGGCTTAGCGGGAAGCTCGGGCCTTTGGAGGGCGGTTTGACGCGGTATGTTTCGACCCGGGGGGAAGCCCCCGCGCTGGGTTTCTGCGACGTGATGCTGGCCGGGCTTGCCCGCGACGGCGGCCTCTACGTGCCTGAAGCATGGCCGCAGCTCGCGCCGGAAGCGATCGCGGGGTTTTTCGGCCGACCCTATTGGGAAGTCGCGGTCGAGGTGATCCGCCCGTTTGTCGGGGGCGAGATTTCGGATGCCGATCTCGGCCGCATGGCCAACGAAGCCTATGCCACGTTCCGCCATCCCGCCGTGGTTCCGCTCAATCAGATCAGCCCAAGTCAATTCGTGCTGGAGCTGTTTCACGGCCCGACGCTGGCGTTCAAGGACGTGGCGATGCAGCTCATCGCGCGACTGATGGATCACGTGCTGGCGCAACGCGCGCAACGCACCACCCTCGTGGTCGCGACCTCGGGCGATACCGGCGGCGCCGCGGTCGATGCGTTTGCCGGTCTCGACAATGTCGACCTGATCGTGCTGTTTCCGCACGGCCGCATCTCCGACGTGCAGCGCCGGATGATGACGACCACCGGCGCCGGCAACGTCCACGTACTGGCCGTCGAAGGCACCTTCGACGACTGCCAGGCGATCGTGAAGGCGCTGTTCAACCATCACAGCTTCCGTGACGCGGTCGCGCTGTCGGGTGTCAATTCGATCAACTGGGCGCGGATCGTCGCCCAGGTGGTGTATTATTTCACCGCCGCGGTCGCGCTCGGCGCGCCCACGCGAACGGTGGATTTCACCGTGCCGACCGGAAATTTCGGCGACATCTTCGCAGGCTTGGTCGCCAAGCGGATGGGCTTGCCGGTCCGCTGGCTGCGGATTGCCGCCAACCTCAACGACATCCTGCCGCGGACGCTGAAAACCGGCATCTACGAGGTGCGCGAGGTGCATGCGTCGGCTTCGCCGTCGATGGACATCCAGGTCTCGTCGAATTTCGAGCGGCTGTTGTTCGAGGCGAGCGGCCGCGACGCCGTCCTCGTCCGCAGGCTGATGGCGTCGCTGCAGCAGTCCGGCCGCTTTGTGCTGCCCGATGCGGTGCTGGCGGCGATCCGCGCCGAATTCGATGCCGGACGCGCCGACGAGACCGAGACCAGCGCGGCGATCCGTGCCGCCTGGCGCGAGGCCGGCGATCTCGTCGACCCGCATACGGCGGTGGCGCTGGCGGTCGCGGACCGCGACGCGCCGGATTCGAAGATTCCCAACATTGTGCTGTCGACCGCGCATGCCGCGAAATTTCCCGATGCGGTGGCCGCCGCCTGCGGCGTGCGCCCGGAGCTGCCGGCCTGGCTCGAAGGCCTGATGACCAGGCCCGAGCAGGTCACGGTGATGAAAAACGATGAGGCCGAGGTCGAACGGTTCGTGCGCTCGGTCAGCCGCGCCGCGAAGCAGGGAGTTGCCGGATGAGCGTCGATATCACCAAGCTTCGGTCCGGCCTGACCGTCATCACCGATACCATGCCGCATCTGGAAACCGCGGCGCTCGGGGTGTGGGCCGGCGTCGGTGGCCGCGACGAGAAGCCCAACGAGCATGGCATCTCGCATTTGCTCGAACATATGGCCTTCAAAGGCACCGCGCGGCGCAGCTCGCGGGAAATCGTCGAGGAAATCGAGGCCGTCGGCGGCGATCTCAACGCCGGCACCTCGACCGAAACCACGGCGTATTATGCCCGGGTGATGAAAGCCGATGTGCCGCTGGCGCTCGACGTGCTGTCCGACATCCTCGCCAATCCGTCGTTCGTGCCGGACGAGCTCGAGCGCGAAAAGAGCGTGATCGTGCAGGAGATCGGCGCCGCGCAGGATACGCCCGACGACGTGGTGTTCGAGCATCTCAACGAGCTGTGTTACCCGGATCAGCCGATGGGGCGCTCTTTGCTGGGCACCGCCAAGACCCTGAAGGGGTTCGACCGCGACACGCTGCGGGGCTATCTTGCAACGCATTACCGCGGGCCGGACATGGTGGTGGCGGCGGCGGGTGCGGTCGACCACCGGCGCGTTGTCGAGGAAGTGGCGCAGCGATTCGCGAGCTTCGATGCGGCGCCCGCGCCGAAGCCGCAGCCGGCGATGTTCGGCAAGGGCGGCTCCCGCGTGGTGCACCGCGAGCTCGAGCAGGCGCATCTGACGCTGGCGCTCGAAGGGGTGCCGCAGATCGATCTGTCGCTGTTCTCGCTGCAGGTCTTCACCAACACGCTCGGCGGCGGGATGTCGTCGCGGCTGTTCCAGGAGGTGCGCGAAAAGCGCGGACTGTGCTACTCGATCTACACGTTCCATGCGCCGTACGCCGACACCGGCTTCTTCGGGCTCTACACCGGCACCGACCCGGGCGATGCGCCGGAAATGATGGAAGTGATCGTCGACGTCATCAACGATGCGGTCGAAACCCTGACCGAGGCTGAAGTCGCCCGCGCCAAGGCGCAGATGAAGGCGGGCCTGCTGATGGCACTGGAAAGCTGCAGCTCGCGGGCCGAACAGTTGGCGCGCCACGTCCTGGCCTATGGGCGGCCGTTGACGGTCGAGGAACTGGTGGCCCGGATCGATGCCGTGAGCGTGGAGTCGACCCGCAACGCCGCCCGCGCCCTGTTATCGCGCAGCCGGCCGGCGGTGGTCGCGCTTGGCAGCGGCAGGGGTCTGGACACGGCGGTGGCTTTTGCGGAAGGATTGACCAGGTCGAAGGCCAAGGCACGTCTTCACTAGGGCCGCGCCTTCGCCGAGAGGTTCGGACACCGGGGAGTATCACCCATGGCGCTGTTTCGCCTGCCATCGAGCGGATCGGCCGCCCTCGCGCCGCGCGGCCTCGGCCTGCTGCTGCGGGCACCGCAAATGTCGGATTTCCTGCAATGGTCGCATTTGCGCGAATTCGAGCCGGAATTACCTGACGCCGTGGGAGCCGATCTGGCCGTCCGACGATCTGACCCGTTCGGGCTTTCGACGGCGGCTGCGCCGCTATGCCGAAGATATCGCCTCCGACCGATCCTATCCGTTTCTGGTATTCCGGGAGTCCGATGGTGCGATGATCGGCGGCGTCACGGTGGCGAATGTCCGCCGCGGCATCGTGCAGGCCGGCACGATCGGATACTGGGTCGGCCAACCCCATGCCCATCGCGGCTACATGACGGCGTCGTTGCGGGTCTTGCTGCCGTCGCTGTTCGGCGAGCTCAATCTGCACCGTATCGAAGCCGCCTGCATCCCCTCCAACGCGCCGTCGATCCGGGTGCTGGAGAAGTGCGGCTTCAGCCACGAGGGAATGGCGCGGCGCTATCTCTGCATCAATGGCGTCTGGCAGGACCACCTGCTGTTCGGGCTGCTGCACGAGGATTTTCGCGGCTAGGGTCGTCTCTGGTCGTCTTGGGCGCCTTGGGTTCGCCGCCATTGCCCTGTTATAAGGCGGCCGGCCTGCGCCGCCGTCGGAGGGTGCCGCAAACGATTGATAATCTTGGGGACCTTGGGATGACGCGTAACGGTTGGATGCACACGGCGAGCGCCGCGCCGGCGGCCCGTCTGCGTGTCGCGTGGATGCTCGCTGTGGCAGGCCTTGTGCTGTCCGGGTGCGGCGGCGGCAGCACGCTCGGCAGCTCGTCGAATTCCAGTCCCTCGATCGGGGACCGCTTCAGCCAGTTGTTCGGCTCGAAATCGCAGGCGGTGGGCGAGGCCGCGCCACCGCCGGCGGCGGAGAGCGAGTTGACCTGCCCGCCGGTAAACATTCGCGCCGGCGCATCCACCTATACGGTGGCGGCGCCGGGCAAGGAGCCCGTCGGCAACGACGTGCGCTACCAGGCGATCATCACCCGCACCGCGCGCGATTGCACGCTGAACAACGGCCAGATCACGGCGCGTATCGGCATTCTGGGCCGCGTCATTGCCGGCCCGGCGGGAAGTCCGGCGAGCATCGAAGTCCCGCTGCGTGTCGCTGTGGTGCAGGGTGGGGTGCAGGAGAAGACCATCGCGACCAAGGTCTACCGCACCACGGTGGCGATGAATGAGGAAGGCAGCTCGCCGTTCAGCCTGGTTGCCGAAGATGTGGTGTATCCGGCCCCGACGGCCGCGGCCGGCGACGCCTACATCTTCTACATCGGCTTCGATCCGCAGGCGCTGACGCCGGAGCCGAAGGCGAAACGCAGGAAGAAGTAGCCGGCAGATCCCGCAGCCGTCATGGCCGCCCGCGACCGCGGCAGCAGCTCGCGGGCATCACCCGCGGTCAGTTGAGCTTTTCGCGAACTTCCGCGATGCCCTTGGCGAGCAGGTCGTCGGCGAGCTGGCCTTTCACCGACTGCGACAGGATCGAGGAGGCGGCGGCAACCGCGGCATTGGCCGCCGCCGAACGCACATCGGCAATGGCCTGGGCTTCGGCGAGCGCGATCTTGCTCTCGGCCGTCTTGGTGCGCCGGGCGACGAAATCTTCCATCTTGGTCTTGGCTTCCGCCGCGATGCGTTCCGCTTCGGCCTTGGCGTTCTCGACGATATCCTGGGCTTCGCGCTCGGCGCTGGCGTGACGGGCCTGGTATTCCGCGAGCAGCTTCGCGGCCTCGTCCTTGAGGCGGCGCGCATCGTCGAGTTCCGCCTTGATACGGTCGCGGCGATGATCGAGCGTCGTCAGCACCGTGCGGTGGATGCCGAAATAGGCGAACACGCCCATCAGGATGACGAAGGCGACGGCGACCCAGAATTCCGGTTCGGCAAACATCGGGCTTATCCCTTCAAGGAGGCGTCGACGGCGGTTTCCACCGTCTTGCCGTCGGGCGGCCGGCCGGTCAGCCGCTGCACGATGGCGGCAGCCGCATCCGCGGCAATGCCGCGGACATTGCTCATCGCCGCCTCGCGCGTCGCGGCAATGGTCTTCTCGGCCTCGGCGAGCTTTTGCGCCAGCCGTCCTTCCAGCGTCTTGCGCTCGGCTTCGGAGGCCGCGTTCAGCTTCTCGCGGGTCTCCGCGCCGATCGCCTGGGCGCGGGAGCGCGCCGCCGCCAGTTCGCTTTCATAGGCCTTCAGCGCGCCGTCGGACTCATTCTTCAGCCGCTCGGCTTCGGCCAGGTCGCCGTCGATCGCGTTCTGGCGCTCGTCGAGCACGCTGCCGACGCGCGGCAGCGCAATTCGCGACACGATCAGATAAAGCGCGACGAACGCAATCGCCAGCGACACCAGTTGCGACGCAAAGGTGTCCTTCTGGAACGGCGGAAACGCGTGCTTGCTGGCATCGGCTTCGGTGTGAGCGGTCGTGGTGCCGCCGGCCTCGCCATGACTTTCAGCCACCGGCTTCTCCTGTTCGGCTTGGCGCATGTTCCGCGCGGGAACCGGCGCGGGCAAGGATCAGAGCGCGAACAACAGCAGCAGCGCGATCAGCAGCGAGAAGATGCCGAGCGCTTCGGTCACGGCGAAGCCGAAAATCAGGTTGCCGAACTGGCCCTGCGCGGCCGAGGGATTGCGCACCGCGGCGGCAAGATAGTTGCCGAAGATGATGCCCACGCCGGCGCCGGCGCCACCCATGCCGATGCAGGCAATACCAGCGCCAATGTACTTCGCGGCAATCGGATCCATGAAAACAACTCCTTGTTGAGGTTTGGTGAAACGGGCCGGATCAGTGGCCCGGATGGATAGCGTCGTTGATATAGATGACGGTGAGGATGGTGAAGACATAGGCCTGCAGAAACGCGACCAGCAGTTCGAGCGCGGTGAGCGCGATCACCATGCCGAGCGGCAGCACGGCACCGAAGTAACCGGCGATGCCAAGGCCGGCCAGCATCGGAATGAAGCTCGCGAAAACCGTAAGCGCGATGTGACCGGCGAGCATGTTCGCGAACAGCCGCACCGAGTGCGAGATCGGCCGCAGGAAGAACGAGAACACCTCGATGAACACCACCAGCGGCAGGATGAAGATCGGAATGCCCGACGGCACGAACAGCTTGAAGAATTTCAGGCCGTTCTTGTAGAAGCCGTAGACCAGCACGGTCAGGAACACCAGCACTGCCAGCGCTGCCGTAACGATGATGTGGCTGGAAATCGTGAAGGAGTAGGGTATCACGCCGAGCATGTTGGAAACGGTCAGCAGCATGAAGATCGAAAACACGAACGGAAAGAACTTCATTCCTTCCGTGCCGGCGTTTGCCCTGATGGTGCTGGCCATGAACTCGTAGCTCAGCTCGACGACCGATTGGATGCGTCCCGGCACCATCTGCCGTCCGGCGACGCCGCCGATCATCAGCAGCGAAATCAGCGCCACCGAGCCGAACATGTAGGCGGACGAATTGGTGAACGCGATCTGCTGATTGCCGATGTGGCCGATCGTGAAGATCTTTTCGATGTCGAACTGTTCGATCGGATCAATCATCCGCGCATCTCTTGGCTCGCCGGCCGCGCCGGCGCTCTGCAATCAATCGGTCCGGCGTTCCGTCTCAACGGCCGGTGCGGTCCGGAGCCGCGCCTGCCGATCTCACCACATTGACCACGCCGGCGGTAAAGCCGAGCAGAACAAACACGATGAGCCCCCACGGCGAGGTCGACAGCAGGTGGTCGATCCCCCAGCCGATCGCCGCGCCGACGACAACGCCGGCGATCAACTCCGAAGAGAGCCGGAACCCGCGCGCCATCGCCGAGGCCCTGGCAGCTCCGTCTCCGCCTTCAGTTCCGGGTTGGTCAGTCCTGATTTTGCGGCTGTCCCGAATTTCGGACAACCGGTGATTTAGATTTCCGAGCCTTGCGGAAAGCGCAGCTTCGTCAGAGGACGATTGATCGTGATTTCCGTTTCCGCCGCCGTCCGCGCCTTCAGCCATGCTGTGGAGACCCGAAACGCTGCCGCGTGGATGGAAATGACGCCCCGTCACCCTCAAAAGCCGCGCGGACCATACTTACCGCCTCCAACCAAGTCAAGATTGCGTCGTAACTGGTTAGCGTATTGATTTGGCTAGGCTTATTCCGCAATCCCATCGCGTTCCGAACTGCACTGGCTGGCCGCGGCGCCGATCGCCGCGATGCCGTGTGTCGGACTTTTCCCTAGTTACCGCGATACCCGACAGCGATCCGTTCAAGATCGGCGTCCCGCTCGTTGCCGATCGGTCGCCTGGCCCTGCGAGGATCGATCTTGCGCCGTCCCGACGGGTCTGTTGGGATAGCCGAACACCCCATTGCCGTGGAGTCCGCATGCCGCGCCAGGTCGATTACTATTTTTCGCTTCAGTCTCCGTGGGCCTATATCGGGCATCGATTGTTCACCGAGGTCGCCGCGGCACACGGCCTCAAGGTGAATCACAAGCCGGTGGTGCTGGTCGACCTGTTTTCCGAGACCGGAGGCCTGCCGCTGCTCAAGCGCCACCCGGTGCGCCAGCGCTACCGCATGGTCGAGCTGCAGCGCTGGCGCGACAAGCGCGGCCTGACATTCCATTTGCAGCCGGCGAACTGGCCGTTCAACGCCCGGCTGGCCGACGGCGTCGTGATCGCGGCGATCGAGGCCGGCCACGATCCCGATCGGTTTCTGCGCCGCGCCTATGCGGCGGTGTGGGAAGATCAGCTCAATCTCGCCGATCCGGCAACGCTGGCACAATTGGCCGACGATACCGGGCTTTCCGGAAAGCGGCTGGTGGAGCGCGCGGGGTCCGAAGCGATCGGCGCGGCCTACGAGCAGAACCGCCAGGACGCGCTGGCGGCCGATGTGTTCGGATCGCCGGTCTATGTGCTGGACGGCGAGGTATTCTGGGGGCAGGACCGGATCGAATTGCTCGCGGACGCGTTGAAATCCGGCCGTGCGCCCTATCGTTCGCAGGTCGGGGGATCAAGCGGATCGTAGCGGTTTTGAGGCGGAGCAATGCCATGATGACAGCGACATCGCCTTCCAAATTCTGCACCGCGATTGCGGCCGCCGCCGCGCTGGTCTGCCTGGGCAGCGGCGCCGCCGATGCCGATCCGATGCCGGACACGGAGAACGGCCGCTATGCGCTGTCGCCGGTGACCGACGGCGTCATCCGGCTCGACACCCGGACCGGCGCCGTGTCGACCTGCACCAACAGCGGCAACGGCTGGGCCTGTTATGCGGTGCCCGACGAGCGCGCCGCGCTCGACGCGGAAATCGGCCGGCTGGAGACCGACAACGAAAGGCTCAAGACCGAACTCGCGGCGCGCGAACCCACGGTCACCGGCAAGATCGACGAACCGCTGCCGAAGTCGGACTCGCTGAAACAACCCGAACCGAAAGCGGCCGATGGCGAGCGCAAGATCGAAATCCCGCTCCCCAGCGATCGCGACCTCGATCGCATGATGACGTTTCTGGGGCAGGCCTGGCAGCGGCTGGTCGACCTCGCCAACCGCATGCAGAAGGACGTCTCCGGCAGGATCTGACGCCGCCGGTATCCTTACCGGTCCTGCCGGGACGACGGATTGAGGACGACGGATTGCTGGACGTGCATGCCTTCACCCAGGACATTGTCGCGCCGGACACTTTCTGTTGCAGCGCACAAGCCGGATCGGTCAACCGCCTTGCCGCGGGCAGCATTTGGACGCTTGCATGGGACTCGCCGCCGGAGGACAATTGCATTGGAAAAATTCACTTGGCAGGCCCCTGCAAAGCGGTCACTGGTTTGCCGTAACCTGTTGCCCGAAGAAAAATATGACCGTCGCAGCCAACACCCACCTCGTCATCGCCGATGATCATCCGCTGTTCCGCGACGCGTTGCGGCAGGCGGTTGCCAGCGTGGTGACTTCCGCGAAGATTGACGAAACCGGATCGTTCGACGAACTGACCGCGCTGCTGGAGCAGGATTCCGATGTCGACCTGATCCTGCTCGACCTGACCATGCCGGGGATCAGCGGCTTCTCCGGGCTGATCTATTTGCGGGCGCAATATCCGGCGATTCCGGTGGTGATCGTATCCGCCAGCGACGATGGCGGCACGATCCGCCGCTCGCTCGATTTCGGCGCCTCGGGGTTCATTCCCAAGCGCTTCGGTGTCGACACCCTGCGCGATGCCGTCGTCAAGGTGATGGAGGGCGATGTCTGGGTACCCCCGGACACGGATCTCACCTCGGCGACCGATCCGGACATGACGCGGCTGCGCGACCGGCTGGTGACCCTGACCCCGCAGCAGGTCAGGGTGCTGATGATGCTGTCGGAAGGTCTGCTCAACAAGCAGATCGCCTACGAGCTCGGCGTGTCGGAGGCGACGATCAAGGCGCATGTCTCCGCCATCCTGCAGAAGCTCGGGGTCGAAAGCCGTACCCAGGCGGTCATCGCCGCGGCGAAGATTTCCGGCGGCCAATGGCGTCAGGGCACACCGACGCCGCAGTAGATCCGGCCGGCTATTCCGCCGCCACTGTCTGCTGGGTGCGCCACTGACCGAGCAAGGCCCGCAGCGATGCCGGCTTGACCGGCTTGTTGAGCACCGCGATGTTCTCCTCGCGCGCCGCGGCCCGCACATGCGGACTGCGGTCGGCGGTGATCAGGATCGCCGGAATGCGGTCGCCGAAGCGGCGGCGAATCTCCCGGATCGCGGCGATGCCGTTGCCGCGGTCGAGATGATAGTCGACCAGCAGGCCGGTAACCCGGCCACGCGCCGTCGCGATCGCCTCGATGGCGCCGTCGGGATCGGCGACCGCGATCACCTCGGCGTCCCAGCCGGTCAGCAGCGTCTTCATGCCGTCGAGAATCGCCGAATCGTTCTCGATGCAGACGATCAGCGCGCCGCTCATCGGCGTCCGCGAGAGCGGCGTCGCGCTGGTGACCGCCGCGGTGTAGTTGATGGCCTTCGCGGTCGGCACCGTCACCGAAAAGAACGAACCGCCGCCGACATTGGAGTCGAGCGCGATACCGTGGTCGAGGACGCGCGCGAGACGTTCGACGATCGAAAGGCCCAGTCCAAGGCCGCGCGCGATCCGCGCGCCCTGTTCCAGCCGGTGAAATTCCTTGAAGATCTCGCCGCGCTTGAGAATCGGGATGCCGACGCCGGTGTCATAGATGCAGAACTGCAGCGACGAACCGCGGCGGCGGCAGCCGACCAGCACGCGGCCGTGCGGCGTATATTTGATGGCATTGGAGATCAGGTTCTGCAGCAGCCGCCGCAGCAGCAGCCGATCGGATTCCACCGCCAGCGAACTCGGTACGAAGGTCAGCTTCAGCGCCTTGGCGCGCGCGATCGGCGCGAATTCGATCTCGAGCGAGCGCATCAAGTCGCCGACCTTGAAACTCGTGATCGTCGTGGTCATGGCGCCGGCGTCGAGCCGGGAAATATCCAGCAGCGCGCCGAGGATTTCCTCGATCGCCTCCAGCGAACCGTCGATATTCTGAACCAGCCGGGAATCCTCGCCGCCGCTCTGGCGTTCGACGAGGCTCGTCACATAGAGCCGGGCCGCGTTCAGCGGCTGCAGGATGTCGTGGCTGGCGGCAGCCAGAAACCGCGTCTTCGAGATGTTGGCGTCCTCGGCCGTGCTCTTGGCCCGCGCCAGCTCCGAGTTGAGCCGGGTGAGTTCCTCGGTTCGGTCGCGCACGCGCTTTTCCAGGGTCGCATTGGCGCGTTCCAGCGCCTCGGCGGCCTCGAAGCTCGGCGTGACGTCGGAGAAGGTGATGACCAGCCCGCCGCCGGGCATCCGATTGGCGCGCACCTCGATCACCATGTGGCGGTCCGGGAGCCGCTCCAGATACGGCTCGCCCTCGGTGGTGTAGGCGACCAGCCGGCTTTCCAGCAGGGAGGCGCCGTCGTTTGAGGCGGGCGAACCGAGCTCACCCATGAATTCAAGGATTTCGTGCAGCGGAATCCCGATCTGGACGAGGTGCGGCGGCAGCGCGAGCAGCTCGGCGAATTGCCGGTTCGAACAGATGAGCTGCAGGTCCGGATCGAACACGGCGATACCCTGCCGCACATGGTTCAGCGCGGTCTGCAGGATCTCGCGGTTGAAATGCAGCGCAGCATGGGAATCGTCGAGCAGCTTCAATGCCGCCTTGGCCGAGACGGTACGCTTGCGCAGCAGCAGCGACATCACCAGGCGCGAGGACGCCGCGCCGATCGAGGACGCGATCAGATGCTCGGCATGCTGCAGCAGCTCGAAATCGGCCGGCGTGGCCGGCTCGAGATGGGCGTGATGGGTGACGGCGAAGGCCTCGAACGAATGCCGGGCGCGCTCGGGGCCGAGATATTGCGCGACCGTATTCTGAATGTCCTGCACGGTCACCGTGCTGCGCCAGCGCCGGAACGTCGGCGTGATCGGCGCCAGCGTGTTCGGCACGAACAGGTCCGCCTGCAATCGTTCGATCGAGGACGGCTCGCGCCCGAGCGACAGCGCGACATAGGTGAGGATGTTGAGCGACAGGCTCCACAGCACGCCGTGCAGCAGCGGGGTCAGGTCGGCGCCGAACAGCGCTTGCGGACGCAGCGCCTCGATGCCGAACGGACCGTGCTGCAGCAGCATCATGCCGGCGGTGTTGCCTTCGAGGAAACTCGGAAGAAACAGGGTGTAGATCCAGGTGACGATGCCGACCAGCATGCCCCCCATGGCGCCGCGGGCGGTGGCGCGCCGCCAGAACAGGCCGCCAAAAAACGCCGGTGCGAGCTGCGCGATCGCCGCAAAGGACAACAGGCCGATCGCCGCCAACTGGGCGTTGCCGAGCACGCGATAATAGAAATAGGCCATCACCATGATGGCGAATATCGCAAGGCGGCGGACCCCGAGCAGGAAGTCGCTGAAATCCTTCTGGCCGGCGCGGGCCGCGGGGCTGCGCTGCAGCACCAGCGGCACCACGATGTCGTTCGAGACCATGATCGAAAGCGCGACGCATTCCACCATCACCATGGCGGTCGCCGCCGACAGGCCGCCGACAAAGACCCCGACGCTCAACAGCGGTGCGTTGCCCTCGATCGGCAGTGCCAGCACGAACATGTCGCTGTCGACCGCGCCGAACGGAAAGATCACGAGGCCGGCGAGCGCGATCGGAATCACGAACAGGTTGATGGCGACCAGATACAGCGGAAACAGCCAGCGCGCCCGCCCCACCTCGGCATCGCTGGAGTTCTCCACCACGCTGACGTGAAACTGGCGCGGCAGCAGCACGATCGCGCAGAACGACAACACCATCATGGTGATGAAATTGCCGACCGAGGGCACATAGTTGATGGCGCGAACGGCTTCCGGCGTCTTCATCGCCCGTTCGACCAGCTCGACGGGACTGAACATCCAGAATGTGACGAAGGCGCCGGCGGCGAGGAAGGCGACCAGCTTCACGATCGATTCGGTGGCGACCGCCAGCATCAGGCCATGCTGATGCTCGGTGGCGTCGGTCTGGCGGGTGCCGAACAGCACCGCGAATGCCGCCATCGCGAACGTTACCATCAGCGCGATGTCGCCGATGATCGGAATCTTGGAGAATGCCTGGTCCTCGCTGAGGATGGTTTCCAGCGAGGACGCCACCGCCTTGAGCTGGAGCGCGATGTAGGGAACCGATCCGATGATCGCGATCAGCGCGACGGTCGCGGCCACCGCCTGGCTCTTGCCGTAGCGCGCCGCGATGAAGTCGGCGATCGAGGTGATTTTCTGTGATTTCGCGAGCTGGATCATCCGCCGCAGCAGCGGCGTGCAGAACCCGATCATCAGGATCGGGCCGATATAGATCGCGAGAAAATCCACGCTGTTGCGGCTGGCGAATCCGACCGAGCCGAAGAACGTCCAGGATGTGCAATAGATGGCCAGCGACAGCGGATAGATCAGCGCGCTGGCGCGGCCACGCTTGGTCGGCGAGAAGCGGTCGCCGTGGCTGGCGACGAAAAACAGGAACCCGATGTAGCCGAAGGCGGCTGCGATCACGGCCCAGTCGTGCAGCATCGCTGCTTGCTCCCTCGCGATTTCGGCGGCCGCCTCGAGCGGGGCCACCGCCGCATCGACGAAGTATAGCCGGATCGGGCCGGCAAAGCACCGTGCGTCGCCGTCGCCGCCGGGATTTCGTCGCGGGGGGTGAAGCGCTATTCGGCGGCGAGCGACTGCTCGCGAAGCGGCAGGCCGAGGCGCTGCCAGACCTGCAGCAGCGCTTCGGCGAGCTGATCGATCAGCGCGTCGTCATGATAGGGCGACGGCGTGATCCGCAGCCGCTCGGTTCCCCTGGCGACGGTCGGATAGTTGATCGGCTGGATGTAGATATGGTGCTCTTCGAGCAGGATGTCGCTGGCTCGTTTGCAGCGTTCGGGATCGCCGACGAACAGCGGCACGATGTGGGTGTCGCTGGAAATCACCGGCAGGCCTGCCGCCAGCAGGATCGCCTTGACGCGGGCGGCGCGCTCCTGGTGCCGCTCGCGCTCCCAGCTCGAGGTCTTGAGGTGCCGGATCGCCGCGGTCGCGGCCGAACAGATCGCCGGCGGCAGCGCGGTGGTGAAGATGAAACCGGGCGCATAGGAACGCACGGCGTCGATCATGGCGGCGTTTCCGGCGATATACCCGCCGAGGCATCCGAACGCCTTGGCGAGCGTGCCTTCCAGCACGTCGATGCGGTGCATGACGCCGTCGCGCTCGGCGATACCGCCGCCGCGCGGGCCGTACATGCCGACCGCGTGGACCTCGTCGACATAGGTCATGGCGCCGTACCGTTCGGCAAGATCGCAGATCTTCGCCAGCGGCGCGATGTCGCCGTCCATCGAATAAAGGCTTTCACAGGCGATCAGCTTGGGCCGGCTCGGCGCGGCGGCGCGCAGCAGCCCTTCGAGATGCGCCATGTCGTTGTGGCGGAACACCTGGCGCTCGCAACCGGCCTGGCGGATGCCTTCGATCATCGAATTGTGGTTGAGCGCGTCCGACAGGATCAGGCAGTTCGGAATCAGCCTGGCGATGGTCGCAATACCGGTCTGGTTGGAGACATAGCCCGAGGTGAACAGCAGCGCCGCTTCCTTGCCGTGCAGATCGGCCAGTTCCTGCTCGAGCTGCACCAGCGGGTGATGGGTGCCGGCGATGTTGCGGGTGCCGCCGGCGCCGGTTCCGACCCGGGTCGCGGTCTCGACCATGGCGCCGATCACCTTCGGATGCTGCCCCATTCCGAGATAGTCGTTCGAGCACCAGATCACGACATTGCGCGGCCCTTTCGGGCAATGCCACACCGCATGCGGGAAGCGGCCCGCAATTCGCTCGAGATCGGCGAACACCCGGTAGCGCCGTTCGTCGTGCAGGCGGCTGAGGGCGGCGCTGAAGAATTGGCTGTAATCCATCGCAAAACCTGCAAAGGGGGCTGAGGGCCTGGCGGCACCGGCCCCTTTTTAGAGCGTTTCCAGCTTTGCTGTCGAGCCGGAATCGGGCCCGCATTCACCCGATGGACGAGGGGCCGGGTTGCCGCCGGCGCGGGCCGAATTTCGACCCAGATCAACACGCCGGGTGCGGACCCGGCATACTCCGTAGGCTGGATGGCGCGCGGCGCAATCCGGGGCACGGACGCTTTCAGCCGTCATTCCGGGTTCGCGCCACGAGGCGCGCCCCGGAATGATGGTGTGGACGGCCCCCGACGGCATCAGTGTGCCAGACTGGTGATATCGATTCGACCAGACAAGGGAGCCGTCCATGGGCGAGATTAGCATGATTGGTTTGGATTTGGCGAAGAACGTGTTCCAGGTTCACGGGATTGACGCGTCGGGAGGGGTGGTGGTGCGGCGTCAGCTTCGGCGTGGTGCGGTGGAGAAGTTTTTTGCGCAACTGCCGCCGTGCCTGGTGGGGATGGAGGCCTGTGGCAGCGCGCACCATTGGGCGCGGGTGATCGGCCGTTATGGCCACGAGGTGCGGCTGATGCCGCCGGCCTATGTGAAACCCTACCTGAAGCGCAACAAGAACGATGGCCGCGACGCGGAGGCGATCTGCGAGGCGGTGGGCCGGCCGACGATGCGGTTCGTGGCGGTAAAGAGCGTGGAGCAGCAAGCGACGATGGCGGTTCATACCACGCGGGCGCTGCTGGTGCGGCAGCGCACGATGGCGGCGAATGCGCTGCGGGCTGCGCTGGGCGAACTCGGGATCGTGGCGGCGCAGGGCATCAGGGGATTGCGCGAGCTGATGGCCCGGCTCGAAACGGCAAACGCGGAGATCCCGGAGCTGATGCGGGGCACGTTGCTGGTTCTGGCCAGGCATTGGCAGGCGCTCGATGCCGATGAGCGCGCGCTGGAGCGACAGATTACGCAAGCCGCCCGCGCCGATCGCGAGGCGCGCCGGCTGATGGAGGTGCCGTGCGTCGGCCCGATCATCGCCAGCACGGTTCTGGCCAAGGTGGCTGATGCGAAGGTGTTCCGCTCGGGCCGCGATTTTGCGGCCTGGATCGGACTGACCGGCCGCGATCACGGCAGCGGCGGCAAGCATCGTCCAGGCCGCATCTCCAAACGGGGCGACCGCATGCTGCGAGCCCTGCTGATCAGTGGGGCGAGCGGCTATCTGCGCCACCAGAAGCGGCGCGGTGTCAGCGACCCGTGGCTGCGCGAGCTGCTGGCGCGTCGTCCCTATAAGGTCGTCATGGTGGCGCTCGCCGCCAAGACCGCGCGTATCATTTGGGCCATGCTGGCCAAAGGAGAGAAGTACCGGGCTCGCGCGAGCGCGTCGGCTGCTGCCTGATTGGAGGGCGACAGCCGCCGCGCTCGCGCTCATCTGTCGGAAAGGGCAACTATGGTGTGATGGCAAAATGGTCAGGAAACCGGGATCGAAACACTCCGTACCGTCATCGCGCGTCACAGCACGCCGGAATGATTGGAATTCGATCCGCGATCTCCATCAGGGCCCGCGGTCAGCGACCGCATTCAGAGGCCGTATACATGACCGCTCCCCGATCCGTTTGCCGAAACACCAAACAAGCCCTTGCCGAGAGGAGGCCGAGCTCTCCAAACGGATGAGCGGGGTTCCCTTCGCACGGGCCGAATGTTGACGCTGATCAATACGCCTGCTGCGGGCGGCGCTGCGTCTGCGCTATGAGCTGGGTTCGTGCCACTGGAGGACGCCTTGGCCCAACGCGAGATCGATGCCATCCGCACTTGCTGGGTTCGAAGCCGCGGCCGGTGGGATGGTCGGAACGGCGCAGCGGCTCGATGAGGTCGGCGCGGCGTGGCCGGTGGCCGACGATGTGAAGCTTGAGAACGTCGATTGCGATGGCGTACGCGGCGATGGTCGCTGGCTTCGGCAGCGACGCCTGCGCGTCCTGATGTTTTTTCACGGTGGCGGCTATTGCTCCGGCTCGATCGTCAGTCACCGCCGGATGGCGACGAAGCTGGCTGTGCGGCGCGCATGCGGACGCTGGCGATCGGCTATCGGCTCGCGCCCGAGCATCCCTATCCGGCGGCGCATCAGGATGCCTGACGGCCTGGCGCTTTCTGCGAGACAGGGCCTGTCGCTGGCCGCATCGTGGTGGGTGGCGATAGTGCGGGCGGCAATCGCACGATCACGCTGATCAACGGGCTGCGCGCGGCCGGCGAGGATCTGCCGGCCTGCGCGTGGCTGGTGTCGCCCTGGATCGACCTCACAATGTCCGGTTCGACGCTCGCGACGAAGGACGCCGCCGATCCGCTCATCGACAAAAATTATCTCGAAGAATTGGCAGAGGCGTATGTGCCCGGCACGGTCGACCGCAAGAATCCGCTGATCTCGCCGCTGTTCGCTGACCTGCCACGGCTTTCCGCCGACCTGATTAGGTCTGGATCAGCCGAGACCTTGCTTGCCGACGCTTGCGGTTTGCGCCGCCGCAGGATCGGCCGACGTCGATGTCACGCTGGAGATCTGGCCCGAGATCCGATTCATGCTTGGCGACTATGGAACGCGGCGCTCGAGGACGGCCGGCGCGCGCTGGCGCGCGCGGGCGATTTCATCCGCGCTCGGTATACGCCGTAGCCCGGATGGAGCGGCAGCGAAATCCGGGCTACGGACGCTTTCCGCCGTCATTGCGAGGAGCGAAGCGAGAAGCAATCGATGCCCTCCGCTTGCCGCGCCATGGATTGCTTCGCCGCTCGCAATGAGGGTCGGATAGCCGCGCGAAGCATCAGGTGGTCCTGAAGCGGAGCACGCCGTCGACTTCCTCGGCCTTCAGACGTCCCTCGACCAGCATGTAATTGACATGGGCGATCAGCTCGCCGGCGGCGAAGCCCATCTGATGCACGTCCAGCACATGCTTGTGAAACACCACGGGAACCAGTTCCTTGGATGTTTTCTCGGTTTCCCGGCAGGCATCGGCGATCAGCCGGCAACGTTCCTCGTGATGGTCGGCCAATTGCTTGATGCGGGTCTTCAATCCGTAAAACGGAACGCCGTGGCCCGGCAGCACGATGACGTCGTAAGGCAGCGTGGTGGTGAGGCTCGCCAGTGACGCCAGATATTCCCCGAGCGAGTTCTGATCGGGCTCGACCGCCCATACGCTGACATTGGGCGAGATCTTGCTCAGCACCTGGTCGGCCGACAGGAACAGCTTGTCGGCGGCGCAGTACAGCATCACCTGATCGAGCGCATGGCCGCCGCCGGTGATGACCTTGAAGCGCCGCGTGCCGATGGAGATCTCGTCGCCATGCGAGATGCGGCGATAGGCTGGCGGCAGGATCGAGACCCGCTTCAGATAATCCTGGCCGCGGCCGAGCAGCTTGTCGGTCAGGTTCTCGTCCATGCCGTGACGCCGGAAGAACAGGCGTTGCGCGTTGCGGCGTTCCTCGGTGCCACGGTTCTGGTGGTAGACCGACTGCAGATATTCCACCTGCGACATGTAGAGCGGGCAGTCGAAGCGCTCGACAATCCATCCCGCCAGGCCGACATGATCGGGATGTGAATGGGTCACGATCAGCCGGGTGATGTTCACCTGCGCCAGCGGACCCTCGAACAGCGTGGTCCAGGCCGCGATCGTTTCCTCATTGCCGAATCCGGAATCCACCATGGCCCAGCCATCGCCATCGGCGAGCAGATAGACATTCACATGGTTGAGGCGGAACGGCAGCTTCAGCCGGACCCACAGCACGCCGGGCATCACCTCGACGACCTCGTTGGGGCCGGGATGGCTTTCCCAGGGGTATCGCAGCGCCTCGACCGAGGATTGAACCGTGTCTGTCTTTGAATGCATGGTGTGGTGTCGCAAATTCCAGCCAGCCTGACCGCAACCGGCTTAGCCGCACTATCGGCGCGGCGCCAGCCGAAAAGCAATTGCGATTCGACAAAAGCCGGGGACACCGGGCGGCCGCAAGCCGAGGCATCCATCTGCGGGCCAGGCTTGAGCCTTGCCGCATCGAGGCGCGAGCGCGTATCGCCTCAGGCCGGCCCGGATGTTGCCGAGGAACGTGTCGATTTCCGCGCGCAGCATCTCGGCTTCGCGGCGCAGCGCGCCGGAGGCGCCGAGCACCTCGACCGCGGCCGATCCGGCTTCGGCCGAGGCGGTGCTGACCCCGACGATATTGCTCGATACCTCGCTGGTGCCCCCGGCCGCATGCTGGATGTTGCGCGCGATCTCGCGCGTGGCCGCGCCCTGCTGCTCGACCGCGGCCGCGATCGCGGTGGTCACGTTGTTGATCTCGCCGATGGTGCTGCTGATGCTGCGGATCGCGGCGACCGCCGACGCGGTTACCGACTGCATGCTGGCGATCTGCGAACGAATTTCGTCGGTGGCCTTCGCGGTCTGGCTGGCGAGATTCTTGACTTCGGAGGCGACTACCGCAAAGCCGCGGCCGGCTTCGCCGGCGCGCGCGGCCTCGATGGTGGCATTGAGCGCAAGCAGATTGGTCTGCGAGGCGATGGTCTGAATCAGATCGACCACGACGCTGATGCGGCTCGCATTGTCGGCCAGACCCTGCATGGTGGCGTCGGTGGCGCCGGCCTCGTCGACCGCCTTGCGCGCGATCTGCGCCGAAGTGACTACCTGGCGGCCGATCTCGGAGATCGATGACGACAATTGCTCGGTCCCCGCGGATACCGTCTGCACATTGACCGAGGTTTCCTCGGCGGCAGACGCCACCGCGCTCACCAGCGCGCTTGACTGGTCGGCGGTCGCCGACATGCTTTGCGCCGTGGTCTCCATCGAGTTGGCGGATGTTCTGCAGGCTGTCCAGGGTGGCGCGGACGGTCGCCTCGAATTCGACGATCCGGGCCTCCATCCGCGCGGTGCGTTCCGACTTGGCGATACGATCGCGGTCCTGATCGGCGCCGAGCGCGCGCGCCTCGATCATGCTTTCGCGGAAGATCTGCAGCGCATTCGCCATCGACGCGACCTCGTCGCGCTGGCTGCTGTGATAGATTTCCGAATCAAGATCGCCGTCGGACAGAAGCTGCATCGAGCGTTGCAGGTTGCCGAGCCGGCGCAGGATGTTGCGGCCGACATAGAGCCAGACGAACAGCGCGGACCCGACCAGGGTCAGGCCGCCGAGCCCGAGCATGATCAGGGTCGCGAAGGAAATCTCGCGGCGCGTCTGCCAGGTCGAGCGTTGGTCTCTTCTGGACGCCGTCGACCAGTTGCTGCACGCTGATCCCAAGACCCACATTGAGCTTGCCGGTCTCCTGCAGGATGAGCTCGCCGTAATCGTTGGCGTCGAGCTGCTTCTGGCGAAGCTTGAAGACGCTGGCCTTGCCCTCGCCCAGGGCCAGCAAGTTAAGCGCCGCATCGCGCAGCGCCGTTGGTTGGGATTCTTGGGCAGCATGCCGAGGGTCGACTTGACCTGCTGCCTGCGCGGCGCGGAATTCCTTCTCGATCGCTTGCAGTGCATCGCTGCTGCCGGCGGAGAAGGCGGCGGTCATGTCGGATGCGGCGAGATTGCCGCCGGCGATCACCTCGGCGAGCTGCTCGACGGTCCGCGCGGCCTGCCCGGCGTCGTCCCGGGAAGATTGCCGAACCGAGGATGGCATTGGTCTCGGCCTCGGCGTCCATCATGGCAGGGCTGGCGGCGGCGACGAAGCCGGTCTGCGCGTTGCGCAGGGCGGCATATTGCCTGTCATGCTGGGCAGCGAGGTCGAGCCGCTCGCGCGCCGCGGCGCCGAGGCTGTTGATGTTGTCGTCAATGTTTTTCACGGTTTCGCTGAGCGCCGCGATGATGGCCTTGTCGGCGCCGAGTTCAATGATCTCGCCGAGCTTCTGCGATGTGACCTGCTGGGTTTCCTTCATTTTCCTGGAGCGGTCGGTCAGCGCTGCTGGCTCCGGGAGGCCAACAGGTCCGGCCCCTGGCTGGCGAGGCTCGCGCTCTCGGCGGCAAGCTGCAGGCTGGCGGCGAGGCGCGGAATGTCCCGCCCGCTCGAGATCGACCATGGTCTCGCCGAGATGCCCGAGCACCATGCCGGCGCCGGCGCTGATGACGATCGCCATGCCGGCGATCGCGGCGAAGGCGGCAAACAGGCTGCCTTTGACGCCCCAATGGGGACGCAGAAGGCCAGGATGCGGGAGCACATTTTCCGATAGTGGATCGTGCACGCCATGCTTCCGCCCGCCCCTGCCTTCATCCCGGATCAAACTCGGGCGGCAGTATCGCGTTACCCGGTTAACAAAATCGGGAAATCGAAGCGATTTGCTTAATTTTCGGCGCGCGAAACAAAAGGGCCGGCGCGAGGCCGACCTTTCCAGTCTCGATCAGTAGCGATCAATACCGCGCGACGACCGGGCCACCCCAGTTGAAGCGATAGTTCACGCCAGCCTTCACCGTTGCTCGTCGTCGGTGAAACGGGTTCCGGACGATGTCGGCGGGGCCGGTCAGGAAGGTGCTGCTGCCGAAATTGTAATACTGGTATTCGATCTTGGCGGACCAGTTCGGGGCGAACATGTATTCGAGACCGGCGCCGACGGTGTAGCCGTCGCGATGGCCGCCGTCGGTGGTGAAGGCCACCGGCACGCCGCCAACGTCGGCGCCGATTATTGTCGTCCTGAAGGCATAGCCGCCCTTGGCGTACAGCAGCGCCGGACCAAAGGAGTAGCCGAGCCGGCCGGTAACCGAACCGAGCTCGTCGCTGTTGGTGGTGACGAGCGTGCCACCCGGGAACATCACGCCGGAGTTATTGTTGCCATCCAGCTGTACTGGCGCCTCGACGCCGATCACCCAGTTGTTGGCGGCGAACTGATAGTCGGCACCGCCCTGGATACCGCCGAGGAAGCGGCCGTCGCCTTCCGGTCAGGCCGTTGTTGCCGGCGAACGCGCCGCCGACGTGACCGCCGATGTAGAAGCCGGTCCAGTTGTAGATCGGCGCACGTAGGCCGGAGCCTTGGTGTAGGTGCGCGGCGCGAGATCGGCCGCGAGTGCAGGCACGGTCGCGCCGAAAACGACGAGCGCCACAGTACCGAGTAGAATCTTCTTCATTGTCTATTTCTCCAACGGATCATTTTTTAGATCGGCCGCGTCGCGACTCCATCCATGGCGCGGAGATAGCCAGCTTTTGAATAAAAAGCTGTCACCGAGAGGTCACACCGGGGTGAGAACCAAACTACCACCGGAACAACAGAATCGCGTGCTTAATGGCGCCTTAATCAAATCCGAAAGAAGCCTTAATTTTTGCGACGAAGGGCAAAGGCGGGCGCACCCGATCGCGATGCGCTCGCATTTTCGCGAGCAAGACAATGCCGCCGATCACAAATGAGTTACATGACAAGGTCTGTTGATCGAGCCGAGCGACGCGAGAAGAAAAGCCATCCGAAGATACGACGCGATTTTCACTTCAATGGCTTCATCCTTCCAGACTCATGGCTTCGCGATGCTCCTGAAGATCGAGGTCTAGATACCAAGACGTAAAACCAAGGCGCGTCGCGGTGGCGGCAAGAGCAGGGCTCAGTCAGCTCTCTCTTTTTCCGCCAGGGTCATAGCGCTGAGAGCCGATCTGAAGCGGTATCGAGTAGCCCTTCAATACTGTATCGCATTGACGTTCGAGATATGAGCGGTATCGCGAAAATTAGCCTGCCCATTCCTGACCAGATAGCAACCGCCCTGCTCGCAGATGACGGACTGCGAATCGACCGTAATCAGTCGCGGGTCGCCTTGATGTCCCGAAAGCATTTGCCTATCGCGCCGCGTAGTCCGTCATCGCTAGGTCGGGATCGCCTTTACCTCCCATTCATCGATCGCGGCGCCAGCCCGAACCTGATTCTCGATCCACCGGTGCGGCAAATTCAAAGCCGATGTTCAGCAATGGCAAAATCAGGACTACGGTTTTGCCGGATGAAAGCAATCTGTCTACCAAGGAAGAGATTCGTTCGAACATCTCCCCAATTGCTCCCGAGCACAAAATGTTTGGTCGGGCGTGGTCCAATAACAAAATTGAGCGTGTTCGGTTGAGCTCTCGGCACGGCTGCTGTAATCGGAGGTCGCGCGCTGATCGTCAGATGAAGGCCCTGGACGCGCCCGAGTTGCAATCAGCCGCGGTGAATGCCATAGGCGGTGGCGGCTGAGGAAATTGGTCTAGCATACTGGTTGGCGAATAAATCCCCCCGAGATTGCAGTAGGTCGGCCTGAAGCCTCTTTGCTTCCAAAACTGCAATAAGTCGCGGCCGCTTTTTTGTTTAAGTCGGCATTCCTGAAACATTCGTCCGGCGGTGTGTTGGTCTGTTCTCGTCAGTTCGGCTGGCAGCAAAAAGTCCGGTAGCTGGTCGGGGAAACCATCGTCTAGAAAAGCTAACGCGACGAAACCGAGAACATAGCGAATGATGTGCCAGAGCTGTTAGTATCCTGCGAGGCGTCCAAAAATCCCGGCGTGTTCTGAAACGGCTCTCATTAAATGATAAGAGGCAGCGCCGATCGCGAACGACGCCAGCACCATCAAAATCTTTTGCATGGCGTTCACGTGATAACCGCGAAGAACAGCCAACTAACGCGAAGACCTGAGATTTGGCCAGTGCCAAAGGTAAATTGAAGTAAGACCAATCGCCGACACGTTGGATCGCAGCGATGTCGAGCAAGCCTCGACGGTCGGTGCTCTGCCGTGCTCCGACTATTCATTACCGCGCGCCAAGATCGGACGGATCGTGGGAACCCCGGGCCATCGCAATTCCGGTAGTGGAGAAGAGACAGACGCATCCGGCGATGAGAACCCAGCCGGCGATAGCGATGACCTGGTTTTCCAGCCACGAACTCAAGCACCTTCCGAGCGGCGCTGCAGCTCTCGAGCCGCGATCAAGCCGCGGCCAATGGCCCCAGGCTCTGGTACGCAATGAAAAAAGAGGACCGATGACGTCGCTGTGGCCTTCGACAGCAAGCATGCACGCCAAGGACATGGCGGCGACCACTTGAAGCGCGACCGGAACGGTTTCCCTGATCGGACTTCGAGTTCGGAAGCCATGCGCCAAGAGCAGCCCGACGGCCAACGGGCATCGCAAATGTAGAACTGCCGATCCACGGGGAGAGGAACGAAGTAACGGATAGCGGCTTGGTCTGGGCGGCCATTGAGAATAGCCGTTATCGCTGCTCAAGGCGAGAAATCGACACGAAGGCCAGCGCCGACAATGCCTGAAGCAGATGCCTCCGGTATTCGCCCGGGAGTGTCAGGAACCAGCGGCAACGACGGACGCGATGGACGGCGCACTGTGAGTGCGGGATAAATCCGACGCATCCGCATGATTGCGAAGATCGAGAAAAAAAGTAAAAACGATCCTGCAGAGATCGTTCAGCACTTTACCCACCATGAGATATCCGGTGATCACCAGGAAGACATCGACGCCGACGAATCCTCCTGCAAATCCCGGTATCTGAAAATGATAACCAACGACCGCAATCACGACAAGGCGCGCAGCGCGTTGATGTCCAGCCGGAAGCGCGCTCTCGTTGCTGCAGCCCCGTTCCCCCTTTTCCCCTTTGGCTGTTCGTTATCTGAGCGCATGCGCTCCGACAACTGGGAAACGCAGCACTGTTACTTCTCAGTGCCGCTAGTGTGGCACAACGGGAGATTGGCTGAAGCTCGCCGCGATTCTCGCTCGTGGTTACGCGGTGGTTTCTTGAAGACGGGGATAAAGCGGCGCCTCTAAAAGCTGCCATATAAAACCATGTAAAATCAATCGTTTGAATGGTGCTGCCAGACAGGATTGAACTGTCGACCTCTCCATTACCAATGGAGTGCTCTACCACTGAGCTACGGCAGCGTGCCCCGGATCGCGGGAATTGGCCACATCGGCCCTACAAGGCGGCCGATCCTTGCCACAAGGCCCCCGCTCGCGCAAGCGCGGGGGGCGCGCGCTCGCGGGCCCCCTCGAAACCCGGCCGGATCAACGCGGAACGGCGGCGGCCTGCTTCAACAGGGCCAGTTGCGGGCCGATCCGGTTCCCCATTTCCTCGCCCAGCGCCTGCAGCGCCTTGATCGGGCGGATCATGACCTCGAATTCGACCATTTCGCCGGCGTCGTTGAACTTGATGAGATCGACCCCCTTGAGCTGCCATTTGCCGATATTGGCGGCAAATTCCAGCGCGGCGTCGTGCGGGCCCGCGACGAAGCTGCGGTGATAGCGAAAATTCTCGAAAATCTGCACCACGGTGGTCAGCACCAGCAGGGTCGCAGGCCGTCCGGGAATCGGGGATTGCACGAAGGGCGAGCGAAACACGATATGCTCCGACAGCAAAGGCGGCAGCAGCTTCGGGTCGGCCGAGGCCACGAAGCGATGCCAGCCTTCCAGGCATTGCTGCGGCAACGGCGCCAGTGCGCGTCGTTCGCCCATCGGTCCATGCTCCAATCATGTCGCGCCACGGGCGCGGCCATCGAACAGGTCTACGATGACGGATGAGAACGACAAACGCGAGGGGCAACACCGGGCCGCGGCGAAACGTCCGGCCAGCCATCCGGGCAAGGATTCCAGGCAGGATCGGCTGAAACGGGCGTTGCGCGAGAACCTCAAGCGGCGAAAATCCCAGGCGCGGGGCCGGGGCGATCCGGCGCCGGCACCTTCCCATGCCGGCGATGTCTCGCCATATGACGGCAGCGGGAAGAAGCCGGGCGGATAGCCGCCACCCGGTCTCTTGGCGGCGACTTGGGCTTTCAACGCTTGACGCGGAACGGAAATGAGCGCGGACACCACGGCAGCAGACGGCTTGGATGAGCGGGTTTCGGCTGCGGCCGTATTCCCGCGTCATGAACAGACCTTCCCGACGCTGACGTCGCAGGAAATCGCCCGCATGCGCCGGTTCGGCGACGTCCGCAACTACCGCGACGGCGAAAAGCTGTTCGAGACCGGGCAGCCCGGCCCGGGCATGTTCGTGGTGCTGGCCGGCCATGTCGCGATCACCCAGCGCGACGGCCTCGGCCATGTGACGCCGATCATCGATCAGGGACCGGGTCAATTTCTCGCCGAAATCGGCCAGCTCTCCGGTCGCGTCGCGCTGGTCGACGGCCATGCCGAGGGCGAGGTCGAAACGCTTTTGATTGCACCGGAACGCTTGCGCGCGCTGCTGGTCGCCGAGGCCGATCTCGGCGAGCGCATCATGCGCGCGCTGATCCTTCGCCGCGTCAACCTGATCCAGGGCGGCGTCGGCGGTCCGGTTCTGATCGGTCCCTCGAATTCGAGCGGCGTCATTCGCCTGCAGGGCTTTCTGACCCGCAACGGCTATCCGCACCATTTGCTCGATCCGGTCGCCGATCACGATGCCGCCGAACTGATCGCACGCTATTCGCCGCTGCCGGCAGACTGGCCGCTGGTGGTCGCAACCGACGGCACCGTGCTGCGCAACCCCAGCGAATCCGAACTGGCGCGGGCGATGGGCATGCTGCGCGCGCTCGCCAAGGACAAGATTTACGACGTCGCCGTCGTCGGCAGCGGTCCCGCGGGGCTGTCGACCGCGGTGTACGCCGCCTCCGAAGGCCTTGGCGTGGCGGTATGCGACACCCGCGCGTTCGGGGGCCAGGCCGGCGCCAGCGCGCGAATCGAGAATTACCTCGGCTTTCCGACCGGGATCTCCGGGCTGGCACTGACCGCGCGCGCCTTCAACCAGGCGCAGAAGTTCGGCGCCGACATGATGATTCCGGTGACGGTGACGGCGCTCGATTGTTCCCGCACCGATGGCGCCTTCGGCCTGAACCTCGACGATGGCGAGGTGCTGCGGGCGCGGTCCGTCGTGGTGGCGAGCGGTGCGCGCTATCGGCGCCCCGAGATCGAAAAGCTCGCCGACTTCGAGGGCCGCGGCGTCTGGTACTGGGCCTCCCCGATCGAGGCGCGGCTATGTGCGGATCAGGACATCGTGCTGGTGGGTGGCGGCAATTCCGCCGGCCAGGCCGCGGTGTTCCTGGCCGGCCACGCCCGCAGGGTCCATCTGGTGATCCGCAGCGGCGGCCTCGGTGCCAGCATGTCGCGCTACCTGATTGAACGGATCGAGGCGGCGCCGAATATCGAACTGGTGTTCAACACCGAGGTGGTGGCGCTGGAAGGCGCGCCGGACAGTTCGCTCGAGCGGGTGCGCTGGCGCAGCCGGTTGTCCGGCGAAGTCACTGGCCTCGATATCCGCAACTTGTTCCTGTTCGTCGGCGCCGATCCCGCCACCGGCTGGCTCGACGGCTGCGGCGTCATGGTCGATCGCGGCGGCTTCGTGGTGACCGGCGCGCACTGCAAAAAGGCCGGAGGAGAATTGGCGTCGGCGCTGGAAACATCGGTCCCCGGCGTATTCGCGGTCGGCGACGTGCGCTCGGGCTCGGTCAAGCGGGTCGGCGGCGCGATCGGCGAGGGGGCGCAGGTGGTGGCGGCGCTGCACGGCTTTCTCGGCGACACCGCGCGGCCGGTGCTATAGCGAGGGAGAGAGTGGATGGCAAAGGACTGCACCCACATCGCCGGCATTCGCGACGTCACGCCAAGCGCGCGGGGTTGCGAAGAATGCCTGAAGAGCGGCAGCCGCTGGCTGCATTTGCGGATCTGCCGCAGTTGCGGTCATGTCGGCTGCTGTGACAATTCTCCCAACCGGCATGCAAGCAAGCATTTCCATGCCACCGGGCATCCGATCATCGAAGGCTACGATCCACCGGAGGGGTGGGGCTGGTGCTATGTCGATGAAGTGCTGTTCGATCTGTCGGCCCGGAAGACGCCGCATGACGGCCCGATCCCGCGCTATTATTGAAGGCGAACAGGGCGTCGCACCGGCGGCGGAGCTGCCGCCTCGGATTGTGACAGCCATGCAAAAAGCCCGACCGGCGTTTTCGCGGTCGGGCGCATCCGGCCACCGCAGGTAGCATTTTCGCCCGGGGAGTCGTAGCATCCGTCCGTTTCAAACGGGGGAGCGCATCATGATCCTGGGTATGAGCCTTGCCGCATTCACCAAGTTGCACGTGATCATCAGCCTGATCGCAATCGTCTCGGGTATTGTCGTCATGTTCCGGCTGCTCGGCTCGCGCCGGACGCCGGGCTGGACCGCATTGTTTCTGCTCACCACGATCCTGACCAGCGCGACCGGTTTCCTGTTTCCGTTCACCCAGTTGTTGCCGTCGCACATGGTCGGCATTCTCTCGCTGGTGCTGCTCGCGATCGCGTGCCTTGCGCTTTATGGCATGAAGCTGGCCGGCCCGTGGCGCTGGATCTATGTGGTGACCGCGATGGTCTCGCTCTATCTCAACATATTCGTGCTGATCATCCAGGGCTTCCTCAAGGTGCCCGCGCTGCATGCGCTGGCGCCGAGCGTACCGCCGTCCGAGCCGCCGTTTGCCGTGGCGCAGGGACTGGTGCTGCTGTTCTTCATCCTTGTCATCATCGGCGCGGTGAGACGATTCCGGCCGCCGCCGACATTGGCCTGATCAAGCCATGAAAGTCATCCTGTTCGGCGCCACTGGAATGGTCGGCCAGGGTGTGCTGCGCGAATGCCTGCTCGATCCCGCCGTCGCCAGCGTGCTTGCGGTCGGACGCCGTCCGACCGGCCTGCAAAATGCCAAGCTGCGCGAAATCGTGCATGACAATTTCCTGGATTTCTCCGCGATCGAATCCCAGCTCGCGGGATTCGATGCCTGCTTTTTCTGTCTCGGCGTCAGCTCGGTCGGCATGAGCGAGCAACGCTATCGGCATCTGACCTATGACATCACGCTCGCCGCGGCGAACGCGCTGGCACGGCTCAATCCGGGCATGGTGTTCGTCTATGTCACCGGCCGCGGCACCGATGCCACGGAACAGGGCCGGCTGATGTGGGCGCGGGTGAAGGGCAAGACCGAAAACGATCTGCTCAAATTGCCGTTCAAGGCGGCCTACATGTTTCGTCCGGCCGGCATCCAGCCGCTGCACGGCATCCGGTCGAAGACCGCCTGGGTGCAGGCGATCTATGTCGCGGCGTCACCGCTGCTGACGTTGCTGGCGCGGACGGCGCCGAACTATATGACCACGACCGAGCAGGTCGGACGCGCCATGATCAAGGTCGCCCGCGACGGCTATCCAAGGCCGGTGCTGGAGAGCGCCGACATCAATGCGGTCTGAGCCAACGTTCGTGGGCCGCACACCATCGGCCGTTATGCCCCGAAACGGCGTCAAACCCATCAAATAGCCGCAAATTTCACGCCTTTGCCATAACGGCCTCATTCGCCCTATACTTTATGCATAGCACAGCGGGTATTGTAATGGATCGCATTCGCATCGTCGGCGGCAGCAAGCTCAATGGCACCATTGCGATTTCGGGGGCGAAGAACGCCGCGCTGCCGCTGATGATCGCGGGCCTGCTGACCGAACAAACCCTGGTGCTCGACAACGTGCCGCGTCTCGCCGACGTCGCGCAACTGCAGCGCATTCTCGGCAACCATGGCGTCGACATCATGTCGGCGGGCAAACGCTCCGGTGATCGCGCCTATCAGGGCCAGACCCTGCATATTTCGGCCGCCAACATCATCGACACCACCGCGCCCTACGAATTGGTGTCAAGGATGCGCGCGAGTTTCTGGGTGATCGCGCCGCTGCTGGCGCGGATGCGTCAGGCGAAGGTGTCACTGCCCGGCGGCTGCGCCATCGGCACGCGGCCGGTCGACCTGCTGATCATGGCGCTGGAAAAGCTTGGCGCCGACATCGCCATCGACGGCGGCTATGTGATCGCCACCGCCCCGGTGGTCTCAAGGGCGGCAATATCGATTTTCCCAAGGTGACGGTGAGCGGCACCCATGTCGCGCTGATGGCGGCGACCCTCGCCAAGGGCACCACCGTGATCACCAACGCCGCCTGCGAACCGGAAATTGCCGATGTCGCCGCCTGCCTGAACAAGATGGGGGCATGGGTTTCCGGCGCCGGAACTCGCCGCATCGTCGTCGAAGGCGTGAGCCGGCTCGGCGGCGCGCGCCACACCGTGCTGCCCGACCGGATCGAGGCCGGCACCTACGCGATGGCGGTTGCGATGACCGGGGGCGAGGTGCAATTGGCCGGCGCCCGGCCGGAGCTGCTGCAATCGGCGCTCGACGTGCTGACGCTGGCCGGCGCCGACATCTCGGTCAATGATTCGGGAATCCGGGTCGCCCGCAACGGCGCCGGGATCAGGCCGGTGACGGTTTCGACCGCGCCGTTTCCGGGCTTTCCGACCGATCTGCAGGCGCAGTTGATGGCGCTGATGGCAAGCGCCAGCGGCGCCTCGCGGATCACCGAGACGATCTTCGAAAACCGCTTCATGCATGTGCAGGAACTGGCGCGGTTCGGCGCGCGCATTCAGCTCGATGGCGAGACCGCCACCATCGACGGCATTGCGAAACTGCGCGGCGCGCCGGTGATGGCGACCGACCTGCGTGCCTCGGTATCGCTGGTGATCGCCGGCCTCGCCGCCGAGGGCGAGACCATGGTGAACCGCGTCTATCACCTCGACCGCGGGTTCGAGCGGCTCGAGGAAAAGCTCTCGGCCTGCGGCGCTTCGATCGAGCGCATCAGCGATTGAACCCTTGGAGTGCTGCGTGACGGCTCAACTCAGACTGGTCGCCCTCGATGCCGATGACCTCGCCGTCATTTCCGCGCATGTGCAGGATGCCCGCGTGCAGACCTCCGACATTATCTGGCGGCAGAGCGAAAAGCGGCTGGTGGTGGGCATGAACCGGCTGGACTGGGAGCCGACGGCGTCGGGCGAAACCATCCGGCGCCGGCTGCTGGCGGCGCTGCGCTTCGAGCGGGTGCTGTCCTGCAAATCGCGCGACATCGATCTGGAGGCGCCGGAGACAACGCTGGAGATGGTCGGAATCGAGTTTCATCCCGGCGAGGCGCCGGGCGGCAGTGCGGTCCTGATCTTCAATCCGGGCGGGGCGCTCCGGCTCGACGTCGAATGCCTCGAATGCGAACTGGCCGATCTTGGCCCCGACGATCTCGGAACCTCTGATCTCGACGAGGATGCCGAACCGTCAGGATGGGACGTCTGAGCGATATACCGACGTCATTCCGGGACGATGCGAAGCATCGAACCCGGAATCTCGAGATTCCGGGTTCGCGCTAACGCGCGCCCCGGAATGACGCAAGCGCCGCCATTGACCTAATCCGCAAGCTGAAGGGTTGACGGCGATTTGTCGCCGCGCCATTGAGCAAGGGGGGTTCGACCAAGCCCCGCCGGAAAGCCACCATGCCTGTTCGACTGGACCGCAGCAGCGCCGACTTCGCCGCAGGATTCGCCGGCTTTCTCGCCGCCAAGCGCGAGGTTTCCGCCGATATCGAGGTCGCCACCCGCGCCATCGTCGATGACGTCGCGGCCCGCGGCGACCAGGCCCTGATCGAGGCAACCCGCAAATTCGACCGGCTTGATCTCGAGCCCGCCGGGCTGCGCGTCACCGCCGCCGAAATCGATGCCGCCGTGAAGGCCTGCGACGCCGAAACGCTCGAGGCGCTCGCCTTCGCGCGCGACCGGATCGAGAGCTTCCATCGCCGCCAACTGCCTCGCGACCAGCGCTTTACCGACGCGCTCGGGGTTGAACTCGGCTGGCGCTGGAGCGCCATCGACGCCGTCGGGCTCTATGTTCCCGGCGGCACCGCGGCCTATCCGTCCTCGGTGCTGATGAATGCGGTGCCGGCGCAAGTCGCCGGCGTCGCCCGCGTCGTGATGGTGGTGCCGTCGCCCGATGGCAAGCTCAATCCGCTGGTGCTGGCGGCGGCACGGCTTGGCGGCATCTCCGAAATCTACCGCGTCGGCGGCGCGCAGGCGGTGGCGGCGCTGGCCTACGGCACCGCGACCATTGCGCCGGTGGCCAAGATCGTCGGTCCCGGCAACGCCTATGTCGCCGCCGCCAAGCGGTTGGTATTCGGCAAGGTCGGCATCGACATGATCGCGGGCCCGTCCGAGGTGCTGGTGATCGCCGACCGCAGCGGCAATGCCGGCTGGATCGCCGCCGATCTGCTGGCGCAGGCCGAGCACGATGCGAGCGCGCAATCGATCCTGATCACCGATGACGCCGCGCTGGCCGACGAGGTCGCGCGCGCGGTCGAATCGCAGTTGGATACGCTGCCGCGCGCACCGATCGCACGCGCCTCGTGGAATGATTTTGGCGCGATCATCCGGGTTGAGAACCTCGAGCAGGCGGTCGCGCTCGCGAATGCGATCGCCGCCGAGCATCTGGAGATCATGACGTCGGATCCCGAAGCGCTCGCGGCGCAGATCCGCAATGCCGGGGCGATCTTCCTCGGCCCCCACACCCCGGAGGCGATCGGCGACTATGTCGGCGGCTCCAACCACGTGCTGCCGACCGCGCGCTCGGCGCGGTTTTCTTCCGGCCTCGGCGTACTCGATTTCATGAAGCGGACCTCGCTGCTGAAATGCGGGCCGCAGCAGTTGCGCGCCTTGGGACCGGCGGCGATCACGCTGGGCAACGCCGAAGGGCTCGATGCCCATGCCCGTTCGGTCGGATTGCGTCTCAATCCGCCATGACCAGACCGCCTGCAGCAGACGATTCGCTCAACCACATCGTCGCGGTGACGCTCGACGAGGAATCGATCGGGCGTTCCGGTCCCGACATCGAGCATGAGCGCGCGATCGCCATCTACGATCTGATCGAGCAGAACCTGTTCGCGCCGGAGGGCGCCGGCGCGGGGCCGTTCACCCTGCATATCGGCATCACCGGCAACCGGCTGATGTTCGATATCCGCCGCGAGGACGGCACGCCGGTGGTGGCGCATCTGTTGTCGCTGACGCCGTTTCGGCGGATCGTGAAGGACTATTTCATGATCTGCGACAGCTACTATCAGGCGATCCGCACCGCGACGCCGGACAAGATCGAAGCCATCGACATGGGCCGCCGCGGCATCCATGACGAGGGCTCGCGCACGCTGCAGGAGCGGCTGAAGGGCAAGGTCCGGGTCGATTTCGAGACCCGCGCCGGCTGTTCACGCTGATCTGCGTGCTGCACTGGAAGGGCGAGGGCGCATGATCCGCGGGCACCATTGTTCGGATCCGATCATGCGCAGCCCGACAGCAGCCTGACCGATGGCGGCGCCCCCGCGCGTGCGCAACCCGCAAGCCGTGCTGTTTGCATGCGGCCTCAACAGCGTGCGTTCGCCGATGGCGGAAAGCCTGCTGCGGCGGATGTTTCCGCAGTCGATGTATGTCAAATCCGCCGGCGTCCGCAAGGGCGAGCTCGATCCGTTCGCGGTCGCCGTGATGGCGGAGTTGGGCCAGGACATCGCCGGCCACAAGCCGATCACGTCGAGGAACTCGACGATTGGGAAGGGCTCAATTTCGACCTCATCATCACGCTCGCGCCCGAGGCGCATCACAGGGCGCTCGAGCTGACGCGGACGCTCGCCGCCGACGTCGAATACTGGCCGACCTTCGACCCGACCCGGACCGAGGGCAACCGCGAGCAGCGGCTGGAAGCCTATCGCGAGGTTCTGGACGGGCTGTCGCTGCGTATCCGCAAGCGCTTTGCAAAGGTCGGACCGCCGAGCGGGTAGCCCATCCAGTCGTCCCTGCGAACGCATGCGGACGCCGGGGCGACAATGATGTGTTCCATGGTTGTCTCAGCTAGTCCCTTCCGATAGGTTCCGCGCGCGCCGTTCCCCAAATCCTCTCCGACCCCTATCCGCATGCTGGGCCGTCCCAAATTCGTTCTCGCCTCCGGTTCGCCGCGCCGGCTCGGCCTGCTCAACCAGGCCGGCATCGAGCCCGATGCGCTGCGGCCGGCCGATGTCGACGAAACGCCGAAGCGGGGCGAATTGCCGCGCGCCTGTGCCAACCGGCTGGCCCGTGCCAAGGCCGACGCCGCGCTCAAATCGGTGCAGCTCGATGACGAATTGCGTGGCGCCTTCATTCTGGCCGCCGACACCGTGGTCGCGGTCGGGCGCCGCATCCTGCCCAAGGCGAATCTGGTCGACGAAGCCTCGCAATGCCTGCGGCTGTTGTCGGGGCGCAACCACCGGGTCTACACCGCGATCTGCCTGGTGACGCCGAGGGAGGCGATTCGCCAGCGCCTGATCGAGAGCCGGGTGCGCTTCAAGCGCCTCAGCGAGGACGATATCCAGGCCTATATCGGCTCCGGCGAATGGCGCGGCAAGGCCGGCGGCTATGCCGTGCAGGGCATCGCCGGATCGTTCGTGGTCAAGATGGTCGGCTCCTACAGCAATGTGGTCGGCCTGCCGCTCTATGAGACGACGGCGCTGCTCGGCGGCGAAGGTTTTCCGATCCGCTTCGGATGGTTGAATGCCAGTTAACTTACTCGTCGTATAAAAATAAAAAGACACGTTATTTTTCAAATACTTAATTGGATTGCCTGTAATCAGAAAGTTGCTGAAATGGCGCCATGGCAACGCCCGTGGCAACGAGGGGCGGTGAATAAAATAAATTCGTGACCAAGCTGATGTTGTCACAGTAAAAGCGGTCAGGCTATGCGTTCTATAATGTTCGACGGTCCTCAGGAGACAACCGGCATGGCAGACATTACGACGGACATTCCACACTTCCGGACCCCGTCACCCAGATGACGTTCACGCGGTCGGAACAGGAGTTCAAATCCCACTCTCTCCGCCAGAATTGTGACCAAGCATTTGATTTTACATGATATATTCTTAAGTAACGGCACCTGCGTACAATTCAGAGTGCAATTCGAATCAGGTTAGCAAAGTTTTATTGGTCAAAGGCAAGCGCGGGTTTAGTCGAGATCAAGCGCCGTCGCGAGCTTCGTCGGCGACGTTGCGATCTTCATACTGGGCCGACGTGCTTGCGCGCCATCGTGAAACCTCGTGGATTGATGACCCGCGCGAAGCGTGGACTTCGCGCGGGTCGATTTGTCGGTGCGATGTGGTGATGGCACCACGCGCCGGCCTATCTAGGAGAGACGCTGAAAATGCTTCGTGTTGCTCAGCGCCACGCGCCGACTAGCCAAGTGGTCACGCCGCGCGCTCCACTCCGAAACATGATGCAAGCTTACCGCACACCCAGCGGGCGAACAACTGGCAATTACACACTGGCAATTACACCACTGGCAATTACACCAGGTCTAATACGGGCTCCCGTTGAGGGTGAGCACAAAGAAAAAGCCCGGCATAACCGGGCGTCTTTCTGTCTACCGCTAGCAACCCACCTCCGTTGGATATTTTTAAGAGGCCCATCTTCACCTAACGGTGCCGAAGATTACATGCAGGGAATGTCGGGCAGATTGTAAAGAGATATCCGCCGGCCGGGATGCAGGCCGCCGCTACGGTCTCAGCACACATGCTGAAAGTAGCAAGACCGCTCTTTTGGCACATTGGAGTGCCGAACGAAGGCCCGCTGCGGGGGGCTTCAACCTTCATCATTCAGTTCGAAGCGCGGCACATTGCTGTTACCGCAGACCACGTCATTGCTCAGTATCTTGAAGCACGGGAGGCGGACAACCGCACTATTTGTCAGATTGGTGAGTGTCGGGTCTGGCCCGAGGCGAGGCTGATCGCACGGAGTAACGAGCTAGATATCGCTACCTTTGAGATTGACGCAGAAAAGTTGTCCGAGATGGGGGCTGTGCCGTTCGATTGTCGGCAGGATTGGCCGCCGCCGGAAGTTAAGGAAGGCGACAGCTTGACGCTGGCAGGCTACCTCGACACGCGCCGAAATAAGATGGGCCGTGGCTACTACGAGCACGAGGCGTGGGGCGCGAACGCTATCGCTGATGCTGTGAGCCCACGCGAGATCGTCACAGTTTACGAACCCGATGGCACTTTCGCCGCAAATGATGCTGTGGCGAAGCCGCCCTTGGGCTTCAACATGAGCGGCTGTAGCGGCGGTCCGGCCATTGTCCTCAAATCGGTCAACGGTCTGATAAGGTGGTTCCCTGCCGGGCTCATCTACAAGGGGCCGGGCGACAAAGCCGAAGGCGAGTTCGCCACCTTCGACCGCATTCACATCCGCAAGCTCCACTTCATTCAACCGGACGGCACAATTGCCGAGCCCGACACGGGGTGGCTACCAACATGAACGACGACACGCTCGCGGAAAATGAACGCGCAGGATTGTCCGGGCTGCACGATATTTCGGACGCGATACTATCGCGGCTTTCTCATTTTGCTGTCGGTCTCGTCGTAACAAGTCCGGGCGAAGGCAGTAAGGTCCTTGGCTCCGGCGTGCTTGCATACATTGAAGGTCGCAGGGGAATACTGACGTGCGGACACGTGGCGGAGAAATACGAAAAGCTTGCTGAAATCGGATTGGTCCGTTTCGTCGCCGGATCAGGCAATCAGCGGCGGATGCTCCAGTTGGGCGATACTCAAACCGCGATAATTCAGAGCAGCGACAGCTTCGAAGAAGGCAAAGAGGTGCTCGATCTCGCATTCACAATTCTTCCGCCTGACGAGGTGTCCTCGATTGAAGCTCTTGGGGGTGTCTTTCTAAACATCGAGAAAAACCAAACGAAGATGGAAGCTTTGGCTCCCTCGGAGGGGAAGCATATCGACGCGATGCTAGGGCTTGTCGCCGAATTTTCTCAAACCCCCTACGTTGAGGGGAAGGAAATTATCAGCCCGATGCGGGGCGTGCTTCACACAGGCCATGTTTGCCATCAGGAAAAAGGCCTCCTGACAGTCGAGGCCATGAAATATAATCTTCATGAGCTGCCTAAATGCTTCGGCGGCATGAGCGGCGGCGGAGTATGGCGGGTCTACTTTGTGGAGAGTGAGACCGAAACGAAGATCGTCGCCACAATGTTGTGCGGCATCGCCTCGTGGCAGATCGACGGGACGCAGATCGCGTGCCAAGGCTGGGACAGGATTGATCAGGCGCTTGTCCCAAATCTCCGCGACAAATTTCGGTTCTGATCAATGGCTAGTCGTGTATTAAGGAACGGGAAGTCGGAGATCGGTGCACCACAACTGCACCATAAAACCGGGTCCAATCAGTGCTAAGCCATTGATTTGCGGGCGTAGTTCAATGGTAGAACGGCAGCTTCCCAATCTAATCAGCCGAATTTTTACCACGTTGCGAGAAATGCCCGAAAACATTGACTAAAGCCCATGTTTCGCAGGCTTCTGTTGTTATCTGTGATGCCTCGGCGGCTGAAAATCCCAGCATCCGAAACGGTCAAATGGCATCATAGTGACATCACGATGACACAACGAAATGACCCGGTGATCGAAGAGATTTTCCGCGAGGTTGATCGCGAGTAAGGCGCGGTTAGCGCGTCACGCTGCCGAAGAAAATAGCGCAAGGTATCGCCAGAAAGGCCGCCGAGCGCGAGCGATCTAGGCGCGCTAGGACAACGAACAACGGCAAAGCCCCGCAGCCTTCTGACCCGAACGCGAAGCGGAAGCCTCGGTTGCTCGACGACAATCACATCGAAGCGTTGCGCGAGTTCGCCGACGATGAGCCGAGCGATCTGGGCTACTATCCCGACAGCAAGGTCTTCGGCCTGACCGTCTTCCTCGGCGCTAAGTCGAGGGTCTGGCGCTTTCGTCAACAGAGCCGGACGAAGGGCAAGCGGTCCTCGGTTTTCAAAACGCTCGGCAACTGGCCTGCGATGGACGTGGATGAGGCGCGCAAGCAAGCCCTGATCTATTCGGGCGCGGTAGCCGCTGGCACCGCTGCCCCGGGCAAGCGCCAAGCGATACCGTTCCGTACGGCCTTTGAAAACTACCTCGCCCATCTCAAGGCGCAAGCCGAAGCCAAAGGTAAGCCGCCGCGATGGTGGCTCAATGCGAGTAAGCTTTCCGAGGCGCACATCATGCCGCAATGGGACGGATGGACGCTCGCCGAGATGTCGCAGAACCCGCGCGCCGTGAAGACTTGGCATTCAAAGCTCGCGAAAACGGTTCCGACAACGGCGGACCATTGCGCCCGCTTGATCAGAGCTTGCTACCGTGAAGAGGCGCGGCTTGATCGCACCCTCAACCCGGCGGCCTCGCCGACCTCCGGAATACGTTTTGGAAAGGTCAAGGTCTCGAAAGCAGTGTTGGACTTCCCCGACTTCTCGGCATGGCGCAAAGCATGGGACGCCATAGAGAACCCGGTTCATAAGGGCTACCATCTCGCCGCACTGTTGACCGGCTCCCGGCCAACTGAGCTTGCCATGATCCGCGAGAGCGATATCGATCTCAACTTACGACGCATGATCATTCGGAATGCGAAAGCCGGAAATGATATCTCGTTGCCGATCACGGGCGAGATTGCTTTCGCGCTCGCGATGGCTATCAACGCGCCTCCGCAAACCATCACGATGAAGGGCCTCCGTGGAATGACGCCCGGCGAGGTCCGCGTGATCGAACGGAAGAAACCGCATCACGAGGTCGCGGCCCCCGATCTTGTCTTCCCGGGTGTTCGTCAAGCTGGCCATCGCTCGGGCCTTCCGGTTTCGGGCAACGCGCTCCGGCATACGTTCCGCAGCATCGCGGTCTCGCTGGAGATTTCCGAGATGCTGATCAGCTTCTTAATGGGGCACAGTCTGCAAGGCGTGTCCGCCAAGTACACTAACGAGCTGATGATCGCGAACTCGCAGGCTCTTCGCGAGGCTCAACAGAAAATCAGCCGCCGGATTTTTGAATTGCTGGGGCTCCGGCTCGGAGCCCATCACGACGCGCCGCTCGTGCCGGACACGCCGAACCGGGTCGAAGCGAGCCGGAAAAAGAGCAAAACCGCCGCTCCGGTCCGCATCGCTTGAGGCGGGGGCGGGCGAGGGCGCTGGAGGGCATTAGGACGCTTGGCCGGGCTCAGAGGGCAAGTCAGCGCACCGGACGCGGGAAGCTACAGCCTATCCGGGTTCCCTGTGAGAATGTCCGCTTATCGGGGAGGACCAGAAGTGACCGGCGGAGGGTCAAAACGACGCGATTGACCGTGCGCCCCGAGGGCGCGAACTATCAGTGAGGGAGGGTCTCACCCGGATAATTGTCGATTGGTCCGGAAGCTGGCAGGCGGCACGGCCGGGTAACTGGCTGGGTCGGAGCCCTGCGACGAAGGCGGCCTTGGGCTGCTGAGCGATCCGATGGGCCGTAACAAAGTGAAGCCCGAGCAGGCCTCGAAAGTTCTAATGCGGATGCCGACCCTCCGGTCATTTGGGGAAGGCCGCACGCGTGGGGAAGCAATCGACACGCGCACCCACGCGATCCGCCGGGGTAGTGGGTACGGCACGTCGGAAGGGTGGTTCGCAGTTACAGGGGGAGACCCGTCGCGGACGAGGGTAGCGGCCTCAGCATCGCATCAGGCGGTGGTCACGGCGGGAGTTGGACGGGGCAATAGGAGCGTTGATGCCGGGTAATGCCGGCGGAGCAAAGGGCCCCGACTTCTGGTGCGCTTTTGAAGATGGTGAGGTGAAGGTGATTGGTGATGAGCCTGACAACGCCTGATAAGATCCGGAGCCTTCAGAGAAAGCTCTACTGCAAAGCGAAGGCGGAGCCCACCTTCCGCTTCTATCTGCTCTACGACAAGATCTGTCGCGAGGACATCCTGGTCCACGCCTATCGGCTCGCCCGCGTCAATGCGGGTGCACCGGGTGTGGATGGGATGACGTTTGCTCGCATCGAGGAGCAGGGCCTGGAAGCATGGTTGGCGGGCTTGCGCGCGGAACTGGTCTCGAAGACATACCGACCTGATCCGGTGCGGCGGGTGATGATCCCCAAAGCGAATGGTGGCGAGCGTCCGCTCGGCATTCCGACCATTCGTGATCGTGTGATTCAGACTGCCGCCAAGATCGTGATCGAACCGATCTTCGAGGCTGACTTCGAGGACAATGCCTACGGCTACCGGCCCGCTCGCGGGGCGGTGGACGCGGTCAAGGAAGTGCACCGGCATTTATGCCGGGGCTATGCTGACGTAGTTGATGCTGATTTGTCCAAGTACTTCGATACGATCCCGCATTCCGAGCTGATAAAGTCAGTAGCCCGGCGTGTCGTGGATCGAAACGTCCTGCGCCTCATCAAGATGTGGCTGAGGGCGCCGATCGAGGAACGGGACGCGGATGGAACCCGGCGCATGAGTGGCGGCAAGGGAAACACGCGCGGCACGCCGCAAGGCGGCGTCGCAAGTCCACTGCTGGCCAACATCTACATGAACCGGTTCCTCAAGCATTGGCGTTTGACCGGATGCGGCGACACGTTCCATGCTCACGTCGTCTCCTATGCCGACGACTTCGTTATCCTCAGCCGCGGTCGCGCGGCGGAGGCATTAGCGTGGACGAAGGCGGTGATGACCAAGCTCGGGTTGACGATCAACGAGGCGAAAACTTCGTTGAGAAACGCCCGACAGGAACGCTTCGACTTCCTCGGCTACTCGTTCGGCGCGCATCTGTTTGAGGCGAACGGGAATTGGTATCTGGGTGCGAGCCCGTCCAAGAAGAGTGTGCAACGGCTCAAGACAAGGGTCGGCGATCTTCTGGTGCCGAGCAATACCGATCCATGGCCGGAAGTACGTGACAAGCTGAACAGGTCACTGCGAGGCTGGTCCAACTACTTTGGCTACGGCTCGCGGAACAAGGCATACCGTAGCGTCGACCAATACGTCTTTGAACGTTGCGCAGGTTCCTCGCGCGAAGGCACAAGGTGCAAGGGCGCGGCAATCGCCGATTTACATTCGATGTCATTCATCGAGAACTCGGCGTTCTGTGCCTTCAACGCTTGCCCCGAGCAGTCCCGTCATGTGCCTTGCGGTGAAGCCAGTCGGAAAGCCGGATGCCGGAAATCGGCTCGTCCGGTTTGATGAGCGGGGATGGGAAACGGAGCGTTGGCCATAGGCCCCAAGCTACCGCGCCCATCCTCGACTCTACCCAAACAGCCATCCAAATCCGTACCTAGGCTAGAACAAGGCTATAGTGTTCCCTCGGGGCCGTGTCTGGGGGCGCCAAATGACGCAGAAGAACAATCTGGGAATTGCGCCCACGCCTACGGAGATCGAAGCGGCCCTTCGCGAAAGCGAGCAGCAGTTGCGCTGGCTGGCTTCCATCGTCAATTCCAGCGATGATGCGATTGTTAGCAAAAATCTCGATGGCATCATTACAAGCTGGAATAGCGGTGCTGAGCGCGTCTTCGGCTACTCTACCAGCGAGGCCATCGGTCAGCCTATTACCCTTGTGATCCCTCAAGATCGGCAAAGCGAAGAACGTGAGATTTTAACGCGCATCCGACGAGGTGAGCGCATCGACCATTTTGAGACCGTTCGGCAACGCAAGAACGGCAGCTTGATCGTCGTGTCGCTGACCGTTTCTCCTGTCAAGGATGCAAACGGCAAGATCGTCGGCGCATCAAAGATTGCGAGAGACGTTGCCGAGCAGAAGAAAAATCAGGAGCTGATCGTGTTCTTGGCGCGAGAGGCCGAGCACCGCAGCAAGAACTTGCTCGCGAACGCGATGGCAACGGTCAATCTTTCTCAGTCGAGCTCGCCTGAAGGTCTCAAAGAGGTAATCGCTGGACGCATCCAGGCACTAGCGAATGTTTGCTCGCTTTTTGCGGAAACGCGTTGGATCGGTGCGGAAGTATCGGCGATTGCGACACAGGAACTAGCTCCTTATTCCGATGGGAACCGCACGTTCACAGATGGTCCACAAACCCTTTTAGCGCCAGACGCCGCTCAGGCAGTTGCGGTAGCGTTGCATGAACTAGCGACCAATGCGGCGAAATACGGTGCTTTGTCCTCTGCCTGACGGCCACCTCCGCTTGGAATGGTCACACGCTGCCGCCGGTTCTATTACGGCTACGCTGGATGGAGACGGGTGGTCCAGTCGCGCAGGAACCTTCACGAACGGGATTCGGCACCCGTATCGTCGAACAAATGATTGTTCAGCAAAAGGGGAAAGTTCGCTTTGACTGGCGCAAAGAAGGGCTTGTCTGCGAAATTACGCTGCCGGTGTAAGGATGCAGTTGGCACGAGACAGACATGCGGCAGCAACAGGGCGATGTCCGCTCCTGAGGGTAGGACGGACCTGCCGTTTGAATGGGGCCACGTCTCAGTTTGACCCAGAACGGAAGTAGAGATCGGCGAACTCGGTCGAGGTTGCTGGGCTGCGTGGTCAGAAGCTGGAGCCTACACGTACCAACTTGGGCGCCGCTGGTTCTTTCCACACCGCGAGCAGCGCGATGAATAGGATGCCCGTGACAAGCGTGCTGGTGGCAAGTCCCAACATATGCCGGCCTGCCAGGAGATCTCCGACGACCGTGCCGGCCGCCCTCACCGCTACGATGGTCAGCCAATAATACGACAGCGACCGAAGCAATCCGTTGCGAGCCATCACGAACAGCAACGCCAGGATCGAGCCCAGCACCAGCGAGGCTTCGGCGTCTCCCAGATGCAGGTTGTGCGAGCAATAATCCCCGATCACGTTGCCAAGCGTCCCGGCGATGAACATACTGGTCCAATAGCCCACGTCGGCGCGGAGCACCGAGTTTCCGTCGCCGTCTTTCTCCGGCCGCCTGCGCCACGCGAACTGCCAGCTTGCAAGCAGCGCCGCGACCAGAAGCGCGGCAAGGCCGGCCGTAACCAGCAGCCTCGGCAGTTTCATGTCGCCGCTGGCGAAGTCGGCGAAGTTGGTCGCCGCGGTCCTGACGATGATGATGGCGGTCCAGTAATACGCCTGATGGACGTTCCGGTCGAAGCGTTCGCTTACGAGGACGATGACGAGCGCGAGCGCCAGAAACGGCAGTCCCGCGACGTGTCCTAGTCCGAGATTGTGCGCAAAGAAATCGCCCATGTTCGCGCCGAAGATGCTGGCGAGGCAGAGCGCTGTCCAGTATCGCGTGCCGAGCGTCGGCAAGTGAATCTGCTGCATGGGTTCCGTGCGCTTTCTATTGCCTTGTTTGATTGCTAGGCGGCGTCTTCTGCTTCACTCTGTCGGTACGGGCCCGAACTGATGCCATGACTCTTGGCAGCCGGCAACAGCGGCACCCGTGCGGAAGGTAATCTATGAATTCTGAACATGGCCTGAGCAAGATCCCGGAAGTCACGTTGGCGTTTTGGGTGATCAAGATTGCTGCGACCACCCTTGGAGAGACCGGCGGCGATGCCGTGTCCATGACCTTGAATTGGGGTTACGCGCTGAGCAGCGCCTTGTTCATCGGAATCTTCGTGATCGCCGTCGCCGCCCAGATTTCCGCGAAATCGTTCCATCCGTTCCTATATTGGGCGGTCATCATTGCGACCACGACGGCTGGCACCACCATGGCGGATCTTGCCGACCGTTCGCTGAGCATCGGCTATCCCGGCGGATCGCTGATCCTGTTCGTGCTGCTGTTGGCATCCTTGGGCGTCTGGTATTGGCGTGCCGGCTCGATTTCGGTCGATACCGTCGCTTCACCGAGAATTGAAATGTTTTACTGGATGACAATCCTGTTCTCCCAGACCCTCGGTACGGCGCTCGGCGATTGGATGGCGGACACCAACGACCTCGGCTACGAACGCGGCGCGCTTGTGTTTGCGGCGGGCCTAGCCCGGATATCTCACCCTAATAGGCGCATCGGGACGCCAAATCAGCGAAAGTAGTTGTGCAGCAACATCTTTCGATCGAATTTGAGGAGCGCCCCGATGCGGACAGAGTGTAGCTCGGATTTGTTTGGATTTGCAGCTGTCGAAGGACGCGAAGTTGTGGGCGGATTTGACGGCGGGGCGATCACCTCGGAAGCTGGGGCGCTGCTTCTTGGGGCGGCAGATCGCGCGATCAAGCTGACGGAGCGGTTTGCCGCGTGCTTCCACGATACACGCCGCCAACATCTGATCGAGCATGAGGTCGTAACCTTGCTGACGCAACAGGTGTTTGGGATCGCGCTTGGCTATGAGGACCTCAATGACCACGACGAGTTGCGCCATGATCCGATGATGGCGGTGCTGGCGGGCAAGCTGGCAGCAAGACGCGAGGACTGCGCGCCGGTAGCCGGCAAGTCGACGCTGAACCGGCTGGAACTGAGCCGGTTGCAGCCGACGCGCTATCATAGGATCAGTCACAATCCGATTGCCATCAAGCGGCTGCTGGTCGATCTGTTCGTGGACGCGCACGAGCGCCCTCCGCAACAGATCATCCTCGATCTCGATGCGACCGACGATCCGGTGCACGGGGAGCAGGAGGGACGGTTCTTCCACGGCTATTACGATTGCTACTGCTACCTGCCGCTCTACGTGTTCTGCGGGCGCCACCTGTTGGCGGCCAAGCTGCGGCCGGCGAGCATGGACGCGGCGGCGGGAGCGGCGCAGGAGGTGGCGCGTATCGTCGCGCAAATTCGCCGCCGCTGGCCACACGTGCGCATTCTCGTTCGGGCCGACAGCGGGTTTGCGCGGGAGGAATTGATGGCCTGGTGCGAGGCGAACGGCGTGCACTTTCTGTTCGGCCTGCAGAAAAATGACCGCTTAGTTGCCGAGATCACAAGCGAGCTGGAGCGGGCAGAGGCGAAAAGCCGGCGAACGGACAAGCCCGCGCGGTACTTCAGGGAGTTCAGGTATCGGACGCGCCGCAGCTGGAGCCGCGAGCGCCGGGTCATCGGCAAGGCCGAGGTCACCAAGGATGAGGCCAATCCGCGCTTCGTCGTCACCTCGCTCAAGCGCGCCGAGTGCAAGCCCAAATATCTTTACGAAAAGCTGTACTGCTCGATCTTTACGCCGATCGTACCTCGACCGCCACGATGCGCGCCAACCAGCTGCGCCTATGGTTGGCATCATTCGCCTACGTCCTGCTCTGCGCCGTGCGCCGGATCGGACTGCATCACACACCGTTTGCCAACGCGAGCTGCGGCACCATCCGTCTCAAGCTGCTCAAGATCGGCGCGCTCGTGCGCGTCAGCGTCCGCCGCATCAAGATCGCGATGGCATCGAGCTGTCCAGCGGCGGAGGTCTGGGGCTGCGCGGCCGTCCGTCTCGCCGCCGCCAGTGCTCGCGGCTCGCCAGCCTGACACGCGCCGCCGCAGCGCGGAACAACTGCGGCATCATCCCAGGACCACAGAGACCCGTCATTCGCTGCCCCCGCAGCCCAGAAAAATCCCTGCTCCGCTCGCGTCCCTGGCGCCACGGGCCGCCACGTCCCTCAAAGCCGTCGCCCAAACGGCCCGATCGTGCAAAGACTGCGTGAGATATCCGGGCTAGCCGTGATTGCGGCGGGATATTTCTGGACCAACGCCTCGCGCACGCTGCTGTTCTGGAGCGCCTTTATCATGACGCGACCGTTGGGGGCCACGATCGGCGACTTTCTCGACAAACCCGTCGCGGACGGAGGATTGGCGTTCGGCCGGTTCTACGCCTCCGCCATCCTTGTGGTCTTGATCGTCGCCTGCATCGTCTTGCTGCCGCAGCGGGCCGGCAAGCATCCGGGAACGGCCCAGGAGATCTGAGTGCTGCCAAAGGCCACCCGGGCGTTTTCAATGGTGCGCACGATCATCGTCGTTGCCGCGCTTGGCCTGGCGCGCCCCGCCCTAGCCGGACCACCTTATGTGTCCGACGACCCCGAGCCGACCGAATACAAGCATTTCGAGATCTACACGTTCAATAGCGGCACGTCCGTGCGGGGCGACACCAGCGGCGCGTCGGGTATTGATTTCAATTACGGCGCGGCGCCGGATCTTCAGTTGACCGCGACCATCCCCGTTGGTTTTGATTTCCCTGCGGGCAGCGAAACGAGCTTCGGCCTGAGCAATGTCGAACTTGCGGCGAAGTACCGCTTCCTGCATCAGGAACTCGTTCGGGCTCGACGTCAGCGTGTTTCCGCGCGTGTTCCTGTCAAGCCCGTCGAATGGCATCGGCAGCAACACCACATCGCTACTTCTGCCCATATGGGTCCAGAACGACTGGAGCGGCGGGTGGTCGGCGTTCGGTGGCGGCGGATGCGTCTTCAGCGAGCGTTCCGCGCAGAACTATTGTCTGACAGGCGGCGTCGTTACCTATCAGCTGCTCCCGAAGCTGCAGTTCGGCGTGGAGTTGTTTCACCAGACCGCCGATGGCACCGGAACGCCGGCGACGACAAGCCTCGGAATTGGCGCCAGATACGACATCAACGACAATTGCCATTTGCTGGGCTATGTTCGGCGGGGAATTCAAAATACCGACGAGACCGACCAATATTCCTGGTACGCCTCGGTGCTGTTTACGTTCTGAACCCGAGCGCGACGGACGCTTTTCCGGGAAGTGGCGTGTCGATACGAGCATGGATACTGTTTGAATTCCTTGTTTCACGTATCCGATGGTCACTTCCGGTAATGGCACAACGCGTCAGTTTGCGCGGTGCAAGGAGATGTCCGGAGTTTGGGTAAAGCCGACCTGCCGGTTGCACGCCCGGACTTCTCAGTTTGACCCAAAACAGCCATCCAAATCCGTACCTAGGCTAGAACAAGTGCTATAGTGTTCCCTCGGGGCCGTGTCTGGGGGCGCCAAATGACGCAGAAGAACAATCTGGGAATTGCGCCCACGCCTACGGAGATCGAAGCGGCCCTTCGCGAAAGCGAGCAGCAGTTGCGTTGGCTGGCTTCCATAGTCGAATTCCAGCGATGATGCGATTGTTAGCAAAAATCTCGATGGCATCATTACAAGCTGGAATAGCGGTGCTGAGCGCGTCTTCGGCTACTCTACCAGCGAGGCCATCGGTCAGCCTATTACCCTTGTGATCCCTCAAGATCGGCAAAGCGAAGAACGTGAGATTTTAACGCGCATCCGACGAGGTGAGCGCATCGACCATTTTGAGACCGTTCGGCAACGCAAGAACGGCAGCTTGATCGTCGTGTCGCTGACCGTTTCTCCTGTCAAGGATGCAAACGGCAAAATCGTCGGCGCATCAAAGATTGCGAGAGACATTACCGAGCAGAAGAAAAATCAGGAGCTGATCGTGTTCTTGGCGCGAGAGGCCGAGCACCGCAGCAAGAACTTGCTCGCGAACGCGATGGCAACGGTCAATCTTTCTCAGTCGAGCTCGCCTGAAGGTCTCAAAGAGGTAATCGCTGGACGCATCCAGGCACTCGCGAATGTTTGCTCGCTTTTTGCGGAAACGCGTTGGATCGGTGCGGAAGTATCGGCGATTGCGACACAGGAACTAGCTCCTTTTTCCGATGGGAACCGCACGTTCACAGATGGTCCACAAACCCTATTAGCGCCAGACGCAGCGCAGGCCGTTGCGGTAGCGTTGCATGAACTAGCGACCAATGCGGCGAAATACGGTGCTTTGTCCTGGCCTGACGGCCACGTCCGCTTGGAATGGTCACACGCCGCTGCCGGTTCATTACGGCTACGCTGGATGGAGACGGGTGGTCCAGTCGCGCAGGCACCGACACGAACGGGATTCGGCACCCGTATCGTCGAACAAATGATTGTTCAGCAAAAGGGGAAAGTTCGCTTTGACTGGCGCAAAGAAGGGCTTGTCTGCGAAATTACGCTGCCGGTGTGAGGATGTCTGCAGTTGGCACGAAACGGACCAGCGGCGATGTCCGCTGTTCGGTTGCTATCGGGGGTAAACCGGACATGGCGCACCTGCCCGATTTTCGGTAGCGATTTTTGGTTGAGACCAAAGCGAACGCGCAAATCGTGATCAGGTTCCGCTTTCGTCGTTACGCCTGCGCGCGGCGAGGTCCTCGAAGGTCTCGCCAGTTTCGGCCAGAATGGCGGGGGTGCCGGTTTCGGCCTCGAAGCGTCGGATGATGACATCGACATAGAGCGGATCGAGCTCGATGCCGCAGCATGCCGCCCGGTGTTCTCTGCGGCGATAAGGGTCGACCCAGAGCCGAGGAAGAGGTCGAGCACGACCTCGCCCCGGTTGGTAAGGTCGATCAGCGCATCCCCCAGCATGGCGACGGGTTTCACCGTCGGATGGTCTTGCAGGCCTTTGCGGGCGTCGGATCCGAGCGAAGAGGCGCCGGGATAGGTCCACAGATTGGTCCGATGGCGTCCCCGCTTACCGAGCGCAATGTTGTTGACGTGCGGGGCGGCGCCTTTCTTGAACAGTGGCAGGAGCTCGTGCTGGGAGCGATAGAGGCTGCCCATGCCGGCGTTGGTTTTGGCCCAGACCACCAGATTGCGCGGGATTAGCGGTGAGAGCGGTGGCGGCGGTATGAACGATGGGCAACCCGCGCCAATCGATGAAGGTGCCGAGGATGCCTCCATCGACCAGATACGGAACGACGGCCGCCATCCACTTTCGATTGAAATCTTCGAACTGGGCGTCGGTCATTTCGCCGGAAGCCATCACGAATTCCCGACGTTCGCCCCGGCTGACGTGACCGCCGATTGCGACATTGAACGGCTCGTCGGTCAGAACCATGCGCGCGGCATCGGCCCGCATGAGCCGTTTGATGACGGCGGGATCGGTGGCGTCCCCGCAGAGGAGGCGATGGGAGCCGAGCAGGAACAGATCGCCGGCCTGAGCCATGGCCGCATGCACCCGGTACAGGTGCAAGCTCACCCAATTAAAAACGGCCTCGGTTTGCCAATTACGATTTGGTCAATCTCGTCCGAACCAAATCCTGAGATTTCGATCGGCGCATCGGCGATGATGAGCTCGTTGAATTCGGCCTCCAGCTCGCCCATGTCCCAGACGCCCTTTTCGGCGAGGCGATTGACGGCCAAGCGGAGCAAGCGTTGTTCGGTCTCGGTGAGGTGATCAACGCGAATGCCTGGCACGGATGGGGAGGCCAAGCCATTTGGCGGCTTCCCATCTCAACTCCCCATCGAGCACGACGTTGTCTTTGCCGACCAGGACAGGAACGTTAAATCCGAGTGCACTGATCGAATTGGCTATTTCTCGGATATCGGCCGGATCGGACTTGCGCAGCCTGCGCCCGTGCGATTTGAGGGCATCGATGGGGTGGAGCTTTCGATCTGAAGCGAAGGAAGGATGTCGTTTCGGCGCAGCCTGCCTGGCCGGTTGCGGCTTTCCACATGGCGAACGGCTGCCTGTTCGGCGGCTGCGTCCCTTTGCCTTTAATAAATCACATAGAAAAGCAAAATAGCATAGACAGAATCAAATCTTAACGCAGGCTGTCCCGCCCAGAGTGTCATTCTTATTCCTGATCATGCGCTAAATCCGGGGGCCCGCTTCTTTGGCTTGCGTGGTTTTGGACGGAGGATATTTCGAGTAAGCCCCAGCACTTTGTGCCTAAATACCCTCTCAATCTCACTTTCAGGATTTCCCGACGTTGTGCCAATTCTTTGAATTCGGCCCTCAGCGCTCGGTTGGTGGGGTCTTGCTTGAGGGCCTCCTCAAGTTCGCGATACCGCGCCATCATTCCTCTTCAAGCTCTTGAAGCGTCCTGCGCGCGCCTGCCTGTTCCAAGCTGAGAGGACCGGCAATGGTAACCTCACCAGTATAGAGATTGACGATGAGATCGTCGGGGTGTGGATAAACATCCGGCGGATCTATTCCCTCTCGCGCATGTTTCTCAAACAGCGGACCGTACTTCTCCTTGTAGGAGAGCGCGGAATCGAGAGTTTCTTTTGCGTATGTGGTTCGCCCGGTTTCGGCGCGTGCGATCAGTTCCAAAACCTGCCGCGCCGCCTTGGTGTCGCCTTGCGCGCCGGATCGGATCAAGGTTCGCAGCAGTGCCTGCATTGCAGGGACTTCAGAGACCTTGTCGCCCTCGCGAACCGTGACCGGTCGGGTGGCTTCCTCCAGCGCGACCGTGGCCAGGCGGTCCTCGAGACCGCCGCCCCGGGCGCCAAAGCCGGGCTGCACAGCGTTTTTCTTTGGCCGCCCTTTGGGGTTGCCGGAGGTGCCCTTTTTGAATTGGTGCTCGACCGGGGGGCTACGGTAATTGCGGGACCCGGGGCGGCTGTCCTTGATAGATGACATGGCGCAGGCTCACTTTCCGGGCAGAGTTCCCCTGTTATGGACTCAGCTCCACCCTGTTCATGCGCAGCGCATACGCTGATTTAATGATCCTGCCAATGGCCACGGCGCCACAGTGGATCGCAAAAAACGCGGATTTATGGAGGCAAGAGGCCGCGAGGTGCAAAAGGCAGGGGCTTTAGCCCTGCAAAAAACACAGAGAACAGGGAATAACAGGGCTGGCGGCGCGCTGGCAAACCACACCGGCCTGCCATTGCCGGCGGTTTTTCTCACCATCGGAGGGCGGCGCTATGCACCGGGCCCATCCCAGACGGAGACGCCGGGGGGCATTTGTTTCCTGATCGGAACCGGTCCGCTCGACCTCAGTGGCCGGTCGGGCGAGCTGACGGTCGGATACTGGGACTCGGATCTACGGCGATAATAGCGGAACTCAGCAACTGTCGGTTTCGACGGTTTCGGGCGTTCCCGAGCCCTCGACCTGGACCATGATGATCCTCGGCTTTGCCGGGCTCGGCTTTTTGGCCTACCGCCGCAATGATCAGCCGGCCGCGGGCGCCGCCTGATCAGCGCACCTTTTCGGTTAAAGGAGACCCTCGGGCGCTTTTGTTTGGTGTCGTTAGCTTGTCCCGAAACGCCGCATAGGGAATTGAGAGCCCGCCTCAGCCAAAACAGTCCAAGCCAAGTCTATCCCATTTCCGCACAGACCAGAGCGACCCAATGTCCGCTTCGGTCACACTCGGAAGGGGTACTGCGGCCGTTGATAGTCCGTTCCATTCCTCATAATGGATATCACAGCGCGTTCGTTCACTTCAGTTTTGCGTCACGCCACATGGCAATAAGTGGAGGGGCGCCATCGGGGGCGATATTCTTCGGAGCGACAAACCCGCCTCGCTCATAAAATGTCGCGTTCTTCGGATTTGAACTCTCGACATAGGCGCCCATGCCAGCAGCATCGACCTGCTTGAGGGTTGCCTTGAGGATTCGCGATCCAACCCAACACCGCGATATTGAGGGGAAACTGATACGAAGGTGAGATAAAAATGCGGCTCGCTCGGATGATGTTTGTCCATGGCCTCCATCACCGCCATTGCGCGCGTAAAACGGGCGAGACTGTACACTCTGACGAAGAACGGCAGCCACTTTAGTTTCTGTATGATTCCGCCTGGAGATCGCCGCGCATCAGGTCTTAGCCAACACACGCAGGCATGACCATCCGAACTCATCCAGACCTCGCCTTGAGGGATGTCGCGAGCCGAAAGAATTTCATAAAAGAACATTTCGAGTGCTGCTGTTCGTCCGGCTCCTGGGCGAACCATGTAGTCAAACAGGGGATCGTCCATAAAACCCGAAGCAAAGAGCTTCGAAAGACTGACCGCATCGTCAAGCGTCGCTCGACGTGGATTTGAGGCTGCTTCGAGCAGCGCCATCTTGTCTTCCATGGTCTACTCCGATGGTAAGCCTTCAACTTATATCATAGCGGGATCGATTTTGGCTTAGCTATACCCTACGTTCCCAGCGTGACCTTGACCTGGGTCCTAACATTCCTGTCGGGCTCGGAAAGGCCGAAAGGCCATCGCGCATCGGTTTGAGATTTGGAAGCCGGGCAAATCTTTGCGGGGCAGATTATCCTCAAGGGTGAAGGAACCGTCGGCGAGTGCTGGGCGACAGGTCTGCCCGTCATTAACGCCGACCTGAGCCACGATGGATGTGCCGCCGCGCGAAGGCGGCGTGACATTGGCGCGGCGCATTATCTCGAAGACCTTTAATGACTTCTCGCGAAGCGCGTTCAGGATATTCTAGCGGTCATTCAGCAAGACTAGCTACCTCTGCACCAACGAAGCTGTTCACTCGTGAATGACCACTTAGATCATCACGAGTTTGATCTTAGTACAGCTTTTTCGCAATGTAATAGTCATGGGAAAATTTACATTGGAAATCACTGAGACCCCGGCCTAACGACAGAGTTGTCGTTGATGGCAACGATCCGACAAGGTGCTTGAGTAACAAACCCGCACCTTTCAAGCGCGATCCGCGCTGCCTCCATTTCAGTTCGGTAAAGAGGTTTGTATCCGAATGACGATGCCACCCCCCACGAACCATTTCCTACGGCAATCGCTTTCGGTGGGGTGGCCCTTGAGTAGAGATCGCTGATAGCGCGTTTTTGGCTGTCGGATAGATGTTGAATAGCATGAATATTCGAGGGGATGCGCTACCTGCGGATCGTTGGTGAACCATGGCGTTCCAGGTAATGGAGGGGATTTCTCCATCGAAACCAGTTGACCATCTACGGCATAGACAAAGCACATCCTTTGGTTCGCGCCAATGCAATTCCCGAGGACGATTGTTCGGGCTTGTTCGGCGCTATCGCGACCCCAAACGTACCAGAAACGGCCTTCAAGTGAGATGGCAACTGCTGAATGCATTGGTCGGTCGTACAGCCCTTTCGTTATTTGATCGCGACATTCGTCACAGATGAAGGGAATATTTCCGGATAGGAAAGGCGGACCTGTGAGGCTGGGACTCGGCGGTGCTGCTCGACGAGGAAGGAGCAAACGCCGGTGCCGCCGCTGTATTAATTGAGAACGACGCAGGAGGGACCACAAAGGCATTGCCGATCGCGATAACCCGGCAAGGCGAATGGGTAATGTAACCGCATCGTTCCAGTGCAGTTCGAGCAGCTTCTTCGTCTGTTTGAACTCCGCCGGTCATAGACCATTGGAGCACATCGCCAAGTACAAGCGCTCTGCTGTCGTTTTGCTTGGGATAGAATTCCGCCATCCGTTGTTTTTGTTCGGGCGAGAAATTTGGAATTTTGCTGAACTCATCGAACTCGACGGGCAGTTTTGTCCGAAGATCGAACCAAGGCTTGTCGGGAACGGATGGAGGCGGTTCCGACCATACAATTTGATTATCCACTGCATAGACGAAACAGGCGCGCCGTTTTGCATCTAAGCACTGGGCAAGTGCGCTCAAGCGCGCCTCTGCTGCCGTACTTCGGTTCAACGCCCAGTAGTAAAGCCCGTCCCACGATATAGCCAGCGCTGTATGATTAGGTTGGCCATTTAGCGCCCTCCCGATCTTTTCACGACATTCGTCACAAACAAAAGGTACCTCCGCTGCAACGAAGCGAGCACCAAGAAGCGTGCGCGGACTGGCTTCCCATAGCCGCTCCGATCTGGATTTCACTGGAGCATTTGCTGACGTTGGGGACGTGACATCCGCAGCAGTCTGCTCGTTTGCAACTCCTTGGCGCGACCAAGGTATGTTTAGGATCACAAAGCTACCTAATGCGCCGACGGCGACCAACAGCACGGAAAAAGCAATTAGCAAATGCAATGGACGAGCAGTCGATTGCTGTCGCGTATGCGCCGTCAACGTTTGATCAGGTGGCCCTTTGTCCAGTTCAACCCGATAGGCATGAACAGGTTGCGGAATATTCTTCACATCTTGGGGACCAAGATCGCTGAAAAGCACTGATAGCTTGTTGGCAACCTGTTCGTGGACAGAGCGGGAAACACAGATGCCGCCCGGCGTGGCGAGCCCCTGCAATCGGGCGGCGATATTAACACCGTCGCCAAGAAGATCGCCTTCTCGCTCCATTACATCGCCAATTGTGAGGCCAATACGAAAGACCATATGGCGGCTAGGCGGGTAACTTAAATTGCGGGTGCGTAGCGAAGTCTTGGATATCGATTGCTGTGCGGAGCGCATCGACGGCACTTGGAAACTCAGCGAGGATTGCATCACCAGCGGTGTTGAAAATGCGGCCGTCGGCTCTTGCTACGAAATCTTCAAAGACAGAACGATAAGACATGAGACGACGCATCGTCTCCTCTTCATCCTCGGCCATAAGCCGACTATACCCAACGATATCAGCAGCGAGTATGGCCGCAATTTTACGCTTCACAATTTGCCCCGCTGATACGCCGATCTGGACGGCACCGCCGCTGCACAAACCGATATTGTTAGAATTTGAAAGCAGCCAATGCCAAGACAATCAAACGGGTCGTTTCCATGCTTTAGCGACCCTGTTGTCCTGACTCTCGGGCAGACCTGCATGTAAGACCTCGCCGTGACGAACGCTGACAGCGCATGATCGCTCCCTATTACCGAACATTCTAACTGTCCGAAGCCGATACTTGGGAAGCCGCAGCGGGCGATCCAACCAAATATCTTTGGAGGTTACCGATGACCGTTTCGGGTCATTTGCGTCACTTTGGCAGCGGGCTGGCCACTTCCGGTCATCCCTCAACCACGGACATGGCGCTGCACTGCGCCAACTGACGTTACGTGCCACTTTCAGACATGCACTAAACGCTTGCAGCAAACAAATCCCACCGACCCGGAAGGCCTTTGAGTTCATGCGACCCGCGCTCAGAGAATTTTAAGCCCGCACCTGCAACGAGGTCGGTGACAACTCGCGAGACCAAAACTTCGGTCGGCTGAGATTGCGCCATAACGCGCGCGGCGGCATGCACAGCTATGCCACCAATATCCTTGCCCCTGATTTCGATTTCTCCAGTGTGAAGACCCGTGCGCAACGGCAAGCCGATTTGCTGTGCGGTGATCCCAGCGCCAAAGCGCATCGGACCCCTCGGCCGGGTCCATCGAACGTCGCCAAAATGCCGTCGCCTGTACTCTTGACCAGATTTCCACGGTGCTTGTCGACCAACTGCTTCGCGAGCTGGTCATGATGGTCAAGCGATCGTCGCCGCGAAGCCTGATCGCCCATTGCGGCAGCGCTGCGGGTTGAATTAACAATGTCGGTAAAAAGCACTGTCGCCAGAACCCGCTCAAGTTCGCCCGATGAATTGTCGTGATGTCCGGTGACAAATTCCTCTATATCGCCGAGCATTGGTCCAGTTATCCCCTGACCAGAAAGCGTGATCTCCTCCGGGATATTCGATAAATCTTGCATTAGGAATTTTTGCCGCTAGATCATAGCCAACTTCGATCGGAACTCGCGCATCCTTATTACGATGCAACACAAGGGTCGGAACCTGCACAGCCGGAAGGATTGATCTGACGTCAATTTCGGCATTCAATAGCGCTGATAGTTCTGACTGCGCCGTAATTTGCCGGAGAGCCGCTCCAACTTCTGGGAATTGGTTTATGGCGTCCTGGCTTGTTTGGCTGGGGATCACGGTCTACATCATCTCAGCCGTGCCCCGAAGTCTTCACGATTTGCGCAACTCTTTCCTCCAGATCACCCGTCCGAAATGACATGGCAGCAAAGCTGCCGAAAAGAATGAGTTGTGCCACACGCTCAGGATAGGTCGCGGCGAACAATACGCTCATCGCTCCGCCTTCGGAGAACGTCCCAATGATCACCGCTCGCCGCTAACCCACGTTATCCATCACAGCGCAAACGTCATCCATGCGCTGCTCGAAGTGACGGCGCGCCTGATATTCGGTCGGATAATCCCGGACCTCGTTTGTCGGAAACTTACGACACGAGCAAATGTGGAAAGACGACGCAAAAATGCCGTGTAACCAGCCAGTTCGTGCATGAACTCGACATGCGAAATGAAACCGGGGACCATAATGATGTCAACGGGTCCCACACCCACGGTCTGATAGGCAATGTTAACGTCACCCGCTGGTGGCATAGCGGGTGACGGGCAATTCGAATTCGGCCATCGCTGGTTCCCAAATGTCGGGTCCGATTGTCGGCCTTAGGACCGCTGGTATCAACCAAAATACAGAAATTGCCGTTAAAATGACCAGAATGCGATGTCTGCGCAGGAGTTAAAAACCGGTCCTGACAGCCCCTCAACCCTACTTCCGATCCACCCCGATCAACGGACATCATCTGACCGGCGCAGGTGGTCCGGCTCGCGCCATTTCCGGACTCCTGCGACGAAACAAACCAGCGACCGCAAAGGCGGACGCTCGCTGCGGGAATCAAGGTACCCGGGCATTCCCTGTAACCGAAGCGGTCGATCAGCTTGCTCCCGAAGTCGGCCTCTGAAAGGAACGATCGCGGTTAGCGCGTTGCTCCGCCGACAACGCACTCGCTTAAGCGATGGTGCCATAGCCCGCAGCCATGAAATCGAAAGCGATCGTACACGCCGCCGCAATTGACAGGTGATTTGGAAGCGAGCT
>CAVVIM010000028.1:0-12540 GCA_963748165.1 uncultured Alphaproteobacteria bacterium
TGACGGAAAGGGTCGGATTGCCGTGCGAAGCATCAGGTGGTCCTGAAGCGGAGCACGCCGTCGACTTCCTCGGCGTTCAGACGTCCTTCGACCAGCATGTAATTGACATGGGCGATCAGCTCGCCGGCGGCGAATCCCATCTGATGCACGTCCAGCACATGCTTGTGAAACACCACGGGAACCAGTTCCTTGGATGTTTTATCGGTTTCCCGGCAGGCATCGGCGATCAGCCGGCAACGTTCCTCGTGATGGTCGGCCAATTGCTTGATGCGGGTCTTCAATCCGTAAAACGGAACGCCGTGGCCCGGCAGCACGATGACGTCGTAAGGCAGCGTGGTGGTGAGGCTCGCCAGTGACGCCAGATATTCCCCGAGCGAGTTCTGATCGGGCTCGACCGCCCATACGCTGACATTGGGCGAGATCTTGCTCAACACCTGGTCGGCCGACAGGAACAGCTTGTCGGCGGCGCAGACAGCATCACCTGATCGAGCGCATGGCCGCCGCCGGTGATGACCTTGAAGCGCCGCGTGCCGATGGAGATCTCGTCGCCATGCGATATGCGGCGATAGGCTGGCGGCAGGATCGAGACCCGCTTCAGATAATCCTGGCCGCGGCCGAGCAGCTTGTCGGTCAGGTTCTCGTCCATGCCGTGACGCCGGAAGAACAGGCGTTGCGCGTTGCGGCGTTCCTCGGTGCCACGGTTCTGGTGGTAGACCGACTGCAGATATTCCACCTGCGACATGTAGAGCGGGCAGTCGAAGCGCTCGACAATCCATCCCGCCAGGCCGACATGATCGGGATGTGAATGGGTTACGATCAGCCGGGTGATGTTCACCTGCGCCAGCGGACCGTCGAACAGCGTGGTCCAGGCCGCGATCGTTTCCTCATTGCCGAATCCGGAATCCACCATGGCCCAGCCATCGCCATCGGCGAGCAGATAGACATTCACATGGTTGAGGCGGAACGGGAGCTTCAGCCGGACCCACAGTACGCCGGGCATTACCTCGACGACCTCATTGGGCCCGGGATGGCTTTCCCAGGGGTATCGCAGCGCCTCGACCGAGGATTGAACCGTGTCTGTCTTTGAATGCATGGTGTGGTGTCGCAAAGTCCAGCCAGCCTTGACCGCAACCGGCTTAGCCGCACTATCGGCGCGGCGCCAGCCGAAAAGCAATTGCGATTCGACAAAAGCCGGGGACACCGGGCGTTGCGGCCGCAAAGCCGAGGCATCCATGCGCTGCGGGCGCAGGCTTGAGCCTTCGCCGCATGGCGAGGCGCGCCAGGCGCGTATCGCCGCAACAGCGGCGCTAGGCGGCCCGGATGTTGCCGAGGAACGTGTCGATTTCCGCGCGCAGCATCTCGGCTTCGCGGCGCAGCGCGCCGGAGGCGCCGAGCACCTCGACCGCGGCCGATCCGGCTTCGGCCGAGGCGGTGCTGACCCCGACGATATTGCTCGATACCTCGCTGGTGCCCCCGGCCGCATGCTGGATGTTGCGCGCGATCTCGCGCGTGGCCGCGCCCTGCTGCTCGACCGCGGCCGCGATCGCGGTGGTCACGTTGTTGATCTCGCCGATGGTGCTGCTGATGCTGCGGATCGCGGCGACCGCCGACGCGGTTACCGACTGCATGCTGGCGATCTGCGAACGAATTTCGTCGGTGGCCTTCGCGGTCTGGCTGGCGAGATTCTTGACTTCGGAGGCGACTACCGCAAAGCCGCGGCCGGCTTCACCGGCGCGGGCGGCCTCGATGGTGGCATTGAGCGCAAGCAAATTGGTCTGCGAGGCGATGGTCTGAATCAGATCGACCACGACGCTGATGCGGCTCGCATTGTCGGCCAGACCCTGCATGGTGGCGTCGGTGGCGCCGGCCTCGTCGACCGCCTTGCGCGCGATCTGCGCCGAAGTGACCACCTGGCGGCCGATCTCGGAGATCGATGACGACAATTGCTCGGTCCCCGCGGACACCGTCTGCACGTTGACCGAGGTTTCCTCGGCGGCAGACGCCACCGCGCTCACCAGCGCGCTTGACTGGTCGGCGGTCGCCGACATGCTCTGCGCCGTGGTCTCCATCGAGTTGGCGGATTTCTGCAGGCTGTCCAGGGTGGCGCGGACGGTCGCCTCGAATTCGACGATCCGGGCCTCCATCCGCGCGGTGCGTTCCGACTTGGCGATACGATCGCGGTCCTGATCGGCGCCGAGCGCGCGCGCCTCGATCATGCCTTCGCGGAAGATCTGCAGCGCATTCGCCATCGACGCGACCTCGTCGCGCTGGCTGCTGTGATAGATTTCCAAATCAAGATCGCCGTCGGACAGAAGCTGCATCGAGCGTTGCAGGTTGCCGAGCCGGCGCAGGATGTTGCGGCCGACATAGAGCCAGACGAACAGCGCGGACCCGACCAGGGTCAGGCCGCCGAGCCCGAGCATGATCAGGGTCGCGAAGGAAATCTCGCGGCGCGTCTGCCAGGTCGAGCTGTTGGTCTCTTTCTGGACGCCGTCGACCAGTTGCTGCACGCTGATCCCAAGACCCACATTGAGCTTGCCGGTCTCCTGCAGGATGAGCTCGCCGTAATCGTTGGCGTCGAGCTGCTTCTGGCGAAGCTTGAAGACGCTGGCCTTGCCCTCGCCCAGGGCCAGCAAGTCAAGCGCCGCATCGCGCAGCGCCGCCAGGTTGGTACTCTTGGGCAGCATGCCGAGGGTCGACTTGACCTGCTGCTGCGCGGCGCGGAATTCCTTCTCGATCGCTTGCAGTGCATTGCTGCTGCCGGCGGAGAAGGCGGCGGTCATGTCGGATGCGGCGAGATTGCCGCCGGCGATCACCTCGGCGAGCTGCTCGACGGTCCGCGCGGCCTGCCCGGCGTCGTCCCGGGACGGATTCGCCGAACCGAGGATGGCATTGGTCTCGGCCTCGGCGTCCATCATGGCAGGGCTGGCGGCGGCGACGAAGCCGGTCTGCGCCTTGCGCAGGGCGGCATATTGCCTGTCATGCTGGGCATCGAGGTCGAGCCGCTCGCGCGCCGCGGCGCCGAGGCTGTTGATGTTGTCGTCAATGTCTTTCACGGTTTCGCTGAGCGCCGCGATGATGGTCTTGTCGGCGCCGAGTTCAATGATCTCGCCGAGCTTCTGCGATGTGACCTGCTGGGTCTGCTTCATTTTCCTGGAGCGGTCGGTCAGCCCCTGCTGGCTCCGGGAGGCCAACAGGTCCGGCCCCTGGCTGGCGAGGCTCGCGCTCTCGGCGGCGAGCTGCAGGCTGGCGGCGAGGCGCGGAATGTCCCGCCCGCTCAGATCGACCATGGTCTCGCCGAGATGCCCGAGCACCATGCCGGCACCGGCGCTGATGACGATCGCCATGGCGGCGATGGCGGCGAAGGCGGCAAACAGGCTGCCTTTGACCCCCCAATGGGGACGCAGAAGGCCAAGGATGCGGGACGCGCTCCAGGGTTTTCCGATAATGGATCGTGCCGCCATGCTTCCGCCCACCCCTGGTCTGATCCCCGGATCAATCGTCGGGCGGCAGTATCGCGTTACCCGGTTAACAAAATCAGGAATATCGGAGCGATTTGTTTAATTCCGGGCCGATAAAACAAAAGGGCCGGCGCGCGGCCGACCCTTCCGAAGTCTCGATCAGATAAAGCCTGTTCGGTTCTGATTGAATCGGAACCGGGCTTCAGTTTCTTGTTTGACGCATTTTCTTGCCGCGAACCGCTACCGGCTTCGCTCGAAAACGCTATTGCGATCAATACCGCGCGACGACCGGGCCACCCCAGTTGAAGCGATAGTTCACGCCAGCCTTCACCGTGTGTTCGTCGTCGGTGAAACGGGTTCCGGCGATATCGGCGGGACCGGTCAGGAAGGTGCCGCTGCCGAAATTGTAATACTGGTATTCGATCTTGGCGGACCAGTTCGGCGCGAACATGTATTCGACGCCGGCGCCGACGGTGTAGCCGTCGCGATGACCGCCGTCGGTGGTGAAGGCCACCGGCACGCCGCCAACGCTGGCGGCGATATTGTCGCCATCCTTGAAGGCATAACCGCCCTTGGCGTACAGCAGCGCCGGACCAAAGGAGTAGCCGACCCGGCCGGTAACCGATCCGAGCTCGTTGCTGTTGGAGGTGACGAGCGTGCCACCCGGGAACAGCACGCCGGAGTTATTGTTGCTCATCCAGCTATACTGCGCCTCGACGCCGATCACCCAGTTGGTGGCGAACTGATAGTCGGCACCGCCCTGGATACCGCCGAGGAAGCGGCCGTCGTTGCCGGTCAGGCTGTTGTCGCCGGCGAACGCGCCGCCGATGTGACCGCCGATGTAGAAGCCGGTCCAGTTGTAGATCGGCGCCATGTAGGCCGGAGCCTTGGTGTAGGTGCGCGGCGCGAGATCGGCCGCCAGTGCAGGCACGGTCGCGCCGAAAACGGCGAGCGCCACGGTACCGAGTAGAATCTTCTTCATTGCTATTTTCTCCAACGGATCATTTGAGATCAGCCGCATCGCGACTCCATCCAAGGCGCGGAGATAGCCAGCTTTTGCATAAAATGCTGTCACCGAGAGGTCACACCGGGTGAGAACCAAACCTACCATCGGAAAACAAAATCGCGTGCTTAATGGCGCCTTAATGAAATCCGAAAGAAGCCTTAATTTCTGCGACCAAGGGCTAAAGCCGGCGGCTCAAACGGGCTGCGCTCGCATTTTCGAGAGCAAGACAATGCCGCCGTTCACGAATGAGTTACATGAAAAAGCTCTGTTGATCGCGCCGAGCGGCGCGTGATCCAGGGATCTAGCGCTGCATCTGCATGATCTGGTCCATCGGCATCATGTTGTGGTTGAGGTTCGCCATGATCCAGAGCGATCCGCCCATCACCAGCACCACGATCAGGACGCCGAAAGCCAGCGCCAGCACGTTGTTGGTGTTGTCGGGCCCGGTGGTGATGTGCAGGAAGAACACCAGGTGCACGCCCATCTGCGCGATCGCCAGCACCACCAGCGCGACCGGGATGCTCGGCTGCCAGACGAGATCGGTGCCGGCGACGAAGAAGGACGTCGCCGTCAAGAGAATCGCCAGCGCCAGTCCGATCAGATAGCCGACCACCCGCTGCGAAAAATTCTCGGCATGCTCGTCGCCCGGCGCCAGATCGAATTCCCTGCCGGCCTCGTCATGTCCGTTGCTCATGCTGCGCTCCCGAGCAAATACACGATGGTGAATACCGCGATCCAGATGATGTCGAGCGCATGCCAGAACAGCGCGAAACACAGGATGCGGCGTTGAATGTCCGGCCTGAACCCCTTGGCGAAAACCTGCGCCATCATGGTGAGCAGCCAGAGGATGCCGGCCGAGACGTGCAGCCCGTGGCAGCCCACCAGCGTGAAGAACGACGACAGGAAGGCGCTGCGCGTCGGCCCGGCGCCGCGCGCGACCAGGGCGGCGAATTCGTGGCCCTCGATGCCGAGAAAGCCGAGGCCGAGGATGCAGGTGACGGCCATCGCGAGCTGGAACCAGATCGCGCTGCGCAGGTCGGCAGCGATGCTGGCAAGGCCGCAGGTGAAGCTCGATGCGAGCAGCAACGCGGTTTCGATCGCGACGTTGCGCAGATCGAACAGGTCGTGGCCGCTCGGCCCTCCCGCCGTCTGCCCGTGCAGAACGGCGTAGGTGGCAAAGAAGGCCGAGAACATCACGATGTCGCTGAGGATGAAGATCCAGAATCCGTAACCGGTGACGATGCGCTTCGACGGCGGACCGCTCCAGCCCTCGTCGAGGCCGGCGCCATGACCGCCGCCGCGCAGCGCGTAGGGATCGTCATGTGCTGGGGTGGCGGCAACCGAACTCATCGGGCGGTTGCTCCGTCGCCGGCCATCGCGTGCCGCCGGCTCCGGGCACCGCGCTCGATGCGCGCGACCTCGTCGGCCGGGATGACCTCCTCATCCTCGTCACGCCAGGCAAATACCACAAAGGTGGCGAAGGCGCCGACGGCGCCCGCGGCCACCATCCACCAGATGTGCCAGATCAGTGCAAAGCCCATCACGGTGGCGAAGAACGCGCAGACGAAACCGGTCGGCGAGTTGCGCGGGATGTGGATGGCTTGATAGTCGGGGCTTTGATCCGGCTGGCTCCGCTCGGCCGCGCGCTGCTTGATCCGCCAATAGGCATCCTCGCCGGAGACGTCGGGCAGCACCGCGAAATTGAACGCCGGTGGCGGCGAAGCGGTGGCCCATTCGAGCGAACGGCCGTTCCAGGGATCGCCGGTTTCGTCGCGCAGTTGCGCCCGCTGGCGGATGCTGACGAACAACTGGACGATCTGAAGCGCGATGCCGCACAGGATCAATCCCGCGCCGAACGCCGCCACGATCAGCCACGGATGCCATTCCGGCACGTCATAATGCTGCATCCGCCGCGTCATGCCGAGCAGGCCGAGCACATAAAGCGGCATGAAGGCGACGTAGAAGCCGACCAGCCAGCACCAGAACGCGGCATGCCCAAGGCCTTCGTGAAGCCTGAACCCGAACGCCTTGGGAAACCAGTAGGTGTAGCCGGCAAAGGCGCCGAACAGTACGCCGCCGATAATGACGTTGTGGAAATGCGCGACCAGGAACAGGCTGTTGTGCAGCAGGAAATCGGCCGGCGGCACCGCCATCAGCACGCCGGTCATGCCGCCGATGATGAAGGTCACCATGAAGCCGATCGACCACAGCAGCGGCGTCTGAAACCGCACCTTGCCGCCATACATCGTGAACAGCCAGTTGAAGACCTTCACGCCGGTCGGTACCGCGATGATCATGGTCGCGATGCCGAAGATCGCGTTGACGTCGGCGCCGGCGCCCATGGTGAAGAAATGATGCAGCCACACCATGAAGGACAGCACGCAGATCGCCATGGTCGCGGCCACCATGGAGCGGTAGCCGAACAGCGGCTTGCCGGAAAACGTCGAGATCACTTCCGAGAAGATGCCGAACGCCGGAAGCACGAGGATGTACACCTCCGGATGCCCCCAGGCCCAGATCAGGTTCATGAACATCATCACGTTGCCGCCGGCCTCGTTGGTGAAGAAGTGGAAGCCGAGATAACGGTCGAGCAGCAGCATCGCGAGCGTTGCGGTCAGGATCGGAAAGGCCGCGACGATCAAAAGGTTGGTTGCAAGCGTGGTCCAGCAGAACATCGGCATCCGCAGGTAGCTCATGCCGCGGGTGCGGATCTTCAGCACGGTGGTGACGAGGTTGATGCCCGCGACCAGGGTGCCGACGCCGGCAATCTCCAGCGACCACAGATAGTAATCGACGCCGACGCCGGGCGAATAGGCGAGTTCCGACAGCGGCGGGTAGGGCAGCCAGCCGGTGCGGGCGAATTCACCGACCAGGAGCGAGATGTTGACGAGCAGCGCGCCGGTGCAGGTCAGCCAGAAGCCGACCGAGTTGAGCGTCGGGAAGGCGACGTCGCGGACGCCGAGCTGCAGCGGCACGACGAAATTCATCAACCCGATCATGAACGGCATGGCGACGAAGAAGATCATGATGGTGCCGTGCGCCGAGAACACCTGGTCGTAGTGCTCCGGCGGCAGGAAACCCGGGCCCTGAAACGCCAGCGACTGCTGTGCGCGCATCATGATGGCGTCGGTAAAGCCGCGCAGCAGCATCACCATGGCGAGCAGCGCGTACATCACGCCGATGCGCTTGTGATCGACGCTGGTGATCCACTCCCGCCACAGATAGGGCAGGTGCCCGCTGACGACGACCCAGGCCAGGATCGCGAGAATCGCGACCGCCACGACGCCGGAGGCGATCATCGGGATCGGCTGATCGATCGGGATGGCGGCGAGGGTCAGCTTACCGAGCATCGGCGACTCCCGCCGGTAGCGCCGCGCCCTTGACGCCGGATTGCGCGCCGGGCGCCGGCGGCAGTTTCTGGCTGGCGATGGCGTCAAACAGGTTCGGATCGGTCAGCCGGTAGAGTGCGGGCGGGTTGTTGGTCGAGGGCCTGGCGATCTCGCCATAGCTCGCCTCGTCGAGCGCCTGTGGCGTATGCGCGGCGCCGTTCGCCCATGTCGCGAATTGCGCCGCCGGCACCACGCGAACCTCGAAATGCATGTCGGAAAAACCGTCGCCGCTGAAATGCGCCGAAAGGCCTTGAAACGTCCCCGGGGTATCCGCCCGCAGGTTGAGCCGGGTGGTCATGCCGTTCATGGTGTAGATCATGCTGCCGAACTGCGGGATGAAGAACGCATTCATCACGCTCGACGAGGTCAGCTCGAAATGCAGCGGCACGCCGGCGGGGACGGTGAGCGCATTGATGGCCGCGACCTTCTGGTCGGGATAGATGAACAGCCATTTCCAGTCGAGCGACACCGCCTGGATCCGCAGCGGCTTGCCGGCTCCCTCGATCGGGGCGGCGGGATCGAGCTGGTGGGCGCCGATCCAGGCGACGCCGCCGAGCAGGATGACGGTCAGCGCCGGAATCGCCCAGACCACGAGTTCGATGCGGCCGGAATAGGCCCAGTCGGGCAGATGGCGGGCGCGCTCATTGGTGGCGCGAAACCAGAAGGCGAAGCCGAAGATGGCGAGGATGGTCGGCAGCACGATCGCCAGCATGATCGCGACCGAATCGATCAGGATGGTTTTTTCGGCGGCCCCGATCGGCCCCTGTGGATCAAGGATGTTCATCGCCGAACCGGAACTGGAAACACGCACCAACGCCGCCGCCGCCCGCAGGTTCCCTTGCAGGATACACCTCGCCGCGCCCAAATGCGACCAAGGTATCGGCGCCTTTCGGCTTCATGGCCGCCGGCCAGCATCATTTCGATGACGCGGTCGCGCGGTTTCGATCTCTCGCGAGGCGCGAATCCGGCTTCCGAACCCCCCGCATCCCTGATCTGCCTTATTGCTTTGCGGATCGTTCAGGCGGCGGGTCTGCCTGTCTTCCGCGGCCGATAATGAGCCTGCATGATGACCGGATCGCGCAACATCGCGCGGCAGGCCAGGGCGATCACTTGCGGGATCGTCGAACTGCCGGACTTGTACGCATTCCAGGTGCTCAGGCTGATGTCCAGCAGATCGGCAACCTCATTGTTGGAAAGACCGATACGCTTTTGCCAGCGACGCGCATCATTTTCACTGAATGCTTTTTGTTCGGTGGCGAGCATCAACAGGTGCGCCGCGTCGACCGCAAGGTCACCCTCATCCCACAGCACCGCGGTTCCATAGTTGCCGACCCCGGCCCGCTTGAAGACATCTCGTCCCGTCAACGTCGCCAAAGCATCCCCGCCCGTCGCGATCCAGCCTGTCAGATCCACCTCGTCAGGCGTGGCCCTGCTGCGCCACTTCACGCGAAGCGTGCTGGGAGGAATTACGAAGACTTTTCCGATCCGTGGCGTTTCGCTGGCCATTGCCTGCTCCAGAATTTTCCTACTTTACCGGAAAGCGCGGGTTGATCCGGTTCTACTCTGCTTTGATGACCGGGAGGTTCGCCGTGGCCCATTTCAGCACATCCTTGCGGGCGGTTGAAGGAAGTGAACCGGCGTAGAACGCGAACGTTTCGATCTCGATCAGAGCTTCGAAGTCGGGGTGAACGGCGTGGAAGTGCGGCGGCAGATGATCGTTCGCGTAGACCGTGAGGCTATTGACTTCTATCAATAGATTGATAACAATAAATCCATGAATAGAATAGCTTTGGTCACCGGCGCGACCCGCAACCTCGGCTTCTCGCTCGCCGCAGGGTTGGCGCAGCGGCTTGAGCGCACCGACACCGTGTATTTGACGGGGCGCGACGCCGCTCGCGTCGCCAATTCCGTGCGTCGTCTGTCCAACGCTCGGGGGGAGGTGCGCGGCGAAGTGCTGGACGTCGCCAAACCCGACGCAGTCGAACGCTTCGCAGACCTGCTGGCGGGGCGCCACGGCGGCGTCGACATCGTCATTTCCAATCATTACGCGCGTGTGCAGCCTGACGACGATCCGCGCGCCGTGATCGATCACTATGTCGAGGCCAACAATCTGGGCACCACGCATGTTCTGCGCAGCTTCGTCTCTCCGCACGGCGCGGGCGGCGGTTCGTGGTTGCGAGCCGGGCCGGCAGCCTGCGCGCGCTGGCGCCCGCGCTGCATCCGCGGTTCGAAAACCTGCAATCGCTCGACGAGGTCGACCACGCGGTCTGCCGCTGGCGCGACGCGGTGCGCTCCGGCCGCGCGCCAGGCCAGGCCTGGCCGGCCTGGATCAACATTCCGTCCAAGATCGGCCAGGTCGCGGCGGTGCGCGTGCTCGCAGGCCAACGTCGCGCCGACGATTTGCGGCGCGGAATCCTGATCGCATCGATCTCGCCGGGCCTGATCGATACCGGAGCGTCTCGCGCCTGGCTCGACCTGACTGGCGCCCCGCAGCCGGACGAGGTCGCTGGGCCGCTCTTGGACCTCGCGCTCGACCCCTCGCCGCACCAATCCTTCTATGGGGAACTCGTCCATGTCGGCCGGGAAGAACCGGGCCCGTTCGGCTCCGTGGTAGGCAGCGGATCGATCGTGCCATGGAAGTGAACCGCAAAAACAAATTGTCCGGGCACAAATCTGCCGCACGCAATCCCGTCGACCACAAGTCCTCGCTGCGTCCGTTGTCCCGGCAGGAGCGCCTTGGCATGCTGGTCAAGCGCGCCGAGCAGGCGATGGTCCGGGCCAAGAGCCTGGCCTTGAAATCTGTCGGGTTGACCCCGTCTCAATACGTCGCACTGTTCGAACTCGATCAGCAGCCGGGAATCACCGCGGCGACGCTGGCACGCGCCTGCCTGGTCACGCCGCAGGCCATGATGATCCTGCTCAAGACCATGGAGCAGCAGGGCCTGATCGCGCGATCATCGCACCCACGACATCCCAACGTGCTCGAGCTGAACATGACCGAGGTTGGACGTGAGGCGCTTCACGCTGCGCGTGAGCGGGTCGATCCGATCGAGCGGCGGGTGTTCGGCGTCTTCTCGCCGAAAGATACGGCCGCTTTTCGCGAGTTTCTGTCGCGCTTCATCGAGGCGTTCGAAGCGGGGTGACTCTCCCGCACCCTCGCTGTCTGTTGCGGTCGAAATGATGGGTTGGATGTTTTCAGGCCACCAAGCGTGGAATAGCCATTATCCTCTCAACGACCGCTCCAGGGGGTGGTGCTGAATTCCGCAGGCATCGGCATGATGTCCGGCTCTTCGGTCGCCTTCCGCAGAACCGCCGCCTTGATCGTTTCGCTTGTGACCTCGATAGGCGTGCCGTCGGCGTCCACGCTGAGAACTCCCACAACCGCGACCGGTGCGCTCATGATGTAGGTTTCCGCCAGGTCCATCTGCTTCGTTACTTCGGCGCGGATGAACTGCGGCGTCCAATCGGCAGGTAGGCCCTTCACCGCGGAATACTCGTTGTCGGAAATGGCCTGCGCGTGCCAGCGCATCTGGTCGATGATCTTCTGCGGAGAATATGATGGCGGTTTTCCGGCGGCGGCCATGACAAGGGGGCCGATCGGGCACATGTTGGCAGATATCGCGACTATATCGGCAGAATCTCGCGCCTTCCTTCGGCTCGAGGCCGCAAGGACCTTGTTGATTGCGAGGTCTGCCTGATGGAGCCGAAGTCCCCATTGTTCGTCCTTGACAAGAGGGAAGAAGCGAATTCGGGTGTCGCTCATCCATTGGATGACGGTCGACGAAAAATTATCGGAGACCGTTGCTTCATAGGTTCCATAGGTCCTTACATCGACGGTGACGCGCAAACCCTCCTTCTCCAGGTCGGCGATGTCCTTTCTCGCAACGTCGGAAACTTCTTCGTCCGTGTCGTGAAAAATGTCGATGTCGTCCGAACGCCGCGGCCAATCGAGGTTGAGGATGAGACCTCCGGCCAGATAGCTGGATTGGGAGCGGTTCAGGGCCAGCCGCTGCATGATCCGCTTTTGAAGATCAGTAAGGGCCATTACACGCGCTCCGCATGGGAAAGGAGCTCGCGTCCAAGCGCGAATGCCCGGGCGTCGCCTCTCTCGATCATCGCCTTTGCAATCACGCTTGCGCGGGCGCGAAGATTGGGCAGGCGATCAAGATCGACGTTGTCCAAAATGCGGACCCTGTACAGCGACAACGCTCGATCGAACATAACCTGCAGTTCCTTGTCGTTTCGATGATCCGCCCGAAGACGTTCAGCCAGACGAAGCACATCATCCCGTGCGGACGAAGGTACCAGGACCTCTACCCTCACAAGATCCGCTGCACCCCCGGAACGACGATACTTCTCAATACGTCTGCGGACGGACATGACATTTCCTGTTTGAAGTCAATATATTACCCGTATCCCGGATACGCAATGCCCAGTTTGGGGAGTTCTTCACGGATTGAGTTGCACGGATTTTGCCTGTTAATGCAGGCCGGTTTGGATGCCATTGCCGTTCATGCCCCGCGATCGGGCTTCAGCACGGTGATTAGACCATAAGCTCGCGACACCGCGCCGGTCTGTTCCAGTCCTCCCAAAAGCCTATTGGCAGTCTGGCGTGCAACGCCGAGCATCGCGGCGATCTCATCTGGGCAGGCTAACGGTTGCATTCGAGCGACGAAATAGCTGG
>CAVVIM010000029.1:0-29406 GCA_963748165.1 uncultured Alphaproteobacteria bacterium
TACCGTTGGTCCAGTTTTGCGCCGCGCAGGCTGATCGAGAGCGGCATTAACAGACAAAAGAGGCGGCTATCTAATTGAACCGTAAGCAATTCCAACGCGATACACAACTCGGCCGGAAAAGCGAGAGCGGTCAGGTTGTCGCGGTTCGTTCTGATGCGGCGCAGCAATAAGGCCAATGCCGGAGTGGGACCAACGCCAATGCGTGTTCTGATTGTGGACGATCATCCCATCGTGGCTTCCGGTTGCCGCGCCTTGCTCGCGGGCGAGCCAGGATCGCAATCCTCGAAGCCGCCGACGCGGAAAGCGGCGAGCGTATGTTTTTCGCCGACGGCCCGATATCTGCGTGCTCGACATCAACCTGCCCACGGTATCGGGATTCGAACTGGCGCGGCGCATTTCGCGCGCGCCGCATCCGCGCGCATATCATGTTCAGCATGAACGACGATCCGGTCTTCGCCGCGCGGGCGATCAACAGCGGCGCCAAGGGCTATGTCTCGAAATCCGGCGACCCCTGCGACCTCGTCGAGGCGATCCGCGAAGTCGGCAAAGGCGGCGTCTATCTGCCGCCCGCGATCGCGAAAAGCATCGCATTCGCGGGGCCCGCCTTCGCCCAGAGCCCGCTGTCGAAACTGACGTCGCGCGAGATCGAGATCTTGCGCCTGCTCAGCGCGGGCAAGAGCCTTTCCGAGATCGCATGGCTGGTTCATTCGTCCTACAAGACGATTGCCAATACGTCTTCCATCATCCGGCAGAAGCTTGGCTTGCGCTCGGCCTCCGAACTGGTGCGCTTCGCGATCGAGAGCCGGCTGGTGTAGCGGCTAGAGGCGTCCGGTTTCGACCGCCAGCAGTGCCCGCATTTCGTCGCCGATTGCAGCAATAAGGTCGCGGCTGCGTGCGCCGCGCGGTGGCGGCAGCGACTTCTCGAGCATCACCCGTGCCGGACAATCGGACAAGAAAAACAGCCGATCGGCGAGCTGGATCGCCTCGGCGAGGTCATGCGTCACCAGCAGCGTCGTCACCCGGGTCCGGGTCGTGAGCGCGGTGAGTTCGTGACGCAACCGGTCGGCGACGGCTTCATCGAGCGATACGAACGGCTCGTCAAGCAACAGATAATCCGGGCGCACCGCAAATGCGCGCGCGATTGCTGCGCGGCGCGCCAGGCCGAGCGACAATTCTCCGGGATAGTGCGCAAGGTGCGCGCTGAGGCCGAGGGTTTCGACCAACTCGGTCAGATCGGCGGCAGCGGCCTCTCGCCCTGGCAGCGCCAGCCGGATATTCTGCTCGACCGTGCGCCAGGGCAGAAGCCGCGGCTCCTGAAACACAATGCCGAGACGCCCGGATCCGGGCGCGCGGATTCGACCACTGAAATCCGCATCCAGCCCTGCCGCAATCTTCAGGATCGTGGTCTTGCCGCAACCCGACGGGCCGATCAGGGCGCCGAACGAGCCCGCTTCGAGCCGAAGGTCGAGGCCACGAACGACCTCGACCGGCGTGCCATCGGCCGACCGGTAGCTCTTCGCATCGATGCGAAGTTCAAGCGGGGCGGCGTCGCCAGCGGTTTGCGCGTCGTTCAAGCGGTTGTACCAGAAGGCTTTCGATCACAAGCATAACAACGATGAAGCAGATCGCATAGCTCAGTATCCTCGCCATGTCGAACAGCGAGAATGCCGAGCCGAGGACGAAGCCGACGCCATTCGGGCGTCCGAGCAATTCGACCACCAGCACGATCTTCCAGACGATGGAAAGGCCGGAACGCGAACTCGCCGCCAGATAGGGCGCGAGCTGCGGGATCACGACGTGGCGGATCCGCGACAGCCAGGTGAACTGAAAGGCTTGCGCCATTTCCTCGAGCTCGGGATCGAGGGCGCGGGTCCCCTCGCGCATCACGACGGTGACATTCGGCAGTTTGTTGATCGCCACCGCAAGGATGGCGGCGGTTTCATCCAGCCCGATCCAGATGTAGGCGAAAATGATCGTCACCAGCGCCGGCATGTTGATCAGCACGATCAGCCACGGATCGGCGTAGCGGTCGATGGTTTTCGAGCGCCCCATCGCGTAGCCGGCGATGCTGCCGAGCAGCATCGCGATCGCGAAGGAGCTGATCACGCGCGCCAGCGTGCAGCCCAGTTGAAACGGCAATTCGCCGGAACGGATTTCGGCAAGCGTGACGGCGCCGACCGCCAGCGGGCCGGGCAGCAGCCGCGACTGGACCAGCGCCGCTGCCACGGCCCAAACGGCTATCAGCGCGGCCAGCGACAAGATCCTCGGCAACGCTCAGTCTCCGCTTGCGGCAGGTTGATAATAAAGGCCGGCATCAAGCTCGCGCGAGGGCCCCAGCAGGTCGGGGCCGCCGACCGAAGCGAGCGTGCTGAACAGCGCGCGGGCATCGGTTTTTTCCTCGCTGATCGGCCGTCGCGGCATCCCCTCCCTGGTACGATCGCGATAGGCCTTGAACGTTGCCTCATCCTCGGCCTTCATCAGCGGGCGAAGCGCATCCCATTCCTGGTCGGATCGCAGCATGATATCGTTGGCCTTTTGCGTCACGGCAATGAAGCGGTCGATCGTGCGCCGGTGGCTTGCGACAAATTGCTCCGAAAACACGTAACCGATCAGGGCGACCGGCTGCTTCAACCCGAGTGCGGCTTCGGCATCCCGCACGTCGAGAAGCCGGCGATATCCCAGCGCCTCCAGCCTGGCGCAGAAATTCCAGAAATTGAGACCCGCGGCAGCTTCGCCCTGCTGCAGCTTTTGCGCGATCAGCGGCGGCGCACCGTATTCGAGCGTCGTCTCACGCTTGAGATCGACGCCGGCGCGGATCGCCGCGACCTGGACGATCAGCCAGCTCTTGTCGAGCGGGCCGCCCGCCACGGCAAGAACCCGGCCCTTGAGGTCGCCGATCTTGCGCACCGCGGAATCACCCTTCACCATGATGGCGCCGGCCGCGCTGGAATAGGGATAGAACAGCAACCTGGCGCCAAGCGCGCGCGCCCGCGCCACCCACAGCCAGTCGACCACGGCAACGTCGACCGAGCCGCTGTTGATGGCGAGCTTGCCCGCGTCGGGCGAGGCGAATTCGCTGATTTTGAGGTCGAGGCCGGCGCTGTCGGCAAGGCCGTGGCGGCGGATCACGTCCAGTTGCCAGGCAAAGGTGCCGGTCGTTTGCAGGCCGATGCGCAAGGTCTCGGCGGCCCATGTCGGGGCCGTCCCAACCACGAGGCAGAGCATCACGAGAATTCCGAAGCGGGATATCGTAGTCACTGCGCCATTCATGCGAGAAATCGCCGACACTGTCCACCCGCCAAAGGAACCAGCGAAGGGCCGCCGAATCTCGCCGCATTTCGGCGAGCGCGATGGCAATGTCGGCGAAGCCTTGTAATATCGACGCGGGCGGGACTTGCTTCGATCCGTGATGCCACGGAGCTCCGGACGCTGGTTCTGGATGCAGTGCGGCAAAGTGACGGGAGCATGGAGTGAACGAGCGCCTTGCAACGGCCGGCCATCCGCTGCCGTCGCGCGGCAACACCTGGTTCGGCGCGGGCGGGATGCTGCCATGGCCGTGCTGAGGGTACTGCGGCGTTTTGCTTCAGCGGCACGACGGCAACCGGGTGCCAGATGCTGGCTGCTGGTTGCCCTTGCGCTGATGCCGACCGACGCCGCCCGCAGCGAACCGATCGAGACCGAACATCTGTTTGGGTTCACCATCGGTAGCGACGTGGGCGAGGTCGGAGAAAGAGAGCTGGAGGGCTCCGCAACCGGCCGTTTCGGCAAGCGAACCGGAACCTACGATGCGGGTTCGAGCACGGTGTCGCTGGAATTCGTGCCATTGGCCGACCTTCGAACCGAATTCACCGGCGTGGTCAACGCCTACGACATTACCGGCGTGAGCGGCTTCACCGATCAGCGCTATACCGCGTTTGGGGGACTCTCTGCCGACATCCGCTACCGGTTACTCGATCGCGCCACCGCACCCTTCGGCTTTGCCATCGGTGCGGAGCCGCATTGGGGCCGATCCGATGACGTCACCGGCGAACCCGCCGGCCAGTATGGCGTCGACTTCGTCGCCGCTGCCGACTGGGAGATCGTCCCGGATCGCGTCGTCGCGGCATTCAACCTGCTCTATCAACCGGAAACCACGCGCTCGAAACTCACCGGCACCTGGTCACAGGATTCCACCGCCGGCCTCGCAATGGGCCTGATGACCCAGGTAAGTTCCGGCGTGTTCGTCGGCGGCGAGGCCCGCTATCTGCGCCAGTACGACGGACCCGGACTGGACTCGCTGGCCGGCGAAGGCCTTTTTCTCGGGCCGACCGTCTATGTCAAACTTTCCCGACGCACCTGGATTGCCGCCGCCTGGAGCGCGCAGGTCGCCGGCCACGCCACCGCCATCGCGGGATCCCTTGACCTCGTCAATTTCGAGCGCCAGCAGGCGCGCCTGCTATTCGGGGTGAACTTCTGAGCCTGCGCCGAGTTGCTATTTGGTGCAGCCCTTCAGTTCCTTCTCCTCGATCGAAAACACCGAGCCGGCCTTGATCTGAACATTCGGAACAACGCAGGTCCGCCCGCTCCGGTCGACAAATCGGACGTCGTAGGTGCCTGCGTCGGTGGTGATTTTCAAGCGCTCGTCGTGATCGACGGTATGATCGGGGTCATTGTCGGCCTGGTTGCGGCCCCACTCGTTCTTGCCAGGCGGCGAAAGCTGCAGGGAAGTGATCGTATTGGCGGTCAGGTTCCAGAACCTTGTGTCCTTTGCCGAAGCACTGGCAGGAATGCATGCCAACATGAAAACTGACAGAAAAACCGCCTTCGCCATGATAATCTCCCCGCAGCCAGATTCTATTGCTGACATTGTCATTGCGAGCGCAGCGATGCAATCCATGCGTAGCCCGGATGGAGCACAGCGCAATCCGGGTTCATCACCCCCATTCCCGGATTGCGCTGTGCTCCATCCGGGCTACGCTCGCAGCGGCGAGGAACGATGATGTCTTGGTCAGAGCTGATCCGGATTCTGGTTGTGGTCGCCGGCATCGCAAGCTGGTCGGGCGCCGTCGTCGCGGCACCGGCGACGGCCATTTTTCCGTTCGAAATCTACGACACCAGCGGCGAGCCTCCGCAACCCGACCTGGCGGAGCGGCTTGCCATGGCGACCGGGGTGCTATCGGAAGCCCTCGAAAAAACCGGGCGCTATTCACCGGTCGATCTTGCGGCCTTCAGCGCGGAGGTCGCCGCGACGGCCCCGCGCTATCGATGCGGCACCTGCTTTCTGCCGGTTGCGCGTCAGGCCGGCGCGACCTACGCCGTAGTGTCCGTGGTCCACAAAGTGTCGTCGCTGATTTCATCCATGGACATCTGGATTCTCGACGCTTCCAGCGGTGCGCCGGTGGCCCATCTTGGTGGCCAGATCCGCGGCGACACTGCCGAGGCCTATGACCACGGCGTGCGCTTCCTGGTCAGAAACCGGTTGCCGGACGATGCGCCGGCGGACCACGACGCAGCGCCGAACTAGCGCAAGCCGAACAAGACGCGGAACCGTCGGGTCGAAGCGATCACGGCGTCAGTCGCGCGGCGTGCCAGCGCAAATGGTCTTCCATGAATGTCGAGACGAAATAATAGCTGTGGTCGTAGCCGGGCTGGCGCCGAAGGACCAGCGGGATGCCGGCCTGCGCGCAGGCGCGCTCCAGCAATTCAGGGCGAAGCTGCTCGGTGAGGAATTGATCGGCATCGCCGACATCGACCAGGAAATCGGAAAACCGCGCCCCGTCCGCGATCAGCGCCACCGTATCGTGCTGGCGCCAGGCGGCGCGCGTCTCGCCGAGATATCCGCCCAGCGCCTTGATCCCCCACGGCACCTGCGACGGCGCGACAATCGGCGAGAACGCGCTGGCGGCGCGATAGCGGCCGGGATGCCGCAGCGCCATTGTCAACGCGCCATGGCCACCCATCGAATGACCGAGGATCGATTGCCGTTTGGCATCGACCGGAAAATGTTCGGCGATCAGTTCGGGCAGCTCTGCCGTCACATAACTCCACATCCGGTAATGATCGGCGAATGGCGGAACCGAGGCGTCGACATAAAAGCCGGCCCCGAGCCCGAAATCGTAAGCGCCGGCCGGATCGCCCGGCACGCCTTCGCCGCGCGGACTGGTGTCGGGCGCAACAAAGACCAGTCCCAGTTCGGCGCAGGCCCGCCGGAACTCGCCCTTCTCGGTGACGTTGGCGTGGGTGCAGGTCAGTCCCGACAGATACCAGAGCACCGGCAACCTGGCGCCGGCCTGATGCGGCGGCACAAAGACCGAGAACGTCATCGCCGTCCGGGTCTCGCGACTGTCGTGCCTGTAAACGCCCTGCACGCCGTCATGCGATCGATTTTGCGAAACCGTCTCAATGGACATGATTGCCAGGCTCCGGCGCTGTCGACGCGAAGATGGTCAGGGGAGCAGACACGATGGCAACCCTGCCGGCGGCTGTTGCCGCCGGCTCGGGCCATCGCGCGGGTGCGCGGGTCAGGCGGCCTTGGCTTTGGATTTCGCCACATGGGTGGCGATCGCATCCATCAGCGCCGGCGACAGGCAGTCATAGGGCTCAAGCCCGAGTTCCCTGAGCCGGGTCCGGATCCCGCCCATCGCGGACGGCTCGACCCCGGACTCGATCACCGAGGACACGAACGCGGCAAAGCCCGGCGCCGCCGAGCCGGCTTCGGTGAACAGTTCGGGATGGATGAAATCCAGCCCGTAGAACGGATGCGCCTTGTTCTCGATGCGGCCGAACATATGGGTTCCGCACACCTTGCAGGCGTGGCGCTGGATCGCCGCCGAGGCGTCGACGACGTGCAGCTTGTCGCCGTTCTCGAGCACGCTCACGCTGTCGCGCGGAACCACCGCGACCACCGAAAAGATGGCGCCGTCCGGTTTCCAGCATTTGGTGCAGCCGCAGGCATGGTTGTGGGCGACGTCGCCCTTGATGCCGACCTTGACCGGCTTGTCCTTGCACTTGCAGACCAGCGTGCCGCCGGCAAAGCTGCCCGAACCCTTCTTCACTCCCTGGTCAACCGATGGGTGGATATGAACAGTCATAGGCCTATCCTCCTTGGTGTTTGACGTTTTTGATTGCAACGACGCGCTTGCTCTAGAATACCACAACCGAACGGATCGACTTGCCTTCGTGCATCAGCTCGAAGCCCCGGTTGATCTCCTCCAGCTTGAGAACGTGGGTGATCATCGGGTCGATCTGGATCTTGCCGTTCATGTACCAGTCGACGATCTTGGGCACATCGGTACGGCCGCGGGCGCCGCCGAACGCGGTGCCCTTCCAGACCCGCCCGGTCACGAGCTGGAACGGCCGGGTGGCGATCTCCTTGCCGGCTTCCGCCACCCCGATCACCACCGATACCCCCCAGCCGCGATGACAGGCTTCCAGCGCCTGGCGCATCACGTGGGTGTTGCCGGTGCAGTCGAAGGTGAAGTCGGCGCCGCCGTCGGTCAGCGTCACCAGATGCGCGACGATGTCGCCGCCGAGCTTCGTCGGGTTGACGAAATGCGTCATGCCGAACTTGCGGCCCCAGGCCTCCTTGGAATCGTTGAGGTCGACGCCGATGATCTTGTCGGCGCCCACCATCCTCGCACCCTGAATGACATTGAGCCCGATGCCGCCGAGGCCGAACACCACCACATTGGCGCCCGGCGTCACCTTGGCGGTGTTGACCACCGCGCCGACCCCCGTGGTCACGCCGCAGCCGATGTAACAGCTCTTGTCGAACGGCGCGTCCTGCCGGATTTTCGCCACCGCGATCTCCGGCAGCACGGTAAAATTCGAAAACGTCGAGCAGCCCATGTAATGGAAGATGGTCTTGCCCTTGTGGCTGAAGCGCGAACTGCCGTCCGGCATCACGCCCTTGCCCTGGGTGGCGCGGATCGCGGTGCACAGATTGGTCTTCTGGCTGAGGCAGCTTTTGCACTGCCGGCATTCCGGCGTGTACAGCGGGATCACATGGTCGCCGGGCTTCACCGACGTGACCCCCGCGCCCACCTCGCGGACAATGCCGGCGCCCTCGTGCCCGAGGATCGAGGGGAAAATTCCCTCGCTGTCGAAGCCATCCAGCGTGTAGGCGTCGGTATGGCAAATGCCCGTCGCCCTGATCTCGACCAGCACCTCGCCGGCTCTCGGACCCTCCAGATCAAGCTCGACAATCTCAAGCGGCTTCTTCGCCTCGAACGCAACGGCGGCGCGTGTCTTCATCGACCGTTCCTCCCACTCGACGATATTTTTTTGAGCCCGGTTCCGTGACGGCTTTTTTTGAGCCCCGGTCCGCTTGGCAAATCGTGCATTCGCAACGTCACGCGTTCACAGCGCAAGCTGCAAAGGGCAAATCTCCCGCAAAACCCGGGCAAGTTATACCGTATCTTGGAAACATTGCATGCTGACGTTCAATGTCAAGGCCGGCGATTTCGTTGGCCTCTTCGGAATCTTTTTCGAGTGGTACAAATCTGGCGATGCCCATAAGCGAGCTGCTGGTTGCGATGCGGCAGGAACGGCCGATCGGCCCGCGGGGGATAAACACCAAAATTTGAAACGTAAGAATGAATTGAGCGTATCATTTCTGTGTGACATTTGAATGGAGGCCGAGGAATGATCGAAATCATCCTGACCGTCTGTGCCATCGCCAACCCCGGCAATTGCGAGGAAAAATATCTGCAATTCGTTTGGAACGGTTCGATCAACCAATGCATGATGGCGGCGCAACCCTATATCGCCCAGTGGATTGGCGAGCATCCGGAATGGATGGCCAAGAAATGGAGTTGCGGCTATCCCGGCATGCGACGGCGGGACATTTGATTGGGATCGCAGGATTGATTGGGATCGCAGGATTGGAATTTTATGGCGGCCCCGCCGCATTCGCACGGACGCCGGGAACCGACAGATCAGTTTGGCCCGAACGCGACCCCCCAGGGTAACTCCCCGACCTGAATCGACTTGATGACCCGCTGGTTTGCAACGTCGATGACCGAGACGTCGTTGGAGACGCCGTTGGCGACCAGAAGGTATTTCTCGTCCGGCGTGAACGCCCCGTGCCACACCCGCTGCCCGACCAGCAAATACTTCAGGACGGTGTGGGTGACGCCGTCAACCACGGCGACCCGGTTGGCTGGTCCGAGGTCGATGAAGCCGAGCTTGCCGTCCTTGGTGATGTTGATCCCGACCGGCTGGATCGCCTCCGAGCGCAGACCAGGAATTTCGAAGGCTACCGTCTGCTTCAGTTGGCGCGTTGCCGGATCGATGATCGAAAGCGCGCCGCCGATTTCCGAAGTCACCCACAATTCCGACCCATCGGACTTGTAGGCCGAGAAGCGCGGACGGGAACCAACCAGCAGGTTGGCGATGATTTCATGCGTTGCGGTATCGATGAAATGGACCATGCTGGTGGTCTCCGACGTGCATATCAGGACCTTGGCATCGGGGCTGACCGTCATGCCCTCGGGTTCGATGCCGACCGACACCTCGCCGGTGGCGGCGCGCTTTGCGACGTCGATGATGGTCACCATCGCGTCGTTTTCGTTGGCGACATAGAGGGTTTTCCCCGAGGGATCGAGGGTGAATTGCTCGGGGTCTGGACCGGACGGCAGTTCCCCGGCGTCGCGCAGCGTCTTGGTGTCAAAGATCTGAATCTTGTCGTCGTCGCCGAGGGCCACGAACAAAAGCTTGCCGTCGCGGGAAACCTCGATGCCGCGCGGACGTTGCCCGGTCTTGATGGTGGCGACGGTCTCCATCTTGTCGGTGTCGATCACGGAGATCGAGTTGCCCTTCTCGTTGGAGATGTAGGCGTGGAAGGCAAAAGCGGAATCCAGCGGAACAGCAGGCCCCGCCAGGCCGAGGCCAAGTATCGCGATCCAGCGCAGACCGTACATGGGCAGTCTCCAAACTCTCAGGCTCAACTCAGGTCGCTCGAATGTGAACCATTTTGTGGCGCATTTGACACCGCGGCGTCGAATTAGACCATCGTAGCGGTCGACACGCGCGGTCGCGACCCGGCATTGCGCCATACGATAAAGGGAGTAGCTTGAAAGTCACGAAAAACACAACGACATGCCGTCGACGGCGGTCGCCATGACGGTTGGACAACACCGTCCGGGAAAAAACGTCCGATCGAGCCACAGGTTCATCCGCATATGCATTGGAGAGGTGATTTGCTCCGGCTTCTGGTTGGTGTCTGCATCCTTGTCGCGCTCGGCGGCACCGGCCGGTCCGATCAGCCGTTGGATATCAGGATCGGCTACCTTCATTTGGCGCCGTCGCGGATCAGGATATCGCTGATGGATGTGCCGGCCGCCAATGACGGTCTCGCCGGCGCGCAATTGGCGATCGATGACGACAACACCACCGGACGCTTCCTCAATCAGCGCTATACCCTGATCGAGACCTTGCTCGGCGAAGGCGACGATCCCGGTGCGGCGATCAATGCGCTCGCCGACCAGGGAGCGTCGTTCGTCGTGACCAGCCTCGATGCGGACCGGCTGCTGAAGGCGGCCGATGCCGGCAAGGCGCGCGGTGAAACTCTGCTCAATGCCTCCGCCACCGACGAGCGTCTGCGCGAGCAGGACTGTCGGGCCAATGTGTTTCATGTCGCGCCGACGCGCTCCATGCTCGCCGACGGACTGGCGCAGTATCTGGTCTGGAAGAAGTGGCGCAAGTGGATGCTGATGACGGGTTCGCACGACAACGACAAACTATTCGGCGACGCGCTGCGCCATGCCGCAACCCGCTTCGGCGCCAAGATCGTCGAGGAGCGGGAGTTCAAGGACACCGGCGGCGCACGACGCACCGACAGCGGGATCGCCGAAATCCAGAAGCAGATGCCGGTGGTGACGCAAAGCGCGCCCGAACACGACGTGCTGGTGGCGGCCGACGAGAGCGAGGTCTTTGCCGGCTATTTGCCGTTCCGGACCTGGGATCCCCGGCCGGTCGCCGGTTCGGCCGGCCTTGTGCCGACCAGTTGGGATGCCGCATTCGACCAATGGGGCGCGGTGCAGTTGCAGAACCGCTTTACCAAGGGGTTTCAGCGATCGATGACGGCGCAGGACATGCAGGCCTGGACCGCGGTTCGCATGATCGGCGAGGCGGCGGCGCGCACCAGCTCCGGCGATCCCGGCAAGATGCTCGCTTACATGAAGAGTCCGGCCTTTTCGGTTTCGGCCTTCAAGGGGCAGAAGCTGACGGTGCGCGACTGGAACCTGCAGCTTCGGCAGCCGATCCTGCTGTTCGACGGCCGCAACACCGTGTCGGTCTCGCCGCAGGAAGGCTTCCTGCATCAGGTATCCACGCTCGATACGCTCGGCCTCGACCGGCCGGAAACCAAGTGCAAGTTGCAGTGACGCGACGGACCGGCTGTGCCGCTGGGGCATGAGGCTGCGCCATGTTTCACGACGTCAAGCTATGGGCGCGCCGGCTGATCCGGGACGTCCACGCTGTCTACCTCGCCGCCTACGATCCCCGTGTGCCGTGGTACACCAAGATTCTCGCGGCCGCCGTCGCCGGCTATGCGCTTTCGCCGATCGATCTCATTCCGGATTTCATTCCGGTGCTCGGCTATGCCGACGATCTGGTCATCGTGCCGCTCGGCATCTGGCTGGTGGTGTCGCTGATCCCGAACGAGGTGATGGCGGAGTGCCGCGCCAAAGCCGACGCAGCGGAGCAGCGCCCGCGCAGCACGACGGCCGCGGTTGCCGTCATCGCGATCTGGGCCGGCGTGGCGGCGATGCTGGGTTGGGCCGGGTTTACCCGCTGGCGTCGGTCCGGTTGAACCATCTGCTTCGCACCGCCCCCTCCTGTTGGCGGCCATGCGGGCCGGAAAGCGCTGTCAATGACTAACACCGCTACCCGACTTGTGGCACAAACGCCTCCACGCTTTCCGATATTGCCGCCCGACCTTGCGAGTCCAGCATGCCCGCACCGAAGCCGCCCGCATTCGAAACCCTGAGCCTGCATGCGGGCCAGCACCCCGATCCCGTGACCGGCGCCCGCGCGGTGCCGATCTATCAGACGACCTCCTACGTTTTCCAGGATTCGGATCACGCGGCCGCCCTGTTCAATCTGGAACGCGCCGGACACATCTACACGCGAATTTCCAATCCCACCACCGCCGTGCTCGAGGAGCGTCTGGCCGCGCTGGAGGGCGGGGTCGGCGCGATCTGCACCGCAAGCGGAATGGCGGCGATGCATCTGGCGATCGCAACGCTGCTCGGCGCGGGCGATCATATCGTCGCCTCTTCCTCGCTTTATGGCGGCACCATCAATCTCCTGGCACACACCCTGCCCCGCTTTGGCATCGCGACGACGTTCGTCAGGCCGCGCGAGCTGGACGCATTCCGCTCGGCCATCACATCCAATACCCGGCTGGTGATCGGCGAGACCATCGGCAATCCCGGCCTCGAAGTGCTGGACATCCCCGCCGTGGCGCAGATCGCGCACCAGGCAAAAATCCCGCTGCTGATCGACAATACCTTCGCCACCCCCTATCTCAGCCGCCCGATCGAATGGGGCGCCGACATCGCGATGAATTCGGTGACGAAATGGCTTGGCGGCCACGGCATCGCCATCGGCGGCGTGATCGTGGACGGCGGCCGGTTCGACTGGCACGAGTTCCGGCAAGTTTCCGGTGCTGACCGAGCCCTATGCCGGCTATCACGGCATCGTCTTTGACGAGCAGTTCGGCCGCGCCGCCTTCATCATGCGCGCGAGGACCGAGGGCCTGCGCGATTTCGGCGCATGCCTGTCGCCGACCAACGCCTTTCACCTCCTGCAGGGCATCGAGACCCTGGGCGTCCGGATGGATCGCCACATGCAGAATACCCACGCGGTGCTCGATTTCCTGTCGCGCAACAAGGCGGTGGATTGGGTGCTGCATCCCTCGCTCGAAAGCCACCCGGATCACCAACTGGCAAAACGGCTGCTGCCGCGCGGCGCCGGCTCGATTGTCAGCTTCGGCATCAAGGGCGGCCGGGACGCCGGCCGCAAGTTCATCGAGACCTTGCGGATGATCAGCCATCTCGCCAATGTCGGCGATGCCAAGACCCTGGTCATTCACCCGGCGAGTACCACGCATCAGCAGATGGATGCCGCGCAACTTCGGGCCGCAGGCGTCGGCGAGGAACTGGTGCGACTGTCGGTCGGGATCGAAGCCGCCCAGGACATCATCGACGATCTCGGGCAGGCGCTGCGTGCCTCGCAGAAGGTGTGAGCCATGAAATTGTCCGTCAACGGCGCTGACATATTCGTCGCGACCGGCGGCCGCGAATTCGATTCGACGCTGCCGGCCGTGGTCTTGCTGCACGGCGCCGGCTTCGACCATACCGCCTGGGCGTTACACAGCCGCTGGTTCGCCCATCACGGCTTTGCCGTGCTGGCACCGGACCTGCCCGGCCACGGACGTTCGGCCGGCCCCGGCCTTCGCAGCATCGCCGAGATGGCCGACTGGACCGCCGCCCTGCTCGATGCCGCCGGCGCGTCAAGCGCCGATCTGATCGGCCATTCCATGGGATCGCTGATCGCGCTTGAAACCGCGGCGCGGCATCCGGCGCGGGTAGCGGCGCTCGGCCTGATCGGGACCGCGGCCAGCATGACGGTGGGTCCCGACCTGCTCAAGGCGGCCGAAGCCAACGACCAGGCCGCGATCGACATGGTGTCGATCTGGGGATTGGGCTTCAAGGCTGAACTGGGCGGAAGCCTGGCGCCTGGGCTTTGGATGCATGGCGGCGCACAAGCCGTGCTGCAGCACTGTCAACCCGGCGTGCTGTTCAGCGATCTCGCCGCCTGCAACGCCTATCAGAACGCGCTGGCTGCCGCCGCCGGGGTCACGGTGCCGACCACGTTGATCCTCGGCGAGCGAGACATGATGACGCCGGCAAAGGCGGGCAAGGCGCTGGCGGCGGCTTTTCCCAATGGCCGCACCGTGGTTCTGGCCGGTGCCGGCCACATGATGATGACCGAACGCCCGGACGAATTACTCGCGGCGCTGCAGCGCTGAACCGACCACGCCCTGAAGCATCCCGCAGCAGTCTTCTGTTTCGCGCGGCGGCAAAATGCTCTAGCTTGCGGTTCTACCCATCTGGGGTCACGCCATGAGATCCCGCGTCAGGAAATTCGCACACGTTCTGGAACGCATCGGGCTTGCGATGGCGGGCGCGGCCAGCGGATTGTTCGTCGGCGCCCATGTCGGGTCGAGCTTCGCGGCGCTCACCTCCCAGGCCTTCATCCTGATCATGATGATCGGCGGCGCCGTCGGGTTCTATCTCGGGATCGATACGCCGCCGCTGCCGTTTCACCCGCATGACGAAGCTTCGCCGGACACCCCGGGCGCAAGGATCGATGCCGCGGAATTCCTCAGTGCGGTGGGCACGTTCCTGGCGGCGCTAGCGGCCTTTGCCTCGGTCGGCGTGATCGTGCTGCGCGAAACCCCGTATTTGTTCTGGACCACAATGATCATGCTCGGATGGATGGTCGGCGTCATCATGCAGATCGTCGCCGGAACGATCGCCCGCACGCGCAATTGAGAACGGCGCCAGAGCCTTGCTGGCAGCCAGCTCATTGCCGATATTCGGCTGGTGACGACCATCCGCGGCGGCAGCCGTGCCCTTTTCCTAGGCGCAGCGTGCCGTCAGAAACGGCAAAAGCCCCGGCCGGTTCGAGTCCATGCAAGGGAATCGATTGCGAATCATGAGGTTGCCGGATGATTGCCGATGGCATGAATCTTGATTAAAAATTGGATACAGGAAACGTCATCTGTCCGACCCTGGCCGAGCATCAGGGAAAGGCGGTTAGGCCGTGAGGTTTGTCGCTGCCAGTCTCCAGTTGTTTGACCTCGGCCGATTGACCGCAGGGCCGGGCATACCCCTCGTTTTGTGCCAATGGCCCGGATTGACCTTGTCGCCGCCGATGCGCGGCGTGTCGAGTTGTCATGGGCGCTCCCAACCTCTGCGAAAAGGCGACCGGCGTAGACGGGCATGGTCCATGTCGGGCACCGTCGAGCGCCGGTTTATTGCAAATAGAAAAACTGAGGCAGCGGCTGGGTAAACCCTGGCCGGCATCCTTGCGACGAGGAGAGAGACAGTGGAATGTCGAACATATGCGCGCCAACGACTCGTACCTTTCGTGGCTGCTCTCCTGGGCACTGCGCTGCTCTGTTTTCTACTGAGTGACATTGCGTTCGCCGAAGACGCGGCACCTCCGGCCTGCGGCGGCAAAATTCTCGAAAACTGCACGCCCAATTCCGGCGACACCGCCTGGATGCTTACTTCCGTTGCGCTCGTCTTGATGATGACGATCCCCGGCCTCGGGCTGTTCTATGGCGGCATGGTGCGCAAGAAGAACGTGGGCGACACCGTGATGACCAGCTTCGCCGTCACATGCCTTGTCTCGATTCTTTTTGCGCTGCTCACCTACAGCATGGCGTTTCGCGCTGGCACGCCCTTTGTCGGAGGCCTCGACCGCGCATTCCTCGCGAACATCGTAAGCGACATCGGCAAGGGAGGTATCGGCAATCCCAATCCGCTCGCCGCGACCATCCCCGAAAGCGTTTACATCTGCTTCCAGATGACGTTTGCCATCATTACCCCGGCCCTGATTGCTGGCGCGTTCGCCGAGCGCATGAAATTCTCGGCCATGCTCTGGTTCATCGGGCTGTGGGCTATTTTCGTCTATGCGCCGATTGCGCACTGGGTCTGGGGACCTGACGGGTTCCTGGCTTCCGGCAACGACGCCGCGTGGGTCAAGGTGCTGGATTTCGCCGGCGGCACCGTCGTGCACATCAATGCCGGCGTCGCCGGGCTGATGTGCGCCATCATGCTCGGGAAACGCAAGGAGACAGGGCCGGCGCACAACATGGTCCTCACCTTCATCGGCGCCGCGCTGCTTTGGGTTGGCTGGTTCGGCTTCAATGCCGGTTCCGCCGTTACCGCGGGCGTGCAGGCCGGCATGGCCATGTTGGTGACCCAGATTGCCACGGCCGTCGCTGGCTTCACCTGGATGCTGGTGGAATGGGGTCTGAAGGGCAAGCCGACCGTGGTCGGCATCTGCTCGGGTGCGGTCGCCGGCCTGGTAGCCATTACGCCGGCCTCCGGTTTCGTCGGACCCGTGGGTGCCTTTGCCATCGGAATTGCGGCGGGCGTGTTCTGCTACTGGGGATGCACCGGCCTGAAGCGCATGTTCAGCTATGACGATGCGCTGGATTGCTTCGGCGTGCATGCGGTTGGCGGGATCGTCGGGGCGCTGCTGACCGGGGTGTTCGCGGTCGAGCAATATGGCGGAACGGCGGGCGTTCTGGAAGGAAATGTTGGTCAGTTCTTCAATCAATGCATCGGGGTTGCCATTGTCTTCGTTTATGATGCCGTCGTCAGCTTGATCATCCTCACCGTGATCAAGATGTTCGTCGGCCTGCGGGTGACGGAAAGCACGGAGCGCGACGGTCTCGACCTCGCGCTGCATGGAGAAGTCGTACAATAAGCAGCGGCCAGCGTCCGTGAGAGCAGCGGTCGCGGCAAAAAGCTGTCTGAAATGGGTCGAAGCAATCCCAGCACCGGCCTTGAGGGGTGCTTGAGCGCAAGGAGGACGCACGATGACCGAGATCCTGGCACAAGGTGATTTGTTGCTTGAGAAGGTACCCGATATCGCGCCATCGGGAACGATTGCGGAAAATGCCGAAGGCGCGGCGATGGTGCTGGCGGAAGGCGAAGCCAGCGGTCACCGCCATGCGATAAGAGAGCGCGTGATCATGTTTCACGACGACAGCCTCGCGCGGGACATTCCTGCCGGCCTCTACGTCGGACATGTCCAGGTCAACTCTCCGTCCGCCAGGGTGACGCATGACGAACATGCACCGCTAACCCTGAGGCGAGGAACCTACCGCGTTCGCCGCCAGCGCGAGCTCGGACCGCGGGACGCGCGCGTCCTTGCCGACTGAGTACAGGGCGCTGACGCCCGAGCAGACGGCTGCGTCGAGCGGCTATCGTGCGCGATGGGCCGCGATCCGGCGATCGACCGAGCCAGCGGATCGCCGCGCCGCCGAAGAGGGCGTACGGCTGGCCTACCGCGCCGCGGCGTGCAAGCCTCCAGTCCGCTTTGTGTGGTGCGAGAGTCCTGTCGCCCTCTCGCATCTCACCTGCCGGGCTTCAGGCGCCGATGGTCCGAACCTAAAATCGGCTGTCGTGCACAGAGTTCGGCGGCAGGTTGCGGCGCGGGTCGGGATGCGCGTGCACAAGCGCGTGCAGGCCATGGTGGAGAGCCTGGTGAACCCCGCCGACCCGCTGATGGCGGCCGCTGCCGACGCCGTCATGGTGGGCGCCGCCTATGACGACGTCTCCTTGCTGGAGCGGATCCGCCGCGCACGGCCGCTGTCGTGGTCCCGGAGTTCGCTGGCACTGCTTTGGCCGCGTGACTTCAGCAACAGCATAACCGGCCAGCATGAATGGTCCTGGCTCGGAACTTACGACTATATCCGTGACGTGCTTGGCCTCGGCGCCGAGACCGAAGCTCTGCTAGGCCTGTGGCAGCTAGCGACCAACGTGGGCTGGCTGCAACCACACGCGCAGACCTGCTGGCTGGTCGAGCGGCCGAACCTCCTGCGCGGTGATGCGCGCGATCGCCTGCACAATGTTGACGGCCCGGCGCTGCGATTCCGGGATGGCCGGTCGATATGGGCCTGGAAAGGGGTCGAGGTCCCATCCTGGATCATCGAGCATCCGGCGAACATTACGCTCGCGTCCATCGATGGCGAATCCAACGTTCAGGTGCGCCGCTGCATGATCGAGATCATGACCCCGCAACGCTATGTGGCGCTGGGCGGCCCGGTTCGGATCGCCGAAGATGAGACGGGGATTCTCTGGCGCAAGTCCTGGCTGGCATCGGACGCCTGGGCGGCCGTCGAGGTGATCAACGCCACGCCCGAGCCCGACGGCACGCAAAGACATTTCTTCCTTCAGGTCCCCGCCCACATGCGGACCGCCCGGGAGGCCGTGGCATGGACATACGGCTTGAGCGCGAATGCGTATTCTGACCTTGTCTTCAGAACGTGAGCTGCAGCCCCGTCGGCACGCCGGGTTCACCGCATGTCTTGGGTACGACCTGTAACCTGCGGGGCGCGGCCTCAACAGCCCCGGCAGATCGAACCTATCATTTTGTCGACCTTCGCCTCTTCACGGTCGATGGCAGGATTGGTGCCGAGAAGCGGTCCTTTCTGGGGGCCGTTACCAGCGCCGCTTGACGAGAGTGCCGTGCCCAACGAGTTGGTGCCAGGCGCCGCGGGACTGGTGCCGAAGGCGCCGCCGGTGACGGGCAGGCCCCCGGACGAATGGTGCGATCCCATGCCGCCGCCGCGGGCAAACGCGGCGGTGACGGAAAGGCCAACGCAAAGGGCGACACAGAGAGCGGAAAGCTTTTTCATGCCGAAACTCCCTCGAATGCACCATTAACGCCCGCAGTTGATTTAAGTTCTCGCGACGCCATGCAACAATGCAATGCACGCGCTCGCACCCGGAACCTCGGGAAAACCTCGCGGGCAATTTGGCGGGGAGCCTCCGCGTCGGCGGCGAGAGCGATGGCAAGCGGCTGATGCCCGCCACGAGCGCATGCTTGGTCGGTTTTCCGGGTTCCCGGCTTTGCAAAGGAGCGCCGCCAGATCGCCGCCTTTGAGCAAACTTGGAACTACGACGCCAGCTATCTGCACGAGCAGATTGTTTGCAGCTCAGCGTCGATTGCCGGCAGTCGTTGACCTTGCCTCGCCGGCATTTGGTATTCGGCGTCAACCCACAGCGCCGCGGGGCAAGAGCCGCCTTAAATAGCTGATTTTTGAGAACCGCATTTGGCGTAGCGGATCGCGCTTATCTCATTTCGAATCTCAATCTTCCGAGGATCAATAATGGCCAGAGAGTATGTTATCCTTTTGGCGAAGCCGAGCCATTGGCGACGATCGTTCAGCGTTTCTGTGATGCGATAACCCTGAGTCGCGGGTCGCACGGACTTGACAGTCGCCTGAATTTCGATGTCGCCTTTAAGATCGTATCTGCGGTCCTTCGAGAAGATCATTATCTCCGAAACCGATTTGTGTAACACGGCTTCGACGCCGAAGGTTCTTACGGCAAAGCAGATTTCATATTCCGCGGCCGGAAACTCCCGCCCCAAGGCCACCCACACTCCCTTTACGGGATATTCATCTGCCGAGGCCGGGACGCTGAATAGCAGCGAACCGAGAAAGAGCCAGCAAAGTCTTGCACGCGGACGGCGGGACAGGATTGTGGTCATCGAGCGAGTGCTGATCAAGCTCCCCCTCATCAGAGAACCGAGACAGCCGGATATTTCTTCGTCTAAGCCCCGATATCCGTTCGATTGAGATACCCAGGCTCGACGCTGACACACCCCGTAAGCTATTGCCGCGCGGCCAATGTCGCCGACGACGTTGAAGTCGCTGACGACGTTGAACTCACGCGCTTCTTCGCCGTCGGTGCGACCGGCACGTAGGGCGTGACCGGCCCCACATCGGTCAAATCCGGCGCTTTGGTCTCGACTGGCCTGAGCGGACTATCGTCTTCAAGAAATTTGTCGAGCATGCCTTCGATCGAAGCCTTTGCCTGATCGGGTCCGGTATCGCGCATGTCGTTATGCTGGAAGCCGGTTTGTATGACCTCGATGCCAGATTTCTTTTGGACCTCTTCAGGAGGGATGACACCGGGGTCGGTCTTGAAGACCGGATCCTTCGAGCGGAACGAAAGTATCTTGAATCTGCCCCCGGTCACAAATGGTACGCGCAGATTGTCGAGCGTCACCACCTTCTTGGTCCGTTCGGGATACAACTTGGCGAAATACATCGAGATGTCGGCGCCAGCGGAATGTCCAACAAGTGTCAGATCGTCGTAATCGGCGTTCGGCTGGACGTTTCGCATTTGCTCGACGGCAAAATTGATGTTGGCAACGCCGCGCAGATATTGTGGCTGACGACCAACATAGAGCTCACCGACTTTCGTGACCATCGGCGGATCGGTCGGCAGATCGTGCTGGATGCTGATCGCGATATAACCGCGGGCGGCAAAAACGTTCGCCAAGAACGAGTACTCGGTAAACTTGACCGTGTTGCCATGGCTGAGAATCGCCACTGGCAGCTTATACATGCCGGCATCGGCCTGCATCTCCTTGTCGCGTCGTACGGCTATGTCCACCTCGACGGGACGGTTGTTGCGCGATGCATCGTAAAACGTCATTGTTTCATGATGAATGGCCCATTTGGCTGTCGTGAAGTACGCAACAATGGCTAACACGCCAAGCGAAGCCAGAATGGCAATTCCGCGTTTCATGGTCGTCCTCGCGCCAAGATCTCGGTTCAGCACACTATATACGTCACGGCGACGTGACGGAACACCCATAGTTTTCCATTGACAGCCCATTTTTGCCGCCGGCCGTGGCCATATGCGCCCGAACGGGCCGGGTTTGTTCTCCGGGTAAGCTGCGTCGGCTTGAACCCGAGATCAGACAAAGCGATTTTCATATCTGGCCAAGGCAAGTTCAGCGGTGTCGATGTCTGGCTTGCGGCCCGACAGCAGATCGGCAAGCACCCGCCCCGAACCGCACGCCATGGTCCAGCCCAGCGTGCCATGACCGGTGTTGAGATAAAGGTTGGCGTAGCGCGTGGCGCCGATGACCGGCGGCCCGTCGGGGGTCATCGGCCGCAACCCGCTCCAGAAAGTGGCCTCAGCCAGATTGCCGCCGCGCGGGAACAGGTCGGTCAGCGAATGATCGAGCGTCGCCCGTCGCGCGGCATAGAGCCTGTTGGAGTAGCCTGAAACTTCCGCGGTACCGCCGACACGGATGCGATCGCCGAGCCGGGTGATCGCTACCTTGTAGCTTTCATCCATCACCGTCGACACCGGCGCCGCATCGGGATCGGCAATCGGCACGGTGATCGAGTAGCCTTTGACCGGATAGACTGGGATCGAGATGCCGATCGGCCCAAGCAGCCGGGTCGACCAACTGCCAAGCGCGACCACATAGGCGTCGGCCTGCAACACCCCTGCGCTGGTCGCGACACCTGATATCTCCGACCCGTCCGCGATCAGGCGCTCGATGGCCGTCTCCAGGCGGAACTGCACACCAAGTCTCGCGGAGCGGTCGCAAGCGCAAACGTAAATGTGGCAATCGCCGGTCTCAGCCTGAGGCAATTGAAGACCCGCGATCCTGTGCTTCATCGCGGCGAGCGCCGGTCTGTTGAAACAGCCATCGCGGTCAAGAACCTCATACGGCACACCATATTGCTTGAGCACCGCAATGTCGCCGGCGGTGCCATCAAGCTGGCCCTGCGCGCGGAATAGCTGAAGCGTGCCACGGCTGCGTTCGTCATAGCGGATGCCGGTATCCACGCGCAGCGTACGCAGGCAGTCGCGGCTGTATTCGGCGAGCGGGGAAATGCGCAGTGATTGTGACGGTTCAAAAACCAAAAGGAAGTCCAGTAATATATTGAAACCACTCGGCTTTTTTCTAAACTTGGTTGCGGGGACACGAAACCCATCGCGACCTGCGCCATAATCTCGGTACGGAGGCCGGGCGTGACGCCTCATCCAGGCGGCGGCAGAGCGGGAGTGCCGGTCAGCGGGCCTATCCGCATCCAACTTCACACCTCAACGACCGCTTTGCGCAAAAATCGAAAATCCACCAACGCTGAAAATCTCGCGAAAGTCGATTTTTAGACTTGCCACTACGAGGGCCCGTGGTCGTTTTGAGTGAAGCGATATGATCTCTCACGACGCTGCGCGCGAAACGCATCGGCGGTCAAAGAAATCGCATTCATCGGGCGGAAAGATCGTTTTAACAGTATCGGCGAGAAACGGCCCTTGGCATCGCCGTTCAGGTCAAAGCTCCGAGAACCCCGCGTGTCGCTTTGTCGATTTCCTCGACGTACCGACGTCGAGCGAAGGACTTCGCTGAGAACACCGATGACCTTGCGGCTATCCTCTGATTCGATAACGGCAAGAAACTCGGCCTCCGCGTCGTCGAACATTTTCATCGCAGACTTGACATTCATTTCCGGCAGCAGCACCACATTGGTGTATTTGGCGAGCTCGATCACCTGGATCTCATCGGCGATCGTATCCAACTCCCCGGAAAACAATTCGGGAAGCTGCACCAGCCCGCAATAAGCGTCTGAGTTGTTGATCAACACCACTGCTTGACTGGAGCCCAGCGCGAACTCGCGACGACACGCGGCAACCGTCGTGGTCGACGGAACCTTGCCGACGTCGGTTCGCATCATGCGCTCGACAGTGAGATTGCGCAGCCATCCGACATCGTTCGCGCTGCGAATGGTTTTGCCGCTAAGATGCAGGCGCCAGGTCGAGAATGAATGACCGAACATGAACCGTACACAGACACTGGTGACGATGCACGCGGCCAGGACAACGGCGGTAACGTCCACGCTTCGCGTCATCTCAAGCACGAGGAAGGCCATCGTGAGCGGTCCGCCCACGATGGCCACGCCAAGCGTCGCCATGCCGGTCAGCATGCTGACCTGCGGATCGACTGCCAGGTCCGGAGCCAACAGCAGCACGGCGGCCGCAAAAAACTTACCGATCAGGCTTCCGACGAACAGGGAAGCGAAGAAAAGGCCGCCGCGAAATCCCGACCCGAGTGAAATCAGACAGGCGATCACCTTCAAGGCGATGACCAGGGCGATCAGGCCGATGGCCATCTCGTGATGCAGATCCAGCAGCATGGCCCCGTGTCCCGCCGCAAGGACCTGCGGTGTGATGATCGCCAGACCTCCGATGCACAGACCTCCGATCGCTGGCCTGATCCAGACCGGTATCCAGGGCTGCGTGAAAACGCGCTCAAAGACCGGCGAACTCCGCATCACCGCGATGCCGACCGCGCCGGCAATCAAGGCCAGCACGAGGAGCGCAAGATACTGCTCGACGCCGACGCTACTGACCCGGAGCACTTCGAGCGAATAGGGGGCGCCGCCAAGCCACTGCGCGGTAATCGCGCCAGCGATGGAGGCGGCAAGAATCGGCGCCGCGCTGGCGACCGAATAGACGCCGACGATCAGTTCGCAGGCGTAGAATGCGCCGGTGATGGGGGCACCGAAAGCCGCGGCGATGGCGCCGGCCGAGCCGCAACCGACGATCAAGCGCAGGTCGTTGCGCCTCAGGTGCAGGAACTGTCCGATCAGGGATGCTGCACCGGAGCCGATCTGGGTATAACCCGCTTCGAGTCCAACAGATGCGCCGCAGCCGTTGGAGACCAGCGTCTGGCTGCTGACCACCATGCTGTCGCGCAGCGACAGCATGCCTCCGCGCAGAGCGTTGGCTTCGATGGGGTCCACCGCACGCGATATCTTCCAGCGTCGCCGGGACCACTCCATGATCCCGAGCGCAAGCCCGCCGATTGCCGGCGCGGTCAACGCCACCCATGGCTTGACATAGGCATTGGCGCTCAGCCGGACGTCGATCGGAATTCCATAGATAAGGACGTGAGCGATCTGGGCAGCTTCGCTCATTAACGTCACGATGGCGCCGGTGATCACTCCAATCACCAGCGCAAGGGGGATCAGATAGAACTCGTTGCTGCGGAGCAGGACACGCAATCTTGTCAAGGCCCGGTTTGAGCCGCCTCGATCGATGATTTGCTTGACCCTCACCAACATTGCCCAATTTAATCCCGTACCTGCAAAAGTGCGCTGCGGTCCCCACGGACCGATCCTTTTTTTGTCATCGCCTCGACGGGTTCAAGGCCTGGAACGCAGGGCTGAGGCCGACTATGCGACCACACGGATGAACGGACGCTGACCGTTCGGCTCGATTTCGACGCTTGCTCCATTTGCGATGGCCTGGGTGATGTCCTGGTCGAAGCCGGAAATCGAGAGTCATTCCGGCCAGCGCGGTGCCCTGAACCATGATCGGGTTGACGGTATTGAGCACCAGCGCGGCGGGAACGATCCCGCGTGCGGCCATTTCATACAGCATCCACGCCGTTGCAACGCCGCCTTTCGCCGCATCCAGGATCAGGATTCGGTCCCGATAACTTTCGCCCGCGAGCTTGTGCTCCGGCCTGGAAAACACGCCGTGGATACGATCGAGATCGTAGCGCGCGGAGAAACCGTCTTTTGCAACGAGGGCCACGCCCTTTACGTTCTTCCCCATTCCGGCATTTGCGTAAAAAATGGACTGACTCATTGATTTATCCTTCCGCCGGCGCACGCGACATCGACACATTTTTCCATCGAGAGCAGCACCGGCGTATAACCGTAGCCGCCGAGGATGTTGGTCAGTTTGGCCGAATTGGTCGCGAGCCTTCTCCAGCCGTTCGCTTCCGCCATTTCCCGTGCGTAGCTTTGATAGAAGCACATGCCGGAAAGGACGGTCGCTCCCGACGCTTCGATCTTCGCCGTGATACCCATGCGATCCGCATCCGGCTTGACTTGCGGACTGGTGATGGCGAGCAGCGGGATCGTCGTGCGCCGGCCCTCAAGTAGCATGGAAACCTGACGCATTTCTACCAGACTGAGCTGCGGGGCCGAAAACACGACAATATCGACCTCGTCTATCGCCCCGCCATAACCGGCTTGAAGCGCACGCACGTCGGAATCCCCGATACTGTAGGTCCGCAGCGATTGCGGCGCGGCAGCAACATCGCTCAGATGCATGGCCTCCGGCGTAACGCCCACAATATGAAACAGAGCAACCGAACCGAAGCTGGCCATCGCGGCACCGAAATGCTTCATCTCGTCTGACGTCGGACTACGTTCGATGCCGGCGATCGCTGGCACCTGCCAGTAATCACCGGCGAGCCGGCCAACCAGCGCACCGAGTGCGCCCCATTCGTTGAGCTCCTTGGGGGTCCAGTTGACGTTGACGATCAGAGTAGCGCGCCTGAGTTCGTCGAGGTGAAACCCGTATCGCGGCGTCCGGCCGGTCAATCCTGCGCTCAGTGCCGAAGGGCCGCCCTCGAAATTCGAGCGCGCACCGCAAACGCTGTTGGAATAAATCACGACGCCAGTATCGCCATAGGCAGTGTGTTCACCGCGAACCGGCGGCATGATGGTCTGGTAGTTGATGCAGGTGTCGGTCATCAGGACTCCCAATGACTCGAAGGCGGCAATCGCACGCCGCTCAAGGTCGACCATCCACGGCTGCTGGTTGAGCTTGTTGGCGGCAGCAAAATCGGTGCCCCGGGGATCCGTGATCGTTGGAATTCTCACCCGGCGCTGCTCGGCGGGCAATTTTGTCCAGTTCTCGAGCCATTCGACTCCGGCGGCACCCAGCGATTCGGTGTCCGCCATGATGTGCGCCTGCATCACCGGAACGAAGTCCGCAGCTTTCAGATAACTACCAACCCTTATCTGATGCTCGATGGCCCATTTTCTCAGCGGCCCGAACTCGCCGGCCAGCATGGCTCTTTCTTCGTCATTCAGCTTCATCGTGTCATCTCCGGGAGAGATCTGCTCATGGAATTTCAATGCATGCTCATATGGGCGGGCAGGAACAGCGTCAGTGGCGGGAAGAAGTAGAGAAGATAGATCATGACGAGCTCGATCGCGATGAACGGCAGGATGCTGACCATCATCCGCGTCAACGGGATGCCGGATATCGACGACACCGTTACGAGATTGAGACCGGTCGGCGGATGGATCTGGGCGATTTCCTGATTCACTGCGATCATCACGCCGAACTGCACAGGATCGAGCCCGATCGCCTGCGCGATCGGAAAAAAGATCGGAATGGTCAGGATCGTCAAGGCGCCAGACTCGAGAAAGGTGCCGAGAATCAGATCGGTCACCACGATCGCGGTGAACACCATCAACGGTCCACCCGGTACTCCGCCCACCGCGGATGCAACATGCTGCGGCAATTGGAGCATCGCGCTGTAGCGGGCGAAAACGGAGCCGGTACCGAAAATCAGCAACAGCATCGCCGACGTCAGCGCCGCGGAGCGTCCAGCTCGCAGGATTTTTGAAACGTCCAGCCGTCCCCGGACAAGCCCGAGGGCCAGTACGTACGCCACCGCGACGGCCCCGGTCTCGGTCGGCGTCACCCATCCCAGATAGATCGACAGGATGATGAACGCCGGAAGAACGATGATCGGCAACGCGCTCCAGAGCGCCTGCAGGCGCTCCCGCATCGAATGCGAGCGGGCGCGCACCGCAGGCCGATGCACCAGGACGACATAGACCGAGAACATTGCCGTCAGCAGCAATCCCGGAATAACAGTCGCCATGAACAGACTTCCGATCGAAGTCTGGGTGAGAACCCCGTAAATGATCAGCGGCAAGCTCGGCGGCAGCAAAATTCCCAGCGTACCGCCGCCGGCAATCAGCGCGCCGCGCAGGCTATCCGGATATCCTTCGCGGGCGAGTGCAGGCAGCGCGATCAGTCCGACAGTGACGGCGGTGACGGGGCTCGATCCGGTAATACTGGCGAAGATCGCGCAGGTAAGGATCACCGCGACACCGAGGCCGTTGGGTACCGAACCGATCCACGCTTTCGCGCAGGCAAACAACTCATCGCCGATCTTGGATTCCTCGACCAGCATCGCGGTCAGCACGAACAGCGGAATGGTTACGAGCTCGAAATTATTCAGGCTCTGCCAGAGAAACGAGGTGAAATCGACCATCGCGTGCAGCGGGCCGAATATCAATGTCAGACCCGCGAATGCCGCGAGCCCGATCGAAACAAAGATCGGAATGCCGAGCGCCATCAGCCCGAACATGACGAGCGTTATCAGCGCGAAGGATGAGCCCGCAACCAGGGTCATGGCCTGATATTTCGAACCCGCGGCATGACGATGTGGGATAGTCCCTGCAACAGGATGGCGAATCCTCCGATCGGGAATGCCAGCATCGGCCAGAATTGCGGCACCTGCAGCAGGGTGTCCGACCGCAAATCCTGCTCGAACGCTCCATAGGCCTGCATCGCGCCTGCGGTCAGCAAGATCAGTCCGAACAGCGCCTCGAGAACGCCCGACAGCGTCGCAAGGGGCTTTGCCAGCGCCGGAATTTTTTCCGAAAGCAACGCAACACGGAAATGGTGTCCCGTGCTCAGGCCGTATCCGGACGCCGCGAAGGCGATCATGATGATCAGATAGCCCGTGGTCTCGAATACCCAGACCGGGGGCTGGTCGAACTGGTCGGCGACGACTTCGTAAAGCACGGGTAGCGGAAGAAGCAGGATCAGAAAGACGCCGAAATTGCAGATCCACCGCGTTGCCGCCGTGAGTTCCCGCGCCAGAGCTGAGCCGCTTGCTTGCTCATCGGTCTCAGCGCTGGGCATCGAGCACCTGGCGTATCAGTTCCTTCGGAAAGCGCGCCTCCTGTGTCTTGGCCAGCGGAGCCAGTGCATCGGAGAATTGCTTGTATTCGACGCTGTCCGGGCTGAGCGTCGTCACGGTCATGCCGTGAGCCTGCATCTGATCGAGTTCCTTGCCGTAAGACGCGATCATCGCTTCGGTGGCATGCCGGCTGGCATTGTAGGCGCTGTCGAGAACTATCTTTTGCAGGTCTGCCGGAAGCGCCTCGAGCGACTGCTTGTTCATGACGTAACCGGTCAGCAAAAGCCCGAATTCGCCGTTGGTGGCCAAGAGATACTTGCCGACTTCGTACTCTTTCAGGCCGATGGCGCCTTCAAGTCCGCCGATAGCTGCCTGAACCGTGCCGCGTTGCAATGCCGGATAGACATCCGCGACTTCGATCGTCGAAGGCGCGCCATGAAGCGACTGCACGATCTCAGCGGTAAGCCGGTCGAATACACGAACCGTCTTGCCTTTGAAATCGTCCGGCGATTTCATCGGTGCCTTGGAGACCACCACGACCGGTCCGTTATACAGAGCGGCCAGCAACCGGACGCCATGACCGGCCATGTCGTCATCCAGCGCCTTGAAAAGTGCGGTGCCCGGGCCGATCACCTTGTCGAAATTATCGGTAGTCGGACGAAAGAATACCGTGTTGAGCGCACCGGCGGTCGGCACGATGGAGGACCAACTCCCCATGGTTGTCAGCGAAATATCGACGACCCCCGACTGGATCGCGCTGGGCACCGCGCGCTCATTGACAAGCGAGCCTGCGGGAAAGGTCTGGACCGTGATACGTCCGCCGCTGGTCTTCTCGACATCGTCCTTGAACGTTGCAGTAAAATCGACGACCTGCGGTGCGGTAGGGGCCCCCCAACTGGCAAGGCGGATGGTGTAGTTCTGCTGAGCCTGGAGAGGACCGCTGGCTGCCGCCCAGACGATGCTGGCGCCAATTGCTCCGAGCAAAAGCCGTCGCGCCCGCCAGCGCAGACCGTGTTCGGCCCTTGTCACGCCCGAAAGCCCTCCAACATTACGCCCGTGCGAAGTACGGAAATCTTGATGACTCATTCGCGTCTCTCCCGAGGAATCATGCCGCGCCGGCTTCTGCCGGCTTTTCTTGGCGGAAAAAATGTTATACTACATCTTAGATACAATATGAGATAACTATGGAAATTGAGTCAATACCTTCAATGCAGGACTCATTCGAGCTCCAGCGCGGGAACGCGCGCGCGCTGCATGAGCAGCTCAGCGATCGGCTAAAATCGGAACTCCTGTCGACCTATTCCTCCGGTCAGCAAATCCCGACGGAGGAGGCGATCTGCCAAAGCTATGGCCTCAGCCGCGTCACGGTGCGGCGGGCCATTCAAACCCTGGTCGATCGGGGATTATTGATCCGCAGACAAGGCAAAGGAACGTTTCTCGCCCGGCCCAAACCGCGCATCACCTACGAGATCGATCGTCTCGGCCCGTTCATGGATGCGTTTGCGAGTTCAAGCGAACCGGTATCCGCAAGCCTGATCGATTTCAGATGGGCCACCGGGAAACAGGTGCCCGAATGTTTTGGCACGGCAAGCAGCGTGCTCTTGTATGAACGTATCTACGAGACGGCAGGCTCGCCGCATGGCTTCCTGCAAATCACGATGCCGCCCTTTCTCGGAGAGCGCGTCAGCAGAGCCGATGCCGCGTCAAACGGGGTCTATCGAATTCTGAGGGAGAAGCTTGGTGTCGAGCCATTTCGCGCGTCGTTCAATATCAGCAGCGAGCTTCCGGACACGGCCTTGGCTGCCCATCTGGCTGTATCGCCGACAACACCGCTGCTCTCGCTGGAGCGCATTTCCTACGATGCACAAAATGTCGCCATCGAACGAACTATTCATCACCTGCTGCCCGAAGTGTACAAGCTCAGCGTAAATGTCCACGCCCGGGCATCCAGAACCTGAAACCAACGTCCTGCGTAGTATGGGGTAACGGGCCCCGGTCTGCGCTCCAGGCCAGCCGCGCTAGCTACGGCGCTGTTTGATTGCGCGCGTCGCGCGGCTGGCTTGGAAGGCGGGCGGTCGTCCCTCACATTGATGGTGTAACGAAGTCGAGGTGTGGACCTCG
>CAVVIM010000030.1:0-18797 GCA_963748165.1 uncultured Alphaproteobacteria bacterium
ACGCATCGGCGGTCAAAGAAATCGCATTCATCGGGCGGGAAAGATCGTTTTAACAGTATCGGCGAGAAACGGCCCTTGGCATCGCCGTTCAGGTCAAAGCTCCGAGAACCCCGCGTGTCGCTTTGTCGATTTCCTCGACGTACCGACGTCGAGCGAGGGACTCGCTGAGAACACCGATGACCTTGCGGCTATCCTCTGATTCGATAACGGCAAGAAACTCGGCCTCCGCGTCGTCGAACATTTTCATCGCAGACTTGACATTCATTTCCGGCAGCAGCACCACATTGGTGTATTTGGCGAGCTCGATCACCTGGATCTCATCGGCGATCGTATCCAACTCCCCGGAAAACAATTCGGGAAGCTGCACCAGCCCGCAATAAGCGTCTGAGTTGTTGATCAACACCACTGCTTGACTGGAGCCCAGCGCGAACTCGCGACGACACGCGGCAACCGTCGTGGTCGACGGAACCTTGCCGACGTCGGTTCGCATCATGCGCTCGACAGTGAGATTGCGCAGCCATCCGACATCGTTCGCGCTGCGAATGGTTTTGCCGCTAAGATGCAGGCGCCAGGTCGAGAATGAATGACCGAACATGAACCGTACACAGACACTGGTGACGATGCACGCGGCCAGGACAACGGCGGTAACGTCCACGCTTCGCGTCATCTCAAGCACGAGGAAGGCCATCGTGAGCGGTCCGCCCACGATGGCCACGCCAAGCGTCGCCATGCCGGTCAGCATGCTGACCTGCGGATCGACTGCCAGGTCCGGAGCCAACAGCAGCACGGCGGCCGCAAAAAACTTACCGATCAGGCTTCCGACGAACAGGGAAGCGAAGAAAAGGCCGCCGCGAAATCCCGACCCGAGTGAAATCAGACAGGCGATCACCTTCAAGGCGATGACCAGGGCGATCAGGCCGATGGCCATCTCGTGATGCAGATCCAGCAGCATGGCCCCGTGTCCCGCCGCAAGGACCTGCGGTGTGATGATCGCCAGACCTCCGATGCACAGACCTCCGATCGCTGGCCTGATCCAGACCGGTATCCAGGGCTGCGTGAAAACGCGCTCAAAGACCGGCGAACTCCGCATCACCGCGATGCCGACCGCGCCGGCAATCAAGGCCAGCACGAGGAGCGCAAGATACTGCTCGACGCCGACGCTACTGACCCGGAGCACTTCGAGCGAATAGGGGGCGCCGCCAAGCCACTGCGCGGTAATCGCGCCAGCGATGGAGGCGGCAAGAATCGGCGCCGCGCTGGCGACCGAATAGACGCCGACGATCAGTTCGCAGGCGTAGAATGCGCCGGTGATGGGGGCACCGAAAGCCGCGGCGATGGCGCCGGCCGAGCCGCAACCGACGATCAAGCGCAGGTCGTTGCGCCTCAGGTGCAGGAACTGTCCGATCAGGGATGCTGCACCGGAGCCGATCTGGGTATAACCCGCTTCGAGTCCAACAGATGCGCCGCAGCCGTTGGAGACCAGCGTCTGGCTGCTGACCACCATGCTGTCGCGCAGCGACAGCATGCCTCCGCGCAGAGCGTTGGCTTCGATGGGGTCCACCGCACGCGATATCTTCCAGCGTCGCCGGGACCACTCCATGATCCCGAGCGCAAGCCCGCCGATTGCCGGCGCGGTCAACGCCACCCATGGCTTGACATAGGCATTGGCGCTCAGCCGGACGTCGATCGGAATTCCATAGATAAGGACGTGAGCGATCTGGGCAGCTTCGCTCATTAACGTCACGATGGCGCCGGTGATCACTCCAATCACCAGCGCAAGGGGGATCAGATAGAACTCGTTGCTGCGGAGCAGGACACGCAATCTTGTCAAGGCCCGGTTTGAGCCGCCTCGATCGATGATTTGCTTGACCCTCACCAACATTGCCCAATTTAATCCCGTACCTGCAAAAGTGCGCTGCGGTCCCCACGGACCGATCCTTTTTTTGTCATCGCCTCGACGGGTTCAAGGCCTGGAACGCAGGGCTGAGGCCGACTATGCGACCACACGGATGAACGGACGCTGACCGTTCGGCTCGATTTCGACGCTTGCTCCATTTGCGATGGCCTGGGTGATGTCCTGGTCGAAGCCGGAAATGAGAGTCATTCCGGCCAGCGCGGTGCCCTGAACCATGATCGGGTTGACGGTATTGAGCACCAGCGCGGCGGGAACGATCCCGCGTGCGGCCATTTCATACAGCATCCACGCCGTTGCAACGCCGCCTTTCGCCGCATCCAGGATCAGGATTCGGTCCCGATAACTCTCGCCCGCGAGCTTGTGCTCCGGCCTGGAAAACACGCCGTGGATACGATCGAGATCGTAGCGCGCGGAGAAACCGTCTTTTGCAACGAGGGCCACGCCCTTTACGTTCTTCCCCATTCCGGCATTTGCGTAAAAAATGGACTGACTCATTGATTTATCCTTCCGCCGGCGCACGCGACATCGACACATTTTTCCATCGAGAGCAGCACCGGCGTATAACCGTAGCCGCCGAGGATGTTGGTCAGTTTGGCCGAATTGGTCGCGAGCCTTCTCCAGCCGTTCGCTTCCGCCATTTCCCGTGCGTAGCTTTGATAGAAGCACATGCCGGAAAGGACGGTTGCTCCCGACGCTTCGATCTTCGCCGTGATACCCATGCGATCCGCATCCGGCTTGACTTGCGGACTGGTGATGGCGAGCAGCGGGATCGTCGTGCGCCGACCCTCAAGTAGCATGGAAACCTGACGCATTTCTACCAGACTGAGCTGCGGGGCCGAAAACACGACAATATCGACCTCGTCGATCGCCCCGCCATAACCGGCTTGAAGCGCACGCACGTCGGAACTCCCCGATACTGTAGGTCCGCAGCGATTGCGGCGCGGCAGCAACATCGCTCAGATGCATGGCCTCCGGCGTGACGCCCACAATATGAAACAGAGCAACCGAACCGAAGCTAGCCATCGCGGCACCGAAATGCTTCATCTCGTCTGACGTCGGACTACGTTCGATGCCGACGATCGCTGGCACCTGCCAGTAATCACCGGCGAGCCGGCCAACCAGCGCACCGAGTGCGCCCCATTCGTTCAGCGCTTTGGGTGTCCAGTTGACGTTGACGATCAATGTCGCGCGCCTGAATTCGTCGAGGTGAAACCCGTATCGCGGCGTTCGGCCGGTCAATCCTGCGCTCAGTGCCGAAGGGCCGCCCTCGAAATTCGAGCGCGCACCGCAAACGCTGTTGGAATAAATCACGACGCCAGTATCGCCATAGGCGGTGTGTTCGCCGCGAACCGGCGGCATGATGGTCTGGTAGTTGATGCAGGTGTCGGTCATCAGGACTCCCAATGACTCGAAGGCGGCAATCGCACGCCGCTCAAGGTCGAGCATCCACGGCTGCTGGTTGAGCTTGTTGGCGGCAGCAAAATCGGTGCCCCGGGGATCCGTGATGGTTGGAATTCTCACCCGGCGCTGCTCGGCGGGCAATTTTGTCCAGTTCTCGAGCCATTCAACTCCGGCGGCACCCAGCGATTCGGTGTCCGCCATGATGTGCGCCTGCATCACCGGAACGAAGTCCGCAGCTTTCAGATACCTACCAACCCTTGTCTGATGCTCGATGGCCCATTTTCTCAGCGGCCCGAACTCGCCGGCCAGCATGGCTCTTTCTTCGTCATTCAGCTTCATCGTGTCATCTCCGGGAGAGATCTGCTCATGGGATTTCAATGCATGCTCATATGGGCAGGCAGGAACAGCGTCAGTGGCGGGAAGAAGTAGAGAAGATAGATCATGACCAGCTCGATCGCGATGAACGGCAGGATGCTGACCATCATCCGCGTCAACGGGATGCCGGATATCGACGACACCGTTACGAGATTGAGACCGGTCGGCGGATGGATCTGGGCGATTTCCTGATTCACTGCGATCATCACGCCGAACTGCACAGGATCGAGCCCGATCGCGTGCGCGATCGGAAAAAAGATCGGAATGGTCAGGATCGTCAAGGCGCCAGACTCGAGAAAGGTTCCGAGAATCAGATCGGTCACCACGATCGCGGTGAACACCATCAACGGTCCACCCGGTACTCCGCCCACCGCGGATGCAACATGCTGCGGCAATTGGAGCATCGCGCTGTAGCGGGCGAAAACGGAGCCGGTACCGAAAATCAGCAACAGCATCGCCGACGTCAGCGCCGCGGAGCGTCCAGCTCGCAGGATTTTTGAAACGTCCAGCCGTCCCCGGACAAGCCCGAGGGCCAGTACGTACGCCACCGCGACGGCCCCGGTCTCGGTGGGCGTCACCCATCCCAGATAGATCGACAGGATGATGAACGCCGGAAGAACGATGATCGGCAACGCGCTCCAGAGCGCCTGCAGGCGCTCCCGCATCGAATGCGACCGGGCGCGCACCGCAGGCCGATGCACCAGAACGACATAGACCGAGAACATTGCCGTCAGCAGCAATCCCGGGATAACAGTCGCCATGAACAGACTTCCGATCGAAGTCTGGGTGAGAACCCCGTAAATGATCAGCGGCAAGCTCGGCGGCAGCAAAATTCCCAGCGTACCGCCGCCGGCGATCAGCGCGCCGCGCAGGCTATCCGGATATCCTTCGCGGGCGAGCGCCGGCAGCGCGATCAGTCCGACAGTGACGGCGGTGACGGGGCTCGATCCGGTAATACTGGCGAAGATCGCGCAGGTAAGGATCACCGCGACACCGAGGCCGTTGGGTACCGAACCGATCCACGCTTTCGCGCAGGCAAACAACTCATCGCCGATCTTGGATTCCTCGACCAGCATCGCGGTCAGCACGAACAGCGGAATGGTTACGAGCTCGAAATTATTCAGGCTCTGCCAAAGAAACGAGGTGAAGTCGACCATCGCGTGCAGCGGGCCGAATATCAATGTCAGACCCGCGAATGCCGCGAGCCCGATCGAAACAAAGATCGGAATGCCGAGCGCCATCAGCCCGAACATGACGAGCGTTATCAGCGCGAAGGATGAGCCCGCAACCAGGGTCATGGCCTGATATTTCGAACCCGCGGCATGACGATGTGGGATAGTCCCTGCAACAGGATTGCGAATCCTCCGATCGGGAATGCCAGCATCGGCCAGAATTGCGGCACCTGAAGCAAGGTGTCCGACCGCAAATCCTGCTCGAACGCTCCATAGGCCTGCATCGCGCCTGCGGTCAGCAAGATCAGTCCGAACAGCGCCTCGAGAACGCCCGACAGCGTCGCAAGGGGCTTTGCCAGCGCCGGAATTTTTTCCGAAAGCAACGCGACACGGAAATGGTGTCCCGTGCTCAGGCCGTATCCGGACGCCGCGAAGGCGATCATGATGATCAGATAGCCCGTGGTCTCGAATACCCAGACCGGGGGCTGGTCGAACTGGTCGGCGACGACTTCGTAAAGCACGGGCAACGGCAGAAGCAGGATCAGAAAGACGCCGAAATGGCAGATCCACCGCGTTGCCGCCGTGAGTTCCCGCGCCAGAGCTGAGCCGCTTGCTTGCTCATCGGTCTCAGCGCTGGGCATCGAGCACCTGGCGTATCAGCTCCTTCGGAAAGCGCGCCTCCTGTGTCTTGGCCAGCGGAGCCAGTGCATCGGAGAATTGCTTGTATTCGACGCTGTCCGGGCTGAGCGTCGTCACGGTCATGCCGTGAGCCTGCATCTGATCGAGTTCCTTGCCGTAAGACGCGATCATCGCTTCGGTGGCGTGCCGGCTGGCATTGTAGGCGCTGTCGAGAACTATCTTTTGCAGGTCTGCCGGAAGTGCCTCGAGCGACTGCTTGTTCATGACGTAACCGGTCATCAAAAGCCCGAATTCGCCGTTGGTGGCCAAAAGATACTTGCCGACTTCGTACTCTTTCAGGCCGATGGCTCCTTCAAGTCCGCCGATAGCTGCCTGAACCGTGCCGCGTTGCAATGCCGGATAAACATCCGCGACTTCGATCGTCGAAGGCGCGCCATGAAGCGACTGCACGATCTCAGCGGTAAGCCGGTCGAATACACGAACCGTCTTGCCTTTGAAATCGTCCGGCGATTTCATCGGTGCCTTGGAGACCACCACGACCGGTCCGTTATACAGAGCGGCCAGCAACCGGACGCCATGACCGGCCATGTCGTCATCCAGCGCCTTGAAAAGTGCGGTGCCCGGGCCGATCACCTTGTCGAAATTATCGGTGGTCGGACGAAAGAATACCGTGTTGAGCGCACCGGCGGTCGGCACGATGGAGGACCAACTCCCCATGGTTGTCAGCGAAATATCGACGACCCCCGACTGGATCGCGCTGGGCACCGCGCGCTCATTGACAAGCGAGCCTGCGGGAAAGGTCTGGACCGTGATACGTCCGCCGCTGGTCTTCTCGACATCGTCCTTGAACGTTGCAGTAAAATCGACGACCTGCGGTGCGGTAGGGGCCCCCCAACTGGCAAGGCGGATGGTGTAGTTCTGCTGAGCCTGGAGAGGACCGCTGGCTGCCGCCCAGACGATGCCGGCGCCAATTGCTCCAAGCAAAAGCCGTCGCGCCCGGCAGCGCAGACCGGGTTCGGCCCTTGTCACGCCCGAAAGCCCTCCAACATTACGCCTGTGCGAAGCACGGAAATCTTGATAACTCATTCGCGTCCCTCCCGAGGAATCATGCCGCGCCGGCCTCTGCCGGCTTTTCTTGGCGGAAAAAATGTTATACTACATCTTAGATACAATATGAGATAACTATGGGAATTGAGTCAATACCTTCAATGCAGGACTCATTCGAGCTCCAGCGCGGGAACGCGCGCGCGCTGCATGAGCAGCTCAGCGATCGGCTAAAATCGGAACTCCTGTCGACCTATTCCTCCGGTCAGCAAATCCCGACGGAGGAGGCGATCTGCCAAAGTTATGGCCTCAGCCGCGTCACGGTGCGGCGGGCCATTCAAACCCTGGTCGATCGGGGATTATTGATCCGCAGACAAGGCAAAGGAACGTTTCTCGCCCAGCCCAAACCGCGCATCACCTACGAGATCGATCGTCTCGGCCCGTTCATGGACGCGTTTGCGAGTTCAAGCGAACCGGTATCCGCAAGCCTGATCGATTTCAGATGGGCCACCGGGAAACAGGTGCCTGAATGTTTTGGCACGGCAAGCAGCGTGCTCTTGTATGAACGTATCTACCAGACGGCGGGCTCGCCGCATGGCTTCCTGCAAATCACGATGCCGCCCTTTCTCGGAGAGCGCGTCAGCAGAGCCGATGCCGCGTCAAACGGGGTCTATCGGATTCTGAGGGAGAAGCTTGGTGTCGAGCCATTTCGCGCGTCGTTCAATATCAGCAGCGAGCTTCCGGACACGGCTTTAGCCGCCCATCTGGCTGTATCGCCGACAACGCCGCTGCTCTCGCTGGAGCGCATTTCCTACGATGCACAAAATGTCGCCATCGAACGAACTATTCATCACCTGCTGCCCGAAGTGTACAAGCTCAGCGTAAATGTCCACGCCCGGGCATCCAGAACCTGAAACCAACGTCCTGCGTAGATGGGGTAACGGGCCCCGGTCTGCGCTCCAGGCCAGCCGCGCTAGCTACGGCGCTGTTTGATTGCGCGCGTCGCGCGGCTGGCTTGGAAGGCGGGCGGTCGTCCCTCACATTGATGGTGTAACGGAGTCGAGGTGTGGACCTCGCTCCAAACATCGAGGAGAGACGACCATGGACTATTATGCAGGAATCGACGTGTCATTGGAATGCTCGAGTGTGTGCGTTGTGGATAGCAACGGCAAGATTATTCGGGAAGGCAAGGCAGCCAGCGAGCCGGAAGCGCTGATCGGCTGGCTGAGGTCGCTGGGCTATGAACTGAGCCGGATCGGGCTGGAAGCCGGGCCGTTGTCGCAGTGGCTTTATGCGGCAACGCGGGAAGCGGGGTTGGCGGTCGAACTGCTGGAGACACGGCACGTGCGGAAGGCGTTCGAGGCGATGCCGGTGAAGTCGGACCGCAATGACGCGCGCGGCATCGCGCAATTGATGCGGCTCGGCTGGTTCCGGCCGGTGCACTGCAAGTCGCTAAGTGCGCAGGAAGCACGAGCGGTCCTGACCGCGCGCAAGCTGGTCCAGAGCAAGCTCCTGGACGTCGAGAACAGCCTGCGCGGTATCTTGCGCGGCTTCGGGCTGAAGGTTGGCAAAACCACGGCGCGGAGCTTTGCCGGACGCATCCAGGAACTGGTGAAGGGTCATCGCCACCTGGAGACGATCGGCGAGGCGCTGCTCTCGGTGCGCACGGTTCTGTTGCGCGAGTTCAACGTCTTTGAGAAGCGCGTGCGCGCGATGGCACGCTCGGATGCAAGAACCAGGTTGTTGATGACGACGCCGGCGGTGGGGCCCATCGTGGCGCTCACCTATGCCTCGGCGATCGACGATCCGGCACGGTTCAAGTCGTCGAAGCAGACCGGAGCGCATTTCGGGTTAACGCCGAAGAAGTATCAGTCCGGCGAGACCGACTACTCGGGGCGGATCAGCAAGATTGGTGACGCCTCGGTGCGCGAGGCGCTCTACCAGGCCGCTCACGTCATGCTGACAAAGCCCGTCAAAGGCTGCTCGCAGCTCAAGAGCTGGGCGATGCGGATCGCCAGGCGAGCCGGCAGCAGCAAAGCCAAAGTCGCGCTGGCGCGCAAGCTCGCGGTGATCCTGCATCGCATGCTCGCCAACGCAACACCATTCAACGCTGCTGCTGCAGCAGCTTAACAGGGAAAAGCAGGTTTTCGGGCGGAGCACGACGCCAGCTCTCCCGAAGCGAAGTCCCTTCGCCGGGACGATGGATCAGGTCAGACCGTCATCCGGGATGTCGACACATCTCCAAGATGCGATCACGCTTCCGTAGATTGGCCGACCTATCCTCCATGAACTCCATCAGGCGACGGCCTTGCGCCGATCCCGTACAGAAGCAAGTCCCCGGCGAGTGGATAACGCAAAAAGGGATTGACACGTCGAGGCCCGTTACAGAAGCCCGGATGGAGCGCAGCGGAATCCGGGAATCGCAACGCGGATGAGGCTCCCCGGATTGCGCTGCGCTCCATCCGGGCTACGCGGATGACCCCACTCATCCGAAGATGCTTGCGGGTCGGATCCCGACAAATCCGTTAGTTGCGGCGAGATGCAGATTCTTGCGATTGGTCGAAAAAGACATATCGCCCGGCTGACCGCGTCTGCCCGATGAATTCGCAGGGGGCAGCACGCGGGACCGATTGCCTCCGGCGAGAGATTCAATGGATACGTCAGGGATAGAAGCCCGCAGGGGTGTCCGCAGGGTCGAAACCGCCGCCAAACTAACATAGGCTGTCAGATAGATTTACTCTCATACGGAGTCGCGGCCGCATCGCGGAACTCGAGCTCAGCGGCTACCGCCCCAATCGGTGGAAATGCATGGGCGTTTTGATCACTTACCTATGTGTCCGGGCTGGACAAATGATCAGGTGGTAGCGGGAGAGGGACTCGAACCCCCGACCCCAGGATTATGATTCCCGTGCTCTAACCAACTGAGCTACCCCGCCACGGCGTGCGACGTCGCGGCCTCTTGTGCCGCAGCCGCGAACGCGCGGCATATAAGAAGCCGGTCGAGGACCTGTCAAGCAAACCCGCTGACGCCCGCCGAAGTCCTTCTGCTCGCGCCAAGTCGCTGCAATGGGCGGCTATTTCGGCCGGACGTTGGGGTCGCCACCGGGGCTGCCCGGCGGCGGGATCACCGGCATGCTGCCGCTGTCGGGGGTGGGAGCCCGCATCGCCGGATCGACGCCGGGAGGCGGACACAGCACGCCATCGGATTTCGCCAACTTGTCGCCGAGCGGTTCCTGGCTCTGACCCGTGGTGGCGCCCCTCGGCGCGATGTTTCCCTGCGCGGTCGATTGCGTGGGCGAGCAACCCGTGGCGAGCCCTGGCGCCGCAGGTGCGGTCCGGGCCGGCGGCGTCGCCGGCGTCGGCGGGGCTTGCGCGCTGGCGACACCGGAGACCGCCAGCAGCACGCACGACAGCAACAAGGAGGTTTTCATCTGCATGCAGGGAAAACGGCCCGCGCGCACGGATGTTCCGCCGAAAGCCTCAGGATTTGCGGTAACGGATCAGCGAGAAGTGTCCCATCGGCGGCATCGGACGGCGTTCGGCCAGGCTGACGCCGCCATGCTTTGCGGCCCAGTCGACCAGCCGCGCCCACGGAAATTCCGGCCGCCAGCCAAGCCGCCGCGCCAGCGGTGCGAAGGCGAGCTCAAAGGCGCGGCGCGGGCCGCGTTCGGCGCCGATGTGATTGACCAGGATAAGTTCGCCGCCGGGCTTCAGCACGCGGATGAAATCATCGAGCGTGCGCTCCGGATCCGGTACCGCGGTGATGACATATTGCGCCACCACCGCATCGAAAGACGAATCCGCGAAGGCGAGATTTTTCGCGTCCATCACCGCGAGCGTCTCGACATTGGAAAGGCCGAGCGCGCGCACCCGCCCTTGCGCCTTGCGCAGCATCGGCTCGGAAATATCGACGCCGCATAATTTGGTGGTCCGCGAATAATCCGACAGTGACAGGCCGGTGCCGACGCCGACGTCGAGAATCCGGCCGCCGATCCGGTCGGCCTCGGCGATGGTCGACTGGCGGCCGTGATCGAAGACCTTGCCGAATACCAGATCGTAGACCGGCGCCCAGCGCCCATAAGCCTTGGCGACCCCCGCGCGGTCGATATCTGCAACCATGCCCCGCCCTGAAGATTTCTATCCGCGCATCGCCTCGGCCAGCGGCCGCACGATGCCCGGCGTCGCGTTCTTCGCAGTCGCGCTCTGGATGAATCCGCCGCCGAGCACGCGCGCCTGCCCCGAGGCCGCATCATAGAACACGCAAGCCTGGCCCGGGGATACGCCCTCTTCGCCCGCCACCAGCTCGACCTCATAGCCGCGCCCGGCCGCGCGCAGCGATGCCGGCTGCGGTGCGCGGGTCGATCTCACGCGGACGAAGATCTCGAGCCCCTCGCCGACCGCGCGGTCGAGCGTACCGTCGCCGATCCAGTTGATGTCGCGCAGTGCGATCCGGTCCATTCGCAGCGCCTCGCGCGGTCCGACCACGACGCGGCGGCTTTCGGCGTCGAGCCGCACCACATAAAGCGGTGCACCGGAGGCGACACCGAGGCCGCGCCGCTGGCCGACGGTGAAATGAACGATGCCCTGATGGCGGCCGACAACGCGCCCCCCGAGATCGACGATGTCGCCGGGTTCGATGGCGTTCGGCCGCAGCCGGCCGATGATATCGGTGTAGCGCCCGGTCGGTACGAAGCAGATGTCCTGGCTGTCGTGCTTGTCGGCCACGGCGAGGTCGAAACGCCGCGCCAGCTCGCGGGCTTGCGGCTTGGTCATGTCGCCAAGCGGAAACCGCAGATATTCGAGCTGCTCGCGGGTGGTCGCGAACAGGAAATAGCTTTGGTCGCGGTCGGCATCGGCGGCACAGAACAGCGCCCGCGAGCCGTCGGCCAAGCGATGCGAGGCGACATAATGCCCGGTCGCAAGCGCGGCGGCGCCGAGCTCGCGCGCGGTCTTGAGCAGATCGCGAAACTTGATCGAGCGGTTGCACTCGATGCACGGCACCGGCGTCTCGCCCGAAACATAGCTCGCGGCGAAATTATCGATCACCGATTCGCGGAAGCGATCCTCGTAATCGAGCACGTAATGCGGAATACCGATCCGCTCCGCGACGTTGCGTGCATCGTGGATGTCCTGCCCGGCGCAGCAGGCGCCCTTGCGGTGGGTGGCCGCGCCATGATCGTAGAGCTGCAGGGTGATGCCGACGACATCGTAGCCCTCGGACTTCAACAGCGCGGCCGTCACCGACAAATCGACGCCACCGGACATGGCGACCACGATCCTGGTGTCCTGCGGACGGCCCTTGAGGTCCAGACTGTTGAGCATGGTTGCGGTCATCGATGCGATCGCTCCGGCATCCGACGCTTCACGCTGGAAAGCCATTAATGCGATTGGTAAGGCACTTTGCGGCCCAAAAACCGCCGTTGAAAGCTTGCAAGCAGTTCCGGGCGCGCACACAAGCCCTCTCGGAACGCTGAAAAGCCGTCCCTTAATATAGGCCGCCTTGCTGTGAGGCAATCACGCGCACCTGTTTTGCGGGCGGCAAACGGCAAATCTTGCCGCCGGGCAGAAAAGGGGGGCCCGAGGCCCTCGCGCAGCCCTGCCGCATGAGGATCAAGCTATTGAAATATATAGATATCCAAAACCAGTGGGGATGGCCCGGTCCTTGCTGATCGGTCCAGCGAGTTTCATCTCCAGAGGCCGCCCGTGCAAAGCGTCGCGTCAGAAGCAGCCACCAGCCTGTCCTTTCAGGGCCCGTCGCCGCGGCCGGCGAGGTCATCTTCCGACCCATCGCAGGGCAATGCTGTCTTCGCCTCAATGATCGACAGCAACGCGACGACCGGCGCCGGTCCGGCACCAGCCCAGACCCAGGACCAATCCGCTCCGTCACGCCGGTCCGACAACAACAATTCGACTGCCCCGGACAACAGCCGATCGCGTGACGCCGCTCCCGCAGGCCAGTCGGCCAACACCGATTCGGCCAACAACAATCAGGACGCCAATGCCGCGCCGCTATCCGCGGCCGGGGCCGGCGCGCCAACCGACGCGCCATCGCATCCCCGGGGAAAGTCGGCCAGCGTACCAGCCGACGGCACCAAATCGACCGCCACCTCCGCATCCTCCGACGCTTCTGCTGCAGCCGATCCCGCGGGCGCGGCCACCTCGCCGGACGCAACACTGATCCCGGCGCCGAACGCGATCGCGGTAGCCATTCCGGTCCCGGCGGTTTTAACAGCGGTTCCCGCAGCTCCGACCGCTCCGGCAACGTCCGGTCCTGGCACCGCGCCGCTCGCGATCGCGGCGGCTGCGATCGCGGCGAGCCAGTCCGTCACCTCCGGATCGATTGCCGCAGCGCCGGCACCGACCCCAACCGCTGCCAACGCCGCCGCCGCGACCGCCGTCGTATCAGCCGCTTCGGCGGTGGACGCGACAACCATCACGGCGACCCCGGTCACACCGCAGAGACCAGCGACCAGCCAGCCGCGACCACGCCGACGCCCACGACGGGAACCACAAGCCCGCAGCCCGGCGCGGATCCCGCAACCGTCGCTGCCGTCCCTGCGGCAATCGCGGCGGCGACGGCGCCCGTGCCGGTGGCGCCGAAAGCCGCGCCGCCAAAGGGTCCGACCGCGACACAGGCCGCGACCCCGGCATCGGATCATTCGGAGACCATCGACGGCCGACGCCAATCCGCCAGCGGCGACCGTGCAGCCACCCATTGCCGACAAGCAGAGCCCCGCCAACGGCCCGGCCGATGCGGCGAACGTCGATGCTTCCGCCAGTTCCTCTTCAACGATCACCGCTGCCGTAACGCCCCACGTGCATTCCGAGGACGCCGCGGCCGGGCACTCGGCGACCAATTCGCCCGATACTGGCGCGCAGACGGCCGGCGCGATCCAGCCGCAATTGCCGGCCGCGGCAACCGCGGCCGCTCCGGCGGCGGCCTTGACGGCCACCGCTGCGACCTCCGCCGCTGTACCCCTGAGCGGACTTGCGCTCGAGATTGCGGCCTCGGCGAAGAACGGCAAGAGCAGTTTCGAAATCCGGCTCGATCCGGCCGAACTCGGCCGTATCGATGTCCGCATCGACGTCGACCGCAATGGCCAGATGACGTCGCATTTGACGGTGGAAAAGCCGGAAACGCTGTCGATGCTGCAGCAGGACGCACCGCAGCTCCAGCGGGCATTGGATAACGCCGGCTTCAAGACCGGCGACGGCGGCCTGCAATTCAGCCTGCGCGACCAGTCATCCTCAGGCCAGAACAGCGGCAACCAGGCCGTCCCCAACGCCCAGCGGCTGATCATCACCGACGACGACACCATCCCTGCGGCGGTCGCGGGGCGGACATATGGCCGGATGCTTGGGTCAAGCAGCGGCGTGGACATCAGGGTCTGAGGAGAACGACATGACAGCAGCAACAGCAAACACGGCGAGCCCGATTGTTTCCGGCACGACCCCGCTGCCCGCCTCCTCCTCGTCGAGTTCATCGGCCGCGGCCGCCAATGCGCTGGCCTCGCAGCAGATCGCCGGAAACTTCCAGAGCTTTCTGACCCTGCTGACGACGCAACTGCAGAACCAAAATCCGCTCGATCCGCTCGACACCAACCAGTTCACCCAGCAGCTTGTCGAATTCGCCGGCGTCCAGCAGCAGATCAACACCAACAACTCGCTGGCCACGCTGGTTTCGCTGCAGCAGGCCACGCAATCCACCCAGGCGCTGGGATTCGTCGGCAAGACCGCGGTGGTCGGTGGCAGCACCGCCGCGTTGACCGACAGCTCGGCGACGTGGCAGCTCAGCGTTCCCTCCAACTCGAATGTCGATATCACCATTGCCAACAGCACCGGTCAGACCGTGTACACGGGCAGCTATAGCGTCGCGGCGGGCGACAACCAGCCCTTCACGTGGAACGGTCAGGGCAATGACGGCACCCAGTGGCCCGATGGCAGCTACACCCTGACGGCGACCGCAAAGGACTCCTCGAACAACACCGTGGCCATCACCACCGCAATCGAGGGCGTGGTCAACTCGGTCGACCTCACCCAGTCGCCGCCGCTGCTGTCGATCAATGGCCAGACCTACACGGTCAACCAGATCCAGAGCATCGTGAACTGACGGCAGCGCCACTTTCCGCGATCGTCGGCGGCGGCTGTCCTCCGACCCCGACCCGCCACCCTGTCCTGACGCCCGGGCGCCGGAGCGGCTGGACGTCATGGCATTTTCAAGGAAATTCGTATTGAAGCCTTGGGCTTAGGCAAATTTTAAGTCGCGGGGCGTAGGTTATTACCGTGAGTTCAGTGGTTGAGAGTTTGTGAGTACGCCATGACAGAACCCCATCGCCCGAGGGTAAAATACGTCATCGGGCCTGACGGTAGTCCGTTAACAATCGCGGATTTGCCCGCGCCCGGCACCAAACGGTGGGTAATTCGCCGTAAGGCCGAAGTTGTTGCTGCGGTTCGCGGCGGCCTGCTCTCGCTCGAGGAGGCCTGCAGCCGGTACACCCTGACCGTCGATGAATTCCTGTCCTGGCAGTTTTCCATCGACCAGCATGGCCTTGCCGGATTGCGCACCACCCAAATCCAGCAATATCGCCAATAAACCCGCTCCCGACCAGCCGCATTTGACAAAAATCGGCCTCGCTTTGCGAGGCCGATCTTTTTCACGTTGAAGTTTCGCCGCAGCCCTTAACCCTCGTTAACCATATGGAAACCATCCCATAGGCAATAATTGCCCAGTCGGCTCTTGGGGCCGAATCTCGGGGGCTGGTGGTTTTGCAGAGTCTGTTGGACTTCCTGAAAGGGCTCGGCGCCTCGCGCCTGATGGCGATGGTCGCGGTCACAGCCGCGCTGATCGGCTTCTTCGCCTTTGTCATCATGCGCGTCACCACGCCGCAAATGACCACGCTGTTTACCGACCTCAGCATCGAGACTCCTCCGCCATCATGAAGGATCTCGACCGCCAGGCGGTTCCCTACGAGCTGCGCAACGACGGCACCATCATCATGGTGCCCAAGGACAAGGTCACACGGCTGCGCATGAAGCTCGCCGAGGGCGGTTTGCCCAAGGGCGGCGGCGTCGGCTATGAGATCTTCGACAAATCGGATGCCCTCGGCACCACGAGCTTTGTCCAGAACATCAACCATTTGCGCGCCCTCGAGGGCGAACTGGCCCGCACCATCCGCGCCATCGACCGCATTCAGGCGGTCCGGGTCCATTTGGTGCTGCCCGAGCGGCCGCTGTTCTCGCGCGAGACGCCGGAGCCGTCGGCCTCGATCGTCGTCCGCGTCCGCGGCACGCTCGAACCGCAGCAAATTCGCGCCATCCGCCATCTGGTCGCCTCCGCCGTCAGCGGCCTCAAGCCGCAGCGGGTGTCGATCGTCGACGAGGCCGGCCAGTTGCTGGCCGACGGCGAAGGCAGCGACAATGAGAACGTGGTCGGCGACGAGCGCCGCGCCAGTTACGAAAAGCGGATGCGCAACGAGGTCGAGGCGATCGTCTCCTCGGTGGTCGGCGCCGGCCGCGCCCGGGTCCAGCTCTCGGCGGATTTCGACTACAACAAGATCACCCAGACCTCGGACAGTTTCGACCCCGAGGGCCGGGTGCTGCGCTCGAGCCAGACCCGGGAAGAGTCGAGCTCGACCATCGACAATAGCGGCCAGGTCACCGTCAATAACGAGCTGCCGGGCAACCAGCGCCCGGACGCCGCGGCGGCCGCGCGCGACCAGAGCAAGAAGACCGAAGAGACCAACAATTACGAGATTTCCCACACCACCAAGACCGAAGTGACCGAGGCCGGCCGGGTCAACCGCATCTCGGTCGCCGTGCTGGTCGACGGCAGCTATACCAAGAACGAAAAGGGCGAGATGGTCTACCAGGAACGCAGCAAGGAACAGCTCGACCGCATCGCGGCCCTGGTGCGCTCGGCGATCGGCTTCGATCAGAAGCGCGGCGATCATGTCGAGGTCGTCAACCTCAAATTCGCGGAGGCGCCGGCGGTGGCGCCGATCGCCGAACCGACGGGGCTGTTCGGCATGCTGCAATTCACCAAGGACGACGTGATGTACGTCATCGAGCTCGGCGTGATGATGCTGCTCAGCCTGGTGGTGCTGTTCATGGTGGTCCGGCCGCTGGTCAGGCGCATCCTCGCCTCCGAGGTCATTCCGGCGCTGACCGGCGCGGATCAGGTACCGGCGCTGACCGACGGCAACGCCGCGGCGGCGACCGGCCAGAGTCTGGTACCCGGGCCGAACGCCGCCTCGCAGATGATCGACGTCGCCCAGGTTCAGGGCCAGGTGCACGCCCAGACGGTGCATCGCGTCGGCGAATTGGCCGAGCGCAACCCGAACGAGACCGCTTCGATCGTTCGTCAATGGCTCACGGAACCGGCGTGATCTGACATGGCCCTGCCGCAAACCAGCAACGCCAACGACATCAGCACCGTGATCGCCACGCTGGCGGGCCGCCAGGGCAATCGTCCCAAGGGCGCGCCGATCAAGGGGCCGAAACGCGCCGCGATCCTGATGCTGGCGCTCGGGGAACAATATGGCGGCAAGGTCTGGTCGTTGCTCGACGATGACGAGGTCCGCGAGCTGTCGATGGTGATGTCGACGCTCGGCACCGTCGAGGCCGACGTCGTGGAAGACCTGCTGCTCGAATTCGTATCGCGGATGTCGGCGTCCGGCGCACTGATGGGAACGTTCGACGGCACCGAACGGCTGTTGCAGCAGTACCTGCCGCCCGAACGCGTGTCCGGCATCATGGACGAAATTCGCGGACCGGCCGGCCGCAACATGTGGGAGAAGCTCTCCAACGTGCAGGAAGAGGTGCTCGCCAACTATCTCAAGAACGAATATCCGCAGACCATCGCCGTGGTGCTGTCGAAGCTGAAGCCGGAGCACGCCGCCCGCGTGCTGGCGATCCTGCCCGAAGACATGGCGCTCGACGTGGTCGGCCGCATGCTGCGGATGGAGGCGGTGCAGAAGGAAGTGATCGAGCGCGTCGAGCAGACGCTTCGCGTCGAATTCATGTCGAACCTGTCGCAGACCCGCCGGCGCGACGCCCACGAGGTGATGGCCGAGATCTTCAACAATTTCGACCGCCAGACCGAAACCCGGTTCATCACCTCGCTGGAAGAGGAAAACCGCAAGTCCGCCGAGCGCATCAAGGCGCTGATGTTCACCTTCGACGACCTCGTCAAGCTCGATGCCGGGTCGGCGCAGACGCTGATGCGCAATGTCGACAAGGACAAGCTCGGCATCGCGCTGAAGAGCGCCAACGAGGAAGTCCGCGCCTTCTTCCTCGGCAACATGTCTTCCCGCGCCGGCAAGATGCTGCTCGACGACATGGCCGCGCTGGGACCGGTGCGGCTGCGCGACGTCGACGAGGCGCAGGCGCTGCTGGTCAATCTGGCCAAGGATCTCGCCGCCAAGGGTGAAATCGTGCTGACCAAAAACCGCGCCGACGACGAACTGGTGTACTGATGGCCGCACCCGCAAAATTCCTGTTCGACATGGACTTCTCGGCGCCGGACAAGAACCGCGAACGCCCCGCCACGCCGGCCGAGGTGGCGCAGAAGCTGGCGGCCGCCGAGGCCCGCGGCTATCGCGACGGCTTCGACGCCGGCCAGCGCGAGGCCAAGGCGGAAAGCGACCGCCGCGCCGCACTGGCGCTCGAGGAGATCGGGATCGGGCATCGAGGCCATCGCCAGGGCGCTTTGCCGGCATCGAGACCCGGATGGAGACCGAGGCCGTCGACGTCGCGGTCGCGGTGGCGCGCAAGCTGTGCAGCGAATTGATTTCCGCCGAGCCGCTCGGCGCGATCACCGGGCTCGTGCGCGACTGTTTCTCGCACCTCGTCTCGACGCCGCATCTGGTGGTGCGGATCAACGACGCGCTCTACGAGGCGGCGTGCGAACAGATCGAGCGGCTGGCGAAGCGAAGCGGCTTCGAGGGCCGTCTGGTGATCCTGGCAGAGCCGGAAATCGCCACCGGCGATTGCAGGATCGAGTGGGCCGACGGCGGCGTGGTGCTGGAGCGTGCGGCGATCGAAGCCAAGATCAACGAACTTGTCGGGCGCTACATGGCGTCCCGCGGTCAGGCCGGATCGCCGGCCATGAGGATTGAACCATGAGTGACACCGACGCACAGGTCCCGCTTCCGATCTCAACGCCGCCGATGCTCCGGGGGGCGACGACATCGCCTATCACGAGGACGAGAACGCCTCGCGCATTGCCGCCGATCTGGAGGCGGTGTTCGACG
>CAVVIM010000031.1:0-25140 GCA_963748165.1 uncultured Alphaproteobacteria bacterium
CCATTGATCTGTTTCCTTAAGCGTATTGGTTCGAACCAGGTTTGATGTGCGAAGGGCGTCAGGCCGCTTCGCTCTTTGAGGCATAGGCCTGAAACACGCGCGCAAGCTTGGCTGCGGGCGCGGTCGAGAGCTGCGCGATCTTGGTCGCCGGCGCCACCACGAGGCCGACGATCTTCGCGCGCAACTCATCGAGCGACGGCAGCGCGGCAAGGGCCTTGACGCCGTCGAGATTCAGGACGGTTTTACCCATCGATCCGCCGAGAATGACGAACTGCTCGTTCGTCCTGGCAAACTCGACGGCAACCTTCGGCGCCGCCACCGGATCGTTTGAAGTCGCGATCACGGTCGGCCCCTTCAACAGGGAACCGATGGCAACGACGTCCGTGCCCTCAAGAGCAATTCGGGCGAGACGGTTCTTCGAGACCTTCACCGACGCGCCCGCCTGCTTCATCTGCATGCGCAGCTTCTGCATCTGGACCACGGTGAGGCCGGAATAATGGGCGACGACCGCAACGCTGGTGGTCTTGAAGACCCCGTTCAGCGCCTCGACCGCGTCCTTTTTTGCCGCTCTTTCCACAGCAAGCTCTCTCCGGTTGGCGGTCTGTGCCCAAGTCTGCGACCAGGGCAGGACCGCCGGGTTACACCCATCGTCCCGCCCGGAACCTGACCTCAAGACACCAGTCCAAAGGACGCCGGGCAGCACGACATTGAAACGCCTGCCCTCCCGAGCCCAAGGGGCCACGGGGTGTCGAGGTTCGAACCATATCGGCAACCCGCCGCAGCATGCGGCACGCGCCAAATCCGGTCTTCACCCGTCTATGCAGGCCATACGATTAAGCCCTTGAGGAAACTTTCGGTTTCGCCGCGGGCGCCTGCAGTCTTGGACAGGATCGAGGTGCTTCCGGCAAGCCGAAAGACCCCTGCCCACATTCCTCCAAAGCGACGGGTTTCCTTCCCTTCGAGCAATCCATGCGGACGTCCTGAAAGGAATGGTCTCCTATCGTGTCGGGTTTTCGGAATGCGAGCACAGACGTGCCAGCAACGGCCAGCACGCCCGGAAGCGGTTGTGTAACGAGTTTTTTCCGCCTTGCCAAGCGCAAATCCAATCGCGCTCCAATGGAGGGCAAAATTCGCACCAGTTTGGTCGGTTTGGGCCCGTTGTGGTCCCAAAATTGTCGGCTCAGGCGCCCCGGACCCCATAGAGCAGCGGCCGGCCGGCGAAAAACGCCTCCAAATTGGCGATCACGCAGTCCTGCATCGCGAGATGCGAACTCGACCGTGTGGCCGCCGATATGCGGGGTCAGCACGACATTCGGAAACGCGGTCAGCGCGTCCGGCGGATGCGGCTCCGTCGCATAGACGTCGAGGCCGGCGCCGGCGATGGTCTTGTCGGCCAGCGCCGTGACCAGCGCCTGCTGATCGATCACCGAGCCGCGGGCGATGTTGACGACATAGCCGTCGGGGCCGAGTTTTCTCAGGATCTCGGCATCGACGGCATGATGGGTGTCGGGGCCGGCGCGAACCGCGATCATCAGGACGCTGCACCATTGCGCCAGCGCCGCCAGGCTCGGGAAATAGCGGTACGGCAGCTCGCGCCGGCTGCGGCTGAAATAGCCGACCTCGCTCTCGAAGGCCGCCACCCGTGCCGCGATCTTGCGGCCGATCTCGCCCATGCCGTAGACGCCGACCCGACGGCCGCGCATGCCCGGCTGCGGACGCATCATCGGCGACGGCTTGGCGGCGGCCCAGTTGCCGCTTCGCACATAATCATCCGCCACCAGCAGCCGCCGCGTCACCGCGAGCATCAGGATCATGGCGATATCGGCGACCGAGGACGCATTGGCGCCCGGGCTGTGGCCGACCGCGATCCTGCGCTTCGCCGCGGCCTCCAGATCGATGCCGTCATAGCCGGAACCGTAGCAGACGATCGCGCCGAGCTTCGGCATCAGGTCCATCATGTCGCCGCCGAGCGGGGTTCCGCCCGCGGTGATCATCGCGCGAATGCCGGCGAGCTGTTCGGGCGCAAACATCTCGGTCAGGCGGCTTGCCGGCCGCATCCATCAGCTCGAAGCGCTCGCCGATGCGCACCATCAGCGCCTTCGGAAAACGCGAATAGACCAGCACGTGTTCAGGCATCGATCGCTTCCCTCAAACGCAAGAGGCGGGATGGGTTACCCAATTCCGCCCCTGGTGAATCGCGATGGTTCGCAACTGTTCTAACCGAGCAGCGTGCCCGGCTCGACCTTGACGCCGGGCCCCATGGTCGACGAAACCGCCACACGCTGGATGTAGGTGCCCTTGGAGCCCGCGGGCTTCGCCTTGGCGACCGCATCGGCGAGGGCCTTGACGTTCTGCACCAGCTTCTCCTCGGAGAACGAGGCCTTGCCAATGCCGGCCTGCACGATGCCGGCCTTCTCGACCCGGAATTCGACCGAACCGCCCTTGGCCCCCTTCACCGCCGTGGTGACGTCCATGGTCACGGTACCGATCTTCGGGTTCGGCATCATGCCGCGCGGGCCGAGCACCTTACCGAGCCGGCCGACCAGCGGCATCATGTCCGGGGTGGCGATGCAGCGGTCGAACTCGATGGTGCCGCCCTGCACCTTCTCGACCAGATCTTCGGCGCCGACGACGTCAGCGCCTGCCGCCTTGGCCTCTTCCGCCTTGGCGCCGCGCGCGAACACGCCGACACGCAGGGTGCGCCCGGTGCCGTTCGGCAGGTTGACCACGCCACGGACCATCTGGTCGGCGTGCCGCGGATCGACCCCGAGGTTGATCGCAATCTCGATGGTTTCGTCGAACTTCGACTTGGCCCGCTGCTTGACCATCTTGATGGCATCCGCGAGCGGATAGAGCTTTTCCCGATCAACGCCTTCACGGGCCTTCTTCAAACGCTTTCCGATTGCCATGGCGCCTTACCCCGCAACTTCAAGACCCATCGAGCGGGCCGAGCCCTCGACCATCTTCATGGCCGCTTCGATGGTATCGCAATTCAGATCCTTCATCTTCTTCTCGGCGATTTCGCGCACCTGCGCCTTGCTCACCTTGCCGGCCTTGTCGCGGCCCGGCGCCTTCGAGCCGGACTGGATCTTGGCGGCCTGCTTGAGAAAGAAGGACATCGGCGGCGTCTTCATCTCGAAGGTGAACGAGCGATCGGCAAAGATCGTGATCACCACCGGAATCGGCGTGTTCTTTTCTTCCTTCTGGGTCTGGGCGTTGAACGCCTTGCAGAATTCCATGATGTTGAGGCCGCGCTGACCAAGCGCGGGGCCGATCGGGGGCGAAGGGTTCGCCGCGCCGGCCGGCACCTGCAATTTCAGGTATCCGGTCACTTTCTTTGCCATCCGTCACTCCTCATGTTGCCCCGGACCAGCCCGGAAGCTTCACAGGACCGTGGTGCGGTTGAACGGATGACTGGCCATCATCCGCCTCCTCCCACGGTTCTCTCTGTCATGCCCGGGTCAAGCCCGGCAATGACCGATCAGACCTTCTCGACCTGACCGAATTCCAGTTCGACCGGCGTGGCGCGTCCGAAGATCGACACCGCGACCTTCAGGCGCGACCGCCCCTCGTCGATTTCCTCGACCACCCCGGAGAAGGATGCGAACGGCCCGTCGGCAACGCGCACATTCTCGCCGATCTCGAACGAGATCGACGCCTTCGGCCGTTCGACGCCCTCCTGCACCTGGTGCAGGATGCGCATCGCCTCGGCCTCGGAGATCGGCATCGGCTTGTTTTCCGCGCCGAGGAATCCGGTCACCTTCGGGGTATTCTTGATGAGATGGAAGGCCTCGTCGGTCAGTTGCATCTTGACCAGGACGTAGCCCGGGAAAAACTTGCGCTCGGCATCGATCTTGCGGCCGCGGCGCACTTCGGTGACCTTCTCGGTCGGCACCAGCACCTGCTCGAACAGTTCCTCGAGCCCGCGCTGCTTCGACTGTTCGCGGATCGACTCCGCGACCTTCTTTTCGAAGTTCGAATAGGCGTGAACGATATACCAGCGCTTGTCCATGGTTTGCGTTCCGGCGCTTGCCATCAGTGGATGCCCAGCACGAGGGTGACAAAATAACGGATGGCCTGATCCGCGGCGAAGAAGAAGATCGAAGCCAGCGCAACCATCACGAACACCATGATCGTGGTGATCGTCGTCTCGCGGCGGCTCGGCCAGGTGACCTTGGCGGTCTCCGAGCGCACTTCCTGCAGGAATTTGAACGGGCTGAAAGCCATCGTTGGCGGTCCGGGTCCTAACTGAGACGATTGTCGGTTTTCAGGGAATCCGAACAGCCCTCCAGCGCCCAACCCTCTTCTGAAGGATGAGCCGCCAAGCGGGCTCGATTGTTCGGGGAATTCAAAGCCGCGCCGGATATCCGCCAAACGGGCCGGCTGCAGGTGGCGGCTATGTACTGCGGGCGGGGTCAAAGGTCAAGGCAAGCTGCAATGGCCGCGCCGCAAACGGCCCCGGCGCGCAGGCACCGGGGCCGTTGATCTTGCCTAGCGGTGACCGTGGCCGTGGCCGCCGCCACCGCCGCCGCCGCCGGGCGGCCTCCACCCGGGTGGCCTCCCCCGGGGTGGCCTCCCCCGGGGCGGCCTCCACCTGGCGGCCTGCCCGCGCCGGGCCGGCCGACCGGGCGGCCGACGACCGGACGTCCGGGGCGGCCGATTCCGACGTGGCCCGGTCCGCGGTGCCAGCCATGCCATCCCACGCCACCGCCCCAACCGAGGCCGCGACGCCAGGCGTAACCGCACCAATAGAAGCCCGGACCGCGCCAGCCATCGTCATACCAGCAGTAGTTTCGTCCGCCGTAGAAGAACTGAGTCTGTTCGACCTCACTGGGAATGGCACTCGGCGTGAAGCGGTCGATCGGCAGGGCGTTGGCCTGGCCGACCGCGGCCGCCATAGCGAGGCAAACCGAAGCTGCGGTGGCGTAGATCAAATGTCGCATGGGGCGTCTCCCTTTTTATTCCATGAATCTTTTATTCTATGAATCGAGGACCGCTCGGCGCCGGCGACCCGTGGTTGATACTCCTGTGCTCCGGAAGGGTCAGTCAAGATCGACGATCTTGGGTGACGGAAGCGGCAGGCCGAAGCGCGGTAGCCAATTCAATCAGTGCGACAAGATTTGGTTCCAGGCCATCAGAACATTGGCAAGCCCCAACGCGGGGTCTTGCGAAATCGGCCGACAAAAAAATCAGTCCCCCTGTCGGACTCCTGTCCCCCGTTCGTCCTCTGGGCGAGCCCGCCGAACGGAGTTCATGATGGCCAATGATCTTGGTTAATCCGCCCACCGCCGATCTCGCCGCCAGCGCCTCCGAGACCAACCACGAGGGTTCATCTGAACCCAACCAAAACAAGGGACATTCCTCATGACTTCCATCACGCCGTTCCTCTGGTTCGACAACAACGTCCCCGAGGCGGTCGCCTTCTACAAATCGGTGTTTCCCAATGCCAGGATCGAAACCGTCAATGACTTCATGGCGACCTTCGAACTGGAGGGGCAGAGGTTAAACGCCCTCAATGGCGGCCCAAAATACAAGTTCAACGAAGCGATCTCCTTCTTCATCAGCGTCGAGAGCCAGGAAGAGGTCGACTACTTCTGGAACAGACTGACCGCCGACGGCGGCGAGGAATCGAAATGCGGATGGCTCAAGGACAAATTCGGCCTGTCCTGGCAGGTTGTGCCCACGGCCCTCGGCCGTTACCTGAGCGATCCCGATCGCAACAAGGCCGATCGCGCCATGCAGGCCATGATGAAGATGCAAAAGATCGTCATCGTCGACCTCGATAAGGCTTACGCAGGCTGATCCCGAAAGCTCATCACGGGGTTTCCGACCGACCTTCATGCATTCCAGGTCAAACCGACGCCTTTGACCCCGCAACGGACGTCCAGGTGCGCAACCGGTGATCAGACGGTCAAGACGATCGTCCAAGAAAAAGGCCGACCGCCATTCGAAAAAACGATAGTTCGAGCCTTCGATCGGGGTCAGAAGGCAAGCGCGTTGACGGCTGCACTCTGCTAGCATCGTCGGCGGGTGCTTTCCGAGGAGGAAAGGCATTCGTGCTCGTAACAGCAAATCTCGGGGGGAACGACAATGTCAGAATTACTTGCGCTATCAGTGAGTGTTGCCGTACTCGGCGGTATTTGGGCATTTGTCGCGCTCGGCCCTCTAGCCCCCGTCGCTCTCGTTTGGGCTGGGTTCATCGCAGCAGGCTGCTTCTTTGCTGCGGGCGGCGATACCAAGGCGCTAACCAAGACGATCGCTGGCATCATCTATGGCGCCGTGATCGCCTGGATTGCGCTTTTCGTCATTGCCAAGGTTCCAGTGCCGGCATTAGGGACGGTTTGGCCGGCGGTCGTCGTCGGGGTTACGGTCTTCTTTCTCGTGATCGTCGCCTCTATCGATCAGCTCTCCTGCGTCCCCGCCAATGTCTACGGCTATGCGGCGCTGGTCGGCTACACTTTGTCGGCGGGCAAGTTGGATGCACTGACTGCCGCGGACAACTCCAATCCGCTTTTCCTCATCATCGTCTCCACCGTATTGGGCGGCGTGCTCGGCTACCTCATGGGCCAATTGGCTGGTGTGCTGAAGCTCAAGCCGGCCAAATAGCCCGCTGATCTACCCGCAATGCTTGCACCGATTTTCCCTTAGAAGATCGGTGCAGCATTGTGATAGGTGCGCGCCCCGAAGGCGCCCTCGGTTCATGCCCCCTGAACCTACCCTTTGGGTCAGGACGAGGGACGAAATCCTGTCTAAATCCTTGATATAATGGCAGGAGTGGCAGGGCTCGAACCTGCGACCCCCGGTTTTGGAGACCGGTGCTCTACCAATTGAGCTACACTCCTGCAGGGGACCCGCGTCGCCGCCGATCCGCGCCGTTTCAAGCATAGGCAATGCCCGGATTGCAAGGGCGAAGCCGTTCCCCGCAATCGGCCTGTTCAACCCGGGCGTTCTGGGCCAGAATTCCGCTGCACCCAACAGCAAGAGCAAAACGGGAGAGACCATGAACGCGCAACCCGCTGCCAAGCGCACCGTTACCCCGCAGACCCCCGCCCTTCCTGACGCAAAACCGGAATCGCTCGGGCTGTCGCCGATCCGGCTGCAGCGGATGTCGGATGCGTTCAAGCGCGATATCGACAAGGGCACCATCCCGGGCGTGACCATGATGGTGGCGCGCCGCGGCCGGATCGGCTGGTTCGAGGCGCTGGGCAGGCAAAGCCCGGAGGCGGCCGCGCCGATGGCGCACAACACCCTGTTCCGCGTGTTCTCGATGACCAAGCCGATCGTCTCCGTCGGCATCATGATGCTGCTGGAAGACGGCCACTTCCTGCTCAACGATCCCGTCGCCAAATACATTCCCGAATTTGCCAACCAGAAGGTCGGCGTCGACAACAACGGCAAGCTCGATTTGGTGCCGCCCCGGCGGCCGATGACGATCCAGGATCTGCTGCGCCACACCTCGGGCATCACCTACGATCACACCGGCAACAGCCTGGTACAACAACTCTACCAGCAGTCGCGGCTGCGCAGCCGCAAGATCACGAATGCCGAACATGCCGCCATCGTCGCCGGCCTGCCCCTGATCTGCCAGCCCGGCGCGGAGTGGAACTACAGCCGCTCCACCGACATTCTCGGCCGCCTGATCGAGGTGGTGACCGGCCAAACGCTCGGCACCTTCCTGACCGAGCGCATTCTCGCTCCGCTGCAAATGGCCGAGACCGCATTCCACACCGCGCAGGAGAATGCCGGCCGTCTCGCCGAACCGTTCCCGACCGATCCCTGGAGCGGCGAGAAGGTGCAACTGTTCAACATGCTGGAACAGCCGGCGATGGAATCCGGCGGCGGCGGACTGGTGTCGACCACGATGGATTATGCGCGGTTCTGCCAGATGCTGCTTGATGGCGGCACGCTCGACGGCACCCGGATCATCGGCCGCAAGACGCTGGAACTGATGGCGTCGGACCATCTCGGTCCGAACGTGAAGCTGGACAGCCATCTGGTGCCGGCGGGCCACAGCTTTGGGCTCGGCTTTGCGGTGCGCACCCAGCAGGGCATGGCACCGTTCGCGGGCTCGGTCGGTCAGTTCTTCTGGAGCGGCATGGCCGGGACCTTCTTCTGGATCGATCCAAGGGAAGACCTGTTCGCCGTCTTCATGTCACAGGGACCCGGCCAGCGCGAGTATTTCCGCACCCTGATTCGCAGCCTGGTCTACGCGGCGGTGGAGTGAGCGCGAAATTCAATCGTCATGCCCGGCCTCGTGCAGCCTCGTGCCGGGCATCCACGTCTTTTCTTTGTGAACGTCGGAGAGGAAGACGTGGATGGCCGGGACGACGCCCGGCCATGACGTGATTGGGTTGCTATCAACTGATGGTGGCGCCGCCGTCGATGACCATGGTCTGTCCGGTCATGAAATTGCCGGCCGCCGATCCAAGGAACACCGCGGCACCCGCGATCTCGTCGGGAATGCCGATCCGCAGCAGCGGCGAGCGCGCCGTCGATGCCTTGAGGTTTTCCGGATTGTCCCACAGCGCCTTGGCGAAGTCGGTCTTGATCAGGCCCGGCGCGATGCAATTGACGCGCACATTGTGCTTGCCGTATTCGCAGGCGAGATTGCGCGCGAGCTGCATGTCGGCCGCTTTCGAGATCGCGTAGGCGCCAAGGATGGTGGAGCCCTTGAGGCCGCCGATCGACGACACGATGATGACCGATCCGTCCTTGCGCTCGATCATCTGCGGCACCACCATGCTGGTCAGCCAGTTGTTGGCGACAATGTTGTTGTCGAGGATCTTGCGGAACTGATCGTCGGAAATGCCGCCGAGCGGACCGTAATACGGGTTTGACGCGGCGTTGCAGACCAGCACATCGATCTTGCCGAAGGCGCGGTTGCTTTCGTCGACCAGATGCTGAAGGTTTTCCTTGCTCGAGATGTTTGCCGCGATCGATACCGCGGTCCCCTTCCCGAACCTGTCGTTGATCTCCTTCATCACCTGGTCGCAGACGTCCTGTTTGCGCGAGGAGATCACCACCTTGGCGCCATGCTCGGCCATCCGCTCGGCAATGGCGCGGCCGATCCCGCGCGTCGAGCCGGTGATGACGGCGACTTTTCCCGACATGTCAAACAAGCTCATGCGTCTCTCCCATCCGTGGCCCGGCGGCGGATGCGCCGGTTTTCCGTTCGACCAAGCTAAGCAGCGTTCGGGCGGTTCGACAACCGCCGCCGTGGTTTCATGCCAGCTTGCCGGCGGCGGCGATTTCCGGTCCCGCCGGCTGGTGCATGGCGTTGTGCGACGCATCGGCGATCCAGGGTTGCTGATTGACCATCGCAATCCGCCAGCCGGAGTGACCGGCGCTGGCGAGATGATCGAGCCGCGTCACCGAGCAATTGTCGATGGTGAAGGCGAGGCCCTTTTCCGGCTGATCGCCGAGCGCAAGACCGACGGCGGCCTTGATGGTGCCACCATGCGCCACCGCGATGACGTCCCTGCCGGCGTGCTCGACGTTGATCCGCTCGATCGCGCCGCGAACGCGGTTGTAGAGGTCCATGAAACTCTCGCCGCCCGGCGCCGGGTCGTCGATCGGCGCAAACCAGTAGCTGCCAACCTCGAGCGGCCGGCTCGCGAGGAACGCCGCGCGGTTCAACCCCTGCCACTCACCGAGATGCTGCTCGGCGAGCGCCGGCTCGTGCTGCAGGGCCGACGGCCGCGGAAACCCCGCGGCCCAGATCGCGTCCGCCGTCTGATGGGTCCGCTTCAGATTGCTCGCATACCAGACCGCGTGGCGCGGCAGGATTTTCGCGACCGCCTCGAACACCTCGCGGTCGGTGGTATCGCAGCCGATGTCCTTCTGCCCGTAAATGCAGCCGCCGTCTTCGCGAACCGGCGCATGGCGCACCCACCACCACCGCGTTGCAACCACGCTTGCGCGAACGGCATGCGGCGACACCAACGGCCGGTCTGGATTGGACATCGCGAAAACCCTTCAATAGTGTTCGACGTCGCTGTACGTGAGACCGGATACGGGCTCAAGTGAATCTCGAATTCCGTCTGGCGGCATGCGCGCAGATCGGGACGCGAACAGGGAGGAAATTCATGGGCCGGCTCGAGGGCAAATCCGTCATCATCACCGGCGCGGGCAGCGGCATCGGGCGCGCGGCCTCGCTGCTGTTCACCAGGGAAGGCGCCCGGCTGATCGCGGTCGACCGCACCGACGGCGTCAAGGAGACGGTCGAGCAGGTTCGCAACGCCGGCGGCACCGCCGAAGCGGTGATGGCGGATGCCGGCTCGGAAAAGGACGTGATAGCCTTCATCGACAAAGCGGTTTCCGCCTACGGGCGACTCGATGCGATCTGGGCCAATGCCGGTATCAGTGGCGGGCTGGTGCCACTGGCCGAGCAGACCGTGGAGCACTGGCAGGAAATCCTGCGCATCAACCTGATCGGGCCGTTTCTCGCGATCAAATATGCCATGCCGCACATGATCCGGCAGAAACAGGGGGCGATCGTGTGCACCGCGTCGGTCGCGGGCCTCAAGTCCGGTGCCAGCGGCCACCCTTACGCGGCGAGCAAGGCCGGCGTCATCAGCCTGGTGCAGACCACCGCTTATTCGCTGTCCGGGACCGGGGTGCGGATCAATGCGGTGTGCCCCGGCCTGATCGAAACCGGCATGACCAAGCCGATCTTCGACAACGCAAAGCAGCGCGGCACCGACGGCAAGATCGGCCAGCTCAATCCGCTGAAGCGCGCCGGACAACCGCACGAGCTGGCGGCGATGGGGCTGTTCCTCGCCAGCGACGAAGCCTCCTACGTCAACGGCCAGGCGATCCCGGTCGATGGCGGCCTCACCGCGTCGATGCCCTACGCGGGCAAGCCGATCTAAAGTCGTAGTCGGCAGGGTGGGCCAAGCGGAGCGTGCCCACCGTTCAACCAAACCGGGCACGCGTGTGGTGGGCACGCTAGGCTTGGCCCACCCTTTCCTATCGCCCTATTTCGCGCCGGCCTTCTGGGCGTATTCCCAGGACGCCTTCGACAGCGGCACCGTGCGCTTGGCCGACTCCATGGCTCTGGCATTCGCCGCGGTGCCGTCGCGAATCCGGCCCGCAATGCCCTGGGTGATGCCGGCCAGCCGGAACAGATTGTAGGAGAAATACCAGTTCAAATCGGGCACGCCAGTGCCGGTGACGTTGCAATAGATCTGCGCCGCCTCTGCCATGCTCGGAATGTTGAGCGCGGCGAGATCGGCGTCGACCAGACCGGGCATGGTCCATTGCATCAGCAGATAGGTGAAGTCGGCCATCGGATCGCCGAGCGTCGACAGTTCCCAGTCGAGCACCGCCTGAACCCGCGGCTCGCTGGCATGGAAAATCATGTTGTCGAGCCGGTAGTCGCCGTGAACGATGGAAACGCGGTCCTGTTTCGGCAGCGTGCGCGGCAGCCATTCGATCAGTTTTTCCACCTCGGGAATATGCTGGGTCTCCGAGGCGCGATATTGCTTGGTCCAGCGATCGACCTGGCGCGCAAAGTAGTTGCCGGGCTTGCCGAAATCGCCGAGTCCGATCGCCTGCGGGTCAAAGCCGTGCAGCTTCGCCAGCGTCTCGATCTTGCTGGTGAAAATTTTGCGCCGCGCCTCGGGCGGCTGGCTCGGCAGCGTCGGATCCCAGAACACCCGGCCCTCTTCCATCGACATGATGTAGAAGGCGGCGCCGATCACGGTATCGTCGGTGCACAGCGCATAGGCCCTGGCGACCGGAAAACCCTGGCGGCCGAGCGCGGCGATGACGCGGAATTCGCGGTCGACCGCGTGGGCCGACGGCAGCAGTTTCCCGAACGGCTTGCGCCGCATCACGTAGGAGCGGCCGGGCGTATCCAGCCGGTAGGTCGGGTTCGACTGACCACCCTTGAACTGCAGGACGACGAGCGGTCCCTGATAGCCTGCGACATGCTCGCGCATCCAGCCGTCGAGGCGCATCTCATCGATCCGATGCCGCTCCTCGACCGGCTTGGTGCCCGAAAACTCTTCGTCTTTTCTGACGCCCTCGGCCACGATGACGCTCCCTTGGATTGTTCTTGCTTCCGTGGGAGCGCCAGCCTGATGCTCCCGTTAATGCCTGGTGGGAGAGTTTGCATACTTCCGAAGTTCAAGTCTGGCAATGGCGCGGTTGTGGACCTCGTCCGGTCCGTCGGCCAGCCGCATCGTGCGCATCGAGGCGTAGTCGCGCGCCAGACCGGCATCGTCGGAGACACCGGCCGCGCCATAGGCCTGGATCGCATGGTCGATGATCTTCAGCGCCATGTTGGGTGCCGCCACCTTGATCATGGCGATTTCGAGCTGTGCGGTCTTGTTGCCGACCTTGTCCATCATGTCGGCGGCCTTGAGGCACAACAGCCGGTTCATCTCGATATCGGTGCGGGCTTCGGCAATGCGCTGTTCCCAGATCGAGTATTCGATGATCTTCTTGCCGAACGCGGTGCGTGACGACAGCCGCTTCACCATCTTCTCGAGCGCCTCCTCGGCCTTGCCGATGGTGCGCATGCAGTGATGGATGCGGCCGGGGCCGAGCCGGCCCTGCGCGATCTCGAAGCCCCTGCCCTCGCCAAGCAGGATGTTGCTGGCCGGGACCCTGACGTTCTCGAGCAGGACCTGGGCGTGACCATGCGGCGCGTCGTCGTAACCGAACACCGGCAGCATCTTCTCGACCGTGATGCCCTTGGCGTCCCGCGGCACCAGGATTTGCGACTGCTGCTGATGGCGCGGCGCGCCGGGATCGGTCTTGCCCATCACGATCAGAACCTGACAGCGCGGATCGCCGACGCCGGACGACCACCATTTGCGGCCGTTGATCACATAGTGGTCGCCGTCGCGCTTGATGCTGGTTTCGATATTGGTGGCGTCCGATGACGCCACCGCGGGTTCGGTCATCAGGAAGGCGGAGCGGATCTCGCCATCCATCAGCGGGCGAAGCCACTTCCTCTTGTGCTCCTTGGTGCCGTACCGCATCAGCACTTCCATGTTGCCGGTATCCGGTGCGGAACAGTTGAATACTTCCGATGCCCAGCCGATATGGCCCATCTGTTCGGCCAGCGGCGCGTATTCGAGATTGCTCAATCCCGCGCCGCGGAATTCGTCGTCCTCGTGCGACGAGGGCGGCATGAACATATTCCACAGGCCTTCGGCGCGGGCCTTCTTCTTCAGCTCTTCCAGCACCGGAATCGTCTTCCAGCGCGCCCCCTCGGCGTCCTGCTTCTGGTAGATCGGCACCGCGGGCCGGACATGGTTGTGCATGAACGCCTGAACGCGGTTGAGCCAGTCTTTCTGGCGGTCTGACATATTGAAGTCCATGGGACGCTCCCTCACCTGGGTTTCTCGAAAACTTTGGCCGCACTGTCTGCCCGCCACAGGTCCGTCGCAAGACCCTTTGTCGCGCATGGCGGCACGGTGGCGGCAACCGGCCGACGCATTTCCGCGAACCCGCGCGGCCTTGCGCATTGACATTCCGGCCTTCAAGCCATAGTTTCATACAACTGTTTGAATTGCAACTCCCCCAGCTTGCATGGGGCCCTGACGATGCCGACGGACCAAACCCGAACCGCGATCCTGAATGCCGCCGAACGGCTCTACGCCGATCGCGGCTTTGGCGATGTAACCCTGCGCGACATCGTCGCGGCGGCGGACGTGAATCTGGCCGCGGTGAACTACCATTTCGGCTCCAAGGACGAATTGATCGCCGAACTGTTCGTCACCCGCAGCCTCGCCACCAACCGGGAGCGGCTCAACGAGCTCAAGGATGCGGAAGCCGCCGGCGGCGGACGTGCCGCCATCGACGCCATCCTGCGCGCGCTGGTCGGGCCGACGTTGCGCGGCTGCCTCGGTCCCGATCGCGAGCGCTCGACCGCCGCGCGCTTCATGATCCGCGCCTCGATCGAATCGGTGCCGCCGATCCGCCGCATCAAGAATCGCGAAATCGACCATTTGCGGAAATTCGCCGCGGCGATGCGGCGCGCGCTGCCAGGGCGCAACGAGGTCGATCTCTATTGGGCGCTGCATTTCGCGCTTGCAATGGCGCACCAGACCATCCGCGACAGCGAACGGCTGGCCAAATTGTCCGACGGGACGTGCGACCTCAACGACGTCCAGGGCATTATCGACCGCATCGTCGACGTCTCGGTCGGGGCGCTGGCCGGCAGCGAGGCGCCACGAGCGCCCGCCCCGCTGGTCGCGCGATAGCCGCCGGGCGATAGCGTTTTCGAGCCAGGTGGGTGCCGGTTCGCGGCATGCCGCATGATCACCCCAAATTGAGCGATCCGTCAGCCGTTGCAGATGGCGGCGGTGCGGCCCGCGCATCAGATAACAACGGGGGATGGTCGATTGGAGCAAATTCGATGCGTTTTGTCTTGGCCTTGGGCCTTTTGATTGCTTTCGTTGCTTCTGCCAACGCCGCAAGGGCGCATCACCCCAAGCCGCGACATGTCATCGTGCGTCCCGGCCGAGTTGTACACCCGCGCCTTGCGCCGGTTGTGGACCCACGCTTTCCGCCGGTCCTCCAGGACCAGACCCCCAGCTACAACGATCCATCCAAGTTCGGTGGCGCCTGATCTGCGGGCGACCTCAATGGATTGCCGGAATCCCGGCGGGGTGCCCCACTGCGCGTCGATCCGCATCCGGCTGCGTGCCGATGAGTTCGCGTCCTAGATAACCCCCTGCTTTTTCAGGCTGTCGAGCCTGGCGTCGTCGTAGCCGAGCTTCGAGGCCAGCACTTCCCTGGTGTCCTGGCCGAGCAGCGGCGGCGCGCGATAGTCCTTCACCGGGGTTCCCGAGAACACGATGGGATTTCGGATCAGCGACAGCGCCGGCTCGAACGGGTGCTCGACCTTGATTTCCATGCCGCGTTCGCGGACATGTTCGTCGGCGAAGACCTGCGCGAAATCGTTGATCGGCCCGCAGGGCACGCCGGCCTTGTCCAGTTCCTGCCGCCAATAGGCCACCGGCCGGGTCAGGAACAGTCCGGCAAAGATCGCCATGATCTCGTTGCCATGAATGACGCGGTCGTTGTTCTTGATGAACTTCGGATCGCTCGCCAGCTCCGGACGTCCCAGTACGGCGCAGGTTCGCGCAAACTGCGCGTCGTTGCCGACCACCAGCATCAGCTCGCCATCGGTACAGCGGAACGCCCCCGCCGGCATGCCGCCATTGCCCCAGGTGCCGCGGCGCGGCGGCGTCTTGCCGTTGACCAGATAGATCTGCGCGTAATGCGACAGCGAGGCGATCACGGTATCGAGCAGGCAGACGTCGATGTGCTGGCCCGCGCCGCCATTGGCCTTGCGGTGATACAGCGCGGCGAGGATACCGATCGAGGTGTTCATGCCGGTCATGTAGTCGACGATGCTGGGCCCGACCTTCATCGGGCCGGCGCCGGGCTCGCCGTCGATATGGCCGGTGACGCTCATCAGGCCGCCCATCGCCTGAAAAATGGCGTCATAGCCGGGGCGCGGGCTGTACGGCCCGGTCTGGCCGAAGCCCGTCACCGAACAATAGACGATACCGGGATTGATGGCGCGGATCGATTCATAGTCGAGCCTGTAGCGCTTGAGATCGCCGACCTTGAAGTTCTCCATCATGATGTCAGCCGATTTCGCCAGCGCCCGGACGATCTCCTGGCCTTCCGGCCTGGCGATGTCGACGGTGACCGATTTCTTGCCGCGGTTGGCGCAGAGATAGAACGAGTTGTTGTTGTTCTCCTTGCCCGCGGGATCGCGCAGATAAGGCGGCCCGAACGCGCGGGCATCGTCGCCGCCGCCCGGGCGTTCGATCTTGATGACCTCGGCACCGAGATCGGCCAGCATCTGCGCCGAGAGCGGCCCGGCCAGCACCCGGGTCAGATCAAGGATTTGGATGCCCGCGAGCGGCAGATCCGACATGATTATGGCTCCGAAAATGGTGACCGCGCCTCGGGACCTGGCTGCCCGGGCGCGAACGCAGGCTAGCGCGTACACCATTTTTGAGACGCCGAGCGATGCATTCTCGGCATGAAGCCATCCATCCCGCGGCTTTGGCGCGGCCGGGTGAGAGGCCCCCGCGCCGGCAAGCGTCACGTCTGCGCCCGGAGGGGGTTCACGATCTCGATGTCGGAAAAATCCTTCTCGTTATCCGTGACGACAATGCAGTCATTGGCCTCGGCGATCGCCGCGACAATTATATCGAGAGCGCTGCGGGGCTTTCCCTTCGCAGTTCCATCGGCCATCAGCCGCGCCCAAATCAGGGCGGCCCTTTGGTCGAATGACAGCACGCGGCCGGCAAACAGCGCCGAGGGACCTTCCGGGCCGGAAAACCAGGCGTCAAGCTGCTCCCGCTTCCGACCGGCTGGCTTTTCCAAGATGCCGCGACGAATCTCGGCGACGGTGAGCGAAGCAACGAACAGGTTCTCGTCGATTTGCTCCGCCATCCAGACCATCAGCGATTCCGACGGAACCGGTTTGGTGATGTTGCTGATGATGTTGGTATCGAGCAGGTAGCGGCTCACAGATCGACCTTGCGGCCGGATTCAAAGCGACGAGCGATGGCGATATCGGCACCCACCAGGGGAGAACGGCGCAGCGCCTCCAGAATGCCCCCCTTCCGGGGCGGCTCGCCGCCGATCGTCTGGATGACAGCGGATCGCAGTCGTGAGGCGTCCGGGCCGCCCTCCGCCAAGCGTCGCGCGAACGAGCGGATCAGATCTCGATCGGCGTCGAGCCCCAAAACTTCGAAACGGGCCATCCCGCGCCTGTGGAGGCGATTGCGGTAGTTTTTGATCGCGCGTTTCTGAGACGTGCCCATGACCGGCTCCATCGATATATCCAGTAATATATCCGGGTAGAGCGATCAATGCAATCGCCGATGAGAGATGACCTGGTCGGGATGCAGCGGCGGCCGCCGTTTTCAGAACACGAACTACGTATTGCAAAACCCCTGTCGGCTGAAGCCGACAGGGGCGCTAGATGGATGGTGTGAGGCCAGCGTCGCTAGCGCTGATCAGTCGACCTACGAGCATTGCAATGCTACCCCGACACGTCCGTTTCGTGCAGAACGGCAACTCGACCGTGCGTTGCCTCCGGTTCGTCCAGTACCTCCCGCACCATTCGAACCAAATCCTGCTTTCGGTAAGGCTTGCTGAGAAGGGGCAAGCCGTTGGCGAGCTTCGTCTCGTTGAATCTCATGCCCGGAAAGCCCGACGTCATTATAATCTTCAAATTGGGATAACTCTCTTTAATTGCGCGAGCCAGCGCGTAGCCGTCCATGTTCCCGGGGAGCACAACGTCTGTAAAGACCAGATCTATCCCAGGCTCAGCCTTCAGAACGTCCAAAGCCATTTGGGCATTTTCAGCCTCAAGCACGCGAAGCCCGATGACCTCCAATTGCCTTACCACGACGCTGCGCAGGCTTGAATTATCTTCGACGACAAGAACCGTCGCTTCATTCCTGTAATGCGGCTGCAAGGAAGGCGCTTCCACAGCAACCTTCGTTTGCGAACTGGACTGCGAAGGCTGCAGATACAGCCGGAAGGTAGTTCCGAGACCGGGCTCGCTATAGACGCTGATATGACCCGCGGACTGCTTCAAAAACCCGAAAACCATGCTCAATCCCAAGCCGGTTCCTTTCCCGACACCCTTCGTGGTGTAAAATGGCTCGAAAATGCGCTCGACTATTTCCGGTGCCATACCTTGCCCGGTATCGCTTATCTCAATCGTCACGTATTCCCCGGATTCGACCTCGGGATGCTTCTCGATGTAGTCCAGATCCAAATATCCATTCCGGGTCGCAACGAACAACTGACCACCGGCGGGCATTGCGTCTCTGGCGTTGTTCGCCAAATTGGCAATCGCGGTCTCCAGTTGAACGCGATCGACAAAAACCGGCTTTGTCGCGGGATCCAGATCGAGCGTGATTTTGATATCCTCTCCGAGCGTGCGCGCGAGCAGCTTGGTAATGCCACGGACCAATTCGTTGGCATCGACTTCTTCAGGCTTCAACGGCTGCCGCCGCGCAAAGGCAAGCAATCGGCGTGTGAGTTCGGCTCCGCTTAGAGCAGCTTCCAGTGCTGCTGCACTTAACTCTGCGTGTTCAGGCGTGGCCGGGGCCAGTTCGGCCATGATATCCAGATTTCCGATTATAACGGCGAGCAGATTATTGAAATCGTGTGCAAGGCCGCCCGTCAACTGTCCGACAGCTTCCATTTTCTGAGCTTGAAAGAGCTGATCTTCGGTTTGACGCTGAACCGTGACATCCTCGGCAAATGCCACGATGTATTGAGTGTTTCCTTGCTCTTCGAGCAGAGGAAATCCCTTCATTCTTACCCGGCGCACTCCCCGCTTGCGCGTCGTCAAGGTATATTCATTTTCAACCGCCTTGCCCATCAACAATGTCTGCTCGTCCTGGAGCAAAACATCTTTTGCCTCTTGATGCGGCAGCAGGTCGATCGCGGTCTTGCCGATGATTTCGTTGCGGTCATAACCGAGTAGCTGTTCTGCGGCGCCATTGACAAGAACGACTTTTCCATCGGCCGCGGTCCTCACCATCAACATGGCCGGCAGGCTTTCGATGATTGCGTCAAAGAACGCGCGAGTTTTTTCCAGCCTTTTTTCCACCTGTTCGCGCTCGGAAATTTCCGTCTTGAGATCAGCGTTGGATCGCAGCAGTTCGACGGTGCGTTCCCTGACCCGGAGTTCGAGGTCGCGTGCATTGGCCTCAAGCCGAATTCGCGCATTGGCCAACTTGTTATGAAGGTTGTTGGTTTCGAGCAAGAGGACGATCAAGACAAAGCTCGCCGCCGTCAGGCCATAACTCCGCCCCGCATACCACCCGAGATCGAACCGCGAGGAACTGATGATCGCCGATAGGGCCACATCAAGTAGCCAGGAGAACATCACAACCCTGAGCCATAGATCGAGAACCGAGGGCGCCCGTTGCCGGCAAAGAGCTGCCAGTGCTACCAGGCTCAACGTCCAGATGATCGGACTTACGCCGGTCGTGATCAGCAGAGAGAAATCACCGCCTTGAATCAGGATTGGCAGGCGGTCTATTCCGATGGTCGAGAGAAACGTCAGCACAACAACGCTCGCCCCGACCAATATCACCGATAACGCGATTGCCTGGCTCGTAACGCCGCGGCCTCGATCCAGCGTTTTTCCGGCGTGGGACAGCAACGCATAAGCGAGGACAAAAATCGGGAAGCTACCGTGCCAAAATACGTAGAGCCAGGCTGTTGTCTGGCTGCCCGCGGACAGGAGGCCGGCTTCCGAGAACGCGCCCGGAAACGTGAGAGCGTGGGCGACAATGATGAAGGTATTGAACAAGTATCCACATGCCAACGCCAAAAGCGCGCAAGAGCGCGACGTGGTGAACTGGCCGAACAGCAGGATCGCGGTTATCAGATCGATGATCGCAAGCGCGGCTTCATACGAGGCGATAAACGCCGGGATCTTGACCAGCGGCATCCGCACGAATGGAATCAAAGCAAGAAAGATGGTCGCCGAAACGACGACAACAGCAAGCGCGAGCCGCTTTTGCGCGCGATTCGCAGGGGCGCCGGCGAGGAAGGCCCGTTGATCAGGGTCCGCAGCCTCGGTGCTCCCTCCGCCTGGAACAGCAGCACGAGGAAAATCCATCGAATTCATCGGCGCTCCACCTCGGACAACGAGTTTACGCCAGCCAGTCTGGGTGACGACTATGCCTTTGCGCGTCGTGGCTGGATCGCAGGTAAAGGCTCGAAGCTCTGGGATAGAAGAGAATTGAGGAAATCCTCGCGAGGCATCGGTTTTGCGAAAAGGAATCCCTGTCCGCTGTCAAACCCAAGACCAACCAGACATCGCAGATCATCGATCGTCTCTATCCCCTCGGCGCAGGTCGAGGCCTCGAAGCGATGCGCCAAATCTGCCACCGTTTGGCAAAGACCGCGTTTGAGAGGATCGTAAGCGCAGCCGGCAACGAAGCTGCGATCAAGCTTGATCTCGCTAAAGGGCAAATCTTTCACGCGCGACAGCGACGAATGCGCGGAGCCAAAATCGTCGATTGAAATAGTCGTATTGTAAAGCCTTAGCTGCGTCATGACTTCGCCAATCCCGTGCGGATCTGCGATAATCTCATCCTCGGTGATTTCGATGATGAGGCCGGGGAACCTTTGATCGTATGGGATGGCGCGGCGCACCTCGTCGACAAAGGCGGGCACGTTGAGCGCCGAGGCTGGGACGTTGATGGCAAGTTTGAGTGGATATCCCTTGTTGGCAAAGACCGGCCAGTCTTCCATCGCGCTGCGAAGCACGAATGACGACAACGGATGGTACAGCGGGTCTCCCACCGGAGGCAACAAATCGACAGGGCAGATGACCCCGTGCACCGGGTGCCTCGCTCGGATCAGCGCCTCCGCACCGCCGACCGTCAGCGATTTGAGATTGATTTTGGGCTGGTACCATAACTCGAGCCAACCTTCTTGAATCGCCTCCGCGAGATCGGTCACTGGTTTGGAACGCTGCGGCGAAGCCGATTTCGGTTTCGCGGGCAAAGGCTCGAGTTGCTGTAACCACCTTTCCCTCAAATCGGAGGTGCGGAAGGGCTTCTGAAGCGAGTGCAGCATGTGCAGTCCTCGCGAGCGACCAATCTTCTCGATTTCTCCCAAAGTGCGTTCGTCACGACCGCTGACGAGTAAAACTTTTCCGGCGAATTTAAGCGCATCCAGCCTTTGGATTACCTCTACGGCGTCCGATCGACCGAGCGCCAGATCCAGCACCACCAGGTTCGGTCGCGAACTCGTACCGCCTTAAAAAAATTCCCTGGATCGCCGTACTCCCACGCCTCCATGCCGAGCATGGTAAGCTGCTTGCAGATCATCTTGGCTACAGCGGGTTCGTCGTCCAGTACATACGCCAGGGGCCGACCGCCTGCACTTCCCGTTCCAACCATGAGTTGATCCTCGGTTGTAGAACCTCAGCACGCATACATTAAGGTAGAATTAAGCTCTGCCGTGGCTGGAGACGATGTATCTGACATAACGATGTTGAATTCGGACTGGATGCCGATGCAGGTCGGAACGTCAACGACAGCCGCGGCGTCCGACAAATTCCGAAGCCCGCAGCCGATGCTCCCGCCTTTGGATTCGATCATCGCGCTGTTGAGCACTCGACGCGCCGATACGCCGCACGATTCTCCAGCACTCGCGCGGCCCCTTCTTGGGGACAATGTTAGTGCAAGTGTTGTTAAGCGGCTGTTAGCTGATCCAGTTAACGAATTGCGAATTGGGGAGCTGTTGATAATGACGAACGCGGCGGTGTTTGGATATCGATCGCGATAGAGGCCGGCGTCAGCTTCGTATTTCAGCGGGCAGCCAACGCTGATTTGCGCGCACCGAGATCGGGTCTGGGCTGGGTTCGTTCAACGCAGCCACCATGATGTCATGGAGCCGCTTGAGTTTCGGCTCGATCTACGTCGCAATTTTGATTGTGCTCACTCTCCGGCTTGGAGCGACAATAGCGATTGCGCTCGTTGTAGCCGGGCAGATGCCTGGCTCGATCGCCTTCCCAAGCCACTGATTTTGGTTGGAGCGGGTGAAGGGAATCGAACCCTCGTATTCAGCTTGGAAGGCTGCTGCTCTACCATTAAGCTACACCCGCGCTGCCGATCAACTATCACGCCGGGCGAGCGGCCTCAACCGCCGCGCCGTGCATCCAAGCCATGACCGACCTTGCTCCGGCCTTGGGCCGGACCCGGCCCTTAACAGCCGCCGATTCGCTGCCTATACTGATATTTCCACCAACAACGAAAGGAGGTGATCCAGTGTCTTTTACCAAGCGCTGTCACCTCGCTGGGATCGCCCGCTAAGCTCATCGGGCTTTAAAGCTCATCGGGCTTGGCAACAGGGCGCTCTCGGCGCCTGACCAGCGAGTGCAAAAATCGGGACGCGGCGGGAGCAATCCCGCCGCGTCTTGCTGTCTCGGAGTGTGACGCCGTTCTCACTGTTATTTCTGATTGCCGGGATCAATGGCCCGCCTGCGCCTTGCAGGCTTCGGCGCGGCAGCCTTCGCTACGTCCGGGCTTGCCGAGCCGCAGCTTGCGCAGCAAGCGAAGGCTGGTGGGGGAAGAAGTAGTGTGATCATTGTGTAAAATCAATGGGTTATTTCAAGGTGCGGGCAAACGTAGCCCTTTGAAGCGTAATGACTATTTTGAACGCCGCCCGCACCTTTCGCCGTTTCGTTTCGGACTTGAAACGCGCCAGTCCATGCTCTCACCAACCCAGTTTGTTCAGTTGCTTAAGGAAGGCCGTTCAAAAGTGAAGGCAACGCCTGAACCAGGATCACTACCGCTCCCGCAAGCGCCGAGAATGCAGGCCGATTTTTTCGAGGTTGCGGCCTTTCTGTAACCGGCACGTTCCCCTTCGACATCAAATTTGGCTCTGACGCAATTATGCGGCCTTAGTCGCTTTCGCGTCGTGATAGTGGTCCGGCGGTCAGTCTGACCTCAATCCGGGCTACTACCAGTGAAGGCGCACTTCGACGCGCCTATTTTTTGCTCTTACTTTTGGATTGTAAGCGTTGTGGCTCGTGTTCGATCCAATTGGCCGTGTCTTACCGAAACCCGCGATGGATATCCGCGCGGCAGTGAAGGTTGTGTTCGCGATCAGCCATTCTGCCACTGCCCACGCTCGCCGATAGGATAATGTGTAGTTGTAGTCATCGAGTCCGATGACGTCAGTATGCCCTTCCACGCTTATCCAAGATGGCTTCATAAATTCCAATTGCCTTTTTAAAGCCTTTAAAGCTTCCATGGCCCCCGGCTTAAGGCGGTGGGCCTCCCGTTTTACGCGTTTAGAACCGTAGTCGCGCCCGTCTTCAAAATCGTGATGATTGAAGGCAAAAAGAACGTCCTCGGGCAAGTAGATAAGGTCTCGGCTCGTTGCATGGAAAATCAGTTCGGGGTCATGTGAAACTGGCGGGCTGAAATCAATCCCTGCATCACCAGCCCAAACATAGCCGTAACTATCCATAAAACCGACGCTTACGCTAGAGCCGGTGCTTTTCCCGGCCATAAAAAGCAAAGCGCTTGCCTCGTTTGTAGATCGTCTCCCCCTAATTTTTTATCAACTCCCAAGTAATTTGCACCCATGCCGATTAGGGAAGTGTGCCAGAGCTGCATTGGCATGCGGTCCGTTGGAATCCCAAGCGCCATAAAGGTCCCGGAGTAGCCAATATATGCAGATGCCCCACCCTCGAAATATTTGACAAAGGCCCTCGATATCACTCACATCGAGCTCGTGCTTTGGGAAGCCTTCGGTCAAGTATATACTTCCGACACTCCAGAAATCCTCTGTCGATCTGGAAGCGCCAACTGGATTTGGATTAAGTACCTTCGGCCCAAAGCTTTTCCCGGCGCCAGCGGCGGCATAATCGAATTTTTGTAATAATCTACCCGGGTTCTCCAAGGTAAAGCTGGACTTCTGGGCGCCAACAAAATCGAATGAAACAGCCGCGCCTGATGATGTCTTGAATTCCCATTTGCTTTTACGAGGGCGAAGCATGTGACGACCCTGTTTTAGGCAATGAACACCATTCTCGACTTACAAGAGAAACGCTGCCGAATATCATGAGAGATAGCTTTGAATCGAAAATACGTCCCATCTACTTTGTCTAAGAGCCGGACTGAAGAAAGAAGAAAGCTGAGTGATTTCAGCGAGTTGTGATTCCTTCGGATTTGCAAAGATTCGAGGGAGAGCACGATGGCCTGGACTGAAATCACTCGGCGACATTATAGGCGCGAGGGCTTGCGATATGGAAGCGATACGACCGATGCAGAGTGGTTTGTGATGGAGCCACTTCTGCCGCCTGCATCGGCGCTCGGGCGTCCGCGTGCGACAAACATGCGAACGGTGATAGATGCGATTCTCTACATCGCGTCCACCGGTTGCCAATGGCGGCAGTTGCCCAAGGACTTCCCACCCTACTCGACGGTACAGGGTTATTTCTACGCCTGGTCGCGCGGAGGAATCTTTGCCACGCTCAACTACACCCTCGTGATGGCGTCGCGCGAGGCGGCCGGCCGAGAGGCGAGCCCGACGGCCGGAGTGATTGACAGCCAGTCGGTGAAAACCACGGAAAGCGGCGGCCCACGGGGCTATGATGCAGGAAAGAAAATCAAGGGCCGCAAGCGCCACATCGTCACCGACACTGAGGGCAACCTGGTCGGGCTCGTCGTGCACGAAGCCAACATTCAGGACCGCGATGGCGCCCCGTGCGTCCTTGCTGCGATCCGCTCGCGCTATCCCTGGCTGCGCCACATCTTCGCCGAAGATGGTGGCTATGCCGGAGAGAAACTGCGCACGGCCTTAAAGCGCATCGGCGAATGGACGATGCAAATCATCAAACGTTCCGACACGGCGCAGGGCTTCGAAGTTCTACCACGCCGATGGGTCGTCGAACGTACTTTCGCATGGCTCGGTCGCTGTCGTAGACTGGCAAAGGATTTCGAGGCGACCATCGCCAGCGCTGTTGCCTGGGCGCTCGTCGCCCACATCCGAACCCTCACTCGGCGACTCGCAGAAGCTTGAAATCAAATGAAATCATTATCGAGTCGGACACTTAAGTGCGTACCGACGAACTATATATCTATAGATATTTAATAACGCAGGCTATCATTTAGTGTCGCGGTGGAGTGGCTTCGTTCGGACAAATCCCCTGCATGGCAAATATTTTCGCGGATTTGGACGTGCTGTGTTTTTGATTACTGTTGACACTCGGACGGTCATCCCTAGCTATAAAAACCTCGACAACGGTCTAACAGTCGGGCGATAAGATTACCGATAGGACCGACCCGATTCACGAACCGATTGGCCCTCAGCTTTGCGCTTTCGCACTTCCTCTTGCTGGTGCGGCGTGAGCTCGTGCTTTCGTCCCATCCGAACACGCCGACGTCCGTTTTGCAGTCCATTATTCTTGTGATACCCCGTGATGGATGGGTATCCCGCGAGGAACGGGAGGGTGCTTGATCAGATTCGATCGCTTCGGGTGGCTATGGTAACACGTTCGTGATAAACATCTTCAGGCAGACGGGCTGAATTAACGAAAGTCGGCCCGATCGATAGCAAGATGCAAAACAGACATTTTTGCCACCGTAATCCCAAGGTATCTGG
>CAVVIM010000032.1:0-342938 GCA_963748165.1 uncultured Alphaproteobacteria bacterium
GCGACTGCTCGACAACACCTGCCAGCAGCGCACCGGAAGACACGAAGAAGACGGGTGCTGGCCGGGATTTGACATGACCTAGCCTGAACCCCGAGTTTGGTCTGCGCTTGGATGTCCGGTGTCATTCGGCCTGCAATATTGACCCCCTAAGCCGGGGGATCGGCGTCCAAAATTGACCCCCTACAGGTTGGTCTGTTGCGCTGCCTGCTTTGTCATGAAGCAGGTGGTTGGGGATGCTGATCGTGGAGACGATTGCCCGGATCCGGCGCGAGCACTTCATCAAGGGCAAGACGATCAAGGAGATCGCCCGGGACCTGAAGGTGTCGCGGAACACGGTCCGCAAGGTGCTGAGGTCGGGAGAGACCTCATTCGAGTACGAGCGTGTTGTGCAACCGCGGCCGAAGCTGGGACGATGGGCAGCAGAACTCGACGGATTGCTGGCAGGGAACGCGGCCAAGTCCGCTCGCGAGCAACTGACATTGATCCGGATCTTCGAGGATCTGCGCGAGCGCGGCTATGACGGTGGTTACGATGCCGTGCGCCGTTACGCCAGGCGATGGAGCAAGGAGCGCGGGGAATCCACGGCGGCAGCCTACGTCCCGCTGAGCTTTGCGCCTGGAGAGGCCTACCAGTTCGACTGGAGCCATGAGGTCGTCCTGCTCAATGGCGTGACGGTGATCGTGAAGGCCGCCCATGTCCGGCTCTGCCACAGCCGGATGCTATTTGTGCGGTGCTATCCGCGCGAGACACAGGAGATGGTGTTCGACGCCCACGACCGGGCATTCGCTCTGTTCAAGGGCACCTGCGTGCGTGGCATCTACGACAACATGAAGACCGCAGTGGAGACGATCTTCGTCGGCAAAGGGCGTCTCTACAATCGCCGCTTCATGCAGATGTGCAGCCACTATCTGGTCGATCCGGTTGCCTGCACGCCAGCGTCGGGCTGGGAGAAGGGCCAGGTCGAGAACCAGGTCGGGCTTGTCCGTGAACGCTTCTTCACGCCGCGGCTGCGGTTCAAAACCCTCGACGAGTTGAACGCCTGGCTGTTGGACAAGTGCATCGCCTACGCCAAGGCGCACCGGCATCCAGAACTGGCCGAACAGACGGTCTGGGAGGTGTTCGAAGCCGAGCGACCGAAGCTCGTTCCCTATGCCGGCCGGTTCGACGGATTCCACGCGGTGCCGGCATCGGTCTCGAAGACCTGCCTGGTGCGGTTCGACAACAATAAATACTCGGTCACGGCCAGCGCTGTCGGGCGGCCTGTCGAGGTTCACGCCTACGCCGACCGCATTGTGATCCGCCAGGACGGACGCATCGTTGCCGAGCATGCTCGCTCGTTCGGCCGCGGCGATACCGTCTACGATCCCTGGCATTACGTGCCGGTGCTGGCTCGCAAGCCCGGTGCCTTGCGCAACGGCGCTCCCTTCAAGGACTGGGTGCTTCCGGCTGCGATCGAACGTGTACGACGCAAGCTCGCCAGTGCCGACGATGGCAATCGTCAGATGGTCGACATCCTCAACGCGGTTCTGACCGACGGCTTGCCGGCCGTCGAAGCAGCCTGCGCCGAGGCGATCGCTCACGGCGTTCATTCCGCCGATGTCGTGCTCAACATCCTGGCCCGCCAGCGTGATCCTGCGCCGCCGGCCAACATCCTCACCCCGGCTGCGCTGACATTGCGCCATGCCCCGATCGCCGACTGTGCCCGTTACGACAACCTCAGGAGAACCATCTGATGGAACGTACTCAACTGTTCGACCTCATGGGCGAGCTCAAGCTCTACGGCATGAAGGCCGCTTTCGACGAGATCATGGCGACCGCTGTCAAACGCCAGCACGAACCTCAACGCATTGTTGGCGATCTGCTCAACGCCGAGATCAACGAGAAGCAGGCTCGCTCGATCAAGTACCAGCTCACCATCGCCAAACTGCCGCTTGCCAAGGATCTTGAGGACTTCCAGTTCGAGGGCACACCGATCAACCAGACGCTGGTCAATGATCTCGCCGGCGGCGGCTTCATCGCCCAGCAACGTAACGCCGTCCTGGTCGGCGGTACCGGCACCGGCAAAACACATATGGCCATCGCAATCGCCAGAAGCTGCATCCGATCTGGTGCCCGCGGCCGGTTCTACAACGTGGTCGACCTCGTCAACCGCCTGGAGATCGAGACCCGCAATGGACGGCAGGGTCGTATCGCCGAGCATCTGACCCGGATGGACTTCATCGTCCTCGACGAACTCGGCTACCTGCCGTTCGCCCAATCCGGCGGCCAGCTGTTGTTCCATCTCGTCAGCCGGCTCTACGAGCGCACGTCCATCGTCGTCACCACCAATCTTGCCTTCGGTGAATGGCCCAGCGTGTTCGGCGACGCCAAGATGACCACCGCGCTGCTCGACCGCCTGACTCACCATTGCGACATCGTGGAAACCGGCAACGACAGTTGGCGCTTCAAAAGCCGCGACGACGATCACGCAACCCGCGCTCGCCACGTCTCCGCAACCTCGGCCAGCTCCGACGAGGCGAGCGCTACCGTCAAAACCCGCCGCTTAAAGGGGTCAAAATTGGACGCCGATCCGGGGTCAAATTTGAACGCCGATTGACATTACTCAGGATGCAACGTCGTTCTGTTGTGGATGGCCCATGCCGCCGGCTACCGCACACCGCGCTTTCTGACATTCAAGCAGGCTTTGGAGCTAGGCGGCAACGTCCGCAAGGGCCAGCACGGCACGAAGGTCTATTTCGTCAGGCAACTGCAAATCCGCGACCAAGGGGCGGACGATGGCGCACCAACTCGCCTGGTCCCGATGATGCGGGAATACACCGTTTTCAACGTGGATCAGTGCGAAAACCTTCCCGATAGCATCATCACGGGTAAGCCGATCCGCGTTCGCAATCCAGAAGCGCCGACGAGCTTGCCGACGTATTCCTGCACGCAACCGGCGCTGACATCCGCGAAGGCCATGGCGAAGCCTGCTACATCCCGAGCCGGGATTTTATCTCGATGCCGGCATTCGCTGCGTTCAAGGGCGCGGATCACTTCTACAACGTGGCTTTCCATGAAATGTTTCACTGGAGTGGCCATAAGTCCCGGCTTGATCGAGATTTGAAGAACCGGTTCGGTTCACGCCAATACGCCGCCGAGGAACTTATTGCGGAGTTGGGTGCTGCCTTTCTGTGTGCGGAGTTTGGCTTTGACGGAGACCTTCGCAGCGCCGGTTATATCGGCAACTGGATTGAGCTCCTGAAGGCAGACAAACGCGCATTCTTTACGGCGTGCAGCCAGGCGTCCAAGGCTGCTGACTACCTTCGCGGCTTGGCCCTTGCTGAGCCTGCAGAGAGGGCAGCGTGATGGCACCCCAGGGCACAACATCCGAGCCCGGACAGCGCGCACGCCATGAGCCGCTCTACGACGTCAATCCGCGGACCGGCGTCAGCATCCAGGTGTTCTTTATGGACCGGACTTTGGAGACGTTCGGCAGATGCGGGGCTGGTTGGTTTCGGTGGCTTCGCCGGGCGGGTTTTCCCAGAGCGACGCAACCGGCCCATTTGCCACGAGCTACGCGGCGTATCGGCACGCGATGGCGAAGCGGGACCCGCTAATTTCGGGTGATCACCGCGCCCGCCTCCGGCAAGTCGTTGCTCACAATGGCTTTGCGGACATCACGCGGACATGAGTTTTTCGAAACTCCAATTTTCCAGCTAAGTACCGGTGCCGCAAACAGGATCGAACCTGTGACCCCGTCATTACGAATGACGTGCTCTACCAACTGAGCTATTGCGGCGGACCAAGTGGCGGGTTCGGCGCGGCCGAAAGCGCCCGCACCTGATATCGGGCAGCGCCTGATTTTGCAAGAAAAACGCTGGGTTCCGCGGGCCGCCGATCACGCCCCCCAGCGGGACAGGAAGCCGCGCCAGCCGCCGGCCTGGGCTTGCGGCGGGTTGATCTGGTCGGCGAATTCGTCGCGCACCGGCCCGTCATCGACCCCGGGATCGTCGGGCGCCCGGACGATCGGGATCACCGCGGGAATGCCGGACGCGTTGCGGTCGATCGTGGTGGGAATGTCGGCGCGGGCGCGGAACAGGGGCGCCGCGGCAACGGTGACGGTTTCGGTCGGCCGGGGCGGGGGCGGGGCGGCTCCACCGGTGCCGGCTCGACCGCAACCGGCAGCACCGGCGAATTGTCCTGCGCGGCGGAAGGCGGCGGCGCCACCGCAATCCCGTTGGCCGGCGGATCCGCCGGTTCACGCGGCGGCTCGACGCGCCGCGGCGCCAGCATGGCCTCCTCGAACGGCGAGGCTTCGATCGCGACCGCCTTGTCGGAAGGCAGCGCGGCGACCGGCGTCTGCCACTGGAAGGCGTCGAGCCGGCCCGACACCGGCGACACCGGCCGCCAGCGATCGCTGACATAGCCGTCGGCGGTCCAGACCGGATCGTGGCGGGCACGCACCGCGCGCAAGGTCCACGCCCGTGCCCGGCCGCTGTCGCCGTGCTCGGTGCGTTCGATCTCCGCCATCAGCATCGCCACCCGCTGGGTCGGCGCGGCGACGAAAGGTGCCAGCGCCTCGCGCGCGCGGGCGAATTCGGATGCGTCGATGGCAGCACGTGCGATCGCCAGCGCGCCCTCGAGATGACCGGGCGACTTGGCCGCGAGCGTCTCGACCCGCACCAGCCGCTGCCGCGCCGAATCGCCGAGCCGCACATGGGCATAAGCATCGGCGAGATCGGGATGCGGCTGCGCCAGCCAGGCCGCTTCCACCATCCGCATCGCGCGCCGCACCTGATGCGCCTCGCTGTCATATTTGCTGGCGAGCACCGCGGCCGGGATCAGTGTCGGCGCCAGCTTCACCGCTTCCATCACGCTGTCGCGCGAGCGGTCGCGGTCGACATTTTCCAGCTCCAGCGCCCGCGCCGTCAGCAGCACGCCGCGTTGCCGCCGATAGGCCGGCTTCTCGATCAGCCCGGCGGCAAGATCGTTGTCGAGAATGGCGAGCGCGCCGCTCCAGTCGCCCTTGGCGCAGCGAAATCCCAGCACCGCATGCGAAGCCCAGGTCGACGACGGCGCAAGCTTCAGCGCCTCTTCCGCGATCATCACGGCGGCGACCGGATCGTCGGCGCGCTGCGCCTCGATGAACAGGCCGCGCAGCCCGAGCAGCCTGGTGTCCTCGCGTTCGGCCATGGCGCGGAAGGCGCGCTGCGCGCCGGCGCGGTCGCCCTCGAGCTGCGCCGATTGCGCGTGCAGCAGCAGCGCCAGCGGATCGTGCGCGGCATGGCGGCGCGCGACCTCGGCATGGGCGCGGGCCGCGGTGGAATCGCCGTGGCCGATCGCGAGCAACCCTTGCGTGATGGCGTGCCGGCCGCGCACCTGGCGCCGCTCGCGCCGGCCGCGCCGGATCCGGTCCGGCATGCGCCACAGCGCCCGCAACAGCGTCCATGCCAGCATCGCCGCGACCACGGCGACACCGAGCGCGAGCAGGAAGACCGGCAGCGTGGTGACGACGCGCCAGCCGCCCCACGACAGCGTGACGTCGCCGGTCTGATCGGCCACCCACGCCGCGCCAGCCGCCGCGAGCGCGATCAACACCAGAAACAGGATGATGCGAAACATGGATTTCCTACCGGCGCGTTTCGGCGAGCGCCGTCATGGCGTCCGCCGCGAATTTGCGCGACGCAGCCAGTGCAGCGTCACGGGCGTCGGCCTTGGCGAGCCAGGACTGCGCGGCGACACGATCGGCCGGCGCAAGCGTCATCAATTCGCGCCGTGCCTCGTTGGATTCGTTGTGCAGCGCCGCCGCCGTGACCCGCGCGATCACCGCGCCGCGATTATTGCCGGTGGCGTCGGTGCGCTCGATCCGCACCAGCCGCGAGGCGCCCTCCTGCAGCCGATCGACGATCCCGCCGGTCGGCGCAGCGGCGTCGGCGGGCGGCGACAGTTTTGGCACCAGCGTGAGCAGCTCGCGGCTGAGATTGGCTGCATTCGGCACGCCGGTGGCGGCAAATTCCTCCAGCGGCTTCAGCGCATCCGGGTCCGGGCTCAGCGATTTCGCCGCCGTCAACGCCGCGGCATAGGGATCGCCCTGCCGCACCGACAGATCGAGCAGCGCCGCCGCCACCACCCGGCGCAGTGCGGTGTCGTCGGCCGGCTTGGCATTCTCCTGCGCGATCTCCGCGTTCTGGGTCTTGTTGGTGCGTTCGATCTGGGACAGCCGTTGGTTGATCGCAGACAGATCCGGCGCAGCAGTGGCATCGCGCGGGGCCGACGCGACCTGGTTGACCTCGGCAGCGAGCTTGTCCGATTGCGCTCGCTGCGCGGCGAGGTCGCCGCGCAGCGAGGTCAGCGACTTCTCCAGCGCCTCGAGGCGCGCCGCCTCCGCCGGATCGGGCGTGGCGGCGGCAGACTTGCCCGACTTCGCCTCGACGCTGGCGATCCGGGCCGCGAGCCCGTCGATGGCCGCAGCATTTGGCTGCGGCGCGGCCGGCGCGTTGGACGAGACCTGCGGCCATCCCAGCATCCAGCCGACGCCGATCACCAGCGCGGCGGCGACAGCTCCGGAAATGCCCGCGACGACAACGGGGGACACCGCTGCTGGACCCGGGTCCGGCTGCGGCGCGGGCGCCGGCTCCGGATCAGGCGGTGGCGCGGCGCCGGCACCGTCATCGGCAGCGGCGGCCGTCGAGATCTCGGTTGCTTCCAGATCGATGGTTGGCGGCGTGCGTTTGGGGCGGCCCAAATCCGGCGACGGCGTGGTTTCTTCGGGCCTGTCATCGCTCATCGCGACGGTTCCTCTGCAATATCGCCGAAAGTACCGGAATTCGGCATGTCGTGATCGGGACCATAGGCCCAACCGCTTGGTTTAACAGCGTTTCCCGGCATGACCCGGCGATCCGCCCGGGATCGCGGCCGGAACGGCTTTTAACACCAAGCGGTGTTGTAGCGCGATCAAGGGCGCAACGCACGGCCCAGCGCCTCGAACAGCGCATTTTCATCGGGCGCGGCCGCCACCGTGACCTGCATGGCCCCGGCGTCGCGGAAAACGGCGGCCACCGCATCGGAAATGCAGCATTGCGGCAGCGCCAGCGCGGTGATTTCAACGCCGGCGCGGCGCGCGGCGTCGAGGAAGGCACGGCCGCTGCGCCGCGAATAGTGCAGCACCGCCTCGATCCGGTTGGCCGCGAAGGCGTCGCAGGCTTCGCGCGGCAGCGCCGATATCGGGATCATGCGATAGGTCGTATGGGTGACGACGGTAAAACCGCGCTCGCCGAGTTCGCCCGCCAGGTCGCGCGCCAGATCGGCGCCCGCGAGGTAAAGCAGGGTGCTGGCCTTCTTCAACTGCTTTGCCTTCACCGCCGCGAGCACGGCATCGCGCAACCGTATCGCATCGCCCTGGGCCACGATCACATTGTCGAATCCGGCGCGGCACGCGGCGACCGCGGTGTGCTCGCCGACCGCGAACAGCGGCAGCCTCAACAGCCGGCTGCCCGCGAGATGCGCCTCGATGCTGCGCAATGCGTTGGCGCTGGTGACGATCACCGCGCCATAGTGCGCATCAACATCATCGTGGAACGCGACCGGCTCAAACCGCAGCATCGGCGCCCGCACCACCTCGAAACCTCTGGCGCGCAGACCGGCAGCGGTGGCCTCGTCGTCGGGCGACGGACGGGTGACGAGAACAGCCATGGTCAACCTCTGGCCGGCCGGCGGTTGGCAGCAGCAGACGATTGCACGTTGCGACCTCGCAATGCTAGAGCCTGATCGGTTCCGCAGGACGGGAACCGAGACGTTAGAGCATATCGCGCTGCCGCGCGCCCCAGGGCCTCGCGGTTCGCCAGGCGACGCGAAACATCGTCTGGAGACGCAAACGCCGCCTTGGCGCATGGTGCAAGGGCTCGAACCGGAGCGACACGCAGATGCTGGTGCTGGGCATCGAGACCACCTGCGATGAGACCGCCGCCGCCGTGGTCGAGCGCCACAGCGACGGCTGCGGCCAGATCCTGTCCAACATCGTGCATTCGCAAATCGCGGAGCATGCGCGATTCGGCGGCGTGGTGCCGGAGATCGCGGCGCGTGCCCATGTCGACCTGCTCGACGGCATTGTCCTGCGCGCGATGCAGCAAGCGAGCGTCGGCTTTACGCAATTGTCGGCGGTGGCCGCCGCGGCCGGCCCCGGGCTGATCGGCGGCGTGATCGTCGGCCTGACCACCGCCAAGGCGATCGCGATGGTGCATGATACGCCGCTGATCGCCGTCAACCATCTCGAGGCGCATGCGCTGACGCCGCGGCTGAGTTGCGCGCTGGCGTTTCCCTATTGCCTGTTTCTCGCCTCCGGCGGTCACACCCAGATCGTCGCCGTGCTCGGCATCGGCGACTATGTGCGGCTCGGCACCACCGTCGATGACGCGATGGGCGAAGCGTTCGACAAGGTCGCCAAGATGCTGGGTCTGCCCTATCCGGGCGGACCGGAAGTCGAGCGCGCCGCGCGCGGCGGCAATCCCAGGCGGTTCGGGTTTCCGCGACCGATGCTCGGACGGGCCGACGCCAATTTTTCGCTGTCGGGATTGAAGACCGCGGTACGCAACGAAGTCAGCCGGCTCGGTGAGCTGGAGCCGCAGGATGTCCGCGACCTCTGCGCCGGCTTTCAGGCAGCGGTGCTGGAATCGACCGCGGATCGATTGCGCGTCGGCCTCAATCTGTTTGAGGAGCAATTCGGCGCGCCGCGCGCGCTGGTCGCGGCCGGCGGCGTCGCCGCCAACCAGGCGATCCGCGGCGCGCTGCAGGACGTCGCCGCCGGCGCGCAGACCGCGCTGCTGATCCCGCCGCCCGCTTTGTGCACCGACAACGGCGCAATGATCGCCTGGGCCGGCGCGGAAAGGCTGGCGCTCGGCATGGTCGACAGCCTCGAAACCCCGCCGCGCGCGCGCTGGCTGCTCGACGCCGACGCCAAGGCGCCGGCCGGGTTTGGCAATACCCGCGCAGGCTTTTAGGGCGGAGGTCCCGAATGCCGCCTTTCAACTCGGTCGCGGTGATCGGCGCCGGCGCGTGGGGCACGGCGCTGGCCGGTGTCGCCGCGCGCGCCGGACGCGAGGTCGTACTCTATGCGCGCAGCGCGGCGAACGCGGCCGAGATCGCGGCCGCGCGCGTCAATCCGAAATTGCCCGGCGTGCGACTGGCGCCGAACATCGACTTGACCTGCGATGTCGCGCGGGCGGCGCGCGCCGAGATCGTGCTGATCGCGACGCCGGCACAGCATCTGCGCGAGGCCACGGCGGCGCTCGCCCCTCATCTGGCGCCGGCGACGCCGATCATCGCCTGCGCCAAGGGCATCGAACGCGGCACGCACCGGTTCATGACCGAGGTGATCGCGGAAGCAGCGCCAGCGGCAACGCCGGCAATTCTGTCCGGGCCGGGATTTGCCGACGACGTGGCGCGCGGGCTTCCGACCGCGGTGACGCTGGCGGCAAACGACGAGGGGCTGGCCAGCGCGCTGGTCCAGGCGCTCGGCTCGTCCACGTTCCGGCCCTATCACACCACCGATGTGCGCGGGGTCGAGATCGGGGGTGCGGCGAAAAACGTGCTGGCGATCGCGTGCGGCATTGCGGTCGGGAGAAAGCTCGGCGCCTCGGCACAGGCGGCGCTGACGACCCGCGGCTTCAGCGAACTGGTGCGGCTCGGCCGCGCCTGCGGAGCGCGCGGCGAAACCATGGCGGGGCTGTCCGGCCTGGGCGACCTGATCCTGACCTGCTCCGGCCCGCAATCGCGCAATTTCGCGCTCGGCGCAGCGCTCGGACGCGGCGAGCCGGCGCCGCAGGGCAGGCTGGCCGAAGGCGAGTTCACCGCGCCCGTGCTGGTCGAGCTCGCGGCTTCGCAAAACGTCGATATGCCGGTATCAAATGCGGTCGCCGCGATCCTGGGCGGCACCATCACGATCGATGCGGCGATCGAGGGGCTGCTGACGCGGCCGTTCAAGGCGGAGGGATGACAATGGCTTACTGGCTGGTGAAATCGGAACCGTCGTCGTGGTCGTGGGAGCAGCAGGTCGCCAAGGGCGCCAAGGGCGAGGCCTGGACCGGCGTGCGCAATTTCACCGCGCGGCAGAACCTCGTGAAGATGAAAAAGGGCGACCGCGCCTTTTTTTATCATTCCAACGAGGGCAAGGAGATCGTCGGCATCGCCGAGATCATCAGGGAGGCCTATCCCGATCCCTCCGACAAGACCGGCAAATTCGTCTGCGTCGATCTCAAGGCCGACAAGCCGCTGAAGACGCCGGTGACCATGGCCGCGATCAAGGCCGACAAGGCACTGGCCGACATGGCACTGGTGAAGTTTTCGCGGCTGTCGGTGCAGCCGGTGACGCCGGAGCAGTGGAAGCTCGTCTGCAAGATGGGGGGATTGTAGAGCGACCGAGGCCGCGAGGCGAACATTCTCCGTCGTTCCGGATGGTCCGAGACCGACCTCAGAAGCGCAATTGCGCAGCGGGAAATTCGAACGGGTTCGATGCGTCCATCGCGGAATGACGACGCACGTCTACGCCGCCGCCGCCGTCACCACCTGGGCCAGCAATGCCTCGCGTTTGGATTGCGAGCGGTAGCCCTTCATGGTCGCCGCAAAGCGTTCGAGGATGCCGTCTTCGAAGGCGGTGACGATGGTGTCGTGAACATAGCTCTTGCGGCAGATCGCCGGCGTGTTCGACAATTCATCGGCAGCGGCGCGCACCGCTTCCAGCACCTGCCTGCGGCGACCGCGCGCGCTCGCCGCCGGCGAGATCCGCGACAGCAATTCCAGCACCACGGCCGATGCCATCAGGGTACGGAAATCCTTCAGCGAAATCTTGATGCCGGCGATCTCGCGCAGAAAGCCGTTGACCGTGGCGGTGGAGACGCCACGGACATTGCCGGAACCGTCGCGGTACTGGAACATCCGCTTGCCCGGCACATCGCGCAGGATACCGATGGCACGCACCAGTTTGGCGGCATCGCATTCCTTGCGCACCGCCTTGCCGCCCTTGGCCTTGAAGGTCAGCACCACGCAATCGTCTTCCAGCACCACATTGGACTTCAGCAGCGTGGTCGCGCCCCGGGTGCCGTTGAGGCGGGCATAGGATTCATTGCCGGGCCGGATCGCGGTGCGCGCGATCAATTCGATCACCGCCGACAGCGCGAATTCGCGGGTCGGCGCGTCGCCGGACAGATGCATCGAGACGTTGCGCCGGATTTTCGGCAGCGCCGCGACCAGCTTCGCCAGCCGATGCGCCTTGCGGTGCTCGCGAACCTTCTCCCAATCGGCATGGTAGCGATATTGCAGCCGGCCGGCGGCGTCGCGGCCGACGGCCTGCAGATGCGAGGTCGGGTCGGGCGAATAGCGAACTTCGGCATAGGCCGGCGGCACCGCCATCGAATTGAGGCGCCGGATGGTGCCGACATGGCGAATCGGCCTGCCATTGGCGCGGACGAAGGAATAGCCCTTGCCGCGCTTGATGCGGCGGATGGTGAGTTCGTTCTGATCGCCGAGCTTCAACCCGAGTTCCTGGGCCAGCGCCTCGACCGAGGTCCTGGCGACCAGCTTGGGCGGAGTCGCGGGCGCCTTGGGCCATTGCCCCAGTGCTTTTGCCAGAGCCACGGCAGGATCGGCGGAAACGGGCCGCGTAGCCTCGAAATTCTGCTGATCCATCATGATTTTAGACGCCTTGCTCCGACTGCTATGGCCTAATGCGGTTTCTTGATCTTTGGTTCCGGCAGGGGCTGCCCGCCCCCGGGGTCGCCGTTTAGGGGGTAACGTGGGCTATTGCGAGTCCGAAGTCCGGCCAAGGCGGTTATCAGATACCGGTAATGACAGCCATTCGCGCGATAACGTTGATTTCCGGCCAAGGCCAAACGCGAAAGTGATCGTTCTGCCAGCCGATCCCTTGGGCGGCGGCACGCCGCCGACCAAGGTCGGTGCGGTTTCCGCCTTGTCCCGGCACGGCCCGGCGACGCATAATCGTGGCAATAAACGCGACGGCTTGCAGTGTCCGCGTCGGCTGGCCGCAGGGTGGAGGATTCAAGATGTCCGATAAAATTTATGACGTGCCCGCCGAATGGGCCAAGCGCGCCTTTGTCGATCAGGCCAAATACCGCGAAATGTATGCGCGCTCGGTCAGCGATCCCAATGGCTTCTGGGCCGAACAGGCGAAGCGTGTCGACTGGATCAAGCCCTTCACCAAGGTCGAGAACGCCTCCTTCGCCCCCGGCAAGATCTCGATCAAATGGTTCGAGGACGGGGTGCTCAACGTCGCCTGGAACTGCATCGACCGGCATCTCGAGCAGCGTGGCGACCAGACCGCCATCATCTGGGAGGGCGACGACCCCTCCGAATCGAAGCACATCACCTACCGGCAACTGCATGACGAGGTCTGCAAGTTCGCCAACATTCTGCGCACCCGCAACGTCAAGAAGGGCGACCGCGTCACCATCTACCTGCCGATGATTCCGGAAGCCGCTTACGCGATGCTGGCCTGTGCCCGGATCGGCGCGATCCATTCGGTGGTGTTCGCGGGCTTTTCGCCCGACAGCCTTGCCCAGCGCATCACCGACTGCCAATCCAGGATCGTCATTACCGCCGACGAAGGCCTGCGCGGCGGCAAGAAAGTGCCGCTGAAGGCCAATGTCGATGCCGCCATCGCGAGGAGCGGCGGCGTCGACTGGGTGGTCGTGGTCAAACGTACCGGCGCTGCCGTCGACATGGATCCGGTGCGCGATTTCTGGTACCACGATGCGGCCAAGATGGTGACGACGGAATGCCCGGCGGAGCCGATGAACGCCGAGGATCCGCTGTTCATCCTCTACACGTCGGGCTCGACCGGCCAGCCCAAGGGCGTGCTGCACACCTCCGGCGGCTATCTGGTGTTCGCGTCGATGACGCATCAATACGTGTTCGACTATCACGACGGCGACATCTACTGGTGCACCGCCGACGTCGGCTGGGTCACCGGCCACAGCTACATTCTCTATGGCCCGCTTTCGAATGGCGCGACCACGCTGATGTTCGAAGGGGTGCCGAACTATCCCGACAATTCGCGATTTTGGAACGTGGTCGACAAGCACAAGGTCAACATTTTCTACACCGCGCCGACCGCGATCCGGGCGCTGATGCAGAGCGGCGATGCGCCGGTGCGGAAGACCTCGCGCAAGAGCCTGCGACTGCTCGGCAGCGTCGGCGAGCCGATCAATCCGGAAGCCTGGGAATGGTATCACCGCGTGGTCGGCGACGAGCGCTGCCCGATCGTCGACACCTGGTGGCAGACCGAAACCGGCGGCATCCTGATTACGCCGCTGCCCGGCGCCACCCGGCTCAAGCCGGGCTCGGCGACGCAGCCGTTCTTCGGCGTGGTACCCGAAATCGTCGATGCCGACGGCAAGGTGCTGTCGGGCGAGACCCAGGGCAATCTCTGCATTGCCCGCTCATGGCCCGGACAGATGCGTACGGTCTATGGCGACCACGCCCGTTTCGAGCAGACCTACTTCTCGACCTACACGGGCAGATATTTCACCGGCGACGGCTGCCGCCGGGACGCCGATGGCTATTACTGGATCACCGGGCGCGTCGATGACGTGATCAACGTTTCCGGTCATCGCATGGGCACCGCGGAAGTCGAAAGTTCGCTGGTGGCGCATGACGCGGTGTCGGAAGCCGCCGTGGTCGGCTATCCGCACGACATCAAGGGCCAGGGCATCTACGCCTATGTGACGCTGATGGCCGGCAAGGAGCCGAGCGAGGCGCTGCGCAAGGAACTGGTGGCGTGGGTGCGCAAGGACATCGGCCCGATCGCCTCGCCCGATTTGATCCAGTTCGCGCCGGGTCTGCCCAAGACCCGCTCCGGCAAGATCATGCGCCGCATCCTGCGCAAGATCGCCGAGGACGAGCCGGGCAGCCTCGGCGACACCTCGACGCTGGCCGATCCCGCCGTGGTCGACGATCTGGTCAAATACCGCCAGAACAAGAAGGGAGCTGCAGTCTAGATCTGCAGGAGGGGGCGCATGCGATTGCATTTCGGTCGCCGTGCGGTCGCGACACTCGTGGTCGTGCTCGGCATCGGGCTCGGATCACCGGGCGCGGGCGCTGCAAATCTGGACGAGGCCTGTGGCGGGCCTTCGGGGATAACCTGTAATTCGGCGCTGTGGTGCCGGCTCCCGGACGGGCAATGCAGCGTCACTGATGCCGCCGGCACCTGTGAAAGAACGCCGGACTTCTGCATGCGGGTTTCGCGACCGGTGTGCGGCTGCAACGGCAAGACCTATCCGAACGAATGCGAATTGCGCAAGGCCAAGGCGCAGTTCGACCACACCGGGCCGTGCAAAGTCGAACCGGCAAAGCCCGTCGGCGCCCCGAAAAAGCGAGCGCCGCGCAAGCACTGACCGGCGCCGGCAGGGTCTTTCGTCCGCCGCCATTTGCAGCGGGCCTGAGGTCGAGGCTGCGAACCTCACGCAATTGTCAGCGACGGACCGGCGCGCCCTGTAGTTTTCCAGACGGGTGTTGTTTTCGGGTCATTTACTTTGTTGGCAACATTTCCTTTGGTCCCGCTGCCAAACTTGGCCGAAGTCCCTGCCTGGAAACCCCGCGGTTAATACACACGGTCGAGACTGCCTGGGCGGAGTCGGCGCCAAACCGGCGCGCGGGCCGCGGAAGCGAGTGGAGAGATCGATGTCGTCGAGGATTGCGGTGGCGCTGGCAGCCGCCATGGGGGCGGGTCTGGTGACGTCGGCGCCGGCCGAAGCGCGACCGGATATGGTGGGTTTCCACGGCGATTATTCGCCGGGAACGATCGTGGTGAAGACCAATGAGCGCCGGCTTTATCTGGTTGTCGATCAAGACCACGCCGTCCGCTATCCGGTCGGCGTCGGCAAGGCCGGCAAGCAATGGGCCGGCGTGACGCAAATTGACGGCAAATACCGCAACCCGGCCTGGTCGCCGCCGGCGGAGGTGAAGCACGACAAACCATCGATTCCCGACGTCATCCCCGGCGGCTCGCCGCACAATCCGATGGGCGTCGCGGCGATGACGCTGGCCGGCGGCGAGTATGCGATCCACGGCACCAACCTGCCCGGTTCGATCGGCGGCTTTGTCTCCTATGGCTGCATCCGCATGTTGAACCCGGATATCAGCGATCTCTATCAGCGCGTTTCCGTCGGCACCACGGTGGTCGTGACGCGCTGATCGCGCGATGAAGCCAATCGCGTTGCGAGCTCGTCGCGAAGATCGTCATGCCCGGGCTCGTCCTCTTCAAAAGTCCGAGGCGATGCCCTTGTTCTCCCAATCGCCGTAGCGCGTCGGCTCCGGGCCCTTCGGGCCCTGAAACTCCCTGGCCACCGGCCGCGCGTTGGCGGCGGCGGCAAGCCTGCGGGCCTCGGCTTCGGCGAGCGCGCGCTGCGCCGCCGGCGACAGCGGCTTGCGTTCCGGTTTCGAGGTGACCGCTGCAGGCGGCAAAGGATGGTCCGTCATCGCGACGTCTCCCGCTCCGTTCACGTCTCCGCCAGCAGGATCATACCCGAACTGTGAAATCGCAAGAGCGATTCTTATATTTGGCATATTCCTATGTCAGAGCTGTTGTCCTTTCGTGCGGCGGCGCTGAAGCTGCTGTCGTCATTTCCCAAACGTTCCGGTTCCATGCCTCCTCAACGATTCGCATTGCCTTCCGAAGTGCCCGGTCTTGCGGCGCGAAGGATCGCAGCGGATATTCTTGACGGGGTCCTGCACAAGCGGCGCGCGCTCGACCAGCAGCTTGACGGCGCCGGCGCTCATCCCGGCCTGAAGACCCTGTCCGATCGCGACCGCGCCCTGATGCGGCGGCTGGTGGCAACCATCCTGCGGCGGCTCGGCACCCTCGGCCATGTGCTGTCGCGGCTGCTCGATCGAGGCGTTCCGACCGACGCGCCGCGCGCGCAGACCGCGTTGCTGATCGGCGCGGCGCAAATTCTCTGGATGGATGTGCCCGACCATGCCGCGGTCGACCTCGCGGTGCGGCTGGTGCAGTCGGACCGGCGGGCCGCGAAATATGCCGGGCTCGTCAACGCCGTGCTGCGCCGCTGCGCGCGCGAGGGACAACCTCTGATCGACGAAGTCAAGTCGCAGATGCTCGACGTGCCGCCATGGTTGCTGGCGCGCTGGACCAGCCAATACGGCCAAGACGTTGCCCGCGACATAGCGGTGGCGATCGGGCACGAGCCGTCGTTCGACATCACGGTGAAGTCGGACGCCACGCAATGGGCGAACCGGCTGCATGGCGAAACGCTGCCGACCGGGACCGTGCGCACGCTGTTGCAGGGCTCGGTCACCATGCTGCCGGGCTTCACCGAGGGCCAATGGTGGGTGCAGGACGCCGCCGCGGCGCTGCCCGCGCGTCTGTTCGGTGACCTCGCCGGCAAGACCATCGCCGACATCTGCGCGGCGCCCGGCGGCAAGACGGCGCAGCTTGTCCACGCCGGGGCGCGCGTCACCGCGCTCGACCGTTCGCCAGGCCGCATGGCGCGGCTACGCGACAATCTCGCCCGGCTTTCGCTGCAGGCCGACACCGTGGTGGCCGACGCCGCCGAATGGCCGGGCAATGGCGGCGGCTTCGACGGGGTCCTGGTCGATGCGCCCTGCGCCTCGACCGGCACCATTCGCCGCCATCCCGACGTCGCCTGGCTGCGCGAGGAGGCCGATATCGTCGCACTGGCGGCATTGCAGAAACGGCTGCTGCAGCGGGCGGTCGCGCTGCTCAAACCGGGCGGAACCCTGGTCTATTGCACCTGCTCGCTGGAGGCGGAAGAGGGCGAGCTGGCCATCGCGGCTCTGCTGGACAGCGAATCAGGCGTGCGCCGGGCCCCGATCGACGCCGGCGAGGTCGCGGGACTGACCGAGATCGTCACCGCGGAGGGCGATCTGCGCATGCTGCCCTGCCATCTGCCGCACCACGACCCCAGGCTGGGCGGCCTCGACGGCTTTTACGCCGCACGGCTGGTTAAATCCTGATTTTGCACCGTATTTCCGGTCGGCGTGTTGATTCGCGCGGTTTCAAGATGGTGTCTTGAGCGCGTTTCCGGATTAATAAGGATTCGCGAAAGAACCCCCCACCCAGGCAACCTCAGGGCAAGGCTTGTCGGTCGCTCAGCGCAGACGCATTTCGACACTGATCATGGGCCGTTTCGCGCGAACCATGATGTCGCGCGTCAGCGGCGGTTCGGTGGCGCTGTCGCGGCTGTGGCCGGGCCGCACCGACCGCCTGATCATCGCCCCGCACGACCTGCGCACCGCCGACGCCACCCGCGCCGCCGAAATCTACGCCGGCCGTTTTGTATTCGCCGGCAAGATCGTGACCTGCCACGGGCGCTCGATCTTCGATCTCGAGCCGCCATCGGAAGACTGGGAGGTCGCGCTGCTCGGCTTTGGCTGGTTGCGGCATTTACGCGCGGCCGATACCGCGCTGACCCGTGCCAATGCCCGCGCGCTGGTCGACGACTGGATTTCCAATCCAATGCACCGGCGGCCGATCGGACGCCGCGCCGATGTGGTGGCGCGGCGGGTGATCTCGCTGTTGTCGCAGGCTCCGCTGGTGCTCGGCGATACCGATGGCAAATTCTATCGGCGCTATTTGCGCGGCCTGACGCGCGAGATCCGCTATCTGCGTTACAGCATGCTCGACATGGCCGACGGCGTGCCGCGGTTGCAGGTATTGATCGCACTTTGCTACGCCTCGCTCTGCCTTGCCAACCAGGCGCGGCATATCCGCACCGCGACCCGCAAACTGTCCGAGGAATTGCAACGGCAGATACTGCCCGACGGCGGCCATATTTCGCGCAATCCCGGCGCGCTGATCGAACTGTTGATCGACCTGCTGCCATTGCGGCAGACCTTTGCCGCGCGCAACGTCGCGCCACCATCGGCGCTCTTGAACGCGATCGATCGCATGATGCCGATGCTGCGCTTCTTCCGCCACGGCGACGGCAGCTTTGCGCTGTTCAACGGCATGAGCAGCGCGCCCTCCGATCTGCTGGCGACCCTGCTCGCCTATGACGACACCCATGGCGCGCCGATGGCGAACATGCCGCACACCGGCTACCAGCGGCTCGATGCTGGCGCCCTGACGGTGATCATGGACACCGGGCCACCGCCGCCGGCCAACGTCAGTCACGACGCCCATGCCGGCTGCCTTTCGTTTGAACTGTCGGCCGGGCCAAACCGGATCGTGATCAATTGTGGCATGCCCGCTACCGGCCGCGACAACTGGCGCAGCTTCGCGCGCAGCACGGCGGCGCATTCGACCCTGACCTATCACGAGACTTCGTCCTGCCAGTTCGTCGAACTCTCGGCGATGAAGCGGCTGCTGCAGGGCGCGCCGGTCGTCAGCGGTCCGGCCAACGTGGAAAGCTACCGCGAGGTGGCCGCCAATGGCGCGCTGCTGACCACATCGCATGACGGGTACCTGGCGCGGTTCGGTGTCGTCCATCGCCGCGTGCTGATGGCTGCGGCCGACGGATCGCGGCTCGATGGCGAGGACACGCTGTCACCGGCGCCGGGCGGCCGCATCAAGGGTTCCGAGACCGACTATGCGCTGCGGTTTCATCTGCACCCTGCGGTGAAGGCGAGCCGTCTCAGCGACGCCCGCGGCGTAATGCTGGTGCTGCCGAATCGCGACGTCTGGACCTTCGAGGCGCTCGACGACAGGGTCGAGCTCGAGGACAGCGTATTCCTCGCGGGAAATGACGGCCCACGCCGCACCGGCCAGATCGTGATCCGGCAGGATTCGCGGCATGCCGGCTCGATCCGCTGGAGTTTCGTCCGCTCGACGACGTCGGCCTCCGCGACCACGGCCCGGCGCAACGCCCGCCGCGAACCGGAACTGCCGCTATAGCGCGCAGGCCAGTCCGATCCCGAGTAGTCTTGGAGCAAACACCGCCGTGTCACACACCAGGAAAATCGTAGGGTGGGCTGAGACGCGCTTGCGCCGTGCCCACCGCGGACGTCAGCGCAAGTACGGTGGGCACGCTGCGCTTGGCCCGCCCTGCGCTTCTGGTTTCGCGCTCGGCAAAACCATGCTACCCGGCGGCCTTATTCCACAGGACCTTGACCTATGACCGACCACCCGCGCCGCGTGACCCGCGCGTTACTGTCCGTTTCCGACAAAGCCGGACTGATTGAATTTGCCCGCGCGCTTTCCGGCCACGGCGTGGACCTCGTCTCGACCGGCGGCACCGCCAGGGCCATCGCGGCCGCGGGACTGAAGGTCACGGATGTTTCGGAGCTGACGGGTTTTCCGGAAATGATGGACGGACGGGTCAAGACCCTGCATCCGAAGGTTCATGGCGGACTGCTGGCCATTCGCGACAATGCCGAGCACGCGCAGGCCATGAGAGCGCACGGCATCGCCCCGATCGACCTCCTGGTGGTCAATCTCTATCCGTTCGAAGCCACCGTCGATAACGGTGCCGGCTTCGAGGAGTGTATCGAGAACATCGACATTGGCGGCCCCGCGATGATCCGCGCCGCGGCGAAGAACCATGACGACGTCGCCGTGGTGGTCGAGGCGCAGGATTATCAGGCCGTGCTGAACGAACTCGCCGCCAACCAGGGCGCGACCACGCTGACGCTGCGCCGCCGCCTCGCCGCCAAGGCCTACGCCCGCACCGCAGCCTATGACGCCGCGATCTCGAACTGGTTTGCGCTGCAGCTAAAGACCGATGCGCCGGATTTCCGCGCCTTTGGCGGCCGCCTGATCCAGCCGCTGCGCTATGGCGAGAACCCGCACCAGACCGCCGCGTTCTACCGCACGCCCGACCGTCGACCGGGCATCGCCACGGCGCGGCAACTGCAGGGCAAGGAATTGTCGTACAACAACATCAACGACACCGATGCGGCCTATGAATGCATCGCCGAGTTCGATCCGGCGCGCACCGCCGCCTGTGTCATCGTCAAGCATGCCAACCCCTGCGGCGTCGCCGAAGCCGGCGACCTCGTCGGCGCCTATCGCAAGGCCTTCGCCTGCGACACCCAATCGCCCTATGGCGGCATCATCGCCGTCAATCGCACGCTGGATGCCGATGCCGCCCGCGCCATCACCGAGATCCTGACCGAAGTGATCATTGCACCCGATGCGACCGAGGAGGCGATTTCGATCATCGCCAGGCGCCGCAATCTGCGGCTGCTGCTGGCCGGTAGCCTGCCCGACCCGCGTGCCGCCGGCCTGACCGCGAAAACCGTCGCCGGCGGCCTCTTGGTGCAGAGCCGCGACAATGCCGTGGTCGACGACGTCACGCTCAAGACCGTGACCCGGCGCGCGCCCTCCGATGCCGAACTGCGCGACCTCAAATTTGCGTTCCGGGTCGCCAAGCATGTCAAGTCGAACACCATCGTCTATGCCAAGGATCTCGCCACCGTCGGCATCGGTGCCGGACAGATGAGCCGGGTCGATTCCTCGCGCATCGCGGCGCGCAAGGCGCAGGATGCCGCCGCCGACGCCAAGCTCGCCGAGCCCCTGACCCGGGGTTCGGTGGTGGCGTCGGACGCCTTCTTCCCGTTCGCCGACGGGCTGCTGGTCGCGATCGAAGCCGGCGCCACCGCCGTGATCCAGCCCGGCGGATCGATCCGCGATGACGATGTGATCAAGGCCGCCGACGATGCCGGCATCGCCATGGTGCTCACCGGCGTGCGGCATTTCCGGCATTGACCGAATGCCGGTCATTCCGGGGCGCGCGTCAGCGCGAACCCGGAATTCGGCCGTATCAGTCCAGATCCGGTCATCGCTTCGCGATGCCCCGGAATGACGGACCAGCAGTCCCGCACCCGCGCCAGCAGCGCCAGCCCGGCGACGAAAAACAGCACCAGCCCCGCCATCCCCGCCTTCTGGTTTTGCGTCAGCGCCGTGATGAGTCCGATCAGCAGCGGCCCGATGAACGAGGTGACTTTTCCGGTCAGCGCGAACAGTCCGAAATACTGCGCGATGCGATCCCGCGGTGCGATCCGGATCAGCAGGCTGCGCGATGCCGCCTGCAGCGGACCGCCGGCCGCGCCGATCAGGCACCCGAGCACCAGATAGGCGCGCTCCGCCGCAGATCCGAACAGCGCGCCGCCCGGCGATGCCGGCGCGACGCTGACGAAGAAAACGTGATCCTTGTCGACCAGCAGGATCGCAACGATCGCCAGCAGCAGCATCGACATGCTGCCGGCAATCACGGTTTTCGGCCCGAGCGAATCGTCGAGCTTGCCGCCGAGCCATGCGCCCAGGGTCGCGGCGATGGCGAGGATGATGCCGAAGCTGCCGATCTGGATGGTGTTCCAGCCGAAGGTACCGGCCGCGTAGATGCCGCCGAACGCGAACAGCGAAACCAATCCGTCGGTGTAAATCATGTTGGCGAGCAGGAACGCCGCCATCGACTTCCGCTTCGGCAATTCGCGCAGCGTCTCGCGCAGCTCGGCCAGGCCCTCGCCAAGCGCCTGGCGCACCGGACGCTTGGCCGGATAATCCGGCGTCAGCAAAAACATCGGCAACACGAAGACGACGAACCAGATGCCGGTGAGCGGACCGCTGATGCGATCGCCCTGATGCGTGACCGGATCGAGACCGAACAATGGCACGAAGCCGAACAGCGTGCGTCCGGTTTCGGGACTGGCCGCCAGAAAGCCGAGCACCAGGATCAGGCTCAGGATGCCGCCGACATAGCCGGTCGCCCAGCCGGTGCCGGACAGCCGTCCGATCTGGTCCGGCGGCACCAGGGTCGGCATCATCGCATTGTTGAAGACGGTGGCGAATTCGACGCCGATCGTCGCCAGCCCGTAGGCGAGCAGCAGCGGCGGGATCACACCGGGATCGCCCGGCTTTCCAAACCACATCAGGCCGGAGCCGATCACCAGCATGGCGCCGAAGGCGGCGATCCATGGCTTGCGGCGACCGCTGGCATCGGCGATCGCGCCCAGTACCGGCGACATCACCGCGATCATCAAGCCGGCCGCCGCGGTGGCAAACCCCCACAGCGATTGCCCGCTCGCCGGGTTCGGGGCGACATGGGTGGCGAAATAGGGGGCAAACACGAAGGTGGTGATCAGCGTGAAATAGGGCTGCGCGGCCCAATCGAAGAAAATCCAGCCGATGACGGCGGAGCGCGGTGGATATTGCTGCATATCAGCGATGCGTAGGTCCGAAACTGTCGCCATGCCCGAAAATGTCCTGCCAATCACGAGGAGGCGTTTTGCCTGCGGCCGCGCAAACCATATAGCATCCGCGCTTGCAGCAACGCTTGCCTGTTTCGTGATTGCAACCCGCGGCGGAATTTTGATGAGCTTCCTGGTGGCCACACGGCGCCGCATCCTTGCCGGCCTCATGCTGCTTGTCGCGTGCGGCATCCCCGCGGCGGCCCAGGAGCAGCGCCGCAGTTCATATACGCCGCCCGCCGCCGGCACGTTTCATGCCGTGCGCGCCGAGCATGGCATGGTGGTGGCGCAGGAAAAAATCGCGGCGCAGATCGGCGCCGACGTGCTGAAACGGGGCGGCAATGCGGTCGATGCCGCGGTGGCGACCGGCTTTGCCATGGCCGTAAGCTATCCCCGCGCCGGCAACATCGGCGGCGGCGGCTTCATGGTGATCCACTCGGCCGAGCACCACGAGGATGTCGCCATCGACTATCGCGAGACCGCGCCGGCCGCGACCACGGCCCGGATGTTCCTCGGGCCCGACGGCAAGCCCGATGCCGCGAAGTCGCGCGATTCCGCACTCGGCATCGGCGTCCCCGGCACCGTCGCCGGTCTGGCGCTGGCGCTGGAAAAATACGGCTCCGGCAAGTTCACGCTGGCGGAAATCCTGCGACCGGCCATCGATCTCGCGCGCAACGGGGTTGTGATCGCCGATGACAGCGCCGATACGCTGCCGGACTGGCACCAGCGGCTGGCGCGCTGGCCCGCATCGGAGAAGATCTTTTCCCGCGCGGACGGCACGAGCCTGCGCGAAGGCGACCGGCTGATCCAGAGCGACCTTGCCGCGACGCTTGCTGCGATCGCCGAACAGGGTCCACGCGGATTTTACCAGGGTCCGGTCGCGGCCAAGCTCGCGAAAGCGGTCAGCGATGCCGGCGGCATCCTGACGTCGGACGACCTGAAATCGTACCAGGCCATCATCCGGGCGCCGATCCGCGGCAGCTATCGCGGCTATGACATTGTCGCGATGCCGCAGCCATCGTCCGGCGGCGTCGTCTTGCTCGAGACCCTGAACATCCTCGAGGGGTTTCCGATGCAGGACATGAAGCAGGGCTCGGTCGCCTCGCTGCATGTGATGATCGAGGCCATGAAGCGCGCCTATGCCGACCGGGCGCGCTATCTCGGCGATCCCGCCTTTGTCAGCGCCCCGATTGCGACGCTGGTCGCCAAGGATTATGCGGCCAAGCAGCGCGCCGGCATCGATCCCGACCGCGCCACGCCCTGGACCGACGCGATTTCGGCAACGCCGCCGCACGAGGGCAGCAACACCACGCATTTTTCGGTCGTCGATGCGGCGGGCAACGCGGTCGGCAACACCTACACGCTGAATTTCAGCTACGGCGTCGGCCTGGTTGCCGACGGCACCGGCGTGCTGCTCAACAACGAACTCGACGATTTCACCGCAGCGCCCGGCGCCTCCAACGCCTTCGGCCTGGTCGGATTCGAGGCCAACCTGCCCGGCCCCGGCAAGCGGCCCTTGTCGTCGATGTCGCCAACCATCGTGCTGAAGGACGGCAAGCCGGTGCTGGTGACCGGCTCGCCCGGCGGCAGCCGCATCATTTCGACGGTGCTACAGGTGATCGTCAACGTGCTCGACTACCATATGGATGTCGCTTCGGCGGTGGCGGCGCCGCGGCTGCACCATCAATGGCTGCCCGACGAAGTCCGGATCGAGCACGGTTTCCCCGACGACGTCATCGCGGGATTGCGGGCGAAGGGACACACCGTGATCGAATCGCTCGGCTATTCCTCGGCCAATTCGATCGCCGTGACGCCGGATGGACTGTTCGGCGCACCCGATCCGCGTACCCGTGGCGCATTCGCCGCCGGCGAGTAGGTTGATTTGGCGCGGACCGGCGGATTGCCTGATGACAGCATCGGCGATCGGCGTAGATTTGCCGAACTTCGCGCCTGCCGGCCGCGAAGCCTAAACCGGTGCCGGCCAAGGAATTTCCGGGGGAAAAGCACCATGAGCAGCACCATCGAGCCGCCATCCGGCGCGATCGAGATCGCAGCGATCGAAGACACCAGCCTTCTCGCCTTTTACCGTGACATGAACCTGCCGGAACGGCGCACGTTCTGGGCCTGCGCCGCCGGCTGGGCGCTCGACGGCATGGATTTCATGATCTATCCGCTGGTCGTCGGCACCATCATCGCGATGTGGAAGGTCGATGCCGGCACCGCCGGTCTCGCCGGCACCGTCACGCTGCTGGCCTCGGCCGTCGGCGGCTGGCTCGGCGGCTATCTGGCCGACCGCGTCGGCCGGGTCAGAACGCTGCAATTCACGATTCTGTGGTTCTCGCTGTTTTCGCTGGTCTGCGCCGTGGTGCAGAATTTCGATCAGCTCTTGATCGCCCGCGCGCTGCTCGGTCTCGGTTTCGGCGGCGAATGGGCGGCGGGCGCGGTGCTGATGGGCGAAGCGATCCGCCCGCAATACCGTGGACGCGCGGTGGGTTCGGTCCAGTCCGGATGGGCGGTTGGCTGGGGCCTCGCGGTGCTGTCGCAGGCGATCCTGTTCTCCTATTTGCCGGCCGAGAGCGCCTGGCGCTGGATGTTCGCGATCGGCGCGCTGCCCGCGCTGCTGGTATTTTTCCTGCGCCGCTATGTCGAGGAGCCGGCGATCGCCGCCGCCACCCGCGCCAGGCAGGCCGCGAGCGGCGACCAGCCCGCGCTGTGGGAGATCTTTGCCGGACCGATCCTGAAGACCACGATTCTGGCGTCGCTGATGGTGACGGGATGCCAGGGCGGCTACTATGCCATCACGTTCTGGGTGCCACGCTTTCTGACCACCGAGCGCAAGCTGTCGATCGTGAGTTCGACCGGCTACCTCTCGGCGCTGATCATCGGCTCGTTCGCCGGCTATCTGGTCGGCGCCTGGCTCGCCGACCGCATCGGGCGGCGCAATTTGTTCCTGATCTTCTCGATTGGCGCGATTGCCGTGGTCCTGCTCTATACCCAATTGCCGCTGACCAACGAGGTGCTGTGGCTGCTCGGCTTCCCGCTAGGGTTCTTTGCGTCCGGCTATTTCTCCGGCGTCGGCGCCTTTCTCACCGAGCTCTATCCGACCCGGCTGCGCGGATCCGGCCAGGGCTTCTGCTACAATTTCGGCCGCGGCTTCGGCGCGCTGTTTCCGTTCCTGGTCGGCGAACTCTCGAAGTCGACATCGCTCGCCAATGCCATCGCGATTTTCGCCGTCGCGGCCTACGCCGTGTTCTTTCTCGCGGCCTTCGCATTGCCGGAAACCCGCGGCCGCATCCTGCATGCGGATGCGTGAGCGGCGCTTGGACCGATGCGACTCGCGGACCCCCACCCCAGCCCTCCCCCACAAGGGGGAGGGAGAAAAGCAACCCCGACCGGAGCCGCCAGATGACGTCACTCAAGGGCAAGACATTGTTCGTATCCGGCGGCAGCCGAGGCATCGGGCTTGCGATCGCGCTGCGCGCCGCGCGCGACGGCGCCAACGTCGCGATCGCGGCGAAGACCGCCGAGCCGCACCCGAAGCTCAAGGGCACCATCTACACCGCGGCCGACGAGATCCGCGCCGCCGGCGGCCGGGCGCTGCCGATCCTCTGCGACATCCGCGAGGAGGCGCAGGTGATGGCCGCGATCGAGCGGAGCGTCGCGGAATTCGGCGGCATCGATATCTGCGTCAACAATGCCAGCGCCATCAGCCTCACCAATTCGCAGGCAACCGACATGAAGCGGTTCGACCTGATGATGGGAATCAATACCCGCGGCACTTTCATGGTGTCGAAATACTGCATCCCGCATCTGAAGAAGGCGGAGAACCCGCACATTCTCATGCTGTCGCCGCCGCTCGACATGAAGGCCAAGTGGTTCGAGGACTCCACCGCCTATACCATGGCGAAGTTCGGCATGAGCATGTGCGTGCTCGGCCTGTCGGGCGAGTTGAAGCGCGCCGGGGTCGCGGTCAATGCGTTGTGGCCGCGCACCACCATCGCCACCGCCGCGGTCGGCAATCTGCTGGGCGGCGACGCCATGATGCGCGCGAGCCGTACGCCGGAGATCATGGGCGATGCGGCGCATGTGATTTTCACCAAGCCGGCGCGCGATTTCACCGGACGATTCTGTATCGACGACAAGGTGCTGTACGACAGCGGCGTGCGCGACTTCGAGCGCTACCGTGTCGATCCGTCGGCGGCCCTGATGTCGGACTTCTTCGTGCCTGACGACGACGTGCCGCCGCCGGGCATCACCGTGACGGCGCTGCCGTCGGTTGGCGGCGCCCAGAAAGTCGCGCTAGAAGTTGAGGCGGATGATCGCCGACGCCGCTCGCCGTAAACCGACGATCGACCCATTACCTGCCCACTGTGTACGGGCCGCCCTTTTCAAGCGCCCGGCTGTAGGCGGGGCGGGCGTGGATGCGATCCAGAAACGCCATCGCCCGGGGGTGGCCCTGCTCGAGGCCGCCGCGCGCGGCGGCGGCCTCGAGCGGAAAACTCATCTGGATGTCGGCGGCGGTGAAGGCGTCGCCGGCGAACCATTCGCTCTTGCCGAGTTCGCCTTCCCAGTACGCCATATGCTGCTTGAGCTGAGGATTGACCAGCGAAGTCAGGGCCTGGTTGGAGACCTTGCGCACCAGCGGGCGCAGCAGTGCCGGCGCGCGCTTCGGCATCAGCGTGAACAGCAGCTTCAGCAGCAGCGGCGGCATCGCGGAGCCTTCCGCGTAATGCAGCCAATAGGTGTAGCGCAGCCGTTCCGGGGTTTTCGGCGGCGGGATCAAGCGGCCCTCGCCATAGGTATCGATGATATATTCGACGATCGCGCCGGACTCCGCGATGGTGTTGCCGTTGTCGGTGATGACGGGCGATTTTCCGAGCGGATGGATGGCGCGCAGCTCCGCCGGCGCGCGCATGTCCGGCTGGCGCTGATAGCGGACGATCTCATAGGGCACACCGAGTTCTTCCAGCAGCCAGAGCACACGCTGCGAGCGTGAATTGTTGAGATGGTGGACAGTGAGCATGGCGATTCCCCCGGACGGCGCAGCGGCGCGGCGTCCGGTGGTGCCAGCAGCGCGCGGAAAGTCGAGCGACTGCCATCGATATTAATACCCGGATGATATTGACGGCTTGAATATACCCGGGTAATAATAGCGGGAGCTTCAGGAGCATTCCGATGAATCCGCCACCCGGTCCTGCGGCGATCGCGTTCGAGGGCGACCGCCGCATTGCGGCCGGCGATCTCCGCGAGGTTGCCCGCGCCGCCAAGGCAACCCTCGACCGCCACAGCGACACCACGGTCCTGGTCTTCGACAGCGGGACCAGCGCCCCGATCGATCTCGATTTTCGCGGCTCGATCAACGACGTATTGGCGCGATTGCCGGAGGTCCGCCCACCAGCCGGGCCGACACGGCGCCGCCGGCCACCGCGCGGCCGAGGCCGCCCCAAACTGGGCGTGGTGGCGCGCGAAGTCACGCTGCTGCCGCGGCACTGGGAATGGCTGGCGCAGCAGCGCGGTGGGGCTTCGGTCGCGATCCGCCGGCTGGTCGAGCAGGCGCGGCGCGGCGGCGACGACAGGGATCGCCCGCGCCAGGCCCAGGAAGCGGCCTATCGCTTCATGGCCGCGATGGCCGGCAACCTGCCGCATTATGAAGAAGCGATCCGTGCGTTGTTCGCTCCGACCGGCCCGTTTCGAAAAATTGATCGCCGGATGGCCGGTCGACGTGCGCGACCACGCCTCGATGCTCGCAGAAGGCGCGTTTCGCGCCGAGCGCCGGACGTGAGCCGGTTGATCCCGCAAACGTGAACCGGTAGGCTGATTGGAATGATAGGGATCATATAAGAAGCCATGTCTCGAGGGAGATCGCCGTGAGCCCAACCGCCCTGCAATTCATGTTCGATTTCGGCAGCCCCAATGCCTTTCTCAGCCACGAGGCGATCCCGGCGATCGAGCAGCGCACCGGTGTCAAATTCGAATATGTCCCGATCCTGCTCGGCGGCATCTTCAAGGCCACCAACAACAAATCGCCGGCCGAGACGCTGGCCGGCGTCAAGAACAAGCGCGAATTCCACGCGCTGGAAACCGAGCGTTTTGTCAAACGCTTTGCGGTCAGGCCATATACCTGGAATCCGTTCTTTCCGGTCAATACGCTCAACCTGATGCGCGCCGCCATCGCGGCGCAGTTCGAGGGCGTGTTCGAAAAATATGTCGAGGCGGCGTTTCACCATATGTGGGTCGAGCCGAAGAAGATGGACGATCCCGAAGTGGCCGGCACGGCGTTCTCCGCCTCCGGGCTCGATGCGAAGAAGCTGCTGGCCCGCTCGCAGGACGCCGACGTCAAGGCGAAGCTGATCGAGAACACCCAGTCCGCGGTCGAGCGCGGCGCCTTCGGCTCGCCGACCTTCTTTGTCGGCAAGGAAATGTTTTTCGGCAAGGAGCAGTTGCGCGAGGTCGAGGAACTGGTGGCGGGCAAATGACGCCGTCATGCGAGGAGCCGCCTTTCCGGACACGCGAAGCGGCGACCGGATTGCTTCTCCTCGAATGCGGCGAGACGCTCGCTCCTCGGATGAGCGACAAGTGGAGAAGATCGATGCAAAAGCGCAACGCGACCGCCGCGGTGATCGGCGCCGGCGATTATATCGGGGCCGAGATCGCCAAAAAATTCGCCGCCGAAGGCTTTACCGTGTTCGCCGGACGGCGCGACGGCGCCAAGCTCGAGCCGCTGGTCAAGGAGATCGAGGCCGCCGGCGGATCGATTGTCGGCGCGCGCGCTCGACGCGCGGAAGGAGGATGAGGTCGCGGCCTTTCTCAACGACGCCGACAAGCATGCCCCGCTGGAGGTATGCGTCTTCAATGTCGGCGCCAACGTCAACTTCCCGATCCTGGAAACCACCGACCGGGTGTTTCGCAAGGTCTGGGAGATGGCGTGCTGGGCCGGCTTCGTGGCCGGACGCGAATCGGCGCGACTGATGGTGCCGCGCGGGCAGGGCAATATCTTCTTCACCGGCGCCACCGCGTCCTTGCGCGGCGGCAGCGGGTTTGCCGCCTTCGCCAGCGCCAAATTCGGCTTGCGCGCCGTAGCGCAATCGATGGCGCGCGAACTTGGCCCCAAGAACATCCATGTCGCGCATCTGATCATCGATTCCGGGGTCGATACCGCCTGGGTGCGCGAGCGCCGCGAGCAACTCTGGGGCAAGGAAGCGCTCAACAATCCGGATCTGCTGATGCCGCCGGCCTCGGTCGCAGCCTCCTACTGGCAACTCTATCAGCAGCCGCGCAGCGCCTGGACGTTTGAGCTCGAGATTCGCCCGTTCGGGGAAAAGTGGTAAGGAGGCGAACAGCGAATAGCGAATAGCCCTATTCCATACTCGCTCATTCGCCTCTTCAAAACCAACAAAAAAGGAACAGCAATGCGTATTCTCGTGGTCGGCGCCGGCGCGATCGGCGGATATTTCGGCGGCCGGATGCTTCAGGCCGGCCGTGACGTCACTTTTCTGGTGCGACCGCAGCGCGCCTCCGAACTGGCTGACGCCGGCCTTGTCATCAAGAGCCCGAACGGCGACGTGACGCTGAAAAGTCCGCCGGCGGTGCAGGCCGACAAGCTCGGCCGAAAAATTCGATGTCGTGCTGTTGAGCTGCAAGGCCTTCGACCTCGAGGACGCGATCAATTCGTTTGCGGCTGCGGTCGGGACCGCAGACCGCGATCATCCCGCTGCTCAACGGCATGCTGCACCTCGATGTGCTCGACCGCAAATTCGGCGCGAGCGCGTGCTCGGCGGGCTCTGCGCCATCGCGGTGACGCTCAACGAAAAGCGCGAGGTGGTGCAGATTGCAGCCGATGCAGTCGCTCAATTTCGGCGAACGTGACGGCAAGCTGTCGGAGCGGGTCCGCGCCATCGCGGAGTCATGGCCAGCGGCAATTTCGGCGCGGTCGCCAGCGAACACATCATCCAGGAGATGTGGGAGAAGTGGGTATTCCTGGCGTCGCTGGCGGCGTCGACCTGCCTGATGCGGACGTCGGTCGGCAACATCCTCGCCGTACCCGGCGGCAGGGATTTCATCCTCGGCATGCTCGATGAATGAGCGCGGTCGCGACCGCCCAAGGTCATACGCCGCGCGCGCCGTTCCGGAACGCACCCGCGGCATGCTCACCGCCGAGGGATCGCAGATGACGGCGTCGATGTTCCGCGACATCAAGGTCGGCGCTCCCGTCGAGGCCGATCACGTGATCGGCGATCTGATCGCGCGGGGCGACGCCGCGAAGGTGCCGGTGCCAAAACTGCGTACCGCCTATATCCATCTCAAGGCATATGAGAAGCAGCGCGGGTAGAGTCGCGGGCTCCGGAAGCGAGTCAGCACTATCTCAAACCGTGGGTGCCGGGCTCTGTCCTTGGCGCGAGCCCGGAAGAGAGTCGCTAGTTTACAGATGCGCCAGATAATGCGCGAGCGCGGTGATTTCCTCGTCGCTGAGGGGATAGGCGACATCCGACATCGCCGCGCCGGCGCCGCCGGATCGCGCGCCCGATTTGTAGTCGTGCAATGCCTTGACCAGATATTCCTCGCGCTGGCCGGCAAGGCGGGCAACCGCCTTGGTTCCGGCAAATGAATCGGTATGGCACGAGGCGCAGCGCCGCCCCACGGCAGCCTGCGCGCCCTTCTTGGACAAATCCGGATCATCGTCCGACGCCGCGGGCTTGGGCGGCGTCAACGAGGCAAAATAGGCGCCGAGATTGCGAATGTCCTCATTGGTGATCTGCTCGACGATCGGCTGCATCTGCTCGTTCTTGCGCGCGCCGCTGCGGAAGAAAACCAGTTGCCATTGGATGAACTGATCCTGCTGGCCCGCCAGCGAGGGGATATTCTCGGTCTGCGAGATGCCGTTGTCGCCATGGCACCCGGCGCACAGTTCGGCCTTTTCCTTGCCGGCGGCGACCGTCGGCCGCGTGAGCCGAACCAGCCGCGCACAGCGCAACCAAACAGCACACACACGAAACGGCATGATCCGCATCTCCCTTCGCTTCGGCGTCATTTCGGGTATGTGCTGACAGGTGAACCCAGACCATAATCCCTGTGGTCATGATGGGTTCCCGACCGCGCCGGTCCGACCGACTGCGATGGGATAAAACGCATCACGGCAAACAAGAGGCCGCGGTTGCTCCGACGAGCAACCGCAGCCCCTGATGGTTCAGCGCTTACTTCTTGCTGTAGCTGATGCGATAGATCGCACCGGCCCAGTCGTCGGCGACGAGAATAGAGCCGTCCTTGTCGAGGATGATATCGTCGGGCCGGCCGAGATAGCCCTGATCACCTTCGATCCAGCCGGAAGCGAACACCTCCTGCTTGGCATTCTTGCCGTCAGGGCCGACGATCACGCGCATGATCCGGCCGCCCTGATATTTATGCCGGTTCCAGGAACCGTGTTCGGCGATCAGGATGTTGTTCTTGTAGTCGGCGGGGAACTGGTTGCCGGTATAGAACTTCATGCCGAGCGGAGCCACATGCGCGCCGAGCTTGAGCACCGGCGGGGTGAATTCCGAACACTTGTGACCCATCGCGAACTTCGGATCCGGCGTGTCGCCCTGGTGGCAATACGGATAGCCGAAATGCTCGCCGAGCCGCGAGATCATGTTGAGCTTGTCGCTCGGCATGTCGTCGCTCATCCAGTCGCGGGCGTTTTCCGTGAACCAGTATTTGCCGGAGCGCGGATCGACATCGCCGCCGACGCTGTTGCGGACGCCGAGCGCGACCAGTTCGGCATTGCCGGTCTTGGGATCGACGCGGCGGATCTGCGACACGCTGGTCGGCGGAATGCCGATGTTGAAGGGAGGTCCGAACGGAACGTAGAACCAGCCGTCCTTGTCGGCAGCCAGATATTTCCAGCCATGGGCGGCGTATGACGGCATGTCGTCATAGACCACCTTGCCATCGCCGAGATTGTCGAGATTGGCTTCGGCGTTGTCGTATTTGATCAGCTTGTTGACCGCGATGACATAGAGCGCGCCATCCTTGAATGCGAGGCCGGTCGGCATGTTCAGGCCCTTGAGGATGGTCTTGACCTCCTTCTTGCCGCCATTGTCGGTGATGGCATAGACGTTGCCGAGACCGAACGAGCCGACGAACAGCGTGCCCTTGTCGCCCCAGGCCATCTGGCGCGCCGCCAGCACGCCGGGCGCGTAGACTTCGATCTTGAAGCCCGGCGGCAGCTTGATCTTTTTGATCAGCGACGCGAGTTCGGCTTCCGAGGCGCCGGTCGGCGGACCCGAGGGCGGTGCAAGGCCCTTTTGCGCTTCGGTCTCGTCGCCCAGGAACCAGTCATCCGGCGGATGCGTCCAGAATTCCTTGGTGCCGGACTGATAGCTGTGAAGACCCTTTTGCTGGGCGCTGACCTGGCTGGCCCCCGCAAGCATGGCGATTGCTGCCAGCGCTAGAACAGATCGATTGAACGTCGATTTCATCGCGTCACTCCCTATGCAGCCCGGGCGGCTGCGAATGTTATTGATTCTGCACGTTTCGAGAGACGTACCTGGTGGGCCTGTCATGAGGTGGGCAAGCCCGAAAAAGTTATCACATATGCGGCGGGAGAGAAGAGTGCTGCACGGGAACCCGTCGGACAAAAACCAAATTGAGAAGAAATTTCTTCAGAGCGTTTTCCGCAGAGACAATTTTACCGCCCGCCCGCCCCCGCTGCACTGCGGTAGTTCAGGATCCGCAGATCCTCCTCCGACACGATAGCGGCTGAGCGGCGCCAAGGCCCGAGCGTGAACTCGGCTGGAAGCCGACTCATCAGGAACCGGAGCGCGAGATCGCACTTCGCCGAAGGACGGCGTTCGGCTCAGGTCACCGCTCGAGCTTCAACCCGATCGCCTCACGGTCCCACAGCGCCGCGCGGTTCTGTTCGGCCCAAATCTTGAGCTTGTACTTTTCGATCTTCTCGCTCGCGGTCTTCGGCATCGCGTCGATGAAATGGACAAAGCGGGGCACCATGAAATGCGCCATATTCCGGTTGGCAAAGCGCACCAGATCTTCCGCGCTGACCGTGTGGCCGTCGCGGCACACCACGTAGACCATCACTTCGTCCTCACTCAGCTCGGAAGCCACAGGCACGGCGGCCACCTCCAGCACCGACGGATGCCGGGCGATCAACATCTCGACCTCATAGGCGGAGATGTTTTCCCCGCGGCGACGGATCGCCTCCTTCTTGCGGTCAACGAAATAAAGATAGCCTTCCTGGTCGAGCCGGCCGCGATCCCCGGTATGCAGCCAGAGATCGCGGGTGTCGCGCACCGTCGCTTCCGGCATCTTGAAGTATTCGGACATGATGATGCCGGGCTCGCAGGGCCGGACGCAGATTTCGCCGACCTCGCCGATCGGCAACGGATCGCCCTCGTCACTGACGATCTGTACCTCGGCCAGGCCGCGCGGCTTGCCGGCCGAGGCGCCCTTGGCCTCGGAATCATCCGGCGTGAACATGGTCACGGCGAAGGTCTCGGTCATGGCATAGAGCGATGTGACCTTGACACCAAACCGGTCGGATACCTCGCGATAGGACTGGCGCGAGAGCGGCACGATCATGGCCTGACGCACGCGATGATCGCGATCCCCAGGCGAGGCCGGGGCGCGCAGCAGAATATTGGTCATCGCGCCCAGCGAATTGAACTGGGTGGCGCCAGCCGCCCGGATCTCGTCCCAGAAGGTGCCGGCCGAAAAACGCGGCGACAGCGCCAGCGTGCAATCGGCCCACAGTGCCGCATAGGTCGAGTACCACAGTGCATTGGCATGGAACAGCGGCAGGCAGGTGAACAGCACATCGTCAGGGCGATAGCCGAAATGCTGCGCCAGCGAGCGGCCGACGCCATGGGCCTGGGAATGCGGGCTGACGACGCCTTTCGATGGACCGGTCGTTCCCGACGTGTACATGATGTATTGCGGATCGCTGGCGCGCACCGCCGCATAATCGGGCTCTTGCGCCGGGATGCCGGCGAAGGCAGCCAGGTCGACACACATCCCGCCGGAATCCGGAAGCCGGGTGCCGGCGCCGCCGAGCGTACAGAACGCCCGCACCCGATGCGGCTCGCCGAGCGCCTCGGCCACTCGATCGGCCCATTCGGCGGCAACCACCACAAAGGTCGAATCCGATTGGGTCATGAAATACCGCAACAGCTCGCCGCGCGCCGCGGTATTGAGCGGGACCGTGACCGCGCCGAGCTTGCCGAGGCCCCAGATCGTCCAGATGAATTCGGGGCAATTCGGCAGCATGACCGCGACATGATCGCCCTTGCCAACCCCGATTTCGCGAAATCCGCCGGCATAGCGGTTGGAAAGATCATGCACCTGTGCGTAAGAGTAGCGCTGCTCGCCGAAGATCAGCGAGGTGCGTTCGCCGACGCGACTCGCCTTGTCGGCGAGCAGATGTCCAATGGTGCGTTGCTTCAGCGGATAGTCGTGCATGATGTCGGCGCTCACGGCGCGGCCGCCCCTCGCATCAACGCGAAATAGCTGGCTGGCACCTGGATTGGCGGGCCATTGGCATCGCGCTCATCTTCATGACCTTCCTCCCGTTCTTGCTTTCCTGTTCGCTCCCGACCGCGCCGGAGCGGCGAAGCTCAGCACACGCTTGCCGGACGACGGCTGTTTGGCCGGACCGGGCCATCCGACAGCCAGTATCTCGCCGACGTCGCGTGGCAACGCGGCAACGGGCGACGACGACAGCGCCCGCTCGAAAATCTGGCCGAGCGCAATGGTGAGCTGCGCCGGCGTCCATGCGCCGCTTGGCTTGAACCATTTCGCGACCCAGTTCATCGCGCCGAGAATGACAAAGATCGCGAGCTTCGGATCGCACGGCACCACGCTGCCGTCCTCGATACCTTCCCTGACGAGCGCCCGCAGCGCGCGCTCGAACCGGTCGCGCTGCCGGACCAGCTTGGCGCGCTCGGCCGGCTCAAGCGCCTGCTCTTCCATCAGCACCACGCAGCAATTGAGCTCGTCGATCAGTTGCGTGACATAGAAAGAGATTGTCAGCACCAACCGGTCGCGTCCAGTCTTGCCCTGCTTGCGCCCGCGTTCAAGGCTGGCAAAGGCGGCCTCCATGGCCTGCTCGAAGCACGCGGCCAGCAAACTGTTCTTGTTCGGGAAGTAGTGATAGAGCGCGGCCTTGGTGACGCCGAGGCCGGTCGCGATCTCGGTCAGCGAAGTCGCGTGATAGCCCTTGAAATTGAAGGACGCCGCCGCCTCGCGCAGCACTTCCTGGCGCTTGATCCCATGCACGTCTGCCTTGGTGGGGAACACGCCTTCCTCCCGGAAATGATCCGTCTTGCCGCCGGATACGCTACCCACTAGTGTACCTTCTGACAAGTCGGTTTGCTGACCGCGCGGTTAGACGGTGGCGGGGTCAAGCCGGTCGACTGGCGGCATGAATCGAACGGGGGACGCGTTGGGGCTTTATCTCGAGGAGTTCGAACTCAATGCCACGCGGCGCACCCGTGGCCGGACGATCGGCGAAGGCGACGTGTCGCTGTTCGCAGGCCTGGTCGGCGACCACAATCCGCTCCACGTCGACGAGGAGTTCTCGCGCCAGAGCATTTTCGGCGGCCGCGTCGCGCATGGACCGCTGGTGCTGTCGACGGCGATCGGACTGATGTCGCAACTCAACTGGATCGACGGCACCGCGCTCGGCCTGCTCGGCGTTTCCTGGGAATTCCGTGCCCCGGTGAAGTGCGGCGACACCATCAGCGCCAAGGTCACGCCGCTGGAGGCACGGCCGAGCAAAACGCCCGAGCGCGGGATCCTGAAGATCGGGTTCGAGGTCCTCAACCAGCATCGACGAGGTGGTCCAGGTCGGATCGATCGTGCTGCTGATGCGGCGCCGCCCGCAGCCCGCAAGCTAGGACCGGCGGGCCATGGCAACCCTGAGCAGTACGATCGATCCGCAGTCCGAAACCTTCCAGGCCAACGCCGCGGTCTATGACGGCCTGCTAAAGACGCTGCGCGCGCGGCAAGCCTGGGCGCTGGCCGGCGGTGGCGAGCGGATGGTCCAGCGCCATCGCGATCGCGGCAAGATTCCGGTGCGGGAACGCATCGATCTCCTGATCGATCCGCTCAGCCCGTTTCTCGAACTGTCGCCGCTGGCGGCGTGGGGACTGTACGACAACGCGGTCCCGGGCGCCGGCCTGGTCACCGGGATCGGCACCATCCGCGGCGTGATCTGCATGATCATCGCCAATGACGCGACCACCAAGGGCGGATCCTTTTTCAAGGAAACCATTCGCAAGCACGTGCGCGCTCAGGACATCGCGCTCGAAAACCGCCTGCCGGTGATCTACCTGGTCGATTGCGGCGGCGCCAACCTGGCGCAGGGCGACGAGGTGTTTCCGGATCAGGACCATTTCGGCGGCGCGTTCTACCGGCAATGCCGGATGTCCGCTTCGGGCATTCCGCAAATCGCCGCGGTGTTTGGCGAATGCACCGCCGGCGGCGCCTATATTCCGGCGCTGGCGGACGAAGTGGTGATGACGGCGGGAAACAGCAGCGTGCATCTCGGCGGACCGCAGATCGTCAAGGCCGCCATCAACGAGATCGTCGATCGCGATACGCTGGGCGGCGCCGAGATGCACAGCACCGTCTCCGGCGTCTCGGATCATTTCGCGCGCGACGAGATGGAGGCGATCGCCAAGACCCGCGACATCGTCGGCGCCCTGAACCGGGTGCAGCCGGTCTATGGCGATATTCGCCCCGCGCGTCCGCCGCTGTTCGACATCGCCGAGCTTCCAGGCATTGTCGGCGCCGATCTGACTCGGCCGTTCGACCAGCGCGAAATCGTCGCCCGCCTGGTCGATGGCAGCGATTTCCACGAGTTCAAGCCGCTCTACGGCGCGACACTGGTGTGCGGCTTCGGCCATATCCACGGCCTGCCGATCGGCATTCTCGCCAACAACGGCGTGCTGTTCTCGGATTCCTCGCTCAAGGGCGCGCATTTCATCGAGCTGTGCGACCAGCGCAACGTGCCGATCCTGTTCCTGCAGAACATCACCGGCTTCATGGTCGGCTCCGAAGCGGAGCGCAACGGCATCGCCAAGAATTCGGCCAAGCTCGTCTATGCCGTGTCCAATGCGCGGGTACCGCGATACACGGTGGTGACCGGCGGCTCCTACGGCGCCGGCAATTATGGCATGAGCGGCCGCGGATTTCGGCCGCGCTTCATGTTCATGTGGCCAAACGCGCGGCTCGGCACCATGAGCCCCGATGTCGGCAGCTCCGTGCTGATGGACCTGCGCCGCTCCAGCATCTCGCGCAATCCCGCCACCGAAGCCGACCTCGCCGAGCACGAGCAGCAGCTGCGTGGGATGTTCGACGAACAGTCCAACCCGTATTATTGCACGGCGCGGATTTGGGACGACGGCCTGATCGACCCCGTCGACACCCGCGAGGTGCTGTCGCTCTGCCTGGCGATCGGTGCGATGGAGCCGCCATCGACCGGCCAACGACCCGTGTATCGCATGTAAGGCGTAGCACCGTGCCGTTTCTCAATTCGCCCCGCCCAATTCGCTCGGTGCTGATCGCCAATCGCGGCGAGATCGCGCTGCGGGTAATGCGAACCTGCAGCACGCCTCGGCATCCGCACCATTGCCGTCTATTCGGATGCCGACGTTGACGCCGTTCACGTCAAGACCGCCGATGAGGCAATCAGGATCGGCCCGGCGCCGGCGCGCGCGAGCTATCTCCACATTGGCGCGATCGTTGCGGCGGCGAAGCAGGCCGACGCCGACGCCATCCATCCCGGATACGGCTTTCTGTCGGAGAATGCCGCCTTCGTGCGACACTGCGAAGCCGCCGGGCTGATTTTCGTCGGGCCCTCCGCAATGGCAGTAGAACGGATGGGCTCGAAAATCGAGTCCAAGCGCATCGCCGAAGCCGCTGGCGTGCTCACGGTGCCCGGCTATCACGGCGACGCGCAGGACAGGAAAGGCTCGCCAGTGCGGCACGCGAGATCGGGTTTCCGGTCCTGATCAAGGCGTCGGCCGGTGGCGGCGGGCGCGGCATGCGCCGGGTCGATCGCGCCGATGATTTCGCAACCGGGCTCCATGCCGCGAAGGCGGAGGCCGAGGCCGCTTTCGGCGATAATTCGGTGCTGCTCGAGAAATATATTCTCAACCCGCGCCATCTCGAGGTGCAGCTCGCCGGCGACCGTACCGGCAGCCTGGTGCACCTGTTCGAACGTGACTGTTCGGTCCAGCGCAACAATCAGAAAGTGCTGGAGGAGGCGCCGGCTCCGAATTTTCCGGATCGGGTCCGCACCAGGCTGCTTCGATGCGGCGCTCAAGCTCGGCCGCGCCATCGGTTACGATTCCGCTGGCACGGTCGAGTTCATCATGGAGCAGGGCAGCGACAATCCGTATTTCCTGGAGATGAACACGCGGCTGCAGGTCGAGCATCCCGTGACCGAACTGATCACCGGCATCGATCTGGTCGAATGGCAATTGCTGGCGGCCGCCGGCGAGAAGCTTCCGCTGACCCAGGCCGAAATTCGCCTTCAGCGGCCATGCCATCGAGGCCCGCATCACGGCGGAACGGGCCGACCTCGGGTTTCAGCCGGTCACCGGCGAGCTGGCGGCGGTCGAGGCGCCGCGTGGCCTGCGGTTCGATACCGGCGTGGCAGCCGGCTCATGCGTCAGCCTCTATTATGATTCGCTGCTGGCAAAGGCAGTCGCGCATGGCGCGGACCGCAGCGCCGCACTGACGCGGCTGGTCGACGGGATTATCCGATCTGACCCTGCTCGGGCTGCCGACCACGCAAGCGTTTTTGCGTGACGCACTTGGTCATCCGCTGTTCAAGAAGGGCAAAGCCACCACCGGCTTTATCGAGACCGCCTTTCCCGGCGGATGGAAGCCTGACCCGAATGAGTTGCGGCTGCTGCGTGCCGCCGCCTGCGTCGTCTGGGCATGGCCCGGCGCGACGCAAGCAACCGGAGCCTGGATCAATCCGTGGCAGCGCCGCAGCGCCGTCCGGGTTACTTCCGATGTGCGGCCCGCGAGAGTGTCGCTTCATGCGGCGGACGAATTTGGCGAAGTCGATGCCGAAATTCGTGTCGGGCGCCACGGCATCGTGGTCGAGCTCGACCAGATAGCGCTCGGCTTCGAGGCGCCGCTCCTGGCGGGCGACGCCATGCTGCTGACGCAGGCCGGCGCCGGCGGGCGATTTGTCGCCCGCCACCGCGGCGCAACGGTGAGCATCGGGCGCGACGGGCTGGCGCTGACATCGACGATCCATCCGCGCATCGAGCTGCCGCGCGCGCGAAATCAGCTCGATCGCTCCGGCAACGCCATCGAAGCGCCGCTGCATGGCGTGGTGTCCGAGCTGTATGTCGCGCTCGGCGATGCCGTGGACAGGGAACGCCGATCCTGCAAATGGAGGCGATGAAGCTGATCCATACGCTGAAGGCGACCGCGCCCGGCCGCATCGAGGCCATCCGATGTGCCGTCGGCGACACCGTGCCCGCAGGCGCCGTGCTGGTCGAAATTGCGCCGGTCGAAATGGAGGATTCGTAGCCCGGATGCAGCGAAGCGCAATCCGGCAATCTGACGCGCACGCGACTGCCCCGGATTTCGCTTTGCTGCATCCGGGCTACCGTCATCATCCCGGTTGGAGGGCTGCAGAAACCGCCGCCGGTTGACGAAGGGTTTTCGCTGCGTCAATACTTCCGCAGCGGAAGGCGCTTTGAACATAAATCCGACGCGGCGGTCTTTGCTGGTTTCCGGGCCTCAAAGGCGGCTTTCCCGACGCATTCCAGCCTCGCCTCGCCCGCCCGGATCGAAACGCGAGGCCGCCGGTGTGAAGAAGGCCAAAGCCGCCGGCGACATCGGCCAGATTTCGAAATCCGAAAAGTCGCGCGATCGATTCTGGTGGCCGCGGCAAAGCTGTTTCGCCGCCAGGGATATTCCGCCACCACCTTGCGCCAGATCGCCGCGATGGCCGAGATCAAGGCCGGCAGCATCTACTATTATTTCAACTCCAAGGAGGCGATTCTCGACGAGGTGCTGCATCGCGGCCTGCTCCGGGTATTCGACGCGGTCAAGACCGCGCTGAAACGCGCCGGCAAGGTCTCGCACCGCCGCCGGATCGGATTGGCGATCGAGGCGCATCTGGTGGCGCTGCTGGAGGCGAGCGATTTCACCTCGGCGAATATCCGTATTTATGGCCAGCTTCCCGAGCACCTCAAGAAGCCGCACCGTCCGCTGCGCAAGGCCTATGCCAGATATTGGGACCAGTTGTTTCTGAACGCGCGGCGGGCGGGCGAAATTCGCGCCGATATCGAGATCGTGCCGTTGCGGATATTCGTGCTGGGCGCGCTGAACTGGACCATCGAATGGTTCGGCTTCAACTCCAGGGATGCCGTCTTGAAACTCGCCCGCCGGACCGAACTCCTGATCTTTGACGGCGTCAAGAAGGCGTAAGTCGCGCGAACCGTCGAAGCGCGCGTTTCATCGCCTCCGCTTGGCCACCTCTTCCAGCATCACCTCGGTGGCGCCGCCGCCGATCGACTGCACGCGGGCATCGCGCGCCATGCGCTCGATGGCGCTTTCGCGCATGAAGCCCATGCCGCCATGGAACTGCAGGCAGTCGTACATCACCTCATTGACGAGTTCGCCGCAATAGGCCTTGACCATCGAGACCTCCTGGGTCGCGTCGCGGCCCTGCGCATCGCAGCCACGCCGCGTGATAGACGAGCTGCCGGCCCGGCCTCGACCTCGGCCGCCAGCATCGCGAGCCGCTGGCGGATCGCCTGCTTGTCCCACAGCGGCGCGCCGAAGGCGCTGCGCTGTCGTCAGATAGTCGAGGGTCAGCTCGATCGCGGCCTGCGGCCTCGCCCATCGCCATGGCGCCGATCACCATGCGCTCGTTCTGGAAATTGCGCATGATCGCGTAGAAGCCGCCGCCCTCCTCGCCGAGCACGGTTCTCGGCCGGCACGCGGCAATCCTCGAAGAGAAGTTCGGCGGTATCCGAGGACCGCCAGCCGTGCTTGTCGAGCGCGCGGCCGACGCGAAAGCCGGGCGTGCCCTTCTCGACGAGGAACATCGTACAGCGCGCTGCGCTGGCCGCGCTCCGGATCGGTCTTCGCCGCGACGCAATAGAGATCGGCATGGACGCCGTTGGTGATGAACATCTTGGCGCCGTTGAGCACGTAGCCGTCGCCATCGCGCGCGCGCGGTGGTGCGGATGCCCTTCACGTCGGAGCCGGCGTCCGGGCTCGGTCACGCGCGACGGCGGTGATCGTCTCGCCGGCGACGATGTCGCGGCATCCAGCGCGTATTTCTGCGCCTCGCGTGCCGGCGTTGAACAGATGCACCGAGGCCATGTCGGTATGGACCAGCGCGGTGATCGCGACACCCGAGAAGGTCGAGCGGCCGAGTTCCTCGGCCAGCACGACGCGTGGCCAGCGTGTCCATCTCCGACGCCGCCATAGCTGCGCGGGATAGCGGATGCCGAAAAAGCCGAGCGCGCCCATGCGGCGCAGCACCTCGCGCGGCACGAAGCCGTCGCTGCTCCCATGCGCGCCGTGCGGCTTGATCTCCTCGTCGACGAAGCGGCGAAGCTGGGCGCGCAGCATCTCGTGCTCTTCGCCGAAATACACCGAACGCGCCTCGCCGCCGGCAGCAGCCCGGTTCATGCTGATCCGCCTCGGCTATTTGCGCCCGCCGAGCGGATCGGTTTTGTCGATCATCGGCCGGCTCTTCGAAAATTCTAACACCTGTTAGAATACCCGCGAACAGAGCGAATACAACCGGGATGCAGCGATCGAGACCGTCATGCAGCAGCTTTCTAACATGCGCTTCGCGCCGGACCTCCTGAAGGACCGGGTCGCGCTGGTGACCGGCGGGGGAACCGGGATGGGCCGCGCCACCGCCATCGAGATGGCGCGTTGCGGCGCCAGCGTCGTGGTGCTGGGCCGCCGCGCCGGGCCGATCGAGGATTGCGCCACGCGCATCCGCGAGTTCGGCGGCAAGGCCCTGGCCATTCCGGCCGATATCCGTCTCCCCGAGCAGATCGAGAACGCGATGCTGCGGATCGCGGACACGTTCGGCCGGCTCGACATCCTGGTCAACAATGCCGGCGGCCAGTTCGTGACGCCGGCGCGCGAACTCAACAACAAGGGTTTTGAAACGGTGATCCGCAACAATCTGATCGGGTCCTGGCAGATGACCAAGGCCGCCGCCGATCATTTCATGCTGCAGCATGGCGGTTCGATCGTGTTCGTGACGGCGTGCGTCCGTTCCGGGCTCAGCGGTTTCGTGCATACCGCCGCGGCGCGCGGCGGCGTGCTGGCGATGATGAAGACGCTGGCGTTCGAGTGGGCGGAATTCGGCATCCGCCTCAATTGCGTCGCCCCCGGCACCATCAAGACCGAGGGCATGGGCCATTACCCGATCGAGCCCGAGCAATGGATGAAGCTCAACCGCAATGTGCTGGGACATATGGGGGAGGTCGAGGATATCTCGGCCGCCATCATCTTTCTGAGCTCGCCGCTCGGCAAATTCGTCACCGGCGAGGAATGGTATATCGACGGCGGCGAAACACTGCATCTCGCCCACGACGCCCGCCAGATGATCGACGCGGCGAAATTCTCCCGGCGCGAGCCCGCCGCCAAAACCAAATAGCCGGGCTGACGCAACCCGCCCAGCCCTGCCGGAGGAGATGCATGGATTACGCGCCGAGCGAACGGGGCGGCGTTCGCGAAACCGCCGAGCGGTTGCCAGGAAGAAGCTTGCGCCGCCTACAGGCCGTGCGGCAGGACCGTATGACCGCGCGATGCTGAAAGAGATGGGCGGCCTAGGCCTGATCGGCGTCGATCTGCGGAACGATATGGCGGCATTGGCGAGAGCAGCGCCAGGGCGGGGATGATCATCGAGCAGATCGCTCATGGCGATTTCAATGTGAGCTACGTGCAACTGCTGGCGTCGTTGATGGGCAGCATGATTGTCGCAGCACGCGGCGCCGGACATGGCGCGGCAATGGCTGCCGCGGGTGGCGCGCGGTGAGGCCATCATCGGCCTCGGCCTGACCGAGCCACGCGGCGGATCGGACGCGGCCAACCTGGTGCTGCGCGCCGAGAAGTCCGGCAACGGCTATCGTCTGCATGGCGAAAAGACCTCGATGAGCTTCTCCGATCAATGCGATGCGGCGGTGATCTTCGCGCGCACCGGAAGGCCGGAGGACGGCTGCGCGAGGCATCAGCGGCCTTCTTTGTCGAGCTCGACCAGCCGGAAATCACTCGGACCCATTCGACGACATAGGCACGAGGCCGGTAGGCCGCGGCTCGGTGTTTTAGACGACGTGTTCGTTCCGGCGGAATGCCGGATGGCAGAGGAGAACCGGGGCTTTTCGAAGATATGTCCGGATTCGACTACAGCCGCGCCTGATCGGGCTGCAATGCATCGGACCGCGCAGGCCTCGGTCGACGAAGCCTGGCGCTACACCACCGAACGAGACCGCCTTTGCAGCGGCCGATGCGCAGTTTAGGGCGTGAGCTTCCCGCTGGCGGAGGCCGAGACCAGCTCACGATGATGCGGCAGCTTTGCTATTACACCTGTCGCTGCGCGACCGCGGCCTGCCGCACACCGCGGAAGCCGCGATGTGCAAATGGTATGTGCCCAAGGTGGCCTGCGAGATCATCCAGCAATGCCTGCTGACGCACGGCCATTACGGCTACACCACCGACCTGCATTCCATCAGCGCTATCTCGACGTGATGGGCCTGCAGATGGGCGATGGCACGCGAGATCCAGAAGCTGGTGATGCCGGCGAGAAGGTGGACGGGTCGCCGTCAATACGCGAAGCAACCTTACGGGCCTGTTCGGCGCTGATTAAATCAGAACGGGCTCATGCGTGGCTTATCCTCGAGACGCGGAGGCGCGCGCTCCCGCATTGAGGAGTAATTCGTTTTTTGTATGGCGGGCTTTGACAACGCGACAATCGGGTTGAGGCGGTGTCGGGCATAGGTTTGCAGCTTGGTTTCGGTGCGGTCGATACAGTCGACAATGGCGCAAGCTCGCTGGAGGGTGACGGAGACGTCACGGCGTGTCGGGCGCGGGTGATGACGATGCGCTCGATGATTTCACGGACGGCCTCGGCGTCTCCGCGCGTGTCGGGGTGGTCGAGCGAGGCAGTAGGCTCGATCTGCGGCGGTAGGTCTCGGCAATGCGGGGTGGATGTCAGGGGCGTCAGCGGGGCGTCGACGGGCGGGCGGTAAGGCTGTCTGCCTGGCCTCAGCTCGGTGAGCGGTCGGACAGGGCGCGGTGCAGCGCTTGCTCGATGACGCGCACGATCTCGGCGATCGCCTTCGTGGTTTCGACAAGCTCTCGGCGGGTGGCGTCGGCTGTATTGCGGCGCTCAGTAGCGGGCATAGAGCGCAACGCGGGACGTCGGACGGGTGGTTGGGGCGGATCTTTCACTCCTTGTCGGCCCGTCTCCGTTTCTCGGACACGATGGGCCTGTTGTCGTTAGCGGCGCGTAGCGCTCGAAATCCTCGCGCGGATGCGGCGGCCGATGATGCGGACCAGCGTCAGCGCTCCTGGTCGATCTTGCGCAGGTCTCCGCGCTCGGCTTCCCGGCATCCGGCTCGTCGTGCGGGCCTTGATTGTCGTTGGCCGATGTGATGTCGTTCGGCTCAGCGTCGTCTTCCATGCCGTTTCCCGCACTGTTTTGAGACAAACAGGCATGAAGCGGCGGCGAAGCCAGAATGAGAAGACCTGATTTCTTCGCCGTACAATCGGTGGCAAATACTTGCGAACGGCGGCATTTGCGTAGGTCGCTGCATACGCATCACGTCACTCATGCCGCGCGCTTCAACGGACGAGCGCGCTCGACCGCTTGCGTTCTTCGGGGTGTTCATCACTCCGAAAGATCGCTGCGCGCTGCACGTTGAGCAGAAGTCGGAGTGCTGCGAAGCTGGGCAGGATCAAGGCGTCGCAGCGGTCACGTTCTGTGGTTGCCGCACAACTCGTTGACGTGCTTGCGCTGAACGCCCATCGCCTCGGCGAGCGCGCCTGCGTAGGCCATCGGCGCATGAACTCTTCGGTCAAAATCTCTCCGACGTCGCCGGCTTTCGTTTGGTGGTCAGCATGGTTGCCTCGTTCTCATCGGTACGTGATCGTCCAGATAAATCCCGTGCGCCTCGCAGCGGCTCACCATCACAGCGGAAAATCAGCCGCATTGCTGATTGACACGGATAGAATGAAACCGCGCAGATTGCCGCGCAGCTTCTCGAAGCGATTGCTGGGCGGCACGCGCAAGTCTGGTCGGTCACGGCGTCGTCAATCATCTGGAGCTTTCTGAACAACGGGCTTCAAGATCGGGCGGGATATTACGGGAATGGGCATCGTCCACGAACAAAGCCGCAACCAGCATCCCGAAAGCCAACGATGACTCCGTCAATCCAATTGAGAGTATTTGTACCACCTATAACCCATTTTTAAGAATGATCCTGGCGCTACTAGGTGTTCGGAATGGGAGCGCGACGGCGCTCACATCCGCCTGGTCGGCTTGACAAGCCATCACGGGGCGACGGCATCCGTCAATGCTGGCGCGGAGCGCCACGCGAAGCGCTCGGCAATGACGGGATGGTGGCGCCCGGTTACATATCCGCAGCAGACGAGGCCATGCCGCCGCACGCGGCAAGAAGGAAGTGTGCCTATCCGGTTTCACGCGGCTAATCTCCAGAGCGTAACTTGACGCTCCGGCAATCGATAAAAGCGGTGATACAGGTACGTGGCTAACATTGCGCGTCGCCTGGATCGCGTATAGGGGTCCTCACGGTGTCTGGTGGGCTAGTTGCACAGCAAGATAGCTTCAGTCCAGTCCTCGCAGTGGGCGACCAACCGCGACACGATATCCGTGACATCCAACACCTCAATATATGTATCCGTATATGTATCCGTATATGTATCCGTCTCAGAGTCATAGCGGCGCAAGCGCCATTTACGCCTTCTCTTGCAAAAGAATCACTTCATGCACACAGCGTTCTTACATGATCGATAACGCATCAGCGCTGATTAATACAACGACGCCACCTTTGTGCCCATGCAGAAATTTCACATTCAACTTTTCTCTTGCAGAAAGAAGAAAGATGTTACAAATTTAGAGTAACTAGTAACAGTCCATTCAAAAACAAATATTACAAATAAAGAACTTATCAGTGAAATCCATAAGAATAAAGCTGATCTCAACAACAAGAAACAAATAAAAAAAGTGTTTAAAAAAATAAAATGAGTTAATAATAAATTATAAGAAAATAAAAAAATAAAAAAAAAGATATAAGAAAATAAAGAAAAAAAAATAAAAGAAAGAGAAAAAAAGAGGAAAGAGAAGGCGCCATTGACGCAAATCGCGCTGAGGCGCTAGCCTTTTCGCACCTGCACCGATCACGGTCCGCAAGACAGCTCATGAACGATGCGACGCAGTACCTCTGGATGCCGCCGTCGGAGCTGGTGGCACAAAGCAATCTGACCGCATTCCTTCGCGCCACCGGGCACCGGGACTACGACGATCTGGCAGCGCAGGCAGAAACCGACCCCGCCTGGCTGATGCAGGCCGTCTTCAACTTCTGCGACGTCAGGTTCTATCGACCTTACGACCAGATGCTCGATCTGTCGCGCGGCCAGCCCTGGGCACGCTGGTGCGTCGGCGGCACCACCAACATTGTCCTCAATTGTATCGACAGGCATCGCGACACCGCGGTCTGGGACCAGACCTTCCTGGTCTGGGAGGGTGAAGACCGGCGCGAACAGCGCTCGCTGAGCTATCGCGCGTTCGACGCCGAGGTCGGGCGGCTGGCACAGGGCCTGAGCCGGCTCGGCATCGGCCGCGGCGATGTGGTGGCGATCTACATGCCGAACCTGCCGGAGACGTTCATCGCATTCTTCTCGATCCTGAAGCTCGGCGCGATCGTGATGCCGCTGTTCTCGGGATTCGGCCCGGCGCCGTTGCAGACCCGCTTGAACCACGGGGAAGCCAGGGCGGTGATCACCGCGAGCGGCACCTGGCGGCGTGGCACGGCGGCGCCGCTGAAATCGGTGCTCGACGCGGCGCTCGATGCCGCGCCCTCGGTCCGCCACGCGATCGTGTTCGACCGCGGTCTCGAGCTCGAAACGCCGATGCGGGCGGGGCGCGACCATTTCTGGCACGATGTTGTCGCAGGTCGCGACGGCGCGATCGCAACCGCCGAAATGCAGGCCGAAGATCCGGCGATCCTGCTCTACACCTCGGGCACCACCGGCGAGCCCAAGGGATGCGTCTGGACCCATATCGGCTTCATCGGCTCGATGGTCACCCGCGACATCATCATCTGCGGCGATTTCAAGCCGTCCGACCGCTTCTTCTTTTTCAGCGATATGGGCTGGATGGTCGGCGCGATGTGCGCCTGCATCCCGAGTTTCGCCGGCGCCAGCCTGCTGATCGCGGAGGGCACGCCGGATTATCCGGACACCGGGAGATTCTGGCGCCTGATCGCCGATCACCGCGTTAGCTATCTCGGGGTGTCGCCGACCATCGTGCGCAGCCTGATGCGCTACGGCCTCGAGGTCGACCGCTACGACCTCTCCAGCCTGCGCATCACGGCCTCCGGCGGCGAGGCATGGACCGCCGCGCCGTGGCTCTGGTTCTTCGAGCACGTCTGCAGGAACAGCATCCCGATCATCAATATCTCGGGCGGCACCGAAGTCGGGGGCTGCATCTTTACCGGCACGCCCAATCACCCGATGAACCCGTGTTCGTTTTCGCGGCCCGCGCTCGGCGTCGGCGCCGACATCGTCGACGCGGCCGGGCAGCGCGTGCCCGAACGGGACGGTCGGCGAACTGGTGCTGCGCCATGCCTCGATCGGTCTGACCAAGAGCCTGTGGAAGGCCGATGGGCGTTATATCGAGAGCTACTGGAGCACGCTGCCGGGGCTGTGGGTGCATGGCGACTTCGCCATGCGCGGGCATGACGGTCTGTATTACATTCTCGGCCGCTCCGACGACACCATCAAGATTTCGGGCAAGCGTACCGGGCCGGCCGAACTCGAAGGACTGCTGATCGCGACCGGCAAGGTGGCGGAAGCCGCCGCGTTCGGCATTCCGCACCCGGTAAAGGGCTCGGCCATCGTCTGCGCCTGCGTGCCGATGCCCGGTGTGGAAGCCAACAACGATCTCGCCGACGCACTCGCATCCGCCTTGATCGAGGCGATGGGAGCATCGTACCGGCCGGAAACCATCCTGTTCGTCGACGACCTGCCGCGCACCCGCAATCTGAAGATCATGCGCCGGGTGCTGCGGGCGGTGTTCGAAAACAAGGATCCCGGCGATCTCTCCGCGCTCGCCAACCCCGAAGCCGTCGACCGGCTGCGCGAACAACTCGGCCTCGCATGAATGGTGTGGCTAGGTCTGTCGTCCATGAGACCTGTGAAGTCCCTGCTGCTCGCGCCAGCATCAGATCGGGCAATCCGGCGGGAATACCGGCTTGCGTTTCTCGAGATGCGAGGCAAGGCCTTCGCGGGCCTCGGCGCCGGTAAAGCCGAGCAGCTCCAGCGCGGTTGAGGTGTCGAACAGCGGCCCGTTGACCCGCAGCCAGTTGTTCAGTGCGTATTTGGTCCAGCGGATCGCGCTCTGCGCCCCGTTCGCCAGGTCCTCGGCGGTTTCCAGCGCGACCTTCTGCAGCTCGGCATCCTCCACGCACAGCGAAACCAGCCCGATCCGCTCGGCCTCGGTGCCGGACAGCGGCTTGCAGGTCAGAAGATAGTATTTCGCCTTGGCGAGGCCGCACAGCAGCGGCCAGATGATGCAGGCGACGTCGCCGGCGGCGACGCCGAGCCGGGTGTGGCCATCGACGATGCGCGCCGATTTCCCGCAGATCGAAATATCGGCCAGGATACCGACGACGAGGCCGGCGCCGACCGCGACGCCGTTGATGGCCGAGATGATCGGCTTGTTGCAGTTGATGACGTTGTAGACGAGGTCCTTGGCCTCCTTCCAGGTCGACATCCGCGCCACCGGATTGTCGAGAATGCTCTTGATCAGCTCGAAATCCCCGCCGGCGGAAAACGCCTTGCCGGCGCCGGTCACGATCACGGCGTTGATGTCCGGATCGTCGTTGATGTCGCGCCAGATATGCGTGAGCTGGGTATGGGTCTCGGCATCGACGGAATTATAGGTCTCGGGCCGGTCGAAAGTGAGCCGCAGGATGCGTTTCGACGGATAGTCGATCTTCAATCGGGTGTAGGCGGCGTAGCGGTCGGACATGCGGCTTCCCTTCGCTTTCGAACAGGCGTTAGAATTTAGGTTTGATCGCGATAGGCCGCAAGCGTATAGTTTGCGGCCTATCGTCGGCCGCAACATGGCGAACAACTTCATCGGGAGTGAACTGCAGATGACAGGCGGGCTGAAAGACGCGCCGTCCCTGCTGGCGGGCGCCGTTCCCACGGTCGGCGAGTTGTTTCGCAGCTCCGCGCAGGTTCACTCTTCCTCCATTGCGATCGAATATCAGGGGCGGCACATCAGTTATGGCGAACTGCTGCAGCGGGTCGAGCGCGCTTCGGCCATGCTCGCCAGTCACGGCCTGCGCCGCGGCGACCGGGTGGCCCTGCTGTCGCACAACCGGCCGGAATACTTTGAAATCGAATTGGCGGCCGCCAATCTCGGCGTCATCACCGCATGCCTCAACTGGCGGCTGTCGCCGCGCGAACTCGCCTATTGCGTCGAACTGGTGTCGCCGAAGCTCGTGGTCGTCGAGCAAGCGCTGGCCGGCAGCCTGCCGGCGCTTGCCCTTGAGGGTCACCAGACCATCGAGATCGGCCCGCACTACGAGCGCCTGCTGCAGCAACAGCGCGCCGGGGCCGCTCCGATCGCGGCGGATTGCGAAGACGGCCTGGTGATTCTCTACACCAGCGGCACCACCGGCCTGCCGAAAGGCGCGGTGATCTCGCATCGCGCGATGGTGATGCGCGCGCTGGTGTTCACGTCCGAACTGAACATTTCGCACCGCGACAGCTTTGTGGCGTGGGCGCCGATGTTCCATATGGCTTCCACCGATCACGGCCTGGCGACGCTGCTCCGCGGCGGCACGGTGGTGATGATCGACGGTTTCCAGGTCGAACCGCTGCTCGACGCCGTCGCGCGCCACCGGATCGGCTGGCTGGTGCTGATTCCCGGCATGGTGGAGGCGTTTGCGGCGGCGCTGAAGACGCAATCGACGGTGGTCCGGGGTATCGGCGTCTGCGGCGCGATGGCCGATCTGGTGCCGCCGCATGCCATCGCCGAAGTGACCGAACTGTTGCAGGCGCCGTATCTCAACAGTTTTGGTTCGACCGAAACCGGGTTGCCGCCGGCGACGCGGGCCCTGATCGCGGTCGGCGAAATGCCGCTCCGGCTATCGAAGCAGCAAAGCGCGTTCTGCCAGGTCAGGCTGGTCGATACTTCCGATCAGGACGTCGCGCCGGGCCAGCCCGGCGAGCTTGCGATCCGCGGCGCAACGCTGTTCTCCGGTTATTGGCAGGCCGAGGAAACCAACGCCCGCGATTTTCGCGGCGGCTGGTTCCACATGGGCGACGTGTTCCGGCGCCATGAGGACGGAACGCTCGATTTCGTCGATCGCGCCAAATACATGATCAAGACCGGCGGCGAGAACGTCTATCCGGCCGAGATCGAACGGGTATTGATGAGCGATACCAGGATTACCGAGGCCGCCGTGGTCAGGGTTGCGGACCACAAATGGGGTGAAGTACCGGTCGCCTTCGTGGCTTGTCGCGATGCCAGCGTGACCGAAGCCTATTTGCTGGAATTGTGCCGGCGCGATCTCGCGGCCTACAAGCGTCCGCGACAATTCCGGTTCATCGACTTCTCGGAATTTCCCCGCTCCACCAGCGGCAAGGTTCAGCGCCACGAACTCGAAGCCCGGCTCGCCAAGGATTTGTCATGACCCTCGCGGCGACGATGGCCTGCGAAGAGGCCGGCGACGGCGTGATGCCGCCGCTCTTCAGATCGCCCTCGCAGACTGTTTTCTAACAATCGTTCGATTTCTAACGATTGTTAGATTGAATTGCCGGAGCCTTCTGCCTAAAGATGGCAGGCGATGATGGCGCGGCCACGGCCGACGGAGCTGACGCATGGACTTTGATCTTACGCACGAGCAGCGGCAGATCCTGGAATACGGCAATCTGGTCGCGCAGAAATTCGATCGCAAATACTGGATGGAGTGCGCCGAACAGCACGTCTTTCCCGAGGCGTTGTACCAGCGGATCGCCGACGACGGGTTCGTCGGCACCATGGTCCCCGAGCAATATGGCGGCGCCGGTCAGGGCATGGTCGAGATGCACCTGTTCCTCGAGGGGTTGTCGAACAACGGCATTCCGCTGCTCAATCTCGTGGTCGGCGCCGCCATGAGCCTCGGCTTCATCGCCAAATACGGCTCGGAGCAGCAGAAGGCGCGCTATCTGCCCGACGCCTGCAGCGGCAAGACCCGGTTCTGCTTTGCGATCACCGAGCCCGACGCCGGAAGCAACACCATCCGCACCATGACGATGGCGAAAAAACGCGGCAACCGCTTCGCCCTCAATGGCCAGAAGACGTTCATCACCGATGCCGACGGCGCCGACCACGCCCTGGTGGTGGCGCGCACCACGCCGCAGGGCGAAACCGGGAAGAAGACCGACGGCTTTACGCTGTTCATCGTCGACCTGAAGGCGAAGGGACTCGAGAAGCAGTACATTCCGGTCAGCATTCCGGCGCCGGAAACCCAGTGGCAATTGTTCTTCGACGATGTCGACCTCGGGCCCGAAGATATCGTCGGCGAGATCGACAAGGGGTTCGGCATTCTGTTCAAGAGCCTCAATCCGGAGCGGATTCTGGTCGGCTCGATCTGCTGCGGCCTCGGCCGCTACGCGCTTAACCGCGCGGTCGAATATGCGAAGCAGCGCCGCGTCTTCAACAATGTGCCGATCGGTGCCTATCAGGGATTGCAGCATCCGCTGGCGAGCGCCCGCACCGACGTCGAGATGGCGTCGCTGATGACGCTCAAGGCGGCCTGGATCTTCGACCAGGGCCGCGAGGCCGGCGAGTTTGCCAATATGGCCAAGCTCGCCGCCGCCGATGCCGGCATCAAGGCGGTCGACACGTCCCTGCAATGCCATGGCGGCAACGGCTTTACCAGGGAGTATGGCATCTTCGATATCTATCCGCTGGTGCGGCTGTTGAAGACCGCGCCGCTCAATCGCGAAATGATTCTCAATTATATCGGCGAGCATGTGATGGGCTTGCCGCGAAGCTATTAGGATTGCCCGCGATGGCCGTCATCAAGTCCGAGATCTCCGCCGCGAGCGAGGAGTACCGCCGCAACCGGCTGGCCTATGCCGAGCGTATCGCCGATCTGCATGCGCGCCGCGCCGCCGCCGTGCTCGGCGGTCCGGAGCGGGCGCGGCGGCTGCACAAGGAGCGCAAGCAGTTGCTGCCGCGCGAACGCATTGCGGCGCTGCTGGACGCCGGCTCGCCCTTTCTCGAGTTCTGCCAGCTCGCCGGCGAAGGCATGTATGAAGGCGTGCCGCCCGGCGGCAGCATCGTCACCGGCGTCGGCATGGTATCGGGCCGCGCCTGCATGGTGATCGCCAATGATGCCACGGTGAAGGGCGGCACCTATTACGGCATCACCTGCAAGAAGCACGTCCGGGCCCAGCGATTCGCCTGGCAGCACCGGCTGCCCTGCGTCACCATGGTGCAGTCCGGCGGCGCCAATCTGCCGGACCAGCCCAGTATCTTTCCGGACGAAGGCCAGTTCGGCTCGATCTTCTACAACCAGATCCGGATGTCGAGCGAGGGCATTCCGCAGATCGCCATCGTCCACGGGCCTTCGACCGCGGGCGGCGCCTACATGCCGGCGCTGTGCGACGAAACCGTGATCGTGCGCAACCAGGGCGCGATGTTCCTCGGCGGCCCGCAACTGGTTTATGCCGCGACCCGGGAAGAGGTCGGCATCGAAGCGCTCGGCGGCGGCGAGATGCACAGCCGCGTCAGCGGCGTCACCGACCATCTGGCCGAAAGCGATGGCCACGCGATCGCGATCACCCGCGACATCGTCGCCCATCTCGGCGACATTCCACCGCAACGATGGCAGGTTGCGGCGCCGCGCCCGCCGCGCTGCGACGCGAGCGAGATCTACGGGCTGATCAGCGCCGATCCGCGCGTTCCCACCAACAACCGCGACATCGTCGCCCGCCTGGTCGACGGCAGCGAGCTGCACGAATTCAAGCCGCTCTACGGCGCTACGCTGATCACCGGTTTTGCCCGCATCATGGGATTCGAGATCGGCATTCTCTGCAACAATGGCGTGCTGTTTTCTGAAAGCGCGCTGAAGGCGACGCACTTCATCGATCTCTGCTGCAAGCGCAATGTTCCATTGCTGTTCATGGCCGACGTCACCGGCTTCATGGTCGGGCGCGAGGCGGAGGAAGGCGGCATCTCCAAGCACGGCGCCAAGATGATCACCGCGATGGCCAGCGCCAATGTGCCGAAATACACCCTGATCATCGGCAACGCCTATGGCGCCGGATATCTGGCGATGTGCGGCCGCGCCTTCAGGCCGAACGCGATGATGATGTGGCCGAACGGGAGATCCGCGATCATGGGGCCCGAGCAGGCTGCCAATACCCTCGCCATGGTCAAGGACGAGGGCCACAGGCGCGACGGAACGAGCTGGACCGACGATGAGCGCGAGGCCTATCGGGCGCCGGTGCGCAGGACCTTCGAGGATTTCGCCAATGCCTACAATTTTGCCCGCAACACCTGGTGCGACATGGTGATCGACCCGCTCGAGACCCGCGAGGTGATGGCGCTGCTGCTCGATCTTGCCGGCCGCCTGCCGCCGCAGGATACCAGCTTTGGCGTGCTCCGGATGTGATGGGAGGATAGCGTCCGGTGTTCAAGAAAATCCTGATCGCCAATCGCGGTGAAATTGCCTGCCGGATTGCGCGAACCTGCCACCGGCTTGGATTAGCCGTCGCCGGGGTCCACTCGGCGGCCGACGCCGACGCCCTGCATGTGCGGATGATCGGCGAGTCGACCGAGATCGGCGGCGCGGCCGCAGCCGACAGTTATCTGCGGATCGACGCCGTGATCGAGGCGGCGCGGCGCTGCGGCGCGGAGGCGATTCACCCCGGTTTCGGCTTTCTGGCCGAGAATGCCGCATTCGCGCGCGCGGTCGAGCGGGCCGGGCTGGTCTTCATCGGCCCGACCGCCGAGACCATCGAGCGGCTCGGTGACAAGGCTTCGGCCAAACGCGAAGCCGAGGCGGTCGATGTCCCGACGGTGCCCGGCAGCCGGACGGCGAGCGAAGACGCCACCGAAATCGCCGGCATCGTTGCCGATCTCGGGCTTCCGGTGATGCTGAAAGCCGCGGCCGGAGGCGGCGGCAAGGGCATGCGTGCCGTGACCCGGCGGGACGGCCTTGGCGGGGAAATCGAATCCGCGATGCGCGAGGCGAAAAGCGCCTTCGGCTATCCCGGGCTGATCGTCGAAAAACTGATCGAGCGCGGGCGGCATATCGAAGTCCAGATCGCCGGCGACGGCAACGGCCATGTGATCCATCTGTTCGAGCGCGAATGTTCGCTGCAGCGGCGCCACCAGAAGCTGATCGAGGAGGCCCCCGCCGCCAATCTTCCCGCCGGGCTTCGCGACCGGATGGTCGCCGACGCGGTGCGGCTTGGCGAGCGGCTGAACTATCGCGGGGTCGGCACCGTCGAATTCATTCTCAGCGCGGACCGTTATTATTTCCTGGAGGTCAATCCGCGGCTTCAGGTCGAGCATCCCGTCACCGAGATGGTGACCGGTATCGATATCGTCGAGACCATGTTGCGGATCGCCGCCGGCGAGGGATTGCCGCTGGCACAAGAGGACGTGCGGTGCCGCGGCCATGCCGTCGAGGCGCGGCTATGCGCGGAGGATCCGGCGAACGATTTTCTGCCCTGCTCCGGCGTCCTCGCCTACGTCCAGTTTCCGGCCGACGGCGTTCGCGTCGAGACCGGCGTCGAGAGCGGATCGGTGGTCTCGCCCTATTACAATTCAATGCTCGCGAAGCTGATCGCCTGGGCCGAAACCCGTGACGAGGCGCTCGACCGGCTGGCCCGCGCGCTCGACGAGACCTCGATCTTTGGCATCACCACCAACCAGGCGTTTCTCAAACGCCTGGTCGACCTGCCCACGACGCGCAGCGCCACATTCCATACCAGGCTGATCGACGAGCAGATCAATCAGCTTGCGGAGAAAGCAAAGGGTCCGAACATCGAGGCGCTGGCGCTGGGTGCCTGTTTCTGGCTGATGCGGCAGCGCCAGCCCGCCAGTTTCGGCCCATGGCAATCGCGCGAGACCACCGGATGGCAGATGGCGGCCGGCGACGACGGACTGTCGCCGATTCCGATCCTGCATCTCGAGGCCTCGGGCGCGAGCGCCGAAATCCGGTTTGCGCCGCGACAGGCCGACGGCAGCATGATCGTCGGCGTCAACGACGACAAACTGCCGGTCCGGTTGCTCCCGCTGCAGGACGACCGCTTCACCGCCATCGTCGGCAGCCGCCGCGAGACGGTGCGGATTTGCCAGCAGGACCAGACCATCTTCGTCCACGACATCGACGGCGTCCACACCCTCTCGGCCGTTCCCTATCTCAGCTATATCAGCGCCATCGCGGAAACCAGCGGCGAGTTGCGGGCCCCAATGACGGGAATGATCCTGAAGGTGAACGTCGCGGTCGGGGATCGCATCAAGGCAGGAGAGGTCGCGGCGATCCTGGAATCGATGAAGATGGAATTGCGGATCTGCAGCGAGACCGACGGCCTCGTCACCGCGGTCCATTGCCGGGCCGGCGAGACCGTCGAGCGCAACGCGGTCGTGGTGGTGGTCGACGCCGACGGCTAAGTCTGGTTGGATTTCGCCACAAACGGAGTGCCGGCACATGGATCTGGGTCTGAAGGACAAATCGGTGGTGATCACTGGCGGCGCCTCCAATATCGGCCGCGGCATCGTGCTCGCCTTCGCGGCCGAAGGCGCCCATATCACCGTTGGCGATCTCGATGATGCACAGGCCGAAAAGGTCGCCGATCTCGCCCGGAAAAAGCGAGCCGCGAGCGTTCAGGTCATCAAGACCGACGTCACCGATCCGGATCAGGTCAAGGCGATGTTCAAGGCCGCGACCGACAGGCATGGCACGGTCGATGTGCTCGTCAACAATGTCGGCTGGGACCAGTTCATGTTCTTCACCCAGACCACGCCCGAACTCTGGCAGAAGATCATCCAGATCAACTATGTCGGCATGCTCAACTGTACCAAAAGCGTGCTCGACATCATGATCCCGAACAAGGCCGGCGCCATCGTCTCGATCAGCTCCGACGCCAGCCGGTCGGGCGAGCCGCGCGAAGCGGTCTATGGCGGCGTCAAGGCCGCCATCAACGCGTTCATGAAAACCATTGCCAAGGAGAATGGCCGCTACGGCATTCGCTGCAACGTCGTCTGCCCCGGCGTCACGGTGCCGCAAGCCGCCGACGAAATCGGCGGCGCCAGCATGTGGAACAAGACCGAATCCTTCTTCACGCCGGAGCAGTTCGAAAAGATCGCGAAGACATTGCCGCTGCGCAGGCTCGGCCGCGCCGAGGATACCGCCAACGCCGTGGTGTTCCTGGCCTCTGCGGCGGCGGGTTACGTTACCGGCCAGGTGCTGTCGGTCTCGGGCGGATATACCATGATCGGCTAGAGCCCGGCCCGTCCAGCCTCAGGCCGCGATCTTGCGCTCGGCCGCGATACTTCCAAGCCGCTTGGGCTGCGGCCGTGAGGGGACGACGAGGCTCTGGGCGGGCAGTTTCTCGACCGCAGCCAGCGGCAAGGCCGGTGCCGGAAGCTCGACGTAGGATCGGGTGGTACCCGTGGCCCAGATGCTCATCAGCATCGCCGCCGTCGATGACAGGGCCGAAGCATGGACGGTGGTCGCATCCAGCCCGGCGGTGAACAGCCTTCGCACCAGCAGATCGCGTTCGACGCAGGGCGGCAGGTCAAAATGCACGGCCAGGAACTGCCCGGCCTGCCGAACCACGGTGGCGGCGACGAATCCGACCTCGGTGATGAACACGCGGGCCTTCTCGCCGGCCTGGGTGGCGAGGGCGCGATCATGGTCGGCGATGATGGCGGCACCGGACAGCGAAATATCCCGGATGCGCCCGGTCGACAGCGCGCCGTTGGCGGCGAAGATCCAGATCGGCTCGTCGAGCTCGAACCGCTCCTCGCCACGGCGCACCGGTGCCTGCAGCGACATCATGCAAACCAGAAACAGCACGACGATGTTGAGGACGGCCCAGCATGCGACGATCGGCAGCAGGCCCGCCTCCCCGATGATCCGCCACTCCGATTGGGAATTGACCACCAGTCCGAGAATGGTCAGCATCATCAGGCACGCCGCCGTCCAGAAGATCGGCCGGTCGTAATCGGAAGCCTTGGCGTCGGCTCCCTTCGGAGTCACCTTGAAGACGTGCCCAAACGGCTTCGCCAGGGTCACGAGGACCGTCGGCAGGATCTTGAAGCTCTGGAAGGTGCCGTGTACCTGGGCTGCAAAGGGGAAATAATGCCGCGGCGCATAGGCCCAGATGCCGCCGGCCACCGCCAGGATCATCGGCAGCAGATAATACAGTACGGCCTCCGGCGTGACATTGACCAGTGGCAAGGTGCCGGTCCACAGGAAAACCAGCGGGGCGACCAGTGTGAGCAGCAGCATCAGGCCCTGCGACAGCCAATGGGTGGGCAGGAACAGCAATCGCTGCATCAAACTGAGATTGCGGCCGAGCGGTCCTGCCGCGAGATAGAGAATCTGCATCGCCCCGCGCGCCCAGCGCTTGCGCTGCACGAAGAACGCCTTGAGGCCTTCCGGCGCAAGCCCGAAGGCGAGCCGCTCGCAGAGATAGCGGGTGATGTAGCCGTTGCGAAGCAGCGCGATGCTCAGCAGCATGTCTTCGGTGATCGAGTCGGTCGGCAGGGCGTCGCCGACGCTTCGCAGCGCTTGGCGCCGTGTCACCGAATTCGAGCCGCAGCAAAAGGCGGCATCCCAGCCGTCCCGGCTCGGCATCACCGCCTCGAAGAAGAAGCGCTGATCGTCGGGCAGCGCCTTCTGCAGCGCCAGGCTCGATTGCGTCGGATCGTAATTGTAGAAGGCGTGGGGGACCTGGACGATGCCGACCCTTGGATCCGCGAAAAATCCCACGGTGCGGATCAGGAAATTGCGCTGCGGGATGAAATCGGCGTCGAAGATCGCCACGAAGTCGGCGCTGGTTTTGGTCAAGGCGTGGTTGATATTGCCGGCCTTGGCGTGCGCATTGTCGGGACGGGTGAGGTAGCCTACGCCCTTGGCTTCGCAGAACGCCTTGAGCCAGGGCCGCCTTCCGTCATCGAGCACCCAGATCTTGAAATTCGCGTATTCGAGGCAGAGCGCGCCGGTGATGGTCTTTTCCAGCACTTCCAGCGCTTCGTTAAAGGTCGGGATGTAGACGTCGACCGAAGCCGTCCGCTCGGGCGGCAACGAGCGCAGCCGGGCCTCATGGGTGTCGGCCTCCGCATGGCGGTCGCTGGTACGAAGGAAAGCGAGATAGAGGATCAGCGCATCGAACAGCGCCAGCACCTCGACGGCAAAGCAGAACCAGACCCAGCCGACCTCGTACCATTCCCCGCCGGCCGGCATCACCGTCGTAAAGAGCCGCCACTCGAGATAGCGGGCGATCACCAGCCACACCACGGCAAACACCAGTATCCGTGCCCAAGGGCGCGACAACGGCAGCATCGGAGCCAGCAGATAGATCGCGCCGAATACGAACGCCAACGGCGCCAGCAACTCGAAATAGGTGAGCGACTTGGGGTTCATGCCTATTTGCGGGCGTCGCTGTTGAGCGCGACCTCGCTGCTATCCTTGCCGCCAGTCAGCCACGAAGGAAGCGCCTTGATGATCCACTCCGCGAAACCGAGCCCGGAGCGCTGAAATCGGACTTCGGCCATGCGGCCCACATTGCAGAAGCTGTTGCGATCACTGTTGGGATCGTCGGCCGGGAGTTCAACCTCAACCGCGATGTTGTTGGAACTGATGCGCGGGATTTGCGCCGCGAGCAGGCGGTCGTCGGTGCGGGCGGCCGAGCCCAGCACCTGGCGGACCTTGCCCTGCCGCCAGTCATCGCTGCCGATCAGGCGAACGGATGGAAGATCGCCGGCCTTGACCTGTTCGAACTCGCGTTCCGGCAGGTCGACGACGACGAACCGGTGCGCGCAATTGGCAAGATCAAGAATGGTCTGCCCTTCGGTGACGTTCGAGCCCGGACTTGCCGAGACGGACCAGACCACGTGGTCCGCCGGCAGCAGCAGATCCGAGTGGCTGATCCGGTTGAGCCGTTTGCGCTCTTCCACGATCTCCGCCTCAATCTGCAAAGCGCGTGAGCGCTGCTGCAGCATCTCGGTTTCGAGATCCTGGCGGCGCAGCACCAGCCGGTCGCGCTGTTGCTGCGAATAGGGCACGTCATTGGCGCCGTCGCGCAGGAAGACCCGTTTCTGCGCGGATGCGAGTTCGATTTTCAAGCGCTGAATCCGGGCGTCCGCCATCTGGCACCGCGCGGCGTTGGCTTCCTCGGTAGCGGAAGCCTCGGCGGAGCGGATGGGCGAGGCGTAGCCGGATTTCACCAGTTCGTCCATTCGGGAGCCGATATCGCGGCGCTGGAAGGCTTCGGCGAGGCACCCGGTCTTATCCGCTTCGGCTTCGGCGATCTCCTGGCCGATGCGCTGGACCATCCCATTCTGATAGGCGTCGGTGCGGGTCGCGAGCTCCTGATCGACCGTCGTCAATTCGGCCAGTTGCTGCTTGGCCAATTCGGCACGTTCCTTGGCGACCGCGCTTTGCTGTTCGAGATCCAGCAGATGCCGGCGGTCCGGCGCCAGCGTCTCGGTAAGATTGACGGTGATCGAGCGGTCGATCATGTCACCTTTGCGCGGAAGATCGCTCGCCAGACGCCCGGCCATCGGCGCGGACACCCGCACCAGCTCGGCATTGACGAACGCGCTCGGCGCGATCCGATAGGCGAGATGGGGCAGCAACGCCCAGGCGGCCAGCACCATCAATGCGGAGGCCAGCACGACGCGCGCGCGTCGGCTGCGAACCAGCGATTCGACCGAGGCGGAAAACGTCGACATCAGAAAATCCATTTCGTTGGCAAATGTTCAATCGACCGGGCAATTTAAGCATCCAGGTATTAATGAAGGGTCGGAGCCCGCGCGCCGGGCCCGCCAAATCCAACGAAATCAAGCGGGAATTAACGCAGCGTTAACTGCGTGGCGCCGCGCACGACGATCGCGGGGCAGGCGGTGCCGGTGCGATGGCGGCAGAGCCGGCTGGCGGCTTACTTCGATCCGAACCTGCCGCCGGCGCGGACCGTTTACCGAAAACTTTCTTTTGGAACCTAGGATCGAACGGCACGCGTTTAATTTTGGTTTGCTGCGGTTCGTTCGTTTGATCTGCCGGGATTGTTTTGACCGGCTGACCCCAGCTCGACGGCTTTTTCTGTGCCTGGATCGCTCGCGCAGGCATTTTGTTGCGACGGTGATTTGAGATTGGGTCAATGATTGAGGCGAAGTCATTTCTGCGGGAGCTTGACGACGCCGTCCTGCGCGGATCGGCTGAAAGCCGTCTGCGGGCGCTGTGGCATGCGACCGATCTGTTGATTACCGGACGGTTTACCGAGGACGAGATCTGGGTTTTTGGCGAAGCGATCGGGCGCCTCGCCGAGGAGATCGAACTGGCGGCCCGGGTCCAGCTCGCAAGGCGATTGGCCCGCGCCGATAACGCCCCGTTCGGTATCGTCCGCAAGCTTGCCTTTGACAACTCGATCGATGTCGCGGGCCCGATCCTGCGGCACTCCGAGCGGCTCGATGTTCGCTCCCTCGTCGCCAACGCCAGGACCAAAAGCCAGCCCCATCTCCTGGCGATCTCACGGCGAAAATCCGTCAGCGAGCCGGTGACGGACGTTCTCGTGACGCGCGGCGACCGCGCGGTCGTGAACTCGGTGGCGACCAACAGCGGCGCACGATTGTCGGAGTTCGGCTGTTTGAAGCTGATCAAGCGCTCCGAGACCGATTCAATTCTTGCCGAGAATCTCGGGCTGCGCACCGATATCCCGCGACATCTTTTCCAGCAATTGATTGCCAAGGCGTCGGACGACGTCCGGAAAAAGCTGGAGCAGGAGCACCCTGCGATGGCGGCTCAGGTTCAGGCGCTGGTGACCGATGTCACCGGCGCGATGCAGTCCAAATTCGGTCCGGCGTCAAAGATCTATTTTGCGGCCAAGAAGGCCGTCGCCATCCAGCGTCGATACGGCAATCTGAACGAAAGCAGGATTCTCGAATACGCCAGACTTCACAAGTTCGAGGAAACCACGGTCGGCCTGTCGATGCTGTGCGCGCTGCCGGTCTACGTGGTCGAGCGGGTATTGGTCGACAAGGGCAGGGAGGTCACCCTGATCCTGGCCAAGGCGCTCGGCTTTTGCTGGGAAACCACCCTGTCGCTGCTGTTTCTTGCCGCACCGGACTATCGGATTGCCTCACTGGAACTGGCCCGCCTGCACAAGGAATTCGCCGACCTCAACAGCGAGACCTCGAAGAGCGTTCTGAAGTTCTATCAGACCCGCAAGCGCGCTTCGGCGGATTCCGCGGCCGTGCGCCGCCTTCCCCAACTCCACGCGCAATAGGCATCGTCTTCCAGCCATTTTTCCAGGAAATTCCGGCTAGGCCAGCGAAGCCGTCTGCCCCGCGGCCGTGCGATTAAATCCAAATTAACTCTAAAAAGATACTTTTCAGTACACCTTTTACCGGCTAGCTTTTTGGCATGGCCACAGAAAAAGCCGAAACCGACCGTGTTCCGATTACGCTGGCGCTTTCCACCATTGCCTATCTGGAAAAGCTGGTGCGGCAGGGCACCCACGGCACCAGCGTTCCCGGCGTCGCCAGAACCCTGATCGAGGAAGGCATCCGGCTCGCCATCAAGGACGGGCTGCTTGCGATTCGCGACAACGGCAAGGCGCCATAGAGCGGCGGCTTCGGTGGCCGGACAGGATTTGGAGCGATCACGGCTAACTTGGGACCATCAACATGTTCGCCAACAAGCCCACCTGGACCGACGAACGCATCGAACTCCTGAAACGCCGCTTCGAGGCCGGATTATCCTGCCGCCAAATTGCCGACGCCATCGGGGTCAGCCGCAACGCCGTGATCGGCAAACTCTCCCGCCTCAATCTGACCCGCGAAAACACCGGCGAGGCGCGGCGCCCGGCGCCAAAGGCCGCCGCGAAGGGACAGCGCCCGAGAGCCATGCCAAGAACCGTGCCAGGGCTGCGCTATCAGGTGCTGCTGGCGCCGTACGCCGAGCCGGCGGCCGACGATGAGCCAATTCACAACGGGCATTGCTGCTCGTTGCTCGAATTGAGCGATGCACGATGTCGCTGGCCGATCAGTACCCCCGGCGCCGACGACTTCTGCTTCTGCGGCAACACCCCGGTCGAAGGCCTGCCCTATTGCGCGGGCCACACCCGGCTCGCCTACCGCCCCGGCCACCGCCCGCGCAGCGCTCGGGGCTGAATTTGTCACCGATGTCTCGGGTACGTTCTGTTACCCATGTCTCCGGGCTGGACAAAGGACACTCTGGAGCGGGCGAAGGGATTCGAACCCTCGACCCCGACCTTGGCAAGGTCGTGCTCTACCCCTGAGCTACACCCGCATCCGAGAAGCTGGCGGCGATGGGTGCGCCGGCAACGGGCAGAGCTATGCCAAATGCGGCCCATGAATGCAACAACCGTCGAAGTCCGGAACCTGCGGTTGGCCCGAACGGTCTGCCAACGCTTGGAAAAGCGCCAAAAAAACCGGAAATCAGGCTGGCGGCGCCGGTCAGACCGGACCACCGGCGCGGGCAGGCAAGCCCGCGGAGCGATTGAAATTCCGAACCCGACCGCCACTTAGGAGAAGACAAGTTCCGAACCATTCGGGCCGTGCTAGAACAGGCCGAGCCCAACAGGACATCAAGCGAGGGAATCCCGTGACGATTATTGAGCAGGGCGGCGGACCGGCGCCGCAGGCGGCGGAAGGTCTGGTCAAGGAGACAATCACCCAGACCTTCGTGAAGGATGTCATCGAGGAATCGAAGCGCCAGCCGGTGTTGATCGACTTCTGGGCGCCCTGGTGCGGCCCCTGCCGCCAGCTCACGCCGATGCTCGAGAAGGCGGTTCGGGCCGCCAACGGCAAGGTCAAGCTGGTCAAGATGAACATCGACGATCATCCGGCAATTCCGGGTCAGATGGGCATCCAGTCGATCCCGGCGGTGATCGCCTTTGTCAACGGCCAGCCCGCCGATGGCTTCATGGGCGCGGTACCGGAGAGCCAGATCACCGCCTTCATCAACAAGCTCACCGCCGGAGTCAAAGGGGCGGACGAGCCCAGCGTCGCCGAAATTCTGCAGGAGGCCGAGGCGGTGCTGGCGGAAGGCGATCCGGCCACCGCCGCGTCGATCTACGCCGAAGTGCTGGCCGCGGACGCCACCAATATCGCCGCGCTGGCGGGGCTTGCGAAATGCTACGTCGCCACCGGCGCGATCGAGCAGGCGAAGCAGACCCTTGCGATGGTGCCGGAATCAAAGCGCGGCGACGCGGCGGTCAAGGCGGTGCAGGCCTCGCTCGATCTCGCCGAGCAGGCCGAGGGGCTCGGCCCGGTGACCGAACTGGAACAGAAAGTCGCCGCAAACCCGCTCGATCATCAGGCGCAATTCGACCTGGCGACCGCGCTCAACGCCAGCGGCAAGCGCGCCGAGGCCACCCATCAGTTGCTCGAAATCGTTAGACGCGACCGCAAATGGAACGAGGACGGCGCGCGCAAGCAGCTCGTGCAGTTGTTCGAGGCGTGGGGTCCGACCGATGAAGCCACGGTCGAGGGGCGAAAGCGGCTGTCGACGATCCTGTTCTCCTGAACCATCAATCGGGACCGCAAATGCCGATCAATGCCGAATACCGCGGACCCGGCGAACTGCCCGAGGTGATTCCGGTGTTTCCGCTGCGCGGCGCATTGCTGCTGCCGCGCGGCCAGATGCCGCTCAACATCTTCGAGCCGCGTTATCTCGCCATGGTCGACGATGCGCTGCACGACGGCCATCGGCTGATCGGCATGATCCAGCCGGACGCAGCCCATTCGCGGGACGAGGCGAGGCCCGTGCTGTTTCGGGTCGGCTGCGTCGGGCGCATCACCCAGCTCGCCGAGTCCGGCGATGGCCGCTATATCCTCGAACTCACCGGCATCGCGCGCTTCAAGGTGCTCGAGGAAATGACGGTGCTGACGGCGTATCGGCAGTGCAAGGTAGACTACTTCCCTTACCTCGACGATTTCACCGCCCGCAAGGGCGAGGAAGCGGTCGACCGCGAGGCGCTGCTTGAAGTGTTGACCGACTTCCTGAAAGCCAACGATCTCAAGGTCGACTGGGAAGGCGTCGAGAGCGCCCCCAACGAGGCGCTGGTCAACGCGCTCGCCATGATGTCGCCCTACGGCCCGGCGGAAAAGCAGGCGCTGCTCGAAGCACCCGACCTCAAGACCCGCGCCGAGATCCTGATTGCGGTCACCGAAATGGACCTGGCCAAAAAGCGCACCAGCGGCGATCCGCCGCTGCAATGAGGTCCCCGAGCCGAGACCGGCATTGACGCGTCCGCGCCGGGAACTTCTAATCGAAGCCGTGAAATTCGATCTGACCTTCGGTGCAAGCCGTGCCATCCCGCAAGGAAATCGAGATCGCGCCGGACCAGCCGGCGACAGCGGCGTTCCAGTCGATTGCCTCGGCGTGCCTGGCCCAGATTGTCGCCAGCAAACCGGTAATCCTGGCCGGTGATCCCGAAGGCGTCCACCAGATGCGTGTCGGCTTGCGTCGCCTGCGCACGGCGATTTCGCTGTTTGCGGATATCATTGCCGACGGCAGAATGCCCGCGATTCGGCGCGAGCTGAAATGGCTCACCAACGAGCTTGGCCCTGCGCGCGAGTTCGAGGTTTTCCTGACCAGGGTGGTGGCGCCGCTCGGCCAGCAGCACACCCGGCTGAGCGGGATGCGCACCCTGTCGCGCGATCTGGCGGACCAGCGTGAGGCGGCCGTGGCGCGCGCCCTGGCGGCGGTCTCGTCGCGGCGGTTTCGTGAGCTGACGAGAAGTGTCGCCGCGTGGATCGAAACCGGCAACTGGCGCCAGCCGCGCAGCAAGCTCGCACGCGAACGGAGCGAGCAGCCGATCGAGGCCGTCGCCCGCGCGCAACTCAAGCGGCGCTGGAAGCAGATCCGCAAACGCGGCCGGCGGCTGGCGCAACTCGATCCGCGCGCGCGGCACGAGCTGCGCATCCGGGCCAAGAAACTGCGCTACGCGACCGAGTTCTATAATACGGTGTTTGCCGGAAGAAAGCAGGCGAAGCGTCGCGTCGCCTTTCTGTCGGCCTTGAAGCAATTGCAGGAGTGCCTGGGCGAGCTCAACGACATCGCCGTGCATGAGAAGCTGACAACGGGGATCGTCGAGGCCTCGGCGACCCCGGCCGCACGGCCGTCGCGGCGCGTCTTTGCCGCCGGACTGTTGACGAGCCACGAGGAAGCCCGGTTCAAGCCGCTGCTGGCGGCGGCCGAACACGCCTTCGCTGCGTTCGAGAAGCTGGCGCCTTACTGGAAATAGAACGGCTGACGACGCGTTGTCTTCACGCGAACCCACTTCGCTCGAAAGCGCTTTAATATCCGGCCACCGCCAGCGCGACCACCACGCTCAGCGCCAGCCAGCCAAAATGCCGGCCGCGCGTGGCCCAGGCGTTGGCGAACGCGGCAAAGCCAAAGACACAGGCCATGGTCGCGACAATCCAGTGCCGCGCCGGTTCCGATCCAAGCCACGGCGCCGCGATCAGCAGCACGCCGCCGCCGATCCAGGCCACCGTTCCGGCCTGCCAGACCAGCCGGATCAGGGTCCGCACCCGCGCCGGCTCGATGGTGGCGCGCGCGAACACCTTGGTTTCGCCGAGCACGCCATGGATCAGGGCCACCGCGATCGCGGCCAGCCCCGCAATTTGCAGCAACCCGTTGTGCATCGGATCATCTCCATACATGACTGTATGGCATGGCTTACCGGACCGGCTCGCCAGCGTCAATACAGTAGTGTATGGTGGATTGTCGCAGGGGGAAATCCATGACCGATCAACTCTCGGCAACCGACTGGCTCGACCAGGGCCTGCGGACGCTGGCCCGCAGCGGCTTCACCGCGCTGAAAGCCGAGCCGCTGGCGAAAGCGATGGGGGTGTCGCGCGGCAGCTTCTACTGGCACTTCGCCGACGTCGGTGCGTTCCACGCGGCGATCCTCCGGCATTGGCGCGAAGTCGCCGCCGAACAGGTCATCGCCGATCTCGAGACCGCATCGGATCATCGCGTCGCCCTGCCGCGGCTGCTGCGCCGTGCGTTCGGCGCCAAGCTCGCACTGGAGAAGGCGGTCCGAACCTGGGCCACGTTCGACCCGGCCGCGCGGGCTGCGGTGCAGGCGATCGACCGGCGCCGGCTCGGTTACGTGGAAAGGCTGCTGCTTGGATCCGGAGTTCCGGCGCAGGTGGCCGGCGCCCGCGCGCAAATTCTGTACTGGGCGTTCGTCGGATGTGCGCTGTCGGACAGGCCGTTGCCGCGGGCAAAACAGACGGCGATGCTCGACGAATTGCTGCGGATGGCGTCGCGATGATGCGGTCGGGCGACAGCCGGCGATCGAATATGCTAAGGGATCGAGCGACCCGCCGGAGGCCCCGCATGACATCCCAGCCCGAACGCCTTGAAGTCACCGTCGACCCCAAGCTGCTGGAAATCCTGGTCTGTCCGATCACCAGGGGCCCGCTTGAATTCGACGCCACGCGGCAGGAGCTGATTTCGCGCTCGGCCAAGCTCGCCTATCCGATCCGCGACGGGATCCCGATCATGCTGCCGGAAGAGGCAAGAAAGATCGACTGACGCATGCGCGCCCCGACAATCCTGTGGGTGGTCGCGATCCTCGCTTTCTTCGCCACGGCCATCAACGCCACCGCCGACGAAAGCCGGATCCGCATCGGCGCCATCGACGCCGTGCTGACGGTCCCGCCTGCGGTCGAACAGCCGCCGGTCGCGCTGCTGATTGCGGGCTCCGGCACCACCGACCACGACGGCAACGGACCGCAGTTCAAGCCCGCGACCCTGAAGAAACTCTCCGAGCAACTGGTGGCGCGCAAGATCGCCACGTTGCGTTATGACAAGCGCGGCTCCGGCGGCTGGAAGCCGGAATTCGGACGGCCGGAAGACTTCCGCTTCAAGGACTATGTCGACGATGCCGTCGCGCTGGTGAATTATCTGCGCGGCAGCGGAAAATTTTCCAGGCTGGTGCTGGTCGGACATAGCGAGGGCGGCCTGGTTGCGATCCTTGCGGCACGGCGGGTCCCGATCGACCGCCTGGTGTTGCTGGTCACCGCCGCGCGGCGGCAGGGCGACCTGATCAAGGCGCAGCTCGAGAAAAAGCTGGCGCCGGACGTGCTGGCGCCGATCGACAAGGCGATCGACGCCATCATGGCCGGACAGATCGTCGATCCGCCGCCACCGGGGCTGTCGATCCCGCCGGCGATGCAGCCCGGCATCGCCTCGGCCTTCACCGAGGACCCGATCGATCCCCTGAAGAAGATCGAACAGCCGACGCTGATTATCGGCGGCGGCCGCGACCTGCAGGTGGCGCGGGTGGATTACGCGGCGCTTTCGGCCGCCTCGCCGGTGGCCAAAGCGGTGTGGCTTCCCGACATGAACCATGTGCTGGTCGACGTGACCGACGATACCGACGATCTCGCCGCCTACAACCAGCCGGAACGGGCGCTGGATCCGACGCTGATCGAAACCATCGCGGCTTTCATCCTCGCAGGTGACGCGACGAAGTGAGGCGCGGCCGCCATCGTCATTCCGGGATGGTGCGTTAGCACCGGACCTCAGATGCGCAATTGCGCAGCGGGGAATCTCGAGATTCCGGGTTCGATGCTTCCCTTCGCATCGCCCCGGAATGACGACCGAGCCTACAGCGCTTCGCCCTTGAGCAGCCGTGGCACGTCGCCGGCAAGTCCGGCCGCCTGGCGGATGAACAGGCTTTTCAGCGGCGGCGCGCGATCGACCAGTCCAAGCCCGATATCGCGCACCGCGCACAGCAGCGTCGACCGGTTCGAGAACAGCAGATTGAGCGAATTGGTGGCGAGCCCCATCGCCATGGTGTCGAACCGCCGCCAGCGCTGGTAACGATCGAGCACGTCGGCCTGACCGAGATCGATGCCGAGCCGCGCCGCATCGACGATCACCTCGGCAAGCGCGGCCACGTCCTTGAGGCCCAAGTTCAGCCCCTGGCCCGCGATCGGGTGAATCACATGCGCGGCGTCGCCGACCAGCGCCAGCCGCTCGCCAATAAACGAGCGGGCGACGAAATAGCCCAATGGAAATGCGCGCGGCTGGTCCAGCGCCTTGATCTCGCCGAGATGCAGCCCGAAGCGCCGCTCGAGCTCGCGGTGGAACTCCTCCTCGCCGAGCGCGGTGATGCGCGTCGCCTCGCCACGCTGTTCGGTCCACACCAGCGAGGAGCGCTTTCCCGACAGCGGCAGGATCGCAAACGGCCCGGCGGGAAGAAAATGCTCTTCGGCACGGCCGTGATGGTCGCGCTCATGCCCGACCGTGACCACGATGCCGGATTGATCATAGTCCCAGCCATGGGTGGCGATGCCGGCGCGCTCGCGCAGTTTCGAACGCGCGCCGTCGGCCGCGACCAGCAGGCTCGCCGCGATGGTGCTGCCGTCGGACAGCGTCACCTCGACGCCATCGGCACGCGAATCGAACGTCGTCACCGTCGCCGGACGCAGATCGACGCCCTCGGTTTCCGCGCGCTGCACCAGCGCGTCGATCATATGGCGATTCTCGACCATATGCGCGAACGGCTCGCCCGGTTCGATATCGCCTGCGAAGGTCAGGAAGACCGGGCGGGTCGCGTCTTCCAGCTTCGAGTCGGTGACGACCATGTCGAGGATCGGCTGCGCCCCGGCCGCGACCTCATTCCACACCCCGATGGCATCGAACAGGCGGCGGCAGGCGGCGACGATGGCGGTCGCGCGCGGATCGCGGCTTGGCCGTGTCGCCAGCGCCGGATCGGCAACGATGACCGCGATATCGGGACCGAGGCCCTGGCGCAATGCCAGCGCCAGCGCCAGCCCGGCCAGGGCGCCGCCGCCGATAACAATGCTTCGCTGCGCCGACATCGCAAACCTGCTTGGATACCCTTGCTCCCAGACTATAGCTGGGCGAAACAGGGTGGCGAAGCAAGGGGCTGCATCGTCATTCCCGGTTCGTTCGCGGAGCCTGCCATCGGCGGCGAGAGGCCGGATCCGCTGGCTGACGCCCGGAATAACGACAATCGAAGGCGCTGCCATGTCCAAAGGCCTGATTGACCTGATTTCCATTCTCGATCTCGAGCCGCTCGAGGTGAACCTGTTTCGCGGCAACAGCCCGAAAACGGGCTGGCAGCGGGTGTTCGGCGGACAGGTGATCGGGCAGGCGATGGTGGCGGCGTGCCGCACCGTCGAGGGCCGGCTGCCGCATTCGCTGCATTGCTATTTCATCCTGCCGGGCGATCCACAGGTTCCGATCATCTACGAGGTCGAGCGGCTGCGCGACGGCAAGAGCTATTCAACCCGCCGGGTCACCGCGATCCAGCACGGCCACGCGATCTTCTCGATCATGGTGTCGTTCCACGTCGAGGAACAGGGCTCGTTCGATCACCAGGACCAGATGCCGGACGTTCCGCCACCGGAAAAGCTCACCGCCGAGGAGGTGGCGAAACAGCCGATGTTTCGCGAAATGCCGGACTTCATCCGACGCTATTACGAATCCGACCGCCCGATCGAGCTGCGCCCGGTCGAACTTGGCCGCTATTTCGGCCAGAAGATCGATGACGGTCGCATCCATGTCTGGATTCGCACCGCGGCCAAACTGCCCGACGATCCGGCGCTGCATATGTGCGCGCTGGCCTATGCGTCGGATTTCTCGCTGCTCGATGCGGTCATGGCGCGCTACGGCCGCACGCTGTTCGACAAGCGGATGATGCCGGCGAGCCTCGATCATGCGATGTGGTTTCATCGGCCGTTCCGCGCCGACGAGTGGCTGCTTTACGCCCAGGATTCGCCGAGCGCGCAAGGTGGGCGCGGACTGACCCGCGGCATGATCTTCAAGCCCGACGGCACGCTGGTGGCCTCGGTCGCGCAGGAAGGCTCGGTCCGCGAACGCAAATAAGGGCGCTGGCCTTCAGGCTGGGCGGCAAATCGACTTCCGGCCGGGTTTTGAGCCGGCTTGGGCGTCGGCGATCGCCTTTTCGGTTGGGTCTGCAAACTTTTTGTGCCATTTGCACAGAAAGATGCCAAACTTGCCGCAGCCCGCGGCTGGGGTGTGGCTGATTTTTCCTGGATTAATGAAGGCCTGAACCATGAAGCTCGTCGTCGCGATCATCAAACCCTTCAAGCTCGACGAGGTGCGCCAGGCGCTCACCGCGATCGGCGTCAACGGCATGACCGTGACCGAGGTCAAGGGGTACGGCCGCCAGAAAGGCCACACCGAGATCTATCGCGGCGCCGAATATGTGGTGAATTTCCTGCCGAAGCTGCGGATCGAGATCGCGGTCGCCTCGAGCCTCGCCGACAAGGCGGTCCAGGTCATCACTTCCAGCGCGCGCACCGGCCAGATCGGCGACGGCAAGATCTTCGTGACGCCGATCGACAACGCGCTGCGAATCCGCACCGGCGAAACCGACAGCGACGCACTTTAATCCAGGGCTCACAAATCCAGGGCTCGCAAATCCAGGGCTCGCAAATCTAAGGCTCACAGGAGTCAGTCGCATCCGGTCGGCGATGGTCCCTGGCTCGGAACGCTGGACTGCCGGCTTCCGCGAGCTGATCGGCCTGGACATTTCGCAACGCCGCGAAGCCTTGCAGTAACGTCCTCCATCTAAATACCTTTTTGCCAATTTACTGCCCTTGCAGTAGGCAGGATTGTGTCGCCAGACTGATGCGCCTAACTTTTGCGCAGGGCTGATTAGGTATTGGGCGCGACCGAATGGCACAGCGCGGCCCCTCCCCGAAAAGGCTCGAAAAGGCCCGTCTTCATAAACCGTTAGGGATTTCGCCTGTTCTGGCACGGCATTTGATTCTACCCGTTTCGGCTGTGCCCGCGTAGTGACCTTCTCCGCGTGGTGAACCTCAGTCGAAAACGTCCGGTCGTGTCTGGACCGGGCCCAAGCGGGGATAGGACCCATGAAAATTGTTATGGCGATCATCAAGCCATTCAAGCTGGAAGAAGTCCGCGACGCCCTGACCGCCATTGGCGTTCACGGTCTCACGGTGACGGAAGTCAAGGGATATGGCCGGCAGAAAGGCCATACGGAAATCTATCGCGGTGCTGAATACGCGGTGAGCTTCCTGCCCAAGATCAAGATCGAGGTCGCGATCGCCTCGGATCAGGTCGACAAGACCATCGATGCCATCACGTCAGCGGCCAAGACCGGACAGATCGGCGATGGCAAAATCTTCGTCATCAACCTCGACCATGCGGTTCGCATCCGCACCGGCGAGGCCGATGCCGCCGCCCTCTGAACCCGCGCAACCTCTTCAATCAGGAGTTAACCAAATGACGTTCAAACGTCCCACCAGCGCGGGATGGGCAGTCCTCGCAATCGCAGGACTCTGCGCCGTAGGCTTCGTCGACGCGGCACTTGCCCAAACGGCGGCGCCCGCCGCCCCCGCGGCAGCCGATGCCGCTCCGGCCGCTGCGGCCGCGGCTGCGGTCCCCAACAAAGGCGATACCGCCTGGATGCTGGTATCCAGCGCCCTCGTTCTGATGATGTCGATCCCGGGCCTCGCGCTGTTTTACGGCGGCCTCGTCCGCACCAAGAACATGGCTTCCGTCCTGACCCAGGTGTTCGCGATCGTCGCCATGGTCGGCGTGGTCTGGACCCTGTACGGCTACTCGCTCGCCTTCGGCGACGGCGGCAGCATGACGCCCTATATCGGCGGTTTCGCCAAGGCGTTCATGCACGGCGTCGACGCCAATTCGACCGCCGCCACGTTCTCCAACGGCGTCGTGATTCCGGAATACTGCTACTTCGTATTCCAGATGACCTTCGCGATGATCACCCCGGCCCTGATCGTCGGCGCTTTTGCCGAGCGCATCAAGTTCTCGGCGGTGATGCTGTTCATCCTGCTGTGGGTCACGTTCGTGTATTTCCCGATCGCGCATTGGGTCTGGTACACGGCCGCTCCCGATGACGTCGCAGCCGCTGCCAAGGCGCTCGCCGCCGCGGCAGACGGTGCGGCCAAGACCGCGGCCCAGGCCAAGCTCGACGAAGTCACCGGCGCGGTCGGCTGGCTCGCCGGTGCCGGCGCCCTCGACTTCGCCGGCGGTACGGTGGTGCACATCAATGCCGGCATTGCCGGTCTGGTCGGCGCCCTGATCATCGGCAAGCGCACCGGCTACGGCAAGGACCTGATGGCTCCGCATTCGCTGACCATGACCATGATCGGCGCCTCGCTGCTGTGGGTCGGCTGGTTCGGCTTCAACGCCGGATCGAACCTCGAAGCCAACGGCACCACGGCGCTCGCCTTCGTCAACACCATGGTCGCGACCGCCGCTGCGTCGCTGTCCTGGCTGCTGTCGGAGTGGATCGTCAAGGGCAAGCCGTCGTTGCTGGGCATCTGCTCCGGCGCGGTGGCCGGCCTGGTGGCGGTGACGCCCGCCTCGGGCTTTGCCGGCCCGATCGGCGCGCTGGTGCTCGGCCTCGTGGTCTCGCCGGTCTGCCTGTTCTTCGTCAGCACGGTGAAGAACGCCTTCGGCTATGACGATGCCCTCGACGTGTTCGGCGTCCACTGCATCGGCGGAATCATCGGTGCGCTCGGCACCGGCATTCTGGTCAATCCCGCGCTCGGTGGCGTCGGCATCACCGACTACACCAACATCACCGGCAACAACGCCGGCACCTACGATCTGGTCACCCAGATGATCGCACAGGGCAAGGCCGTGCTGGCGACCTTGCTCTGGTCGGGCATCGGTTCGGCGATCCTCTACAAGCTCGTCGATGTGCTCGTAGGCCTGCGTCCCACCGTCGAGGAGGAACGCGAGGGTCTCGACATCAGCGACCACGGCGAGCGCGCCTACAATATGTAGTTCTCCCCGGGCGCGGCCTCCCAAGGTCGCGCCCACAACTACGGTTTGGGCACATACCCGGCAATGCCCCGACCGTCGAGGGGCTCCAGCGCAAGCTGGGGCCCCTTTCTTTTTTGGACGGATTGAGGCCTCTATAACCTGCGGCGCGTCGATGGTTAATCGCGTCTTAACCTCGCCGTATCTATGGTGGTTTGATCCGCTTCCGGCCGGCCAATTAAGCGGCCGGCTGCCCTGAAAGTGCTGGCGCTTCAAGTATGGCCATGACCGCTTCATCCCGCGCCGCGCAAGGCGTCGGCAGCGAGCAAAGCGAACGCTCGCCGTTCGCCCGGCTGGCCGAATTGCTGGCCCCGCACCAGCCGGGTAAACCATTGATTACGCTGTCCCTGGGCGAACCGCAGCATCCGGTGCCGGGGTTTGTCGGACCGGTGTTGGCCAAACACATCGGCGATTTCGGCCGCTATCCGATTGCCAGGGGTATCGAACCGTTTCGGCGGGCCGCGGCGAACTGGCTTGCCAACCGGTTCCAACTGCCCCGGGCGATCGATCCCGAAAGTGAAATCCTGGTGCTGAACGGCAGCCGCGAAGGCCTGTTTTTCGCCGCGATCACCGCGGCGCGCCATGTCGGCGGACGCCGTGGCAAACCGGCGATCCTGATGCCCAATCCGTTTTATCCGGCCTATGCGGCCGGCGCCCGCGCTGCCGATTGCGAGGCGATCTTTCTGCCGACCACGCCGGCCAACGGATTCCTGCCGGATCTCGACGCGCTCGACGAGGCGTTGCTCGCCCGCACCGTCGCGGTCTACCTCGCCTCGCCGGCCAACCCGCAAGGCGCGGTGGCCTCACGGGACTATTTCGACCGCCTGAAACAACTGGCCGACCGTTTCGGCTTCATGATCCTGAGCGACGAATGCTACTCCGAAATCTACACCCGGGCGCCGCCCGGCAGCATGCTGGAATTTGCCGGGCCTGATTTCAGCCAGGTCGTCGCGTTCCAGTCGCTGTCGAAGCGCTCCAACCTGCCGGGCCTGCGGGTCGGTTTTGCCGCCGGCGACGGCCGGTTTCTGGCGCGGTTTCACGAGCTGCGCAACGTCGCCGCGCCGCAGGTGCCGGTGCCGCTGCAGCAGGTCGCCATCGCCGCCTACAGCGACGAGGCGCATGTCGAGGAAAACCGCCGGCTCTACCGGGTCAAGTTCGATCTCGCCGACCAGATTCTCGGCAGCCGCTACGGCTATCACCGCCCCGCCGGCGGCTTCTGCGTCTGGCTCGATGTGTCGCCGCGCGGCGGCGACGAGGCGGCAACGGTGAAACTCTACAGGGACGGCGGCGTGCGCGTGATTCCCGGAAGCTATCTGGCACGGCAGCAACCCGACGGCAGCAATCCCGGCGCCGGCTATATTCGCCTGGCGTTGGTGGCGGACAGTGAAACAACAGCCGAGGCCTTGCACCGGCTGGTCGAAATTCTGGATTAGTCGCGGGGCCCTCATGAGCATGCCAGCGATCGAACGCGTCATTCCCCTGGTCGGCCAGTTGCCAGTCTCGATGCGCGAGGCGCTGGCACGGCGGCTGCGCGAACTGACCGGCCTCAGCCTGATCGCGCTCGCCGGCGTGGCGGCGGCGGCGCTGATGACCTGGTCGGTGCAGGATCCGAGTCTCAGCCATGCGACCTCGCGCGCCATTCGCAACGTCGTCGGCTATCCCGGCGCGATCGGCGCCGATCTGCTGATGCAGATTCTCGGGCTCGGCGCCGTCATGCTGATCCTGCCGGTGGCGGTGTGGGGCTGGCGGATGCTGACCCATCGCAGCTTCGACCGCGAAGCGCTGCGGATCGCCTTCTGGATCCTGTGCACGGTGACCGCGGCGGGCTTTGCGAGCTGCTGGTCGCATGGTGGAGCATGGCCGCTGCCGACCGGGCTTGGCGGCGTGGTCGGCGACGCCCTGGTGCGGGCGCCCGCGGTGGTGTTCGGTCCGCCCGGCCTGATCTATCGCATCGTGTTCGGACTCATTCTGGGAGCCCTGACCATCGCGACCTTCCTGATCGCCGGCGGCCTCGGCTCGCGGCCGCAGCAAGATGAACTGACGCCGATCGAAGACGATGACACGCCGTTCGTGGAAACGGATGACGACGGCTCGGTCTCGCTGGGGTGGGCGTTTCATGCCGCCATGAGCGCGAAGGCGCGGCTGTGGCGGGCCTTGACGCTGGCCTACCGATGGCTGGTTGCGAGCGGACCGGCGCCACGGGCGTCGCTGTTCGAACGTCAGGAGCCGACCCTCGACGGTCGCACCGCGCCGTCGCTGGCGCCGCACGCCGGCGAGGATGACGACGACGAGGAAGTCGACGAGGACGAGGAGGAAACGCCCGCCACGCGCGCCCCACGCAAAAGGTCCGCGGCGCGGACGCCGGCACGGAAATCCGCGGACATGTTCGAACTGCCCTCGGTATCGGTGCTCACCGCCCCCAAGGCGTCGGATCGCCAGCCGCTCAGCAAATCCGAACTGGAAGCCAATTCGCGGGCGCTGGAAGGCGTGCTGAGCGATTTTGGCGTTCGCGGCGAAATCGTCAAGGCGCATCCGGGCCCGGTGGTGACACTGTATGAACTCGAGCCGGCGCCCGGCATCAAATCGTCGCGCGTCATCGGGCTTGCCGACGACATCGCACGCTCGATGAGCGCATTGTCGGCGCGCGTCGCCGTGGTCCCCGGACGCAACGCCATCGGCATCGAATTGCCGAATGCGCATCGCGAGAAGGTGTATCTGCGCGAGCTGCTTTCGGTGAAGGACGGCAACGATTCGGTGGCGAAACTGCCGCTCTGCCTCGGCAAGAATATCGGCGGCGAATCCATCATCGTCGATCTCGCGCGGATGCCGCATCTTTTGATCGCCGGCACCACCGGTTCCGGCAAATCCGTCGCCATCAACACCATGATCCTGAGCCTGCTCTACCGGCTGCGCCCGGATCAATGCCGCCTGATCATGGTCGATCCGAAAATGCTCGAACTCTCGGTCTATGACGGCATTCCGCATCTGCTGACGCCAGTGGTGACCGACCCCAAGAAGGCGGTGGTCGCGCTGAAATGGGCGGTGCGCGAAATGGAAGAGCGCTACAAGCGGATGTCCAAGCTCGGCGTGCGCAATATCGACGGCTACAACGCGCGGCTGCTGGAAGCGAAATCCAGGGGCGAGGAGCTGAGCCGCACGGTGCATACCGGGTTCGACAAGGAAACCGGCAAGGCGATCTATGAGGAAGAGAAGCTCGAGCTCGAGCCGCTGCCCTACATCGTCATCATCGTCGACGAAATGGCCGACCTGATGATGGTCGCCGGCAAGGACATCGAAGGCGCGGTGCAGCGGCTCGCGCAAATGGCACGCGCCGCCGGGCTTCACGTGGTGCTCGCCACGCAGCGGCCATCGGTCGACGTCATCACCGGCACCATCAAGGCGAACTTCCCGACCCGCATCTCGTTTCAGGTCACCTCCAAGATCGACAGTCGCACCATCCTCGGCGAAATGGGCGCCGAGCAACTGCTTGGGCAGGGCGACATGCTGTATATGGCGGGCGGCGGACGCATCAGCCGCGTGCACGGGCCATTCGTCTCGGACGAGGAGGTCGAGAAGGTGGTGCGCCATCTGAAGTCGCAAGGCCAGCCCGAATATCTCGAGGCGGTCACCGCGGAGGAACCGACCGACGAGGACGGCGCGGTGTTCGATTCCACCGGCATGGGCGGCGATGGCGGCGGCGACCTGTTCACGCAGGCGGTAGCGATCGTCAAGCGCGACCGCAAGGCCTCCACCAGCTACATCCAGCGTCGGCTGCAGATCGGCTATAACCGCGCCGCGTCGCTGATGGAGCGCATGGAACTCGAAGGCATCGTCGGCCAGGCCAACCACGCCGGCAAGCGTGAAATCCTGATCGAAGAACAGGAAAACGGATTTTGAACAGCCGCATCGGACCATCGAATGGTCGGAGTCGACAGCATATCCTCACGGAAAAACGATGCCCCGTTTTGCCGAAACCAAGATAAAAGGGCCGGGGCCACGCGGGGCAACACGTTGAACGGAAATCCGAAGTCTCGAATGACAGCACAATTTGCAGGCCGCGGCATGGGCAACCGGTTACGCGCTGGCCTCGCGGCGCTGATCGCGACCGCCATGATGACGGCGGTGACTCCGGTTTCGGCACAGAGCGTTCCGATTCCGAAGCCCGCGCCGAAGGCCCGCAGCACCCGGACGCACGATATGCAGATCAGTGCGTCGGAGCAGCAGCGCGCCCCGCTCACGACGGGAGCCGTGGCCGCGCCGCCGAACCCGATCATCCCGGATCCGCGCCGCAATGTTCCCGCCAACATTTTCGCCACCTTCGATGCCAACCAGAAGGCGGAAGCCGCCAAGGTCAGCGCCTACCTGTCGTCGCTGCAGACGCTGGTCGGGGATTTCGTCCAGGTCGGGCCGGACGGCACCAAGACCAAGGGCGAATTCTATATCCAGAAGCCGGGCAAGGTTCGTTTCGAATATGACGACCCCAGCCCGATTGCAATTATCGCCGACGGATCGTCGGTGGCGGTACGCGACCGCAAGCTGGCGACCCAGGACATCTATCCGTTGTCGCAGACCCCGCTGCGATACCTGCTGTCGGACCGCATCGATCTCCTCAAGGACACCAATGTCGTGAGCGTGACGGCGGATGATCTCTATATCAGCGTCACCATCGAGGAGAAACACGCGCTGATCGGCACCAGCCGCCTGATGCTGATGATGGGCGCCAAGGACAATCAGCTCAAGCAATGGACGGTGACCGATCCGCAGGGCTATGACACCACCGTTGCGGTTTACAATCTGGATACCACCAAGCACCCCGATCCCAGCATGTTCAAGATCGACTTCACCAATTATTCGACGCCGCCGGGCTGAAATTCATTGTTGATCGCGGGACCAGGACGTGCGTCATCTGTCGCGCGTCGTGCTCTGCTCCCGGTCCCCATGCGTCTTTCCCTGACAAGCTGGAACATCAACTCGGTGCGGCTGCGCATCGACCTGGTCGCCAAATTCCTCAAATCGGCGCGGCCCGACGTGCTGTGCCTGCAGGAAACCAAATGCATCGACGACGCCTTTCCGCTGAAGCGCTTCAGACGCCTTGGCTATGACCACGTCGCATTGAACGGGCAGAAGGGCTATCACGGCGTCGCCGTGGTTTCGAAGCTGCCGTTCGAGTCCACCGACATCCGCACCTTCTGCGACAGGATCGATTCGCGCCACATCTCGGTTGCGTTCGGCGCCGGCGCCGGGCTCTCGGCCCCGCTGCTGCTGCATAATTTCTACGTCCCCGCCGGCGGCGATCTCCCGGATCCCGCGCTGAACCCGAAATTCGACCACAAGCTGAGATTTCTCGACGAGATGAAGGCGTGCGAGCCGTTGCATCCCCGCGGCGACGACCGCCATGTCCTGGTCGGCGATCTCAACGTCGCACCGCACGAGAATGACGTGTGGTCGCACCGCCAATTGCTCAAAGTGGTGTCGCATACCCCGATCGAATGCGAGAAGCTGTTGGCTGCACAGGCCCACGGCGAATGGGTCGACGTCGCGCGCGAGCGGATTCCGCTCACGGAAAAGGTCTATACCTGGTGGAGCTATCGCGCCGCCGATTGGACGGTCGGCGACCGCGGCCGCCGGCTCGACCACATCTGGGTGTCCCGCGCCCTGAAGGAAAGCGTGAGCGATTTTCGCATCAGCCGCGAGGCGCGAAGCTGGGAGCGGCCGTCCGACCACGTCCCCGTCACGGTGACGCTGGAGCTGTAGTTTTCCTCGCCGCCGTCATTGCGACGGACCGCTCAGATATTCAGCTTGGCACTCGCCATCAGCATCTCGCTGGCGATCTGGCTGGTGCGGCTGGCGAATTCGTCGCGCAGCCGCCGGGCCGCAGCCGGGTCATTTTCCAGCACACGCTGAAACAGGCTGCGCGCGAGGCGAATCACCGTCGAATACTCCATGGCGGTGGCGGTCGCGGGCCGCCGCATCGCGACAATGAGCGCAAGTTCGCCGATCAGGGCGCCGACCCCCGCCACGGTTTCGGCGCCGCCGGCGTCCTCGATCCGGAATAACCCGCGCCGCACCACAAATCCGGCATCGGCATCCTCACCGTCCCTGAACAGCACTTCGCCTCGCGCGACATCGCGCTGCTCGGAGCCGATCGCCAGCATGCGCAGAGCCGGAGTCCCCAACAGGCGCAGGGTCGGAACACGCTCGAGCAGGGCGACATCATCTTCGATCGACATACAAAACCGATGATCGGGGCACGCTAAATGCGAATCGCTGCCCCAACCGTATCATGGCACCAGCTTGTAGCCACCGGCTTCGGTCACCAATATCTCCGGGTTGGCGGCGTCCTTCTCGATCTTCTGGCGCAGCCGGTAGATATGGGTTTCCAGGGTGTGGGTGGTGACGCCGGAATTATAGCCCCACACTTCCTGCAGCAGCGTCTCCCGCGATACCGGCAATTGACCGGCGCGGTACAGGAATCGCAGGATCGCGGTTTCCTTTTCGGTCAGACGGACTTTCCTGGCATTGGCGCCGGTCAGCATCTTGGAGCCGGGCCGGAAACTATAGGGGCCGACCGAGAACACCGCGTCCTCGCTCGCTTCGTGCTGGCGAAGCTGGGCCCGGATCCGTGCCAGCAGGACGGCAAAGCGGAACGGCTTGGCGACATAGTCATTGGCGCCGGATTCGAGCCCGAGAATGGTATCGGAATCGGTGTCGTGCCCGGTGAGCATGATGATCGGCGCCTTGAAGCCGCCCTTGCGCAGGCTGCGCACCACTTCGCGGCCGTCGGTGTCCGGCAGCCCCACGTCCATCAGCACAAGATCCGGTGCGTTGGCCTTGGCGGCGCTGGCGCCCTTGGCGCCGGTGTCGACCGCGGATGCTTCGAATTCGTCGTGCAACGACAATTGCTCCACCAGCGTGTCGCGCAGATCGGTGTCGTCGTCCACGATCAGGATCTTGCGGGCATTGGCCATGGCGTACAATCCTCTTGAGGGCCGATGGAAGCGGAAACGCCTTCAGCCGGGTCCGGGTTGGTCAAATCGAGCCTGGTCAGTGGTGATTCGCCTTGAGGTAGGGAACTGTTACCGATTCACAAGCCGAAATGCAGTCTATTCGAGAATTCGCCAGCGTCAGATGAATGTCCTGTAATACGGGAAGTGGGACATATTTGGTCATCAAGCTCCGATGGAGGCCCCGCCCTGGATAAAAATCAAACTATTTCAGATGTTTACCGAAAGACCTGCGGTGATAGGCCGCTGTCGGCGATCCGGATTCGCGCCGCCGCCGGTGATCGACGCCGCGGCTGGCTCACGGCTGGCGTCCAAACCATCCCGGTTGCGCTCGGGCGCGGCGGCATCCGCGCCAACAAACGCGAAGGCGATGGTGGAACTCCCAGGGGCACGTTCCGGCCGCGGCGATTGTGGTGGCGCGCCGATCGCCACAAGCGGCCGCACACGTTGTTGCCGGTACGCGCCATCCGCCCCGAAGACGCCTGGTGCGAAGACCCCGCCAGCCGCCACTACAATCAGCCCATGCGGCTGCAACGCGATCGCGGCGGCGACCGCCTGACGCGCGACGATCGGCTCTACGATTTCATTGTCGAGATCGACCACAACAGCCGGCCACGCATCGCCGGCCGCGGCAGCGCCGTCTTCCTGCATCTGGCCCGCGAGAACTTCGCGCCCACCGCCGGCTGCGTGTCGATGACCCGATCGTCCATGCTGCGGCTGCTGGCGCGGCTTGGACCGGAGACCAGGATTGTGATTGGCTGACACCGTTCGGGGAAATCAACCATGCTCGATGACAACCAGATCGCGGCGGCGTCACGCACCCTGCACGATCATTGGCGCTGCGGCACCAAGCTCGCCGCGCTCGAATCATCGCAGCGACCGCGCGACCGCGCCGAAGGTTATGCTGTCCAAGCGGCGCTCGCGGCGCATTCGACCGGGCGCCTGTTCGGCTGGAAAATCGCGGCCACCAGCGAAGCCGGCCAGAAGCACATCAATGTCGACGGCCCGATGGCCGGACGCATCCTGAGCGAGACCGTGATTGCCGATGGCGGCAGGGCGTCCATGGCCGGCAACGCGATGCGCGTCGCCGAGCCTGAATTCGCCTTTCGCATGGCCGCCGATCTGCCGCCGCGACCGGCGCCCTACAGCGTGCAACAAGTGCTCGACGCCGTCGGTGCGCTGCATCCGGCGATCGAGATTCCCGATTCGAGGTTTTCCGACTTCGTCGGCGCCGGCGCCGCGCAACTCATCGCCGACAACGCCTGCGCCCATCTGTTCGTGCTCGGTGCGCCCGCGACGTCGGACTGGCGCGCGCTCGATCTTGTCGAGCAGAAACCCGTCATCACGCAGCGTGGGCGGCAATTCATCGGCCACGGCAAGAACGTGCTCGGCGACCCGCGGATCGCTCTGGCATGGCTCGCCAACGAGCTGCGCGAACTTGGCGTGACGCTGAAAGCCGGTGAGGTCGTCACCACCGGCACCTGCCATCCGCCGCTGCCGATTCAATCCGGCGATCGGATCGAGGCCGATTTCGGCGTGCTGGGCCAAGTGTCGGTCGGATTCGAATAGCACGATGTCGTAGCAACCATCGGGTCAATGGTCATTCCGGGGCGCGCGAAGCGCGAACCCGGAATCTCGAGATTCCCCGATGCGCAATTGCGCATCTGAGGTCTGGTGCTGGCGCACCATCCCGGAATGACCGAGAGGTGGGAATATGCGCCTTAATATGCGGTGCTCACCGGTTTCCGAAAATCGCCGAGCCGATGCGGACATGGGTGGCGCCAAGCTGGATCGCGATGGCGAAATCGGCGCTCATGCCCATCGACAGATGCTTCAGCCCGTTGCGCGCCGCGATCTTCGCGGTCAGCGCGAAATGCGGCGCCGGCGCCTCGTCGACCGGCGGGATGCACATCAGACCGGAAATAGACAGGCCGTATCGGTCACGACAGCGCGCAAGAAAGCCGTCCGCCTCGGCCGGCGCAACGCCTGCCTTCTGCGGTTCCTCGCCGGTGTTGAGCTGGACGAACAATTCCGGTCGGCGTTTTTGTGAATTGATTTCCTTGGCTAACGCTTCGCAAATGGTTGGACGGTCGACCGAATGAATGGCGTCGAACAGCGCCACCGCGTCCCTCGCCTTGTTGGATTGCAGCGGACCGATCAAATGCAGGCCGATGCCGGGGAAAGCCGCCATTAACCCTGGCCACTTCGCCTTGGCTTCCTGCACGCGATTCTCGCCGAATATGCGCTGTCCGGCGTCGATCACCGGCCTGACCGCATCCGCGTCGAAGGTCTTCGAGACCGCGATCAGGGTTACCGAATTGCGCTCGCGGCGCGCATCCTTGCAGGCGCGCGCGATGTCGCGTTCCAGCGTGGCAAGCCCGCTTGGTAAAGGCGAAGTTGTCGGCGAGGAATGTTCGGGCGCCATGCGCGTCTGCCAGTCGTGAGTTTACCGAGTCGTTCGAATTTTACCCAGTTCGAGAAAGGCTTTTTGAACCCTTGTGCCCATCCTGCCCGTGGGGTCAGGGGACAAGGATGTCGCGCTTCACTTTCAATCGCAAGCGAGCCAAACTCAAGAAGCTTCTTGGGATTCGCGCCCGACTGGCCTTGCTGGCGCTGATCCTGGTGGCGCCGCTGATGCTGGAACGTGCCCGCTCGCTCGAAGATGCCCGCGCCAGGCAGATCGAACAGGCCTCCCAGGACTTTTCCAACCTCGCCCAGCATAGTGCGGATACCCAGCGCGAAGTCATCTCATCGGTCGAGACGATGCTGAAGTCGGCCGCCTATATCCGCGCCTCGGCGGGCGGCATGGGCCGCAGTTGCGACGTGCTGCGGGCAAGCCTGCCGGTCAACCTGCCGTGGATCCGGAGCCTGTCGATCGCCGGCGGGGATGGACACATCCAGTGCTCGACCAACAACACGCTGGTCGGCATCGACCTCAGCGGGCGGGAGTATCTCAAGAAGGCGCGGGATGGCCACAACTTCGTTTTCAGCGACTTTCTGTTCGCGATCGCCACCGATCGTCCGATCGTGATTGGAGCCTACCCGGTTTCGGCCATCGACAGCGATTCGGATTCGGTCATCGTCGCCGCCATCAATCTCGACTGGCTGTCGAAGATCATGAGCAACCTGTCCGGCCGGCCCGGCATCACCGCGGTCTTGATCGACAGCGCCGGGATCGTGATGGCAGCACCGGAGGACGAGGCGAGCCTGATCGGACGCGCGCTCGACACCGTGCCGCTGTTGTCGGCCATCGCCGAACAGGCGATCGATTCGAAAGCGGCGCAGGGGTCGCTGTCGTTCACCGCCGCCGATGGTTCCAGGCGCGCGCTTCGCTTTGCCCGGATCGCCGGCACGCAGTCGCGTCTGATCGTCAGCATCGACGAAACCAAGGTGACCGCGGCCATCAATCGCGAGATCCGCACCGCCTATCTGCAGCTCTGCTTCGTCTGCCTGTTCGTGCTGCTGGGCGCCCTGATCGCCGCAGAGAAGCTCATCATCCATCCGATCGAGATCATGGCGGCGATGACCAAGCGCTTCGGCCAGGGCGACGGGTCGGCGCGCGTCGCGCGCAGCCGGCTGCCCGCCGAATTCATCCCGCTGGCGCGCGCCTTCAACGCCATGGCGGCGCAGTTGACCGAACGCGAGCGCGAGCTGGTCGCCACCAACGACCGGCTGACCGTGATGGCGTCGATCGACATGCTGTCGGGTCTTGCCAACCGGCGCGGATTCCAGAGCCGGCTCGACTTCGAATGGATGAAGGCCCAGCAATACAATTCCGAGATTTCGCTGTTGATGATCGATGTCGATCACTTCAAGCTCTACAATGACAGCTACGGCCATCCCGAGGGCGACTGCTGCCTCTCGAGGGTCGGCGAAACGCTGTCCGGAATTGCCGCCGAGACCATGGGTTTTGCCGGGCGCTACGGCGGCGAGGAATTCTGCCTGTTGCTGCCGAACATGGATTCGGCCCGCGCGCTGCAGATCGGCGAGATGGTGCGCCAGGCGGTCTGGAACCTGGCGATGCCGCACACCACCAGCGTCTATCAACTGGTCACGGTCAGCGTCGGGGTGGCCTCCACCCGGCCCAACGCCAGCCAGCAGCCCGGCGACCTGGTCGAGGCCGCCGACGCCGCGCTCTATGCCGCCAAACACCGCGGCCGCAACGCCGTCGTCAAGCACAGCTTTGCGCAATTGACCGACAGCGCCGGCGGCATGGCGCTGGCGAGCTAGCCGCCCATCCCGTTGACCGCAAAGCCGCTTTTGTGGCCTAGTCCGCCGGCCTGAAACCGGCCGAATCCAGCAAACCCCCTGCGAATCCCCCATGACCGCCGAACGCTACAACGCCCGTGAATCCGAGCCGCGCTGGCAGCGCCAGTGGGAGCACGAGGCCATTTTCACCAGCAAAAACGACGATCCGCGGCCGAAATACTACGTGCTCGAGATGTTCCCCTACCCGTCCGGGCGCATCCATATCGGTCATGTCCGCAACTATACGCTGGGCGACGTGCTGGCGCGCTTCATGCGTGCCAGGGGCTATAACGTACTGCACCCGATGGGCTGGGACGCGTTCGGGCTGCCGGCGGAAAACGCCGCGATCGAGCGCAATGTCGCGCCCAAGGCGTGGACCTACGACAACATCGCGGCGATGAGGAAGCAGTTGCAGTCGATCGGGCTGTCGCTCGACTGGAGCCGGGAATTCGCGACCTGCGATCCCTCTTATTACAAGCACCAGCAGAAGATGTTCCTGGATTTCCTGCGCGCGGGATTGGCCGAACGCGAGCAGCGCAAGATCAACTGGGATCCGGTCGACATGACCGTGCTGGCGAACGAACAGGTGATCGACGGCCGCGGCTGGCGCTCCGGCGCGCCGGTCGAACAGCGCGAGATGAAGCAGTGGGTGTTCAAGATCACCAAATATGCGCAGGAGTTGCTGGACGCGCTCGATACGCTCGACCGCTGGCCCGACAAGGTGCGGCTGATGCAGCGCAACTGGATCGGCCGCTCCGAGGGCATGCTGATCCGCTTTGCGCTCGATCCGGCGACCTCGCCGTCCGGCGAGAGCGAGCTCAAGATATTCACCACGCGGCATGACACGCTGTTCGGTGCCAAGTTCATGGCGATCGCGCCGGATCATCCGCTGGCGCAGGCGGCGGCGGCGAAAGATCCGGGGCTTGGCGAGTTCATCGCCGAGGCGAAGCGCCACGGCACCGCGCAGGAAATCATCGACACCGCCGAGAAGCTTGGCTTCGACACCGGCATCCGGGCGATCCATCCGTTCGATCCGCACTGGAAGCTGCCGGTCTATGTCGCCAATTTCGTGCTGATGGAATACGGCACCGGCGCCATCTTCGGCTGTCCGGCCCATGACCAGCGCGACCTCGATTTCGTCAACAAATACGGGCTTGGCAACACGCCGGTGGTCTGTCCCGAAGGCCAGGACCCGGCAACGTTTGTCATCACGGATACCGCCTATGATGGCGACGGCCGCATGATCAATTCGCGCTTTCTCGACGGCATGACCATCGAGCGGGCCAAGGAAGAGGTTGCCCGGCGCCTCGAAGCGGAGATGCGCCCCCTCCCCTCCCCCGCAGGCGGGGGTGGGGCCAGTCGGCGAGCGCCAGGTGAATTTCCGGCTGCGCGACTGGGGCATTTCGCGCCAGCGCTATTGGGGTTGTCCCATCCCGGTGATCCATTGCCCGAGCTGCGACGTCGTGCCGGTGCCGGACCAGGACTTGCCGGTGGTATTGCCGGAGGACGTCAGTTTCGACAAACCCGGCAATGCGCTCGACCATCACCCGACCTGGAAGCACGTGAGCTGCCCGCAATGCGGCGGCAAGGCGGTGCGCGAGACCGACACCATGGACACCTTCGTGGACTCGTCGTGGTATTTCGCGCGTTTCACCGATCCGTGGAACGCGGCGGCGCCGACCACGCCTGCGGTGGCGGACCGGATGATGCCGGTCGACCAGTATATCGGCGGCGTCGAACACGCGATCCTGCATCTGCTGTACAGCCGCTTCTTCACCCGCGCGATGAAGGCCACCGGTCATATCGACATGAAGGAGCCGTTCGCCGGCATGTTCACCCAGGGCATGGTGGTGCACGAGACGTATCAGAAGGCCGACGGCAGTTACGTGACGCCCGCCGAAGTGAAGGTCGAGGCCGGAGCCAACGGCCGCCGCGCCAGCCTGATCACGACCGGCGAGGACATCAGCATCGGCCCGATCGAGAAGATGTCGAAGTCGAAGCGCAACACCGTCGACCCCGACGACATCATCGCCACCTATGGCGCCGACGTCGCGCGCTGGTTCATGCTGTCGGACTCGCCGCCCGACCGCGACGTGATCTGGAGCGACGAGCGCGTCCAGGGCGCCTCACGCTTCGTGCAGCGGTTGTGGCGGCTGATCAATGAATCCGCCGAACTGGCGAAATCCGCCCCGCAGGCGCGGCCGGCGGCGTTCAGCACCGACGCGCTGGCGTTGCGCAAGGCCGCCCATGGCGCGCTCGACAAGGTCTCGACCGGAATCGAAAAACTGCATTTCAACGTCTGCCTTGCCTATATCCGCGAATTCGCCAACGCGCTCGGCGAGGTGCTCGGACGCGGGGAACCGCCGGCGCCGGACCTGGCATGGGCGGTTCGCGAGGCCGCGATCATCCTGGTTCAGTTGTTTGCGCCGATGATGCCGCATCTGGCGGAGGAATGCTGGCGGCTGCTGGGGCAACCGGGCCTGGTTTCGCAGGCCGCTTGGCCGCAAATCGAACGCGATTTGCTGGTTGAAGACACGGTCAGGCTGGTGGTCCAGGTCAACGGCAAGAAGCGGGGAGAGGTCACGGTGGCGCGCGGTGCCCAAAATCCGGAAATTGAGGCTGCCGTTTTGGCCCTCGATACGGTAAAACAAGCCTTGGGCGGCAAGGCTGTCCGCAAGGTGATCATCGTGCCGATGAGGATCGTCAATGTCGTTGGCTAGCGCTCGCATCGCCGTCCGGCTGCTGGCCGTGGCCGCCCTGGCGGCGCTGACCGCCGGCTGCTTCCAACCGATGTATGCGGAGCACGCCGACGGCACCGGTCTGCGCGACAAATTGATGACGGTGGATCTGCCGCCGGTCGACAAGCCCAACGCGTCGCGGGAAGCGCGGGTTGGCGTCGCGATCCGAAATGCGCTGGCGTTCAAGCTGTATGGCAATGCCACCGGGGCGCCGCCGCTCTATCGGCTGGTGCTCAAATTCTCCAGCGGTCGTTCCTCGCTGATGGTCGATACCAATACCGGGCTGCCGACCAGCGAGAATTACAACCTCGATGTGCAATACAATCTGGTCGAGATCGCAACCGACAAGTCGGTCATGAACGGTTCGACATTCTCGCACGTCTCCTACGACATCCCCGGCAGCTACCAGCGCTTCGCCCGGGCCCGTGCCTTCCGGGACGCGGAGGATCGCGCCGCCCAGGAAATCGCCGAGCACATCCAGACCCGGCTCGCCTCCTACTTCTTCGCCGGGACGTGAACGTTCCGTCATTCCGGGGCGCGCGTGAAACGCGCGAACCCGGAATCTCGATCAGCCATATCCGGATTCCGGGTCCACGCGAAAACGCGTGTCCCGGAATGACAACAAGGTCGATTCGATGGTTGCGCTGCGCGGCAAGGAAATCGATGCGTATCTCGCCCGGCCCGATCCGGCGCGGCCGATCATCCTGCTCTACGGTCCGGACGCCGGTCTGGTGCGCGAGCGCGCCGAGGCACTGCTCGCCTCCGCGGTCGACGACCCCAAGGATCCGTTTTCGCTGGTGAGACTTGACGGCGACGAACTCGCCGCCGAGCCGTCGCGGCTGGTCGAGGAAGCCATGACCATCCCGCTGTTCGGCGGCCGTCGCGCGATTCGCGTCCGCGCCGGCTCGCGCAGCTTTGCCGGCGGTGTCGACGCGCTGGCCGATTCGCCGATCAGGGATTGCCGCATCGTTATCGAGGCCGGAGAGCTGCGGCCGGAATCGCCGCTGCGCAAGGCCTGCGAGCGCGCCAAAACGGCGGTCGCAATCGCCTGCTATCCCGACGGCGAGCGCGATCTGGCCAGGCTGATCGACGACGAATTGCGGCTGTCGAACCTGCGCATCGCGCCGGACGCGCGCGCGGCGCTGACGGCGCTGCTCGGCGGCGACCGCCAGGCCTCGCGCAACGAGTTGCGCAAGCTCGCGCTCTACGCCCACGGCGAGGCCGAGGTCACGCTCGAGGATGTCGAAGCCGTCGTCGCCGACGCCTCCGAACTCAAGATCGACCCGATCGTGGACGGCGCCTTTGCCGGCAAGCCCGAACTGGTCGAAACCGAATTCGCCAAGGCCATGGCCGCCGGTACCTATCCGGGCATGATCATTGCCGCCGCGCAGCGCCAGGCGGCGTGGCTGCACAAATCGGCGCTCGCCGTCGCCGAGGGAGCGGCGGTCGCGACCCTGCTCGACAGCGGCTTTCCCCGGCTGCATTTCTCGCGCAAGGGCCATGTCGAAACCGCGCTGCGGCAGCTCGGCGTGGCGCGGCTGGCATCGATCATCGAGCAGCTCGCGGTCGCCGCGCTCGAGATGCGCAAACAGGCGCCGCTCGCCGCCGCGATCGCGCAACGCACGCTATTGTCGATTGCCGTCAATGCCAAACGGCGGGGGTGAGACGGTAAGCAAAACCAGATCAGCTTGCGTAGCCCGGATGCATTTCCACGGGATGGCGGCTAATTTGTCTTGTTCAGTCGCCGCACGATCTCGTCGAGCTGTTCGAGATCGCGGTAGCGGATCAGCACGGTGCCGCCGGGGTCGCGGTGGTCGACGCTGACCGCAAGGCCGAGCGCGTCGCTGACCCGCTTTTCCAGCGCCAGCGTGTCGGGGTCTTTCACCTTGCCGCCGCGCGCCTTCTGCGGCTTGCGCGCCGGCACGCCCTCGACATGGGCCAGCGCCTCGGTCTGGCGCACATTGAGACCTTGCTCGACAATGCGTTTGGCGGCAGCGGCCGGATCGGGCACGCCGATCAGCGCGCGGGCATGGCCCGCCGAGAGCCGGCCCGAGGCGATATAGGCCTGCACCTCGGCCGGCAGTTTGGTCAGCCGCATCATGTTGGCGACGTGGCTGCGGCTCTTGCCGACGATTTTCGCGATGTCGTCCTGGCTGCGTTTGAACTCGCCGGCCAGCGCGTGATAGCCCTGCGCCTCTTCCATCGCGTTGAGATCTTCGCGCTGCACGTTTTCGATGATGGCGATCTCGAGCGCGTCGCTGTCGCTGACATCGACCGGCACGATCGGCACCTCGTGCAGGCCGGCGAGCTGCGCGGCGCGCCAGCGGCGTTCACCGGCGATGATCTCGTAGCGGTCGTGCGCGCCCTTGACCGCACGCGCCACGATCGGCTGGATCACGCCGTGCTGCCGGATCGAGTCGGCCAATTCGCCGAGCTCGGTATCGGAAAATTCGCGGCGCGGATTGCGCGGATTGGGTTTGAGGAATTCGATCGGCACCTTGCGCTGGCTGCGCGGCCGTTCCAGATGCGCGGCCTCGCCGCCGACATCGCCGATCAGACTTGCAAGACCGCGCCCCAGTCGCGAACGCGCTTCGTCGGCCATCGCCAGCTCCCTTGGATTCACGCGCAGCACTCCCACTCAATCTTCAACCCGTTCGTAGGGTGGGCAAAGCGAAGCGTGCCCACCTGCCGATTCGTCTTGCACCGCCGTTCCGGGGCGCGCGTTGAGCGCGAACCCGCAATCTCGAATTCGAGAGCCCCCTCTCGGGATTCCGGATCAATCCGCCCTGGCGGTTTGTCCGGAATGACGTAACGCGGACTAATGCGCGCGCAGTTCGCGCTCGCGCTGGATCACTTCGGTGGCGAGCTTGAGATAGGCTTCGCTGCCGACACATTTGAGATCGTACACCAGCACCGGCTTGCCATAGGACGGCGCCTCGGAAATGCGCACATTGCGCGGGATCATGGTGTTGTACACCTTGGCGCCCATGAACTGCCGGACATCGGCGACCACCTGGTTCGACAGATTGTTGCGGGAGTCGAACATGGTCAGCACAATGCCATGGATCGACAGGTTGGGATTGAGCGTGGAACGCACCTGCTCCACCGTCTGCAGTAGTTGCGAGAGCCCTTCCAGGGCAAAGAACTCGCATTGCAACGGCACCAGGATCGCGTCCGACGCCGCCATCGCATTGACGGTCAGAAGATTGAGCGACGGCGGACAATCGATCAGGACATAGGTGTAATCGGTATCCTCGGTGGCGGCGGTGTTCAGCGCCGCGATGGCGTTGCGCAACCGAAACGCGCGATCGCGGGTCGCGCCGAGTTCGAGTTCGAGGCCGGAAAGATCCATCGTCGACGCCGCGATATGCAGGCGCGGCACCGCGGTCGCGACCACGGCATCGCGCAGCGGCGCCTCGCCGATCAGCACGTCATAGGTCGAGACGCTGCGGCTGCGCCGATCGATGCCGAGACCGGTCGAGGCGTTGCCCTGCGGATCGAGATCGACGATCAGCACACGTTCGCCGATGGCGGCCAACGCGGTGCCGAGATTGATCGCGGTGGTGGTCTTGCCGACCCCGCCTTTTTGGTTGGCAAGCGACAGGATGCGCGGATGGCCGGCCGGTTTCGTGGCTCTATGCTCTGGATGGACTTCATCAATCACGGTCATGGGCGGACCTTGCGGCGGTCGCGGACGGGGTGCGCCGCTCGATCCGGTCGAGTTCGACGATCCAACCGTGTCCGCCGGTGCGGCTGGAATGGAGATGAGGCCGGATGTTCCAACATTTAGTGGCTTCGGTCAATTCAGCCTCTACATCTTGACCCTTGAGAAACAGAGCCCTCGCGCCCTGCTGCACCAGCGGCGCAGCGAAGCCGATCAGCTCGTGTAGCGGAGCAACCGCCCGGGCGGTGACGCAATCGACCGGGCCGGTAATTCTATCCACATTATCCCCGATGTCAGCCAGGTGAATCGTCCCGGGTGCATTCGTGATCCGGAGCACCTCGCGCAGGAATCCGGCCTTCTTGGCATTGCGCTCGATCAGGTGAACCATTGCACCCGGCGTCTCCGCCAGGGCGCAGGCCAGCACCAGGCCCGGGAAGCCGCCGCCGCTGCCGAAGTCGGCCCAGCGTCGGGCGGTGGGGGCGAGCGCCAGCAATTGCAGCGAATCCGAGATGTGCCGGGTCCAGAGCTTCGGAAGCGTCGAGGAGGCGACCAGGTTGGTCTTGGTCTGCCACCGCAGCAGCAGCTCGACATAAAGCTGCAACCGCGCCTCCGTTTCACGTGAAACAGGCGTCAGCGCCAAGGCTGTGGCCTTGTCGGCGACGAGGGTTGCGGCGGTGGGGGACGATGTCTCAACCATGGATGGGGACCGGTGGCCGTGCCAAGATGTAATAGGCCCTGCTCCGTTCCGCATCCATGGGGTTGGGGCTTGGCGGTGGCGGTGGGCGCCCTCACCCCACCCCCTCTCCCGCAATGCCGTATCGCGCCAGCCCTGTTTCACGTGAAACAGCTACGCCCCCGCCGCGGTCGATTGCCGTCGCGCCTCCCGGCGCAGAAAGGCCGCCAGGATTCCCAGCGCCGCCGGCGTCACTCCATCGAGCCGACCCGCCTGCCCGACCGTCCGCGGCTGGGCCGCCTCGAGCTTGGCCCGGGCCTCGTTGGAAAGCCCTGGCACCGCGGCGTATTCGATGTCGGCCAGAATCAGCCCCTCGTCGCGGCGGAAGGCGTCGACGTCGGCGGTCTGGCGCTTGAGATAGACGTCGTATTTGGCGTCGATCTCCAGATGGACCGCGATCGCTGGGTCAATGGCCGACAATTCCGGCCAGATGCCGCGGAGTTCGGTCCAGCCGATCTCCGGATAGGCCAATAGCTCAAAGGCCGAGCGGCGCTGGCCGTCCCGGTTGAGAGCCAGTCCATGCCGGGCCGCCTGGTTTGGCGTGATCGCCAGGGTTTGCGCCAGCGATTTCGCGGCCTGCAGCGCCGCCATCTTGGCGCCATGCCGCTGCGCCCGCGCGTGGCCGACACAGCCCAGCGCGATCCCCTTGTCGGTCAGGCGCTGATCGGCATTGTCGGCCCGCAGCGTCAGCCGGTATTCGGCGCGCGAGGTGAACATCCGATAGGGTTCGGTAATGCCACGCGTCACCAGATCGTCGATCATCACGCCGAGATAGCCGTCGGCCCGATCGAAGACGATGGGCGCCGCGCCGCCTGCGGACAGCGCCGCGTTGAGCCCGGCCACCAGCCCCTGCGCCGCCGCCTCCTCGTAGCCGGTGGTGCCGTTGATCTGTCCCGCCAGGAACAGTCCTGCCACGCGCTTCGCCTGCAGGGTCGGATCGAGTTCGCGCGGATCGACATGGTCGTATTCGATGGCATAGCCCGGCCGGACCATCCGGACCCGCTCGAGACCCGGGATCGTTGCCAGGATGGCGAGCTGCACGTCTTCCGGAAGCGAGGTCGAAATTCCGTTGGGATAGACCGTGCTGTCGTCCAGTCCCTCCGGCTCCAGGAAGATCTGATGGCCATCTCGATCGCCAAAGCGAACGATCTTGTCCTCGATCGACGGGCAATAGCGCGGCCCGCTACTCCTGATCTGGCCGGAATACATCGGCGAGCGGTGCACGTTGGCCCGGATCACATCATGGGTGGCCGGCGTGGTGCGGGTGATCCCGCACTGGATTTGGGTGATGGTGATCCGGTCGGTCAGTACCGAAAACGGCTCCGGCGGATCATCGCCCGGCTGCATTTCCACCGCTGCCCAGTCGATGCTGCGGCCATCGAGCCGCGGCGGCGTTCCCGTCTTCAGGCGTCCCAGCGTAAACCCGATCCGCTCGAACGAAGTCGACAGTCCCATGGCCGGCGCCTCGCCGACCCGGCCTGCCGGCCAATTCCGCTCGCCAAGATGGATCAGCCCGCGCAAGAAAGTCCCTGTGGTGATGACCACGGACCCGGCCGCGAGCTCGCGGCCATCGGCAAGGCGGATGCCGCGGAGACGACCATCGGCAACCAAGAGCTCGTCCACGTCGCCCTCGATGACATCGAGATTCGCAGTCTCGGTGATGGCGGCCTGCATCGCCGCGGCGTAGAGCTTGCGATCCGCCTGGGCCCGCGGCCCGCGCACGGCCGGACCCTTGCGGCGATTGAGCATGCGAAATTGAATCCCGGCGGCGTCGGCCACCCGGCCCATCAGTCCGTCCAGGGCATCGACCTCGCGAACCAGATGACCCTTGCCCAGTCCGCCGATGGCGGGGTTGCAGGACATCGCCCCGATGGTCGCGAAGCGATGGGTCACTAACGCCGTCCTGGCTCCGATACGCGCGGACGCGGTCGCGGCCTCACAGCCGGCGTGCCCGCCTCCGATCACGAGAACATCGAACGACATGTGTGGTGTGGTCATGCCCGGACTTCTATCGTGGCACGCGGCCGCCCGGAAGCCAGAACTTTTGCCGAAGCGGTGTTTCACGTGAAACACAACTCAGCGGGCGGTCGAGCCATCGTTCGCTGGAACGGCATGAGAAAAATGAATCAAGAACTATTTCTACATTACTTTCCTACACAGAATTCCCGAAAAATCACGTCCAGGATATCCTCGACGTCGACCCGGCCCAGCAGCCGTCCAAGACTGAATGCAGCCGCGCGCAATTCCTCGGCGGCCAGTTCCTCGCCCTGACTGACCAAGCTGCGTTGCAGCGAACCGGCGGCATCCTGCAGCCATTGCCGCTGGCGCGTCCGGGTGATCAGACCCCCCTCCCCGGATCCGAAAAACGCTCCGGCAAACCCGACCAGCGCCGCGATCAATTGCGCGATCCCGTCGCCACGATGCGCCGAGATCTGAAAATCGGCCATCACCTTGTGCGGCGCCGTCCCATTCCCAGAGCGGACCGCATCGAGATCGACCTTGTTGCGCACCAGCCAAACCGGCGCGACTGCCGCCGCCGGCGCGAGCGGATTCTGCGCATCGATCAGCCACAGCACCAGATCCGCTTCCGACGCGCGCGCTTTGGCGCGACGCACGCCTTCCTGCTCCACCGGATCGCCGGTCTCCCGAACGCCGGCCGTATCGATCACCGTCACCGGATAGCCGTCGAGATCAAGCGCGACTTCGATCACGTCGCGCGTGGTGCCGGCATAGGGCGAGACGATCGCCACCTCGCGCCGCGCCAGTTGATTCATCAGCGTCGACTTGCCGACATTCGGCGGGCCTGCGATCGCCACCACCAGCCCGTCGCGCAGGCGCTCGCTTTGTCCCTGCGCCGCTAGGACTTCCTGCACCTCGCCGAGCAGCGTTCGGATTTTTTCGCGCGCCGGCGCCATCAGTTCGGCCGGCACGTCGCCCTCGTCGGCGAAATCGATGCTCGCTTCGATCAGCGCCGAGGCTTCGATGATTCGTGCGCGCCAGTCCCGGGCGCGATCGCCGAGCAGGCCGTTGAGCTGGCGCAACGCCTGGCGGCGTTGCCGCTCGGTGTCGGCATGGATCAGGTCGTCGAGGGCTTCCGCCTCGGTCAGATCGAGCTTGCCATTCTCAAAGGCGCGCCGGGTGAACTCGCCCGGCTCGGCCGCCCGAAGGTCGGGAAACGCGGAAAGCGCCGCGAACAACGCCGCCAGCACGGCGCGGCCACCATGAACATGAAACTCGGCGACATCCTCTCCGGTGGCGCTCGCCGGCCCCGCGAACCAGAGCACCACCGCATCGTCGATCGGCTGCCGAACGGCATCCCGCAGCAGCACCCGGATCGCGGCGCGTGGCGGCGGCAGCCGGCCCGCGAGCGCCTTCAGAACCGTGCCGGCCCCCGGCCCCGACACCCGCACAATCGCGATCGCGCTCGGCAGCCGGCCCGTGGCAAGGGCAAAGATGGTCTGCTCGCGGGGATGCATGGCCTATTTGCCCCGGCTCGGCCCGAACAGGCAATGTGCTTTCGTAACCAGGCCAAGCCCGCCGCCGGACCGCTCTCTCGCAGCAAAACGCGCAGCATCTACCGCAGCGTTTTGCTGCGATAACGCGCCCCTGCACCCAGGTCAGGCCGCCGGATAGGAGAAAATAGTACTTAACATCAGACGCTTAGGATTATACTCGCCGGACTGCCTAGCGCTCATTTTGCTGCACACAGGCTGCAGCAAAGCCGCAGCATCACCTCGACGGATCGGTAATGCGCTTGGAGACTCGTCAGCAATGACGGTGAGAATCGGATGGAGGATGCCTTCAGCCGTCACAGCAATGACAGCGCGCTCACGTGTTCATGGAATCGAAGAATTCCGAGTTGTTCTTGGTGTTGCGCAGTTTGTCGAGCAGGAAGTCGATCGCATCCATGGTGCCCATCGGATTGAGAATCCGGCGCAGCACGTACATTTTCTTCAGCAACTGCGGATCGGTGATCAGTTCTTCCTTGCGGGTACCGGACCGCGAGATATCGATCGCGGGGAAGGTGCGCTTGTCCGAGACCTTGCGATCGAGGATCAGTTCGGAATTGCCGGTGCCCTTGAACTCTTCGAAAATCACTTCGTCCATCCGGCTACCGGTATCGACCAGCGCGGTGGCGATGATGGTGAGCGAACCGCCCTCCTCGATATTGCGCGCGGCACCGAAGAACCGCTTGGGCCGCTGCAACGCGTTGGCATCGACGCCGCCAGTCAGCACCTTGCCCGAGGACGGCACCACGGTGTTATAGGCACGCCCCAGCCGCGTAATCGAGTCGAGCAGGATCACTACGTCGCGCCCATGTTCGACCAGCCGCTTGGCCTTCTCGATCACCATCTCGGCGACCTGGACGTGACGCACCGCCGGCTCGTCGAAGGTGGACGAAACCACCTCGCCCTTCACCGACCGCTGCATGTCCGTGACTTCTTCCGGACGCTCGTCGATCAGCAGCACGATCAGATAGCACTCCGGATGATTGGCGGTGATGGAGTGGGCGATGTTCTGCATCAGCACGGTCTTGCCGGTGCGCGGCGGCGCCACGATCAAGGCGCGCTGGCCTTTGCCGATCGGCGCGACGATGTCGATCACCCTTGCAGAAAGGTCCTTTCTGGTGGGATCCTCAAGCTCCAGCCGGAACCGCTGATCCGGAAACAGCGGCGTCAAATTGTCGAAATTGACCTTGTGCTTGGATTTCTCGGGGTCCTCGAAATTGAGCGTATTGACCTTGAGCAGGGCAAAATAGCGTTCGCCCTCCTTGGGGCTGCGAATGTGACCCTCGATGGTGTCGCCGGTGCGAAGTCCGAAGCGGCGGATCTGCGAGGGTGAGACATAAATGTCATCCGGTCCCGGCAGATAATTGGCGTCCGGCGAACGCAAAAATCCGAAGCCGTCGGAGAGAACCTCGACGACGCCTTCGCCGATGATGTCGGTTTCCTGGATCGCAAGCTGCTTGAGGATGGCGAACATCAACTCCTGCTTGCGCATGGTGCTGGCGTTCTCCACCCCGTTCTCTTCCGCAAACGAGACCAGTTCGGCCGGCGTTTTGGATTTGAGGTCTTGGAGTTTCATTTCCCGCATTGGGGTGGTCCTGTGGAATAACTGGGGAAGGGGTGCGAGGTGGCTTTAGGAAAATGCGAACTCACAAAGGAAGGTCCGCAGGTCTGAGCAAGGAAAGCGCCGGAGAGAGGCTTCAAACCTGATGCGCCGGCCGGTCCAACAAGGAAACCGGAACACGACCGCATCCGCCTGCGTGGGGTGGGATTTAATCAATATATAAAATCAGTCGGTGCTCTGCAAGACGGCCGCGGCCGCGCCCATGAGGCCGCGGCCGTCTCAAAATGGCTTCACCACCACCAGGATCACGATCCCGATCATCAACAGCGTCGGTACCTCGTTGATAATACGGTAAAATTTCTGACTGCGCGAATTTCGATCGGCGGCAAAATCCTTGACGCAGCGGGAAAAAAAACCATGGACGCCGGACAGCACCAGCACCAGCACCAGCTTGGCGTGCAACCAGGGCGCGGAAAACCACTGGCCGGCCCACGCCAGGTAAAGTCCCGCCAGCCAGGTCATGATCATCGCGGGGTTGATGATGGCCTTCAGCAGTCGGCGTTCCATCAGCTTGAACGTCTCGGATTGCTGCGAACCGATCGCGGCCTCGCAATGATACACGAACAGCCGCGGCAGATAGAGCATCCCCGCCATCCAGGCGATCACCGCAATGACATGCAGTGTCTTGATCCAAACGTACATGTGGGCGTCTCACTGTTGGCGGGCGCGCTGCCTTGTCATGCAACGCCGGGAACTTTGCGCTGAGATCGGCGTTGCCGACAACACCGATCGCGCTCGAACCGAGACATATCCGCAAGCCACGCTTTTCTAAAACAATAATTTTAGAATCTTAGGTTTGAGTCTAAGTAGCGGTGGATTGGGCCCACACAACGCCGTCCCACACTTGCCAGCGCTTATTCACATTTATCAACATTTCCGGCCGGCTGTCGGGTCATCTGAATAACACCACGGCCATCAAGTGCTTGCGCTGCGCTGAGGCCGGCTTATGAAGAGACAAGTCCACATAAGCCCACTATCATCCGAGCCCTCGAAGGAAACTTTCCCGCGAGCAAGGCCTGTGAAGAAAAAGCCGGGTTATCCCTGAACCGCCAACCCGCGTCCGATTCTCTCGGCTAAGCTCCACAGCGATTCACAGGATACACAGGGGTCACGGTGCCCACGACCGGCAATTATTTTCACCTTCATCTGGTTTCCGATTCGACCGGCGAGACCCTGATCACGGTGGCGCGCGCGGTGGCCGCGCAATACGCCAATGTGACCCCGGTCGAACACGTCTATCCGCTGGTGCGCAGCCAGAAGCAGCTCGACCGCGTGCTTGATGAGATCGAGGAAGCACCCGGCATCGTGCTGTTCACCTTGCTGGAAAAGGATCTGGTGGCGCGGCTGGAAGCGAAGTGCAAGGAAATCAACATTCCAAGCCTTTCAATCATCGGCCCGGTGATGCAGTTGTTTCAGGCCTATCTTGGCTCGGCCACCACCGGGCGTGTCGGCGCGCAGCACACGCTCAATGCGGAATACTTCAAGCGGATCGATGCGCTGAACTACACGATGATTCACGATGACGGCCAACATGTCGAAGGCCTGGAAGAAGCCGACGTGGTTCTGGTCGGCGTCTCCCGCACCTCCAAGACGCCGACCTCGATCTATCTTGCCAACCGCGGCGTCCGCACCGCCAACGTGCCGCTGGTGCCGGGGATCGCGATTCCGCATCAATTGGAAATCCTGAAAAAGCCCCTTGTGGTCAGCCTGCATGCGACGCCGGAACGGCTGATCCAGGTTCGGCAGAACCGGTTGCTGAGCATCGGCGCCGGTCCCGGCAATGACGACTATATCGATCGCCAGGCGGTCGCCGACGAAGTCGCCTATGCAAGACGATTGAGCGCCAGGTTCAATTGGGCGCAACTCGACGTCACCCGGCGATCGATCGAGGAGACCGCGGCCGCGATCATGAAGCTCAACGCCGATCGGCAGCGGCAGCGGCTTTCCGAATGACGCTGTGGCGCGGTCAGTCTCCGTTGATCCTGGCTTCGCAAAGCCGCGCGCGGCAAACCTTGCTGGCCAATGCCGGCATTGTGTTCGAGGCCGTTCCGGCCGATATCGATGAGCGGGCGATCCAGCGCAGCTCGGACCTCGCCGCGCCCGGCGACGTCGCCGCGCTGCTGGCGCGGGAAAAAGCCGCGGCGGTCTCCCGGCTGCGACCCGGCAGCGTCGTCGTCGGCGCCGATCAGACCCTGGCACTGGGCCGAGAGCTTTTCAGCAAGCCGGTTGACCGCGCGCAGGCCTGGGCGCAGTTATCCGCGCTTGCCGGCGCCGTTCATGAACTGCACGCCGCCGTTGCCGTCGCGCGCAGCGGCGAGATAATGTTCGAAGCGCTGGCGCTGGCGCGGATGACGATGCGGACGTTGAGCGCGGCCCAAATCGACGCCTACCTCGATGCCGCCGGGCAGGCGGTCAGCGGCAGCGTCGGCGGCTATCAACTGGAAGGACTGGGCGTGCATTTGTTCGAGCGTATCGAGGGCGATCACTTCACGATCCTCGGACTGCCGCTGCTGCCGTTGCTTGCCTTTCTGCGCAGCGAGCGGTTGCTGAGTGTATAGGGACGTGCTGGTCGATCGGGGCGGGCTGCTCGTTGAACGGTGATGGTGGAATGATAGTTCTGGGGCTGACCGGCTCGATCGGGATGGGCAAATCAACCACCGCAAAACTGTTCGCGGAAGCCGGTGCGCCGGTCTACGACGCCGATGCGACGGTTCATCTGGTGTATGAGGGCGAAGCCGTGCCCGCCATCGAGGCGGCGTTCCCCGGCACCACCGCCGACGGCAGGGTCGATCGCACCAAATTGTCGGCGCAAGTGGTGCATGACCCGGCGGCAATCAGGCGACTCGAGCAGATTGTCCACCCGATGCTGCGCGCCTATCACCAGCAGTTCCTCGAGCACGCCGAGCGGTCCGGCGCGCCGGTCGCGGTGGTCGACGTGCCGCTGCTGTTCGAGACCGGCGGCGAGAACCGCGTCGATGCGGTGGTGGTGGTGACCACTACGCCGGAAATCCAGCGCCAGCGCATTCTTGCACGCGACAACATGACCGGCGAAAAGCTCGACGCCATCCTGGCAAGGCAACTGCCCGACGCCGAAAAGCGCCGGCGCGCCGATTTCGTGGTGGATACCTCGCACGGCCTCGATCCGGTGCGGTCCCGGATCCGCGACATCCTCAACCAGGCTGCTAAGATGCCGCGGCGGCGATCCTGATTCGTCAAACCCGGCTATATACGATGCGCGAAATTGTTCTCGATACCGAAACCACCGGCCTCGACCCGTTGCGGGGCGATCGGCTGGTCGAGATCGGCTGTGTCGAGATTTTCAACCGGATGCCGACCGGCCAGACGTTTCACCGCCACCTCAATCCAGAGCGTGACATGCCGGCCGAAGCGTTCGCGGTGCACGGCCTCTCCAGCGAGTTCCTCGCCGACAAGCCGCTGTTTGTCGATGTGGTCGACGAGTTCCTGGAATTCATCGGCGACGCACCGCTGGTGATCCACAACGCCTCGTTCGATATCAGCTTCATCAACGCCGAGCTCGACCGCATCGGGCGGCCGGCGATTGCGCGCGAGCGGCTGGTCGACACATTGTTGCTGGCGCGGCGCAAGCATCCGGGGGTATCGAACCGTCTCGACGATCTCTGCTCGCGCTACGCGATCGACAATTCCCGCCGCACCAAGCACGGCGCGCTGCTCGACGCCGAGCTGCTGGCCGAGGTCTATATCGATCTGATCGGGGCCCGGCAGTCGCAGTTGATCCTGGCCGCCGAAATCCGCGAGACCCGCGGGGGCGGGTATGGCGAAATGCCGCGGCGGCAGCGGCCGGCGCCGCTGGCGCCGCGGGTCAGCGGCGAAGATCGCCTCGCGCACCGCGCCTTTATCGCCACGCTGGGCGACAGGCCGATCTGGAACGAGTTCCTGGGCGCGGAATCAGAAGCCCGGCTCTGACCCAGTCGGAACCGAACAGACTTTAGCTCGGTTTCACCTGGGCGGCCTGCGCCGCGGCGGCCTGCCGTTCCATGTTCTGGCGGTACAGGCCGACGAAATCGACCGGATCGAGCATCAGCGGCGGGAAGCCGCCGTCGCGCACCGCGGTGGCGATGATCTCGCGCGCGAATGGGAATAGCAGGCGCGGGCACTCGATCATGATCAGCGGGTGCAGGTTTTCCTTTGGTACGTTCAAGATCCGGAACACGCCGGCATACGACAGGTCGAAGCTGAACATGACCTTGCCGCCGTTTTCCGCCTTGCCCTCGATCAAAAGCGCAACTTCGTATTCATTTTCGGCGACATTGTTGGCGTTAACGTTGATCTGGATATTGATCGAAGGTTGCTGCGGCTGCGGCCCCAGCGAGGCCGGCGCGTTCGGATTTTCGAACGACAGGTCCTTGGTATATTGCGCCAGGACGTTCAACTGGGGAGGGGCCGCCTCGGGGGGCGTGCCGTTGCCGTTGGTCATGGAAATCTCTCCTGGAACAGTATCGGGCGCGCGCGGACCGGTTTCAGGCCGAATTCGCCTTGAGGGCGAAAATGCCGGGGTCGGGGCGAGTGGCTATCATAGCCCCGCCTCATTCCACAAGGACGACAATTGCGCCGGCCTAGCCGGTGGGCTCCGGCCGGCCCCGGATGACATCCTAAATTGTTGAATAGGCGCGATTTCCAGGGCATCGCCGGATTTCCCCTCGCGGCCAAAACGCGCTACAATTCGGCGCAGTCAAACCGGCGATGCGCATTGGCCTTTCCGGTTTCCCCGAGCTTGGCTCATCAGGCCAAAAAGCGCCATTGGCTGGGCAAAGTTTAGTGCCTACATGCTGCAGACCCATCCATGAGGTAACTGCCGACCCTTGAAAGGGACGTTCCAGCGCCGGACCCGGTATCGGCGCCGATCAGAAAGCGAATACGACGTGGACATTTACACCATCATCTTCCTGGCGCTGGCGGTCTTCATCTTCCTGCGCCTGCGCAATGTCCTTGGACAGCGCACCGGAAGCGAGCGGCCGCCTTATGACCGCGCCGCGCGCAACGTGGTGCAGGGCGCACCGGATAACAAAGTGGTGCCGATGCCAGGCGCGGTGATCGACCAGGCGCCGCTGGCGCCTACCGCCGATGTGGTGCCGCCGAGCGATCGCTGGAAGGGCCTGGCCGAGCCCGGCACGCCGCTGGCCCAGGGATTTGACGCCATCGCCGCCCAGGATTCGTCGTTCGATCCGCGGCACTTCCTCAGCGGCGCACGCAGCGCCTATGAAATGATCGTGATGGCATTCGCCAATGGCGATCGCCGCGCGCTGAAGGACCTGCTGTCGTCCGAGGTCTATGACAGCTTCGAATCCGCGATCAAGGACCGCGAGAAGCACGAGCAGAAGACCGAAACGCGGTTCGTCTCGATCGACAAGGCCGAACTGGTGGGCGCCGAGGCGCGGGATCGGACCGCGCAGCTCACGGTCCGCTTCGTGTCGCAGATGATCTCCGTGACCCGCGACAAGGCAGGCACCATTGTCGATGGCAATCCCGACAAGGTCGCCGACATCACCGACGTTTGGAGCTTTGCTCGCGACATTACCTCACGCGATCCGAACTGGAAGCTGGTTGGTACGGGAAGCGCTCACTGATGTAGCCGGCCTCGGGCGATCCGCCGTCGCGTGCTGTGCGATCGCCGCGGCGCTGTGGCTTACCCCGCTCGCCGCGCATGTCATGCGCCGGCACATCCCGCGGCCTCATCCCGAGTGGCCGCTGCAGATCAGCGGCAGCCAATACATCCCGGCGGCGTGGACCGACATTCCGGGCTGGAGCGCGGACGACCATCTGGCGGCCTACCGGACCTTCCGCGCGAGCTGCAAACCGATTGTCGCGCAACGCGACCCGCCGGTCGATTCCCGGGCGCTGGGCTGGTCGCTGCGCGATCCCTGCGAGGCGGCGAGAGCCGACGATATCAGGGATGGCGTCAAGGCAGCGGCGTTCTTCGAGCGCCATTTTCTCCCCTTGCAGATCTCGCGGCTCGGCGAGGACGAAGGTTTCGTGACCGGCTATTACGAACCGGTGATCGACGGCTCGCGAACGCAGACCGATGTCTACACGGTGCCGGTCTATCGCCGTCCTTCCAACCTGTTCGTGCGCGGCAAGAAACAAAGCGACAGCGGATTGCCCAACAAGGGCGAGGTGTTTCGCAAGATCGGCCGGCGCAAGCTCGTGCCCTATTACGATCGCGCCGAGATCGAGGACGGCGCCATTGCCGGCCGCGGCCTCGAAATCTGCTGGCTCAAGAGCCAGACCGATTTGCTGTTCACGCAGATCCAGGGCTCGGCGCGGGTCCGCCTCGAGGACGGTTCGACCATCCGCATCAATTACGATGCGCATAATGGCTACCCCTATACGCCGGTCGGCCGCATTCTGATCGACCGCGGCATCATTCCGCGCGAGCAGATGTCGATGGAGCGGATCAGGGAGTGGATGGACCAGAATCCCGACGGCGCCAAGGAGTTGCGGCGGCAGAACCGCTCCTATGTGTTCTTCCGCGAGGTGCAGCTTTCCGACAAGGACGAAGCGGTCGGGGCGCAGGGCGTGCCGCTGACGCCGGGCCGCTCGATCGCGGTCGACAAATCGCTGCACGTCTACGGCACGCCGTTCTTTATCGCCGGCGAGCTGCCGATCGAATCGGAACAATCGAAGACGCCATTCGACCGGCTGATGGTGGCGCAGGACACCGGCTCGGCCATTGTCGGCCCGGCCCGCGCCGACATTTATTTCGGTGCCGGAGCCGACGCGGCGCAGGTCGCCGGCCGGCTCAAGAACAACGCGCGCTTCTTCATGCTGGTGCCGAGGAGCCTCGACCCGACGGCGCGAGGCCGCACCATGCCGCTGCCCGATCCGAGGCCGTCGGAGAAAATCGCCAGGCTGTTTCCGCAGCGGGATGCCTTGAAGAGCCCGTCCAGCGAGCAGACCAAGGCCGCGCCTGCCGCGGTGCCGTCGCCGCCGACGGCGGTCGCCACGGCGGTGCCGTTGCCGGCGGCGCGGCCGACCATCGCGGCAGGCCCGGAGCCGCGCCGCGGCCCTCATGATCGTCGCTACCGCAGCCGCCGATGAAGCGCCCGCCCTCGAATCCGGAACTGCCGGCGCCGCCGCGGCGCAAGCGCCTGCTCAGCGCAGAGGAGCACGCGCTGTGGGAAAGCGTGGCGAGGCAGACCAAACCGTTGCGGAAAAAATCCCGCGCCGTGAAGCCGCCGGCTTCACCGTCTCCAGCGCCGCCGGCCGCCAAAACTGTCGCGCCGCCAAAACAGCTTCCGTCGGCAAGCATGCCGCGACAGCCAAGGCCCGAGGGACCGCCGCTGGCGCCGATCGGACGTCGCGAGCGCGCGCAGCTTTCCCGCGGCCGCAAGCCGATCGATGCCCGGCTCGACCTGCACGGCATGACGCAGACCCGTGCCCACCGCGCGCTGTCGGAGTTTCTGCAGCGCGCCCACATCGACGGCCTGACCTTCGTGCTGGTGATCACCGGCAAGGGCAGCGCCGCGGCCGATTCCGGGCGCGGGGTGTTGCGCCGCCAGGTGCCGCAATGGCTGAGCCTGCCGGAATTTCGCAACCTGGTGATCGGTTTCGAGGAGGCGCATATCGGCCATGGCGGCGAGGGCGCGCTCTATGTGCGGATCAGGCGCGCCCGATGATGCAGATCAGAACGGCCGTACGATTCCGACCCGCGGGATGATCGTGACGATCCAGCCGAGCACGGAGGTCTTTCGATCGTCGCCGGGTATCGGCGGCACTTCGCGCGCGGCCGGCAGGGTTTTCACCGCATGCAGAATCAGGAACAGGCAGACCATCCAGTTCGAGATCCAGCGCGAATAGTCGAACACGGTGGCGAAGATGATGAGGTAGCCCGCGCTCACCAGCAGCAGCGCGGCGACCACGACGCGGCGATGCATCTCGACCGCAAGCGCGCCGATCGAGCCGGCAAAATAGCGCCAGAGCGGCGCATGCAGCCAGATCAGCAGCGCGTACACGGGAACGCCGAGCAGGTTCGAGGGCATGCGCTGCCAGGTGTCGTGGATTTCCTTGGCCAGCGGCTGGTACCAGATATAGCTGAAACCCAGCAGATCGGTTCGCGAGGGGTCGACCATGCGGCCCTGCAGATAATGCACGAACGCGTCCGGCGGCACCGCCACGGTGCCGTAGAATTGTGCGGCGGCGAACAACAGGCCGACGCCGAGAACCGATGCCGCGCCGATCGTCAGGTTCGACCGATTGAGGCCCGCGACCAGATAATAACGCAGCACCACGATGACCGCGATGGTCGGCACGTACATCAGCAGGTGGATGTGATGGATCAGAATCAGGATCATGGCCGCCAGCGCCGCCAGCACCACGAAGCCGACCGAGTGCGCCGGCACCAGCATCAGCCCAAGGCCGAAGGCGCAGCCGTAAATATCGAAGTGCCCCAGCGTGTGCATGAAGTTCTTGAGAAAGAAGGGCGAGCCGGCCATGAACACGAACAGCGGCAAATGTCGTTCGTCGCAGCCGAAGGTGCGTCGAAACAACAGGATGAAAAGCCAGAGCGTGACCAGCCAGACGCCGCCGCCGAGCGCAAACACCAGCCACACCGGCACCTTGGCGGCAAACAGCGCCACGATGGCGCCGATCAGCGCGCGCTTGGTGAAGCCGAAATGGTAGTCGACCAGAAGATGGATGTAGGGGACGTAAGGCGGTCGCGCGATCTTGTACAGAAACACCCCGACCGCGACCGCGATATTGACCGCAAGCATCAGGCGCCAGGGCTTTTCCCGCAAACGCAACTCCATTCGGCACCCGGCGCTGTTACAGGATAAAGCGGCTCAGATCCGCGTTCTTGGCGAGGTCGCCGACGTGCTTCTGCACATAGTCGGCGTCGATCCGGATGGTCTCGCCATTGCGGTCGGGGGCGGCGAACGAAATCTCGTCGAGCACGCGCTCCATCACGGTCTGCAATCGCCGCGCGCCGATGTTCTCGACGGTGGAATTGACGGCAACCGCGACATCCGCAAGCGCGTCGATGGCGTCGTCGGTGATATCGAGCGTCACGCCCTCGGTCTGCATCAGCGCGACATATTGCTTGATCAGCGATGCCTCGGGCTCGGTCAGGATGCGGCGCATGTCGTTGCGGGTCAGCGCCTCCAGCTCGACCCGGATCGGCAGGCGGCCCTGCAATTCCGGCAGCAGGTCCGACGGCTTGGCGATATGGAACGCGCCCGAGGCGATGAACAGGATGTGGTCGGTCTTGACCGCGCCGTGCTTGGTCGACACCGTGGTGCCTTCGATCAGCGGCAACAGGTCGCGCTGCACGCCTTCACGGGAGACGTCGCCGCCGCTGCGGCCGTCGCGCACGCAGATCTTGTCGATCTCGTCGAGGAACACGATGCCGTTGTTCTCGACCACGTTGATCGCTTCCTGCACCAACTGATCGCTGTCCAGCATCTTGTCGGATTCCTCGTTGACCAGAAGTTCGTGGGAGTTCTCGACGGTGACGCGGCGGGTCTTGGTGCGGCCGCCGAGCTTGCCGAAGATGTCGCCGATCGAGATCGCGCCCATTTGCGCGCCGGGCATGCCGGGGATCTCGAACATCGGCATGCCGCCGGAAGATTGGGTCTCGATCTCGATTTCCTTGTCGTTGAGTTCGCCGGCGCGGAGCTTCTTGCGAAACGAATTCCGGGTCGCGGCGCTGGAGTTGGCGCCGACCAGGGCATCGAGCACGCGGTCCTCGGCGGCGAGCTGCGCGCGGGCCTGCACGTCCTTGCGCTTGCGTTCGCGGGTCTGCGCGATCGCGACCTCGACCAGATCGCGAATGATCTGCTCGACGTCGCGGCCGACATAGCCGACCTCGGTGAACTTGGTGGCCTCGACCTTGATGAACGGCGCGCCGGCGAGCTTCGCCAGCCGCCGGGCGATCTCGGTCTTGCCGACGCCGGTCGGCCCGATCATCAGGATGTTCTTCGGCAGCACTTCCTCGCGAAGCGAGCCGGTGAGTTGCAGCCGCCGCCAGCGATTGCGCAACGCGATCGAGACGGCGCGCTTGGCGTCGGTCTGGCCGACGATGAAGCGGTCGAGTTCGGAGACGATTTCGCGGGGGGAGAAGTCGGTCATGGGTCCTAGCTAGGTTTTGGAGGGCGCGGGAACAAGCGGCGATGCGGTCATGGGTTGCGTGCCATCAGCAGCGCCGGGCCGTCCGGCGTATCGACGATGCGCTCGCGGCAAAATCCGGCCTTCTCACAGGCCCGGATCGCGCGCGCATTGGCGGGGTCGGGATCGATCACGACGCGCGGCGTTCCGGACGCCAGCAGACGGTCGGCAAAGGCGCGGATGAAGGCCGATCCATGGCCGCGGCCCAGCATGTCGGCTTCGCCGATAAACTGATCGAGGCCGCGCGCGCCCTCCGGCTGCGGGCCGAAACCGGTATCCCAGACACCAAGATTGTAACATTGCAGATAGGCGAATTCCCGCGCGTCGGCGCTGACGATGAACTGGACCATGTCCGGGTGCGCAAGATCGCCGCTGACGAGCTCGAATTGCTCCGAAGGATCGTGCCACCACTGCGCGACATGCGGCGCCTCGAGCCAGCGCCGGATCGTCGGCAGGTCGCCGACCGACATCGGGCGAAACGCGTATGCCGTCATGCTCAGCCCGTTGTGGTCAGCGTCTCGATGGTCACATTGCGGTTGGTATAGACGCAGATGTCGGCGGCGATATCGAGCGCACGGCGCACGATGGTCTCGGCATCCTTGTCGGTATCGACCAATGCGCGGGCCGCCGCCAGGGCGTAATTGCCGCCGGAGCCGATCGCCATCACGCCGGCCTCGGGTTCCAGCACGTCGCCGGTGCCGGTCAGCACCAGCGACACGTCCTTGTCGGCGACGATCATCATGGCCTCGAGCCGGCGCAGATAGCGGTCGGTGCGCCAGTCCTTGGCGAGTTCGACCGCGGCACGGGTCAATTGCCCCGGATATTGCTCGAGCTTGCTTTCCAGCCGCTCGAACAGCGTGAAGGCATCGGCGGTGGCGCCGGCAAAGCCGCCGATCACGTCGCCCTTGCCGAGCTTGCGGACCTTCCTGGCGTTGGATTTGATGACGGTCTGGCCGATCGAGACCTGCCCATCGCCGCCGATTACCACCTTGCCGTCCTTGCGGACCGTCAAGATGGTGGTGCCGTGCCAGACCGGAAACTCGCTGGGTGATGCGTGCATGAAGGATCCTCTTGTCCCGCCAGATTTAGGGACTGGCAAGCGGCGTTACAATCGCCGTCCCGGCCGCCGAATTCCGGTCACCATAGGCCGAAGTTTAAGGCCCGACAGCGTCATCCCGCAGTAGCGAAGGCCGCATCAGCCTGTTAAAAGGGCGCGTTTTCAGGAGCGGGAAAGCCCATTTCATGCGCACGGCGACCATCAAGCGCAAGACCAAGGAAACCGATATCGAGGTCACGGTAAACCTCGACGGGTCCGGCGTGTCCAGCATTGCCACTGGAATCGGCTTCTTCGACCATATGCTCGATCTTTTGGCGCGGCATTCGCGCATCGATCTCGCTGTGAGGGCTGATGGCGACCTTCACATCGACCATCACCACACCACCGAGGATGTCGGGATCGCACTCGGCCAGGCGGTGAAGCAGGCACTCGGCACCATGGCCGGGATCACCCGCTATGCCTCGATCCACATGCCGATGGACGAGACGCTGTCGCGCGTCGTGATCGACATTTCGGGACGGCCGGTGCTGGTGTTCAAGGTGGATTTTCCGCGCGACAAGGTCGGCACTTTCGACACCGAACTGGTTCGCGAATGGTTCAACGCCTTTGCCATCAACGCCGGCGTGACTTTGCACGTCGAGACCCTATATGGCGAGAACAGCCATCATGTCGCCGAATCCTGCTTCAAGGGTCTGGCGAGGGCACTGCGCGCCGCGGTCGCGATCGATCCGCGCGCGGCGGGCGAAGTGCCATCCACCAAGGGACGGCTCGGCGGCTGATGTCTTGTTCGGCGGAGAGTAGCAATGCCGGTCTATACAGTTCATGCTCCGGTGGCGAATAATTCCGACATTCGCGCGACCGACCGCTTTGCCTTCGTGCGTGACGGATTTCACGTCTGGGCCTTCTTGTTCGGCCCGCTGTGGCTGGTCTGGCACCGGCTGTGGCTGGCGCTGATCGGCTGGATCATCGTGGTGGTCGCGCTCGACCTCGCCATGAGGCGGCTCGGCGCGGGCCTCACCGCGACGTTCGCAGCCGATCTGCTGGTCGCGCTGCTGATGGGATTTGAGGCTGCGAGCCTCGCGCGCTGGACCCTGTCGCGGCGCAACTGGCGCCAACTCGACATCGTGGTGGCCGATGACGAGGAATCCGCCGAACGGCGGTTTTTCGACCGCTGGGCCGCCGAGCAGCGCGGTCTGCGCAACGATCAGGCCGCCGTCGACCGCGGCGGACCGCCGCCGACCCGCGAGGTCCCGGGCCAGGCCTTCTCCAAGCCGTCGCAGCCGGACGAGATCATCGGATTGTTCCCCGAGCCGGGAGCCTCGCGGTGAGCGTTGCCATCATCGATTACGGCTCCGGCAACCTGCACTCCGCCGCGAAGGCTTTCGAGCGCGCGGCCCGGAGCATGGACGTGCCCGACAGGATCACGGTGACCCGCGATCCCGAGATGGTGTTTCGCGCCGATCGCATCGTGCTGCCCGGCGTCGGCGCCTTTGCGGATTGCCGCCGCGGGCTGGATGCGCTCGACGGCATGACCGAGGCGATGACGGAGGCCGTGCGCGACAAGGCGCGGCCGTTCTTCGGCATCTGCGTCGGCATGCAACTGATGGCGACGCGCGGCAAGGAACACGTCACCACCGACGGGTTCAACTGGATCGAGGGCGACGTCGAAAAAATTTCGCCGCGCGACGAGAATCTGAAAATCCCGCACATGGGCTGGAATACGCTCGACATGATCCGCGAGCATCCGGTGCTGGAGCGGCTGCCGCTCGGCCCGAAGGGGCGTCACGCCTATTTCGTGCACTCCTATCATCTCAACGCCGCCAACGAGGCGGATGTGCTGGCGCGTGCCGATTACGGCGGCCCGGTCACCGCCATTGTCGGCAGGGATACCGCGATCGGTACCCAGTTTCACCCGGAGAAGAGCCAGCGCTTCGGGTTGGCCTTGATTGCCAATTTCCTGAAGTGGAAGCCGTGATCCTGTTTCCCGCCATCGACCTGAAAAATGGCCAGTGCGTGCGCCTCGAACAGGGCGACATGACGCGCGTCACCGTGTTCAACCTCGATCCGGCGGCGCAGGCGCGCGCTTTTGCCGCCCAGGGTTTTGAGTATCTGCACGTGGTCGACCTTGACGGCGCCTTTGCCGGCAAGCCGATCAACGCGCTGGCGGTCGAGGCGATGCTCAGGCGAGATCGCGATCCCGGTGCAGCTCGGCGGCGGCATCCGCGACCTCGCGACCGTCGAGGGCTGGCTCGCCAAGGGCGTGACGCGCGTCATTATCGGCACCGCGGCGGTCCGCGATCCGGAGCTGGTGAAGGGTGCGGCCAGGACATTTCCCGGCCGCGTGGCGGTCGGCCTCGACGCGCGCGACGGCAAGGTCGCGGTCGAAGGCTGGGCGGAAACATCCGAGGTCACGGCGCTGGAAATCGCGCGGCGGTTCGAGGATGCCGGCGTCGCCGCCATCATCTTCACCGACATCGCCCGCGACGGCTTGTTGAAGGGCCTCAATCTCGACGCCACCATTGCGCTCGCCGAACGGATCTCGATTCCGGTGATCGCGTCCGGCGGTTTCGCTTCGATCGACGACGTCAAGGCGCTGCTGGCGCCGCGCGCCGGCAAACTGGCCGGCGCGATCGCGGGCCGCGCGCTCTATGACGGCCGGCTCGATGCCGCCGCGGCACTGGCGCTGATCCGTACCGCACGGGCCGCGGCCTAAGTTTGTTGTTTTGACGCGTTTTCCTCACGCGAACCGGGTAGCCACTTCGCTCGAAAACGCCATAGGAGTTTGCCATGTTCAAGGTGCGCGTGATTCCCTGCCTCGACGTCAAGGACGGCCGGGTGGTGAAGGGCGTCAATTTCGTCGACCTGCGCGACGCCGGCGATCCGGTGGAAGCGGCCGTTGCCTACGATGCCGCCGGCGCCGACGAATTGTGCTTTCTCGACATCACCGCCACCCATGAAAACCGCGGCATCATGCTCGACGTGGTCCGGCGCACGGCGGAAGCCTGCTTCATGCCGCTGACGGTGGGCGGCGGGGTCCGTACCGTCGACGACATCCGCACCCTGCTGCGATCCGGCGCCGACAAGGTGTCGATCAACAGCGCCGCCGTCAGCCGCCGCGAATTCGTCAAGGAGGCGGCCGAGAAATTCGGCGATCAGTGCATCGTGGTCGCGATCGACGCCAAGCGCGTGGCGCGCGGCGGCGGATCGGAGCGCTGGGAGATCTTCACCCATGGCGGCCGCAATTCCACCGGCATCGATGCGGTCGAATACGCCCAGCAAGTGGTCTCGCTCGGAGCCGGCGAAATCCTGCTGACCTCGATGGACCGCGACGGCACCCGAAAGGGATTTGACCTTCCGCTGACACAGGCGGTCGCCGATAGTGTTTCGGTACCGGTGATCGCGTCAGGCGGCGTCGGCAACCTCGATCATCTGGTCGACGGCATCCGCGAGGGGCATGCGACCGCGGTGCTGGCGGCATCGATCTTCCACTTCGGCGAATTTACCATACGCCAAGCCAAGGACCACATGGTGCGCGCCGGGCTGCCGATGCGGCTCGATCCCTGACGACTATTTGTGGCAGAAGTGCTAAACAGCACCGGGACGAGCGTCGTCCACCCTTTTTCAGGCGCGTGTGTGAGTTGAGTTGATGCCGCGTTTCACCATCCATGATCTGGCTGCCACCGTCGATGCCCGCGCCGCATCGGGCGGCGAGGATTCCTACACCCGCAAGCTGCTGGACAAGGGCGCGGAGCATTGCGCCAAGAAATTCGGCGAGGAGGCGGTGGAAACCGTGATCGCCGCGGTCGAGAACGATCGCGATCACCTGATCGCCGAAAGCGCCGACCTGCTGTTTCATTTCCTGGTGCTGTTGAAGGCGCGCAATGTCAGGCTGGAGGATGTCGAGGCCGCCCTGGCGCAGCGCACGACGATGTCCGGGCTGGAAGAAAAGGCGGCGCGCAAGCGCGATTAGCTCACCCACAGGGCTTGGCCCAAAGCTTGAGGCGGCTTCATGGATATTCGGGCGGCGGACCAGCAATATAATCCCTACCGGGTGTTCTCCCGGGAGCAGTGGGCGCGGCTGCGCGACGATACGCCGATGACGCTGGAGGCGGGCGAGATCGCGGCGCTGCGCTCGATGCACGACCGGCTCGATCTCAGGGAGGTCGAGGAGATTTATCTGCCGCTGTCGCGGCTATTGTCGATCTATGTCGACGCCATGCAGCGGCTGTATTTCGCGCAGCGCCGCTTCCTCGGCATCCAGGACCGCAAGATGCCCTACATCATCGGCGTTGCCGGATCGGTCGCGGTGGGCAAATCGACCACCGCGCGCGTGCTGCAGGCGCTGCTGGCGCGATGGTCGCCGCGGCCGAAGGTCGATCTGGTGACGACGGACGGCTTTCTGTTTCCCAATGCCGTGCTCGAGCGGCAAGGCCTGATGCAGAAGAAGGGCTTTCCGGAAAGCTACGACCTGCCGACGCTGCTTTCGTTCCTGAGCGACATCAAGGCCGGCAGGCGGCCGGTGCGGGCGCCGGTCTATTCGCATCTGACCTATGACATCATTCCGAACGAATGGATCGAGGTCGACCGGCCCGGACATCCTGATTGTCGAAGGCGTCAACGTCCTGCAGACCGGCCGGCTGCCGCGCGACGGCAAGGCGGTTCCCGTGGTCTCGGACTTCTTCGATTTCTCGGTCTATATCGACGCCGAGGAATCGGTGCTGCGCGATTGGTATGTCCGCCGCTTCCTGACGCTCCGGGATACCGCGTTCACCAACCCGCGATCCTATTTCCATCGCTATGCGCCGCTGTCCGACGAGGAGGCGACCGCCACCGCGCTGGCGATCTGGGAGCGCACCAACCTTGCCAATCTCGAGGACAACATCCTGCCGACCCGGCCGCGGGCGACGCTGATCCTGAAAAAGGGCGCCGACCACGTCGTCGAACAGGTGGCGCTGCGGCGGCTGTAGGGGGCCGGACAGGCCCAACGTCATCCCGGGATGACGTTGCTGCTTAGGTCGACGAGATGCCGCGAGGCGGCGAGCCCGGCGAGCGCGTCGGCGAGCTTGTCGCGATCGAGCGGCTTGATCAGGAAGCCGTCCATGCCGGCTTCGAAGCAGGCGTAACGATCCTCCACCAGCGTGTTGGCCGTCAGCGCGAGGATCGGGGTCTGGCGTCCGGGCTGGCCGGCCTCGCGGGCCCGGATGCGCCGGGCGGTTTCGATGCCGTCGAGCTGCGGCATCTGGATGTCCATCAGGATCAGGTCATAGGGAGCGCCGGCCGATTTGGCCGCGAGCCAGGATTCCAGCGCCGCCTCGCCATTGGTGGTGATGACGGCGTGGTGTCCCAGTCGGGTCAGCAGCGAGCGCATCAGGAGCGCGTTGATCTCGTTGTCTTCGGCGACCAGGATCGACAGGCCGCGCGCCGGCGCGATCACCGGCGCCTCGGCAGCGTCGGGCGCGTCGATCAGGGGATCGGCGGCAAGGTCGGGCGCGACAACTTCCGGCGCTTCTGGTCAGGCGGGCCGCCAGCGATGCCGCGCGCAACGGCTTGACCAGATAGCCGGTAAAGGCGGAGGAGGATTTGAGCTCGTGCCGCGTGGCCGGCGTGAGCAGGACGATGCGCCGCGTGGCATGGATCCGCGCCGCTTCGGCCAGCCGTTCGGCCTCGTCGGCGCCCCATGCGTGGTCGACCAGAACGGCGTGCCACGCCCGCTCCGGCAACAGCGCCTGCGCCACCGCAAGATCCGACACCATGCAGGTCTGGCCGCCCCAGCGCTGCAGCCGCCGGGCCACCAGCGAGGCCTCGATGGTCTGTGGTGACACCAGCATGATCGATTCGCCGTTCAGGTCCGGGACCGCGACAGCAGCGTCTTCGCCGCTATGGCCGCGGCAGGCGGCAAGAGGCACCGACACCTCGAAGGTCGAGCCGGTGCCCGGCCTGCTTTCCAGCGTGATGCGGCCGCCCATCCGCTTGACGATCCGCTCGCTGATGCTGAGCCCCAGCCCGGTACCGCCATAGTTCCTGGCGATCCGGTCGTCGGCCTGCTCGAACTCGCGGAAAATCCGTTGCTGCGCCTCGGGCGCGATGCCGATGCCGGTGTCGCGCACCAGGAAGCTGATCTCGTTGGGCCAGATGCCTGGCTCGACAATCAGTGCCACGCCGCCGGTCGAGGTGAACTTGATGGCGTTGCCGGCGAGGTTGAGCAGCACCTGCCGCAGCCGCGCCGTGTCTCCGATCACTTCGGTCGGCAACCGTTCGTCGACATAGGCGGCAATCTCGATCTGCCGCGCCTGGGCCCGTGGCGCCAGCAGTTCGGTGATGTCCTCGACCAGGGCGCTCAGCACGAACGGCCGCTGTTCGAGGTCGATCTTGCCGGCCTCGATCTTGGAGTAATCCAACAGCTCCTCGATCAGCGAAAGCAGCGCGTCGCCTGACGTTTTCACCGCTCTCGCATAGGTCATCTGTTCCGGTGTCAGCGGCGTATCGAGCAGCAACCCGCTCATGCCGAGGATGCCGTTGAGCGGGGTGCGAATTTCATGGGAGGCCATGGCGAGGAAGCGGGATTTGGCGCGGCTCGCGGCATCGGCGAGGTCGCGGGCCTCGGCCAGCGCGCGCTCGGTTTCGGTGCGGTCGGTCACGTCGCGGCCGACGCTCTGCATTTCCGCCGGCCGGCCCGCGTCCGATCGAACCAGGCCCTCGCGCCAGGCGATCCAGCGCGGCCCGAGCGGTGTTGCGACCTTCTGGTCGTGAATCCGGGTGCCGTTGGCTTCGATCGCCGTGTCGCCCTGCTCGAGGACGGTCGGTGCGAAACGGCTGCCGATCAGCGCGGCGCGCGGCCGCGCGACCAGTTCGCAATAGGCATCGTTGACGAAGGTGATGCCGCCCTCGGCGTCGCGCAGGATGATCAGATCGCCCTGGGATTCGAACAGGCTGCGGGCGCGCTGCTCGGCCTCCTGCAGTTCCCAGTTGCGGTCGGCCAGCGCTTCATTGTGCAGGGCGACCTTGCGCAGCCGTCGGCGCATCCAGCGCAGCCGGATGCTCAGCGTGGCGAGCGCGACGCAGGCGATCGCGAACAGGAAACTCGCACCAATGGCAAAGGCGTGCGGGTCGTAGCCGGAATTCTGCGATCGGCTTCCGACGATGAAGCCATAGGCGCCGCCGAACGCGGCGGAGAAGATCATGAACGATCGGATCGCGAAGGTCAGCACGGGATGCCGCCGCCCGAGGCGGCGGAACCCCAACTTGATCCGGAAAACCATCCCCATTGACCGACGTCCCCGAAAATTGCCTTCGCCACCACGATCGTTTCGCGCCATCCCACTGGAGAGAGCCCTGGCGCGCGCCGCGTGCTGGCGCCGACGATGCGGCGACGACCTTGCAAAGTGCTTGAGGTGAGGAGAGGTCAGCGCCGCCCGATGAGAACAGGGTTGACGAAACGTTAAGATCGGTCTTCAGGAGCGATGCGGCGGCGAGGCCGGTTGATGGGGCGCGGTCGCCCTTCAATCGCGCGGATGGATTCAGGCGGCGCGCCTGACATCCTCGGCGAGGGCGCGGTAGGACAGGGCTTCGGCGAGATGCACCCGGCCGATCCGCTCGGTGCCGTCGAGGTCGGCAAGCGTGCGGGCGACGCGCAGCACGCGATGGTAGCCGCGCGCCGACAGCCGCATGGTCTCGGCGGCCTCGCGAAGCAGCTTTGCGCCTGGCGGGTCCGGCTGCGCGATTTGTTCCAGCAGCGCGGCCGGCGCCTCGGCGTTGGTGCGGACCTGCGTCAGTCCGGCCGCGGCGTAGCGCGCCCGCTGCAGGTCGCGCGCGGCCGCCACCCGGGCGGCGACTTCCGCCGAGCCTTCCGCGGGCGGCGGCAGGATCAGGTCGGCGGCGGTGACCGCCGGCACCTCGATGCGCAAATCGATGCGGTCCATCAGCGGCCCCGAGATCCGCGCCTGATAGTCCGCGCTGCAGCGGTCGACCAGTCCGCGCTTGCAGGAATAGCCGGGCTCGCAGGCGTGGCCGCAGCGGCAGGGATTTATCGCCGCAACCAGCATGAAGCGCGCCGGATAGGTGACGCGATGATTGGCGCGCGATACCGCGACCTCGCCGTTTTCCAGCGGCTGGCGCAGCGAATCCAGTACCCGCGGATCGAACTCCGGCAATTCGTCGAGAAACAGCACGCCCTGATGCGCCAGCGAGATTTCGCCGGGTTTCGCCCGTGTGCCGCCGCCGGTCAGCGCCGCCATGCTGGCGGAATGATGCGGCGAGCGGAACGGCCGCCGCGCGGTGAGCGCGCCGCCCTCGATCTCGCCGGCGACCGAGGCGATCATCGAGACTTCCAGCAGTTCGGATGGCGACAGCGGCGGCAGGATCGAGGGCAGCCGCGCCGCCAGCATCGATTTGCCGGCGCCGGGCGCGCCGATCATCAGGAGATGATGGCCGCCGGCCGCGGCAATCTCGAGCGCGCGCTTGGCGCTTTCCTGGCCCTTGATGTCGCGCAGATCGAGCAGCGTGGTCTGGTGTTCATGGACCTTCGGCGTCGGCCGCGACAGCACCTGCGTGCCCTTGAAATGATTGGCGATCTGGATCAGCGAATTCGCCGCCACGATCTGGATATCCGGGCTCGCCCAGGCCGCTTCGGCGCCGCAGGGCGCGGGGCAGATCAGGCCTTCTTCGCGCGAATTGGCGCCGATCGCCGCCGGCAGCACGCCAGCGACCGGCGCGATCGATCCGTCGAGCCCGAGTTCGCCGAGCACGGTAAAGCCGTTGAGCGCATCGGGCGGAATGGCGCCGATCGCGGCCATCAGGCCGAGTGCGATCGGCAGGTCGTAATGGCTGCCTTCCTTGGGCAGATCGGCCGGGGCGAGATTGACGGTGATTCGCCGCGCCGGCAGCGCGAGTCCCGAAGCGATCAACGCCGAGCGCACCCGCTCCCGCGCCTCGGACACCGCCTTGTCCGGCAGCCCGACAATGGTGAACGCCGGCAGCCCGGGCGCGACCTGCACCTGCACGTCGACCGCACGGGCCTCGATCCCCTCAAACGCTACGGTCGACACCCGCTGGACCATGCCGCCCCTTCTTCCTGCAACCAAAGGTAGCGGAAAGTCCAGGCGAGAGCAAGAACAATGAGGGAACGGGGCGGCCTTTGCCGGAGATCAAGAACAATGAGAGAACAAGCCGACTTACCCTCGCCTGGCCTCGATCGCGTCCCATATTTTCGCGGCGATGTCGGGGCCGCCGAGCCGCGCCACGGCGCGAATGCCGGTCGGCGAGGTCACGTTGATCTCGGTGAGAAAGCCGTCGATGACGTCGATGCCGACAAACAACAGACCGCGCTGGCGCAGCGCCGGGCCGAGCCGCGTGCAGATCTCGCGCTCGCGCGGCGAAAGCTCGGTCGCCCTGGCGGCGCCGCCGCGCACCATGTTGGAGCGCAGGTCGTCCGCCGCCGGAACGCGGTTGACCGCACCGGCAAACTCGCCATCGACCAGGATGATGCGCTTGTCGCCGTGCTTGACCTCGGGAAGAAAGCGCTGGATCACCCAGGGCTCGCGAAACGTCACCGAAAACATGTCGAACAGCGAACCGAAATTCATGTCCTGCGGCAGGACGCGAAACACCGCGGCGCCGCCATGGCCGTGCAACGGCTTCATCACCACCGCACCGTGCTGGTCGCGGAACGAATTGATCTCCTCGAGATCGCGCGAGATCAGGGTCGGCGGCATCAGCTCGGCAAAATCCATCACGAAGATCTTTTCCGGCGCGTTGCGCACGCTGGCGGGATCGTTGACCACCAGCGTCTTCGGATGGATGCGCTCGAGCAAATGTGTCGAGGTGATGTAGGCGAGATCGAACGGCGGGTCCTGCCGCAGCAGCACCACGTCGAACGCCGCGAGCGGCTCGCGCCGCGGCTCGCCGAGGCTGAAATGGTCGCCGGCCTGGTCGCGCACGGTGAGCCGTTGAACCGGCGCCACCAGTTCCTCGCCGCGCAGCGACAGTCTGTCCGGCGTGTAATAGGAAATGCCATGGCCGCGCCGCTGCGCTTCCAGAAGCAGCGCGAAGGTCAAATCGCCGCCGATATTGATGCGCGCGATGGGGTCCATCTGGACGGCGATATTCAGCTTCATGGTCGGGTCCGCAGGTTGGCTCGGTCGGGGAAGATCTCAGGGGCTGGCGTCGAACGCCGCTAACAGATGGCGCGGAAGTCGCCGCGGTGCAATCAGCATGACGTCGAAACGCAGCTCGAATTCGCCATGTTCGGGATGCGCCGCCAGCCACGCCTGTGCCGCATCGACGATGCGCCGTTGCTGGCGCGGCGTCACCGCATAGGCGGCCTCCTCGAGACTGGCGCGGGCCTTGACCTCGACAAAGACCACGAGGTTGCCGCGGCGGGCGACCAGGTCGATCTCGCCAAACGGCGTGCGAAAACGCCTGGCCAGGATCCGATAGCGCTTGGCGATCAAATAGGCCGCGGCGCGCACCTCGGCGGAAACGCCGGTTCGAAATGCCGCGAGCCGCTCCGGCGAAGCCGATTTCGGCTGCGCCGCCATGGGCCTGCCGTCATCCGTCTTGGCCATCATCGCCTTCCGCATCATGGTCCCGGGCGAGCTGCAGCGCGCGGGCATAGATCTCGCGGCGCGGCCGGCCGGACAATTCGACTGCGTGCGCCACCGCGTCCTTGACGCTTTCGCGCGCGAGCTGGTTTCGCAACAGCTCGTCCAGCTCGTGCGCTGCCATGATCTGTGCACCCGCCGCGGGCGGAGCCAGCACCAGCACGAATTCGCCGCGGGTCTCCAGCTCAGCGGCGGAGCGCGCCAGCTCGGAGATCGGGGCGCGCCGGACCTCTTCATGCATCTTGGTCAGCTCGCGACAGATCGCGGCGTCGCGGCCGCCCATGATGGCGGCGAGATCGGCCAGCGCGTCGGCGAGGCGGTTTCCGGATTCGAACATCACCAGCGTTGCATCGATTCGCGAAAGCTCGGTCAGCCGGGCGCGCCGGCCGGTTGCCTTCGCCGGCAGGAATCCTTCGAAGAAAAACCGGTCGGTCGGCAGCCCTGCCACCGCAAGCGCGGCCAGCACCGATGACGGTCCCGGCAGCGCGGTCACCGCATGACCCGCCGCGCAGACCTCGCGCACCAGCTTGAATCCGGGATCTGAAATCAGCGGCGTTCCGGCGTCCGAAACCAGCGCGATGGCGGCGCCCTGTGCCAGACGTTGCATGATTTTCGGCCGCGCCGCCGCGGCGTTGTGTTCGTGATAGGGCCTGAGCTCGGCCGCGATCGCATAACGCTCGATCAGCCGGCGGGTGATGCGGGTGTCCTCGCAGGCGATGACGTCGACCCCGGCCAGCGTTTCCAGCGCGCGCAGGGTAATGTCGCCAAGATTGCCGATCGGGGTCGCGACCAGATAAAGTCCGGGCGCCGGCTTTGGGGCGGCGAGCAACTGGCCGCCGACCGAAAAACTGCGGGCCGTGAAACCCGTGACGCCTGCGGATGTATCTGGGGAGGCAGCTTTGGCGCGCATCGGCTCAATCTAGTGGGAACGCGGCGCGGATGCCACGATCCTGCCCAAGCGAGTGTCGGCTATCAGCCGGCGAGGAACCGGAATACCGCAACCGGCGCCGATGTCGCATCGCTATAATCCTTTTGTTTTGGTTAACTATTCGTCGACAATATGCCTGAATCCGCCCTCCTGATCGTCCGGAGGCAAACGTCCTGACCGATTCCGGTCGGTCAAGAGAAGAGAACCGATGGTGGGCCCGCTCGATCGCAAATTCCAGCCCGCCGGGGCAACCCGGCGGAGCGCGGTTGGCTTGATTCTCGGCGCGCCCCTGCTCGGGGCCTGTGCGGGGGTCCAGCAAAGCCTCAGCCAGTTCGGCTCGCAGCCGGCGCCGGGTCCGGCCGGACCGACCCAGGAACCGCTCGCGGTCGGCACCGGCCAGGTCAAGGTCGGCCTGATCCTGCCGCTGTCGGCATCGGGCAATGCCGGGGTTGCCGCGCAATCCATGAAGAACGCTGCCGAGATGGCGCTGGCGGAATTCCAGAATCCGAATCTTCAGCTCCTGATCAAGGATGACGGCGGCAGCCCGCAAGGCGCGCAGCAGGGCACGCAGCAGGCGCTTGACGAAGGCGCGGAGATCATTCTCGGCCCGTTGTTTGCGGTGTCGGTTCCGGCGACCGCCCAGCTTGCGCGGGCGCGGGGTATTTCGGTGATCGCGTTCTCGACCGATTCCAGCGTGGCCGGCCGCGGTGTCTATCTCCTGAGCTTCCTGCCGGAATCCGATGTGAACCGGATTGTCGAGTATTCCGCCAGCCTCGGCAAACGATCGTTTGCCGCGCTGGTGCCCGAGAACGCCTATGGCAGTGTCGTGGAGGGCGCGTTCAAGCAGGCGGTGAGCCGCCGCGGCGGCCGCATCGTCGCGTTCCAGAAATACGACGCCGATCGCGCCACCGCGGCGCGAACCGTGGCGCCGGCGCTGGGCAGCGCGGATGCGCTTTTTATTGCCGACGACGGCGATTCGGTGGTGCAGGTCGCCGATGCGCTGACCGCGGCCGGCGCCAATCTGAAGAACATCCAGTTGCTCGGTACCGGCTTGTGGGACAATGCACGGGTGTTCGCGAGCCCTGCCTTGCAGGGCGGCCTTTATGCGGCGCCGGATCCGGCCGGCTTCCGCAGCTTTTCCGGCCGCTACCGCGCCAAATACGGCGCAGACCCGGTGCGAACCGCGACGCTGGCCTATGACGCGGTGGCGCTGGTGGCGGCGCTGGCGAGGACGCAGGGCCCAACCCGGTTTTCACCCGATGTGCTGACCAATCCATCCGGCTTTGCCGGCATCGACGGTCTGTTCCGCTTCCGGGCCGACGGCACCAACGAACGCGGCCTGGCGGTGATGCGGGTGGGATCGGGCGGCGGCGTAGCGGTCGCCGGCTCGCCGAAGAGTTTTGCCGCGTAGACGCCCAAGCGACGGAGAAAGCGCGTTGGAGTGGAGCTGCGTGGGCAGAGGCAGAATGGGATTGTTCATTCTGCTCGGGGTGGACAGTGGATATGAGGGAGGTTGGCGTTGATGCCGATGCAAAAATCTATCGCGCCTGAGAGAATTCGAACCCGTAGCATGCAAGCGCGATGACACGAGGGATCGGCCCCTTCGTAGCGTAAGTTGCGATTTGCCTTCTGCTTCTACCAATAATGCCGCGGCGGCTTCTTGCGTAAGTCTGTTTCGCGTCAGGAAGTCCAGGAATTCCCTGGGCGTCCAACTTTCCTGTGCGAGGGATTGGATGGTGTCTGCTGACATGGTTAAATCCGCATCGCTACCCACGCGATGGTATCTCCGTCTTGGCGATGATCCCGGTCAAAAAAAGATTTTCATCTCTCAGAGGACGGTACACTTTGTAACTGAAGATGGCCGGGCTAACGTCGACGAGATCTTCGCGTCCAGCCCTTGGGCCTTCCCCCCACTTAACTCGAAGCACGAAGTCGTGGAGCGGCTGGACAGTGGCCATGCGGGGAAGCGGAATCCCACTGTCGACGATATCATTCTCGTTCATTGAGCCTTCTCCACTCTGATACCAAAACGGCCAGATTTTCTGGCTTTGCGGCCATTCTTTGACTTCGGCTAGGTCCTTCTTTGACGCCTTCCCAGCGACAACCTCCAAGCTCATCATGTCCACGGAAGCCCTCGAATTGGCCCCTTAAGTGGAAGTGCGGGGGACTATGAGTCTCCCGGATAAATGTAGATATTGCAGTTAGTTAGGGGAGCATCAACGCTCGCCATATGGCCTCAACGAGGTAAGTTAGTGCAATGGTTGCACAAAATCAACAGCAAAATGTGAAACTATTGCACATTGTGGTGAATGTAGGCGATGCAACCCTAGCGGCTATTCTGGCGCTGCCAATAGCCTTTCGAGTGTCGGGAACGTCCAGAGCGATCGAATATCGTTCACCATGCTCTCTACGCCGCCAAATCGGCCACCACCGCGTCGAGCACGGGAAATCCGGCCTGCGTGACCCGCAGTCGGCCGCCGGCGTCGACGGTAATGGCGCCTTCATCCCGCAGTACCGCGATCCGGTCCGGATCAAGCGCGCGGCCCGACAACGCCGCATAGCGCCCGGGATCGATGCCTTCCGCGAGCCGCAGCCCCATCAGCAGGAACTCGTCGCCGCGTTCTTCGCTGTTGAGGGTGTCGTCGGTCACAACACCGTGACCCGTGGCTTCGACGCGCATCAGCCAGGCTTCGGGCCGCTTCTCGGTGACGATCGCGTGTCTGATCCCGTCGATATCGAGGCGGCCATGCGCGCCCGGCCCGATGCCGGCATATTCCTCGCCGCGCCAGTACACCAGATTATGCTGGCACTCCGCGCCGGTGCGCGCGTGGTTGGAAATCTCGTAGGCCGGCAGTCCATGCGCGGCGCAGACCTCCTGGGTGACGTCATAGAGAGCGCGCGCCGTGGCCTCGTCCGGCGTCTTCAATTTGCCGGCGGCGTGAAGGCCGAAGAACGGCGTGCCTTCCTCGATCGTGAGCTGGTAGAGCGACAGATGCTCGGCGGCTTCCGAGATCGCGCGCTTCAACTCGTCCGCCCACATTTGCGGCGTCTGGTCGGGACGGGCGTAGATCAGGTCGAACGAATAGCGCTCGAACGCGGTGCGCGCGATCGCGACCGCATCGAGAGCCTCGCGCGCGGTGTGCAGCCGTCCCAGCGCGCGCAGCGACGCATCGTCCAGCGCCTGCACGCCGAGCGAAACCCGGTTGACGCCGGCGGCGCGGTAACCGGCAAAGCGCGTCGCCTCGACGCTGGTCGGATTGGCTTCCAGCGTGACTTCGGCAGCAGGGGCGACGCGCCAGTGCTTGGCGATCGCATCGAGGATTGCACCGACGGTTTGCGGCTGCATCAGCGAGGGCGTGCCGCCGCCCAGGAAGATCGACGATACGTCCCGGCCGGATGTGCGCGCCGCGGTGGTTTCGATTTCGCGGGCGAACGCGCGCGAAAATCGTGCCTCGTCGATCGGCGCATGGCGGACATGGCTGTTGAAATCGCAATACGGACATTTCGACAGGCAGAACGGCCAGTGCACGTAGACGCCAAACGCTTGGCTGTCAGCGCGGGTCAAGGCAGATCTCCGCAAGCTTCACGAAGGCGCGGGCACGATGCGACAATCCGAGACCGAGCGGCGGCAGCCCATGTTTCTCGAGACTGGTCATTTCGCCGAAGGTGCGCGCATGTCCATCGGGCATGAACGCCGGATCGTAGCCGAAGCCGGCCGTGCCGCGTGGCGGCCACACCAGCACGCCGTCGGCGCGCGCCTCGACCTCCTCGAGATGGTCGTCGGGCCACGCCACGCACAGCGCGGACACGAAATGCGCGCGGCGCTGCGGTGGTGCGGTGGCGCCGCGCTCCTGCAGCAGGCGCTCGATCCGGGCCATCGCCGCGGAAAAGTCCTTGTCCGGGCCTGCCCAGCGCGCGGAGAAGATCCCGGGCGCGCCATCCAGCGCGTCGACCATCAGCCCGGAATCGTCGGCGAAGGCCGGCAACCGGGCTGCCTTGGCGGCTGCGATCGCCTTGATCTGCGCATTGGCGCGAAAGCTGTCGCCGGTTTCGTCGGGCTCGCCGAGGCCTAGCTCGTCCGCCGCCACCGCCTCGACGCCGTGCGGCGCCAGCAGTTCGCGCATCTCGGCAAGTTTGCCGGGATTGTGGGTCGCGATCACGAGCTTGCCTGTGATTCGGCGATGCATGGCTTTCAGTCTATCAGTCTACGCCAGCCCGATCACGCCACGGCCATTTTCTGCAAATCCACCAGCCGCGCCACGCCCTTGCGCGCCAGCGCCATCAGCGCCAGGAACTCGTCCTGCGAGAACGGGGTCTTCTCCGCCGTGCCCTGCACCTCGATGATGCGTCCGTCGCCGGTCATGACGAAATTGGCGTCGGTTTCGGCCTCGGAATCCTCGGCGTAATCGAGGTCGAGCACCGGCGTGCCGTTGTAGATGCCGCAGGAGATCGCCGCCACATTGTCGCGCAGCACGTTGGTCTTGATCATGTTGCGGCTCTTCATCCAGCCGATGCAATCGGCCAGTGCCACCCAGGCCCCGGTGATCGAGGCGGTGCGGGTGCCGCCATCGGCTTGCAGCACGTCGCAGTCGACCGTGATCTGGCGTTCGCCCAGCGCTTCGAGGTCAAGCGTCGCGCGCAGCGAACGGCCGATCAGGCGCTGGATCTCGACGGTGCGGCCGTTCTGCTTGCCGGCCGACGCCTCGCGGCGGGTCCGCTCCAGCGTGGCCCGCGGCAGCATGCCATATTCGGCCGTGACCCAGCCGCGGCCCTGGCCCTTGAGCCAGGGCGGCAACCGTTCTTCCAGCGTGGCCGTCACCAGCACGTGGGTATCGCCGAATTTGACCATGCAGGAACCCTCGGCATATTTGACGACGCCGCGTTCCAGGGACACGGCGCGCAGTTCATCCGGCGCACGGCGGCTTGGCCGCATGGGAATCCTCCGAGAAATCAGCACTGTTGCAGGTCTCGCGGTGCTTGTAGGTGGGGGAAGCGACAGCGGCAAGGCCCTTGGCCGCATTCCGTGCGGTCGAATGACCGCTTGTCAGCGGCACCCGGGATGGACAGATTAGGGTCAGTTGCAGGAGTAGAAGGTGGCCCAGCACGATCCGATCGGCCTGATCGCCCCCCATGCCGGGCTTGCCCAGCTTAACGAGCGCTCACGCGACATCTTTCGCCAAATTGTAGAGAGCTATCTGGCGACCGGCGAGCCGGTCGGTTCACGCAATATATCACGCCTGATCGCGGTGCCGCTCTCGCCGGCCTCGGTCCGCAACGTGATGTCGGATCTCGAGCAACTCGGACTGATCTACGCGCCGCACACCTCGGCCGGCCGGCTGCCGACCGAATTGGGTTTGCGGTTTTTCGTCGATGCCCTGATGCAGGTCGGCGATCTGACCGAACCGGAACGGCAGTCGATCCAGACCCAGCTCGCGTCGGTCGGCAAGGCGCAATCGGTCGAGGCCGCGCTTGGCGAAGCCTTGACGCGGCTGTCCGGCCTGACCCGGGCCGCGGCGGTGGTGCTCACCGCCAAATCCAATTCACGGCTGAAGCATATCGAGTTCGTGCGGCTGGAGCCGGAGCGCGCGCTGGTGGTGCTGGTCGGCGAGGACGGCCAGGTCGAGAACCGGGTGCTGACGCTGCCGCCCGGCGTTCCCTCCTCGGCGCTGATCGAAGCCACCAATTTTCTCAATGCGCGGATCCGGGGACGCACCCTGGCGGAGGCGCGCCTCGAACTTGAGACCGCACTGGCGCAGAGCCGCACCGAACTCGATCAACTGACCCAGAAGGTGATCGCCGCCGGGCTCGCCAACTGGTCGGGTGGCGAGACCGACGACCGGCAATTGATCGTGCGCGGTCATGCCAATCTGCTGGAGGATCTGCATGCGCTCGAGGACCTCGAACGGGTCAGGCTGCTGTTCGACGATCTCGAAACCAAGCGCGGCGTGATCGACCTCTTGGGCCGCGCCGAGCGCGCCGAAGGCGTGCGGATTTTCATCGGATCGGAGAACAAGCTGTTTTCGCTGTCCGGCTCCTCCACCATCATCGCGCCCTACAGCGACGGCGCCGGCCATATTGTCGGCGTTCTCGGCGTGATCGGGCCGACCCGGCTCAATTATGCCCGGGTTATTCCGACGGTGGACTATGCCGCGCGGATCGTCAGCCGGCTGCTGGGTGGATGATCCGGTCCGCGGGGCGCTTGATTTTCCGCGTCCAAAGCACGATATCCCGCCAGCAAATCCCGCATTGACTTGATCCCAGGCGATTTTTCGAAAAGGCAGTCCATGACCAATCCGAACCGGCAAAACGAGAATCCGGCCAATCCGGCGCAGGCCGGCGAGCCCGTGGTCTCCAAGCCCTACGTGATGCCCGACGATCCCGAGGAAGGATCGGTCGAGGCGCTTGCCAGGGAAGCCGCGGAATCGCGCGACAAGATGCTGCGCACGCTGGCGGAAATGGAAAACCTGCGCAAGCGCACCAGCCGCGAGGTGGCCGATGCGCGGATCTACGGGATCACCGGCTTCGCGCGCGACGTGCTCGATATCGCCGACAATCTGCAGCGCGCGCTCGATGCGGTTCCGGCCGATACCAGGGCGGCCGCCGATCCCGGCCTGAAGGCACTGATCGAGGGCGTGGAGCTGACCGAGCGGTCGCTGCTCAACGCGCTCGAGAAGAACGGCGTCAAGAAGTTCGACCCGTCGGGCGAGAAGTTCGATCCGAATTTCCAGCAGGCGATGTATGAGGTTCCCGACCCGTCGGTGCCCGCCGGCACGGTGGTGCAGGTGGTGCAGGCCGGCTACATGATCGGCGAGCGCGTGCTGCGTCCCGCCCTGGTCGGCGTCTCCAAGGGCGGCGCAAAGGCGGCAACCCCCGTCAACGGCAACGAACCGAACAACGCCGCCTGAGACGTCAGTCCATGGCGGCGATCAGCGCTGGTGAATTCCGTCGCGCACCGCACGAAAGCGCGGAAACGCCTTTTCCCACTGGTCGCGCGGCGAACTGCCGATCACGCGCAGTGACGTCGGGCCGCCGAATCGCAACCACTGCACGACGGTGACCGGGGTGCTGTCCTTGCCGCTGACGGCGTCGATACGCGTTTCATAGCCGGGTATGCCGTCGATACGGATCGGCTCCGACACCGTGAGATGCGCCTCGCGCACGCCGGGAATCGTGGTCGCGGCCTCCTGGGCAAACCGGTCGCGATCCTGCGGCTGCGCCGGTGCCGCTCCCATGATGCCGATCAGCATGAAGGGGGCGGCCTCGAAGCCGGTGGTTTCATCGCCATCGGCAAGAATGATGGCTCCTCCCGGCACCAGCGTCCGGACATTCTTGAACTTGCCGAGATCGCCGATGTCGAACGGCATCAGCGCAAGTTGCTCGTTGACCGGCACTTCCTTGCGAATGGTCGCCGAGGCGAACATCTGCCGGACCGCGGCGTCGGTGTAGATCTTGCTGGCGTTCTCGGGGACCTGTACCGCGATATAGCCTGAGAACGTACCGCCCGGCATGATCATCGAATAGCGCCGCACGCTGGTGGCGCCATCCTTGGCGTTCTCGGCGGTATAATAGGCGACGCCTGCGGCGGTCTCGATGCTCTCCGGCTTGATGCCGTTGGCGCCCGCGGGATTGGCCTTGAAGGCTTTCATGACCTCGCCATAGGCGTCGGCCGGAAGCTCCGCCACCAACACCTTGACGCCCTGGTCCTCGGTTTCGAATCCGACGAAGGTCTTGGCGGGGACAAGACCGACCAGCGGCGTCATCCCGACCCGGGACCCCGGCGGAAAAGCCGGGTCTGCGGCTCGGGCGGGACCGCAGGCAAGCGCGGTGGCGACGAGCAGGATAGCCGCGGACAGCAGTCGAATCTGGTTCATGAAAAATCTACTGAGTTTGCATTGAGGTCGTTCGGTGGCGGCCGATCGCGGCCTTGCGCCGGGCGGCAGCCTTTCCGTTCCGCTCGCCTTTTAGCGGATTTGCCGCGGCCGCAACAGCCCGGTGGCCCGATCCGCCGTACCGTTAACCGGCCCATTGCCGACCCATCGAGCGGTCTTGCGGCCTGGCCTGGCTGCCCCCGCGGGAGAGCTTGCCGACACTATCTTTCAACGACGGCGGTTTTCGCGGGCGAAGGTTGCGTCCCGGTCCTTGCAGGCTTGGGGCCCCCTCCTATATGAGGCTCACCGTCGCAATATCGCGAGCATTTGATCGTTGGGGGTTCGGATTGGTGCGCCGTCAGGGCCCAGCCAACCTGCCGCAAAAAGAAGGATATGAGGACCATGGGAAAGGTCATTGGGATCGATCTCGGCACCACCAATTCGTGCGTCGCCGTAATGGATGGCAAGAACGCGAAAGTCATCGAAAACGCCGAAGGGATGCGGACCACCCCGTCAATCGTTGCCTTCAGCGATGACGGCGAGCGCCTCGTCGGCCAGCCCGCCAAACGCCAGGCGGTGACCAATCCCGAGCGGACCTTCTTTGCCGTCAAGCGCCTGGTCGGCCGCCGCTATGACGACCCGATGGTCGAGAAGGACAAGAAGCTCGTCCCCTACAAGATCGTCAAGGCGTCGAACGGCGATGCCTGGGTCGAGGCCGACGGCAAGAGCTATTCGCCCTCGCAGGTCTCCGCCTTCATCCTGCAGAAGATGAAGGAGACCGCGGAAGCCCATCTCGGCCAGAAGGTCGACCAGGCCGTCATCACCGTTCCCGCCTATTTCAACGACGCGCAACGTCAGGCCACCAAGGACGCCGGCAAGATCGCCGGCCTTGAAGTGCTGCGCATCATCAACGAGCCGACCGCGGCCGCGCTCGCCTACGGTCTCGACAAGTCGAAATCCGGCACCATCGCGGTGTACGATCTCGGCGGCGGCACCTTCGACGTCTCGATCCTCGAGATCGGCGACGGCGTGTTCGAGGTAAAGTCGACCAACGGCGATACCTTCCTCGGCGGCGAAGACTTCGACATGCGGCTCGTCAGCTACCTGGCCGATGAATTCCAGAAGGAGCAGGGCATCAACCTGCGCAATGACAAGCTTGCCTTGCAACGCCTGAAAGAGGCGGCCGAAAAGGCCAAGATCGAATTGTCCTCGACCACCCAGACCGAAATCAACCTGCCCTTCATCACGGCGGACCAGACCGGGCCGAAGCATCTGACCATGAAGCTGACGCGCGCCAAGTTCGAGGCGCTGGTCAACGATCTCGTCGAGAAGACCATCGAGCCTTGCCGCAAGGCGCTGAAGGATGCCGGCCTCACCGCCGGCGAAGTCGGCGAAGTGGTGCTGGTCGGCGGCATGACCCGGATGCCGAAGATCCAGGAAATGGTGAAGCAGTTCTTCGGCAAGGAGCCGCACAAGGGCGTCAACCCGGACGAAGTCGTCGCCATCGGCGCGGCGATCCAGGCCGGCGTGCTGCAGGGCGACGTCAAGGACGTGCTGCTGCTCGACGTCACCCCGCTGTCGCTCGGCATCGAGACGCTGGGCGGCGTGTTCACCCGCATCATCGATCGCAATACCACGATCCCGACCAAGAAGAGCCAGGTGTTCTCGACCGCCGAGGACAACCAGAACGCCGTCACCATCCGCGTGTTCCAGGGCGAGCGCGAGATGGCGGCCGACAACAAGGTGCTCGGCCAGTTCGACCTGATGGGCATTCCGCCGGCGCCGCGCGGCATGCCGCAGATCGAGGTGACCTTCGATATCGACGCCAACGGCATCGTCAACGTTTCGGCCAAGGACAAGGCCACCGGCAAGGAGCAGCAGATCCGCATCCAGGCCTCGGGTGGTCTGTCGGAGGCCGACATCCAGAAGATGGTCAAGGACGCCGAGGCCAATGCCGCCGAGGACAAGAAGCGCCGCGAGGCGGTCGATGCCAAGAACCATGCCGACAGCCTGGTGCATTCGACCGAGAAGGCGCTGGCCGAACATGGTTCCAAGGTCGAGGACAGCGAGCGCCGCGCCATCGAGGACGCCGTCAGCGATTTGAAGGAGGCGCTGAAAGGCGACGATGCCGAGACCATCAAGGCCAAGACCAACACGCTGGCGCAGGCCTCGATGAAGCTCGGCGAGGCGATGTACAAGCAGCAGGCCGAAAGCGATGCGGCCAAGGACGCTGCCAAGGATGATGTGGTCGACGCGGAATTCACCGAGGTCGACGACGACAAGAACAACAAGAAATCTGCTTAAGTGGCGGACGTGACAATGACCCTCGTTCCAAAGAGCGCAAGGCGCGCTTCGATGGAAGAGGGTCATTTTTCGTTAAGCCGATGGCTGCATCTTTCAGGACGCGTTCCCTCGGAATGACGACGAACTTCGGGCGGATTTGACGGATGTCTACCAAGCGCTGCTATTACGAAACCCTGGAAGTCGATCGGACGGCGGACGAATCCAAGCTCAAGGCGGCGTTCCGCAAGCTCGCCATGAAATGGCATCCGGATCGCAATCCCGGCGACGCCGCCAGCGAAATCCGCTTCAAGGAAATCAACGAAGCCTATGAGGTCCTGAAGGACGGCGACAAGCGGGCGGCCTATGACCGGTTCGGCCATGCGGCCTTTGAGCAAGGCGCGGGCGGCGGCGGTCCCGGGTTCGGTGCCGGCTTTGCCTCGTCCTTTTCCGATATTTTCGAAGATTTGTTCGGCATGGCCGGGCAGCGTGGGCGCGGCGGCGGCCGCGAACGTGGCGCCGACCTGCGCTACAACATGGAAATCAGCCTCGAAGAGGCGTTTCAGGGCAAGACCGCCCAGATCGAGATTCCGGTCTCGGTCACCTGCGAATCCTGTTCGGGCACCGGAGCAAAGGCTGGTACCCGGCCGAAAAGCTGTTCGATGTGCGGCGGCGCCGGCCGCGTGCGACAGGCGCAGGGCTTCTTCACGCTGGAGCGAACCTGTCCCGGTTGTCAGGGCCGCGGCCAGATGATCGAGGATCCCTGTCCCTCCTGTTCGGGTTCGGGACGGGTGACGCGCGAGCGGACCTTGTCGGTCAATATCCCGCAAGGCGTGGAAGACGGCACCCGGATCAGGCTCGCCGGCGAAGGCGAGGCCGGGGTTCGCGGCGGTCCGCCGGGCGATCTCTACATTTTCCTGTCGCTCGCCACCCATCCGTTCTTTCAGCGCGATGGCGCCGATCTGCATTGCCGCGTGCCGATCTCGATGGTGACGGCCGCACTCGGCGGCGAATTCGAGGTGCCGACCATCGACAAGGGCCAGGCCAAAGTAAAAATTTCCAGTGGAACCCAGTCCGGCCGCCGCTTTCGCATTGCATCAAAGGGCATGCCGGTGCTGCGCTCGCGCCAGACCGGCGACATGTATGTCCAGGTCGCGGTCGAAACGCCGCAAAATCTGACCCGGAAGCAGCAGGAATTGCTGGCCGAGTTCGAAAAATTATCGTCCGGTGCAACGCAACCCGAGGCCGCGGGTTTCTTCACTAAGGTCAAGGACTTCTTCGGCAATCGCACGACCACGCAGTGACCATTCGGCTTGACCGGTTCGGCGGCTGCCTATACCTCTTTATGACTATATTCTGACACTCCCGCACAAGTGCGGTCCCGCCTGGTAGTGAAATGCCATTGCAATCGTCCGCGCGTGTGTTGAAGAAGCCTCTTCGTCTCGATGACGAAGTCCGCTTTCTCCGTTCCTGGATCGAAAAGCCGCTGCACATGGGTGCCGTGATGCCCTCCGGCCGGGTGTTGGCGCGCACCATGGCGCAGTATGTCGATGTCGCTTCCAAGGGGCCGGTGGTCGAACTCGGACCGGGGACCGGTGCAATCACCAACGCGCTGATCGACCACGGCATCGACCAGAAGCGTCTGGTGCTGGTCGAATACAATCCGGGATTCTGCGCTCTGCTGCGCGATCGCTACCCGCACGCCAAGGTGGTGCAGGGCGATGCCTATACGTTGCGGGATTCGCTCTGGGATGTGTTGAACGTTCCGGCTTCCGCGGTGGTGTCCGGCCTGCCGCTTGTCACCAAGCCGATGCTGACCCGGCTGAAGCTGATCCGCGATGCCTTCCTGGCGCTGGCTCCGGGGGCGCCGTTCGTGCAGTTCACCTATTCGGTGGCGCCGCCGATTCCGAAATCGCTGCCCGGCGTGTCCACAGAAGCCTCCGAGCGCATCTGGATGAACCTTCCGCCGGCGCGCGTCTGGGTGTATCGCAAGGGCTGATGCCGTCCGCTCGCCCGGACGCGGTTAGCCCTCGACGACCATGAATCATGCCTGCGCTGAAAATCCTTGTGATCCCCGGTTCGCTGCGCACCGGCTCGCTCAATGCGAGGCTCGCGGCGACCGCAGCCTTTGAACTGGCGCAGGCCGGCGCCGATGTCACGCGCATTTCGCTCGGTGATTTTTCGCTGCCGATCTATGACGGCGACCTGCAGACGAAGTCGGGCGTGCCGAAACATGCGATCAATCTCAAGCGCATGATCGGCGCCCATCATGGCGTGCTGGTCGTGACGCCGGAATACAATTCCGCGGTGCCGCCGTTGCTCAAGAATGCCATCGACTGGGTGACCCGGGTGCAGGATGCCCATGAAACCCGCGGCCAGGTGTTTCACGAGCGGGCCTTTGCGATCGCGGCGGCCTCCGAAAGCCGGCTAGGCGGGACCCGCGCGCTGGCGGCGCTGCGGCTGATCCTGTCCGCCTGCCGGGCCACGGTGATCCCGAACCAGCTTGCGCTGTCGTTTGCCGGCGAGGCCTATGACGACATGGACCGGCTGAAACATCCGGCCGATGTCGAGGCGCTGCAGGCGCTGGTGCGCCAATTGATCGAAGTCTCCCAACGCATGATGTGAGGGAATATGCCGCCAACCAATATCACCCTCCGCGACCGCTTGATCGTGGCGCTCGATCTGCCGGGCGCCGCCGCCGCCGAAGCGATGGTTGACCGGCTCGGCGACAGCGTAACGTTCTACAAAATCGGCTATCAACTCGCCTATGCCGGCGGATTGCCGCTGATGCGTCGCCTCGCCGACAGCGGCAAGAAGGTGTTCGCCGACCTCAAGCTGCACGACATCGGCAATACGGTGGCCCGCGGCGTCGAAAGCATTGCCACGCTCGGCGCGGCGTTCCTGACCGTGCACGCCTATCCGCAGACCATGAAGGCCGCGGTCGAGGCGGCAGCGGGATCGGGGCTGAAGATCCTTGCCGTCACCGTGCTGACCTCCTATGACGACCGTGATGTTCACGACGCCGGCTACCGCTTCGGCGTCTCCGAATTGGCCGAGGCCCGCGCACGACAGGCGCAGGCACTCGCCGTCGACGGTCTCGTCTGTTCGCCGGAGGAGGCGGCCGCCTTGCGCAAGGTCGTCGGGCCTCGGATGACCCTCGTCACTCCCGGCATTCGCCCGGCAGGCGCTGCCAGTGGTGACCAGAAGCGCATCATGACGCCGGCCCGTGCCATCACCGCCGGGGCGGACTATCTGGTGGTAGGACGCCCGGTGATGGAGGCCTCCGATCCCAGGGCGGCGGCGGATGCCATCCAGACCGAGATCGCCCAGGCGCTGGGCTAGAACGAAAAAGGAGAAGGCCAATGGCAAAAGGTTACTGGATCGCGCGGCTCGACGTCCACAACATCGACGGCTACAAGGAATATGTCGCGCAGAACGGCGCGGTGTTCGCGAAATACGGCGCCAAATTCCTGGTCCGCGGCGGCCGCTATGTTGGCCAGGAGGGCTCGTCGCGCTCGCGCAATGTGGTGCTTGAATTCAAGGATTATGAGACCGCGCTCGCCTGCTACAATTCGCCGGAATATGCCCGGCTGGTCAAGATCCGCAGCCCGCACGCCGATAGCGACCTGGTGATCATCGAGGGCTATGACGGCGCTCAGCCCTGAGGCCGGTACCGATCGGTTGCCGGAACAGCCCGCTGCCGCTATACGGCGAGGTGAGGTAAAGACATGTCCGACATGCGCCTGATCGTTGCGGGGGCCGGCGGCCGGATGGGCCGCGCGCTGACGCGCGTCATTGCGGAAACACCGGGCGCGGTCCTCGCCGGCGCGCTGGAGGCGCCCGGTTCGGAACTGCTGGGCAAGGATGCCGGCGTGCTCGCCGGGCTGCCCGCCAACGGCGTCAAACTCTCCGCCGATCTATGGGCGCTATCGGCCAACGCCGACGGCATTCTCGACTTCACGGTTCCGGGCGCCACCATCGCCAATGTCGCGATCGCCGCCGAGCGGGGACTTGTGCATGTCATCGGCACCACCGGGCTCTCGGGTTCGGACGACGCCGTGATCCGAAGCGTCACCTCGCGTGCGATCGTGGTCAAATCGGGCAATATGAGCCTCGGCGTCAATTTGCTGGCGGCGCTGGTCAAGCGCGTCGCGCAATCGCTCGACGACAGCTTCGACATCGAAATTCTGGAGATGCATCACAGGGCCAAGGTCGACGCCCCGTCGGGCACCGCCTTGATGCTCGGCGAGGCCGCGGCCGAGGGCCGCAAGATCGCGCTCGATCAGCACGCCGCGCGCGGCCGCGACGGCCTCACCGGCTCCCGCCGTTCGGGCGATATCGGTTTTGCATCCCTGCGCGGCGGCACCGTCACCGGCGAGCACAGCGTGATTTTCGCCGGCGCCATGGAGCGCATCGAGCTCACGCACCGGGCCGAGGACCGGACCATGTTTGCCCAGGGCGCGGTCAAGGCCGCATTGTGGGCGCGCCAACAAAAGCCCGGATTCTATTCGATGACCGACGTGCTCGGACTGAAGGACTTCTAGCGATCTGAACGGAATGAAAGAATGAGCGACCGTCTTCTCGTGCTGGTGCGGCACGGCCAGAGCGAATGGAATCTGAAGAATCTCTTCACCGGCTGGAAGGATCCCGATCTGACCGAGCAGGGAGTGGCCGAAGCAAAGCAGGCCGGCCGCCAGTTGCAGGCGCAAGGGCTGTCCTTCGACATCGCCTTTACCTCGGTGCTGCTGCGCGCCCAGCATACGCTCGATCTGGTGCTGGCTGAAATCGGCCAGAGCGGCCTTCCGACCCAAAGAAACCTGGCGCTCAATGAGCGCGACTATGGCGATCTGTCGGGCCTCAACAAGGACGAGGCCCGCAAGAAATGGGGCGAGGAGCAGGTCCATATCTGGCGGCGCTCCTACGACGTGCCGCCGCCCGGCGGCGAAAGCCTGAAGGATACGCTGGCGCGCACGCTGCCTTATTACCTCCAGGAGATGCTGCCCTGCGTGCTGCGCGGCGAGCGCACGCTGGTGGCCGCGCACGGCAATTCGTTGCGGGCGCTGATCATGGTGCTGGAGAAGCTGTCGCCCAAGGAAATCCTGGCGCGCGAACTCGCGACCGGCGTGCCGGTGATCTACCGCCTCAACGCCGACGCTACGGTAGCCTCGAAGCTCGACCTCGCCGCGTGAGCGGCTAAACTCGGTCATTCCGGGATGGTGGGCACGGCGCAAGCGTGCCTCAGCCCACCCTACGATTTTCGCGGCTAATGCAGGCCCACCTGGCCGGCTTCCCAGCCCAGCATCGCCTGCTTGCGGGTGATGCCCCAGTGGTAGCCAGTCAGCGCGCCACCCTTGCCGAGTGCGCGGTGGCACGGCACCACGAACGACACCGGATTTTTTCCGACCGCGGCGCCGACGGCGCGCGAGGCCTTGGGCCGGCGGATCTTGCCGGCAATGTCCGAATAGCACACCGCCCGGCCCATCGGGATTTTCAGCAGCGTCTCCCATACCCGGACTTCGAAATCGGTGCCGATCAGCACCACGCGCAGCGGTTGGTCGGCACGCCACAGCCGGGTGTCGAAAATACGCCGGGCCAGTGCCGCGGTGCCGTCGCGATCCTCGAGATAGCTCGCGCTGGGCCAGCGCCGCTGCATGTCGGCGAGCGCCGCCGGCTCGTCGCCGGGATCGGCAAAGGCGAGCCCGGCCAGGCCGCGGTCGGTCGCGATCACCACGGCGGTACCGAACGGCGACGGATGGAATCCATAGCGCAGCGTCATGCCGGCGCCGCCGGCCTTCCACTCGCCTGGCGACATCGCTTCATGGGTCACGAACAGATCATGCAACCGCCCCGGGCCGGAAAGACCGGAATCGAGGGCGGCGTCGAGCACGCTGGCGGAATCGCGCAGCAATGCCTTGGCGTGATCGAGGGTCAGCGCCTGCATGAAGGCCTTGGGCGTAAGCCCGGCCCAGCGGCGGAACAGATGGTGCAACTCATCGGGGGTGACGCCCGCCGCATCCGCCACCGATTCGATGGTCGGCTGCGCGCGCCAGCGCTCCGAGATGAAGGCGATGGCGCGCCGCACCGAATCATAGTCGCGGAGCGCGGCGTCCTGGGGACCGGGTTTGGTCAGGTGGTGGTCATGGATTGCAAGGTTCATCATGGTCCTGATGTAGGCCGGCTGCCGCGTCCAAACCACCCGATTCCCGACAGCCCGTCACGATACCGGATTATAGGTCGGACCGCGCTTGGCGGCCTGCAGCGCTTCCATTAAAGCTTTGGCAAAGCTTGCCTTTTCGTCTGGCCCCAGGAAGCTCGCGACGGAGACGCGGCGGCCTTTGGAGAGCAGATAGAGCTTCTCGATGCCGAATTCGGCATGGGTTTTCTGGTCGAGCTGCACCCAGAGCGGGTTGAGCACCCACTCGACGACATGGCCGCGGTGGCTGACCCGGCGCACCCGCAGCTCGGACGGCGTCACCGAGATCTCCTCGGTCGCCCTGGCGTGGCGAAAGTTGACCCGGAACGCCCAGTAGATCGCCAGCACGTCGAGGCCGAAAAAGCCGAGCACCGGCCAGGCACCCATCATCAGAAACACCAGCCCGGCGGCAAAACTGATCACGCTAACCAGCGCCATCAGCACCAGAAAGCCGGTGCGGCTCAGCGAGCGGTGCGGCGTCAGCAGCGCCGAGAACAATTGTGGATCGGCTTCTGCCGGATCAAATTCATTGCCTGCTGTCATGGCGTGTCAGTATATCCCGGTGATGCCGAAAATCATCCGCAAACCCAAGCCCAAATCCCGATCCGCCGCGGTCAAACGCGCCGGCAAGGTCCGCGTTCAATCCGCAGCGAAGCCCGCGCGCGGCCAGCCGGGGAACAAAGCCGGGCGCAAGTCGGGACCGAAAAAACCGGCCAAGGCGTCACCCCGGTCATTCAAGCCGTGGACCGCCGCGGAGGTCCATGAAGCATTCAGCCGCTTCCGCAAGGCCAATCCCGAGCCGAAAGGCGAACTCGAACATCTCAACCCCTATACGCTGCTGGTCGCGGTCGTGCTGTCGGCGCAGGCGACCGACGCCGGCGTCAACAAGGCGACCCGTGCGCTGTTCGCGGTAGCGCACACGCCGCAAAAGATGCTCGCGCTCGGCGAGGCCGGCGTGCGCGACTATATCAAGACCATCGGGCTCTACCGCAACAAGGCGAAAAACCTCATCGCATTGTCGGAAAAGCTGATCGCCGAATTCGGCGGCGAGGTGCCGCGCACCCGCGCCGAGATCGAATCCCTGCCGGGCGCCGGCCGCAAGACCGCCAATGTCGTGCTCAACATGGCGTTCGGCCAGCACACCTTGGCGGTGGATACGCATGTGTTTCGGGTCGGCAACCGCACCGGCCTGGCGCCCGGCAACACGCCGCTCGAAGTCGAGCTCGGACTCGAGCGCGTGATCCCGCCCGAGTTCATGCTGCACGCGCATCACTGGCTGATCCTGCACGGCCGCTACACCTGTCTGGCGCGCAAGCCGCGCTGCGAGATCTGCCTGATCAATGATCTCTGCCGCTGGCCGGAGAAGACGGTCCAGGCGCCCGTTGGAATCGCCCTCACTCGAAATAGACAGCGGCGTTAACCGAACCTCTTAAGAAAACATGAACGAATGGCTGCAATTTTGTGGGAACTCCAGGAGGGAGATATGAACACCATCGTTCCCGCATACCCTGCGCAGATCGTGGTCAGCCAGGCAGAAGTCAAGCTCGTCGCGGACCAAACGGCCAACGCGGATGCGGCGACGATCAAGTCCGATCAGCAGCGCGTCGAAGCGGCTCAGCAAGTCGAGGCCGCAGAGGCCAAATCCTCCACGGTGGATTTCGTTACCTGATGCGCGGAACCCGGCCGGCGCCGCCGGGTCTATTTCTTAACCAATGGTGTCGATGCTCGGCACGCGAGAGGTCCGGCCCCTGGGGGCTCCGGTCGGCTGCTCTCGGCCAGCTCCAGCCACGGGTGCAGGAATTCGATGTCGACCGCTGCAGTGACGGACAAGGACAGATTCCGAATCGGGGAATGGCTGATGTTCGCCGATTACGGCGCGCTGGCACGCCGCAACATGGCCGTGGCGTGGGGCTGTGTCGCCAGTTTGGCGCTCGTCGAGTCGATGTGGCTGCCGATGTCGAGGCTGACCTTCGATCAGGCGGCCTGGCCGGCGCTGGGCCACTCACTGATTTACGTCGCCGCCGCGTACGCGTTTTACGTATTCGTTTCGTACAGGCTTCGCAACAACGAAGACCGTGCCGCGTCATTTCTGCGCGCGGCCCTGGAACGATTTTCGCTGCTGGTTCGCGGCTGCATCGCGATATTTGCGATCGGCAGCGTCGGGCTCGTCTTTACCTATCTTGCAACCGCCGCGGCGTTGCCGCTGCGGGATGCCTTCCTTGCCAGGCTTGACGCTGATCTCGGCTTCAACTGGCTGGACTTTCTCGGCACCGCCAACCATCATCCGTTGTTGGCGAGAGTTCTGGAAAGAGCCTATGCGAGCACGGCCCCTCTGACCGAAGGGGTCATCGTCTGGCTGACGATTCGCGGCAACGGCGAGAGACTTTCGGAGTTCCTGGCAATGCTTTGCCTGGCTTCGGTGGGATTGGCCGTCGGGATGGTGCTTGTTCCCGCGGCAGGTGCGTTTGTCTACTTTGCGCCGGCGCAACATTTGTTCGACAATTTTGCCGGCCAAGGCGAGATGTGGCCGTTCCTTGATGCGTTTAATGCCCTGCGTGACGGTTCGCTGACCAAGATCGATCTTTCCTCGGTGCAGGGCGTGGTGAGTTTTCCTTCCTTCCACACCATGCTTGGCATTCTCATTACCTATGCGCTCCGCGATACAAAGCCGTTGTTCATGGCGGTAGCGGCGATCAATGCCGTGATGATCGTTTCGACACTGCCGGTCGGGGGGCACTACCTCGCAGACGTGATCGCGGGCGCCGCGATCTGCGCTGCCGCCATTTACGGAATGCGCCGCGAATTCGGCGGCAGTCTTTCGTCGAGGTTGTCCGCTCCGATCATGGACGCGCAATAAGATCTGCCGACTCACTCGCCGTCATTCCGGGGCGATGCGAAGTGAAGCATCGAACCCGGAATCTCGAGATTCCCCGCTGCGCAATTGCGCATCTGAGGTCTGGTCCTTTGGACCATCCCGGAATGACAGCGATAGGGAGATGACGAGACGGACAAAATCACGCCACCGGCACGCCGGTCTTGCGCGATGGCTCGATCAGTTGCGGCCGCGGGCCGGACAGCCGCTTGTGCATGTGAACCATGAAGGCCATGCCGAACAGCGGCGTCGCCAGGTTGACGACCGGGATCGACACGAAGGCCGCAATCACCAGCCCCGCGGTGAAAATCGCGGCCGCGTTATCCCGGCGCATCGCCTTGGCCTCCGCCGGACTGCGAAACCGCATCGCCGCGAGTTCGAAGTATTCGCGTCCCAGCAGCCACGCGGTCGCAATGAAGAATGCGATGAACCCCGCACCGGCAATGAACACGAAGGGCAGCGCAATCAGATAGACCAGCAGGGTGAGCAGCGCGGTCTTGACGCCCTCGGTCATGGCGAGGCCGAACGGCAGCGCCGTGCCGGGCCGTTCCGCCGGATAATGTTCGCGTTCGACATGATCGGCGACCTCGTCGACGAACACGCTGGCCACCAGCGAGGTAATCGCGGGCATCAGCAGCACCGCGCCGAATACCACACCGAGGCCGGCGGCGATCGAAACGATCCATGCCAGCAGGTTGAGCGGGGTGTGGAAGCCCGGGCCCAGCGCCGCTTCGGCCCAGCCCTGTCCATAGGTCGCAAACCAGCTCAACAGCCGCTGCAGGCCGATCGCCAGCACCACGATCAGCACCAGCGCGAGCCCGATCGAACGCCACAGAATCGAACGCATCGGCGGCGACAGGATCTGCGACAGCGCCTTGACCGCGGCATCCAGCATGACGGATCGTCCTCTCTGGCAAGTTCCCGCGAGAGGTAGACATGCGCGCCCGGTTCGGCAAGAGCCGGCGCGATCCCATGCAGCCGCGTTCTGCAGCAGCGAGCAGGCCCTTCGTTAGCGCATGTTTTCAGATGGCGCGCGGAAGGCTAGTGTGATGCCGGGCCGAGAGCCGAGAGCCGAAGCACGGAGACAGCAATGACGGCGACGGAATTGCCCTTGGCGGGCGTCAGGGTGGTCGAAATGACCCACATGGTGATGGGCCCGACCTGCGGCATGATCCTGGCGCAGCTTGGCGCCGAAGTCATCAAGGTCGAACCGCCGGCCGGCGACAAGACCCGCAGCCTGGGTGGCATGGGCACCTCGTTCTTTCCGCTGTTCAACCGCGGCAAGCGCAGCGTGGTGCTCGACTTCGCCAACGCCGATGATCGCGAGACCATGCACCGCCTGCTCGCCAGCGCCGATGTGTTCCTGGAGAATTTCCGCGACGGGCAACTCGACAAACAGGGCCTCGGCGCCGCCGAGTTGCGGCGGAAATATCCGCATCTGATTGTCGCCGGGCACAAGGGGTTCCTGTCCGGTCCCTACGAGCATCGCCCGGCGCTCGACGAGGTGGTGCAGATGATGTCGGGGCTCGCCGCCATGACCGGTACCCGGGACAAGCCGCAGCGCGTCGGATCATCCGCCAACGACATCATGGGCGGCATGTTCGGGGTGATCGCCATTCTCGCCGCGCTCTATCAGAAGCGCGGCGGCACCGGGGGCGCCGACATCCGCATCGGGCTGTTCGAGAACTGCCTGTTCCTGGTTGCGCAGCACATGGTCGAGTATGAGATGACCGGCAACCGGCCGCGCTCGATGCCGGAGCGCGAACATGCGTGGCCGATCTACGATATCTTCGAGACCGCGGGCAGCGAACGCATCTTCATCGGCGTCGTCACCGAAGGTCACTGGCAGAGTTTTTGCCGCGAGTTCGGGCTCAGGGAATTCATCGACGATCCGACGCTGCGCAACACCACCGACCGGATCATGGCGCGCGGCAGGATCATTCCGCGCGTCGCCGAAGAGATCAAGCGCTGGAACGCGGCGGAACTTTCCGCCACGCTCGACCGCTTGAACATCTGTTTCTCGCCGATCAACCGCCCCGAGGATCTGCTGAGCGACCCGCATGTGTTGCGGCCCGGCGGCCTCGTCCATAATATCAATGCCGATGGCGCGCCGTTCCGCGTCCCGGCGCTGCCGGTCGAGTGGAACGGCGCGAGCATCGGCGAGGGCCTGAAAGTGCCGGCGCTCGGCGCCGACACCGAAGCGATTCGCGCCGAGCTTGAGCGGCGGGAGTCCTCGCCCAGGGAAGGTGCCGCAACCGCCAACGCCACTGTGAGGCTCGCATGACCCGCGTTTCCGACGTCTATCCCGAAGATCGAGTGATGCTGCGCGAAGTCGGGCTGAGGGACGGCCTGCAGCTCGTAAAGTCGTTCCCCTCGACGGCGGCGAAGCAGCGCTGGGTCCGCGACGAATATGCCGCCGGCGTGCGGCATTTCGAGGTTGGCTCGTTCCTGCCCGCCAAGACCTTCCCGCAATTCGCCGACGTGCGCGAGATGGTCCGCTGCGTCGGATCGCTTCCGGGCGCGCACGGCATCGCGCTGGCGCTCAACGAGCGCGGCGTCAACGAAGCGCTGGCATCGGGCGTTGCCGAGATTGCCACGGTGATCTCGGCGACCGAAGAGCACAGCCTCGCCAATGCCAACCGCTCGCGCGAGGAGGCTATCGCAAATGCCAAACGGCTTAGTGAGTTGCGCGACCGCAGTGCGCACAGGCCGATCGTCCATGCGGCGATTTCGATGGCGCTCGGCTGCTCGATCGCCGGGCCGGTCGACCCGCAGGAGGTGATCCGGCTGGTCGCAAAATGCTTCGAGGCCGGTGTCGATGCGGTGGGCATTGCCGACACCGTCGGCTATGCCGGCCCGAAGCAGGTCGGCGAACTGACCAAAGCGGCGGTCAGGCTCGCCGGATCAAAGCCGATCTGCGTTCACCTGCACGATACCAGGGGCATGGGCATCGCCAATGCGGCGGCGGCGCTGGATGCGGGGGCGCGCATCCTCGACGGCTCGCTGGGCGGTCTCGGCGGTTGCCCGTTCGCGCCCGGCGCCACCGGCAATGTGGTGTTCGAGGACCTGGCCTTTCTATGCGAAAGCAAGGGGTTTGCCACCGGCATCGATATCGGGAAGCTGGTCGCGGTGCGCGCCATCCTGCGCTCCGAAATGCCCAATGAGCAGCTCTATGGCGGTCTCGCGCGCGCCGGATTGCCAGGCGCACCCGCCGCGGCGGCGGCCTGAGCAGCAGGCCTCCGGCTTCAAGCCGCCAGTACCGGCCCCGGGTCGCACGGCTCGGGCGGGGATGCGGAAACATATTCTACCGGCATGAAATGCTCAGACACCGTGACGCGCTCGACCAGCGCGGCGGCCGCGGCAGCCGGCCTCACTTCTGGAGCCGGAAACGGCGCCTCTTGGTCAGTCTTTTCAGGAACAAGCGGCGGCGAACGGACTGTTTCTGGAAACGGTCCGAACTCGCCCGCTACCTCCCGGAGCGGCTTTTGCTTGTCGGCCCAGTGCAGGGCGGTGTAGTCGAAACCCCGCACGATGGTGGGTTTGACGATTTCGAAATAGGGCGAGATGTCGAAATCGCGCGGCATATAGAGCGATGAATCGCGGATATGCAGGATCTCGCGCCGCGCCTGTTTGCTGCCGGCGCGGGTGATCTTGGGCAGGATCGGGTAGCGCACGGCGTCGAACGCCTGTGCGATCAGCGCCGAGCAGATGATCTTGGTGGGATCGCCGGAGCCGAACGCGATCATCCGCCGCCGCCAGCGTTGCGGTATCGGCAGCGGGATCAGAAAGCGCATCAGATCGAGGATGTTCTTGGTGTCGTAGCCGAAGCCGATCCGGTTGATGGCGTAGCGGCACACCGTGTAGCGGTCCTCGTACGACAGCCCGACCGGCCGGCACAGCCTGGTGTGATAGGGAAAGTATTTCGACAGCGGCGCCGAGGTCACGCCCTCGCCGATATTGGCTTCGATCAGGACATGCGGCTCGCCGTCGGGCTCGGCCGCGCCGTCGATCGGGCCGACAAACAGCGCGGCGTGCGACCAGGTGGATTGGGTGAGGTATTTGATGATGCCGGAGACGCGGTTGTTGCCCTCGACCAGCATGACATCGCCAGGCTCGATAACGCCGCGCAGGTGCTCGGGATCGCTGGGCGTGAACGGCTCATAGCCCGGCACTTCCTTTTGCAGGTAGCCCGCGATCCACTTGCCGACGGTATCGAGCACGACGCCCATGAGTTTCCCCCAACGGCCTTTCTGGCCGTTTTTCTGCTCTTTATCATGGTCGAAAGCCGTTGCAATTTGGTTCATTGGTTCGCCGGATCAATCATGATTGATTTACCATGACAGTTGCTGCCCCGGCTTGGATGCGGCAAGTTCACTGGACGTTCCCCCATTTTTCAAAGTTCCGGAAACCATGACATGACAATGACGCGCCGCGATTTCCTGTCGGCGGCCGCCGCCCTTGCGGTGACACCGGCGCTGGGGGCGCGCGCGTGGGCGGCACCGTTGCCGCGCCAGGCTGACATTGTCGTGGTCGGTGCGGGCGCGGCCGGCATTGCCGCGGCGCGGCGCGTCCAGGCCGCCAACCGCAGCGTGATCGTGGTCGAGGCGGCCGGTCGGATCGGCGGCCGCTGCCTGACCGACAGCGCGACCTACGGGGTGCCGTTCGATCGCGGGGCGCGCTGGCTGCACAGCCCCGACACCAATCCGATGGTCCGGTTCGGCGCGCAGTGCGGGGCTCGACATGTCGCCGGCGCCGCTGGGTCAGAAAATCCGTATCGGCCGCCGCTTTGCACGAGCTGGCGAGACCGAGGAATTTCTCGCCGCTTTGGTGCGCGCCAACCGCGCCATCGACGACGCCTCGCGCGGCCGGGCCGACATGTCCTGCGCCGCGGCCCTGCCGAACGATCTCGGCGATTGGGCCGGCACGACCGAGTTCGTGCTGGGTGCCGGTTTCACCGGCAAGGACCTCAAGGACGTTTCCGTCATGGACAAGGCCCGGGCGCAGGATCGCACCGCCGCGATCGCCTGCCGCCAGGGTCTTGGCACGCTGATCGCCAGGCTTGGCGAACAGGTGCCGCTGGCGCTGTCGACGCCGGCCAGTCACGTCATCTGGAACGGGCGCGATGTCACGGTGGAAACCCCCGCCGGCCGGGTTGCCGCGCGCGCCGCCATCATCACGGTGTCGAGCAACGTATTGGCCGCGGGCAGTATCAGGTTCACGCCCGACATGCCGAAGCGCCAGCTCGACGCTGCGGCAAAGTTGAGCCTCGGCAGTTACGACCGCATCGCCCTGCAACTGCCTGGCAACCCGCTCGGGCTCGGGCGCGACGATGTCCTGATCGAACAGAGCAACTCGACCAGAACCGCGCTGATGTTGGCCAACCAGGCCGGCTCTCCGCTGTGCACGATCGATGTCGCCGGCTCGTTCGGCCGCGATCTCGCCGCGCAGGGCGAGCCGGCCATGACGGCGTTTGCGCGGGAATGGCTGACCAAACTGTTCGGCAGCGAGGTCGTCTCCGGAGTCAAGAAAACCAGCGCCACCAACTGGAATGCCGCGCCCTATGTGCTCGGCGCGATGTCGTCGGCCGCGCCGGGCTGGCAGCCGTCGCGCAAAATTCTGACGGAGCCGGTCGGCTGCCTGTTTCTGGCCGGCGAGGCCACCCATGAAACGCTGTGGGGCACGGTCGACGGCGCCTGGGAAAGCGGTGAGCGCGCGGCGGACGCCGCGCTGCGCAAGATCGGCGCGCTCAGGGATAGCGGACCGGCGGCACCGGCGCCGGTGGCCAAACGCCGGCGCCGGACGCCGGTCAGGTCGGCGATGCCGAGGGATTCATTCCGGTGACGCCGCGACCGAAGGCGCTGATTTCATGGTCGAGCGGCAAGGACAGCGCCTACGCGCTGCACGAGGTGCGGCGCGGAGGTGAGTTCGATGTGGTCGGCGCGCTGACGACGGTAACCGAGACCTTCGGCCGGGTGTCGATCCACGGCGTGCGGCAGGAGATCCTGCTGGCGCAATGCGCGGCGGCGGGGTTGCCGCCGCGCATCGTGCCGATCCCCTATCCCTGCCCGAACCAGGTTTATGAGGCGCGGCTGGGCGAGGCGGTCGCCACTGCCGTGCGGGACGGCATCACCCACATCATCTTCGGCGATCTGTTTCTTCGCGACATCAGGAGCTATCGCGAGCAGAAACTCGCGGGCACCGGCATCACGCCGGTGTTCCCGCTGTGGGAAAGGCCGACCCCGTTGCTGGCGCAGGCGATGATCGCCGATGGCTTCGAGGCCTACCTCGCCACCGTCGACCTGAGCAAGCTGCCGGAGCCGTTCGCGGGCCGCAAATTCGACCGGCAGGTGCTGGCCGATTTTCCCGACGGCGTCGATCCCTGCGGCGAGAACGGCGAATTCCACACCTGTGTGGTGGCGGCCCCGATCTTTACCCGCCGCCTCGCCATCGCCACCGGCGAGCGCGTCACCCGCGACGGCTACGCCTATTGCGATCTGGTGATGAAGCGTTGACATCAATATCGCTATATGCGATATTGATGTATGAAGCAGATTGCCTTCACGGCCACAAGCAGCCGTCAGTGGATCAAGCTGTCGCCGGATGTGCGCCGCCGGATAGATGGAAAATTGATCGAGTTTGCAACGACCGGCCATGGCGATGTTAAGCGACTCAAAGGGCAAACCGGTATGCGGCTTCGCGTCGGCGACTGGCGGGTGATCTTCTACGAGGACCAGGGAACAATCATTGTTGCCGCGGTAGGACATCGGCGAGAAATATATGACTAAGAGGGTGCCATGACTGTTCGATTCCAGAAGACGCCGCGTGGCGAAGTCGCAATTCTTCCAAGGAAAGATTACGAGCTCTTGGTGGCCAGGGCATCTGAAGCGGATGAAGATGCGGGCTCCGCACGGATTGTCTCGCGGACGCGCAAGGAGATTTCAGGCGGTGCCCCATTGCTGCCGAAGGACGTTGTCGATCGCGTGGCCAATGGAGAGAACCCGGTGCGCGTCTTGCGCGAATGGCGCGACATCACCCAGATGCATCTTTCTTTCAAGACAAATCTAAGCCAGGGTCATATCTCGGATATCGAAAACGGCCGACGTACCGGCACGGCGGCGGCCCTTCGGCTCATCGCTAACGTGCTGGAGGTACCTCTTGATTTGCTCGTTCGAGAGCGTTGAGGCCCACACCGGTCATCCGTTGTGAGGTCACCCGTCGTCATGGCCGGATCACCTTAGCACGCGGTCCAGCAGCGGCAGGCCAATGATGACGGCCGCCGCGATCAGCGCATAGCAGATGGCACGGAACAGCCGCTCGCTGGCGCGAGCCGAACAGCCTTGTGCCGAACCAGACGCCGACGGCATAGACCGGACCGACCAAGAGCGAGAACCGGATCGCATCCGAGGTGATGAGCCCCGTCAACGCATAGCTGACCAGGGAGAAAAAATCCGAGGCGCCGAAAAACAGCAGGATGTTGGCGCGCGCGGTGGTCGGCGCGATCGGCCGGCCGAGCCAATAACCCACAATCGGCGGCCCGCCGGTCTGCGCCAGCCCGCTGCAAAAGCCTGCCAGCCCGCCAATGCCGATGGAAAGCGCCGGATGATCCTGGCCGCGGTAACGCCAGCCCGATAGCAGCAGCACCAGCAGCGCCAGCACGAATCCGGAAATGATCCAGCGCGTCGTCACCGGATCGAGCCGGCTCAGGAAATAGGTGCCAAGCGGCACGCCAACCAGCGCGCCCAGCACGATCACCGCCGTTGCGCGGCGGTCGGCATGTTTCCAGGCGTTCGGAAGCAGCGGGGCGGCGGCGGCGAAATCGATGATCAGCAGCAGCGCTGCGACCAGCCGCGGCGCGGCGATGCTGCTGGCGAGCGGCATGAAGATCAGCGCCGAGCCGAAGCCGGAAAATCCGCGTGCTGTTCCCGACAGAAACGCGATGGCGCAGATCGCGAGCGCGACGCTGGCGCTGAGATCAGCCGGGACCAGCCCAAACGCGCTGGTCGTCATGGCCGGGCATCTGGCGCATGAGACAGATTTGTTTCGTCATGGCCGGGCTTGTCCCGGCCATCCACGTCTTTCCAAGTTGATTGCTGCAAAGACGTGGACGCCCGGGACAAGCCCGGGCATGACGATCTTTGCAGCGAGCCCACGATTCTACTGGACTCCATCCCGGTCGGAGTCTGAGGTCATGCGCGCAACGTGCCGCCGGTCCTTTTGCTCACCTCGGCCACGATCCCGGCGGCGATCGCGTCGATCTCCTGATCGGTCAGGGTCTTTTCGCGCGGCTGGATCGTCACCGCGATGGCAACGGATTTCCTGCCGTCATCGATGCCCTTGCCTTCATAGACGTCGAACACCGTGACGTCGGTAATCAGCGTGCGGTCGGCGGCCAGCGCCGACCGCACGATATCGCCGGCCCTGACGCTGCGATCGACAATGAAGGCGAAATCGCGCGACACCGGCTGGAATGCCGACAATTCCAGTACCGGCCTGGCGCGGGTCGGCTTCCGCTTCGCGTCCGGAATTCGCTCCAGGATCACCTCGAATGCGACCAGCGGGCCGTCGGCGCCGAGCGCTTGCAGCGTGCGCGGATGCAGTTCGCCGAAATAGCCGAGGATGTTTTGCGGACCGATCTGGATGGTGGCGGACCGTCCCGGATGCAGCCAATCGGCGCCGCCCGGCGCGACCTGCAGCGCCTGCATCGGTGCACCGGCGGCAGCCAGCACGGCGAACGCATCGGCCTTGGCGTCGAGCGCATCGGCCGTGGCCGAACCGGACCAGTGCCGTCCGAAACCCTGGCCCGAGGCAAAGCCGCGGCGGACGCCGGCGGCGGCGGTGAGCTGATCCTGCGGCCGGTCGCCCTTGAAGATCTGCCCGACCTCGAACAGCGCCAGGTCGGAAAAGCCGCGGTCGCTATTGGCCTGCGCGGCGGCGACCAGGCCCGGCAGCAGGCTCGGCCGCATCTCGGACAGGTCCGATGCGATCGGATTCGCGAGCGTGAGGTCGCTGCCGCCGCCGCCGAACCATTCGGCCGCCGGCCTCGCGATGAACGACCACGTCACCGCCTCGACCATGCCGCGCGCGGCCAGCGCACGCTTGGCGCGGCGGGTGCGCCGTTGAATCGGGGTCAGGATCGGCTTGCGCGGCGCCTCGCCGCGATCGAACGGTGTCATCGGCACCTTGTCGACGCCGACCATCCGCACGATCTCCTCGACAATGTCGGCCTTGCCGTGCACGTCGGTGCGCCAGGACGGCACCGCGATCTTCACCACCGGACCGCTGCCGGCCATCATGAAGCCGAGATGACCGAGGATGCGCTTGATCTCGGGCAGCGCGACCTCGATCCCGGCCAGGCGCTTGACCTCGGCGAGCGGAAAATCGATCACGCGATCATCGCCGAAGGCGTTGCCGACGACGATGTTTTCCGAGGCCGAGCCGCCGCACAGTTCCAGCACCAGCCGGGTCGCCATCTCCAGTCCCGGCACCATGAAGGCCGGATCGACGCCACGCTCGAAGCGATAGCGCGCGTCGGAATTGATGCCGAGCTTGCGGCCGGTCTGGGCGATGTTGATCTCGTTCCACAGCGCCGATTCGATCAGCACGTCCGTGGTTTGCTCCGAACAGCCGGAGGCTTCGCCACCCATGATGCCGGCCAGCAATTCGACGCCACGGTCATCGGCGATCACGCAGACCCCGGGGTCGAGCGTGTAGAGGCGGCCGTCGAGCGCCAGCAGCGTCTCGCCGTCGCGGGCGCGGCGCACCACAAGATGCCCGGTGACTTTCGCGGCGTCGAATACATGCAGCGGGCGGCCGCGGTCGTAGGTCATGAAGTTGGTGATATCGACCAGCGCATTGATCGGCCGCAGGCCGATCGAGGTGAGGCGCTGCTGCAGCCATGGCGGCGATGGGCCATTCCTGACCCCGCGTACCAGGCGCAGCGCAAAGCCGGGACACAGCATTGCATCCTCGACAGTGACGTGCACCGGGCAGGGGAATTCGCCCTTGACGGGCTTGATGGCGGGATCCCTGAACTTGCCCATGTCCGCGGCTGAAAGGTCGCGGGCGATGCCGTGCACGCTGGCGCAATCCTGCCGATTCGGCGTCAGATTGATCTCGAACAGAGGATCGCCGAGCTGCGCCCATTCCACATAGCCGGCGCCAACCGGCGCATCGGCCGGCAATTCCATGATGCCGTCGTGATCGTCCGAGAGCTCGAGCTCGGCCGCCGAGCACAGCATGCCGCGGCTCTCGACGCCCCGGATGCTGCCGATGCCGAGCGTGATGTTCTTGCCGGGAATGAAGGTGCCGGGCGGGGAAAACACGCTGACCAGGCCAGCGCGGGCATTCGGCGCGCCGCAAACCACCTGCACCGGCGCGGCGCCGTGGCCGGTATCGACCATGCAGACCCGCAGCCGGTCGGCGTTGGGATGCGGCTCGGCCGAGATCACCCGCGCAATGCTGAACGGCGCCAGCGCCTTCGCCTTGTCCTCGATCTGCTCGACCTCAAGCCCGATCATGGTGAGCTTGTCGGCCAGCTTCTCCACCGACTCGTCGGTGTCGAGATGCTGCTTCAGCCAGGAGAGCGTGAATTTCATGGCTGGCCTCGGGTACTGCTCGTGGTTTGAGGAGGAGTGTCTGCGGCGGTGTCTCGGCTCCCTCCCCCCTTGTGGGCCACAAGGGGGAGGGAACAGAGCCCGGACGCGGGGAAACCGCCGCCATCGGGCTTGATCGGTGCGGACTCACGTGCTCAGCCCTCCCGCCAGGGTGGGGACGTCGAGCGGCTTGAAGCCGTAATGGCTGAGCCAGCGCACGTCGCTGTCGAACAATTGGCGCAGGTCGGACATGCCGTATTTCAGCATCGCGATGCGGTCGATGCCCATGCCCCAGGCAAAGCCCTGATAGACGTCGGGATCGATGCCGCAGGCGCGCAGCACGTTGGGATGCACCATGCCGCAGCCGAGAATCTCCAGCCAGTCCTCGCCTTCGCCGAAGCGGATCTCGCCCTTGTCGCGGCGGCACTGGATATCGACCTCCAGCGACGGCTCGGTGAACGGAAAGAACGAGGGCCGGAATCGCATGTCGATGTGATCGACCTCGAAGAAGGCCTTGCAGAACTCGTGCAGGATCCATTTGAGGTGGCCGAGATGCGAGCCCCTGTCGATGACAAGGCCCTCGACCTGGTGAAACTGCGGGGTGTGGGTGGCATCGGAATCGATGCGGTAGGTGCGGCCCGGACAGACGATGCGGATCGGCGGCTTCTGGCTCAGCATGGTGCGCACCTGCACCGGCGAGGTGTGGGTGCGCAACAGCATGCGTGAGCCGTCCGGCTTCGGGTTGAAGAAGAACGTATCGTGCATCTCCCGCGCCGGATGGCCTTCGGGAAAATTCAGCTTGGTGAAATTGTAGTCGTCGGTTTCGATATCCGGACCTTCGGCGATGGCAAATCCCATGTCGGCGAAGATCGCGGTCAGTTCGTCCATCACCTGGCTGAGCGGATGGATGCGGCCGGCTTCGGCCGGGCTTTCCCGCAGCGGCAGCGTGACGTCGATGGTCTCGGAGGCGAGCCGCGCGTCGAGCGCCGCGGATTTCAGGATGTCGCGGCGGGCCGCCAGCGCCTGCGTGACCGTGTCCTTGGCGAGGTTGATCGCCGCGCCCTGGGTCTTGCGTTCGTCCGGGGACATCTTGCCGAGCGTCGCCAGCAGGGCGGAGATCGAACCCTTCTTGCCGAGCGCCGCAACCCGCACCGCTTCCAGCGCGGCTTCGCTGTCGGCCGCGGCGATGTCGGCGAGGATTTGGGATTCGAGTTGTGCAAGGTCGGTCATGGCAATCCCTTTTGACTAGGATGCTAAGCCGGTGCTCCTAGCTCGTCATGCCCGGCCTTGTGCCGGGCATCCACGTCTTTGCTGGCGTTGGCGAGAAGGAAGCCGTGGATGGCCGGGACAAGCCCGGCCATGACGACCTCAAGAGTTTCGCATGGCAGGAACCGTTGCAGCGGCGGCTTACGCCGCCAGCGCGGACTTGGCCTTTTCAGCGATCGCCTGGAACGCCGCCGGTTCGTGGATCGCGAGATCCGACAGTACCTTGCGGTCGACCATGATGCCCGATTTGGAGAGGCCGTCGATAAACCGGCTGTAGGTCATGCCGAACGGGCGCACCGCAGCGTTGAGGCGCTGGATCCACAGCGCGCGGAAGGTGCGCTTCTTGCGCTTGCGATCGCGGAAGGCGTACTGGCCGGCCTTGTCGACCGCGGCCTTGGCGGCGCGGATGGTGTTCTTGCGGCGGCCGGAGAAACCCTTGGCGGCCTTGTAAACTTTCTTGTGCTTGGCGTGAGAGGTCACACCGCGTTTGACGCGAGACATGACTTATATCCTTGATCAGAAGTGACGGATCGCCGCGCGGACGCGGCTCGGCTGGGATCGACCGCGACCGCGATCAGGCGTTCGGCAGGAAGTATTTCTTGACGTTGTCGCCGTCGGTCTTGAACAGCACGCGGGTGCCGCGGAGCTGGCGGATCTGCTTCTTGGTCCGCTTGATCATGCCGTGGCGCTTGCCGCGCTGGGCGTGCATCACCTTGCCGGTGGCCGTCACCTTGAAGCGCTTTTTGGCGCCCGACTTGGTCTTCAACTTGGGCATTTGGCTCTCCTGTTGCCGCAACGCGAAACCGCCCGTGAAGGCGGCCGGTCGGCTGAAATGCTCGTTAGAGCGTTGAAAATGCTCGACTATTCCGGTATCGCAACAATCGGCATGGGCATCGCCACGGCAGCCCTTGATCAGCCGGGCGATGAAGGCTGCGCTTATGACAGAGGCAGGCCGGATTGGCAACGCCGAAACGCGCCGAACGCAGCATCGGGCCAGCCGCAGGCCGCTCCCGTCGGCGCGCAGATCGGGACGATCGGGCCTGAGAACAATCGGCCTAGCGGGGCGCCAGAACCATCACCACCTGGCGGCCTTCGAAGCGGGCGTCCTGTTCGACCTTGGCGTATTCGGCGACGTCCGCCTTGACCTTGTCGAGCAGCTTGGTGCCGATTTCCTGGTGCGCCATTTCGCGGCCGCGATAGCGCAAGGTGATCTTGACCTTGTCGCCTTCCTCGAAGAAGCGCTGCATGGCGCGCATCTTCACGTCATAATCATGATCGTCGATCATCGGCCGCAGCTTGATCTCCTTGATCTCGACGACCTTCTGTTTCTTGCGAGCTTCCGCGGCCTTCTTCTGCGCCGAGTATTTGAACTTCCCGTAATCCATGATCTTGCAGACGGGAGGATTGGTATTCGGCGAAATCTCCACCAGATCCATGCCCGCTTCGGCGGCCATCTTGACGGCGACCACCGTCTCGACCGTGCCGTGGTTGGTGCCGTTCTGATCGATCAACTGGATCTGCGCGTTGCGGATATCATCGTTGGTGCGCGGCCCGTCTTTGGCGGCGGCGGGCGGGGCTCTGTTGGGACGGCGAATGGGTAGTTCTCCAAAGTTGTGAAGGAAGCCGATAGTTTGAAGGAATAAGGCGCAGCGAGCAAGCGAACTCGCACGCCAACGCAAGAAAACCATCAAATGCGAGGTATTTTAGCCACGCCGGCTAACGCCGGCAGGGCGATTTCGTTCAGATCGGTTCACATAGAGGGCCGCTTTCCGTTCCACAAGTACGGCGGGCTTGCGGAGGGCCGGTATCGGTGTCCGTTGACGGAACGCGCGGCCTCGCTCAAACAGCCGACAACCCGAGTAATCCGTCATGGCCCATTCGACCGCAACTGCCCCGGAACCGGCCTTCATCGAGGTTGGCGAGGATGACGGCCGTCGCCGGATCGCGGTACGCAGCCGCGCCGGCGGCGCGCCCGGATTGTTCTGGCTGGGCGGTTTCAATTCGGACATGCAGGGCACCAAGGCGATTGCGCTCGATGCCTGGGCTGCCGAGCATGGCCGCGGCTGTGTCCGGTTCGACTATTCAGGCCATGGCGAGTCTGGTGGCGCCTTTGTCGACGGCACCATCGGGCGCTGGCTGGAGGAATCCGTCGCGGTGTTCGAGCAGTTCTGCGCCGGCCCGCAGGTCGTGATCGGCTCATCCATGGGGGGATGGATGGCGCTGCTGCTGGCGCGGGAAATGGCGCGGCACCCGCCAGGCCGTGCATCGCTGGCCGGACTGGTGCTGATCGCGCCGGCGCCGGATTTCACCGAAGAGCTGATGTGGAAAGGCTTTGCACCGGAAGTCCGGCAGCAAATCGAAACCAGCGGCGTCTGGCTGCGGCCCTCGCAATATGGCGAGCCCTATCCGATCACGCGCGCCCTGATCGAGGACGGCCGTCGCCATCTCGTGCTTGGCGGCGCCATCGAACTCGGGTGCCCGGTCCGCATCCTGCAGGGCGCACAGGATCCGGATGTACCCTGGCAGCATGCCTTCGCCCTGACACGGCGGCTGCCGAGCGAAGATGTGGTGCTGACCATGATCCAGGACGGCGATCACCGGCTGTCGCGTCCGCAGGACATCGCGCGAATCATTGCCGCCGTGGCCGAGATGGGGTGAGCTGTCGCGGGCATGACCACCACGATCGGGAGAAGCGCCATGAATATCCATGCCATGCTCGGCACCTTCTGCGATGCGGTCGAGCAACGCAACGGAGCGGCGCTCGCGGCGCTGTTCACCGAGGACGGAATTTACCACGATGCGTTTTACGGCGCCTTCGCCGGCCGCGCGAAAATCGCCGAACTGATCGATGACTGGTTCTATCGCACGGCAACCGGGTTTCGATGGGACATGCACGCGCCGGTCAGCGACGGCAAGACGCTGTACGCCCGCTACACGTTCAGCTATCGCTCGATCCTGCCGGAAGCGAAAGGCGCCCGCGCGATGTTCGAGGGCGTCGCGATCATGACGCTCCACGACGGCATGATCGCCAGCTATCACGAGGTCGCCAACACGGCGACCGGGTTTGTCGACATGAATTTCGCACCCGAACGCATCGCCAAGATTGTCGGCAGGCAAGCCGCGGCGCTGAAGGCGCGTCCGGAGATGCAGCGGCATCTGGCGGAGTGATCCGCCGTCGTCATTCCGGGTCTGGTGCGAAGCACCAGACCTTAGATGCGCAATTGCGCATCGCGGATTCAAATCCGGGTTCGATGCTTTCGCATCGCCCCGGAATGACCGAGGCCTACGGCGGCGGCTTTGCCATCGGCTTGCGCTGCGCCAGCGCCGCCACGGTCGAGGTCCCGATCGGACCCCGCTCGTCATAAAGACAGCATTCGCCGATCGCGATGCCGTCGGTGGCGTGGTGGTTCACCACGTCGAATCCGATCCACCGCGTGGCCGGCAGGCGATGCAAATACAGCGTGACGTCGCTGTTGATATAGCCGAGGCCGCGTTCGCCGGCATTGGCGAGGGGGCTGGCGAAATCCGCCGCTATCGCTACCCGCACGAACGGCGTCAGCGGCATGCCCTCGACCAGGTCGCGCACCTCGCTCATCCAGAGGCGGCGCGGGCCGACGCTGCCCATCGCGCCCGTGATCGGGCGGGTGGTCCATTTGCCGTTCATGCCAAGGCGCGGATCGGTCGGTACCGGAATTTCCGACGGCGCCGGCACGTCCCAGTTCGGCGGCGTCCAGACCCGGCCTTCCGGATTTTGCGTCTTGCGCAGCAACTGGCAGGAGGCTCGCGCCATGCTGACGCCACCGCTGAAGAAATCGGCCTCGATCACCCGGATGCGCATGCCGTTGCGCACGAGCCTGGTCTTGACCTCGACCGGCGCGAAGCCGGGCAGCCGGAACATGTCGACCGTCAGGCGGGCCGGCACGAAGTCGTCGCCGCCGTGGCGTTGCTCGATCGCGCACGCCAGCAGCCCGATGATGACGCGGCCGTGCAATGATTGCGGGTCCCACGGGCCATTCGCGGCCAGGGTCGGCATGAAGCTGTCACCGTCGGTGGTGAAGAAGGGCTGATTGGTCATGGCGCGGGACCATGGCGGATTTTGTTGCCTCTGTCATCGTCCGCAAAAGCCGACGATCCAGTACGCCGTGAGCTCTCGCTTGATGCCCCGCCGTTGCGCGACATGACGGCCAGGGTCAGGCGCGACGCCATTCCTGCCGCACGCTTTCATCTGCCTCCGCGCCGGCCGCATCCGCCGCCAGTGCCGCGAACCTCGCGCGCGGTACCAGCCGCGACAAGGCCCACACCGCGGCACCGCGAATCAACGGGGCTTCATCGTCGAGCAAACGTGTGGCCTCGCCGGCGAGCGTGCGATCACCGGAATTGCCGATCGCGATCAGCACATTGCGGATGAATCGCACCCGGCCGATGCGCTTGACCGGCGATTTGGCAAACAGCGCCCGAAATGCCGCATCGTCGAGCCGTGCCAGCGCGGCGAGATCGGGGGCGCGCAGCCGCTCGCGCGCCGCGAGCCGCGTTTCGCGCCCCTGTTGCGCGAACTTGTTCCACGGGCAGGCGGCGAGGCAATCATCGCAGCCATAGATGCGGTTGCCGATGGCGGCGCGGAATTGCTGCGGAATCGGACCCTTGTGTTCGATGGTGAGGTAGGAGATGCAGCGCCGCGCGTCGAGCTGGTAAGGTGCCGGAAACGCCGCGGTCGGGCAAATGTCGAGGCAGGCCCGGCATGACCCGCAATGGTCGGCGTCGGCAGTATCGCGCGGCAGTTCGGCCGCCGTGAAGATCGCGCCGAGAAACAGCCATGAACCGAATTCGCGCGAGACCAGGTTGGTGTGCTTGCCCTGCCAGCCCAGTCCCGCCGCCTGCGCCAACGGCTTTTCCATCACCGCCGCGGTATCGACGAACACCTTGACCTCGGCGCCGGACATCGCGGCCAGCCAGCGCGCCAGCGTCTTGAGCCGCTGCTTGATCAGGTCGTGATAATCGTCACCCTGCGCATAGACCGAAATGGCGCCACGGCTGCGTTGCCGCAGGATGGCCAGCGGATCCTGGTCGGGTCCGTAATTGACGCCGAGCATGATCACCGAACGGACGTCCGGCCACAGCCCGCGTGGATCGGTGCGGCGTTCCGGCCGATCGGCGAGCCAGCCCATCTCGCCATGGGCGCCGGCATCCAGAAAAGCGCGAAAATGTCCGGCGGCGTCCGCAATCGCGTCCGGCGCGGTGACGCCGATGCAATCGAAGCCGAGCTGGCGGGCTTGGTTGGTCAACCCGGCCTTGAACTCGGCAGGCGAGCGCGTGACTGCGGGCTTCAGAAGTCGAGATCCACGTAGGTGCGTGACGCCGGCACGCCCGCCAGCCACTCGCTCAGCAGCGGACGGAACGACGGGCGGGATTTCACCCGCGCGTACCACGCCTTTGCCGCGTCGTCCTCGATCCATGGCACGTCGCCCAGATAATCGATCGCCGAGAGGTGGGCTGCGGCGGCGAGATCCGCATAGGTCAGCCGGTCACCGGCAAGGTAATTCCGTGTCCGCGCCAGCCAGCCGATATAGGCCAGATGATAGCGCACATTGGCCTTGGCCGCGCGGATCACCTCGGCTGCCGGCGCGCCGCCGCCGTCATCCTCGCTCATGAAACGCTTGTAGATGCGCTCGGTGACCAGCGGATTGGAGGCCTCTTCGAAGAATTTCTCGTTGAACCAGGCCATCAGCCGGCGCACTTCGATGCGTTCGGCCATTGTCGTCGGCAGCAGCCGGCGTTCGTCCATCGCCGCGCCACAGCTCTCGTCGAGATATTCGACGATGGTGCCGGCGCCGGGAACCGGCGGCACGCCTTCCGATACCAGCACCGGCGTCGCCCCGGCGGGATTGAGCGCGAGAAACGCCTCGCGGCGCTCCCAGACTCGCTCCTCCACCAGCCTCGGATCGAGGCCGTGTTCACCGAGCGCCAGGCGGATGAAACGAGAATGGGGGCAGAACGGGTGATGAAACAGGGTGAGCATGCAGTCCTGATAGTTTCGTGGTGCTTAAGAAATCCTAACCGGGCGCGGCGCCAAACTACCTAAGCGCGCGGATCAGGCAACCTGTGTTTTGGCGTTTTTTGCGATTGCGGCAGGGGAACGAATAAGCGAGAAGAACCCGGCCTTTTTTCCCTGGTTTCGACCACAACGGACCGGATCATGATGTCTGATGCAGTAAGGGCGGTGATTCTCGGCATTATCGAGGGCGTTACGGAATTCCTGCCGGTGTCTTCGACGGGCCATCTGCTGCTGGCGGAACGATTCTTCAATCTCGGCGAAGGCGATTTCTGGAACAGTTTCACGGTACTGATTCAACTCGGCGCGATTCTGGCGATTGTCGTGATCTATTTTGCCAGATTGTGGCGAATCGCGCTCGGCATGTTTTCCAATCCCGACGACCGGCGCTTCGTCATCGGCGTGCTGGTGGCGTTTCTGCCGGCGGTGGTGATTGGTCTGATCGCCGGGAAGTACATCAAGGAGGTGCTTTTCAATCCATGGGTGGTGTGCTTTTCGTTGATCGTCGGCGGCGCGATCCTGCTGTGGGTCGACCAGCTCGATCACGATCCGCATGAGCACGACGCCACCAAATTCCCGCTGCCGATGTATCTCGCAATCGGGGTTGCGCAGTGCTTTGCGATGATTCCCGGCGTGTCGCGCTCCGGCGCCAGCATCGTCGCGGCAATGCTGCTCGGGGCCGACAAGCGCGCGGCGGCCGAGTTTTCGTTCTTCCTGGCGATCCCCACCATGGTCGGCGCGTTCGCCTACGATTTCTACAAGAGCCGCGCCGACATGAACGCCGATCATCTTGGCATCGTCGCGATCGGATTCGTGGTGTCGTTCGTAACCGCGATCCTGGTTGTGAAGACGTTCCTGAACTATGTCACCCGCAACGGCTTCGCGCTGTTCGCCTGGTGGCGCGTCATCGTCGGCACGCTCGGCCTGATCGCGCTGGCGATGGGCAGGTAGGTAGTCTCGCAGCAGTGAGGCTCGTCATTCCGGACGACGCGAAGCGGCGATCCGGAATCTCGAGATTCCCGATGCGCAATTGCGCATCTGAGGTCTGGTCCTTCGGACCATCCCGAAATGACGAGCTCTCTCACAAGCGCCGCTACGCGCCGTTCTTCTGCTGGAATTGGCCGGCGGCGCGGAAGCGCCAGAGGTATTGCGGCGCCACCGCTTCCAGCGAATCCGGCGAAATACCCAGCCCCTCCAGGGTCAGGCCGGCGGCTTTGGCGGTCTCCGACACCACATTGTCCGATCGCAGCAGTTCGACCTGGTCCGGCGTCAGTTTCAGCGCGCCGGGCGCGAATTGCAGCAGTATTGCCTGCAGTTTTGCCAGCCCGAACGGCAGCGATAGCAGCAGGCGATGGCGCTCGGTGATGGCGAGGATGATCTGCATGATCTCGCGCATGGTCAGCACTTCGGGGCCACCGAGTTCATAGGTGGCGCCGGCTTTGGTCTTGCCGTCGACGGCGTCGGCGACCGCGGTCGCGACATCGCCGACATAGACCGGCTGCATCCGGGTCACGCCGCCGCCGATCAGCGGCAGCGCCGGCGACATCCGTGCCAGCGCCGCGAAGCGGTTGGTGAACTGGTCCTCGGGCCCGAACACCACCGACGGTCGCATGATGGTGGCGGCTGGAATCGCCGACAGCACCGCCTTTTCGCCGGCGGCCTTGGCGCGGGCATAACGCGAGGCGGAATGCTCGCCGGCTCCGATCGCCGAGACATGCACCATCCGGGCGCCGACCGCGGCCGCGGCCTCCGCCACCGCACCGGCGCCTGCGCCCTGCACCGCGTCAAACGTCTGGCCGCCGCCTTCGGTCAGGATGCCGACCAGATTGATGGCGACGTGGGAATCGCGCATCGCCGCCTCGACCGAGGCGGGATAGCGCACATTGGCCTGCACGGCGTGGATCTGGCCGACCTTGCCGAGCGGCTGCAAATGCCCGGCCAGTTCCGGCCGCCGCACCGCGACCCGGATCCGGTAATCGCGCTTGCACAGCGCGCGGACCACGCTTCGCCCCAAAAAGCCCGATCCGCCGAAAACCGTGACCAGGGTGTCCAGAATTCGATGCCATTGGGGGTCCGTTCCTGCCCGTCAAATTCTAGAAATCGCGGCGCTGTCAGCGGGTTCGCGATACGCCAAGCGGCCCGCGCTGTACAGCGTATTTGGCCGGCGTTTCGCCAATTTGACAAGCGCGCGACCGATCCGTACTAACCGGCCCGGGCCCAGGTGGCGGAATTGGTAGACGCGCTGGCTTCAGGTGCCAGTGGCTTCACGGCCGTGAAGGTTCGAGTCCTTTCCTGGGCACCAACCCTGCCCAATGTGGTGAGGAGCGCGGCAACGCCGCGCGTCTCGAACCACGAGGCCCCCGGGGATGGCGGTCCTGAATCACCCGGCCCGCCACATGTGCGCGGCGTTTTCCCGGCCTTGGCGGGCGGTCTGCCGCTCGCCTGTTTCGGATTTGAGCGGTACTGTTCCGCGTCGAATCGATCCGAGAGACCGAGGCCTCCTTTCATGACCATCCGCCTGCATCGCGGCGATCTGCCCGATCTGTCCCGCTATACCGATTCAGTGGCGATCGATACCGAGACCATGGGATTGCATCCGCATCGCGACCGGCTCTGCGTGGTGCAGTTGTCGAGCGGCGACGGCACCGCCGATGTGGTGCAGGTTCCGCAGCAGCCTGGCGATCTGCCCAATCTGAAGGCGCTGCTGGTCGATCCGAAGATCACCAAGATCTTCCACTTCGCCCGCTTCGATCTTGCCGCGCTCTACAACGCCTTCGGGGTGATGCCGCAGCCGGTGTACTGCACCAAGATCGCCTCGCGGCTGTGCCGCACCTATACCGATCGTCATGGCCTGAAGGATCTGGTGCGCGAGGTGCTCAACATCGACCTGTCGAAGCAGCAGCAATCGAGCGATTGGGGCGCGCCCAGCCTGAGCGAGGCGCAGCTCGCTTATGCGGCTTCCGACGTGCTGCATCTGCATGGGCTGCGCGAACGCCTCGATAGCATGCTCGCGCGCGAAGGCCGCACCGCCTTGGCACAGGCCTGTTTCGGCTTCCTGCCGACACGGGCGAAACTCGACCTCGAAGGCTGGGACACCGAAGACATTTTCGCCCATTCCTAGAGCCGGTTCGGATCTGATTGAATCAGAACCGCCCGCTGCCGCCCCGTTTCGGACACAGTGCTGGCCAGAGGTCCGGGCTGCGCCGTCCGGCGATCCCGGGTAGAATAAGCCGGTGCGATCGGTGGCGGCGGAGGCCGGCCTGCGTCCGGGTCGGATGCCGGCGGGTCACGCGCGGACGGCGCAGCGCTTTGGAGCAGCGGTGAATTCGGTACAGAACCCAGCCTATCAAGCCGTAATGGAGGCGCGCTTTGCCATCGCCACGCGCCACAGCCGGATGGTGCGGGTGCTGCGCGTTGCGGTTCCGGCGGCGGTGGCGCTGGCGCTGGCGGTCATCGTCGCGATATCGATCTTCAATCCGTTCCGGATGCTTTTGCCCAAGCTGCCGCTCGACGTCGGAAACCTCGTCGTCTCCGGCACCAAGATCACGATGGAGGCGCCGCATCTGTCCGGCTACACGCCCGATCGGCGGCCCTACGAGGTCTGGGCGAAAACCGCGACCCAGGACGTGACCGATCCGGATCACGTCGACCTCAAGACGCTGCGCGCCAAAGTGCGGATGGAAGATCAGTCCATCGTCACGCTGGATGCCAAGAAAGGCCTGATGAACACCAAGGACCAATTGCTGGACCTGCATGACGATATCTTCCTGCAGACCTCGACCGGCTATGAGGCGCGGCTGAGCCAGGCTTTTGTCGACATGGGCAAGGGGACCGTGAATTCGGATGAGCATGTCGATGTCAAACTCACCAATGGAACCCTGTCCTCCGACCGGCTCCGGATTACCGGCGGCGGCGAGGTGGTGAGGTTTGAAGGCAATGTCGTGATGCATCTGGACCAACTGCCGCCCGCGGACGCCCCCGAACCGTCCGCCAGCCCGTCCGCGGCGCCCGAAACGCCGGCACCGCCTGAAGCGGCGCCCGTTCATCCCGGCAAGACCCGGTCGGTATCCCGCCGGACCGCCAACCCGAAATGACCTTCATGAAGCGGTTTTGCCCCCGTCGAACACCCATCAGGCCGGTCGCCGGCCTCGTCTGTACCGCCGCCCTGGCGCTTGGGATGATCGGCGCCAGTGACGCCGGCGCGCAGAGCGCGGTGCAGGGTGTGCCGAATGCCATGCAGGGCTTTTCGCAGAACCGCGACCAGCCGATCCAGATCGAGGCGGCGACGCTGGAGATGCGCGACAAGAAAAAGGAAGCCACCTTCTCCGGCAATGTGAAGGTGGTACAGGGCGACACCACCATGACGTCGAAGAAGCTCGTGGTGTTCTATGACACGACCAATCCGCCCGCTGACCCCGCCGGCGCCTCGGCGGCCAGCGCAAAGGCCCCGGCCAAATCGGCGCCGATCCCGTCGGCCACCCCTGGTCCCGGCGGCAGCTCATCGATTCGGCGGCTGGAGGCGCAAGGCAATGTCGTCGTTACCCAGAAGGACCAGATCGTGACCGGCGAGACCGCCGTGTTCGACACCAAGACCAATCTCGTTACCATGCTCGGCGGCGTGGTGCTGACCCAGGGCAAGAACGTCCTGCGTGGCGATCGGCTGATGGTGGATATGACCACCGGGGTGTCGCGGGTGGAATCCGACAGCGGGCGCGTGCAGGGTCTGTTCCAGTCGTCCGGCCAGGGCGGCCCGGTCATCCCGGGCGCCGCGCCGGGGCCGGGAGCCTCGAGCAAACAGAAATAATATCAATCACTTGTCTGCTATTCGGGGGCGGCGAGGTTGAACGCCGCAGTGCAACCCTGTATCTACGGGAACGGTCGGCCCGCACGAACCGCGCCGCAAAATCGGCGGCGTTTCGCTGGGCAAGGGAGAACCATTCATTCATGCTGCGTACGAATCAAATCGCGGTGGCGGGTTGCGCAATCACCGTGACCGGCTGAGCAAGGCAGCGATGGTGGATTTACTCGGCATGTTCCGTCGTCGTCCCGCCAAGCGCGGTCCGCCGGGATTTGCACGCGCCCATGTGGATATCACCAGCCTCGGGGGCAGCATGGGCGAGATGCTGTCGAGCCCGGTGCGCGATGCGCCGCCGATTGCGCGGGAGACGCCGCTGCCGCGGGTGGAGGCGCCGCGGGTGGAAAGGCCACGTGCTCCCGCCCAGGCACCCAGCAAGGTCAACGGCGCGGCGGCGCCGCGGCTGTTGAAGCGGCCGGGTTACCTCGCTGTGCATAGCGTGGAAAAAAGCTTCGGCACCCGCCAGGTGGTGCGCGGCGTCAGCATCTATGTTCGTCGCGGCGAGGCGGTGGGGCTGCTCGGCCCCAACGGCGCCGGCAAGACCACGGTGTTTTACATGATCACCGGCCTGATTCCGGCCGACCGCGGCGCGATCGAACTCGATGGCCACGACGTCACCAAATTGCCGATGTATCAGCGCGCCCGGCTCGGGATCGGATATCTTCCGCAGGAAGCCTCGATCTTTCGCGGCCTCTCGGTGGAGCAGAATATCCGCGCCGTGCTGGAGGTTGTCGAACCCTCGCGCAAGAAGCGCGAAGCCGAACTCGATTCGCTGCTCGACGAATTCAACATCACGCGGCTGCGCAAGACGCCATCGATCGCCCTGTCCGGCGGCGAGCGTCGGCGCGTCGAGATCGCCCGCGCACTCGCCACCCGTCCCAACTACATGCTGCTCGACGAGCCGTTCGCCGGCATCGATCCGATCGCGGTGGGCGACATTCAGGACCTTGTCCGCCATCTCACCAATCGCGGCATCGGCGTCCTGATCACCGACCACAATGTGCGCGAGACGCTCGGCCTGACCGACCGCGCCTATATCGTCTATGCCGGAGAGATCTTGACAGAGGGAAGTCCAGACGAGATCGTCAACGATCCGGATGTACGCCGCCTTTACCTTGGCGAAGAATTCCGCCTCTAGTCTATTTTTCCAGTTCGTCAAGCCATATACATCGCCTGCGGACTAGGATAAGCAAGAATCGGACCAACTTTCCCGGGACCGGTTCTTTTTCCATGGCACTGACGCAAAGATTAGAGTTCCGGCAGTCGCAGTCGCTGGTGATGACGCCGCAGTTGATGCAGGCGATCAAGCTGCTGCAGCTCTCCAATCTCGATCTGTCGGCCTTTGTCGAGGAGGAACTGGAGCGCAATCCTCTGCTCGAGCGCGCCAGCGACGGGACCGAGCCTCCGGTGGCCGGCGAGGCTGCGCCGGAGCCCTATTCCGATTCCGACGATTCTGCCGCTGGCGAGGGCGCCGAGCGCACCGAGGCCGGCGCTGCGGCCGGCGACAGTTTCGAGCCGGCCCCGGAAGAATGGATGAACAGCGACCTCGGCAGCCGTGCCGAGATCGAGCAGACCCTCGACACCGGCCTCGACAATGTGTTTCCCGAGGAACCCGCCGAGGCCGCGGCGCGGACCGCGCAGGATGCGGCGCCGACGGCCTATACCGAGTGGGGCGGCGGCGCCTCCAACGACGACGACTACAATCTGGAAGCGTTTGTGGCGGCCGAGACCACGCTTGGCGGTCATCTCGCCGAGCAGCTCGCGGTGGCCTTCACCGCGCCGGCACAGCGCATGATCGGACAATATCTCATCGACCTCGTCGACGATTCCGGTTACCTGCCGCCGGATCTGGGACAGGCCGCCGAACGGCTCGGCGCATCGGCCGCCGACGTCGAGGCGGTTCTCGCGGTGTTGCAGAAATTCGATCCGCCCGGGGTCTGCGCGCGCAGCTTGAGCGAGTGCCTCGCGATTCAGTTACGTGAACTCAATCGCTACGATCCGGCGATGCAGGCGCTGATCGAGCATCTGGATATTCTGGCCAAGCGCGACATCGCGTCCTTGCGCAAATTATGCGGTGTCGATGACGAGGACATCGCCGACATGATCGGCGAAATACGTCGTCTCGATCCGAAGCCGGGTTTGAAGTTCGGCGCGTCGCGGGTGCAGACCATGGTGCCCGACGTCTATGTCCGGCCGGGACCCGATGGCGGCTGGCATGTCGAACTCAACAGCGACACCTTGCCGAGGGTGCTGGTGAACCAGATCTACTATACCGAGCTGTCGAAGACGATCCGCAAGGACGGCGACAAATCCTATTTCACCGATTGCCTGCAGAACGCGACCTGGCTGGTACGCGCGCTCGACCAGCGCGCCCGCACCATCCTGAAAGTCGCCACCGAAATCGTGCGCCAGCAGGATGGTTTCTTCACCCACGGCGTCGCCCATCTGCGGCCGCTCAACCTGAAAGCGGTGGCGGATGCGATCCAGATGCACGAATCGACGGTGTCGCGCGTCACCGCCAACAAATACATGGCGACCAATCGCGGCAGTTTTGAATTGAAGTATTTTTTCACGGCGTCGATCGCGTCGGCCGACGGCGGCGAAGCCCATTCGGCGGAGGCGGTTCGCCATCATATCAAGCACCTGATCGATGCCGAGAGCCCGTCGGTTATCCTGTCGGACGACACTATCGTGGAACGATTGCGGGAATCCGGCATTGATATTGCCCGCCGCACCGTGGCGAAATACCGGGAGGCCATGCGAATCCCGTCCTCGGTGCAGCGCCGCCGCGACAAGCAGAGCACGCTCGGCAATGCGCTGTCGGCGCCCGCGCTGTCCGACCGTTCCCGGGACATCGCGCCGGCGTGATTGCGCGGAGGCCAAATCGGAATAGTGTCGACCCCGCATGAATGTCCCGACCTGCAACCATTCCAATCGAGGCATTGAAATGACTCTTCCGGATTTCGGGAAAAAGCATCAGCATCGGCGAGACGCTTCGCGGCCGCGTCAGCGAACGCACCGATGAAGTCCTGCGCAAATACTTCGACGGCAGTTATTCCGGCCACATCACGCTGAGCAAGGACGGCATCGGCTTCCGTACCGACTGCGCGCTGCACCTCGATTCCGGGATCACGCTGGAGGCCGATTCCAACGCGGCCGACGCCTATGCGAGCGCCGACCAGGCCTTGCTGATGATCGAGAAGCGGCTGCGTCGCTACAAGAGCCGGCTCAAGGACCGCTCGGCCCGCAAGGCCTACGCGGCCTCGGCGGCACTGGCGGAGATGGACGCGCCGGTGCTTGATGCCCCGAGCTATGTCATCGAGGCCCCGACGGAAGGCGACGATGAGATCACCGGCTACAATCCCGTCATCATTGCCGAGGCGACGACGTCGCTGAAGCGGCTGTCGGTCAGCGAAGCCGTGATGGAGCTCGATTTGACCGGCGCCGCCTGCATCGTGTTCCAGCACGGCTCGAGCGGCCGGGTTAACATCATTTACCGGCGGGCAGACGGCAATGTCGGCTGGGTCGACCCCCCTGCGGTCAAGTCGGGGCTTTAGTGGGCAATTGGCATTGACGCCCCAGGGCACCCTCCCTATGGTCCGCCGCCCCAGGCAAGGGGGCCGGGAAACCGCGCCGGGAACCGCTTCACGGCAGTTGGCACCGGACCTGCGTTGGAGTAGGAGAAGGCCCGTTGAAGCGCCAGTTCGGACCCGGGCTTTAGGCCTCCTCCCGCCTCATCTTGACGCCGCCGCTCTGACACCTATTTCGAAACCTGACGGTTCACCTCGGAACGCCGCATGACGATTACCGATCTGGTCGCACCCGAGGCAATTCTCCCGGCATTGAAGATCAACAGCAAGAAGCAGGCGTTGCAGGAACTGGCAGCGCGGGCGGCCAGCCTGACCGGGCAGAACGAGCGCGCGGTGTTCGAGGTTTTGTTGCAGCGCGAAAAGCTGGGCACCACCGCGGTCGGCTATGGCGTCGCCATCCCGCACGGCAAGCTCCCCAAGCTGGAAAAGCTGTTCGGCCTGTTCGCCCGGCTCGAACGCCCGATCGATTTCGAGGCGATGGACGGCCAGCCGGTCGACCTGGTGTTCCTGCTGCTGGCGCCGGAAGGCGCCGGCGCCGATCATCTGAAAGCGCTGGCCCGGATCGCGCGGCTGCTGCGCGATCAGGACGTCGCCAAGAAACTGCGGGCCTCGCGCGACGCCCAGGCGATCTACTCGGTGCTGGCGCTGCCGCCGGCGAGCGCGGCCTGAAGCCGGTAGGTCCTTCAAGGTAATTTTTTTGGGATCGCTCCCATGGTCGCCGGCGCTTTCAGGATCGCCTTTTCGCCACTGATGTGAAACGTGCTTGTCCACGGATCGAATGCCGGAACACCAGCCTCGATAAACTCGCGGACGTCAGGGTCAAAAAAAGGGGTGCCGTCCCCGGACCAAACCGAGGACAGACACCCGCGAATCGCGAATTCAATTGTGGCAGCGTCAGTGCACGCTGACGGCCTGCAATTCGTTGCTCCAGGCGTTCGCGATCGCGGCCTCGCGGCTGTCGGTCAGCATGATCGGCGTGCCGTCTGCGGCGTGCAGCGCAAAAAGCTTCAGTCCCGGTGCGATCCGCGGCGCCTGGGGAAACAATCCCGGTACGTCCTCGGAGCGGATCTGCTTCACATAGGCGATATGGCCCTCGCCCAGATTGGCCAGCGCCTCGGGAGAGACGCTCGTCGATTCAAACGCAACATTACCTTCAGTCATGGTCTCAACTCCTCTGTCAGACTAAGCGGTCGAGTTCCGCTACTCGTTCCATTATTCGTGTTCATTGATAGCGATTGTCTTAACGACTTTTTCCGGCTCAGGCCGGGCGAGGTCGATCGACAACAGCCCGTTCTTCAGATCCGCGCCCAGCACGAGCATCCCCTCCGCCAGCACGAAGGTGCGCTGGAAGTGGCGCGCGGCGATGCCGCGATGGATGTATTGCCGGGCCTTGTCGTCCTGCTGGCGGCCCCGGATCACGAGCTGGTTTTCCTCAATGCTTACATCGAGTTGGTCACGGGTAAAACCCGCCACCGCGAGCGTGATGCGCAGCCTTTCGGGCTGGCCGTTGGAACGCTCGCAGCGCTCGATATTGTACGGAGGATAACCGTCGGCGCCTTTGACGACGCGATCGAGCGCACGCTCGATTTCGTCGAACCCCAGCAGGAACGGACTGGATAACGAGGGAACACGAGACATAGTTTACAAAGTCCTCTCGAAGCGACTTTGGCGTTCAGGGCCCTTGCGGCGCCCATTTTCGACCGGCTGGCAAGTTTGCCCCCCGGTCAACAGCAATATGGGCACGATTCGAAGCCTGTTCAAGCACCCCCGGGAACAGCCCCTCGCCGCCGTTCCCGGGCATGACGGCCTTTGCATTCAAACTCTGAGGGGCCGCGCTCCTAGAGATCGATCCGCCGCCGGCCGTCGGCGCTGAACAGATGCAGCTTTTCGCGCGGCGCGATCGCCCGGATGCGCTCGCCGATGGCAGGGGCGACGGCGCCGGGAATGCGCACCAGCACCTCGCCCGGCGGCAACTCGCCGGGATTGGCGGCGACGTCCTGGGCCTCGCGCGCGCGGGTGCCGTACACGAAGGTCTCGGCGCCGACGCGCTCGATCGCCTCCACGGTGAGGCCAAGCGAAAGGCCGCCGGCGACGGGCTCGCTGGCAATCACGAAATCCTCGGGTCGGATCCCCAGGATGCCGGCCTCGGCGGCGGCGCGGCTGTCGCCGGCGAACTGCGCCTTGATCTCGTCTTGCCGCAGCGGCATCAGATTCATCGGCGGCGCACCGATGAACGATGCGACAAAAGTGGTGGCGGGCTTCTGATAGATCGCCAGCGGGTTGCCGATCTGCTCGACCTCGCCGCCGTTCATCACCACCAGAATGTCGGCCAGCGTCATCGCCTCGAGCTGGTCGTGGGTGACATAGATCGATGTGGTCTTCAATCGCCGCTGCAATTTGCGGATTTCGACCCGCATGGCGATGCGCAGCTTGGCGTCGAGATTCGACAGCGGCTCGTCGAACAGGAATACCTTGGGTTGCCGCACGATGGCGCGGCCCATCGCGACGCGCTGGCGCTGGCCGCCGGAAAGTTGCCCCGGCTTGCGGCCGAGCATCGGGACGATTTCAAGGATCCGCGCCGCCTCCTGCACCCTGGTGTCGATCTCGGGTTCGCGCATGCCGCGGTTGCGCAGGCCATAGGCCATGTTGTTGTAGACGCTCATATGCGGATAAAGCGCGTAGTTCTGGAACACCATCGCGATGTCGCGCTCGGCCGGCTCGACCTGGTTGACGATGCGGCCGCCAATATCGATCTCGCCGCTGGTGATGGTCTCGAGTCCGGCGACCATCCGCAGCAGCGTGGACTTGCCGCAGCCGGATGGACCGACCAGGACGCAGAACTGACCGTCGCCAACCTCGAGGCTGATGCCCTTGATGGCCTCGAAGCCGCCCGCATAGGTCTTGCGGACATCGCTGAGAATTACGCCGGCCATCTCACTTCTCCGTCTCGATCAGGCCCTTGACGAAGAGGCGTTGCATCAGCACGACGACGGCGACGGGCGGCAGCATGGCCAGCACGGCGGTCGCCATCGCCACCTGCCATTCGGTCAGGGCGTCGTGCACGTCAATGATCTTCTTGATGCCGATCACAATGGTCTGCATGTCGTCGCGGGTGGTGATCAAGAGCGGCCAGAGATACTGATTCCATCCATAGATGAACAGGATCACGAACAGCGCGGCGATGTTGGTTACCGACAGCGGCAGCAGCGTATCCCAAAAAAACCGGATCGGTCCGGCGCCGTCGATCTTCGAGGCCTCGACCAGTTCCTTCGGCACGGTCATGAAGAACTGGCGAAACAGCAAAGTCGCGGTGGCCGATGCGATCAGCGGCAGGATCAGCCCGGCGTAGGAATCGAGCATGTGCAGGTCGCTGGTGATCTTGTAGGTCGGATAGATACGCACCTCGACCGGCAGCATCAGCGTGATGAAGATGGTCCAGAACGCGGTCATCCGCAGCGGGAACGAGAAGAACACGATGGCATAGGCCGAGATGATCGAGATCGCGATCTTCCCGGCGGCGATGCCGAGCGCCATGATCAGGCTGTTCAGCATCATGCCGCCGACCGGCTGCCGCGTGGTCTTGCCGGTGCCGGCGACGATGGTGTTCCAGTAGGTCTCGAACCCGTGGGAGCCGGGGTACAGCGGCATCTGGCCATTGGCGATGACGGCGTTGTCGTGGGTCGAGGCGATGATGGCGAGATACACCGGAAAGGCGACGACGACGACGCCGGCCAGCAGCACGAGATGGGGCAACAGGTTTCCAAACCGGCGATGTTCGACCATGGCGTTCAGTAATGAACCTTCTTTTCGACGTAGCGAAACTGAAAGGCGGTCAGCGCCACCACGATGATCATCAGGATCACCGATTGCGCGGCCGAGCCGCCGAGATCGGTGCCGGCCTTGCCGTCCTGGAACACCTTGTAGACCAGCGTCTGCGTCGCGCCGTCGGGGCCGCCACCGGTCGCGGTGTCGATGATGCCGAGCGTGTTGAAAAAGACATAGGTGATATTGACAATGATCAGGAAGAACGTGGTCGGCGAAAGCAACGGAAAGACGATGGTCCAGAACCGCCGTATCGGCCGCGCGCCGTCGATCGCCGCGGCCTCGATCACGCTTTTCGGGATCGCCTGCAGTCCGGCGAGAAAGAACAGGAAATTGTAGCTGATCTGGTTCCAGACCGCGATGATGACGACGAGGATCATCGCATGGGTGCCGTTCAGCACCGGATTCCAGTCGATGCCGTTGCGCTGCATCGCGCGGGCGATCATGCCGAGGCCGGGCTGGAACATGAAGATGAACAGCACGCTCGCCACCGCCGGCGCCACCGCATAGGGCACGATCAGAAATGTGCGATAGACCTGGATGCCGCGCAGATTGTGGTTTGCCATCACCGCAAGCAGCAGGCCGAGGCTAAGCGAGAACGCCACCACCAGCGCCGAAAAGATCAGGGTGACGCCGATCGCCTGGTAATATCCGGGGGTTTGCAGCAGATCGAGATAGTTCTCGAACCAGACGAATTGGGTCGACAGCCCGAACGCGTCCTGCACCAGGAACGATTGCTGCAGGGCCTGCAGCGCCGGCCAGTAGAAAAAGATCAGGGAGATCGCTAGCTGCGGCAGAATCAGAAGGTAGGGCAGCAGCCTGCCGGAGAAGATCGCCCGCGGTTCCATGCAGCTCCTCGTTGGGGTGGGGACGTGGCCGGGTCAAGCCCGGCCACGATCCTCGCGGCCGTCATTTGGTGGCGGTGCGCTCAAACTGTCGGAGCATCTGGTTGCCGCGCGCCACCGCCGCATCGAGCGCTTCCTTCGCCGACTTCTTGCCGGCCAGCGCCGCCTCGATCTCCTCGGCCCAGACGTCGCGCATCTGCACCATGCCGCCGAAGCGCAGGCCGCGCGAATTCTCGGTCGGCGGCTTGTTGGTCAATTCCTTCAGCGGGACTTCCAGAATCGGGTTCTTTTCATAGAAGCCCGAGGCCTTGGTCTTGTCGTAGGCGGCCTTGGTGATCGGCAGATAGCCGGAAACCTCATGCAGGCTCACCTGGCGATCGGTGTCCGACAGGAAGGTGAAGAACTTGGCGATTCCCTTGTATTCCTCCGGGGACTTGCCGGCCATCACCCACAGCGAGGCGCCGCCGATGATGGAATTTTGCGGCGCGCCGGGAACGTCCGGAAAATACGGCATCGGGACCGCGGTGAACGCGAACTTGGCGTTGGCCTTGGCGCTCGGATAGAACGCCGACGAGGTCATGAACAGCGGACATTCGCCGGAGGTAAAGCGGCCTTCGCCGGTGTTGGTTCGCCCCGAGTAGTCGTAGCTCTTGTCCTTCTGCAGCTCGACGAGGTTGTCCAGCAGCTTGGTTTCCAGCGGCGTGTTGAATTCGAGCACGGTGTCGAAGCCGTCGAGGCCGTTGGCCTTGGTGCCGATCGGCACGTTGTGCCATGCGGAGAACTGTTCGATCAGGCCCCAGGTGATCCAGGCCGAGGAGAAGCCGCAGGTCGGGCTGGTGGCGTGCAGCTTCCTGGCATCGGCAAACACGTCCGGCCAGGTCTTCGGCGGGGCGGCGATACCGGCCTTCTTCAGGGCATCGAGGTTGACCCACATCACCATGCTCGACGAATTGAACGGAAAGGACAGCATTTCGCCTTTCGAGGTCGAGTAATAGCCGGTGATCGCCGGCAGATAGGCGTTGGGATCGAACGGCTCGCCCTCCTCCTTCATCAACTGGTAAACCGGCTTGATGGCGCCCTTGGCCGCCATCATGGTTGCGGTTCCGACCTCGAATACCTGCATGATGCCCGGCGCATTGCCGGCGCGGAAGGCGGCGATGCCGGCGTTCAGCGTGTCGGCGTAGCTGCCCTTGAAGCTCGGAACGACCTTGTAGTCGCTCTGCGATGCATTGAAATCGTTGGCGAGCTTGACCACGACGTCGTTGTTCGGGCCGGTCATCGCGTGCCACCACTGGATCTCGGTCACAGCGTGGGCCGGCGTCGCCAGCGCGAGCGTAACAGCGACTGCCGCAGCCGCGCCGAATGGTCTGATAGCCATAAAATCTCTCCCCTTGGGCCGTCATCTTCGTAGTGGCGCGATAGCAGCGCCGGATGACGTGCGAGTGACTGCATCAACGAACCGATGGTACGGGGGAAGCACCGGCGAAGGGAAGTGGAAAAAAGACCAAGACGGCACTGCCCGGATGGTCAGATCATCCGGGACGACCGGCGCTTACCGCTTCCGCTCGGGGCCGCAGACCACGCCCTCGGCCACCAGGGCTTTGATCTCGTCGCTGGAATAGCCGAATTCGGACAGCACCTCGGTGGCGTGCTGGCTGAATTTCGGCGGCACATGGCGCAGGCGGGACTTGCTGCGCTGCAGCCGGATCGGCGAGGCAACCCCTTTGTACCAGTCCTTTTCGATGACGTCGCCGCGATGAACGGTGTGGGCGCTGGCGAGCGCCTGATCGATCGACTGCACCGGTCCGGCCGGCAGGCCGGCGTCGAGCAGCCGGTCGCACAGCGGCCCGGCGTCGTGCTGGCTGAAGACCGCCGCGAGCTCGGCGCGCAGCGCCTCGCGATGGGCGATGCGGTCCTTGTTGCGCGCGAAGCGCGGATCGGCGCCGAGTTCGGGTTTGCCGATCTCCTTGCAGAGCTTGCGGAAGCTGCCGTCATTGCCGACGCCGATGAAGATGTCGTCGGTGCGGGTCGGAAAGATCGCATACGGCACCAGGTTCGGATGCTCGTTGCCGGTGAGCTGCGGCGGCTTGCCATGCATGAAATAATTCGCGGCGTGCGGATGCATGATGGCGAGCCCGGACTCATAGAGCGTGGTTTCGAGGAACTGGCCGAGGCCGGATTTCTGTCGCTCCGACAGCGCCATCAGAATGCCGATCGTCGCATAGAGCCCGGTGGTGATGTCGACCAGGGGGACGCCGATGCGCATCGGGCCGCTTTGCGGCGAGCCGGTCGCGGCGATCATCCCAGTCATGGCCTGAATGATGGCATCATAGCCGGGATTGCCGCCGCGCGGGCCGTCGCCGCCGAAGCCGGAAATCCGGCAATGCACCAGTCCGGGAAATTTCGCGCGCAGCATCTCATGGCCGATGCCCCATTTGTCGAGCGTGCCGGGCTTGAAATTCTCGATCAGGACGTCGGCGCCCTGCAGCATCTGCATCAGCACCGCGCGGCCGCCTTCGGAGGCGAGGTCAAGTCCGATCGAACGCTTGTTGCGGTTGATGCCGACAAAATAGGCCGCGTCCTCGCCATGGAACGGCGGTCCCCAGTCGCGCACCTCGTCGCCGGCCGGCGGCTCGACCTTGATCACGTCGGCGCCGTGATCGGCGAGGATTTGCGTGCAATAGGGTCCGCCGAGCACGCGCGTCAGGTCGATCACGCGCAGTCCGGCCATCGCGCCGGGAGCATTTTCAGTGGTCATGGGCCGTTTCTTGCGAAGCTGGTCCGGGGTTTGTCAGCGGCATTAAGCATCAGAGACGCTTGCGCGCAAATGCCCGGCCGGAGTGGGATTTGAGATATCTTTCGAATTCAAGCGCTTTGTATTTGTCCGGGAAGGCGCAGTACCAGCTCAATTCCCAGGGTTTGAATTTCGCGGTGTGCTTGGACCTTCCGGCATTATGATCGGACAGCCGACGCTTTAGGTCCGCGGTTGCGCCGGTATATTCTTGCTCCCGAGACCTAACGCTGCGGATGATATAGACGTACCACATGGCCCGCTCACGCTTCGCCTTCGGCCTCGTGGCTGCGCCACGCGTAGCCGAAGGCCGCTGGGCGGAAGTAGACATTCTAGAGTGCCAGCCCGTCTTCGCCCTCGCGGGCTACGCCGGGCACGCTTCGCCTTCGGCCTCGTGGCTGCGCCACGCGTAGCCGAAGGCGAAGCGTGGTGGAGCCAGGCGGGATCGAACCGCCGACCTCGTCATTGCGAACGACGCGCTCTCCCAGCTGAGCTATGGCCCCTTGGTGACCGCCTATTCCGGCGAAAGCGGCCAGCGATCGGCGTCATTTACAGTCCGCGCCAATGCCAAGTCAAGAACGCCGAAATCAGGGTTTTCGGTGCCGTTGGCGCGGAACTTCCCTTGTTTGCCAGGGGTGGAACCGATATTTACCGGGTGGTCGAATCCACGACCAAACCCGCGAGTAAAGCCTGCCATGCGTGCCGTTCTCGACATCGTTCTCATCGTCCTCGATCTCTACGTCTGGCTGCTGATCGCCTCCGCCATCCTGTCCTGGCTGGTCGCCTTCAATGTCGTGAACACCCGCAACCAGTTCGTGGCCGCGGTCGCTGAATTCCTGTACCGGATCACCGAGCCGTTGCTGGCCCCGATCCGGTCGGTCATGCCCAATCTCGGCGGCCTCGATATCTCGCCGATCATCCTGATCCTGATCATCATGTTCATTCAGCGGGTGATCACCTACTACATCTATCCCGCGGTATTCTGAGCGCCAAGCACCGAAATGACGGCCCGGATCATCGACGGAAAAGTCATTGCCGCGGAGCTGCGCGGGCGCGTTGCCGATGAAGTGGCGCGGCTGCGGCGCGACCGCCGGCTCACGCCCGGACTGGCGGTGGTGCTGGTCGGCAACGATCCCGCCAGCGAAGTCTATGTCCGCAGCAAGCACAGGCAGACCCAGGCCGCCGGCATGGCCTCGTTCGAGCATGTACTGCCAGCCGATGTCGCGCAGGCCGAGGTGTTGGCGCTGATCGCGGGACTCAATCGCGACCCCGCCGTGCACGGCATCCTGGTGCAGTTGCCGCTGCCGAAATCGCTGCACACCGAAACCATTGTCAATGCCATCGATCCCGCCAAGGATGTCGACGGGCTGCATCCGAACAATGCCGGCCGGCTTGCCGGCGGCCTCGCGGCACTGTCGCCATGCACGCCGCTCGGCTGCATCATCCTGGCCAGGAGCGTGCATGCCTCGCTCGAAGGCATGAACGCCATCGTGCTCGGCCGCTCCAATCTGGTCGGTCGTCCGCTGCTGCAGTTGCTGCTGAATGAAAACGCCACGGTGACGATCGCGCATTCGCGCTCGCGCGACCTCAAGCTTTTATGCGCCCGCGCCGACCTGGTCTTTGCCGCGGTCGGCAGGCCGGAAATGGTGCGTGGCGACTGGATCAAGCCCGGCGCCACCGTGATCGATGTCGGCATCAGCCGGCTGCCGGGGCCGGACGGCAAGACCCGGCTGGTCGGCGACGTCGCCTTTGCCGAGGCGTTCAATGTCGCCGGCGCGATCACGCCGGTGCCGGGCGGCGTCGGCCAGATGACGGTGGCCTGCCTCCTCGTCAACACCCTGCGCGCCGCCTGCGCCATTCACGGGTTGCCGGCACCGGGGGTGTAACCTTATCGTTCCCTCCCCCCTTGTGGGGGAGGGTTAGGGGTAAGCCACGGACACTGAACTCGCGATACCCCCCTCTCCAACTCTCCCCCACAAGGGGGAGAGAGCAGACTGTGCCTGTGGCGACCGCTATTTACTCCTTCGCCCGCGCCATGCCCTCCGCGATCAGCTTGTGCGCGTCCTCAGGGCCGCCCCAGCGCAGCACCTTGACCCATTTGCCGGGTTCGAGATCCTTGTAATGCTCGAAGAAGTGCTGGATCTGCTGCAGCGTGATCTCGGGCAGATCGCTGTAGCTCTTCACCTTGTCGTAGCGCTGGGTCAGCCTGGAGGACGGTACGGCGATGATCTTCTCGTCGCCGCCGGCCTCGTCTTCCATCAGCAGCACGCCGACCGGCCGCACGCTCATCACCGCGCCGGGCACGATGGCGCGGGTATTGGCCACCAGCACGTCGCAGGGATCACCGTCGTTCGACAGCGTGTGCGGGATGAATCCGTAATTGCCGGGATAGCGCATGGCCGTGTAGAGGAAGCGGTCGACCACCAGCGTGCCGGCCTCCTTGTCCATCTCGTATTTGATCGGCTCGCCGCCAACCGGCACTTCGATGATGACGTTGACCTGGCGCGGCGGGTCGATCCCGATCGAGATGGCGTCAATGCGCATGGGACGACTCCGCGGGGGTCTGCAGCGAACCCGAAGCGCTCAGTTGGTCCAGGCGAAAGCCACCTTGTCGAGCGATTTGGCGCCGAATTTCTCCGACGACCGCGCCACCATGCGGCCGCCAAGGGCGCGGTAGAACTCCGTCGCCGGATCGTTGTCGGAGAGCGCCCAGATCACCATGCTCTTCAGCCCGCTCTGCAGCAGGTCGCGCCGCGCAGAGGTGAACAGCCGGCGACCGAAGCCGAGGCCCTGGAATTCCGGGCGCAGATAAAGCTCGTAGATCTCGCCTTCGAAGTGCAGGCTGCGGGCGCGGTTGCGGCCATAATTGGCATAGCCCGCGACCTTGTCGCCGAACACCAGCACGCTGACGCGGCTGCCTTTGCGGATCGCACTGTCCCACCATTGCGGGCCGCGGCGGTTGATCAGCTTTTCCAGCTCGGCGCCGGGAATGATGCCCTGATAGGCCGAGCGCCAGGCTTCGTCATGGGTGGACGCCACCGCGGCTGCGTCCGCAGCTTTGGCCGGCCGAACCTCGATCAGGGTTGTGCTCATGGACGCAATCAAAGCAAGTCGGCGCGGCGGCTTCAAGGTCCATCGTTAATTATCGGTTAACCTGTGGATTTTCTGCATCAGTTTTCGAGCCGACTGTATCGAAAAAGGACAAAGCGGGCGCCGCGGAGCCGTCTTCCGCGTGAATCGGCCGTAGGCGCCGGTCCAGATGCGGCTTCCGAGACACTGTATTCACGGAAAAATGCGCCGCGTTTGATTCTCCGCGGCTATTCTGTTGGCCAAGCGCATTTCCTGTTTTCGGCTCGCATCAGGCAAATTCATGCAATGGTTCAGGGCGTTTCTGGCTCTCATCCTGCTGGCGGCGGTCGCCGCCCCGGTCGCCACCGCGCAGGACCGATTCGGTCCGCAGGGCGCAGAAGGCGTCCCGAACCGCGAGCAGCAATGGCTGGTGCCGTCGCCCGATCCGGAGATCACGGCGCATGCGGTGCTGTTTCGGCCGCCAGGCGAAGGGCCGTTCCCGCTGGCTCTGATTGCCCATGCCTCGACCCAAAACGTCCTGCGTCGTGCGCAAATGCCGCAGCCGGAATACAAGGCGCTGTCGGCCTGGCTGGTGGCCCGCGGATTTGCCGTGCTGGTGCCGGAACGGCCCGGGCACGGTGCCACCGGCGGCAAATATCTCGAGGACCAGGGCGGCTGCGACGACGCCAATTATTCCCGCGCCGGCTATGCGACCGCCGACTCGATCAAGGCGGCGCTCGCCTTTCTGCGCATGCAACCCTTCATCCGGCCGGACCATGCGGTCGTTGTCGGGCATTCCGCCGGCGCCTGGGGTGCGCTGGCGCTCGCCGCCGAAGATCCGAAGACGATCGCGACCATCATCGCCTTCGCGCCGGGCCGCGGCGGCCATGCCAGCGATGCTCCCGATCAGGTCTGCGCGCCGCACACGCTGATGACTTCGGCCGCCGAGTTCGGCGCTGACGCGCAGGTGCCGGTGCTCTGGCTGGTCGCCGCCAACGACAGCTATTTCACCCCCGAACTGTCGCGCCGGATGGCCGACGCCTTCCGTTCCGGCGGCGGCAAGGTCGACTTCCGCGTGCTGCCGGCCGCCGGCAGCGAGGGACACTGGCTGGCCGAGTTGGACTTCGACGAAAAGATCTTTGGCCCGGTGCTGGACGGCGCGCTGAAGACGGCGATGGCGAAACCGGCGGCAAGGAAGCGATGAGCTGATCCTGCGAGGAGCAATCCAGCCAGTCATTCCGGGGCGATGCGTCGCATCGCTCCGGAATCTCGAGCTTCCGGGTCTGGTGCTGGCGCACCATCCCGGAATGACTGAGGCTGGATTGCCCCCGCTTTGCTCGTTGCGATGACGGGTTGGCCATCACGTCTTTTTTTGCAAGGCCACCGCTTCCTCCGCCGCCCTTTCCCCGCTATCCCTCGCTCCATGCGCGGTCGAGAAGAAGTTCGGCGAGGTGGCTTCGCCGGCGAAAAACAGCCGGCCATCGATCGGCGCCGCCAGCGTCGCGCGCATTCCGGCGTGGCCGGGCAGCGCGTGGGAGTAGGAGCCGCGGGCGAACGGGTCGTGGGACCAGCGCGATTCCGCCAGCGGCTTCAGCTTGCGGCGATAGTCGTTGCCGAGCAGCGCGGCGATTTCGTCGATGCTTTGCGCGGCGAGCGCGCCGGGGCCGGCATCTTCCAGCTCCTGGGCGAAGCGACCGCCGAAATAGCCTTCGATGCAGGCCTGCCCGAACGGACGCAGATGATAGCTGCCCATCGCGGTCCAAATGGTGGCGCCGCGCAGATTGCCGTCCTTCGGCAAGGCCTCGGGGTCAGCCAGCGCCAGCATCACCTTGTCGGCAAGGCCGAGTGGCAGGCCGCGCGCGGCGTCGATCTTGGCCGGCAGCGCGGGATGAAAGCGAATGGCCTCGGCCGCGATCAAATTGGTGGGCACGGTGACGATCACCTGGCCGGCGCCGAGCGTACCCAGCGAGGTCTCGATCCGCAGCCGTTTCCCGGAATGATCGATCCGCGTCACGTTGCAATCAAGCGCCAGCGGGCAGTGCGCGCCATAGGCCGAGATCAGCGCGCCGTAGCCGCGCCGCACCCGCCAGTTGATCTCGGTATCCTCGTAGGCGTCCATGTCGAACACCGAGACCTGGTGGAGCTCGCAGCCGTTGATGTAGGTCGAAAGCGCATCGATCATCGGATTCCAGCGATTGCCGGGTTCGAGACAGCGGCTCGCGGCGCTGTCGCGCTCGCGCTTGGCGGCGTGCTCGGCGCGGTCGTAGAACGCATCGAGCGCCCTGATGAAATCCATCCGCTCGGCTAGGGGAAAGCCGGTGTCAAAACTCTGCTCGCGCCACGGCGGGCGGGTCTTGTCGATCGCGAAATCCAATTGCCCGGCGATGGCGACGAAGGAGTTGCGGTCGGCCGAGTGCAGCCAGCCGCAGCCAAGGTCGAAGCTGATGCCAGTCGCGGCCGTGATGCTGTGGGCGCGGCCGCCGATGCGTTCGCGGGCTTCCAGCACAATGACCGAAAGGCCGCAATCCTTCAGTGCATGGGCAGCACCGAGGCCGGCGGCGCCGGCGCCGACGATGGCGACATCGACATCGGAGGGGAGGGACGTCATGCTTTCCCTCTAGCATGTCCGTTGTTTGGCATGAAGCCGACCGGGTCAATCCCGTCATCATCCGCGGAAGCGGATGATCCAGTACTCCGCGCTATTTCGTTTCCGACCCGAGCGGCGGCGTCTACTGGATGCCCCGCAACGGCGTCGCGTGCTCACGCCACCGCTTCCTTGGCCTTGACCGCGCGCTTGCGATCGTTGGCGTCGAGAAATTTCTTGCGCAGCCGGATCGACTTCGGGGTCACCTCGACCAGTTCGTCGTCCTCGATATAGGCCAGCGCCTTTTCCAGCGTCATCTTGATCGGCGGCGTCAGGCGCACCGCCTCGTCCTTCGAGGTGGTGCGGATGTTGGTGAGCTGCTTGCCCTTGAGAATGTTGATCTCGAGGTCGTTGTCGCGGGTGTGCTCGCCGACGATCATGCCCTTGTAAACCTTCCAGCCCGGCTCGATCATCATCGGGCCGCGGTCTTCCAGCTTGAACATGGCGTAAGCCACCGCCTCGCCCTGGTCGTTGGAAATCAACACGCCATTGCGGCGGCCCTGGATGTCGCCCTTGTAGGGCGCGTAGCCATGGAACAGGCGGTTCATGATCGCGGTGCCGCGGGTATCGGTCAGCAGTTCGCCCTGATAGCCGATCAGGCCGCGGGTCGGCGCATAAAACACCAGCCGCAGGCGATGGCCGCCGGAGGGGCGCATTTCGATCATCTCGGCCTTGCGCTCGCTCATCTTCTGCACGACGACGCCGGAATGCTCCTCGTCGACGTCGATCACGACCTCCTCGATCGGCTCCAGCCACTCGCCGGTGGCCTCGTCTTGCTTGAGCACGACGCGCGGGCGTGACACCGAAAGTTCAAATCCCTCGCGGCGCATGGTCTCGATCAGGATCGCGAGCTGCAATTCGCCGCGGCCGGAGACTTCCATGGAATCCTTGTCGGCGGCTTCGGTCACGCGCAGCGCGACATTGCCCTCGGCCTCGCGCAGCAGGCGATCGCGGATCATCCGGCTGGTCACCTTGTCGCCTTCGGTGCCGGCGAGCGGCGAGTTGTTGACAATGAACGACATCGACACCGTCGGCGGATCGATCGGCTGCGCCTTCAGCGGCGTATCGACGGAGGGATCGCAGAAGGTATCGGCGACGGTGCCCCGGGTGAGGCCGGCAATGGCGACGATGTCGCCGGCTTCGGCCTCGTCGAGCGGCGCGCGCTCGATGCCGCGGAACGCGATGATCTTGGTGATCCGCCCGTTCTCGATCAGCTTGCCATCGCCGCCGAGCACCTTGACGGCCTGATTGGGCTTGATGGTGCCGGAGGTGATGCGGCCGGTGATGATGCGGCCGAGATAGGGGTTGGCTTCGAGAATGGTGCCGATCATGCGGAACGGACCGTCCTCGACGGTCGGCGGCGCGACATGGCGCAGGATCAGGTCGAACAGCGGCTGCATGCCGGCGTCCTTCGGTCCTTCCGGGCGTTCCGCCATCCAGCCCTGCTTGGCCGAGCCGTACAGGATCGGAAAGTCGAGCTGCTCCTCGCTGGCGTCGAGCGCCGCGAACAGGTCGAACACTTCGTTGATGACTTCGGTCGGCCGCGCGTCGGGACGGTCGACCTTGTTGATGACGACGATCGGCTTCAACCCGACCTTGAGCGCCTTGGACACCACGAATTTGGTTTGCGGCAGCGGGCCTTCGGCGGCATCCACCAGCACCAGCGCGCCGTCGACCATATTGAGGATGCGCTCGACCTCGCCGCCGAAATCGGCGTGGCCCGGCGTATCGACGATGTTGATGCGGGTGTCCTTCCACCGCACCGACGCCGCCTTGGCCAGAATGGTGATGCCGCGTTCGCGCTCCAGGTCATTGGAATCCATCGCGCGCTCGACCACGCGCTGGTTGTCGCGATAGGTGCCGGATTGCTGCAGCAGGCGGTCGACCAGCGTGGTCTTGCCGTGGTCGACGTGGGCGATGATGGCGACGTTGCGAAGTTTCATAGCTCTTCTTCTGGCTCGGACAATGGCTGGAGCGCGATCGCGCCGGAAAACCGGGACCCACTCTTCCGGATCACGCTCAAAGACCTGGAATTCGAACGGGCGCCCGGCGCCCAAAAAGGAAGCCCGGCCAAAAGGACCGGGCACACCCTACTCGTTGCGGCGCAATATAGTCAGTAATCACTGGAAAACAATGCGGTGGTTGCGCCTTGGCTAGCTGTTTTTCGCGCCATTAGATAGCGAACTCACCTTGCAAGATGTCGCTGTTTGCTGCCGGTCCTGCGACCTGCGGACCTTCGTACCTGTACCACAAAGGGCATAAGCGATGAACGAGTTTGTCCTAAATGCTCATGACTAAGCGCGTTGGCGTAGCTCTGCGAGGCCAGCGGGAGAACGGTCTGGTTCAGTCCTCTCAGGGGCCGGGGCAGTGGGCACTTTAGGAGGTTGCGCGATAGACCTCGACAAGAATTTATCGCGTCTGAGCGATTCAAAGCCATAACACGCAAGCGAAATCACCCGGGGAATTGGTCCCTTAGTGGCGTAAGTTGCCACTTGTCGTCTGCTTCTGCCCAAAAGCGCTGCCGCCGCCTCTTGTGTAAGTTTGGCTCTCGCGAGAAATTCCACGAATTCCTTGGGCGTCCAACTCTCTTGCGCAAAAGATTGAATAGTGTCCGCAGACATCATCAAATCCTCATTATCACCCCAAGCTACAGCATCGCCGTCTTTCGCGATGGTCCCTGTCAAAAAGAAGCGTTCATCCCGCAGGGGGCGATAAACTTTGTAGCTAAAAATTGCCGGGCTAACGTCGACCAAATCATCGCGGCCAGTCCGAGGCCCTTCGGCCCATTTCACCTCAAGCAAATAGTCGGAGAGAGGTCGAACGCTTGCCATCCGGGGAAGAGGAATCCCGCTATCAACGATGTCATTCTCGCTCATTGAGCCTTCTCCACTCTGATACTAGGACAGCCAGATTTTCTGGCTTCTTTGCCCACTCTTTGGCTTCCGCTAAGTCCCTTCTTGAAGCCTTCCCGGCGATAACCTCCAAACTCACTAGGGTCTGTTCTCAATAAAGACTAACCCATTGAAATTGAATCGATCTGCTTTTCCGCTCCGTGCATCAACGGTGAATCAGATCAAAGACTTACGCGTTATTGAGTCCAGACCCTAAGTCCACCAAGGCCCTAGAATTGGGTCCCTCTAAGTGGAAGTGCGGAGGATTGTGATCCCCCGGATAAATGTAGATCTTACAGTTACTTAGGGGAGCATCAACGCTCGCCATGGGGCCTCAATAACGTAAGGGTAGTGCAATAGTTGCACAAGATCAATAAGAAAATGTGAAACTATTGCACAAGATGGTGAATGGGGCTGGAACCGCAACTCGACAGAGGAAGCCGATTCCAATCCAAATTATTTAGGTGAGTTTGTTGGCAAATGCCGGAATCTCGCGCCACAACCGGACGGTTTCAGCGGCTGTGATCCCGTTCGGTCGGATAAACCCCGCGCAGCACTTCCTCGAAGTGGTTTCTGACAGCTTCGCTGCAGTTGCAGGCCCTGCTCCGCAGGGCATCCGGGTTGCGCACCAGGATCGACCCGCGGCGGGTCTCCAGCACGCCTTCGGCCTTGAACGTCTGGATCACGCGGCTGGTGTAGCTGCGGCCGACCCCGAGCAGCGTCGCAAGCTGTTCGTGCGTCAATGGTACGGCGTTGTCGCCATCGGTACGTTCCATCGCCGAGATGATCCATTTCGCGGTGCGCTGCTCGATCGAGTGGATCGCGTTGCACGCGGTCGCCTGGAACATCTGGGCCAGCATGCAATCGGCGTAGCGGGCGAACACGTTGCGCAATGTCGTCGACTTCAGCTTCGCGGCCTGCAGCTTTCCGACATTGAGGCGCACAAACGGGCCGCCGAATTTGACCATGATGCGGGTGTAGGCCGGCAAATATCCCTCGCTGACAATGCCGCCGACGGCGCCTTCGCGGCCGACCAGAATGGTCTCGACGTCACGACCGTCCTCGTTGGGAACCATGAAGGTCGCAAGACTCGGCCCGCACGGAAAATGGACGGTCTGAACGTCGTCGCCGGGATTGTACAGCAGCTCGTTCGCGGCGGCCTGTTCCTGCGCAAGATGCTGGCTGATCAGGCCAAAGTCGCCGGCGTTGAGCCGTCGCAGCAGGTTGTTGAATGGCCGATCGCCCTGATCGGGTTCCAGGCGATGATGCGCAGGCATTTTTGGCTCCCATTTCTGCCGTGACCATAGGCCCTCTCCTCCGATTTCTATGTTCACTAGTGAACAGACAGGGGAACTGTAATGTGGTGGTTTCCATTTGGGAACCGGCCGGGGACGCCTGGTGGGCCTCGGCAGCGGGCCGTCCGCTCCGGGCTTCCGAGCCGGGCGCTCGATCAAATCCTGCCCCTTGACCTGGCGAGATCATGGAACACGCCTCCTCCGGCATGGCCGCCCTTCCCACCGATGTGCTGATTGTCGAGGACGACCCGATCATCGCCCTCGACTTCGAGGACACCCTCATCGGTTTCGGAGTGAAGACGGTTCGCACCGCGGCAAGCGTGGCACGGGCGCTTCAGATGATCGCCGAGCGGGCGCCGGATTTTGCGCTGCTGGATGTCGGACTGGTGCGCGAAAAGAGCTTTGCCGTCGCCGAGCGGCTGGAGGCGTTGAAGGTTTCCTTCGTCTTCGTCACGGGCTACACCGCCGGAGTCGGCGCTCCCGCAGCCTTTGCGAACACGCCGAGGCTGCCAAAGCCCTGTTCGTCCGAGACGCTGCAGGCGGCGTTGCAGCGCTGGTCGGCCGCGGTCGCAAAAGGCTGAAATCTCGGCCTGCATTCGATCCCTGCGGACGGCTCCGCCGCGATATCCCGGCATGGACCCGAAGGCCGCGGTTCGGTGTTAGGATCAAGTCCGGCCTGAAACAGGGAGACGATCATGGCGGAGCGGCTGTCGGCAGAGGCGCGAAAATCGGCCTTGAAGGGGCTGCCCGGCTGGGCGGACACGCCGGGCCGTGAAGCGATCGCGCGGACCTTTACCTTCAAGGATTTCAACGAGGCCTTCGGATTCATGGCCCGCGCGGCGCTGGTGGCTGAAAAAAGCGACCATCATCCCGAATGGCGCAATGTCTACAAGACCGTGGAGGTGGTGCTCGCCACCCATGACGCGGGCGGCGTCACTGCGCTCGACATCGACCTTGCGACCGCCATGAACGCGATCGCCAGGCAGTTCGGCGTCGCCTGAGCCCGCCGGCGCAATCTTGCGACCGGGCCGCGACATCCCCAGCTTGAGGGCTGTCTGCCGCGGCGTTTGACTGCGGCCCTATCCAGGGGATCGCTGCGATGGCAACCGAACACACCGTGGGCTTTGAGCCGGCCGACCGGCTGGCGCAAGACCGCGAGAGCGTGCGGCGCCGCTTCTGGATCAAGCTGAAGCGGGTCGTGGCGCAGCTTCCTTTCGCCGAGGATTTGCTGGCGGCGTATTATTGCGCGTTCGACCGGCAGACGCCGCGCCACGTCCAGGCGACGCTGCTCGGTGCCATCGCCTATTTCATCCTGCCGTTCGATTTCATCCCGGACATGCTGCCGGTGCTCGGCTTTACCGATGACGCCGCGGTGCTGGCCACCGCGATCCGGCTGGTCGCGACCCATATCACGCCGGAGCATCGCGAAGCCGCCCGCGCCGCGCTGAAGCGCGGGATCGGCTCAGCCAATGGCCGAGGCGCGTGAAGTCCGATCCTGCCGTCACCTCCGATCGGGGCGGGCCTGCGCCCTCGCGTTCTGCTCGGCTTCCCAGGCCTGGAACTGTCTGAACAAGGCTTCCTTGTCGGCGCTCGACTGCAGCTTGCCCGACGCCGGACTCTGCCGCAGGAATTCCTCGAACCGGTCACGCGCGACGGGTGCGATGCCGTGCTTGTCGAGCCAGTCCTGCGCCGCCGGAAACCGGTTCCAGTCGGCCAGCGGCGCCGCCAGCGAAACTTCTTTCCATTTTGGATGGAAGGGCGGATTCTGGAACGCCGGGAATTTCGTGAAGAACGCATCCACGAACAGCGCGAGCTTTCGATAGCGGTCGGTCTTGGGTGACCAATTATAGGCCGCCAGCACCGCCGGTACCGCGATCGTATCCACCTGCTCGCCCTTCGCAACCAGGTTGGGATAGTCCGCATAGGTGAGCGTCGCCGGCAGATAGTCACTCTGCAGCGGCTTGTCGTAATTGACCGTCACAAGGTGAAAGCGGTCATCCTTGAAGGTGCTCACCGCCTTGTACGGCTTGCCGCCGACCACGATCACGGCATCGATTTCGCCCTTCGACAGCTTCTCGAGTGCGATGCGCTGCTCGATATAGACCACGTTCGGCTTGATGCCGAGCCGCTCGAACACGGTGAGCGCGGTGATGAAAGTGCCGCCATTGGGCAGGTCGACGCTGATGGTCTTGCCGTCCAGTTCCTTCAGATTGTGGACCGATTTCCCGGCGATGACATGCATCTCTTCATTGTAGAGCTTGGTCACGTAGGTGAACTGCTTCTTGATGTCCTTGGCGAAGCCTTTCCGCTCGAGATAGTCGAGCGTGTCGGCGCGCACGATCCCGAGATCGACGCCCTGCAGAAACAGGATGTCGGCGACGCTCTGCACCGAGCCGCGCCCGACGATCGGCAGTACGCGCAACTTGTTGCCGTCGTCGAGCACCGAGGCGAGGTCGGCGCCGAATTGAACATAGGTGCCGCCGATGGTGCCCGAGATCAGGGTCACCGTGTTGGCGTTCAGGCTCTGCTTGGTGGCCACCGAGCCGAACTGGAAGATGGCCTTCAGGCTTTCGCTGACCTTGGCCGGGTCGAATTCCGATTGCTCGGCTCGTGCCGTGAAGCCAAGAGCCAACATGATGGCGAAAATCGCCGGTCCCACTAAGCGACGCATCGTCTGCCCCCTGTTGTGCAAAGATTAATTCTGTAACTGAGCGAGGCGCTGCTGCGCGTCGGTCGAACCAAGCTGCGCCGCCCGCTGATACCACAGACGAGCCGCGGCAGGATCGGGAGTGATGCTTCGTGTATCCGGCGTGCCCAGCACGTCCGGGTCATAGGTCTCCGCCAGCAGAAAGGCGGCGCTCGGCTCCACGTTGGCCGCCCGTTCGAGCAACAACCGGGCCACCGGAATGTCGCCGGCCGCCAGCGAGGTCTTGGCCCGCTTCAAGAGTGTGGCAAGTTCATCGGCGTCGATCTGCCTTGGCGGAGGAGCGACCGTCGGTGCAGCGGCCGCCGGCGCAGCAACCGTCGGCGCAGTGACCGCGGGCACCGCGACGGCTGGCACCGCGGCAACCAGCGCGGCGGCGGCCGGCGCACGGCCCTGCAGCGCGGATTGATACGCTGTCGTGATCTCCTCGCGGGTCGGCGCCATGGCAAGCGCCGTTGCCGGAGCTCGCGCCGCGACCGCCGATGGAGCGGCGGGCGCGGGCGCCCGCGCCGGATCCTTCAACTGCATATCGCGGGCAGTCAGTTGCGCGGAAGCCGGCCGCGCCGATGCAGATTGCGCCTGCAGGGCGGCGGCGATCGAAGCCTTGGCGTCGACGATGAGGCCGCGTGTGGCATCCGACGAAAACAGCGTGACCAGGAGTGCAGCGGCCGAGGCGGCCAGAACTCCCGCCAGGATTCGGAACGAGATGGCGGCCCTTCGATTGCTTCGCAGGTTGGGTGCGAACTCGCTGGGATCCGGTTCACCCTCATAGTCGGACAAAAATAACGGGGCGGGCTCCGGTTGAAAGTTGTTTCGCGCCGATCGTTCGAACGGGTAGGGCGCCAGGCGAGGGTCGGCATTGTCTTCGTTATAAGGATCGAGGTCCGGATCGTAGGATCGGAAATATGGCGACTGTTCCACCATGGTAAGCTCCCCTGTGACGCAACAAACGGGGCATCCACAGCATCAACATTTTCTTGTTCTTGTGGTCCAGAAGCGCCCCGCTACTGAGGTACATAATTCGCCGTTCGAATCAGCCCAAAAGACGACCGCGGCGAGCACGATTTGGGAGATATTTGGGTTTGATTGAGGCGTGAAAGCGGAATGAATTGGTATATTTCATAAAGTTGCGCGAATTTACCTTAACACGCAAAGGTTTAGGCGAATTCTACGGATTTAGGATGACTTTTCCCATGGCCTTGCGGCCAGCGAGAACTTTCAAGGCATCCGCGGTTTGCGCCAGCGGGAAGGTGCGGTCGACATGCGACGAGATCTTTCCTTCGGCGGTCCATTGCACCAGCTTTTCGAGATTGGCGCGGTTCTTCTCCGGATTAAGCCGCGCCCAGTTTCCCCAGAACACGCCGCGAATATCGCAACCCTTCAGCAGCGCGAGATTGAGCGGCATCTTCGGAATCTCGCCGGCGGCGAAGCCGATCACCAGGAAGCGGCCTTCCCAGGCGATCGAACGCAATGCGGCCTCGGCATAGGCGCCGCCGACCGGATCGAAAATAATGTCGGCGCCCTTGCCGCCGGTCAGCCGCCGCAGACCTTCCTTGAGATCTTCCTTGGCGTAATTCAGCGCGAGTTCGGCGCCGTGCGCCTTGGCGAATTGCAGCTTCTCGTCGGAGGACGCGCAGGCGATCACCTTCAGTCCCAGCAGTTTGCCGAGTTCGCAGGCCGCAAGCCCGGTGCCGCCGGCGGCTCCCAGCACCGCCAGGGTCTCGCCCGGCTTGAGGCTGGCGCGATCTTCCAGCGCATGCAGCGCCGTGCCGTAGATGATGATGATGCCGGCGGCGCGGTCGAAATCCAGATTGGCCGGAATCCTGACAATGGAATTCGCCGGCAGCGCGATCTTCTCGCGCGCGCCGTTGTGGCCGCACGACGCCACCACGCGGTCGCCCACTTTCAGGTCGGTGACGCCGGCGCCGACGCTTTCGATCACGCCGGCGACTTCGGCCGCCGGCGAAAACGGAAATGGCGGCTTGATCTGGTATTTGCCCTGGATCATCAGCAGGTCGAAGAAATTCAGGGCCGCCGACTTGATCGCGATCACGGCCTGTCCGGCCTCGGCCACCGGGTCCGGCACGTCGGCCAGGACGAGATCGTCGGGACCGCCATATTGCGAGCAGAGAACGGCTTTCATGGGCACACCTGATGTTCGGACGTACAACAATGCTTCTTGCCGGATTTGAAGCCGGGCTACAATCTGATTCGGGCGCATTTCGATCGCCGGCGCGGCTGGCAATGACAGCTTTGAACCGGCGCGTCGATATTCCGAAGGACGGACTGATGTTTGAAAAAGGCCTGCTGGCGGGAAAGCGGATACTGGTCACCGGCGGCGGCTCCGGGCTCGGTGCCGCGATGGGACGCCGTTTCGCCGGGCTCGGCGCTGAACTCGTCATCTGTGGCCGCAAGCTCGACCGGCTCGAGGCGACGGCCGCCGAGATCGGTCGCGACTCCGGCGCCAAGGTGACCGCGATCCGATGCGATATTCGCGACGGTGCCGCCGTCGATGCCATGCTGGATGCGATCTGGCGCGAGGCGCCGCTCGACGTGCTGGTCAACAATGCGGCCGCGACCTTCATCGCGCAGAGCGAGCGGCTGTCGTTTCGCGCCGCGGATGCGATCCTGGCGCCGACCTTGCACGGCACGATGTATTGCACGCTCGGCGCCGGCCGGCGCTGGATCGAGGGCAAACACGGCGGCGTGGTGCTGAGCATCCTGTCGACCTCGACCATTACCGGCCGCGCCTTTACGGTACCATCCGCCATGGCGAAATCCGCCGTTCTGGCCATGACCAGGAGCCTTGCGGTGGAGTGGGGACCGAGGGGCATTCGCACCGTGGCGATCGCACCCGGCCCGTTTCCGACCGCCGGCGCCGCAAGCCAGCTTCGGCCCGCGGCTCGCGACGAGGGGCCGGCATCGAAAAATCCGCTCGGCCGCGTCGGCGAACATCGCGAACTTGCCGATCTCGCAAGCTTCCTGATTTCGGATGCCGCAGGCTATATCAATGGCGAGATGGTGGTGCAGGATGGCGGCGCGCATCTGCGCGGCTCCGGCGCCGAAGATCTGCTGCAATGGAGCGAGGCGCAGTGGCAAAACCACCGCGCTGCGCGCGAGAAGGAATGAGCAACAACCATTTCGCGCGCCGCGCCACGGTCTCGCCGGGGCGCCAGGGTGAAACGTCGTTGTCTTCCCAAAAAGATATTTCCCGGCTATCCATCGGCGCCTGTGATGACGATGTCGAGCCATCATCCAGTCACAATCATGAGGGAACCAGATTTGGTCATGTCCGTGCGGCGAATACTGACAATTCTGGCGGCAAGTGTCTGGCTGTGCGGGGCCGCGATCCCCGTGCCGGCGCAGAGCGCGCCGCCGAAAGCCGCCGCCAAGCCCGCGGCGGCAAAACCGGAAGCGAAGCCCGCGGTCGCCACGGTCGGCGGTGCGGAGCCAACGTTGATCGGCCAGTTCGGCACCTGGGGCGCCTATACCGCAATGCCAAATGGCAAGAAGGTATGTTTTGCCCTTGCCAAGCCTTCGTCGTCGAAAACCAATCCGCCGAATCGTCCGCGCGACCCGGCCTATGCCTTCATCTCGACCCGGCCGGCGGAAAAAGTCGTCAACGAAGTTTCGGTGGTGATCGGCTACACGCTCAAGCCAGGCTCTGAATCGACGCTGGAGGTCGGTGGCGCCAGCTACGCCATGTACACCCAGGGCGACGGGCTCTGGATCAAGAACGCCGCCGAGGAAGAGCGAATGGTCGAGGCCATGCGCAAGGCCGCCGATGTCGTGGTGAAGGGCGTGTCGGCGAAGGGCACCGAGAGCACGGACACGTTCTCGCTGAAAGGCCTGTCGCAGGCGCTCGACAAGGTAGCGCAGGATTGCCGGCGCTGACATGGTCGCAATTATGGCGCCGGGTGCTATATAGGGATTCCCGGAACAGCCACCTGACCAGTTAGCGTAGTTATTTCGTCATGGCCGGGATTGTCCCGGCCATCCACGTCTTGGTGGCCGCCAAAGCCGACGTGGATGCCCGGCACAAAGCTGGTCAAGCCCGGCCATGACGGTCTCGTTGAGATGCCCAGTGATGCAGACGACCATCGAACCGCCTGACGCGCCCGCGCCGCTGGAAAAGATCGCGCTGGAAACCTACGTGCCGCCGGCGATGCCGTCGCTGATCGGGATGTCGCGCGCCGAACTGGCCGAGCGCCTGGGGGCGATCGGCGTGGCGCCGGCACAGCGCAAGATGCGCGCGCAGCAGCTCTGGCACTGGATCTATTTCCGCGGCGCCCGGACGTTCGACCAGATGACGAACATCTCCAGGGAAATGCAGGCGCAGCTCGAACAGCACTTCACCGTCGCGCGTCCCGAGGTGGTCGCGGAGCAGATTTCCAGCGACGGCACCCGCAAATGGCTGCTGCGGCTGCCGAGCGGCGATGCACTCGAGAAGGCGCATGAGGTCGAGTGCGTCTATATTCCGGAGACCGATCGCGGCACGCTGTGCGTTTCCTCCCAGGTGGGCTGCACGCTGAATTGCTCGTTCTGCCATACCGGCACGCAGCGGCTGGTCCGCAACCTGACCGCCGGCGAAATCGTCGGGCAGGTCATGGTCGCGCGCGATCGCCTCAACGACTGGGCCGACCGCGCGACGCCGACCGGAAGCCGCCTCGTCACCAACGTGGTGATGATGGGCATGGGCGAGCCGCTGTACAATTTCGACGCGGTGCGCGATGCGCTGCTGATCGTTGCCGACAACGAGGGCATCGGCATTTCGCGGCGCCGCATCACGTTGTCGACGTCGGGCGTGGTGCCGAACATCATCCGGACCGGCGATGAGATCGGCGTCATGCTGGCGATCTCGCTGCATGCCGTCCGCGACGAATTGCGCAACGAGCTGGTGCCGCTGAACCGCAAATACCCGATTGCGGAATTGCTGCAGGCCTGCCGTGACTATCCGGGTTCGTCGAATGCGCGGCGCATCACCTTCGAATATGTCATGCTGAAGGGCATCAACGATTCACTCGACGACGCGAAGCTGCTGGTCAAGCTGTTGAAGGGGATTCCGGCCAAGATCAACCTCATTCCGTTCAATCCGTGGCCGGGCACCGTCTACCAATGCTCGGACTGGGACCAGATCGAGAAATTCTCGGAATATATTTTCAACGCCGGCTACTCCTCGCCGGTGCGCACGCCGCGCGGCCGCGATATTCTCGCGGCATGCGGCCAGTTGAAATCGGAAACCGGGAAATTGTCGGCCCGTGAGCGCCAGGCGCTGCGCGCCATGGCGATGACGGATTGACGATGGCCGGGTGTGCGGTTCGCGGTACGGCAACATGGCGCTGATCGGCCGATTATTCGTTATCCTGTTTGGATTCCTCGCCGCCTGCCTGGTGGCGGGAATAATCGTGGTCGGCGCGGTGCTGTTTCCCGAATTCAGCGATTTCGGCACCGGTCCGATCGATCAGAGCGCGCTCAACGTCGTGCTCGGATTCGGCTTCATCATCATCAGCGGCTTTGCGCTGGTGCCGGCGATGATCGTGGTGGCGATCACCGAGGCGTTCTGTGTCCGGAGCGCGCTGACCTATGCCACCGGCGGCGCGCTCGCCGGTCTCGCCTGCTATCTCGGCCTGGTCCCGTTCGATCCCGCAACCCTCCAGTTCGAGGGGGTCGTGCGGCGTCATCTCGAAATCATGACCGGTGCAGGGATCGTCGCCGGAATGGTCTACTGGATGATCGCCGGCCGCAATGCCGGTGCATGGCGGGAGCCGCCGCGCCCGCTGCCGTTGCCGCCACCGCTGCCGTCCCATTCGCCGCCGCCGCCGTAGTCGCGGTCCGGGCGCCATCGCGAGCGGCGCGGCCATGAAGCAGCATTGACAGGGGTTTTCATCGCTTTCGGTCTCCGCTAAACCGCGCGCCATGAACCGGACCGGACTCTTCATCGCGCTCGCCTTGGCGCTTGTGATCGGATTGCTGTTCGGGGTTTATCCCGAACTCGATCTCAAGCTATCTGCCCTGTTTTACGATCCGGTGACCCGAACGTTTCCGCTCAAGCTCAACTGGCTCGCCGGGCTCGCGCGCGACGGCTCGATGTGGATCGCGTGGGCGTTCGCGGTGCCGGCGATCGTCGCCTTGGTGATCAAGTTTGTCCGGCCCGACCGGCCGCTGCTGATCTCCGGACGCGCGATCATCTTCCTGCTGGTGACCCTGCTGCTGTCCGCGGGCGTTTTGACCAACCTCGCCTTCAAGACCTACTGGGGCCGGCCGCGGCCGGTGGTGGTGACCCAGTTTGGCGGCGATCTGCCGTTCGTGCCGTGGTGGGATCCGCGCGGCGGTTGCGCGCGCAACTGTTCGTTTTTCTCCGGCGAAGGTGCCACCGCGTTCTGGACCTACGCGCCGGCGGCGCTGGCGCCACCGGCCTGGCGGCCGCTGGCCTATGCCGCCGCGACCGTGTTCGGCGTTGTCACCAGCGCGCTCCGGATGGCATTCGGCGGACATTTCTTCACCGACGTTGCGACCGCGGGATTGGTGACGTTCGTGGTGATCTGGCTCGCCTACGGCTATCTCTATCGCTGGCGGCAAACCCGGCTATCCGATGCAGCCATCGATGCCGCGCTGACGCGACTGGCGTGGCCCGGTTACCGGCTGCGGCAACGCTGGCGCGGTCACGACGCCGGCCCGGGTCCATCGGCCTGAAGGTTTGCGCGGCACACCTTTCCGCCTATAGTCGCGGCAAATTCGTCATCAGCCGAACTCCGCGGGATTTTCATGAGCAAGGACGTCAAGAAGGTGGTGCTCGCCTATTCGGGCGGTCTCGACACCTCGATCATCTTGAAGTGGCTGCAGACCACTTATGGCTGCGAAGTCGTGACTTTCACGGCCGATCTCGGCCAGGGTGAGGAGCTCGAACCCGCGCGTCAAAAGGCGCTGCTGCTCGGCATCAAGCCGGAAAACATCTTCGTCGAGGATTTGCGCGAGGAGTTTGTCCGCGATTACGTGTTTCCGATGTTTCGCGCCAACACCGTGTATGAGGGGCAGTATCTGCTGGGCACCTCGATCGCGCGGCCGTTGATTGCAAAGAAGCAGATCGAGATCGCCGAGAGAGTCGGCGCCGACGCGGTCGCGCATGGCGCTACCGGCAAGGGCAACGATCAGGTTCGCTTCGAACTTGGTTATCATGCGCTGAAGCCGGACATCACCATCATCGCACCGTGGCGCGAATGGGATCTGCGCTCGCGCGAGCAGTTGATCGCGTTCGCCGAGGCGCATCAAATTCCGATCGCCAAGGACAAGCGCGGCGAGGCACCGTTCTCGGTCGACGCCAATCTGCTGCACGCCTCGAGCGAGGGCAAGGTGCTGGAGGATCCCGCGCAGGAAGTGCCCGATTACGTCTACTCGCGCACCATCGACCCGGAGCAGGCGCCGGACCGGGCCACCACGATCTCGATCGATTTCGAAAAGGGCGATGCCACCGCGATCGACGGCAACGAGATGTCGCCCGCGAGCTTGCTGGCGAAACTCAACGAACTCGGCCGCGCCAACGGCATCGGCCGGCTCGATCTGGTCGAGAACCGCTTCGTCGGCATGAAGTCGCGCGGCATGTACGAGACGCCCGGCGGCACCATCCTGCTGGCCGCGCATCGCGGCATCGAATCGATCACGCTCGACCGCGGTGCCGCGCATCTCAAGGACGAGCTGATGCCGAAATACGCCGAGCTCGTCTACAACGGCTTCTGGTTCGCGCCCGAGCGCGAGATGCTGCAGGCGGCGATCGATCTCAGCCAGCATTACGTCACCGGCCGGGTTCGCCTCAAACTCTACAAGGGCAACGTCATCATGGTCGGCCGCGAAAGCAGATATTCGCTGTACGACCAGGATCTCGTCACCTTCGAGGAAGGCGCGGTCGCCTACGATCACCGCGACGCCGCGGGCTTCATCAAGCTCAACGCGCTGCGGCTGCGCACCCTCGGCCAGCGCAAGCGGAAACTCGGGCTGTAACGGAGCCGTAGCCCGGATGAAGCCCTCGGGTCACGCCTTCTCCCCTCATTGCGAGCGCAAGCGAAGCAATCCATGGCGCGGCAGGCGGAGGCAAGGATTGCTTCGTCGCTGGTGCTCCTCGCAATGACGGCGCATCCCGGGATCGCTCCCGGCCATCAACGCTTCGATCGCTCGTCTCACCGCGGCGGGGCGATGCCGGGTGGCGGCGGCGGCAGCGAGGCCGTTCCGCCGTTGAGCAGGGGGGTGATGCGGCGGATGGTGACGCGGCGGTTGATGCGGCTCGGTCCGTCGGTTTGCTCCTTGAGATATTGTGCGCCGTAGCCTTGCGAGGTCAGGTTTTCCGCGGGGACGCCGAACTGCTGCGTCAGCAATTCGGCCGCGGATTCGGCGCGGCGATCCGACAGCGACAGGTTGTCGATATCGTTGCCCACCGCATCGGTGTGCCCTTCGATCAAGAACACCTCGCGCGGGTTGCGTTGGATCGCCCGGTTGAGCCCGTCCGCGATCGACTGCAGCTTCGCCGCCTGATCGGGCGGAATCTCCCACGATCCGGTTTCGAAGTTGATGGTGTCGAGATCGATGCTCGGCATCAGCATCCGGACCGAGGGGCTGTAGCGGATTTCGTCGAGCGAATAGCGCCGCGCGATCCGATCCACCGGCGGGGCCTCCATGGTGTCGTAGATCAGCTCCGGCGAGGCATCGACGGCGTCGACGATGTAGCGGTCGTAGGGAATCCGGATCACCGGCGGTGGCAGATCGACATAGAAGCCGCCGACCGCGGCGGGATCGCGGTAGGTGTTGTCGATGATGATGATCTCGCGGCCCTGCGGATCCCTGCGAATCCGGCGCAGTAGCTCGCCGTCCCGGCCGCTCACGGTGATGATCTCGCTGCCGTCGGGCCGGACCACGATGGTGCGGGTCTCGCCGCCAACCTGCTGGGTCCGGATGTCGCGGGCGCCGAACCGGAATCGATCCATCTCGTCGTGGCGGACGAAGGATTGGCCGCCGGGATCGCGAATGATGATCCGGCCGGGTTCGGTAAAGACGGTGCGGCCGCCCTGCTGGCTTTCCTGTCGCGCGCCACGGAAATCTTCCAGGCGTCGTGGCCCCTGTGCCGCGGCGCCGGGCGCGATCGGCTTCAACGCCTGGGCGGACGGCGCGATGGCCGGGAGCGGGGTGCTGACCGAAGGTGGCGCACGACGCGCAAGGGGCGCGCCGGCCGGCGGTCGGCCGGGCTGTCCTGCGCCCGCGGGAGCCGCCGCGTTCGGCTGCGCGGCCGGCGCCGCACCTGGCGGACTGGTGGGCGGCGTCGGCGGTCTGGCGCCGCCTGGGGCCGCAGGCGCCGGCTGGGCCTGCGGGGCTGCCGCAGGCGGCGGGGGTGTCCTGGCGCCATTCGGCGCTGCGGGGACCGGCGGGTTCTTCTCACGCGGCTGGATCGCCGGCGCAGCATTTGGCGGTGCCGGCGGTTTGGGGGCAGTGGGCGGTGCTGCGGCCGCCGGCGGAGCCGGACGCACCGGCGCTGCCACGGGAGGCGGAGCGTGCGGTGGCGGCGGGGCGTGCGGCGGCGCTGCCGCGGGCGGGGCCGGGCGAGCCGGTGGCGCCGCTGCGGGTGGCGCGGGCCGCGGTGGCGGTGCCGCTGCGGGCGGAGCCGGCCGTGGTGGCGGCGCAGCGGGTCGGGGCGGTGGCGCGGCTGCGGGAGGTGGGGGCCGATGCGGCGGCGCTGCCGCAGGTGGTGCCGGCCGCGGTGGCGCTCCCTTTGGCGGCGGCTTGGGCTTTCCGTCGGGACCGACTTCGCCTTGCTGTGCGACGACGATCGGCGCCGTCTGCGCGTGCGATGCGGAGCTTGCGAACGGCATCGCCGTAACAGCCGTCGTGGCCAGCAGCACGAGACGAAGTTTTGTCATGATGATCTCAATCCTCGAAAAAACGATCGGCAACAAGGCGGCGCGATCAACGAATAAGCATTAGGCCGGATTGTGGCGGCCCTGAAAGGCAGGCTGGTATTTATTTCGGCACACAAAAACTCTGAATGCGGCTTTGTTCATTACGCATTCAGGGCTGGATTCAGACCGAAGTTTCACATTGTCCCCTGCGGGCCGCCGAATGCGGCGGGAAGCGTGGCGGTCTGCGACGCCGCGATATTTTGCCGCGCGGCGTCAGTCGCAGGTGATGGCGCGCGCGGCCCTTGTGGTCCGCGAAACGGCATCTCGTCGGGCATTTTGCCCGGCAATTCCTCCGGTCGCGGTGGCTCGCCGGGCTCAAGCACCGGCGGCGGAACCTCCGGACGCGGACTGCCCGGCGGCGCCTCTGGCGGCGGCTCGGCCGGGTTGCCCGGGGTCGGCGGCGGAATCTCGGGTGGTTCGATCGGCATCTACATCGCCACCCTGCGATGGTCGACGTCGCGCGCGCGATCGCTGGCCATTGTCTGCTCCACGGTTGCTGCAGCGACAACGAAACCCGAACGGCGATGTTCCTGGATCGGCCGGGTGGAACCGGGTTATTCGGTCGCGGAGCTTCCCGACATGGGCTTGAGCTATGGTCTCAGCAGCAGCGTATTGCTGCGGGTCTTGCCGGCCTCGGCGTAGCCGCGGGCGCGCATCTCGGCAATGCAGTCGTCAAGCCATTGGTTCCGCGACAGATGCTCGATCACCACCGCGCGCGGCCAGAGCGAGGCCGGCGCCTGCTTGAAGAAGCCGCTGAGGACGCGGTCCTCATAGCCCTCCACATCGATCTTGAGCGCATCGACGTGGTTCACGCCGGCGTCCTCCAGGAGGCGTTGCAGCCGCCATGACGGCACCCGGATCGCGCGGCCCGATGGTTCGCCGGATACGATATGGCTGGCGCCGAGATTGTCGCCATCGGTTTCGATCAGCAATTCGCCGTCGGACGGGCCGGCGGCGGCGGCAATCAGCGTCACCTGCGTGAGGTCCGATGCGGCGCGGTTGAAGGCAAGCCGGGCATGCGTGACGGGATGCGGTTCGATCGCGATCACCCTGCCACCGGGACCCGACTGGTGCGCCAGCGCCAGGGCGTAGGTGCCGACATTGGCGCCGACATCGACCAACACGCCGCCGGCAGGGATGTGCGCGCGCAGAAATTCCAGCTCCTCCAGATTGTAGTCGGGATTGAACAACGCGCCGCGTTCGGTGGCGCTCGCCTGATGATAGAACCGGAACGAGGCGCCCTGGTACTGCACATCCACCGGACCCGCGCGCAGCAGATTGACCAGCCGCGACAGCATCGGACGAAACGCGCCGCGCTTCAGCCCCGAGCGGTGCGCCAGAGCGATGATCGCGGCCTGCGCGGCGTTGGGCGCGAAGCTGCCGAACGGCGGGGCGACCGGATCATTGGCGGCGCTGACGCCGGGCGGCGGTGTCTGTATCGTCAAGGAATGTTGGGCTCAATTGCGGTTACCGCTCGCCACGGCGAGCCGCGTCAGATCCGGCGTTCGACCATCTTCAGCTTCAGTTCGGCGATCGCCTCGGAGGGATTGAGGCCCTTCGGGCAGGCCTTGGTGCAGTTCATGATGGTGTGACAGCGATAGAGCCGGAACGGATCTTCGAGGTTGTCGAGCCGCTCGCCGGTGGCCTCGTCGCGACTGTCCTTGACCCAGCGCGTCGCCTGCAGCAGCGCGGCGGGACCGAGAAAGCGCTCGCTGTTCCACCAATAGCTCGGACATGACGTCGAGCAGCAGGCGCAGAGGATGCATTCGTAGAGGCCGTCGAGCTTTTCGCGATCGGCATGGCTCTGCTTCCATTCCTTCTGCGGCGTCGGCGTCGTGGTCTTCAGCCAGGGCTCGATCGAGGCATATTGCGCGTAGAAATTGGTCAGGTCGGGAACCAGGTCCTTCACCACCGGCTGGTGCGGCAGCGGGTTGATCTTGACCGCGCCTTCCCTGACGTCATGCATCGACCTGGTGCAGGCGAGCGTGTTCTGACCGTCGATGTTCATGGCACAGGAGCCGCAGACGCCCTCGCGGCAGGAGCGGCGGAAGGTCAGGGTCGGATCGATGTGGTTCTTGATCCAGATCAGGCCGTCGAGCACCATCGGACCGCAATCATGGATGTCGACGAAATAGGTATCGATGCTGGGATTCTTGCCGTCGTCCGGGTTCCAGCGATAGATCCTGAACTCGCGCGTTTCGCTGGCGTTCGAAAGCTTCGGCCAGGTCTTGCCGCCGGTGATCCTGGAATTTTTCGGAAGCGCGAATTCAACCATCGGGTCTTTGCCTTTGCGGTTCACTTCGTCATGGCGGGGCACCGGCCCGGGCCTGACCGGGCCTCAATACACCCGCGCCTTCGGCGGAATATATTGCACGTCGTTGGTCATGGTGTAGTCGTGCACCGGGCGATAATCGATCGCGGTCTTGCCGCCGTCGTCGATCCACGCCAGCGTGTGTTTCATCCAGCTCTTGTCGTCGCGGTCGGGAAAATCCTCGCGGGCATGCGCGCCGCGGCTCTCGGTGCGGTTCGCCGCCAAATCCATCGTCACCACGGCCTGGACGATCAGGTTGTCGAACTCCAGCGTCTCGACCAGGTCCGAATTCCAGGTCAGCGAGCGGTCGCTCACCGAGATGTCGCCGATGCCGCCGTAAACCTTGTGAATCAGGTTCTGGCCTTCGTTCAGAATTTCACCGGTGCGGAACACGGCGCAGTTGTTCTGCATCACATGCTGCATGCTGTCGCGCAGCTTGGCGGTCGGGGTGCCGCCGGCGGCGTAGCGATAGTGATCGAGCCGTCCGAGCGCCTTGTCGGCCGAACTCGCCGGCAGGTCCGGCTGCTTGCCGTTCGGCGTCAGTTTCTCGGCGCAGCGTTGCGCGGCCGCGCGGCCGAACACCACAAGATCGATCAGGGAATTCGAGCCGAGCCGATTGGCGCCATGCACGGAGACGCAGGCCGCTTCGCCGAGCGCCATCAGGCCGGGCACGACGGCGTTGTCGTCGCCGTTGCTCTTGGTCAGCACTTCGGCATGAAAATTGGTGGGAATGCCGCCCATATTGTAGTGCACCGTCGGCAGGATCGGGATCGGCTCGCGGGTGACGTCGACATTGGCGAAGATCTTGGCCGATTCGGAAATGCCCGGCAGCCGCTCGTGCAGCACCTTGGGATCGAGGTGGTCGAGGTGCAGGAAGATGTGGTCCTTCTTCTTGCCGACGCCGCGGCCTTCGCGAATTTCGATGGTCATGGCGCGCGAGACCACGTCGCGCGACGCCAGATCTTTCGCCGACGGTGCATAGCGTTCCATGAAGCGCTCGCCGTCCGAATTGACGAGATAGCCGCCCTCGCCGCGGGCGCCCTCGGTGACGAGGCAGCCCGAGCCGTAAATGCCGGTCGGGTGGAACTGGACGAACTCCATGTCCTGCAGCGGCAGTCCGGCACGCAGCGCCATGGCGCCGCCGTCGCCGGTGCAGGTATGTGCCGAGGTGCACGACGCGTAGGCGCGGCCATAGCCGCCGGTGGCCAGGATCGTGGTCTGGGCGCGGAAGCGGTGCAGCGTGCCGTCGTCGAGCTTGAGCGCGACCACGCCCCGGCAGGCGCCCTGGTCGTCCACGATCAGGTCGATGGCGAAGAACTCGATGTAGAATTCGGCGGCGTGGCGCAGCGCCTGGCCGTACATGGTGTGCAGCATGGCGTGGCCGGTACGGTCGGCGGCGGCGCAGGTGCGTTGCGCCTGGCCCTTGCCATAGTCCAGCGTCATGCCGCCGAACGGCCGCTGATAGATCTTGCCGTCGTCGGTGCGCGAGAACGGCACGCCCCAATGCTCCAGTTCGTAGACGGCCTCGGGGGCGTTGCGCACCATGTATTCGATGGCGTCCTGGTCGCCGAGCCAGTCCGACCCCTTGACGGTGTCGTACATGTGCCAGCGCCAGTCGTCCGGATGCATGTTGCCGAGCGCGGCCGAGATGCCGCCCTGCGCCGCGACCGTGTGCGAGCGGGTCGGAAATACCTTGGTGATGCAGGCGGTGCGCAGGCCCGCCTCGCTGCAGCCGACCACGGCGCGCAGCCCGGCGCCGCCGGCGCCGACCACGACGACGTCATAGGTATGATCCTCGATCGGATATGCCTTGCCGTTGGTGGCAGGGCCACCGCTGCCATTTGCGGCTTTGCCGTTGCCGTCTGCGGCCATCGGTTACACTCCAGATGACAGTTTGAGGATGGCATAGATCGAGGTCAGCGCCACCGCGATGCAGAAGAAGTTGTTGGCCATGATGACGGCAAGCTTCAGCTTTTCGTTGTGCACATAGTCCTCGATGACCACCTGCATGCCGATTTTCATGTGCCAGCTACTGGCGACGATGAACAGCAGCAGGATGATCGCGATCGGCAGCGAGCCGAGGATCTGCGCGGCGCCGGCCTGATTGCGGCCGAGCAGCATCATCACCACAACGATGACCGGCACGATCAAAAGCGTCATCGCCACCGCGGTGACGCGCTGGCGCCAGAAATCCGAGGTGCCGGAATGCGAGGCGCCGAGGCTGCGCACGCGGGCGAGCGGGGTGCGCATCGATTTCACGGCCGGGGTGTTCGGTACGGTCATCGTCCGCCCCCGATTGCATAGGCGACGATCCACAGCAGCACGGTGAGCGAAATGCCGCCGATCAGCGCCGCCCAGGTCAGCCCCTCGCGCTCGGTCGCCTTGAAGCCGTAGCCGAGATCCCAGATGAAATGCCGGATGCCGCTGAGCAGATGATGCAGCAGCGCCCAGGTGTAGCCGAACACGATCAGCCGGCCGATGAAGCTGCTGGTGAAGGCCTGCACGTTGGCATAGGCGGCAGGACCGGTCGCCGCGGCAATCAGCCACCATGCCAGCAGCAGGGTACCGAAATACAGCGCCACGCCGGTGACGCGATGGACGATGGACAGCGCCATGGTGAGCGTCCAGCGGTAGGTCTGCAGGTGCGGCGAAAGCGGTCGTTCGATCCTGGCGGTCATCGGCGGCTTTGACGGTTTGCGGGCCCGCGCAGGCCCCTACGGGATCGCGGTAGACGAATTCTATTTACGAAGTCGAAACAGTGAGTGCAACGGCCAAATCGGCCGATTGCGAATGCCAGTTCATACCTATGGATGAGGCCTGCAAACATGGGCATTGACAAGGTCGGCCGCCGCTGTTGGCTCTGGTATGCCTGAAGCACGATTCATGAACGCGCGAAGCGATCATGCGCGACCCGGAAGAGGGCGGAGATGACAGTCGCGGGGCTTGATATCTCCGAATTGCTGGAGTTGGCGTCGCTGCTGGTTGCGGTGGGCGCGCTGTCCGGATTTCTCGCTGGCGTGTTCGGCATCGGCGGCGGTGCCATCCTGGTGCCGGTATTCTATGAATGCTTCCGGGTCGCCGGCGTGCCGGTCGAGGTGCGGATGCCGCTGTGCATCGGAACGTCGCTCGCCATCATCATCCCGACCTCGATCCGCTCCTATCGCGCCCATCGCGCCCGCGGCGCGGTGGACGGCGATATCCTCAGGGCCTGGTGGCTGCCGGTGCTGGTCGGCGTGATCGCCGGCAGCGTGACCGCGCGCTACGCCCCCGAGCGGCTGTTCAAGATCGTGTTCGTGACGGTAGCCTATTCAGCCGCGGCGCGCCTGCTGCTGGCGCGCGAGAGCTGGAAATTCGGCCACGACCTGCCGCGCGGACTTTTGATGAAGGCCTATGGCTTGATCGTCGGACTGCTCTCCACCCTGATGGGCATCGGCGGCGGCCTGTTCTCGAATTTGCTGATGACGTTCTACGGCCGGCCGATCCACCAGGCGGTCGCGACCTCGTCCGCCCTCGCGGTTCTGATCTCGATCCCGGGCGCGCTCGGCTATATCTATGCCGGCTGGCCCGCGGCGGCGCACTATCCCGACGTCGCCGCGCTGCAATTGCCATTCGCACTGGGCTACGTTTCGCTGATCGGTGCGCTGCTGGTGATGCCGACCAGCCTGTTGACCGCGGGACTCGGCGTCAGGGTCGCGCACGCGATGTCGAAGCGGACGCTGGAAATGGCGTTCGGGTGCTATCTTTTCATTGTCGGCAGCAGGTTTGCGATCAGTCTGCTGTAGGCCGTGGAGCTTCCGCCTGATCGAACGCAGCCGCGGGCGCTGATTGAATGGATCGCCTCAGCGATTGAGGGCCACTTCGCGGAACGCGGTCACCAGCGGACGTTCGAGTTTTCCGTTCATGCCGCAGAGGATTTCATAGGCCTGGACGCGTGGCATGCTGGGCTTGTATCGGCGTTCCTCGATCAACGCCGCAAATATATCCGAAATGGTCAGGATCCGAACCAGGTCCGCGATGCTGGCCCCGCAAAGCGCATCCGGATATCCGCTGCCGTCGAGATATTCATGATGGTGCCGCACCGCGTCGAGAATCTCCGCGGTAATTCCGCCGGTTTCCTTCAAGGCATCGTAACCCACCGCCGCGTGCGTCTCGATCAGGGCGCGTTCCCGGTCGTCAAGCCGCCCCGGCTTGTCGAGGACAGCGAGCGGAATTTTGGCCTTGCCAACGTCGTGAAAGATCGCGGCCTGATACAGCCGGCCCATGTCGGCCTTGCCGAGTCCCAGGCTCAATCCGAAGGCGACCGCCGTTCCCGTCACCAGCAGGCAATGCTGGTAGGTGCCTTCGTGATGGCGGCGTACGGTATCCAGCCAGTGCGAAAAGCCGTCCTCGGCGACCGCGTCCGCAATCTGGCTTGCGGCACGCCTCGCGTCCGCGACGTCGACTTGCTGGCCGCTCATTACCGCGGAGAACATCGCCGCAAGGGAGGCCGCACCGCCAGAGGCCGCGCCCAGTGAGGCCCGGTCGGTCTCCGGCGGCGATTGGGCCGGGCCGATCGAATCGGAAAGCGCCAACAGCAGCGACCGCTGATCGACGGAATTGAAGAACACATGGGTGGCGCCGAGCGCGTAGGCTTGCGCCGCAAACAGCCGCGCCTTCTGATCGATGACGAATACTCGCCGCCGGATGCTTTTGATTTCTTCCGCAGCCTGTTTCAGCGCCGCGATGTTGTCGGGAAGCCGCAGATCAGCGGCAGCGATGATCGCGCCGCATTCACCGGGTATGCCGGTTTCAGCGCTGAGCAGCGCCGAAGTAACGCGATACGCTGGTCCCAATAGCGGCCGCAGCCTTGCGATCTTTTCCTGGCGGTCTGCGACGATGTGCACCAGCATGGCGCGATGATGCCTAGCCGGCGGGGTTGCTTGCGGGATCGTGCGGACGTAACGCACCACCGCAGTTCCCGCCGCTTGCGGCAGTTACGGCACGGCGGGTTCGTGGCACACCGCTTCGCGGTCGCATTGCACAATCGGCGTCATTTCGATATCGAACCACAATTCTCATGGATTATTTCTTCTTGGGTGACGGTTGCTTCAAAAAGGCGACGCCGATTTGATCGCCGGCAAGGCGCACCAGCCGGCACCGGCGGTAGGCGAGCCCGGTCGACGACAGCAGCAGGAAGAATTCCTTGAGGTCCAACCCTTCGAGCGATCCTTCGACGCTGAGCCGCGCGCCGGTCTGGGATACGTCGATCATCAGGCAATCCCGGCGCCAGGTGCCGTCAATTCCCATGATGTAAACATGGATGCCCTTGTCGAAATCGACGCGCTCGCTTTTACGGTCTCCAAACGCCATTGCTCGTGATCCCGGCGCCCTAGGCGGACGCAGCCCCTGCATCGAGTTCGCTGGTTTGCCGGCGCATCTGCTCCGCCCCTGGCCCCTAGAATGTCACGCCGGCCCGCCTGCCGGCTTTCCAGATCAGCCGGCACTTCTTGCTGGTGCCCGCCCACTGCAATTCAAATCGACTCGGCAACACGGCCGGATACCAGATTTCCAGGCTGGCGCCGCCCGCGGCATAATCGATGATGGTGCAATCGATCGCCGGGTCGCGCGGAGAGACGATGATCTTGCCAGCCTTGAACATCTGGCTGGCGGGTCGGGTCCGGGTAAACCGGCGAGGATGAATCATCTGGAGGTTGCCCAGCGGTCGAATACCACCCGGCATCATTCCACGGTTTCAATAATGAAGGATTAACTGGTTATTAATAACGAACGATTAATCCGCCGCGCCGCCGCAGGCGGCGGTCCCGATCGCGCGGAAAAGCGCCAACGCCGCCGCCTCACTTCGCCTTGGCGTAGATATCCGAATAGGTATTGCGCAGGATATTCTTCTGCACCTTGCCCATGGCGTTGCGCGGCAGTTCGTCGACCACGAACACCCGTTTCGGCATCTTGAATTTGGCCAGCCGGCCATCGAGCGCCTTCAGCACCGCGGCTTCGTCGACGCCGGCGTCCCTGGCGCAGACCACCACGGCCGTGACGCCCTCGCCGAAATCAGCGTGCGGCACTCCGATGACCGCGGATTCGACTACGCCCGGCATGGCGTCGATCTCGCTTTCGATTTCCTTTGGATAGACGTTGAAGCCGCCGGAAATCACCAGGTCCTTGCCGCGGCCGAGGATATGGACATAGCCGTTGCGGTCGATCTTGCCGAGATCGCCGGTAATGAAGAAGCCGTCGTCGCGAAATTCCGACCGGGTCTTTTCCGGCATCCGCCAATAGCCCTTGAACACGTTGCGGCCCCTGACCTCGATCATTCCGACGCTGTCGCGGGCGATCTCCTTGCCGGTCTCGGGGTCGGTGACGCGCACCGACACGCCGGGCAGCGGGTGGCCGACGGCGCCCGGCACGCGGTCGCCGTCATACGGATTCGAGGTGTTCATGTTGGTCTCGGTCATGCCGTAGCGTTCGAGCACCGCGTGTCCGGTGCGCGCGGCCCATTCGCGATGGGTGTCGGCAAGCAGCGGCGCGGAGCCCGAAATGAACAGACGCATGTGTTGGGCGGCTTCGCGGGTCAAAGCCGGGCTCTGCAGCAGCCTCGTATAGAAGGTTGGCACGCCCATCAGCACGGTCGCGCGCGCCATCAGCTTGATGACCCGTTCGGGATCGAATTTCGGCAGGAAGATCATCGAGGCGCGGGCAAACAGCGTGACGTTGCTCGCCACGAACAGGCCGTGGGTATGATAGATCGGCAGCGCGTGGATCAGCACGTCCTGCTCGGTGAAGCGCCAGGTGTCGACCAGGCTGAACGAGTTCGATGCCAGATTGTCATGCGACAGCATCGCGCCCTTGGAACGGCCTGTCGTGCCGGAGGTGTAGAGGATGGCGGCCAGATCGTCGTCGGCCCGGACAACGGTGGCAAAATCCGCATCTGCCTTCGCGGCGGCGTCGGTCAGCGTGCCCTCGCCGTCGGCGCCCAGCGTCTCGACCCTGGCACCGACCTTCGCGGCAATCGCGCCGATGCCTGCGGCCTTTGCCGGATCGCACACCACCAGCGACGGTTCGGCATCGGTCAGGAAGTATTCGAGTTCGTTGAGCGTATAGGCCGTGTTCAGCGGCAGATAGACCGCACCGGCCCGCACCGCGGCGAGGTACAGCACGAGCCCGGCTACGGATTTTTCGGTCTGTGCGGCGACGCGGTCGCCGGTCTTGACACCCCTCGACACCAGCACGTTCGCCATCTGGCCGGCGCGGGCGATCAGTTCGCCATAGCCGATGCGCTGTCCGTCGATGGTCTCGATCGCGAGCCGCCGGGGGTCGTCGAGATGGTCGAACAGGCGGGCAAACAGATTGGCATTCATGATGGTGTTCCGGGTCGCGTTATTGCATCCTGACGGGGCGCGCGATCACGCCCGATCGGCCGCGAGATACCAAGGCGTTCCATAGCAAAAACGCCCTTCACAAAGCAACGGAGACGGTTTGCATGTCCAGTAACGGGAAACGGGTGGCCTGGGTCACGGGTGGCGGCAGCGGCATTGGCGAGGCCGGTGCGGAGGCGCTGGCGGCGGACGGCTGGACCGTGGTGGTGTCGGGGCGGCGCAGGGATGCGCTGGATGCCGTGGTGGCGAAGATTGCAAAGCGCGGCGGCAAGGCCGAGGCGCTGGCGCTCGATGTCAGCAACAAGTCCGATGTCAACAGGGCGGCGGAGCAGATCCTCGACAGCCACGGTCGCATCGATCTCCTGGTCAACAGTGCCGGCATCAATGTGCCGAAGCGCAGTTGGGCCGACATGGAACTCGAGGGCTGGGACAGACTGGTCGAGATCAATCTGAACGGCGTGTTGTATTGCATGCGCGCGGTGCTGCCGGCGATGCGCCGGCAACAGGACGGCTGCATCATCAACGTCGCATCCTGGGCCGGCCGTCATGTGTCGAAAATGCCCGGGCCGGCCTACACCACCACCAAGCACGCGGTGCTGGCATTGACCCATTCGTTCAATATGGATGAATGCGTCAACGGCCTGCGGGCATGCTGCCTGTCGCCCGGCGAGGTCGCAACCCCGATCCTGAAGTTGCGGCCGGTGGTGCCGAGCGAGAAGGAGCAGGCGCGGATGCTGCAGCCCGAGGATCTCGGCCGCACCATTGCCTTTGTCGCGAGCATGCCGCCGCGGGTCTGCATGAACGAGATCCTGATCAGCCCGACCTGGAACCGGGGTTTCGTGCAAACGCCGGCCAATCGGGATTAGCGGCCGCCGCAACGGCGCGCGCACGTTCGACACCAGGAAAAGTTTCAGGCCCGCGAAAATTTATTCCCTGAAACCGGTCCTCGAACCTCCCGTAACTCGGACCGACGGCGACGCAGTCTGACCTGTCAATCGGTCAGAGGTGTTGCCGCTTCATCGCCGGTTACGCCGGTCACTCAATCCATCGGAGACGTTCCATGTCGAAGCGTACTGCATTTTTGTCCGCGGTCGCGTTCAGCACGCTGGCCATTACAGCCAGCGTCATTGCGCCCGCCAATGCCGAAGACAAGAAAATGATGAAGAGCGAAATGTCCGGCGAGAAGACCGTGATGGTCGGCGGCGCCGCGATGTTCCCCTCGAAGAACATCATCCAGAATGCCGTCAACTCCAAGGACCACACCACGCTGGTTGCGGCGGTGAAGGCCGCCGGACTGGTCACGACCCTGGAAGGCAAGGGCCCGTTCACGGTGTTCGCACCGACCAACGCCGCCTTTAGCAAGCTGCCGGCCGGCACGGTCGACACCCTGGTGAAGCCCGAGAACAAGGCAACCCTCACCAAGATCCTGACCTACCATGTGGTGCCGGGCAAGCTCGAGGCCTCCGCCCTCACCGACGGCAGGAAGCTCAAGACGGTCGAAGGCGAGGACCTGACGGTCAAGAGGTCAGGGGACACCGTGATGATCATCGATGCCAAGGGCGATTCATCGACCGTCACGATCCCGAACGTCAATCAGTCGAACGGCGTGATCCACGTCGTCGATACCGTCCTGATGCCGTAATCGATGCGCGCCTGAATAGTCCCTGAAGGACGCGAACTGCGAGCCGGGGGCAACCCGGCTCGCAGTTTTGTTACCAGGATGCCTGGGCGGCACGAATTCGATCGCCCGGATGGTGTAACGCGACGCCGGTTATCGGCGTATAGTGGGGTATCGACACGTCGAGCCATGGAACCGTCATGTCCAGCCTTGCAGTCACCGACCATCCCGCACACGCGGCCAAAGTGATCCAGCCGGCCTGGGTGCGGATCATGCATTGGATCAATGCGGTGGCGATCCTGCTGATGATCACCTCGGGATGGCAGGTCTATAACGCGTCGCCGCTGTTCAGGTTTTCGTTCCCGGCCGCGATCACCCTGGGCGGCTGGCTCGGCGGCGCGCTGCTCTGGCACTTCGCCGCGATGTGGCTGCTGATGGTGAACGGACTGCTCTATCTCACGTTCGGTCTTGCCACCGGCCGCTTCCGCAGCAAACTGCTGCCGATCACGCCGTCCGGCGTCATCGCCGATACCAGGGCGGCACTGACCTTCAAGCTGTCGCATGACGACCTCACCAGATACAACAACGTGCAGAAGCTGCTTTATGCCGGCATTATCGTGGTCGGCATCGTCATCGTGCTGTCGGGGCTGTCGATCTGGAAGCCGGTGCAGTTGCAATACCTGACCGCGTTGTTCGGCGGCTACGACATCGCACGGTATGTCCACTTCTTCTGCATGGCGGCCATCGTCGCATTCCTGGTGGTCCATGTCGCGCTGGCGCTCCTGGTGCCGAAGAGCCTGCGCGCCATGATCATCGGCCGCTGAAGATTTTTTGGGAGAACACGTCATGGGCCGCATGCGCTCGCTTTTGATCCCCGGGGTCGACAAGAAGCTGCTGGTCAGGGACGCCATGAGGACGATGCCCGATCCGGCGCGCCGCCGGTTCATCGCCGGCGGGATCAGCCTCGGAGCGCTGACGCTGCTGACCGGGTGCGATGTATCGGACAGCTTTTCGGCCGAAACCCTGCTGGCGAAAGTGTCGAAGTTCAACGACGCCGTGCAGGCGGCGATCTTCAATCCCCATGCGCTGGCGCCGACCTACCCGGAAAGTGCGATCACCAGGCCGTTTCCGTTCAACGGCTACTACGATCAGGAAGACGCGCCTGACATCAATGGCAAGGACTGGAAGCTCGAGGTTCGCGGCCTGGTCGACAACAAGAAATCATGGACGCTGGAGGAGCTCTACAAGCTGCCGCAGGTCAAGCAGGTGACGCGCCATATCTGCGTCGAGGGCTGGAGCGCGATCGGAAGCTGGACCGGTACGCCGCTGCGGGATTTCCTCAAGCTGATCGGCGCCGATACAAGCGCCAGATATTGCTGGTTCCAGTGCGCCAATTCCGACGGCTATAACAGCCCGCTGGACATGGAGAGCGCCCTGCATCCGCAGACCCAGATGTCGTTCAAATTCGCCGACCAGATCCTGCCGCGGGCCTACGGCTACCCGATGAAGATCCGGGTGCCGACCAAACTCGGATTCAGAAAATCCGAAGTATGTGATCTCGATGGAGGTTACCAACGACTACAAGGGCGGCTACTGGGAAGACCAGGGATATAATTCGTTCAGCGGCAGTTGAAGCGGCTCTCATGCCGTGCGGCGTGGCGCCAGCTTGCGCTGAAACGCCGCGGCCAACGCAGCCAGCGCCAGCATCGCGGCACCGGCATTGAGCGCATAGGACAGGCTGCCCAGCGCGTCGGTGATGGCACCGGTGGCGATCGGCCCCAGGGTCTGGCCGACGCCGAAGGCAATGGTCATTGCCGCGATCGCGACCGGCCAGGCCGCGGGCGGATAGTTGAAGCGCACGAAGGCGGTGGTCGAGCCGACCACGGCAAAGAACGACACCCCGAACACCAGCGCCGACAACGCGATCAGCGCCGCCGAATGCCCCAGCAGCGGCAGCGCGGCACCGATGGCGTTGACGGCGAGAATGATCGCGGTGCTGATGCCGCCGCTGTTGCGCGCCAGCACCCGTCGCCACACCCACGGCGTGACGAATGCGCTGATGCCGATCAGGCACCAGAACGCGCTCTGCGCCACCGCGCCGCCGCCGGCATCGCGCACATAAGCGATCATGAAGGTCATGTAGGCGATGTAGCCGGCGCCGAACAGGAAATAGCCGGCGAGATAGATCCACACCGGCTGGATCGCGAACCGCAGCGGTGCCGCGTCGGCGAGGCCGCCATTGGCCGGAAACGGCGTCAGCAGTAACGGCGCGATCAGCGCGATCGAGAGCAGCGTCATCGCCCACCACACGATCCACCACGACCCCGGCCCGCAAGCCTGCAGCACAAAGGGCGCAATCAGGCCGGACGCCAAAATGCCGAGCCCGGGTCCGGCGTAGAACAGGCTGAGCAGAAAATCTGCCCGCTCGGGCCGCGACTGCGCGATTCGCGCCGCCAACGCGCCGCTGGCGACAAAGCAGACCGCCGCGGCGACGCCGGCGAGCAACCGCGCCGAACTCAGCACAATGAAATTGCCCGAAAGCGCGCACAGCGCCAGCGCTGCCACACAGGCGATCGTGCCCCAGCGCACCGCCGCGGACAGCCCGAACCGCCGCACCAGATTTGCTGCGATCAGTGCGCCGGCAAGATATCCGGCGGCATTGATGGTATTCATGAAGCCCGCGGCGGCATACGACCACTGCAGCGTATCGCGCATGTCCGGCAGCACCAGCGAATAGGCGAAGCGGCCGATCCCGAGGCCGACGGTGGGCGCCAACGAGAGAATGAGAATCAGCCGCGCCGGATGTGCGGGTGGCGAGGACAGGTCGGGGGCTTTCACGGGATTCTCCGGCAGGCCGTCCACTCTGACAGGGTCCGGCGGCTTTGCACAGGGCGCGCGGCCGCAATGGTGTCTTGCCAATCGCGCAACGCCGCTCTAGCAATCCGCGCAACAATATCGCTGTCATGGCCGGGCCTCGTCCCGGCCGCGACGGGTCGAACGAGGCGACAAAACCATGCCACACAAACTGCTGCTTCTCCCCGGCGACGGCATCGGCCCCGAGGTGATGGCGGAGGTGAAACGCCTGATCGATTGGCTCAACGCGCACGGCATCGCGCATTTCGAGACCGAGCAGGGGCTGGTGGGCGGCGCGGCCTATGACGCGCACAAGGCCAGCATCAGCGAAGGCACCATGGCGCAGGCGAAAGCCGCCGATGCCGTGATCTTCGGTGCGGTCGGCGGTCCGAAGTGGGACAGTGTCGCCTACGAGGCGAGGCCCGAGGCCGGCCTGTTGCGGCTGCGCAAGGAACTCGGCCTGTTCGCCAATCTCCGTCCGGCGGTGTGCTATCCGGCGCTCGCGGATGCTTCCAGCCTGAAGCGCGAGGCGGTCGAGGGCCTCGATATCATGATCGTGCGCGAACTCACCGGCGGGGTTTATTTCGGCGAGCCGAAGACCATCACCGATCTCGGCAACGGCCAGAAACGCGCGATCGATACCCAGGTCTACGACACCTACGAAATCGAGCGCATCGCCCGGGTCGCGTTCGACCTGGCGCGCAAGCGCCGCAACAAGCTGACCTCGATGGAAAAGCGCAATGTGATGAAATCGGGGGTGCTGTGGAACGAGGTTGTCACCCAGGTCCATGCGCGCGAGTACCGGGATGTTCAGCTCGAGCATCAATTGGCCGATTCCGGCGGCATGAACCTGGTCAAATCGCCCAAGCAATTCGACGTCATCGTCACCGACAATCTGTTCGGCGACATGCTGTCCGATATCGCCGCGATGCTGACCGGCTCGCTCGGCATGCTGCCGTCGGCATCGCTCGGCGAGGTCGACGTCAAAAGTAGGAAACGCAAATCGCTGTTCGAGCCGGTGCACGGCTCGGCACCGGATATCGCCGGCAAGGGGTTGGCCAATCCGATCGCCATGCTCGCTTCATTCGGGATGGCGTTGCGCTATTCGTTCGAGATGGGGGCGCTCGCCGACAAGCTCGATGCCGCGATCGCGGCGGTGCTTGCCAGCGGCCTGCGCACCGCCGACATCAAGTCGGAAGGCTCCACAGCGGTCTCGACCACGCAAATGGGCGAGGCGATCCTGAAGGAGCTACAGGCGCTGCACGGATAAACGCTGAACGCCGTCATTGCGAGCGCAAGCGAAGCAATCCATCGTGAGGCACGAGAAGCCGACTCTCAATCCGGGTAGAGCGGGAAAGTCTGCGGATAATATCCGCCCATGTCCGACGGCGGATTCAGTGGCTGACGGTCGATCGGGCGATTGTTGTTCTCGCGACCAAACGAAGGGTAGCCGATATCCGGCGGAAATGCGTAGTCGGTGAACTTGCGGTCACCGGGCAATACCTCGACACCGGCGTCGAGCCACGAGCGCTTGGTGATGTAAACCCGGGTGTGCGGCCCCTGCTGATAGACCACATTGGGACCATGCGACCCGTAATAAGGGTGGCCGCGGTTGTCATATTGCTGGCGCGTCGTCTGCGCGCTTGCCGGTGTGGCGGCGATACCGGTCGCGACGACGGCGGTGGCCGCAAGCAGCACCGCAGAAATTTTTGCGGCGGGGAATTTCCAGGTCATCGGGTCCTCTTGGGCTGGCGGTCGCCAAATCGATTGGTCATCATTTTAGCGCTCGGGGGTGAGGCGACAAGGTCAATCCGGCCACACCACCGCACAATAATGTCAGGGGGATGGAAAAAGTTGCATGAAAACCAGCGCCTTGCCGCTGCCGCCGATCAGAGCACACCGCGCAGAAGGGGGTTTTCCGGGGCGGTGACCCAGTCCGCGGCGGCGCCGGCAGCGCCGCTGCAGCGCCCGCGCTTGAGCTCGGCGCGGGCGAATAATTCGGCCAGTTTCGGTTCGTTTCCGGCGGTCAGGAGGACCAGGCGGTTCAGCATGCAGCCGATGGCGGCGCGCCGGGCCGGCAATGTGCTCTCCTGGCAGGACCAGCCGGAGATTCGCAGGCCAGGCTGATCGAAGCGCTTGAGAAAACCGAGACAAGACCGCGCCAGGTTCGGCGCGCCGGCCACGCGAAGCAGTGTGATCGTGCCGAATTTGCTGTCGACCACGCCCGCCGTCTCCAGTTCAGCCGCCTTGGGTTCCATCCGGGCGGCGAGGTCGGTGGCGCCGGAGTAGGACGGGCTCAATTCGCCGCCGGTGCGGTAGACCTCGAGTTCGGCGACCGGCTTTTCGCCCGGTCCGGCCCAGCGGAAAATATCCTTGCGGCCTCCTTCGGGATGCCGGAGGATTTCGTAAGCCTCTGTTTTTCCTGAAATATCGGATTGGCTGACGGCGAACGCCGGGTATGAGCGGGCGGCCACGCTCCAATCGGCTCTGGCAGCCGGCTGGACCGCGTCAAACGGCAATTGATCCCACAGATGCAGGCCGAAAATGGCAAGCAGCGCCAGAATGCTTACATAGGCCACCAGGCGCGCCAGCATGCCGCAGCACTCGTCCGCAAAGCTGGTCAGCGCCGGATGAATCCGCGCCGGTTGGCGTAAGCTGCCACGAACGACCCCAAACGAACGCATCAAACGCCCAAACGCCCCGGTCTAACGTTGTCTTAACCGCGTTTCTCGCATAGAAGCGCTGCTCTTCCTTTGCCGTGACGAGCGGGCGGGAGGCATTTTGCGTCGGAGAGTGAACGATGGGTTACAAAGTCGCGGTGGTCGGAGCGACCGGCAATGTCGGTCGGGAAATGCTCAACATTCTCGACGAACGCAAATTCCCCGCCGATGAGGTGGTGGCGCTGGCGTCACGCCGCAGCCTGGGCGTCGAGGTATCCTATGGCGACCGCACCCTGAAGGTCAAAGCCCTCGAGCATTACGATTTCGGCGACGTCGATATCTGCCTGATGTCGGCGGGCGGCGCGGTGTCGAAGGAATGGTCGCCGAAGATCGGCGCCGCCGGTGCGGTCGTGATCGACAACTCGTCGGCGTGGCGGATGGATCCGGACGTGCCGCTGATCGTGCCCGAGGTCAATGCGGATGCGGTGGCGGGCTTCGTCAAGAAGAACATCATCGCCAATCCGAACTGCTCGACCGCCCAGCTCGTGGTCGCGCTGAAGCCGCTGCACGACAAGGCGGTGATCAGGCGCGTCGTGGTCTCGACCTACCAGTCGGTATCGGGCGCCGGCAAGGACGCCATGGACGAGCTGTTTTCGCAGACCAAGGCGGTCTACACCAACAGCGAGCTCGTCAACAGGAAATTCCCGAAACGGATCGCCTTCAACGTGATCCCCGAGATCGACGTGTTCATGGAGGACGGCTACACCAAGGAAGAGTGGAAGATGATGATGGAGACCAAGAAGATTCTTGATCCCAAGATCAGGCTTACCGCGACCTGCGTGCGGGTGCCGGTGTTCGTCGGCCATTCCGAGGCGGTCAATATCGAGTTCGAGCATCCGATCTCGGCCGATGAGGCGCGCGACATCCTGCGTCATGCGCCGGGCTGTCTGGTGATCGACAAGCACGAGCCGGGCGGCTACGTCACCCCCTACGAGGCGGCGGGCGAGGACGCGACCTATATCAGCCGGATTCGCGAGGACGCCACGGTGGAGAACGGCCTCGTGCTGTGGTGCGTGTCGGACAATCTGCGCAAGGGCGCCGCGCTGAACGCGATCCAGATCGCGGAATGCCTGATCAACCGCAAGCTGATCAGCGCCAAACAAAAAGCGGCATAGGCGCCGGTTGCAGGAGCTGCAATGGCGATGACCGAACAACCGGCGCCGGATCGGCCCGACCCGCCGCTGAAGCAGGTCGAGCTGGGAATCGAGAGCGTCCTGTTCAACAGCCGCTGGCTGATGGCGCCGTTCTATCTCGGCCTCGTCGTCAGCCTGGCGGTGCTGCTGTTGAAATTCCTGATGATGCTGTGGGAGTTCATCCTGCATGCCCCCGCCGCCAAGGAATCCGACATCATCCTCGGCGTGCTGTCGCTGATCGACGTCTCGCTGACCGGCAATCTGATCCTGATCGTGGTGTTCTCGGGCTACGAAAACTTCGTCTCCAAGATCGATCCCCGCGGCCACCCCGACTGGCCGGACTGGATGACCAAGGTGGATTTCACCGGGCTGAAACAGAAGCTGCTCGCCTCGATCGTGGCGATCTCGGCGATCCAGGTGCTGAAGGCCTTCATGAACATCGATGCGGTGTTCGACCCCGGCAAGATGGCCTGGCTGGTCGGCGTCCATCTGGTGTTCGTCGTCTCCGCCTTGCTGCTGGCGCTGTCCGACCGCTGGGGCACGGATCATGCGAGCGAATAGCGAGATGGGATTGGTGTCATTGCGAGGAGCAACGCGACGAAGCAATCCAGCTCTTTTCTACGGCTGTGGATTGCTTCGCTTCGCTCGCAATGACGGCGCCGTGGCTTGGCTGACGCTGCGGAACTGCTTGGCGGCCTGATCGAGCACGAAGAGCGAGCCCTCGGCCACGCCGAAATAGGCGCCATGCAATGTGAGGTCGCCGCGCTCGACGCCGGCTTTCACAAAGGGAAAGGTCTGCAGGTTCTCCAGGCTGCGGAACACGGCGGCCTTTTCGATCCGCGTGGTGAAATCCTGCATCGTCTCGTGGTCGCGCTGCTCGACCTTTTCACCCGGCTTGACGAACATCGCCATCCACTTGCCGATGAAGTCGCCCGGCGATAGCGGCTCGATCTTGTCGATGAAGGCGCGGATGCCGCCGCATTGGGCATGGCCGAGCACCACGATGTGCTTTACCCGCAGCACCGAGACCGCATATTCCAGCGCCGCCGACACGCCATGCGCGTTGGCGTCGGGCTGATAGACCGGCACCAGATTGGCGATGTTGCGCATCACGAACAGCTCGCCCGGCCCGGCGTCGAAGATCACCTCCGGCGACACCCGGGAGTCGCAGCAGCCGATCACCATCACCTCGGGGGCCTGGCCGCGCTCGGACAGTTCGCGATAGCGTGACTGTTCGGTCGGCAGACGCTGCGAGGTGAAGGTCCGGTAGCCTTCGAGCAGTCGTGGTGGGAACGGGGCCATCGCCATGGCTAACCATATGCCATGCTGGCGAACAAGTCTTCCGGCGGATGACCCGGAATGGTATCGCGTAGGCTCGAAGCGCCATAAGGGAACGAACCCATGATCCATCCGCGCCGCAGCCTGCTGTTCATGCCAGGATCGAATGCCCGGGCACTGGAAAAAGCCCGCAACCTCCCCGCCGACGGTATCATCCTCGACCTTGAGGATTCGGTGGCGCCGGAGGCCAAGGCGCTGGCGCGCGACCAGATCGCACAGGCAATCGCCGCCAGGGGGTTCGGCAAGCGCGAGGTCTGGGTCCGCACCAACAGCCTCGATACGTCATGGTGGATCGATGACATCGCCATGGCCGGCAAGGCCCGGCCCGACGGCCTTCTGGTGCCGAAAATTTCCAGCGTCGAGGATCTCAACGCGGTCGGCGACCGGCTTGCCGGCATCTCCGCCGACAGCCCGATCAAGGTCTGGGCGATGATCGAGACCGCGCGTGCGGTGCTGCATGCCGAGGAACTCGCCGCCGCCTCGCGTGATGCCAGAACGCGGCTCGCCGGCTTCGTGTTCGGACCGAACGACATCGCCCGGGAGACGCGGATCCGGATGCAGCCCGGCCGCGCGGCGATGATTCCGATGATCACGCACTGCATCCTGGCGACCCGCGCGCACGGGCTCGAAATTCTCGACGGCCCCTACAGCGATCTCGGCAATGTCGACGGCTTCGGGCAGGAATGCACGCAAGCCCGCGATCTCGGCTTCGACGGCAAGACGCTGATCCACCCGGGCCAGATCGAGGCCTGCAACGCGATCTTCACGCCGCCGGCGGAAGAAGTCGCCCATGCCCGCAGGATCATCGCCGCGTTCGAGCAGCCGGAGAACGCCGCGCGCGGCGCGATCCGGCTCGACGGCCAGATGGTGGAGCGGCTGCATGCCGAGATGGCCAAGCGCACCATCGCGATTGCCGACGCCATCGCCGCGATGGGGAGTTAAGTTAGAGCCGCTTATTGCGAGCGAAGCGCAGTCATCATCCGCGAAAGCGCATGATCCAGCACTCCGCGGCGCCGAAGTCTTACTCTTGCGTCTCGGAATGCTGGATGCCCGCCTTCGCGGGCATGACGTCGGAGCGTTCAAGGCGTCCCAAACCGCCCCACAGCCCAGGCGTACAGGCTGCCGGGGACCGGCGGCTGGTTGCCACGGCCTTTGGGCGAGACGTGAAAGCCGACGATGTCGGGGTCGGCGATCAGCGCCGAAAAGTCCGCGGGCTCGAAAAACCGTTTCGGCTCGGCATGCACCGCATAGAATGATTTCTTCGGCAACGCCTGGTTCAATTCGCCGGCGCGGCGCGCGAGCGCCGTGAGCGAGGCCGGGCCATAGATCGCGACGCGAAGATCGGACAGGCGGTTCGATCCGCCGCGTAGTTTGCGCAGCATGAACATCAGGCGATGCCGCCGCGCGAGCCAATCCGGCGTCAGTTCGTCCTGCGCCATCAGGTCCTCGAATGCCCGGACGATCGGATCGTTCGCTGGAAGATACAGCACCGAATTGCCGAGCTGGCGCGGCCGCTCCCAGGCGAAACAGGGTTTTGCCGGATCAATCCCGACCGCCTTGAGCAGCAGCACGTCGGCATCGAGCCACAGCCCCGCTCGCCGCGCCATCAGCCGCATCCGGAAGAAGTCGCTGAACTGCAAAATGGTCCAGTCGCGCCAGCCGCCGTCCGCCTGCGGTGGACGCAGTTTCTCGGAAAAGGCCTGCGGCAGGATCGCTTCCGCCTCGGCATTGCCGACGCCATCGGGCAATCCCGGCAGCGGATCGAAACTGTAGACCGTCACCTTGTGGCCCGCTGCTACCTGCGAGCGCAGGCAGGTCAGCCGCAGCCGGTCGAGCGGCCCGTGCCAGAAGGTGACGACGTCAGGCACCATGCGCGTCACCTGCTGGAGGGCCGGCTCAGGCCCAGGCGCGCTCGGCCTTGGCCTTCGCCTCGTAACTGTCGATCGCGGCCTTTTTCTCCATGGTGAGCCCGATGTCGTCGAGGCCGTTCAGCAGGCAGTGCTTGCGGAAGGCGTCGATCTCGAATTTCACCGTGCCGCCGTCCGGCCCGCGGATTTCCTGATTGGCCAGATCGATCGTCAGCGTCGCATTGGCGCCGCGCTCGGCATCGTCGAACAATTTGTCGAGGTCGTCCTGGCTGACGCGGATCGGCAGAATGCCGTTCTTGAAGCAGTTGTTGTAGAAGATGTCGCCGAACGAGGTCGAGATCACGCAGCGGATGCCGAAATCGAGCAGCGCCCACGGCGCGTGTTCGCGGCTCGAACCGCAGCCGAAATTGTCGCCGGCGACCAAGATCCTGGCGTTGCGATAGGCCGGCTTGTTGAGGATGAAATCCGGATTCTCGCTGCCATCATCCTTGTAGCGCTGTTCCGAGAACAGTCCCTTGCCGAGGCCGGTGCGCTTGATGGTCTTCAGATACTGCTTCGGGATCACCATGTCGGTGTCGACATTGATGATCTTCAGCGGCGCCGCGACGCCTTCCAGCGTGGTGAACTTGTCCATGGCTCGACCTTCATCGTTTGCGAGGTGCCCTTTGCGATTCCGAGAGGTGAATTGCGAATGCGCAAATGGAGCGCGGGTTTTATCCCGATCGAGGCCGCCGTCCAAGGGCAAATTGCGGCGGGGCTAATCGGCGCCGGCCTCGATCGTCGCCATGTCGTGGTCGGAAAGGCCGAAATGGTGGCCGATCTCGTGGATCAGGACATGGCGAACGATCTGGCCGAGCGTCTCGTCATGTTCGGCCCAGTAATCCAGGATCGGCCGGCGGTAGAGCCAGATCATGTTGGGCAGCCGTGCCACGTCCCCCTGGCTGCGGAACGGCAGGCCGATCCCCTGGAACAGGCCGAGCAGGTCGAATTCGCTGTCGGCGTTCATCTCGTCGAGAACGTCCTCGGTTGGAAAGTCATCGACGCGCAGGACGACGCCCTCGCATAGCGCGCGGAAGGTGGCCGGCAGGCGGTCGAAAATGTCATGCGCCATGGCTTCCATCTCGGCAAGCGACGGCGCTTTGGCTGCAATCCACATCCCGCCGACGTTATAGCGTTTTCGAGCGAAGTGGGCACCGGTTCGCGTGAGGAAAACCCGTCAAGACAGGAATCCAGCGCGGGTCCGGCGGCAATGCCTACCGGTCCGTGGCCCCATCCTCGCCAGTTGACCTTGACGCGGCAATCGGAGACCGTATGCCGCACTCAGGCTTGAGCGGGCGCGACGATGCGGATCACGACAGCGGCAGTTTTGACGGCGTTGATCGGAGCACTTGTCCCGGCGGGACCGCTGGTTCACGCCCAAACCGCGATACCGGCGTTGAAACTGGCGCAGGCGTCGCCGCCTCCCGTCAGGGAGCCGCGGGCGCGGCGGCCGTTGCAGCGCATTTACATCTATCCGCGTGGGGAACCCGACGACGTCTACCCGCGCTACTATCCCGGCCCGAACGCGGTGCGGGACTGCTCAGTGGCTTATGTGCAGGAATTCCGGCCGAGCGGTACCGTGATCACGCCCCATATGAGCTGCTTCTGGCGCCGCGGCTGAATCGGTCGGAACCTCGGCTGACAGGGAGCGGGCGCCCGGCCGGCGACTGATTTCGTGGTCCGGCAGCGCGGTCTCAATCCCAATTCTTGAATTTCCAGGATTTGAGCTTCCATGGCGTCAGCGTCTCCAGCCGCCATTGCACCCAGCGATCCGGCGGCCAATGGCTGAGTCGCGAGGTCTCCTTGACCTCGAGCTCGACCACGCGCGGGGCATAGCGGCGACGGTTCTGGTGCGTCGCCTCACTGATCATGTCGACGAATTCGGACTTGTCGGCCATGGCACGCTCCCGGCGAAACGCTCGCCCAAGGCGGCAGTCTGCGCCCAGGTCCGTTAACGGCTTATTGCCGGAACCCGTCCACGTTGAAACAAGCCGGCCTCAGCGCCACTCCCGGACGTCGACGAAGTGGCCGGCGATCGCGGCCGCCGCGGCCATCGCCGGTGAGACCAGATGGGTGCGGCCCTTGAAGCCCTGACGGCCCTCGAAATTGCGGTTCGAGGTCGAGGCGCAGCGCTCTTCCGGCTTGAGCTTGTCGGGATTCATGGCGAGGCACATCGAGCAGCCCGGCTCGCGCCATTCGAAACCGGCCTTGATGAAGATCTTGTCGAGGCCCTCGGCTTCGGCCTGCTCCTTCACAATGCCGGAGCCCGGCACGACCATGGCGTTGACATGGCCGTTGACGGTCTTGCCCTCGGCGATCTTCGCCGCCGCGCGCAGGTCCTCGATACGGCCGTTGGTGCAGGACCCGATGAAGATGCGGTCGAGCTTGATGTCAGTGATCCTGGTACCGGCGTTGAGGCCCATGTATTTCAGCGCGCGATGCTTGGAGAGCCGCTTGGCCTCGTCTTCGATCTGGTCCGGATCGGGCACCAGGCCCGTGATCGATACCACGTCCTCGGGCGAGGTGCCCCAGGTCACAATCGGCGGCAATTGTGCCGCATCGAGCCTGATCTCGTGGTCGAAATGGGCGTCTGCGTCGGAGCGCAGCGTCTCCCAGTAGCGCATCGCGGCGTCCCAGGCCTCGCCCTTCGGCGATTTCGGACGGCCCTTCAGGAAATCGAACGCTTTTTGGTCCGGCGCGACCAGGCCGGCGCGGGCGCCGCCCTCGATCGACATGTTGCAGACCGTCATGCGGCCTTCCATGGACAGCGCGCGGATCGCATCGCCGGCATATTCCAGCACATAGCCGGTGCCGCCGGCGGTGCCGATCTCGCCAATGATGGCGAGGATGATGTCCTTGCCGGTGACGCCCTCCGGCAATTTGCCGTCGACCACCGCGCGCATGTTCCTGGCCTTCTTCTGGATCAGGGTTTGCGTCGCCAGTACATGCTCGACCTCGGAGGTGCCGATGCCGTGTGCCAGCGCGCCGAACGCGCCGTGGGTGGAAGTGTGGCTGTCGCCGCAGACGATGGTGGTGCCGGGCAACGTAAAACCCTGCTCCGGACCGATCACGTGCACGATGCCCTGGCGCTTGTCGAACTCGTTGTAGTATTCGATGTCGAATTCCCTCGCGTTCGCTGCCATCACCCGCATCTGCTCGATGCTCTCCGGATCCGGATTGGGTTTCGACCGGTCGGTGGTGGGGATGTTGTGGTCGACCACGGCCAGTGTCTTTTCCGGCGCGCGAACCTTGCGCCCGGTGGCACGCAGACCCTCGAAGGCCTGCGGCGAGGTCACCTCGTGAACCAGATGGCGGTCGATATAGAGCAGGCAGGTGCCGTCATCGGCCTCGTGGACCAGATGGTCGTTCCAGATTTTGTCGTACAGCGTGGTCGGCTTTTTGTCGGACATGATGTGTGGCCTTGAATCGGAATTCAAATCGGGAAAGCGAACGGCGCGCGGCGCAAGGCGGCCCGCCCGGGCGTCAGGCCGCGAGCGCGGATGTCGTCAGGCGGCCAAAGAAGCGCCAGGGCAAGCGGCTGCGGTCGTCGAGAACGACGCGGGACGCAATGGGCTGGCGATCTGCAAACATGCGGGCCTTATAGCACAGGCAGCGACCAGGCGCGAAATGCGTTTGCTGATTCGATCATTCCGGGGCGATGCAACGAAACGCATCGAACCCGGAATCTGATTCCGGGTCTGGTGCTGCACATCCGAACGACGGCGTCGCACGCAGAGGTACCGAACAAAAAAGCGCGGGACCAAACTCCGCGCTGTTCCGTCGAAACAATGGCGCGCCCGGATTATTCGCCGACGGCGGCGGCGCGCTCGGTCTTCTCGACGATGCGGGCCGACTTGCCGCGCAGGTTGCGCAGGTAATAGAGCTTGGCGCGGCGGACCTTGCCGCGGCGCACCACCTTGATCGAGTCGATCATCGGCGACATCACCGGGAATACGCGTTCCACGCCTTCGCCGTAGGAAATTTTCCGCACGGTGAAGCTCTCGTTGAGCCCGCCACCGGTGCGGCCGATGCAGACGCCTTCATAGGCCTGCACGCGGGTACGATCGCCTTCGACCACCTTGACGTTCACGATCAGGGTATCGCCGGGGGCGAAGTCCGGGATTTGCCGGGTGGCCGACAATTTTTCGAACTGCTCTTTTTCGAGCTCTTGAATGAGGTTCATCGCGAAAATCTCCATCGGCGGCGCGCCCCAGCCTGTCGGGCGCGGCTGCGCAAACGTCCATCTATCCTGCCATTGCGCGGATTTGGCGCTGCTATACGGCAAAGGCCCGCCGTTGTCACCCGTCTGTCGGGTTTTTTGGGCGATTTTGGCCGGCGTAGGCAGCCCAAAGGTCGGGCCGCCGCGCGCGGGTCAGGGCTTCGGACTCCGCCCTGCGCCAGGCCGCAACCCTGGCGTGGTCGCCGGACAACAGCAGCTCCGGAATAGGCATGCCCTCGAAGCTCTGCGGACGGGTATATTGCGGGTATTCCAGCAGGCCATCGGAAAAGCTCTCATCGGCACCGGAATTCGATTTGCCCATCACCCCCGGCAGCAGCCGGACGCAGCAATCGATCAGTGTCATGGCGGCGATTTCGCCCCCGGACAGCACGTAATCGCCGATCGATACCTCCTCGAGCCGGCGCGCCCCGATCACCCGTTGGTCGACGCCCTCGAACCGGCCGCAGACGATCAACGGTCCGGGCCCGGCGGCGAGTTCCGCGACGGTGGCCTGGGTCAATGGCCGACCCCGCGGACTCATCAGCAGGCGAGGCCGATCCTCGGAACCGTCCACCGCGTCGATCGCCGCCGCCAGCACGTCGGGGCGCAGCACCATCCCGGGACCGCCGCCGGCCGGCGTGTCGTCGACGCTGCGGTGGCGGTCGGTGGCCGAGGCCCGGATATCCCGGGCTTCCAGCGTCCACAGTCCGGTGGCCAGCGCCTTGCCCGCCAGGCTCATGCCGAGCGGACCCGGGAACATCTCGGGGAACAGGGTCAGGACGGTCGCGCGCCAAGCTATCGCGGTCATGGCTTTGCATGGCGCTTCGGGCCGCAGAAATCAAATCTCATCCAGATAGTTGACAAGGAAACCAATTATGGTAGTTTCCTAGTCAACCAAGGGAAGGCGGATGCCCCAACCGATCCATGTCAGCGGCCTGCAGGACCATCTCGGCTACTGGCTGCGCTACGTCTCCAACCAGGTCTCGCACGCCTTCAGCCTCAAGGTCGCGGCGCGCGAAGTGACGGTGGCGGAATGGGTCGTGCTGCGCGAGCTCTATGAGCGGGACGCGATGGTGCCGAGTGTGCTTGCCGAACGGCTCGGCATGACGCGCGGCGCGATTTCGAAGCTCGCCGATCGGCTGGTCGCCAAGGCGCTGTTGACCCGGGTGCCGGGCAGGACCGATCGGCGCTATCAGGACCTCGCGCTCACCGCCGCGGGGCGCGCGCTGGTGCCGGAATTGTCCGATCTGGCAGACCGGAACGATGCTGAATTCTTCGGCCATTTGCCGCCGCAGGACCGCGCCACCATCCGGCGCCTGATGATGGACATCGTGCGCCAGCTCGGGCTGCGCACCACGCCGATCGATTAGCCAGCGGGATTTTTGTCAACGGAACGGGAGAAATGCGATGCAAGCGGAGATCGTCAGGGTCATGGAGGAATGCACGGCCGCTTCGGACCAGGAGCGGATCGATTTTCCCGGCGTGGTGGGCAAGCTGATGCAGGCCGGCGTCGAACGCTACCATGCCGACCTGCTGCGGGCGGAGAAGATCTACTATTTGCCGTCGGGTGAATCGCACCGCACGCCGGCGGCCCCGGTCGATGCAACGCCGGCGGCCGCGTTCTCGGCCGATGGCGTTGCCGCGGCGGTCAAGGCCATTCAACAGCAGCAAATCCAGTACCGCGAATTCTGCCGGCGCATCGCGCAGGCCGGCTGCGTCGCCTACATCGTCTCGCTGGCCGGCCGCCGCGCGGTCTATTACGGTCGAACCGGCGACAGCTATGTCGAGCTGTTTCCGAAGGCGGCGTGATCAGAGGCCGCCGTCGGTCGGCTCGTCACCGTCGATCTCGGCGGGCAGTTCAATGGTCACCCGTCCGCCCGCCAGATCGACCGATGGCACCACGGCGTTGGTGAACGGCAGCAGCAGGGTCGTGCCTTGCCCCGGCGCGATCTCGATGATGTCGCCGGCGCCGAAATTGTGGATCGCGACGACGCGGCCGAGCGGATCGCCGGCGCCATTGACCGCGGCGAGTCCGATCAGGTCGGCATGGTAATACTCATCCGCGGCGGTAGCCGGCAGCCTTTCGCGCGCGACATAGAGTTCGACGCCGTTGAGGCGCTCGGCCGCATCGCGGGTGGCGACGCCTTTCAGCGTTGCGATCAAGTGCCCCTTCGCCTCGCGGGCATGCGTCACCTCGAATTGACGAGCGCCGTCCTTGCTGGCGAGCGGGCCGTAGCGTTTCACGGCGAGCGGGTCTTCGGTAAACGTCCACAGCTTGACCTGGCCGTGCACGCCATGGGCGGCGCCGATCCGGGCGACGCAAATCGGTGCGGCCATCGTCGCGCGCCGCTGCGCTTACGCCGTCTTGGCGGCGGCTTCGGCGTTGGCCTTGCGCTCCTTGCGCGGCACCGCCTTCTCCGGATTGTTGCGCGCGGCGCGCTTGACGACACCGGCCGCATCGAGGAAGCGCGACACCCGATCCGAGGGCTGCGCGCCCTTGGCGAGCCAGGCCTTGACCTTGTCCATGTCGAGTTTCAGCCGCGCCTCGTTGTCCTTCGGCAGCAACGGATTGAAATGACCGAGCCGCTCGATGAAGCGGCCATCGCGCGGGAAGCGCAAGTCGGCGACGACGACGTGATAGACCGGACGCTTCTTGGTACCGGCGCGGGCGAGACGGATGACGACTGACATTTGGTTGCTCCTAATAGAGGTTTGATTGGATGTTCATGGACAGCTCGTCATTCCGGGGCGCGCAGCGAAGCGGAGCGAACCCGGAATCTCGAGATTCCCCGATGCGCAATTGCGCATCTGAGGTCTGGTCCTTCGGACCATCCCGGAATGACGAGTAAAGAGACAGGCAATTCTCATTTCTTCTTCCCCAGTCCGGGAAAGCCGCCAAGGCCGGGCAGGGTCGGCTTGCCGCTCAGCCCGGTCAGTCCGGGCAGGTTCGGCAGCCCGCCGCGGAGGGCGGCCGGAATATCCTTTGGCAGCGCGGGCATGCCGCCCGGTGCCGCGCCGCCCGGCATTTTTTCCGCCAGCGCCTTGACCTGTTCCGGCGACGGCATGCCGCCGCCAAAGCCCATCGCCTGGGCGATGCCGGCCATCGGGCCGCGCTTGCCGGAGCCCATGGCCTTCATCATGTCGGCCATGTTCCGGTGCATCTTGAGCAGCTTGTTGACGTCCTCGACCTTGACGCCGGCGCCCGCCGCGATCCGCTTCTTGCGGCTGGCTTTCAGGATGTCGGGGCTCCGGCGCTCCCGCCGTGTCATCGAATCGATCACCGCGACCTGACGCTTGATGATCTTGTCGTCGATCCCGGCATTGGCGATCTGGTTCTTCATCTTGGCGATACCGGGCATCATGCCCATCAGCCCGCTGAGGCCGCCCATATTGGCCATCTGCAGCAATTGCTCGCGCATGTCGGACAGGTCGAACAGACCCTTGCGCATTTTCTCGGCGACGCGCGCCGCCTTCTCGGCGTCGATGTTCGCCGCCGCCTTCTCCACCAGCGACACCACGTCGCCCATGCCGAGGATGCGTCCCGCGATCCGGCTCGGGTGGAAATCCTCCAGCGCGTCGGTCTTTTCACCGGTGCCGATCAGCTTGATCGGCTTGCCGGTGACCGCGCGCATCGACAGCGCCGCGCCGCCGCGGCCGTCGCCGTCGACCCGGGTCAGCACGATGCCGGTCAATCCGACCCGCTGGTCGAACGACCGCGCGAGGTTGACCGCGTCCTGGCCGGTCAGCGAATCCGCGACCAGCAGCACCTCATGCGGCTGGGCGGTCGATTTGATCTCGGCCGCCTCCGCCATCATCTCCTCGTCGAGCGTGGTGCGGCCCGCGGTATCCAGCAGCACGACGTCGTAACCGCCGAGCTTTCCGGCTTCCAGCGCGCGGCGCGCGATCTGCGCCGGTTTCTGCCCGGCCACGATCGGCAGCGTCGGAATCTCGAGGTCGCGGCCGAGCACGGCGAGCTGCTCCATCGCCGCCGGGCGATAGACGTCGAGCGAGGCCATCAGCACCTTGCGCCTGTCGCGCTGGGTCAGGCGGCGCGCCAGTTTTGCCGTGGTCGTGGTTTTGCCGGAGCCCTGCAGGCCGACCATCATGATCGCCACCGGCGGCACGGCGTTGAGGTCGATGGTCTGTCCGTCGGCACCCAGGGTCGCCACCAGTTCGTCGTGAACGATCTTCACCACCATCTGGCCGGGGGTCACCGACTTGACCACGGTGGCGCCGACCGCCTGCTCGCGGACCCGCTCGGTGAAGTTTCGCACCACGTCGAGCGCGACGTCGGCCTCGAGCAGCGCGCGGCGCACCTCGCGCATCGCGGCGTCGACATCGGCCTCGCTCAGCGAGCCGCGGCCGGTCAGGCGATCGAGAATGCCGCCAAGCTTTTCCGACAGATTGTCGAACAATGCTGTTGTCCTTCGCTTTCGCGGGTGATGACGACTCTCACCAACCCAAATAGCCATGGCGCCCGAGGGCGCATCGCGCTGTCGGGCGTTGACCTCCGGCCTCCGGGGCCGGGCGGCGGGTCGAAAAGAACGTCTTTCCGAGAAGTGGCGGGATTTACAGGGATCGCCGCCGTGAAGTCAAGAAAACTCCGAGGGAAATGGCCCGGAAGACGGGCTAAGCCGTTCAAACAACAGGATTTTACCAATGATTTGCCGGTCGGTCGCGACCATGCCGAAGGCTGCCGGTTCCATATTGGGCGAACTCTCGCCATATAGCGCGGTATGACTTCCGTCCGCCATCCATGACCCCGCCGTTTACCCGCCGCCGCCTTCTCACGTTCCTCGCCGGCCTCACCGCCATGTCTGGACTGTCAGCCTTCGGGGCTTCCCGCATGAAAACCTATGACGGCCCCGTCTCCGATCATTTCGACGGCCTGCGCTTCTTCGATCCCGACGGCGCGCCGCCGAAAGATCCCGGCGCGGTGCTGCGCTGGCAATTCGGCCGCGACCGGCAGCGGCAGCCATGGCCGGACTGGGCGCCGAGCCCCAGTGCCGACACCCCGCCGCCGCGCGTTGACGCCGGCAAGGTGCGGCTATCGTTCGTCGGCCACGCGAGCTGGCTGATCCAGGCCGCCGGGCTGAACATCCTGGTCGACCCGGTCTGGTCGATGCGTGCCTCGCCGGTAAGCTGGGCCGGGCCGAAACGTCACAACGATCCCGGCATCGCCTTCGACGCGTTGCCCGAGGTCGATGTGGTGCTGGTGTCGCACGGCCATTACGATCATCTCGACGTTGCCACGCTCTCGAAACTCGCGGCCAAATGTTCGCCGCGGGTGATCACGCCGCTCGGTAACGATATCACCATGCGTGGCGCCGACCGGGCGATCAGGGCCGAGGCCTTTGACTGGCAGGACCACGTCGAACTTGGCCATGGTGTCGCGGTCACGCTGGTGCCGACGCGGCACTGGTCGGCGCGAGGATTGTTCGACCGCAACAAGGCGCTGTGGGCAAGCTTCGTGCTGGAGACGCCGGTCGGCAAGATCTACATCGTCTGCGATTCCGGCTATGGCGACGGCCGACATTTTCGCCGCGTCGCCGCCGCGCACGGGCCGCTGCGGCTGGCAATCCTGCCGATCGGCGCCTATGAGCCGCGCTGGTTCATGCGCGATCAGCACATGAACCCTTCCGACGCGGTGAAGGCATTGGCCGATTGCGGCGCCGAACAGGCGCTGGCGCATCATCACGGTACCTTCCAGCTCACCGACGAGGCGATCGACGCGCCGGTCCTCGCTTTGGGCGAGGCGCTGGATGCCGCAAAGATCCAGCCCGAGCGCTTTGTCGCACTCAAGCCGGGGCAGGTGGTGGAGATCTGAAAGTGGGACTTGTAGCCCGGATGGAGCGCAGCGCAATCCGGGGCCATCCCATCCGCATCGCGATTCCCGGATTGCGCTGCGCTCCATCCGGGCTTCTGTAACGGGCCTCGACGTGTCAATCCCTTTTTGCGTTATCCACTCGCCGGGGACTTGCTTCTGTACGGGATCGGCGCAAGGCCGTCGCCTGATGGAGTTCATGGAGGATAGGTCGGCCAATCTACGGAAGCGTGATCGCATCTTGGAGATGTGTCGACATCCCGGATGACGGTCTGACCTGATCCATCGTCCCGGCGAAGGGACTTCGCTTCGGGAGAGCTGGTGTCGTGCTCCGCCCGAAAACCTGCTTTTCCCTGTTAAGCTGCTGCAGCAGCAGCGTTGAATGGTGTTGCGTTGGCGAGCATGCGATGCAGGATCACCGCGAGCTTGCGCGCCAGCGCGACTTTGGCTTTGCTGCTGCCGGCTCGCCTGGCGATCCGCATCGCCCAGCTCTTGAGCTGCGAGCAGCCTTTGACGGGCTTTGTCAGCATGACGTGAGCGGCCTGGTAGAGCGCCTCGCGCACCGAGGCGTCACCAATCTTGCTGATCCGCCCCGAGTAGTCGGTCTCGCCGGACTGATACTTCTTCGGCGTTAACCCGAAATGCGCTCCGGTCTGCTTCGACGACTTGAACCGTGCCGGATCGTCGATCGCCGAGGCATAGGTGAGCGCCACGATGGGCCCCACCGCCGGCGTCGTCATCAACAACCTGGTTCTTGCATCCGAGCGTGCCATCGCGCGCACGCGCTTCTCAAAGACGTTGAACTCGCGCAACAGAACCGTGCGCACCGAGAGCAGCGCCTCGCCGATCGTCTCCAGGTGGCGATGACCCTTCACCAGTTCCTGGATGCGTCCGGCAAAGCTCCGCGCCGTGGTTTTGCCAACCTTCAGCCCGAAGCCGCGCAAGATACCGCGCAGGCTGTTCTCGACGTCCAGGAGCTTGCTCTGGACCAGCTTGCGCGCGGTCAGGACCGCTCGTGCTTCCTGCGCACTCAGCGACTTGCAGTGCACCGGCCGGAACCAGCCGAGCCGCATCAATTGCGCGATGCCGCGCGCGTCATTGCGGTCCGACTTCACCGGCATCGCCTCGAACGCCTTCCGCACGTGCCGTGTCTCCAGCAGTTCGACCGCCAACCCCGCTTCCCGCGTTGCCGCATAAAGCCACTGCGACAACGGCCCGGCTTCCAGCCCGATCCGGCTCAGTTCATAGCCCAGCGACCTCAGCCAGCCGATCAGCGCTTCCGGCTCGCTGGCTGCCTTGCCTTCCCGAATAATCTTGCCGTTGCTATCCACAACGCACACACTCGAGCATTCCAATGACACGTCAATTCCTGCATAATAGTCCATGGTCGTCTCTCCTCGATGTTTGGAGCGAGGTCCACACCTCGACTCCGTTACACCATCAATGTGAGGGACGACCGCCCGCCTTCCAAGCCAGCCGCGCGACGCGCGCAATCAAACAGCGCCGTAGCTAGCGCGGCTGGCCTGGAGCGCAGACCGGGGCCCGTTACCCCATCTACGGCCGTCCATACATGACGGAGACGGCCGTCTACATCCCCGCCTTGATCGCCCAGGACACGCTGACCGTGATCGAGAGGGTCTCCTCGCCTGGCGCTACCGGCGTCGCGGCCATCGGCGCGGCGATCATCTTGGCGCGGAATATCGGCGCTGCCGCACCCTCTTCGGCGATGCTGAGCGGCGCGCCGAGCGTGACGCCGGCGGCCTTGGCGTAGATCTCGGCCTTGCGGCGGGCATCGGCGATCGCCTGGGCGCGGGCCTCGTCGAGCAGCTTCGAGGCCTGCGACACCATGAAGTTGATGCCGCCGATATCGGTGGCGCCGGCGCCAACCAGCGTATCGATGATGCCGGCAACCTTGGTGACGTCGTGCAGCCGCACCGTGACCCGATTGCTGGCGCGGTAACCGGCGACGGCGGACGGGCCGGCGCGGTTCGGCGCGTATTGCGGTTGCAGCGACAGCCGTGAGGTCTGAATGTCCTTCTGGTCGATGTTGGCGGCCTTCAGCGCCAGCAGCAGCTTGCCCATCCCGGCATTGTTGGCGTCGGAAGCCTCGCGCGCGGTCTTGGCGTCCGAGGTCACGCCGGCTTCGACCTGCGCCAGGTCGGGCGGCACCGAAACCGTGGCTTCGCCGGTGACGGAAATGCTCGCCGGCTCGGCCGGCTGCGCCAGCGCCGGAGCGGCCAGCAGCGCGCCGGCGAGAAGGGCTGCTGCGAACGCCGCACGATGCCCTGCGCGCCTCATTTCAGCGGCACATAGACGTTGATCACCAATCTGTCCTCCTCGGTGCTGAGCGGATCGGTGATGTATTCCTCGATGAAGGTATCCTTGGCCTCGAGCTTCTTGTCGTCGAGGTGATTGGTGATGGCCTCATAGGTGTTGTCCATGTTGTCGTAGGAACCGCGATGGACAAACTTCAGCGCCTTGCCCTCGGGCGATTTGCCGATGCTCATCGCCTTGGTCAGGTTCTTCGGCTCCTGGTCGACCGGAATTTCCGCGAGGAAGGTGAAGCCGGTATCGTCGGTCGAGGTGTAGACGATCATCGGATTGCCGGCGGGCTTGATGTTCTGCTTGTCGAGCAAGGTCGACAGCGTCTTGAATGAATCGATCAGCGTATCGAACGCCGAATCCCAGTTGGCGCTGCCCTTGAGGATGACGACCGTCTTCGGCGCCAGCATGATTTCCTCGCCGAACGGATCGGCGGTCTGGACCGGCGCGGCGGAAGGCGGCGCCGCGGGGGTCTCCGCCGCCGCGGGCGGCGTGGCGGGCGGCGTGGCAGGTGGAGCTGACGGGGTGGCGGCCGGGCTTGCGGCAGGTGCCGGCGCCGGCGTGGCGGCAGCGGCCGGGTTCGACGGCGCGCTCGCCGCCGGGGCGGCCGCGGGCGGCGACTGCGCCAGCGCATGGCCTAGACCCAGCGAAATCGCGGCTGCCGGGACCAGCGCGATCATGGCCAGACGGAACGAGCGCAAGCAATTCATTTCAGGGTTCTCCAGGGTGGTGTTCAGCGCGGGAGGTCGGCGACAGCGCTCCGCTTGCGCATCCCGGTGCATTCGGCGGAGCCATTTCATTCTAACACGGCAGGCTCGGCTTCGTCCCATGACAGATACGTCATGGACCTTCCCGTCCGGCGAGGGCCTCGACACAGATTCGCCGCACTAGCTAACCTGCCATTATTGGCCATATAAGACGGGCTGAAATCGGGAAATTCCATGAGCGCGCTCGCCAACCACGCGTTTGCCAAGATGAACGGCATCGGCAACGAAATTGTCGTGGTCGATCTGCGTGACACGCCGGCCACGGTGACGGCCGAGGAGGCGCGCGCAGTGGCGTCGCCGGCGGGCGTGTTCTACGATCAGCTCATGGTGCTGCAGCCGCCTCGGCTCCAGGGCTCCGAAGCCTTCATCCGCATCTACAACAATGACGGCTCCGAAGCGGCGGCCTGCGGCAACGGCATGCGCTGCGTGGTACGCCGGCTGTTCGAGCAAACCGGGCGGAGCGCCGCCACCTTCGAGACCCAGGCGGGGCTTTTGAACTGCTGGCAGGGGCCGTCCGCCGATCTCTACACCGTGGACATGGGCGCGCCGAAATTCGGCTGGCGCGACATTCCGCTCGCCGAGGAGTTTCGCGACACCCGTTATATCGAGCTCCAGGTCGGGCCGATCGATGCGCCGGTGCTGCATTCGCCATCCGCGGTCAGCATGGGCAATCCGCACGCGATCTTCTGGGTCGACGACGTCAACGCCTATGATCTCGCCCGTTTCGGGCCGCTGCTGGAAAATCATCCGATTTTTCCCGAGCGTGCCAACATCACGCTCGCGCATATCGTCGATCGCGATCACATCACGATCCGCACCTGGGAACGCGGCGCCGGGCTGACCCAGGCCTGCGGCTCGGCGGCGTGTGCCACGGCGGTGGCGGCAGCCCGGCTGAAGCGCGCCAATCGCATCGTTGAGATCGCGCTGCCCGGCGGCGGCCTTGCGATCGAATGGCGCGAGCGCGACGACCATGTCCTGATGACGGGCACCGCGACGTTCGAATATGAGGGTCGGTTCGATCCGGCGCTGTTTGCCTCCGTCGCCTGACATGAGCATCGAGATCGTCACCTTCGGCTGCCGGCTCAACGCCTTCGAATCCGAAGTGATCCGGCGTGCGGCGGAGCATGCCGGGCTTTCCGATACGATCATCGTCAATAGCTGCGCGGTCACCCATGAAGCCGTTGCACAGGCGCGGCAATCGATCCGCCGGCTGAAGCGGGCGCGGCCGGGCGCGCGGGTCGTGGTCACCGGCTGCGCGGCACAGACCCAGCCGGAGCAGTTCGCCGCCATGGCCGAGGTCGATCGCATCGTCGGCAACGACGACAAGCTGCGGAGCGAGACCTGGCGCGCCGCCGCCGCGGCGTTCGAACGCAGCCCGGATTTCGGCATCGGTCAAACCGAAAAGATCGCGGTCGCCGACATCATGGCGGTCAGGACCATGGCGCCGCATTTGCTTGATGGCTTCAAGGCCGGCCTGCCGCGGGTATTCGTCCAGGTGCAGAATGGCTGCGACCACCGTTGCACCTTCTGCATCATCCCGTACGGGCGCGGCAATTCGCGCTCGGTGCCGATCGGCGCCGTGATCGAGCAGGTCCGCGCGCTGGTCGAGCGCGGCCATGCCGAGATCGTGCTGACCGGGGTCGATCTCACCGGCTACGGCGCGGATCTGCCGGGCGCGCCGAAGCTCGGCCGCTTGACCAGGCAGATCCTGCGGCACGTCCCCGAGCTGAAGCGGTTGCGGATTTCGTCGATCGACCAGGTCGAGGTCGATCGCGACCTGCTCGACCTGATCGCCGACGAACCGCGGTTGATGCCGCATCTGCATCTGTCGCTGCAATCCGGCGATGATCTGATCCTCAAGCGCATGAGGCGGCGGCACTCGCGCGCGGACGCCATGGCGTTTTGTGCCGAGGTGCGGCGGCTGCGGCCAGACATCGCGCTGGGCGCCGATATCATCGCCGGCTTCCCGACCGAGACCGAAGACATGTTCACGCGCTCGCAGGATCTCGTCGAGGCGTGCGGCCTGACGTTCCTGCACGTATTTCCCTATTCGCCACGCCCGGGCACGCCGGCGGCGCGGATGCCGCAGGTCGCACCGGACATCATCCGGCAGCGCGCCAAGCGGTTGCGAGCGGCCGGCGCGGCGGCCTTGCAGCGGCGGCTCGCCTGCGAAGTCGGCGCCACAAGGCAAGTGCTGATCGAAAGCGCCACGCAGGGCCGCACCGAACATTTTCTGCCGGTCGCGATCGCGGGCGAAACGCGAGGTGCGGTACGCCGGCTGAAAATTACCGGACACGATGCCGCGCGACTGACGGTGTGAAAATCGTCGCTGCCTTCAGCCGCCGTCGCGTGGCGAGAATGCGAACTCGCAGCCGCAAACGGTCAGCTTGCCGGATTTCAGGCGACGCTTTCGAGAAACGCTTCTTCGGCGGCAGGGACCGCGTCGGGGGTTCCGACATGCATCCAGACCCCGTCCAGCCGCAGCCCGAACAGGCGTTCCTGTTCGTTGGCGCGATCGAACATCCGGGTCAGCGAAAACTCGCCGGCCGGCGCGTTGGCGAACAGCGACGGCGACATGATCGCCGCGCCGGCATAGACGAACGGAACCACCTGATGTTCCCTCCGTTTGCGCAGCGCGCCGTCGGGCAGCATGGCGTAATCGCCGCGTCCGCCATAGCCGATGCTGCTGATGGTCGGCGCCATCAGCAGCAGGATATCCATGCGGGCGGGGTCGAAGGCCTCGGCCAGCCGCGCCAGGTTCGGCCGCACGCCGTCAATCCACAGCGTATCCGCATTGACATGGAAGAACGGCTCGGGGCCGAGCAGGGGCAGCGCCTTGACGACGCCGCCGCCGGTGCCGAGCACTTCGTCGCGCTCATCGGAGATGATGACGCGGGGCCGGCTGCGGGCCGCGACGTGATCGATGATCTGGTCCGGCAGATAGTGCACGTTGACGACGGCCTCGCCGACCGCGGCAGCGGCGAGCTTGTCGAGCACATGATCGAGCAGCGCCCGTCCGGCCACGCGCACCAGCGGCTTCGGCAGACCGTCGGTCAAAGGGCGCATCCGCACGCCAAGGCCGGCGGCGAGGATCATGGCTTTGGTGGGTTTGACGGGCATCTGGCAGAATTCTCGAACCGCTGGTTGGATGGTGCGGACCCTATCACGACGATTAGCCTACCGCACCGGATCCCGAACGCCATAGCCGCACGACATGACGGGGATACGACCGGCCTGCCCGGCAGCTCAGACTTCCGCGCTTTGGGCGGCGCGCTTGCCGGCTTTTTTCTTCTTGTCGCCCGGCTTGAGGAAATTGACCCCGATCTGGTCGCCGTTGACCCAGGCGAGCTCGCAGCGCCGGTAGGCCAGGCCGGTGGAAGACAGCAGCAGAAAGAATTCCTTGAGGTGCAGGCCCTCGACCGAGCCTTCGACGGTGAGCTTCGCGCCGTTTTCCGAGACGTCTTCCATCATGCATTCGCGCCGCCAGGTGCCGTCGATGCCCATCATGTGCGCGGCGATCCCGCGCTCGAAGGTGATGCGTTCGCCCTTGCGTCGTTCCGACACCATGGTTTGCTCCGCCCGCTCAAGCAGCCGCCCACGCCGCGAAACGGCATGGTCTGCCACAGATTAAGCGGCGGCTGGCTAACAACCGGTAAATCATCAGGCCGGCGGCGGCACGTTGTCGGCGTACCAGCCCCTGAAATGCGACAGCGCCGGATGGGCCAGCGAGCGGTTGAGATAGGTCCAGATCCGGGGCTGGTGGCGCAGATATTGCGACTTGCCGTCACGCCGGCTGAGCCGGGCAAAGGTCCCGAGCAGCCGGGTGTTTCGCTGCGCCGACATGATGGCGTAGAGTTCGGCGAAGGCGGCTGCATCGAAGGTCGGGTCGGCGGCGCGCCGCGCCTTGATGTAGCGCGTCAGCAGCGCCAGCTCGAGCTGCTCGGGGACGTCGATCCGCGCATCCTGCAGCAGCGACACCAGATCGTAGCTGGCCGGACCCAGCACCGCATCCTGGAAATCGATCACGCCCACTTTCGCAACGCCGGACCGTTCGGCGAGCCAGATCAGATTGGGAGAATGGAAGTCCCGCATCACCCAGGTGCTGGGCGCGGCGGCCGGCTTGCGCAGCAGATCGCGCCACATCGCGACGAATTCGGCGCGGGCCTGGCTGTCCGGCGCCGCGCCGCGATCCGGCAGATACCATTCGAGCATCAAGCCGGCCTCGACCAGCAGCGCCTCGGTGTCGAAGCGGGGGACGGCATGGGCGATGTGCGGCGCCACCGGCAGGGTTTCCGGCAACGCCGCGCGATGCAGCGCCGCCAGCATGTCGGCGGCGGCCTGGTAGCGTTCGGCAATGGGGGCCGGCGGATCGCCCGCGACAAAGCCATCGCTGCCGAAATCCTCGGTGATCAGGAATCCGTTGTCGAGGTCGGCGTGATGAATCGCGGGGGCCGAAAAGCCGTGCTGGCGCAGCCCGCCGGCGATGGCGACAAACGGCTTGACGTCTTCAGCGAGATGGACCGCCGCGCTGTAGGATTTGCCGTGATAGATCGCAGGGCCGTCGGGCCGCCGCGGCGAGTTCATCAGGATGGCGCTGCCATCGTCGCGGATCAGCCGTGCATAGGAGCGCGTCGAAGCGTCGCCATCCATGCGCTGCCGCCGGGCGTCGGCGTAATTGGCTTCAGCGAGAAATTGCCGCAGCTCCTTCAGTCGCTCCACTTGCGCGGCCGCGCTGCCGTAGCCGGTGATTTCGGCCGCGCGGGCGGAGGATCCCAGCGCCGGACGGTGGCTGAAGGCGATATCGATGCGGTCGGCGGGCAGCGCACCTTCGGCGCGCTCCGGCCATTCGATCAGGGAAAGGGTCGCTTCCGGCAGCGGCGACAGCCCGATCTCCTCGAGTTCGGCGACGTCGTTGATGCGGTAAAGGTCGGCGTGAACCAGCGGGAACGGCGGCAGGTCGTAGGCTTGCGCGAGCGTGAACGTCGGGCTCGGAACCTCCAGCGTTTCGTCGCCGGCGAGATAGCGGATCATGGCGCGGGCCGCCGTGGTCTTGCCGGCGCCGAGGTCGCCGGTCAGCGTGACGACGTCGCCGGGCCCGACCAGCAGCGCGAGATCGGCCATCAAATGCGCGGTCGCGGCCTCGTTCGGAAGTGCCAGCGAGAAGGTCGCGGGATCGGTCATTCCGCGGCGTTGCGATGCGCGGTCTGATCGATCGGGAAGTCGCAGGTGACGGTCGTCCCCTTGCCGACGATCGAATCGACGCGCACCTTGCCTCCGTGCAATTCGACAAAGGAGCGCACCAGCGACAGGCCGAGGCCGGCGCCGCGATGCCGCGAGCCGTTGGAATGGCTCTCGAACCAGTCGAACACCTTGTCCTTGACGTCGGGCGGAATCCCCGGGCCGCAATCGGTCACGGTGAAGACAACGCTGTGCTCGGTTCGCCTGGCGCTGAGGCCGACCGTGGCATCGTGGGGCGAAAATCCGACCGCATTGGCGAGCAGATTATACAGCACCTGCTTGACGCGATTCTGGTCGCCGATGAATTCGCCGATGCTGGGGTCGACGTCGATCTTGAGATCGATGCGATCGGTGGCGAGCCGGTCCTGGATGCCTTCGACGGCGGCCTCGATGGTCTTGCGGATGTCGACCGTGCCGAGCTCGAGCGTCATGGCGCCGGCATCGATGGTGGCGAGATCGAGGATGTTGTTGATCAGGGCGAACAGCGCGCTGGTCGAGGCGGTGATGTAGTCGAGATATTCGGCCTGTTTCGGCATCAGCGGGCCGGTGGCCGGATCGGTCAGGAGGTGCGCGAAGCCGATGATGGTGGTGAGCGGCGAGCGCAGCTCGTAGGAGACGTGGTGGACGAAATCGACCTTCATCTGGTCGGCGGCTTCCAGCGCCTCGGCGCGCTCGCGCAAGGCGCGCTCGACGTTCTCGGTGTCGGTGATGTCCTGGAAGGTCAGCATGGTGGCGCCGTCCGGCAGCGGCCGCGTCATGCAGTCCAGCACGCTGCCGTCCTTGCGCTCGAGTTTCAGCGGTACCTCGACGCGGTTTTCGATCGTGGTGATCGCTTCGCGGATGGTCTGCCAGGTGGCCGCGTCGTCGAACAGCGGCCGGCACCAGGTTTCCACGGTTTCGATATGCGGCCGTTCCAGCAACGCCTCCGGCGACAGCTTCCACATCCTGGCGAAGGCCGGGTTGAACAATTGCGCGCGGCCGTTGCTGCCGAACACCGCGACCGCCTCGGCGAGGCTGTCGAGGGTCTCGCGCTGAACCCGGATCAGGCCGTCGAATCGCCGCGCCAGCTCGAGGCTCTCGGTGACGTCATCGAACAGATAGGTGACGCCGCCTTCGGGGTTGGGCGTGGTGACGACGCGCACCGCGCGGCCGTCGGGCAGATACCAGGTGTCCTTTTCCGGCTCGACCGCGCGATAGGCCTCATGCAGCCTGGCCTTCCAGGCGCGAAAATCCGGCTGCTCGGGCAGCTTGCGGGCGGCGCGGAGCCGATCAAGCACGCTCGAATCGTCGGGATTGTTGTCGAGGAAGCCGCGATCCAGATCCCACAGCCGGCGGTAGGAATCGTTGTAGAAGGCAAGCCGCCGCCGGTCGTCGAAAACCGCGACACCGGACGACAATTGGTCGAGGGTGCGGCGATGCGCCTCCGCCATCCGCAGCAGTGCCGCACTGAGCGCGGTGGCTTCGCTGGCGTCGATCGCGATGCCGGCGCTGCCGCCGCCGACCCGCGTGGCGCGCACATCATAGATGCGCCGCTCGCCGCCGACCACGATCGGCAGCCGCGCGGCGAAGCCGGCCTTGTCCTGCAGGGCGCGCTCCATCTCGCCGCGGTCGCCGCTGTCGAGCAATTCGAGATCGCGGTTGATGGCGTCCGCGCCGCTGGCTGCTTCGGTTGCCCGTGCATAGGCGGCGTTGACATAGCTGAGACCGCCATTGGCGCGCCTGGTCCAGATCGGCCACGGTGCCGCGGCGGCGAAGCCGCGCAGCATCTCGGTCTCTTCGAGCAGCGCCTTGTGCCGGAGATTGGTTTCAGCCAGCTCCTTGCGCAGTCCGCTGAGTTCGCGGATGCGCACAATGGCCTGGCCGCCGATGGCACGGCCCATCGCCTCGAAGGCGCGTCCGTTCCACGCGGTGAGGTTGAGCAGAAAGCCCTCGCCGGCGTCGCGCAGCGCGTCGACCGCATGGTCCATCTGCAGGGCCGGCTCCGGCGGCAACCAGGTTCCGAACGCCAGGATGCGCTGCGGCTGGTACTGCGGCGCGTCCGGCGGCAGCAACAGCGCGATGTCGCCGCTGATTTGCGGCCGGTTGTCGCCTGCGGGCCAGGAAATCAGGATCTGGGGTTCGGCGAACAGCAGCGCGCGGTAGCGGTCGGCCTCGATCTGCAGGGCCTGGACGTCGGAACGCAGCCGCGCCTCGTTTTTCGCCGCGCGCAGCCGGGTGCGCATCAACAGGATCGCCGCCACCACCGAGAAGCCGAGCAGCGCCAGCGCCGTGGTCAACACCGCGAATTCCTGGCGGTTGAGATCGAGCAGGCCCTGCAGCGCAGCCGCATCTTCGGCATGGGCCGGGGCAATCGACAGCAGCGTGGCGGTGCCAAGGATGATCGGGCCGTAGCGCGCCAGTGATGTGCACGACAGCAAAGTCCGACGCATCGCTACGACTACGCCCGACATGGTTTGCCCCAAACCGCACAACATTGCGCCCGGCCTTTCCCCGCCGTTCGCGAATCGCCGTGACAATATCCCCTACGGGAGTCGGCCGGTAAGAGTCCAGACCGTGAACGCAAAACTGCATCGCAAAAAAGATACCGCGTAAGCTTGATTCGCACGAATTTCGTAAAACTGAATCGGACGGTTGTGGGATCAGCGTCCGGTCGAGCCGAAACCGCCGCTGCCGCGGTCGGTGGCGGAGAGCGATGCGACGGGAACCAGTTCCACCTGTGTCACCGCCGCAATCACCATTTGCGCAATGCGCTCGCCGCGCCGGATCGGAAACGGGGCGTCGCCGTGATTGATCAGCAGCACGCTGATCTCGCCGCGATAATCCGCATCCACCGTGCCCGGCGCATTGAGAACGGTGACGCCGTGCCTGGCGGCAAGCCCCGAGCGCGGCCGGACCTGCGCTTCGTAGCCCGGCGGCAGCGCAATCGTCAGTCCGGTCGGAATCAGCGCGTGCTGGCCCGGCGCGAGCATCGTCGGCGCGTCGCCGGGGACGGCAGCCAAGAGATCGAGCCCGGCGGCGTGCGCGCTCTGATAGGCCGGCAGCGCCAGGCCTGCGCCATGCGGCAATTGCCGGATATCGACCTTGATCACGGCGCTCACGACGGATTCTCCGCGCTCGTTCCGCCCAGGGCCTTGGCGATGTGCGCCACCAGTTCGGCCGCGACCTGCTCCTTGCTCATCGCCGGCCAGGAGTCGACGTGGATGCCGGCGCCATCGCGGGTCAGCAGATGAACCGTATTGCGGTCGCCACCCATCACGCCGGTCGCCGGCGAGACGTCGTTGGCGACGATCCAGTCGCAACCCTTGCGCGCGAGCTTGGCCTTGGCGTTGTCGATCAGATGTTCGGTTTCCGCCGCGAATCCGATCACGAGCCGCGGCCGGCGTTCGCTGCGCCTGGCGATGGTGGCGAGGATATCGGGGTTTTCAACGAGCTGCAGCGGCGGCATGCCCGCCGCGGTCTTTTTCAGCTTCTGTTCGCCCTGGTTGGCGACCCGCCAGTCGGCGACGGCGGCGGCGAAGATCGCGATATTAGCGGGCAGCGCGGCCTCGACCTGCTGCAGCATGTCGCGCGCGGACTCCACATGCTGCACCGTCACGCCGGCGGGATCGGCCAGATCGACCGGGCCGGCGATCAGCACCACCTCGGCGCCGGCGGCCTGCGCCGCCGCGGCGATCGCAAAGCCCTGCTTGCCGGAGGAGCGATTGGCGATATAGCGCACCGGATCGATCGGCTCGTGGGTCGGCCCTGCGGTAATGAGAACCCGCTGTGCCGGCCAGCGGGCGCGGTTGCGGTGGCCGCAGCAGCCGCTCGGCGGCGGCGACGATTTCCAGCGGCTCCGCCATCCGGCCGGTACCGGCCTCGCCCGCTTCGGCCATTTCGCCGGCATTGGGTCCGATCAGGACGACGCCGTCGCGTGTCAACTGCGCGACATTGCGGCGGGTCGCGGCATGGTTCCACATCAGCGGATTCATCGCCGGCGCCAGCAGGATCGGTCGATCCGCCGCCAGCAGGATGGCGCTGGCGAGATCGTCGGCCTGGCCCTGCGCCATCTTCGCCATCAGATCGGCGGTCGCCGGTGCCACCACGATCAAATCGCAGTCGCGGGCGAGGCGGATGTGGCCGGCATCGAACTCGCTCTCCGCGTCGAACAAGTCGGTGTAAACCCGTTCATGCGACAATGCGCTGGCCGACAGCGCCGTGATGAATTGCTGCGCGGCACGGGTCAGCACGCAGCGGACCCGGATCTGCCGCTCCTTCAGCCGCCGAATCAGGTCGAGCGCCTTGTAGGCGGCGATGCCGCCCGCGATGATCAGGGTGACGCCGGCCTGATCGGGCGCGTCCGAGCGGCGGGCGGTCCGGGACAGTACGTCGCCGGGCGGCCGCGCGGCGGGCCGGACGGGCGCCCCCGATTCGACGCCACCCTGGATGGTCTCGCGCAGGATCACCCGGACCTCCTCTTCCAGGGAACGGCCGTTTTTGGCGGAACGCAGCCGCAGATAGGCTTTGACGCCCTCGTCCAGTTTTCGGATGGTCAGGCTGGCCATGGCAAGGCTCCGGCAAGGCTCCGGCAAGGTACGATAGCAATGCTATCACATCATGAATGCATTGCAATCACATCTGGCGGATGGCCACCAGGATGCCGATGAAGGTCGCGGCAATGATCCAGAGCGCCAGCGTGCGCCACCGGGTCTTGCGGCCCTCTGTGCGGGCCATCGCGGCGATCGTCTCCGGCGACAGCGTCAGCCCCTCGCGGGTCATGGTTTCGAGCTGCTCCAGCACCGCCACCGACCGTGCGGCGATCGCCGGGAGCCCCGCCACCACGCGGCCGAGTTCACCGGCGCCGGACATCGCGCCCTGGATCCGTCCGACCGGGCCGAGATTGCGCTCGATCCATTCGCGCACCACGGGGTCGGCGACTTTCCAGATGTCGAGCTTCGGGTCGAAGCCGCGCGCCACGCCTTCGACCACCACCATGGTCTTCTGCAGCAGGATCAGTTCGGGACGGGTCCGCATGTCGAACAGGCCGGTGACCTCGAGCAGCAGGGTCAGCAGCTTCGCCATCGAAATCTCTTCGGCGGTGCGGTTGTGGATCGGCTCGCCGATGGCGCGGATGGCTTGCGCGAAATTCTCCACCGAATGGTGGCCCGGCACGTAGCCGGCCTCGAAATGCACTTCGGCGACACGGCGATAGTCGCGGGTGATGAAGCCCAGCAGGATCTCGGCCAGGAAGCGCCGCTCCTTCAGGCCGAGTCGGCCCATGATGCCGAAATCGACCGCGACCAACCGACCGGCGTTGTCGAGGAACAGGTTGCCGGGGTGCATGTCGGCATGAAAGAAGCCGTCGCGCAGTGCGTGGCGCAGGAAGCTCTGGATCACCTTGCGCCCGAGTTCGGCGAGATCGACCTCGGCCTGCTCGAGACCGGCATGGTCGCTGAGCGCAATGCCATCGATCCATTCCATGGTCAGGACGTTGTGGGTGGTGCGATCCCAGTCCACGGTTGGGACGCGGAAATCGGGATCGCCGCGTGTGTTCTCGGCCATCTCCGACAGCGCCGCGGCCTCGAGCCGCAGATCCATCTCCATCGCCACCGAGCGCGACATGGTGTTGATGACCTCGATCAGCCGCAGCCGGCGGGCTTCGGCGGAGTGCGCTTCGGCCTTGTGCGCGACAAAGAAGAAATCGGCGAGGTCGCGGCGGAAGCGCGCGGCGACGTTCGGCCGCAGCACCTTGACCGCGACCGCGGTGCGTACGCCGTCGCGCTCGGTCTCGCCGCGATGCACCTGCGCGATCGAGGCAGCCGCGACCGCCGGTCCAAAGCTCGCGAACGCCTGCACCACCGGGCGTTCCAGCGACGTTGCGATGACCGCCTCGGCCTCGGCCTGGGAAAACGGCGGCAGACGATCCTGCAGGCTTTCCAGATCGCGCGCCATGATCACGCCGACCACATCGGGCCGCGTCGCCAGGAATTGTCCGAGCTTGAGATAAGCCGGTCCGAGCCGCGTCAGCGCGCGCGACAGCCGCGGACCCGATTTGGCGCCGGGGCGTTCGATCAGCCGGGCCAGACGGAGCGCGAGCTGACCCGGCGGCGGCACCAGGCTGGGGTCGACGACGCCGAACACGCCTTCGCGCGCGAACACGAAACCGGCGCGCGCCAGCCGCGCGATATGCGTGACCGCAGAAATCACAGGCGCCAGCCCGAATGCAGCGCCACGATGCCGCCGGAAAGGCTTTGCCAGGATACCCGTGCGAAGCCGGCTTCGCGGATCATCTCGGCAAACGCGCCCGGCCTGGGAAATTTCCGGATCGACTCGACGAGGTAACGATAGGACTCGGCATCGCCGGTCACCGCGCGGCCGAGCGGCGGAATCACCTTGAACGAAAACAGCTCGTACAGGCGATCGAGGCCGGGCACATCGACGGTCGAGAATTCCAGGCAGAGAAACCGGCCGCCGGGTTTCAGCACGCGAAATGCCTCGCGCAGCGCGCGGTCGATCTGCGGCACGTTGCGAATCCCGAATGCAATGGTGGTTGCGTCGAACCGGCGGTCGGGAAAAGCCAGCGCCTCGGCGTTGCCCTCGACAAAGGATACAAGGTGATCGAGATGCTGCGCCATCGCGCGTTCGCGTCCGACCTCGAGCATGTCGGGGTTGATGTCGCAGACGATGGCACGAAAGCCGGCGCCTGCCGCCCTGGCCGCGCGGAACGCGATGTCACCGGTGCCGCCGGCGACATCGAGCAGCGCGAACGGCGCATCGCTGCGCGGCGGATTGAGCGCGTTGATCATCAGCTCTTTCCAGACCCGATGCAGGCCGGCGGACATCAGGTCGTTCATCAGGTCGTAGCGCGACGCCACGCTGTGAAATACGTCGTTCACCAGCGTCTGCTTGTCGCCCAGCGCAACATCCCTGAAGCCAAAATGCGTGGTCTGGTCCGGCCGATCCATCACTCATCTCCACCGCCCGACCATAGCGCGCCCGCGGTAATGGCGCTATCACGTCGACACCACAAGGTGAATGACGCATGCCTGAATTGCCTGAAGTCGAAACCGTCCGTCGCGGGCTGCAGCCGGCGATGGAGGGCGCCACAATCGTCAAGGCCGAGGCCCGGCGCAAGGACCTGCGGTTTCCGTTCCAGAAGGATTTCGTGGCACGGCTCGAGGGCCAGATCGTCACCGGGCTCGGCCGGCGCGCCAAATATCTGATGGCGGATCTCGCTTCCGGCGACGTGCTGCTGATGCATCTGGGAATGTCGGGCTCGTTTCGCGTCCTCAAGCAGGACGACCCGCAGACGCCGGGCCAATTCCATCATCCGCGCGGCCTCGACCGCACCCATGACCATGTGGTGTTTCACATGTCCTCGGGCGCGGTTGTGATCTTCAACGACCCGCGCCGGTTCGGCTACATGAAGGTGATCGCCCGCAACGCGATCGAGGATGAGCCGCTGCTGCAGGGGCTTGGCCCCGAACCGCTCGGCAACGCCTTCGATGCCGCCATGCTGGCGCGTTCCTGCGCCAACAAGAAGACCAGCCTCAAGGCCGCGCTGCTCGACCAGCGCGTGGTCGCAGGGCTCGGCAACATCTATGTCTGCGAAGCGCTGTTCCGCGCGCTGCTGTCGCCGCGAAGATTGGCCGCCACGCTCGCCACCAAAAAGGCCGAGCCCACCGATCACGCGCGGCGGCTGGTCAGCGCCATCCACGCGGTGCTGAACCAGGCGATCAAGGCCGGCGGCTCGTCGCTGCGCGACCATCGCCAGACCAGCGGCGAACTCGGCTATTTCCAGCATTCGTTCCAGGTCTATGACCGCGAAGGCGAGAAATGCCAGACCGCGGGTTGCCGCGGCATTGTCAGGCGTTTCACGCAGAACGGACGTTCGACCTTCTGGTGCCCGAAATGCCAGAAGTGACATTCCGCAGGCGCCCCGTTGCGAGCGGCGAAACCATCGCCCCGGAATGACGAGGAAGGCGCACTCGGGAGGCTGGGGCCGGGGGCGGCGCCGGTAGCGATCGCACTTACTGCCTCACGCAGATCACACGCACCACCGAGGCTTTCGGCTCCGACGATCCGCTCGCGGCCCGGACACCGTTGGTCTTGAGAAAGTCACGCACCGTATCGGCCGGCACCAGGACGGCCTGAGCGGCGGGCGGCGCGTTCGGCGGCCCCGCCACCGCCTGCGGCTTCAACAGCGCAAGGCCGGCGAAGCTGCCGTCGGCGTCGAATGCGGCGGCGCCGGAAAATCCCAGCCCGGGCGCCGGCGACAATGCCGGCTCGTTGCCGCTGCCGATCTGCGTGACCGACGCCTTGGCGCTGCTGACCGCCGAGCCGCCGCTCTGGTTTTGCGGATCGGCAATGCCGGTGAGTTCGACAGCGGGCTTGGCCGCGCCGCTGTTCAGGCCAAGCGGCTTCAGGCCGCGTGCGCCATAGATGCGCAACAGCGCGAGATCATGCTCCTTGTCCTCGGCGACGCGGTCGGCGCCGCCAAAGCCGGCGATGGCGATGGCCAGGCAGCCATCGGCGATCTGGCGGTCGGCCACGATCGCGCCGTCGTCGCTGACCACCACGCCGGTGCCGTATTCGACGGACTTGCGCGGCGAGCCCGCCATCTGCGCCAGGGTCGGAAACGGATTGAACGCGCTCGACATCGCGATCACCACCGGCTCGACGGTGTTCTCGGTGGCCTGATCGTACAGGATGGTGAGGATGCGAACCTCGTCGCCCTTGAAGGTGCCGCGCACATAGAATTTCTTCAGGCCCTGCAGGCCGGACAGCACGAAGAAATCCGGCTTGACCACGGTGTAATCGATGCTGCGGCCGGCCGGTTCCTTCCTTTCACGCTCGGCGAGTTTCGCGCTGGTCGGGTTGGCTTCCTTGCGCCGCGCCAGCAGCACCTGGATGGTCCCGGTGGCGGAACTCCATTTCGCGCCATTGGCGTCGCTGGATTGCTGCGGCACCAGTTTGGTGGGCACGCCGAGCCGCACGCCGCTGCCGGGGTCGGTAACGATTTTCCAGCCGACATTTTCCTGCCGCCGTTTCGCGGTTTCGGCGAGCACGCCGCGCTCCTGCGGATTGAGCACGCCGGTCGGCTTGCCGCCCCGCTCCTTCTGGAATTGCTTGATGGCGGCGACCATGCGCTCGCTGACTTCGCCGGTGATGGCGCCGTTATACTGACCGACCCAGGCGAGGTCCGACTGCAGCGCCAGACGTTCGCCCTGCGCCATCGCTTCCGCGGTATCGGCCGGGGCCTGCAACGCCGGGCGGGCTGGAACGGTCGCCACCCGCTTCGGCCTGGCGCCCGCGGTCGATGGCGGTTTCGGTCTGCGCCCATGCGGGCGCTGCCGCGGTCACGAATATCAATGTTGCCGTCAGCATCGATCTCATGACAGATCCGGGGGGTCATTGACGTTCGGGCAATTAAGCACATCTGCTTGGTCGGCAACAACGGGCCGAGGGTTCAGCGATCGATGGCAAAACGGCAGGGCAGGGACACCGTCCGATCATGTTGAGTGCCGACGAACTCGAGCGCTACGCCCGCCATATCGTGCTGCGCGAGGTCGGCGGTCCCGGCCAGGCCGCCCTGAAGGAGGCCGCGGTGCTGGTGATCGGCGCCGGCGGGCTGGGGGCGCCGGCGCTGATGTATCTCGCGGCTGCCGGCGTCGGCACGCTCGGCGTGGTCGATGACGACATCGTGTCGCTCTCCAACCTGCAGCGTCAGATCATTCACACCACGCCGGATGTCGGCCGGCGCAAGGTCGACAGCGCCGCGACCCAGATCCATGCGCTCAACCCGCATGTCAGGCTGGCCGCGCACGCCACGCGGCTGAATGCCGGCAACGCGATGGCGCTGATCGGCACTTACGATCTGGTGCTCGACGGATCGGACAATTTCGAAACCCGCTATTTGGTTGCCGACGCCTGTTTTCTGGCCGCGAAGCCGCTGATCACGGCCGCGCTTGGCGTGTTCGACGGATCGCTGACCACGATCCGCGCCCATGAGCAAAACGCCGACGGCGAGTTCAATCCGACCTATCGCTGCCTGTTTCCGGAGCCGCCGCCGCCGGGCACCGTTCCGGCCTGCGCCGAGGCCGGCGTGATCGGCGCGCTCGCCGGCGTGCTCGGCTCGATGATGGCGCTGGAGGCGATCCGCGAAATCGTCGGCTTCGGCGAGGGCCTGATCGGCCGGCTGTTGATGGTCGACGCCCGCGCAATGCGCTTTGAAACGCTGCGCTATCGCCGCGATCCGGCCAACCCGCTCAATGGCGATCGGCCAGTCATCACCGATTTGAGCGGGCATCGCTGACCCGGCGGCCGCAGCAGGGCGTAGCGGCGTTCACAACATGCTCGGCAGCACCCGGTCCGGCGGCTTGTGGTTGTCGAGGAAGGTCCGGATGTTGATGATCACCTTCTCGCCCATCTCGACCCGGCCTTCGATGGTGGCCGAGCCCATATGCGGCAGCAACGTCACCTTGCCGGCGCGCGCCAGCCGCACCAGCTTGGGATTGACTGCCGGCTCGTGCTCGTAGACGTCGAGGCCGGCGCCGGCGATCTCGCCGGCTTCGATCAGCTTGATCAGGGTCTCCTCGTCGGTGACCCCGCCGCGCGCGGTGTTGACGATATAGGCATCCTTGCGGATCAGCTTCAGCCGCCGCGCCGACACCAGATGAAACGTTGCCGGCGTGTGCGGACAGTTCACCGAGATGATGTCCATCCGCGCCAGCATCTGGTCGAGGCTTTCCCAATAGGTCGCGCCCAGCTCGTCGGCGATGCGGGGCGCCACCGGGCGGCGGTTGTGATAGTGGATCTGCAGGCCGAAGGCGCGCGCCCGCCGCGCCACCGCCTGGCCGATGCGGCCCATGCCGATGATGCCGAGCCGTTTGCCGCCGATGCGGTGGCCGAGCATCCAGGTCGGCGACCAGCCCGGCCAATGCTTGCCCTCGGTGAGGATCGAGGCGCCCTCGATCAGCCGGCGCGGCACCGCGAGGATCAGCGCCATGGTCATGTCGGCGGTGTCCTCGGTCAGGACCTTCGGCGTGTTGGTCACGGTGATGCCGCGCGCATGCGCGGCAGCGACGTCGATATTGTCGACGCCGTTGCCGAAATTGGCGATCAGTTTCAGCCGGCAGTCGGGCTGCTTGAGCAGGTCCTCGGTAATCTCGTCGGTGACGGTCGGCACCAGCACGTCAGCCGTACGCACCGCTTCGGCGATCCGCTCCGGGGACAGCGGCGTATCGTCGAGATTGAGCTGGGCGTCGAACAGCTCGCGCATCCGGGTTTCGATCGAGTCCGGCAGCTTGCGGGTGACGACAACGAGCGGCTTTTTCTTGACCGACATATCCTGCTCTCATGAGGCCGAGGGTGCCGCCGGGGGGTGAACTTCGGATCCGGGACTTCCGTCGTTCAGTCCTCATTAACCCGGTTGTTCGACACTGCGGCTGCCGCGCGGTCCGGCGTTTGCCTTGGGTTTCCTTGGGTTCCCGTGGAGCTTTCAGAGCTTCGCTCTGGCTTTCGGTATTCCGTCCTCTCTAGCAGAAGGCCGGCCTAAGACAAGAACCCCGGCAGGCGCCCCGGCCTCGCGGGCCGAAGGCAATCGGGGCGGGACAGGGGCTTTGAGGGGGCGGCGTTCGCAAGTTTTTCAGCTCGAGCAATTTGAGTTGATATCTCGGCGGGAGACGGGTTGATGGCGTTGGGGCGGTTTTGTTTGATCGTGGTGCTGGCCGGGGCGGCGATGGGGGCTTCGATCAGCACCGGATTTTCGGCAAAGGATACGGCCGTCACCACCAGCGGCCTGCCGGTGCCGCGCTATGTCAGCCTCAAATCCGACCATGTGAATGTCCGGGCCGGTCCGACCAAGGACAACGACGTTTCCTGGGTCTATACCCGCGCCGGGCTGCCGGTGGAGATTACCGCCGAATTCGAAAACTGGCGGCGGGTGCGGGACTCCGAGGGTGCCGAGGGCTGGGTTTATCATTCGCTGCTGTCCGGCCGTCGCACCGCGGTCGTCACCATGAAGACCAAGGACGAGCTGGCGCCGCTCTACGATAGCGCCGACCCGAAAAGCGCGGTTGCCGCCCGCCTGCAGGCCGGCGTCGTGGCGCAGGTCAAGAAGTGCGGGTCAGGCTGGTGCCGTGTCAGCGGCAACGGCTTCGACGGCTGGATCCAGCAGGAGCGGCTGTGGGGCGTCTACGCCGACGAAAAGGTGGATTGAGTTTTTCCCGGATCGCCGCTGGCCCGTCATTCCGGGGCGCGCGTCAGCGCGAACCCGGAATCTCCAGATTCGATGCTTTCGCATCGTCCCGGAATGACGGCGAGCGTTGGAAGGGAATTCAGCGCTTCTTGCGCAGCCGGACCACCACGTCGACCCGGGCGATCTCATAGCCTTCGGGCACTTCCGGCATCTTCTGCAGCATCAGATGCGGATCCGGAATGTCGACCAGCTCGTGGTTGTTCTCGAGATAGAAATGATGATGCGCCGACACGTTGGTGTCGAAATAGGTTTTGGTGCCGTCGATGCTGACCTGGCGCAGCAGGCCCGCATCGGTCAATTGATTGAGCGTATTGTAAACCGTGGCGAGCGAGACCGGAACCTTGGCGAGGGTGGCTTCCTCGTAGAGCATTTCGGCGGTGAGATGGCGCGCGCCCTTGCCGAACAACAACCAGCCCAATGCCATCCTTTGCCGGGTGGGACGGAGGCCGGCGGCCTGCAGCATTTCGTTGACGTCGTGCCACGGACAACCGGTCAGCGCCGGCTGGCGTCCGCGGGCCGCAGGAATGACAGCGTCATCACTCGGCATGGAGGCGTCGTCGCTCAGTTCCACGTCAGGCACCACACTCGTTGTTTCACTCTACCACCACGGAATATAAGGAGGAAAAAGCTTAGATGCAAGTTTTTCGCAACTAGAACAAGCCCAAGGTCAGGAGGAACCCTCGTCGAGAAGCGACGATTTACCCCGCCTGACAGCGCTTTGCCGCTCGCGGGGGCTATGTTAGAGCTCCGCCGACCAGCTTATGCAATTTCTGCAAAGGTGAGCGCCGGCTGCCGCAGGGGCTATCCCCGGCCTGCGACATCAGCGCCAATGGACGATATTTGGCGTGTTTCCCGCCCGAAAGCGGGTCGGAACGCTTCATCGGGATGTTGAGAGAGGCTGGCACGATGCCGGGGCGCAACGGTTACGACTATGAGGATTTGTTGGCGAGCGGCCGCGGCGAGATTTTTGGCCAGGGCAATGCGCAGTTGCCGCTGCCGCCGATGCTGATGTTCGACCGCATCAGCGAAATCTCGGCCACCGGCGGCGAATATGGCAGGGGCCTGATTCGTGCTGAACTCGATGTCAAATCGGACCTTTGGTTCTTCGGCTGCCATTTCAAGGGCGACCCGGTGATGCCGGGATGCCTCGGACTCGACGCGCTCTGGCAGATGGTGGGGTTTTTTCTGGCCTGGAGCGGCGGCCAGGGCCGCGGCCGCGCGCTCGGCCTTGGCGAATTGAAACTCGCCGGCCAGGTGATGCCGAACGTCCGCAAGGTCGTGTACAACGTCGACATCAAACGCGTGATGCGCTTAAAGCTGATGCTGGGCATCGCCGACGGGTGGCTTTCCGCCGATGGCGAGATTATCTATCGCGCGAAGGATTTGAAGGTCGGGCTGTTCAAGCAGGATGCCGCGGTGCAGCCGGAAACGTAGGATAGTTGCTCGGGCCACCGCGGCGGTTTTCGCTTCAGCGGCGGCCATCACACAAAAGCGCAACGGCAGGGCGAGGCGATCATGAGGCGGGTTGTCATCACGGGGATGGGTATCGTCTCGTCCATCGGAAACAACACCCAGGAAGTGCTTGCGAGTCTCCATGCGGCGAAGTCCGGGATCACGCGCGCGGAGAAATATGCCGAACTCGGCTTCCGCTCCCAGGTGCAGGGCGCGCCGACGCTCAATCCGGCGGAGGTGATCGACCGCCGCGCGATGCGCTTCCTCGGCGAAGGCGCGGCCTGGAACCACGTCGCGATGGAACAGGCGATCCAGGATTCCGGTCTCGAGCCCGGCGAGGTTTCCAACGTTCGCACCGGCATCATCATGGGCTCGGGCGGCCCCTCGGCGCGCACGCTGGTCGAGGCGGCCGATACCACCCGCAGCAAGGGACCGAAGCGGGTCGGGCCGTTCGCAGTGCCGAAGGCGATGTCGTCGACGGCGTCCGCCACGCTGGCCACCTGGTTCAAGATCAAGGGCGTGAACTATTCGATCTCGTCGGCCTGCGCCACCTCGAACCATTGCATCGGCAACGCCTACGAGACCATCCAGATCGGCAAGCAGGACGTCATCTTCGCCGGCGGCTGCGAGGAACTGGACTGGACGCTGTCGGTGCTGTTCGACGCGATGGGCGCGATGTCGTCGAAATACAACGATACGCCCGCGACCGCATCGCGCCCCTACGATGTCAGCCGCGACGGCTTTGTCATCGCCGGCGGCGCCGGCGTGGTGGTGCTGGAAGAACTCGATCGTGCCAAGGCGCGCGGCGCGCGGATCTACGGCGAGATCGTCGGCTATGGTGCGACCTCCGACGGCTATGACATGGTCGCGCCGTCGGGCGAGGGCGCCGAGCGCTGCATGCGGATGGCGCTGGCGACGGTCGACAGCAAGGTCGACTACATCAATCCGCACGCGACCTCGACCCCGGCGGGCGATCCGCCGGAAATCGAGGCGATCCGCAAGGTGTTCGGCACCGGCGACAAGTGCCCGCCGATTTCCGCGACCAAGGCACTGACCGGCCACTCGCTCGGCGCCACCGGCGTGCAGGAGGCGATCTACTCGCTGTTGATGATGAACAATGGCTTCGTCTGCGAGAGCGCCAATATCAGCGAGCTCGATCCGGTGTTTGCCGACATGCCGATCGTGCGCAAGCGCATCGACAACGCAAGACTGGGAACCGTGCTGTCGAATTCCTTCGGATTCGGCGGCACCAACGCCACCCTGGTGTTCAAGCGGTTGGATGCGTGAGGGCTTGTTCTCGTGTTGCCCGCCCAAGCGGGGCGTTCGGAATTCCGCGGCTTCCCGTCGGTGATGCCATGTTTCGGTTGCCGGATCGGCCGCTGGCGCGGGCGACGACGCCAGAGCAGCGAGTGGAGCGTCGGGAATGAACGACTGCATGAAGGGCAAACGCGGGCTGATCATGGGTGTCGCCAATGACCATTCGATTGCCTGGGGCATTGCCAGGACGCTGGCGGCGCAAGGCGCCGAGCTTGCCTTCACCTATCAGGGCGATGCGCTGGGCAAGCGGGTCAAGCCGCTGGCGCTGAGCCTCGGCGTTGAACTGGTGCTGCCTTGCGACGTCGAGAACCTCGCCAGCGTCGATGCCGTGTTCGACGCGCTGCGCGCGCAATGGGGCCAGCTCGATTTTCTGGTTCACGCCATCGCGTTCTCCGACAAGAACGAGCTGAAGGGACGCTATGCCGATACCACGCGCGAGAATTTCTCGCGCACCCTGCTGATTTCCTGTTTCTCGTTCACCGAACTGGCCAAGCGCGCGGCCGAGCTGATGCCGGCATCGGGCGGCGCGATGATCACGCTGACCTTCGGCGGGTCGATGCGGGTGATGCCGAACTACAATGTGATGGGCGTCGCCAAGGCGGCGCTGGAAGCCTCGGTGCGCTACCTTGCCGCCGATTTCGGCCCGCGCGGCATTCGTGTCAACGCGATTTCTGCGGGTCCGGTGCGGACGCTGGCCGGTTCCGGCATCGGCGACGCGCGCCTGATGTTCGCGTTCCAGCAGAAGCACTCGCCGCTCGGCCGCGGGGTGTCGCTCGATGAGCTTGGCGGCTCGGCGCTGTATCTGCTGTCGGAGCTGTCCGGCGGGGTCACCGGCGAAGTCCATTATGTCGATTCCGGCTACAACGTCATCTCGATGCCCCGCCCGGAAGACTTGAAGGAAGTCGGGGAGTAGCGCGGCCCAATAGCAGGCCGTCGTGCCCCGCGGAAGCGGGCCATCCAGTACGCCGCGGCCCTTCGTTTTGCCCGGTTATCGCCCGGGAATAGCGGGTCGCCCGGTCAAGCCGGGCGATGACGCGTATGGCTCACCCCGCCGCGAGCTGCTCGGCGCGCTGGAACGCGGGCCGCGCCATGCATCGCGCGATATAGGCGTCGAACGAGGGGCGCGACGGCACCATCTTGAACAGCCGCACCGCGAAGTTCAGCCCGGAGCCGATCGCGATATCGGCAGCCGAGAAGGCCTCGCCGAGAATCCACGGCCCTTTCGCCAGCGCGGAATCGAGCACGTCGAACACAAGCTGGGCATCGCCCCAGCCCGCGGAGGCCTCCTTGATCTCGATCTTGGTCGCGACCTGCACCATCGCGGGCTCGACGCAGCCTGGCGCAAAGAACAGCCAGTAGAGATATTTCGCCCGCAGCGGATCGCCCACAGCGGGCGCGAGTTTCGCCTCGGGATAGCGCTCGGCGACATAGGCGCAGATGGCGGCGGCCTCCGCCAGCGTGGCGTCGCCGTCGCGCAGCGCGGGCACCTTGCCCATCGGGTTGATCGCGAGATATTCCGGCGTCTTTTGCGCCCCGGTCGAGATATCGGTCAGCACCCGCTGATAAGGCTGGCCGGTTTCCTCCATCAGCCAAAGCGCGGTGAACGAACGGGTGCGGGGCGCCCAGTAAAGCTGCATCATGGTGCGGTCTCCTCTTTCTTCCATCGATAATACTTCAAGGTGAATCCCGTTGTCGGCTCGACTGTCTGCTTTTCGAACACAAAACCTTCGCGTTCGTACCAGCGCCAGGCCTTTTCGTTTTCGCGCACGCAGCGCAGCCAGATCTCGTCGGGAAGCCTTTGTCGCGTGAAGGCAAGCAGCCGCCGGCCGAAGTTCTGGCCCTGATATTCCGGCGCGACGAATAACTGGTGGAGACGGCGATCGGGCAGATGCAGCGCCAGCATGGCCGCCAGCGTCCCGCCGTCGTCGGCGACAAACAGGCTCCAGCCCTTGGCGATCTCGAGCGGCACCCGCGCCTGCAGCTTCGCCAGCAGAGCCGGGCTGGCATCCATCAGCCCGGTCGAGACCCAGCTATCCATCCAGATCCGGCCGACCTCGTGATATTCGTCGGCCCGAGCCGGGCGGATCGTCGGCGGCGTCATCGAGGCCATCCTTGCGGTGTTCCGCCGTCCCCGCCAACGAGGCCGCGGGGTCAAAGCAATGAGCGGGCTTCAATAGCATGCACAAACAAAAAGGGCGGCCTCGGGGCCGCCCTTTTGCATTTCGCTGGTTGGCATGGGCCGTTCGCGGGTCTACTCGCCGGCGGCTTCGCGCGGCGGCGGCGCTTCCTTCTGCTTGGCCTCGAGGTCCTCGCCGGTCACCTGGTCGACCGCCTTCATCGACAGCCGCGTCTTGCCGCGATCGTCGAAGCCGAGCAGCTTGACCTTGACCTTGTCGCCTTCCTTGACGACGTCGGAGGTCTTCTGCACCCGGTTGGCGGCGAGCTGGCTGATGTGCACGAGGCCGTCCTTGGCGCCGAAGAAATTCACGAACGCGCCGAACTCCATCACCTTGACCACGGTGCCGTCATAGATCTGGCCGAGCTCCGGATCGGAGGCGATCGACTTGATCCACTTGATCGCGGCCTTGATCGATTCGCCGTCGGCGGAGGCCACCTTCACGGTGCCGTCGTCGTCGATATTGACCTTGGCGCCGGTCTTCTCGACGATTTCGCGGATCACCTTGCCGCCGGTGCCGATCACTTCGCGGATCTTGTCGGTCGGTATCTTGAAGGTCTCGATGCGCGGCGCGTACTCGCCGAGTTCGGCGCGCGCGGCGGTCAGTGCCTTCGACATTTCGCCGAGGATGTGGATGCGCCCTTCCTTGGCCTGGCCGAGCGCGACCTTCATGATCTCCTCGGTGATGCCCTCGATCTTGATATCCATCTGCAGCGAGGTGATGCCGTGGTCGGTGCCGGCGACCTTGAAGTCCATGTCGCCGAGATGATCCTCATCGCCGAGGATGTCGGACAGTACCGCAAAGCGCGAACCCTCCAGGATCAGGCCCATGGCGATGCCCGCGGTCGGCCGCTTCAGCGGCACGCCGGCGTCCATCAGCGCCAGCGAGGCGCCGCAGACCGAGGCCATCGACGACGATCCGTTGGACTCGGTGATTTCCGAGACCACGCGCACCGTGTAGGGGAACTCGTGATGCGGCGGCAGCACCGGATGGATCGCGCGCCAGGCGAGCTTGCCGTGGCCGATCTCGCGACGTTTGGTGCCGCCGAGACGGCCGGTCTCGCCGACCGAATAGGGCGGGAAATTGTAGTGCAGCAGGAACTGCTCCTTGTAGGTGCCCGACAGCGAGTCGATGTACTGCTCGTCTTCGCCGGTACCAAGTGTGGTCACCACCATCGCCTGGGTTTCACCGCGGGTGAACAGCGCCGAGCCGTGGGCACGGGGCAACACGCCGACTTCGGCGACGATATTGCGAACCGTCTTGACGTCGCGGCCGTCGATCCGCCTGCCGGTATCGAGGATGTTCCAGCGGACGATCTTGGCTTCCAGTTCCTTGAACACGCCGGCGATGCGGAGCTTGTCGTATTTCGGCTCTTCGCCCTCGGGGAAGTAGTGCGCCATCACCTTTTCTTTGGCGGCGCTGACCGCGGCGTAGCGATCCTGCTTGACCGGGATCGCGTAGGCGGCGCGGAGATCCTGCTCGATCAGCCCGAGCATCTGCTTTTCCAGCGCGCTTTCATCGGCGATCTTGACGTCGCGCGGCTCCTTCGCGGCCTTCTCGGCCAGCTCGATGATGGCCTTGATCACCGGCTGGAAGTGACGGTGCCCGAACATGACGGCGCCGAGCATGATGTCTTCGTTGAGTTCCCTGGCTTCCAATTCCACCATCAACACGGCGTCGGCGGTGCCGGCGACGACGAGGTCGAGCTGGGTCTCGACCATTTCGTCGAGCGTCGGATTGAGCACATATTCGTCATTGGCAAAGCCGACGCGGGCAGCGCCGATCGGGCCCTTGAAGGGAGCGCCGGAAATGGTCAGCGCGGCGGACGCGGCGACCAGCGCCAGAATGTCCGGATCGTTCTCCATGTCGTGCGACAGCACGGTGACGATGACCTGGGTCTCGTTGCGCCAGCCATCGACGAACAGCGGGCGGATCGGACGATCGATCAGCCGGGAAACCAGCGTTTCCTTCTCGGTGGGGCGGCCTTCGCGTTTGAAATAGCCGCCGGGAATGCGGCCCGCGGCGTAGGTCTTTTCCTGGTAGTCGACGGTGAGCGGCAGGAAGTCGACGCCCTCGCGGGGTGTCTTGGCGGCGACCACGGTGGCGAGCACGACGGTCTCGCCATAGGTCGCCATCACGGCGCCGTCGGCCTGGCGGGCGACCTTGCCGGTTTCAAGCTTGAGGGGACGGCCACCCCAGTCGATTTCGACTGAATGCGTATTGAACATTGTCTTCTTCTTTCATGGGTTCACGAAAGCAGGGGCGCCTGAAACACGAAAACCATGCGCAAGATGGCGAGACGCTGGGGCGACGACGTCGCAGCTCCAGCATCCGGCGATCCTGCCATGGTCTTCATGTCTCGAATGGCGTCCATCCTTCCGATGGTACGGGCATCTTGCCCGTTGCGCCCAACCGCCGGATTGCGGCTGGACGTTCTTGCGCATGACCGCGTCCGAAAACCGGAACACCACTTTTCGGGATCATGCATCGGCGCGGGCATTTTCTGGTCCGCGCTCGGCAGACGCATGATCGGAACGAAAAACCGGAAAGCCGATTTGGCTGGATCATGCGACGACGCGCGCGACCTGCGCGCGTAAACTGGCAACTCAGCGACGAATGTTGTGCTTTTGGAGCAGCGCCTTGTAACGCGCCTCGTCCTTCCTCTTGATGTAATCGAGCAGCGAGCGGCGCGTTGCGACCATTTTCAGGAGACCCCGACGCGAATGATTGTCCTTCACGTGGGATTTGAAATGCCCGGTGAGGTTGTTGATGCGTTCCGACAGGATCGCGACCTGAACCTCGGGCGAGCCGGTGTCGCCGGCCTTGTTGGCATTGGTCTTGATGACTTCCGCTTTACGTTCGGCGGTAATCGACATCGTCAAACACTTTCGTTGTTGCGAGCGGAACTGGCGGTCAGTCCGGTCAGGTTGAACACGCGCTTGGGGATGAGTTCGCCATTGCCAATTTCGGCGAGGGCCAGCAGCCGGCCTGCCACCGTGACATAGACTGTGCCGCTACCAGTGGGCGCATCCCGTCCGCGCAGTAGAACGGCCTGGCCCCGGTGGAGCCTTGCCGCATCAGCCCGTGTGACGGCCAGTGCCGGGATGTCGTCCAGCGCGGTCTCAACGGGCAAAAGCGCCTCGGCGAGGCTGCCCTCGCCAGACGCGGCTCTATCGCACAAAGCCTCCAATTGTTCCAGCGGAATCATGTCGGCCTCGCCGAACGGGCCGACCAGGGTCCGCCGCAGCGCGCAGATATGGCCGTAGCAGCCGAGCAGGCGGCCGATATCGCGGGCGAGCGCCCGCACATAGGTGCCCTTGCCGCACTCCGCCTCGAACACGGAATGGCTGCTATCCGGTTGTTCTACAAGGGATAAATGATGTATCTCGACCGGGCGGGGCTGCAGTTCGACGGTTTCGCCGTCACGCGCCAGGTCATAGGCGCGCTCGCCCTGGACCTTGATCGCAGAGTATTGCGGCGGGATCTGCTCGATCATGCCGGTAAACCGCGGCAGCAGGGCCTGGATGGCCTCGGCCGACGGTCGGAGATCGCTGCTCCGGACCGCCCGGCCCTCGGTATCGTCGGTATCGCGTTCCTCACCCCAGCAGACCGTGAAGCGGTAGCGCTTGCGGCCGTCCATCACGAACGGAACCGTCTTGGTGGCCTCGCCGAGTGCGATCGGCAGCCCGCCGGAGGCGAGCGGATCGAGCGTGCCGGCATGGCCGGCGCGTCTCGCCTGGAACAGCCGCTTCACCACCGCGACCGCATGGGTCGAGGTCATGCCGATCGGCTTGTCGAGCACGATCCAGCCGTGGACGTCGCGCTTGTCGCGCCGCGGCTGATTGTTCGGACGCGGCGGCCTCGGCGAATGCGCCCGGTTCTCGTCGTGGCGCGAGTCCGAGGAAATGTTTTTTTCGGCACCGATCGAATCGCCGATCGGTTGCCCGATCGCGCGGTTGGCGGGGGTTGCGGTCATCCGTTCACTCTTCCGAATCCGGCGAATCCGGTGCGAGGTCTCTCTGCACCGCAGGTGTTCGCAGTAATTTCTCTATTCGTTCCGCCTCGTCGAATCGATCGTCGGCGCGGAAGCGGATATCAGGCGCGAATTTCAGGTTAACGCGGTGCGCGATCTCGCCACGCAGGAATTTCCTGTTGCGCTCCAGCGCCGCGATCACGATGTCGATATCGCGGCCGCCGAGCGGCATCACATAGATGGTCGCGAGCTTGAGGTCCGGCGACATCCGCACCTCCGGCACGGTGATGATGTGGCCATCGAGGTCGGGATCGTGCACGATGCCCTGCGACAGGATGTCGGCAACCGCATGGCGCACGATCTCGCCGACGCGCAACTGGCGCTGCGAGCCGCCGGGGGCCGAACTCCTGTTATGGTGCTGGGGCATTTTTCACCGGTCATGCCCGGGCTCGACCCGGGCATCCATCGTTCTTTGTAAGAGTCCGCCTTCGGCGGATGGATTGCCGGGTCAGGCCCGGCAATGACGAAAGAAAACCGAAGCTCGTAAGGCTCGAACTCACAGGCTGCGCTGGATCGTCTCCACGCGATAGCATTCGATGACATCGCCGACCCGCATGTCGCCGTAATTCTCGAACGCCATGCCGCATTCCTGGCCGGATTGCACTTCCTTCACTTCGTCCTTGAAGCGCTTCAGGGTCGACAGCTTGCCCTCGTGGACCACGACGTTGTCGCGGATCAGGCGGACATTGGCGCCGCGTTCCACGGTACCGTCGGTGACCCGGCAGCCGGCGACCTTGCCGACCTTGGAAATGTTGAACACCTCCAGGATCTGGGCGTTGCCCAGCATGGTCTCGCGCAGGGTCGGCGCGAGCAGGCCGGACATCGCCTTTTTGATGTCGTCGACCAGATCGTAGATGATGTTGTAGTAGCGGATCTCGATGCCGTTGCGCTTGGCTGCGGCTGCGGCTTCCTTGTTGGCGCGTACGGAAAAGCCGATGATGGCGGCATTGAAACCTTCCGCCAGGGTCACATCGGATTCCGAGATGCCGCCGACGCCGGCATGCAGGATGCGCGCGGCGACCTCGTCGGTGCCGAGCTTTTCCAGCGACCCGAGGATGGCTTCGAGCGAGCCCTGCACGTCGGCCTTGACGATCAGCGGGAATTCCTTGCGGCCCGAGGTCTTGAGCTGCGACATCATCTGCTCGAGCGAGCCGCGCATGCCGGAAATGCTGGCGGCGGCGTTCTCGCGCTTCTGATGGGCGCGATAACTCGTCACCTGGCGGGCGCGGGCTTCGTTCTCGACCACGGCGAGACGGTCGCCGGCTTCCGGCGGGCCGTTGAAACCGAGCACTTCGACCGGCACCGAAGGCCCGGCCTCGTCGATGGTATCGCCCTGGTCGGAAATCAGCGCGCGGACGCGGCCCATTTCGGCACCGGCCACGATGATGTCGCCGACCCGCAGCGTTCCGCGCTGCACCAGCACGGTGGCGACCGGGCCGCGGCCGCGATCGAGCTTGGCTTCGATCACGGTGCCTTCGGCGGGACGTTCCGCATTGGTCTTGAGGTCGAGCAGTTCGGCCTGCAGCGCGATCATCTCGAGCAGCTTGTCGAGGTTGGTCCTGTTCTTGGCGGAGACCTCGACATCGACGACGTCGCCGCCAAGCGATTCGACCTGCACCTCGTGCTGCAAAAGCTCGGTGCGCACGCGTTCCGGCCTGGCGTCGGGCTTGTCGATCTTGTTGATCGCCACGATCATCGGAACCTTGGCCGCCTTGGCGTGGTTGATCGCCTCCACCGTCTGCGGCATGACGCCGTCATCGGCCGCGACCACCAGCACCACGATGTCGGTCACCTTGGCGCCGCGCGCGCGCATCGCGGTGAAGGCGGCGTGGCCGGGGGTGTCGATGAAGGTGATCTTCTTGCCGCTTTCCGGCGACGTCACCTGATAGGCGCCGATATGCTGGGTAATGCCGCCGGCTTCGCCCGACACCACGTTGGCGTGGCGAAGCGCGTCGAGCAGCGAGGTCTTGCCGTGGTCGACATGGCCCATCACGGTCACGACCGGCGAGCGCGGCTCGGTATCGGTGGAATTGTCGACGATATCGAACAGGCCTTCCTCGACGTCGGACGCGGCGACGCGCTTGACGGTGTGGCCCATTTCCTCGGCGATCAGTTGCGCGGTATCGGCGTCGATCACGTCGGTGATCTTGTGCATCGAGCCCTGCTTCATCAGCAGGCGGATCACGTCAACGGCGCGCTCGGACATCCGGTTGGCGAGTTCCTGGATCGCGATCGCTTCCGGGATCGTCACTTCGCGAATCAGCTTTTCCTTCGGCTCGTTCGAGGCATGTCCCTTCAGGCGCTGGGTGCGGCGGCGGAACGACGCGATCGAGCGCTCGCGCACGTCGTCGGCATTGAGCGCGGTGACGAGGGTGAGACGGCCGCGCTGCTTCTGCGGCGCCGGCTTGGCCGTGGTCTTGGGAGCCGCGGCGGGACGGACCGCGCCGCCGGGCCCGCGGCGGACCTGCCGCGGACCTTCATCCTCGTCGCTGATATCGGCGGCAATGCCGGGTGCCCGCACCGGAACCGCGGCGCGCGCGGTGGCGGCCGCGGCCTTGGCTTCGGCTTCGCCAAAGCGCTTCTTGGCTTCCAGTTCGGCCTTGCGCTTGGCCTCCTCGTCCTGGCGGTGGCGATCCTCTTCGGCCTTGCGGCGGGCCTCGGCGGCTTCACGTTCGGCCTGCTCGATGCCTTCCTTGCTGTTGCGGCGCCGGGCTTCCTCTTCCGCCAGCCGGCGTTCCTCGACGTCGCGCAGCTTGGCGTCGGCGAGCGCGCTGGCGCGCGCCGTCCGCTCGTCCTCGGTCAGGGTGCGCAGCACGACGCCCGAATTGCTGCGCGGCGCGGCCGCGGGCGCCGGGCGGGCCAGCGGCGCCTTGGCGGGCGCGGCCTTCGCGGCAGCCGGCTCGGGCGCGCTGGCGGCGTCCGCCACCGGGCCATCGCCGCCGATGCGGCGCTTGCCGCGTTTTTCGACCACCACCTGCTTGGTCCGGCCATGGCTGAAGCTCTGGCGCACGGTGCCCGTCTCGACGCGCGGCTTGAGCGTCAAGGTCTTGGTCGGGACACTCAGTGTCTTGTCGCCAGGCGTTTTCGTATCAACCATTCAGCAGTCCCAATCTTGTTGCGTCGTGCGAGTCCGCACGGTCTGTGTCGGCGAATTCCGGGCCGCGCGGCCGGCGGTCTTGTCGTCATCCGCCATCCGGTATCGGACCAGGGCATGGCTGCGCGACAGGAAGGTCTTGCTCGCCGGGCCCGCGAGCAGCGCAGCATGTATCACATTTGACCGGCCCAGTGCCAAATCCAATTGTTCCGAGGTCAGCGCCGTGACCACCGGAAGTTCACGCGATTCATCGCTAATTCCGGCATTTTGCCTGGCGATGGCGTCCAATTTGCGGATTCCGTCCGCCGCGCCGTCCGCGGCGTGAACCAGGACCTGGACCTGCCGCTGCGCCAGCGCGGTCTCGACCTTGCCGAAGCCGGATACCACCTGGCCCGCCTTGGCGGCCACCGCGAGCGCCTCCACCAGGCTGCGCTCCAGCAAGGCTTCGGTCGTCTCCGCAAGCGCCGGCGCGACCCGGACCTCGCGCTTGAACCCCTTGCCAAACTGGTGACGGCGGACCGCTTCCGCAACCGCCCGGCGCGAGGCCGACACCCACAGGCCGCGACCGGGAAGCTTGCGTTTCAGGTCCGGGATCACCTCGCCCGTGGGCGAAACGACAAACCGGATCAGTTCGTCGATCGGCCGCACCTCGCGCGTGACCGCACACATCCGCATCGTCGCGGACCTGTCGGTCCGCGGTCCGTTGTCGAGATCGGGGTCGGCGAAAGCAGGCATGCCTGGGACATCGCTCCTGTCATCTCTGCGCGTACGGTGCGCAAAACCGCTTTCCGAGGATGCGGAACACGCCGTCAGACCGGCTGGTCTTCGGTGGCCTCGGCCTGCTCGACGTTCTTGGCGAGGTCGGCCTCGGTGATCCAGCCGGCCAGCACCCGTGCCTGCATGATCAGGCTCTCGGCATCATCGCGCGAGATTTCGTTGGCATCGAGAATGCCGGGATGCTTGGTCGGCTCGCCGCCTTCCTTGCGCTCGGTCCAGCCGACCAGATCGTCGGTGGCGCAGCCAGCCAGATCCTCCACGGTCTTGATGTCGTTCTCGCCGAATTTCACCAGCATCTTCGAGGTCACGCCGGGTACCGTCTTCAATGCGTCATCCACGCCAAGTTCCTTACGTTTGTTTTCGAGCTCGGTCTCGAGCTGTTCCAGATATTCCCTGGCGCGGCTCTGCAATTCGTTGGCAGTCTCCTCGTCAAAGCCCTCGATGCCGGCCAATTCCCTGACGTCGACCAGCGCCAGTTCCTCCACCGAGGTGAAACCTTCCGACGCCAGCAGTTGGCCGACCACCTCGTCGACGTTGAGCGATTCCATGAACACCCGCGTCGAGTTCTCGAAATCGGCCTGGCGGCGCTCGGATTCTTCCTGTTCGGTGAGAATGTCGATGTCCCAGCCGGTCAGTTGCGAGGCCAGCCGCACGTTCTGTCCGCGCCGTCCGATCGCCAGCGACAACTGGTTATTGGTGTCGGGCACCACCACCTCGATCCGCTCGCGGTCCTCGTCGATCACGACCTTGGCGACTTCGGCCGGCGCCAGCGCGTTGACGACGAAGGTCGCGATATCCGGCGACCATGGGATGATGTCGATTTTCTCGCCCTGCAATTCGTTGACCACGGCCTGCACGCGCGAGCCGCGCATGCCGACGCAGGCGCCGACCGGATCGACCGACGAATCGCGCGAGATCACGCCGATTTTCGCGCGCGATCCGGGATCGCGGGCCACCGCCTTGATCTCGACGATGCCGTCGTAGATTTCCGGCACTTCCTGCGCGAACAGCTTCGCCATGAATTGCGGGTGGGTGCGGGAGAGGAAGATCTGCGGGCCGCGGGTTTCGCGCCGCACGTCGAAGATATAGGCGCGGACCCGGTCGCCATTGCGGAACACCTCGCGCGGCAGCATCTCGTCGCGGCGCACGATGGCTTCACCGCGGCCGAGATCGACAATCACGCTGCCATATTCGACCCGCTTGACGATGCCGTTGACGATATCTCCAATGCGGTCCTTGAATTCCTGATATTGCCGGTCGCGCTCGGCCTCGCGTACTTTCTGCACGATCACCTGCTTGGCGGATTGCGCGGCGATGCGGCCATATTCCAGCGGCGGCAGGGTATCGGCGATGGTGTCGCCGACCTGCGCGCCCGGATTGGCGCGCTGCGCGTCCGCCAGCGAAATCTGGTTCGACGCATTCTCGACCTGCTCGACCACCAGCATGTGGCGCGACAGCCGCAGTTCGCCTTTCTTGGCATCGATCTCGGCGTGCACGTCGGTCTCGCTGCCGTAGCGGGCGCGCGCGGCCTTGGCGATGGCGTCTTCCATCGCCGCGATCACGATCGAGCGGTCGATCGACTTTTCGCGGGCGACCGCGTCCGCGATCTGCAGCAGTTCGAGCTTGTTGGCGCTGACAGCGGCCATGGCTAGTCTCCTCTCGTGGGATCGATGTCGCGTCGTCGCAGCTTCTCGGCGGCGAGGCGATGTTCCTTGGTGTTGCTCGGTGCATTTTTGCCGGCGCCGGCAGGCTTCAATTTAGGCTTCGGTTTGTTGCTTTTGGCCGGATCGCTTTTTTTCGCATAAGGCGGTGGTGGCGGTTCGAGTCCGAGATTGCGGCGCAGTTCACGTTCCGCGGCCTTGCCGCGCCGCATCGATTCGGCGATCAGCTCGTCGGTCAGCACCAGCCTCGCGTCCGCGATATCCTCCATGGTGAGCGCGACATCGGCCTGCTCGCCGTCGCGCACGTCATCGCGACGCAGCCGCACCGCGTCGCCCTCGACGCCTGCCAGCGTGCCGCGGAATCGCTTGCGGCCCTGATGCGCCACCGCCATCTCGATCTTCACGAGATGGCCGGCATGGCGTTCGAAATCGGAGCGGCGGACCAGCGGCCGGTCGATCCCCGGCGAGGAAACCTCCAGCCGGTAGGCGCGGTCGATCGGATCGGCGATGTCGAGCACCGGCGACAGCGCCTTCGAAATCGCCTCGCAGTCCTCGATCAGCATCGATCCGTCGGGCCGTTCCGCCATGATCTGCACGGTGCAGCCGAGTTCCCCGGAGATCTTGATCCGCACCAGCCGGTAGCCCATGCCCTGCAGGACCGGCGCGGCGACCGCCGACACCCGCGCCGCCATGCCGGGTTCAACCACCAGGCGCGGCTCGGCAAGCAGATCGGCATCCACGGAATCGGCGATCGGATCGGTCATGTCCAGCGTCAAAATCGGTCTTACTTTGCATTGGGTTGGCCGGGCCTTGCGGCGGTCCGGCGCAGCTACCCGAGCTGCACCCGGCGCGATCATCCGCGCGAGGCTCGTTCAGGTAATAAAAAAGAGCGGGTCCCGCGGGGCCCACTCTCAATACGCGATCGTATGAGAACCATAAGTTGGCGCTGATATAGCGGTTTTCACGCTATCCGACAAGGCCCGCGAGGCCCTGGGCCACGAATTAACATCGCTTCGGGCACGGTTTTCAAATCTAACCCTTCCTTCACCAAGCCTGCCTAAATTGCCGAAAACCGCCGATGCGGCGGTTTTCAGGTAGATTTGATGACGGCTGCCACAGCGTTGATCCCCGGGCTCGACGAAATCGTCAAAGGTGGCGATCCGCAGCGCCGGGCCAAGGCGGCCCGGCGGATCGCCGAACTGTTCCTGGTCGGCGCCGCGAATTTTCGGCCCGACCATGTCAATCTGTTCGACGACGTCCTGATCGGCCTTGTTCCCCATACCGAACTCGACGCCCGCGCCGAACTGGCCGAGCGGCTGTCGGTACTTGCCAACGCGCCGCGCGGGCTGGTCGGGCAGCTCGCGCGCGAGGATGAATTGTCGGTCGCAGCGCCGCTGCTGCGCCGATCGCCGGTGATCGATGACAGGCTGCTGATCGAAATCGCGCGGATCAAGGGCCAGGGCCATCTGCTGGCGATGGCGGAACGCCCCACCCTGTCCGGCGATCTCACCGATGTGATGCTGCGCCGCGGCGACCGCGAGGTCGTCCGGCGTGCCGCCGGCAATTCCGGCGCGGTGTTTTCACCGGCCGGCTATTCGACGCTGATCGACCGCGCAGGTCATGACGGCGTGCTGACCCTGACCGTCGGCCAGCGCGACGACCTGTCGGCATCGCAGTTGAAGGATTTGCTGGCGGGGTCGGTCGACATCATCCGCCGCCGCCTGTTCGACGTGGTCAAGCCCGGCCGGCAGGCCGCGATCAAGCAGGCGATGAGCGACATTTCCGGCACCCCGGTGCGGACCGAGAGCCGTCGCGACTTCGCACCGGCGCAGCGCACCATCCTGGCGCTGCACGGCGCGGGCGAGCTTCACGAAGCCGCGTTGCTTGGCTTTGCCAAGAATCATCAATACGAGGAATCGATCGCCGCGCTGTCGGCGATGTCGATGGTGAAAATCGGCACGCTCGACCGCCTGATCACGGGCGAGCGCTATGATCCGATCCTGATTATCGGCAAGGCCCTCGGCCTCGAATGGGCGAGCGTGCGCGCGCTGATCCTGCTGCGGCTCGGTCCGAGCCGGATCCCGTCGCCGGCCGACATCGAGACCGCGCGGGTGAACTTCGCGCGCCTGATGCCCTCGACCGCCGAGCGGGTGGTGGATTTCTGGCGCACCCGTCCGCCGCAGTGACTGACTCTTGGCTGTCATTCCGGGTTCGATGCTGCTCTACGCATCGCCCCGGAATGACAGCCCTGGATTGCGCTGCATCCGGGCTACGTCTGGTCGTCCTGGTTGGTTTCGCTCCAACCCGTCTTGCGGAACCGGAGATAGGCCGCGGCGCGGCCCTCGCGCTCGGCCTTGCGTCCGTAGCGCGTCATGGTGTAGCCGGCCCAGGGCAGGCGCCAGTCCGGGGCTCGCTCCGCGGTCCAGGCGAAATCGGTCGAGCGCGAAAGCTGCGACAGGGTCCAGGCGCAATAGTCGGCGATGTCGCTGACGAAGCGAAATTCACCGCCCGGCTTCAGCGCGCGCGCCATCGCGGCTACGGTGGTGTCCTGCACGAAACGCCGCTTCCAGTGTCGCCGCTTCGGCCAGGGGTCGGGATGGATCAGGTCGATCCGCGCCAGCGAGCCCGCCGGCAGCCATGCCAGCAACTCGGCGGCATCGCCCGCCATCAGCCTGATATTGCCGATGTTGTGGGCCTCGATCTGCGCCAGGATCTTGGCCATGCCATTGACATAGGGCTCGCAGCCGATGAACCCCATTGCGGGAGAGGCGCGCGCCTCCGCGATCAGATGTTCACCGCCGCCGAAGCCGATTTCAAGCCTGACATCGCGAACCGGCGGCGCAAACAGGCCGGCAAGATCGGACGGCCCGGGACTGCCGATGTCGAGCGACAGAAGCGGCAGCAATTGCTCGATCAGGCCGGCCTGATGCGCGCGAAGCTTGTGACCCTTGCGCCGTCCGAAGAACGAACCCTGCGCGGCAACGGCCGCGGCGCCGCGATGGTCGTGAGCGCGCCCGGCGATGCTCATCGCAAGGTCTGGTACAGTCGATGCAGCAGCCGCGCCCGCGGTTCTATCGACGAGATGTACATCTGCTCATAATGGGTATGGGCGCCCTTGCCGTCGACGCCGAGGCCGTCGAGTGTGGCGGTGTGGGGCGCGGTGAAATTGCCGTCGGAGCCGCCCCCGGTCGAGGTGTCCACCAGTTCGAAGCCGATCTCGGCGGCGAGCGACCGTGCATGCTCGTAGAGCGCCGCGCCGGCGTTGCCCTTCTCGTAAGGCGGACGATTCAATCCGCCGATCACATGGATGCTGACGCCTTCGGTACGCGGTTTCAGGTTCTGGATCCTGGCCACGAATTCGTCGGCGTCCGCGACGGTGCGAATGCGAAGATCAACCTCGGCATAGGCCTCCTCGGCAATGACATTCGGCCTGGTGCCGCCTTTGACCACGCCGACATTGACGGTGACGCCGCGCGCAAGGTCGTTCATGGCGTCCAGCGCCTGAATGATATGGCCGAGCTCGCGAATGGCGCTGCGGCCGTCTTGCGGCCGCGAGCCGGCATGGGCGGGCACGCCCTTGACGAAAATTTCGAAACGCCCGACGCCCTTGCGTCCGGTGACGATTTTTCCGCCATCGCGGGCCGGCTCGGTCACCAGCACGTATTTGGCCTTGCGGCCCTCGGCCTCGATCAGCGCGCGCGAGGTCGGACTGCCGATTTCTTCATCCGAGACATAGAGCTGGGTGACGCCGAGCGGCGCAGGTTCGGCCGTCGCGCACAGCACGCGGAAGGCGTGATAAGCCAGATAGGCGCCACCCTTCATGTCGTAGATGCCCGGGCCGAAGGCGCTGTCGCCCTCGACCCGAAACGGCAGCCGCTCGATGAATCCCATGGGATGCACGGTATCGAGATGGCTCAGCACCAGGATGCCCGGCGCGTCCTGGCCCCAGGACGAGCGCGCCACCAGATGATCGCCGCAACCGCTGTGGCCGGCGACGCGCTCGATAGTGGCCGGCAGGTCGCGATAGCCGTCCGCGACCAGGCTCGCGAGCTTGTTGACCTGTCCGGGCGCTTCGGTCGGCGTCTCGATTTCGACCCAACGGCGGATGCCGTTGAGGATGATATTTGAATCAAAGGGATTGTTGACGGTCATGCCGGTGCTGCTGTCTGCGAGAGGAGTCGACTATCGTCATTCCAGGGCGCGCGCCAGCGCGAACCTCAACTCAGCGCTTGTCGGGGCCTTCGCGGGCGGCAATCTGTTCGACCATGTCGACAATGCTGCGCCGAAGCTTGGCGTCGGAGATGCGCGTGAACGCACGGGTCAGCGCCAGGCCCTCGGAGGTGGCGAGGAAATCGGAAACATAGGCCGGCGAGGTGCCTTCGTGGAAGCCGTTGGGACTCGCGGACGCGCTTGGTCCGCCCTCGAACAGAAACGATACCGGCACCTGGAGAATTTCGGAGATCTGCTGAATGCGGCTTGCCCCGACCCGGTTGGTGCCCTTCTCGTATTTCTGCACCTGCTGAAAGGTGAGGCCGAGCGCTTCGCCGAGCTTCTCCTGGCTCATGCCCAGCATGATGCGGCGCATCCGCACCCGGCTGCCGACATATTTGTCAACAGGGTTCGGCGCTTTGGTCGACATCCGGCACTCCTTGGTCCCACGCGGGCCATGAGACAAAACAAAATGGGATTATGCCTCAGGCGACGATACCATCAATCCCGAAGGATTGGCAGCGATGCGGACAATTTGAGCAAAGGCTGCCCTAGGATGTGCGCTTCGCAACGCGCCGCCGGATCACCAGAATTAACGCGGCGATAACGATAATCCCGGCCGGAATGTCGCCGGCGCGGGCGTAGAGCGTTGGCGCAATCGCCGAGGGCAGCGCGGAATCGAGCACGCCTTCGACGCCGAGGCCAAGTCGTGCGACGATCCGCCCCAACGGATCGATCACAGCGGAAATGCCGGTATTGGCGGCGCGAACCACCGGCAACCCTTCCTCGATCGCGCGCAGCCGAACCTGCTGCAAATGCTGATAGGGCCCGGTCGAATCTCCGAACCAGCCGTCATTGGTCAGGTTGACGATCCAGCCCGGACGATCGCCGCGTTCGGCAACGTCGCCGGGAAAGACCGCCTCATAGCAGATCAGGGGCAGCGCGGCGGGCGCGTGCGGGATCTGCAGCGGCCGGCGGCGCGTGCCCGGAATAAATCCACCCTGAACCTTGGTCAGTTGCTCGAAGCCGATTTTTTCCATCCAGTCCTGGAACGGCAGGTATTCGCCGAACGGCACCAGATGCAGCTTGTCGTAGACCGACAGCACGCTGCCGTCGTGATCGATGACATAGATGGAATTATAGGCGCGGGTGATCTTGGCGCCGGGCGGCAGGTCCGGCGCGCGCACGGCGCCGGTGATCAGGACGGTGCCCTTGGGCAGGAAATCGGCGATCTCTGCCATCGCATCGGCTTCGCGGGTCAGAAAGAACGGAAACGCCGATTCCGGCCAGATCAGGATGTTGACGTCGCGCACGCCGGTCGATTGCGGCCCCGAGGCGCGGTCGGACAGCGTCAGATATTTCTGCATCACCGCCGCCTTGGCGGAGTAGTTGAAGCGGACGTCCTGCTGCAGATTAGGCTGCATGATCCGCAGCTTGAGGTTGGCCACCGTCGCGGTCGGGTGCAGCGTCAGGCGGACCGTGCCGAACACGCCCATCAGAACCAGCAGCAGCACGGCCGACAGCGGCGCGATCCAGGGCTTGCGGCCGCGTGAACTGCCATCGATCAGCGTGGCGGGGCTGGCGAAGATCGCCACCGCGAGAAACGTCAGTCCCCACAGCCCGATCAGCGACGCGGTCTGCGCCAGTGCCAGCGGTTCGCTCAAGGCGTAGCCGAACGCGTTCCATGGAAAGCCGGTCAGCAGGTGGCCGCGCAGCCATTCGCTGATCGTCAGCGCCGCGGCGAGCGCCAGCACGCGCGAAGCGTCCCGGGGCCAGATCAATCGCGCCAATGCAAAGCCAAAGGCGGGAAACAGCGCCAGATAGGCCGGCAGGCCGAGGACGGCGAACGGCATCAGCCATGCGAAGGTCGATGCGTCCACCAGGAACGCGTAGCCGATCCAGTACAGGCCCGGCACGAAATAGCCGAGGCCGAACCACCAGCCGGCGACCGCCGCCGCCGGCACGCCGCGCCATCGTCCCGCGCCGGCGCCGTCGATCAGCCAGACCATGACCGGAAAGGTCAGAAACAGCACCGGCCAGGCGTTGAACGGCGCCATTGCCAGCGACGACAACGCGCCCGCCGCCAGCGCGATGACGGCGCGCTTCCATCCCCATGCCAGGATGATGGCAAGGGCGGCGGCGCGGAATCTGCCGGCGGGTTTCACGGCGAGCCGGCTCCGTCGCCGGACGGGCCGGTGTTGTCGTTGGCCTGCACCTGACCGGCCTCCGGCGTCAATTCACGGCGCCGGCTCGCGCGGGGCGCGGCGCGTTCCTTGCGGGTACTGATGCGCAGCCGCTTGACCCGCCGCGGATCGGCATCGAGCACCTCGATTTCGAAATTGCCAGGTCCGGAAATGACTTCGCCGCGCACCGGCAGGCGACCGACATGGGTGACGAGATAGCCGCCGAGCGTCTCGACCTCTTCGCCGGCCTCGCCGGTGACGAACTCCTCGCCGATCACGGAGCGGACGTCGTCGAGGCTCGCGCGCGCGTCGGCGATGAACGAATTATCCGCCTGCCGCACGATCGCCGGCGGCTCGTCGCTGTCATGCTCGTCGTCGATCTCGCCGACGATCTGTTCGACGATATCCTCGATCGACACCAGGCCGTCGGTGCCGCCATATTCGTCCACCACCAGCGCCAGATGGATACGCGAGGCCTGCATCTGCGCCAACAGGTCGATCGCTCGCATCGACGGCGGCACATACAACAGCTTTCGGATGATGCTGGCGTCGGCAAGCGGCAGCGCCAGATCGACGGCGCGCAGGTCGAGGCCGGCCGGGAAGGGCTTCTTGCGCTTGATCTTGCCGGCGTCGAGCACGCGCGCCCTTGCCGTCATGAACGCGAGCAGGTCGCGGATGTGCACCATGCCTTCGGGATCGTCGAGGGTTTCGTTGTAGACCACCAGCCGTGAATGGGCGGCGCTTTCGAACAGGCTCATCAATTCGCCGAGCGGAATGTCGCGCTTGACCGCGACGATGTCGGCGCGATGGATCATCACGTCGGCGATGCGGCGCTCATGCAGGCCGAGGATATTGCGCAGCATGGTGCGCTCGATCGCGGAAAAGCCGGCCTCGTCCGGCGTGCTGGCGTCGAGCACGACCTGCAGATCGTCGCGCACCGATCCCGGCTTCCATCCAAACAGGGTGCGGATCGCGCGAACCAGCCAGTTCTCGGCGGCGGGGCGCAGCACTTCGCCCTCCTGCACCACCGCCGGCAGGTTGCGGATGTTGCGCGGATTGTCATGGGTCGGTTCGGAGTCCGCCATCTCAGTCGATCCGTTCCCGATCCGCATAGGGGTCGGGGATGCCGAGTTGCGCCAGGATTTCCGTCTCCAGGGCCTCCATGGTTTCGGCGTCGCCATCGGTTTCGTGATCGTAGCCGATCAAATGCAGCAGACCGTGCACCGCCAGATGGCTGAGATGGTGGTCGAACGGCTTCTGTTCGTCATCCGCCTCGCGGCGGGTGGTCTCGTAGGCGATGGCGATGTCGCCGAGCATCCGCGGGGCGTCGTCGGGGCTGGTCGGGCCGGTCGGCTGCAGCGCCGGAAACGACAGCACGTTGGTCGGCTTGTCGATGCCGCGCCAGTTGCTGTTCAGGGTGCGAATGCCGGCGTCGTCGGTCAGCATCACCGCGAGTTCGGCATCGCCGATGTCGGCATCGACCATGCCGGCCGCGGCTGCGACCGCGCGATGGATGGCGGCTTCGGCATCGGGTTCGGCCTGCCAGCAATCGGCGACGACGAGAACCTCTGATATGGGAAGCGCAAGCGGGGGCATGGGTCCGGAATTTCTGCCGCGGAGGGGGATCACCCCCGGCGCGCTTTCGGCGGAGGATTTTCGCATCAAGGCCTGCTGGTTGCCGTCCGCTGCGGCAATCCTTCATAGGCGGCGACGATCCGTGCCACCAGTTCATGGCGGATCACGTCTTCGGCGGTGAATTTCACCTGGGCAATCCCCTCGACGCCGTCAAGCAGTCTCGCGGCTTCGGCCAGACCGGAAGTCTGCCCGTTCGGCAGGTCGACCTGGGAGGGATCGCCGGTGATGATCATGCGGCTGTTTTCGCCAAGCCGGGTCAGGAACATCTTCATCTGCATCGAGGTGGTGTTTTGCGCTTCGTCGAGGATGATCGCCGCATTGGTCAGGGTCCGGCCGCGCATGAAGGCGAGCGGCGCGATCTCGATCTCGCCGCCCTGCAGCGCGCGCTCGACGATCCGCAAATCCATCAGGTCGTACAGCGCATCATAAATCGGCCGCAGATAGGGATCGACCTTCTCGCGCAGATCGCCGGGCAGGAAGCCCAGCCGCTCGCCGGCCTCCACCGCCGGCCGCGACAGGATGATGCGGTCGACTTCCTTGCGTTCGAACAGTTGGGCGGCATGCGCCACCGCAAGCCAGGTCTTGCCGGTGCCGGCGGGGCCGATGCCGAACACCAGTTCATGGCGCTTGAGCGCGCGAATATAGGAATCCTGCGCGGCGGTGCGAGCCCGCACCGGTCGCTTGCGCAGGTTGATGGTCTCGAACGAGGATTTGACCGTCTTGGCGTCGAATTCGAACAGCGAGCCCTGCGCGATCACGGCGCGGATCGCGCCCTCGACGTCGCCCTGCGCCAGATCGTGCCCCTGCGTCGCCTGCGCATACAGCGTCTCCAGCACGCGCCGTACCGCATCGCAGCCGTCGCGCGATCCGGCGATGGTGATGTGGTTGCCGCGGGAATCGACCACGACGCCAAGCCGGCGCTCGATCAGCGCCAGGTTTTGTCCGTAGGGCCCGACCAGCGCCGAAACCGCGCGATTGTCGTCGAAGTCGATCACCACTTGCGCTTCGGGCGGGATCTGCAGGTCGCGATCGAGTTTGCGGCTGGGAGCGAGCGAAGGTGAATCCGATGCGCTTTTGGGCAAGGGTTCAGGCTCCCATGGTGGAGTGAGGCGAACCAGACGGCGGGGAAAAAACCGGTGGCGCCGGCGGCGCAGCGGCAGGCGCCGCAAGTTCGCCGAGCAGGCTGTAGCGCTCGAGGCTTGCTATCGTTACCGGCAGCACCTGTCCGATCATATCGGCAGGCGCCATCACATGCGCCGGCTGCAGATAAGCGGTTCGGCCGACGATCTGGCCGGGATTGCGCGCGGCGCGCTCGAACAGCACGTCGACCGTGCGGCCAATCGCGGCCCGATTGAAGGCCGATTGCTGGCTGTCGATCAATTCCTGAAGCCGCACCAATCGCTCGTCCATCTCGGCCGCTGACACCGTCTCCTGCAGATCCGCCGCCGGCGTCCCCGGCCGCGGCGAATATTTGAACGAATAGGCGCCAGCGTACCCGATTTGTGTGACGAGAGCGAGGGTGGCGGCAAAATCTTCCTCGCGCTCGCCAGGGAAGCCCACGATAAAATCCGATGAAAAAGCAATATCTTGCCGTGCGGCACGAAACCGGTCGATGACGCGCCGATATTCATCGGCGCTATGCTTGCGGTTCATGGCGGCCAGAATCCGGTCGGAACCGGACTGCACCGGAAGGTGCACAAACGGCATCAGCGCCGGCAGCTCGCGATGCGCCTCGATCAGCGTCTCGTCGACATCGCGGGGATGACTGGTCGAGTAGCGCAAGCGGGCGATGCCCGGAATCTCCGCAAGCCGCCGCAGCAAGCCGCCGAGCGACCACACCCGTCCGTCCGGTCCTTCGCCGTGATAGGCATTGACGTTCTGCCCGATCAGCGTGATTTCGCGCACGCCGCTGTCGGTCAGCCGGAGCACGTCGTCGACGATCCGCGCGACCGGCCGCGACATCTCGGCGCCGCGGGTATAGGGCACCACGCAGAAGGTGCAGAACTTGTCGCAGCCTTCCTGCACCGTCACGAAGGAGGAAACGCCGCGGGCGCGGATGGCCTCGGGCTTCGGCGGCGCCAGGAAACCGAACTTGTCCTCGACCGGGAATTCGGTTTCCACCGCGCGGCCGTGACGGCCGGCACGGGCCAATAGTTGCGGCAGATGATGGTAGCTTTGCGGTCCGACCACGACATCGACCGCCGGCGCGCGGCGGATGATCTCATCGCCTTCGGCCTGTGCGACGCAGCCGGCCACCGCAATGCTGATCCGGCGCCCACGGCGCGCGGCGTCGTCCTTGATCGCGCGCAACCGCCCCAGCTCCGAGTAGACCTTCTCGGATGCCTTTTCACGGATGTGACAGGTGTTGAGGATCACCAGATCCGCATCATCGACGCTGGCGGTCTCGACGAAGCCCTCCGGCGCCAGCGTGTCCACCATGCGTTGCGCATCGTAGACATTCATCTGACAGCCATAGGACTTGATATGCAGCTTGCGCGGCGGCTTCATGGAACCTGAATGCTGGGCGGACATGGCGCCAATGCGGCGCGCCGCTCAATTATAGGCTAAATCCCCGGAAATCCAGCATGATAGTATGGCATGCCGGAGCGCTACGCCGGCATCGAACCCGAATAACAAGGCCGACCTCGCGCGATCAGGATTTGTCGTCATCGAGCGGGATGCAGTACAGTTCCAGCCGGTGATCGACCAGTTTGTAGCCGAGCTTGCGGGCGATCTCGGCCTGCAATTGCTCGATCTCCTCGGAGGTGAATTCGATCACCTTGCCGTCACGCAGGTTGATCAGATGGTCGTGGTGGCTGTCGCGCATCTGCTCGTAGCGGGCGCGGCCCTCGCGGAAATCATGCCGTTCGATGATGCCGGCGTCCTCGAACAGCTTGACGGTGCGATACACCGTCGAGATCGAGATCTTGTCGTCGACCGCGACGCAACGGCGATACAGCTCCTCGACGTCGGGATGATCCACGGCCTCCGCCAGCACCCGCGCAATGACGCGGCGCTGCTCGGTCATGCGCATGCCGGTGGCGGCACAGCGCGCCTCGATGCCGGTGGCCTTCAGCGTGGGCGTCGATTTCAGGGCGGTCATGATCCTGCGTTCCGACAATCCGCCATGTTCTGCCACCGCGCGCGCATTACGACAAGTCGCGGCGCATCAACAGGGCGTTCAATTGTTCCCCGCCGGACTGCCGGTAATAGCGTTCGCGGCGCCCGACGACACCAAATCCGCTGCCCTGGTAAAGCCGCCGCGCCGGCTGGTTGTTTTCCTCGACCTCGAGGAAGACGGCGCGGACGCCGCGTCCCGCCAAATGGCCAAGATGGGTCAGCAGGAGTTCGCGGGACAGGCCGCGACCGCGGTGGCTTGCCGCCACCGCAATCGAAAGTATCTCGGCCTCGTCCGCCGCGATCCGGGATACCGCAAAGCCGACGATCTTTCGCCCGGCGGTGAGGCGGTGAACCAGCGTGTTGCGTTCGGTCAGCATCGCCTCGAATTCGCTCTCGCCCCAGCCGCGGTGAAACAACTCGCCATGCAGTTGCGCCAGCCGGGCCGCGTCACGCAGCCGTGCCGGCTCGACCGCCGCCGCGCCGCCGCTCCACAATTCGGACAGCCACGCCATCATGACGCCGGGGGTTGCGCGACGCCGGGCGGGGGATGTTTCGATGGCTTGGCATCGGGCGCGCGCAGATAATAGGGCCGCGCCGGGGCGGTTTCGGGACTGACGGCGGCGCCGACCCACGCCACCCAGGCAATATCCGGCGCCGCCTGGGCATCGACCTTGAACGGTGGCGGCGCATCCGACGGCCAGCAGTTGGCGAGGATTTGGGCGGCGTTGCCAACGAGATAGGGCGCGCCATAGCGCGCGGCGCCGAGCGCCTCCGCAATCGGGGCAAGGCGCGGCCGCAGCAGCGGACTACCGTCGCCGCCGACCACCTGGAAATACACCTGGTCATGCCGCGCATCGATCGCCGAGATGACCGGCTGCTCGACATTCTGGCCCACAATGGGCGCGGCGTAGGCCGTCAGCGTGGTCACCCCGACCGCCGGTTTGCTGGCGGCAAGCGCGATGCCGCGCGCAGCGGACAGCCCGACCCGCAGGCCGGTGAAGCTGCCGGGGCCGGTGGTCACCGCGATGCGGTCGAGCGCTGCAAATGTCAGTCCCGAGCTGCGGATCACGCGCGCGATCAACGGCATCAGCGCCTCGGCATGGCCGCGTTTCATGGCCTGCGATTCCTGCGCCACCAGTTTGCTGCTGTCGGTGTCGAGCACCGCAGCGGCACAGGCATCGAGCGCCGTATCGATAGCGAGGATCAGCATGGCGTGCCGGCGAATGGCGAATGGCGCGTGGCGACCAGCAAATGGGTTGCGGCGTGGCTACAGACCGCCATTCGCCATTCGCTGCGCACTATTCGCCACTCCCATCACATCGGCCGGACTTCGACCACGTCGGGGACAAAATGCTTGAGCAGGTTCTGGATGCCGTGCTGCAACGTCGCGGTGGATGACGGGCAGCCGGAGCAGGAACCCTTCATATTGAGGTAGACGATACCGTCCTTGAAGCCGCGGAACGTGATGTCGCCGCCGTCGCCGGCCACCGCCGGACGCACCCTGGTTTCGATCAGGTCCTTGATGGTCGCGACCGTCTCGGCGTCTTCATCGTTGAAGAACTCGTCGTCCTGGTCGGCAGCATCGTCGCTTGCGACGCTGCCATCTGCCAGCAGCGGCGCACCGGACATATAGTGCTCCATGATGGCGCCGAGGATCGCGGGCTTGAGGTGCTGCCAGTCGCTGTCGTCCTTGGTCACGGTGACGAAGTCGGAACCGTAAAACACGCCGGTGACGCCGGGCACGCCGAACAGCTTCTCGGCGAGCGGCGAGCGGGTGGCGGCTTCGCGGCTGGAGAATTCCATGGTGCCGCTGTCGAGCACAATGCGGCCCGGAATGAATTTCAGGGTGGCGGGATTGGGGGTGGCTTCGGTCTGAATGAACATCGCTTTTCTCCGGCGTCGCCGGTTCAAGGCCGGCGCGTGGGTCTGTCCTACCAGATGGCGACGACAAACGCACGATCAAGCCCGAAAATGGCTGGTTTGCCGGTTAGAATCGGTGTTCCCGGACCGTTCACGACAGCGCATCAACCGCCTCGTCACTGAGGTCGCCGGATATGATGGTGACCGGAATCGGGAACGAGCCGGCCGCGCCGGCCAGCATGGCGATCAGCGGGCCGGGACCCTCCGGGCCGGGATTGGCCGCCAGTACCAGTATCGCGATATCGGCGTCCCGGTCGATGACGTCGAGGATCTGTTCGGTCGGATCGCCCTCGCGGATCACGCGCTCGGGCGTGATGGCGGCGATGCCGTTGGCGCGGCCGCAGGCCCGGTCGAGCGCAACGTTGGCCTCTTCCTGCGCTTCCGCGCGCATGATCTCGGCAACCCCGAGCCATTGCTGGTTCTGGTCCTCGGTCTCGATAATGCGCAGCATCACGACGCCGCCGCCGGCCCGGACCGCCCAGCGGCTGGCATAATAGACCGCGCGATCCCATTCCGCGGTGTCGTCGACGACGACGAGACATTTTGGCCTGTGGCCGGTCTCGTAGCTTCGTCGCTGGGAGGTCATGCCGGGTCCCGATGCTGCGTCAGGCAGCTCGCATGCTGCCACGGCGCGGCCATATCCGACAAGCGTTCGCCGCTTGGCGCGCGCCGGGGATCGCGGCCGGCGGCAAGCCTAGTGCTTGCGGACAAACCCGACGATATCCTTGGTCGCGCGCATGGTTTCGGCCGCGATCGCGCGCGCCCGGTCGGCACCGTCGATCAGGATCGAATCGACATGACCGGGGTCGGCGACCAGCCGCTTCATTTCGGAGGCGACCGGCGACAGCTTGGTGACGCACAGCTCGACCAGCGCATTCTTGAAGCTGGAGAACTGGCCGCCGCCGAATTCGCGCAGCACCTCGGCTTTGCTGCGGCCCGCCAGCGCAGCGTAGATGCCGACCAGATTGTCGGCCTCGGGGCGGGTCTCGAGGCCCTTTTCCTCCAACGGCAACGGCTCCGGATCGGTCTTCGCCTTGCGGATCTTCTGCGCGATGGTGTCGGCATCGTCGGTCAGGTTGATGCGCGAATTGTCGGAGGAATCCGATTTCGACATTTTCTTGGTGCCGTCGCGCAGCGACATCACCCGGGTCGCAGGGCCGGTGATCAACGGCTCCGGCTGCGGAAAGAACCATCCGTCGGCAAAGCCGTGGCGGCGGATCGAATCGCCGAAATCATTGTTGAATTTCTGGGCGATGTCGCGCGACAGTTCGAGGTGCTGCTTCTGGTCCTCGCCGACCGGGACATGGGTGGCACGATAGAGCAGGATGTCGGCCGCCATCAGCACCGGATAATCGTACAGGCCCACCGAGGCATTCTCGCGATCCTTGCCGGCCTTTTCCTTGAACTGCGTCATCCGGTTGAGCCAGCCGACCCGCGCCACGCAATTGAATATCCACGCCAGCTCGGCGTGGCCGGAGACCTGGCTCTGGTTGAAGACGATGTGCTTGCTGGGGTCGATGCCGCTGGCGATGAAGGCCGCGGTCACTTCCCTGGTATTGCGCGCGAGTTCGGCCGGGCCGCCCCACACCGACACCGGCTGCGTCAGCGCATGCATGTCGACGACGCAATACAGGCAGTTGTGGCTCTGCTGCAGCTTCACGAAGTTGACGATCGCGCCGAGGTAGTTGCCGAGGTGCAGATTGCCCGTCGGCTGGACGCCCGAAAAAACCCGTTCAATGATTGCCATGGTCCGCTTCCCGCGCGTCGCTGTGCGCGCCATCAAATGCCGGCCGACGCCATGCGCCGTCAATTGCCATGAGCGCCTCAGTCGCGCAAGTCGCGCGCCGCCGTTCGCCTGACGCGGTCGGCCGCGTCGCGCCAGTCGATCGCCCCGAGCAGGGCCAGCAACAGGCCGTAAATCGCGATTGCGCCGGCAATGAGAATGCCAAGAACGGCAATTTGCGCGGCGCCATGCGTGTCTGCGGCCCACGGCAGCACAAACCTCGCCTTCAGCCACAGCAGCCCGCCCATCGCCGTTGCGGCCGCGGCGATCCGCGGCAGCCGCCGGCGCGCCGCGGCATCGACGACAAATCCGAACGTCGCCGTGCCGTGCCGGATCAAGGCCAGCGCGCTGCTCCACGCGCCGAGCGCAATGCTGGCCGCGATCCCGTCGGCGCCAAACAACCGGCCGAACAGCAGCGCGGAGACGATCGCGACCGCGAAACCCGTCAGCGTCGCGAGCAACGGCGTGCTGGTGTCCTCGCGCGCGAAGAAGGCCGGCGACAATGCCTTGACCAGCACGTGAGCGGGCAACGCAAGCGCCAGCCACATCAGCGCCTGCGCGGTGGCCGCGGTATCGACGGCGGTGAACGCGCCGTGCTGGAACAGCGTGCGCACGATCGGTTCGCGCAGCACGATCAAGCCCAGCGTCGCCGGCAGCGCGAGCCCAACCGCGAGATCAAGCCCGCGCGAACCTGCCTCGATCATCGCGGAGGGATCGTCGCCGCGCCGCGCGCGGGTCAGTTCGGGTACCAGCACGGTGCCCATGGCGGCGCCGACGATCCCGAGCGGCAATTCGATCAGGCGATTGGCGAAATACAGCCACGACACCGCCGAGGGCGACGACGAGGCGACGATGGCGCCGGCGACGACCAGCCATTGCGGCCCGGCACTGGCGATCATGCCCGGGATCGCCCTGGCGAAAAAGCCGCGCATTTCCGCGTCGACCGCGGCGCGCAGCGGCGTCGCGAGGGCCCCGCCGCGGCGCAGCACGAGGGTCAGCAATTGCAGCAGCCCGGCGATGCCGACCGTGGCCGCGATCGCGAGCGCGGCATCGGCGGCATCCGTTCGCCGGAACAGCAGCACTGCCGTCACGGCAATCAGCGCGAGGTTGAACAGAAGCGGCGAGAAGGCCGTCAGCGCGAAACGCGCCTTGCGCATTCAACAGCGCCATCATGACCGTGACCGGGCCTGCGAATGCGAGATAAGGCAGCATCAGGCGCGCATCCTCGACGGCGAGCCGCAACGTCGCATGCCCGGCGAATCCCGGCGCCAGTACGGCAATGATCAGCGGCATCAACAGGCCGATCAGCGCCGCCATGACGACCAGCGTCGCACTGACGGTGCCGAGCACGCGCCCGGCGAAGGCCGCTGCCGCGGCTGCGCCACCGGCTTCGCGCACGCGCATCCAGGCCGGCACCAGCGCCGCATTCAGCGCGCCCTCGGTCAGCAGCCGGCGGACCACATTGACCAACTGAAACGCCATCAGGAACGCGTCGGCGACGGGGCCGGCGCCGAGCAGCGCCGCGATCATCGAATCGCGCACGAATCCCAGCAACCGCGAAACCAGCGTGCCCGAGGATACGGTCAGGAAGGAACGGATCATGAGGGCTTCTATACCATAGCGCTTTCGAGCGAAGTGGGTGCCGGTTCGCGTGAAGAAAGCGCGTCAAAGCAGAAGCTAAAGCCCGGTTCTGGTTCCGAACCGAACAGGCTTCAGGCGTCGCTTGCTGGCACACGGTCGATCGTGATAGGTCGCAGCACTTTGCTGCACCGATTTGGAGCGGATTTTCCGCACCATCGCAAATGCCGTAACGGGATGGATGGATGACAACAGCGCAATACGACGTTCTCGGCATCGGCAATGCGATTTTCGATGTCCTGGTGCAGACCGACGAGAGCTTCCTCGCCGCGCATGGCATGACCAAGGGCGGCATGGCGTTGATTGACGAGACCCGCGCGGCCTCGATCTACCGGGACATGGGCCCGGCGACCGAGATGTCCGGCGGCTCGGCAGCAAACACCATTGTCGGCATTGCCAATCTGGGCGCGCGGGCCGCTTATGTCGGCAAGGTCCGGGATGACCAGATCGGCCGCCTGTACAGCCACGACATCCGCGCGGCGCACGTCGCGTTCGAGACCAGGCCCGCGCTGGGTGGGCCTGCCACCGGCTGCTCCTATATCCTGGTGACGCCGGATGGCGAGCGCACCATGAACACCTATCTCGGCGCCGCCCAGGAACTGAGGCCCGACGACATCGACGCCGCGCAGGTCGCAGCCTCTCGGATCCTCTATTTGGAGGGCTATCTCTGGGATCCGAAGAGCGCCAAGGAAGCCTTTGTAAAGGCCTCGACCATCGCCCATGGCGCGGGTCGCCAGGTGGCGTTGACGCTGTCCGATGCGTTTTGCGTCGACCGCTATCGCGGCGAGTTTCTCGATCTGATGCGCAATGGCACCGTGGACCTGGTTTTCGCCAATGAAGCCGAACTGCATTCGCTCTATCAGACCTCCGATTTCGACACCGCGCTGAAGCAATTTCGCAGCGATACCGCGCTTGGGGTGGTCACCCGCAGCGAGAAGGGTTGCGTGGTGGCGTCGAAGGACGGCGTCGTCGCGGTGCCGGCCTTTCCGGTTGACAGGGTGGTGGACACCACAGGCGCCGGCGACCTGTTTGCCGCCGGCTTCCTGTTCGGGCTGGTGCGCGATGCCGGTCACGAAAACGCCGGGCGCCTCGGGGCGCTGGCGGCGGCCGAAATCATCCAGCATATCGGCGCGCGGCCGCAGGTCTCGTTGAAAAAACTCGCACAGCATCACGGGCTGCCGGTTTAGGCGCTCACCGTTCCGTCATGGCCGGGCCTCGTCCCGGCCACCCACGTTTTTCTCAGCCGCAACAAAGACGTGGATGCCCGGCACAAGGCCGGGCATGACGATTTTTGCGGAAGGTCTGTCCTTGGGCCGTGGCGTCAGGCTCTCTGGGTCCTCGGCGCCCGTTCAATCACGCCGTCTCCGCGGCCTTCAATCCGAGCCGCGCCTCGACGGCCTCGCGCATCAGGAATTTCTGGATCTTGCCGGTGACGGTCATCGGAAACTCGTCGACGAATTCGACATAGCGCGGGATCTTGTTGTGCGCGATCTGACCGTCGCAGAAGGCGCGGATTTCGTCGGCGGTGAGGGTTTCGCCGGACCGGGTCCGGATCCAGGCGCACAGTTCCTCGCCGTAGCGATCGTCGGCGACGCCGAAAATCTGGACGTCCTGGATCTTGGGATGGCGGTAGAGGAATTCCTCGATCTCGCGCGGGTAGAGGTTTTCGCCGCCACGGATCACCATGTCCTTGATGCGGCCGACGATGTTGCAATAGCCTTGCTGGTCGATGATGGCGATATCGCCGGTATGCATCCAGCCATTGGCATCGAGCACGTCGGCGGTTTTTTCCGCTTCGTCCCAATAGCCGAGCATGACGCTGTAGCCGCGGGTGCACAGCTCGCCGCGTTCGCCGCGGGGAACGACGCGTCCCTCGAGGTCGACAACCTTGACCTCGACATGGGGATGAATGCGGCCGACGGTGGAGACCCGGCGTTCCAGCGGATCGTCGGTGGCACTCTGGAAGCTGACCGGGCTGGTTTCGGTCATGCCATAGGCGATGGTGATGTCGCGCATGTTCATCAGTTCGTTGACGCGCCGCATCACCTCGATCGGGCACGGCGCGCCGGCCATGATCCCGGTTCGCAGCGAGGACAGGTCGAACCTGGCAAACTCCGGATGGTCGAGTTCGGCAATGAACATGGTCGGCACGCCATACAGCGTCGTGCATTTTTCCCGCTCGATGGTCTGCAGCGTCGTCAGCGGATCGAAGCCTTCGCCGGGATAAACCATGGTTGCGCCGAGCGTGACCGACGCGAGATTGCCCATCACCATGCCGAAGCAATGATAAAGCGGGACCGGAATGCAGATGCGGTCCTGTTCGGTCAGGCGCATCGCGCGCCCGACGAAATAGCCGTTGTTGAGAATGTTGTGGTGCGTCAACGTCACGCCCTTGGGCGACCCGGTGGTGCCGCTGGTAAACTGGATGTTGACGGCATCGTCGAACTGCAGCGTCTTGCCCAGCGCGACCAGCGCATCGCGATGGCGCGCGCCGCCCATCCGCGTCACGTCCTCGAATGCAATGGTGCCGGGACAGGCCGGGCCGCCGATCTGGATCACCGCGCGCAACTGCGGCAGCCGCGCCGCGTGCAGGTCGCCCGGAGCGGCCTTGGCGAGCTCCGGCAGCAGCGTATTCAGCATCGCCATGTAGTTGCTGGTCTTGAACGCGGTCGCCGTGACGATCGCCGAGCAGCCGACCTTGGCAAGGGCGAATTCAAGCTCGCTCAGGCGGTAGGCCGGGTTGATGGTGACGAGAATGAGCCCGGCCTTGGCGGCGGCGAACTGCGTCAGCGTCCATTCCGGCCGGTTCAGCGACCAGATGCCGATGCGGGCGCCGCGCTCGAGGCCGAGCGCAAGCAATCCGGCGGCCAGCGCATCGACCCGCTGGGCGAATTCCTTCCAGGTCCAGCGGACGTCGTGGCTGGGCGAAACCAGCGCCTCGCGGTCACCCCACCGCTGGGCGGCCTGGTCGAGGCTGTGCCCGATGGTTTCGCCGAGCAGCGGCACATCGGCGATGCCGCAAACGTAACTGTCCGCCATATTGGTCAAGTCCGCGTCTCCAAAGGGCTGTTGAAGGGTTGTTGCCGGCATGGTTCGGAGCGGCCCCTCCCGGCGCGATCCGTTCGGATGCGCCGGGAAAGCCAGAGCGCTTTATGCCGCCTTCTGCGCCGCATCAAGCCCGGCATAGACGCCGCGCTCGAAGCCCGCGAACGCTTCCAGGCATTTCGGGTCGGCGAAGGGCAGCACCTGCATCAGGATCACGCCGCAGACATCGCGCGACGGATCGATCCAGAAATAGGTATTGGCAAGGCCCGCCCAGGCGAGGCTGCCGGGACTGCGGCCCTCCGGGGTCTTGGCGGTATTGATCAGGAAGCTCAACCCCCATTTTTTCTCCATGCCCGGATAGAGGTCGACATCGTTGGAGGCGAACGCCACCGCCGAACTCATCCTGGTCATGTTGAGCGCGCCCATGTGGTTCTGGCCCATCAGCGCGACCGTCTCCGGCTTCAGCACCTGGTTGCCGTTGCCGCGGCCCTTGTTGAGGATCATCTGGGTGAACTTGATGTAGTCGCCTGCGGTGCCGTAAAGGCCGCCGCCGCCCATGTAGAATTCCGGATCCTGTTCGAGTTCGAACGGGATCGGCGCCAGCGAGCCATCCTCGCCGCGGTTGTGCATGGCGACGAGACGCTTGCGCTGCGCGTCGCCGATCTTGAAGCCGGTGTCGCTCATGCCGAGCGGCGTGAACAGGTGATCGCGGAGATAGGCGTCGAGCCGCTTGCCGGTCACGGCCTCGACCGCCTTGCCGACGAAATCGATATTGGTGCCGTATTCCCAGCGCGTGCCGGGGTCTGTCATCAGCGGGGTCTTCAGCGCGTCGTTCTTGCAGGTGGTGATGCCAGGTTTTCCGGTCTTCTCGAGGTACTTCACCATGTCGCCGTTCCAGATGTCGTAGGCGAAGCCGGCGGTATGGGTCAGCAGATGGCGCAGCGTGATCGGCTGCTTCGCCGGGCGAAGTTTTGGCTCGCCCTTGGCGTCGAAGCCTTCCAGCACCTGCGGGGCGGCGAGGTCGGGCAGCAGCTTGCCGATCGGCGCCTCCAGCGAGAGTTTGCCCTGCTCGACGAGCTGCATGGCGCCGGCGGCGGTGATCGCCTTGGTCATCGAGGCGATCCAGAACACGCTGTCGGGCGTCATCGCGTCGTCTTTGGAAAGGTCGCGTTTGCCGAACGCGCCCTGATAGATCACTTCCTTCGACGTGGCGGCCATGGCGACCACGCCGGGGATCTCCTTGGCGTCGCTTTTCTGACGCAGCACCTGGTCAATCTGAGTTCGACTTTGCATGGGGCATCTCCCGTTCATTTTTTGAAGGTGGCGATCTTCCTCCCGGTTCCGTTTTCCCGCAAGCAGCAGCGGCAAATTGAAGCGCGGCGGTCGCGGTCTCGTGATGATTTCGGGATCGCGGGCCGGGCTAGGGTGGCGGCCCGGCCGAACCGCAACAGCGCCCGTTTTTACGGTGAATTCACCTGCCATGAAGCTGGCATATCCAGTTATTAGGGGTATCTTCAATCGGTGCTGTACCCAGCACCGATTTTTGTTGTAAGACATTCAGATCGCAGGATAAAAGTTGCCTTCAAACTGTCAATTTAACTAAAGTGATTGCGGCCTGGCGCCGGCAGAGGTTCAAGCGATGATTTCGACCTGGAGTGAATGGAAGCGGTATCCGCGGGCGGAGCGCGGCGAAAATATCGAAGCGCCGATCAGCCCCGGCATCTATGAAGTCCGTTATGCCGGCACCGGCGCGCTGCACTCGTTCGGCGCCGTCGATAATGTCGCCCAGGCGCTGGCGCTGCTCACGGTCGGTTCCAAATCATGGTTCGGGCGTCGCGAACCGGCCGCCGCGCCCGATCTCGAATACCGAACCTGCGCGACCTCTTCCAAGGCCGACGCCAAGGCCGCGGCGGAGCGCATGATCGGCCGCCGCGAAACCTATATGAGCGGCGCGGCCTGAGTTAGCCGCCGGCCTTCGGGAAAATCGCCGACCCTTGCGGCGGCCAGGCAGCAGCCCTGCTTCAAAATTGCTTGAAGCGGCGGCTGGCGCGCGGCCGATGCATTGCGGCCTGTTTCGGCGTATAGTTGCCATCAGCCCCAAGAAACTTCCCCGCGGGAAACTCATCCCGGGAAAATCCGAGGAGTAAAACCATGTCCCCGACCGCTGCCGCCCGTAGTTCGCAAGCCTCCGCGCCGTCGCTGCGTGACCGTTTGAAGGATCCCTCGCTGCTGCGCGACCGCTGCTACATCGATGGCGCCTGGGTCGGCACGCCGGCTATTTCGGTAACCAACCCGGCCAACGGCGTCGAACTGGCCAAGGTGCCGAAGATGAGCACGGCGGAAGCCACCCAGGCCGTGGAGGCGGCGCAGCGGGCGTTTCCGGCCTGGGCCAAGTTCACCGCCAAGCAGCGTTCCAACATCTTGCGCAAATGGTTCGAACTGATTGTCGCCAACCGCGAAGACCTCGCGCTGATCCTGACCTCGGAGCAGGGCAAGCCGTTGGCGGAGTCGCTCGGCGAAGTCGACATCGGCGGCGCCTATGTCGAGTTTTTCGCCGAGGAGGCGAGGCGCGTGTATGGCGAGACCATTCCGACCCAGCGGCCGGACGCGCGGCTGTTGGTGATCCGCCAGCCGATCGGCGTCTGCGGCGCGATCACGCCGTGGAATTTTCCGAACTCGATGATCACCCGGAAGGTGTCGCCGGCCCTGGCCGCCGGCTGCACCGTGGTGCTGAAGCCCGCCAACCAGACGCCGTTGAGCGCGCTGGCGCTGGCGGCGCTGGCCGAGAAGGCGGGCGTGCCCAAGGGCGTATTCAACATCCTCACCGGCAATTCGTCGGCGATCGGCAAGGTGCTCTGTGAACATCCCGCCGTGCGCTTCGTCGGTTTCACCGGTTCGACCGAGGTCGGCAAGATTCTGTTTCAGCAGGCTTCCGTCGGCGTGAAAAAGCTCGGGCTCGAGCTTGGCGGCAACGCGCCGTTCGTGGTGTTTGACGACGCCGATATCGATGCGGCGGTGGAAGGCGCCATGGTCTCGAAATACCGCAACATGGGACAGACCTGCGTGTGCGCCAACCGTATCTACGCCCAGGACAAGATCTACGATGCGTTCGTCGAGAAGCTCTCGAACAAGGTCGCGGCGATGAAGATCGGCGACGGCACCGAAAGCGGCGTCACGCAGGGGCCGCTGATCAACATGGATGCGGTCGACAAGGTCGAAAAGCACATCGCGGACGCGGTCAAGCATGGCGCCAGGGTCGTCACCGGCGGCAAGCGCCACGCGCTCGGCGGCACCTTCTTCGAGCCGACCGTGCTTGCCAACGTCAAGCCGGACGCGCTGGTATCGCGCGAGGAAACCTTCGGGCCGCTGGCGCCGGTGTTTCGCTTCAAGGACGAGGCCGACGTGATCGCGATGTGCAACGATTCGCCGTTCGGGCTTGCTTCGTATTTCTATTCACGCGATCTCGGCCGGGTCTGGCGGGTCGCGGAAGCACTGGAGTCCGGCATGGTCGGCGTCAATACCGGCCTGATCACCACCGAGGTCGCGCCGTTCGGCGGCGTCAAGGAAAGCGGCCTGGGACGCGAAGGCTCGCATCACGCCATGGAAGAATATGTCGAGATCAAATACGTGATGATGGCGGGGATTTGACGGCTGCCGTCATTCCGGGATGGTGGTAGCACCAGACCCGGAATCTCGAGATTCCGGGTTCGCGCTAGCGCGCGCCCCGGAATGACGGCTTGGATTGGGCAACACCGAGCTCGGACCCGGTGACACGGCGATAGGCGTCGAGATAGCGCTTGCTGGTGGCCTCGACCACGCTTGCCGGCAGCGGTGGCGGCGGGGCTTCGCCGTTCCAGCGGCCGGCGCGGCGCTCGGCGTCGAGATAATCGCGCAGCGGCTGCTTGTCGAAACTGGGCTGCGGCCGGCCCGGCGCATAGCCGTCCACCGCCCAGAACCTTGAACTGTCGGGGGTCATCACCTCGTCGATCAGGATGATCCGGCCGTCGCGATCCCGGCCGAATTCGAACTTGGTGTCGGCGATGATGATGCCCTGGTCGCGGCTGATTTTCTCGCCGAGCGTATAGACCGCACGGGTCATGCTTTCGAGCTGGCAGGTCACCTCGTCGCCGAGGATTTCGCGCATGCGACCGATCGTGATGTTCTCGTCATGACCGGTCTCTGCCTTGGTCGCCGGACTGAAGATCGCGGGCTCGAGCTTTGCGCTTTCAAGCAGGCCGGCCGCCAGTTTCTCGCCTGCCAGCGTGCCCTGCGCGGCATATTCCTTCCAGGCCGAGCCCGAGAGGTAGCCGCGGATCACGCATTCGATCGGAAATACCGTGGTGCGCCGGCACAGCATGGCGCGTCCGGCGAGCTGGCTGCGATGGGGGTGCAGCGCCGGGAGCTCGCCGACGATGGCGTCGGCATCGGCGCTGATCAGGTGATGCGGGGCCACGCCTTCGAGCTGCGCGAACCACCACGCGCTGATCTGGGTCAGCACCGCGCCCTTCATCGGGATCGTCTCGGCCATCACCACGTCGAAGGCGCTGATGCGGTCGGTGGCGAGCAGCAGCAGCCGGTCGTCGTCGACGGCGTAGATATCGCGGACCTTGCCGCGCCCGATCCGCGGCAAGGGCAGGTCGCTGGCGAGCATGGTGTTCATCGGTCACACCTTTCACAGGCAGCGCCATCCTCGCGGCGGCGGATGACAACAGAGAGAGGAGACAGCAGGAGGACTCACTCCGGCAGCGGAATGAACTCGTGCTCGTTGGGGACGTGCGCGAACCGGCCACTCTTCCAGTCGGCCTTGGCCTGCTCGATCCGCTCCTTGCTGGAGGAGACGAAATTCCACCAGATATGGCGTGGGCCTTCCAACGCGTCGCCGCCGAGGAACATCATCCGCGTCGGCTTGATCGCCCGCACCGTGATGCGGTCGCCGGGCCGGAAGACCAGCAGCCTGGGACCCTCGTAACGCTCGTGTGCGATTTCGATTTCGCCCTCGACCAGGTAAATGGCGCGTTCTTCATGGTCGGGATCGAGCGGCACGCTGGTTCCCTGGGTGGCGCTCACCTCGGTATAGAACCACGGCGACACCATCGTCACCGGCGACGAGATGCCGAAGGAACTGCCGGCAATGACGCGGGCGGTGAAGCCGTGTTCCGCGATCATCGGCAGATCGCCGGCGGCGTAATGCTGAAAGGATGGTGCGATCTCTTCGGATCCGGCCGGCAGCGCGATCCAGCTCTGCAGGCCCAGCATCTTCTGGCCGTCGCGGCGTTGCAGGTCGGGGGTCCGCTCCGAATGGGCGATGCCGCGTCCCGCGGTCATCAGGTTCATCGCGCCGGGCTGGATTTCCTGGATGTTCCCCTCGCTGTCGCGGTGCATGATGCTGCCGTCGAACAGATAGGTGACGGTGGCAAGCCCGATATGCGGATGCGGGCGCACGTCCATGCCCTTGCCCGACATGAACTGTACCGGGCCGAAATGGTCAAAAAAGATAAACGGACCAACCATCTGGCGCTTGTCATGCGGCAGCGCCCGGCGCACCTCGAAGCCGTCGCCGAGGTCGCGGGTGCGCGGCACAATGACGAGCTCGAGCGCGTCGCAGGAGCGGGCATCGCCGAGCACGGGATCGTTGGAAGGAAGCCAGCTCATGAGGTCTCCATCGAATGTAGTGACGATCATAGCAGAAATTGCGGAGTGGCGTCCAAGTACAACGTCGTCCCAGGCCAAGCCAAGGGGCCGCGCAAAGGCGGCCGATCACCGGCTCCCCGGGGCTACGATGGGACTGACAGGACGGGCGATGGTTTCGTCGCTTGCGCTCGACGCAATGACGGCGGTAAGCAGCATTGACGGTCCAGGTGATTTAGGAGGAATCGAAGGCGATGATCGCTCCGCTCAAACCCGGTGTCACGTTCGCGCAACTGGACTCGCCCGTGATCGAAACCGAGCGCCTGACATTGCGGCCGTGGCGCGGCACCGACATTGAGCCGAACACGGCGATGCTGGCCGATTCCGCTTCGGGCCGGTTCATCACCTCCGACGGCAAGCCCATCACCGACGCCTTTGCCGGATGGCGGAACGCGGCGATCATGGCCGGGCACTGGGTGCTGCATGGTGTCGGCATGTTCGTGGTCGAGGAACGGCAAACCGGCCGATATGTCGGACGGGTAGGGCCCTGGAAGCCGCCGGGATGGCCGGGCTTTGAAGTCGGCTGGGGGATTGCAGACGACTTTCGTCGCAAGGGATACGCGGTCGAGGCGGCGCGCGCCGCCATCGATTGGTCGTTCGCGACCTTCGAGATCGACCAGATCGTGCACTGCATCGACTGTGAAAACGCCGCGTCGCAAGCGGTGGCGCGGCGGTTGGGCGCGCGAAAAGATCGCACTATCGACCTGTTCGGCCATGCCGGAGAGCTGTGGGTGACCCGGCGTGAGACCTGGATGGCTTCACGAAATTGAACCGGCATGGGATATCCACTAGAATCGCCGTTGCACCCTGCGGACTGATCGAGCCGATCTGATGTCGCTTGCCGTTCTGGATCTTGCGTTGCGCGCCGGCACCGTGGCGCTGCTGCTGGTGCTTGCCGCCGCGCAGTTTCGCGACTTCAGCCATGTCGCGGCCGGACGCCTCGGCACGGCCTTTGCGCTGGGGTCGGCCGCGCACGCCGTCACCGCTTCGATCGGCTCCGCGTCAGCCGTCTCGGCCTGGCACGCGCCGCTGATCGCGCTGTCGACCGGCAATGCCGTGGTCTTCTGGTTGTTTACGCGCGCGCTGTTTGACGATGCGTTCAGGATACGGGCATGGCACGCGCCGGTCTGGGCGGCGGTCGTTGCCTTCAGCTTCGTCAATTGCATGTGGATTGCACCGGCCGGGAATGCACGGATTTCGATTATTGCGGTCAATCTGGTCGCGCTCGGCTTCATCGCCATGGCGGTCGGGCAAACCGTAGCCTCATGGTCGGCCGACCTGGTCGAGCGGCGCCGTCAGCTCAGGGTCTTCATCGTCGGCGCTGCCGCGCTTTACGGCGGGACCAATGCCTTGCTGCAGATATCGATGTCCGGCGGCGCAGCGACCGACATCGCCAATACCGTGAATGCCGCCGTGTTCGCAGCGATCGTGGCCGCGATCTGCTATGCGATGATGCATGTCACCGCGACGGATTTATTTCCGGCTGCGCCGGACCTGCCCGGCCCGGCGGCGGCGATCCAGGCGTCAAATGCCGCGGATCGAAGGCTGGTCGATGCCTTGATGCGATTGATGGCCGATGAGCGGATCTATCGCCATGACAACATCACCATCGGCACGCTCGCGACCAAGCTCGCCATTCCGGAATACCGGTTGCGGCGGCTGATCAATCAGCGGCTCGGCTATCGCAATTTCAACGTCTTCCTCAACAATCACCGGATCGAGGAAGCCAAGGCGGCGCTCGCCGACCCGACACAGGCCGAAGTTCCCGTCATCACCATTGCCATGGACGCCGGTTTTCAATCGCTCGGTCCGTTCAACCGTGCCTTCAAGGCGACCACGGGGGTAACGCCGACCGAATATCGTCGACAGCGGGCGCCGGCCGCCTGACATCCAAACGACTGCAATATCTCGTCATTTTTGAAATCGGCGAGATCGGTCGGATTTCGACCAGCGTGATTTTCAAATCCGGCGAGCGGATTGGCGCCGGTTCGGGCTCATGACCGGCACGCGCCGATGCGTCATGCCGGAGGAGTTCGTGATGAGCCGACGTCTTTTTTTCCTTCTTGCCGCAACCACGGCCCTGGGCGCACTGGCGCTGACCGCGGCGCGGGCCCGCGATCTGCCGAAGGTCGCGACAGGATTTGTTGCGAGCATCCTGTGCTCGGAGACTTTCGTTTCCGGGCTCGATCCGGACCGGGTGTTCGCCGAGACCACGGCCGCGATGCCCGGCGCCGCACTGGTGAGCTGGGCGCTTGACTACAGGGTCGATCGCACACGCAAGGACGCCACGGTGACGCTGCTCGGCCTCGGCCGCAGCCACGCAGTTTACCGCCAGGGGTTTGGCTGTTACCTCGATCACGGCGGCACGGTCGCCGATATCTCGCTGCCGCCGGCCGGCAACGAGCCGCCGCCGCGCCTGTCCGAGATCGCCGGACCTTCGCTGGTCGCACCCGTGACGCCGCAGCTTGATGCCGCGCTCGATGCCGCCTTTGCCGAACCGGAGCAGCCGCCATTCCGCCGTACCAAGGCAGTGCTGGTACTCAAGGAGGGTCGCATCGTCGCCGAACGCTATGCCGCGGGCTACGGCATCGAAACCCCGATCCTCGGCTTCTCCGCGACCAAATCGGTGATGTCGGCACTGGCCGGAATTCTCGTGCGCCAGGGAAAGCTTGCGCTCGATCGGCCCGCGCCGGTTGCCGCCTGGCAAAGCCCCGGCGATCCCCGGCATGCGATCACCCTCGATCAGCTCTTGCGCCACACCGCAGGCCTTGCGCTCGGCAGTTCGCTGTCGGCCTCGCTAGGCGCCGCGCTGGAGCCGGTCAACCGCATGAAGTTCATGGCGGCCGACATGGCCGGCTACGCCGAGAGCGTCGATCTTGCAACCGCTCCGGGCAGCGCATGGAATTACAATGACGGCAATTACATCATCCTGTCGCGGCTGATCCGCGATGCGGCCGGCGGCCGCGCGGCCGACCTGCTGCGTCTGGCGCAAGCCGAGCTGTTCGGACCGCTCGGCATCCGCCACGTGACGCTCGAGTTCGACGCCGCCGGCAATCCGGAAGGATCGAGCCAGATGCTGGCGACGGCGCGCGACTGGGCGCGCTTCGGTATGCTCTATCTCGACGACGGCGTCGTCGGCGGAAAACGAATCCTGCCGGAAGGCTGGGTGAGATATTCCGCCGCGCCGACGCCGAACGCCTGGGTCGGTTATGGCGCGGGGTTCTGGACCAATCAGGGCGACAGCTATGGCGCCACCTACCGGATCCGCCACGGCTGGCCGCGCGATGCGTTCTTCGCCAAGGGAACGATCGGGCAATATGTGATCGTGATCCCGTCCGAACGGCTGGTCATCGTCCGTCTCGGCATCTCGCCGAACTGGCCCGATGTCGACGGCGTGTCCCGGCTTGTCGGCGACGTGATCGCGGCAACCCGCGGCAACGGCAGACTGGCCGGCGCCAACTGACGCGGCGACCTACAGCCGTCCGAGCTGCGTGGCTTTCTCGACGCGGTCGAATCGCTCCAGCGACAGGATCGCATCGGCCAACTGATCGGCGCGGCCGTTCAGCACCGGACGGGCCAGGGTGAGGAACTTCTGCTGCATCGCCTGGGCATCCGGGAACGAGCCGGGCTCGCCGGAGGGATCGGCATAGAGCCGCTCATGCACGCCGTCGTCCGTGGTGATGCTGACACGGGCGCCGAACGGATGGCTGCGGCCGACTTCCAGCCGATCGTCCTGGACCACATCGAACCTGTCCGCCAGCGCATCGACCGCGGCGTCGCCGAGCCGACCGTAGTCGTCCCAGCCGAAGCGGCCCTGGTCGAGCGCCACCGCGCCGGTGAAGAACATCGAGAACTGGCCGCCGACGATCGAGGTCGGATGTCGTTTGGTGGCGGCGTCGCCGGTAAGCGTGATGCCATTGCGGTGCAGGCCGATTTCGACCCGCCTGATCTGGTCCGGCGTCAGGTTGTGTTCCCGCCGCATCGCGATCAGCGCATCGAGCGCGGCATGGGTATAGCGGCAGCTCGGATAGGGCTTTACCCCGATCTTCATGGTCTCGTAGCTGCTGCCGAGCCCGGCGACGGCTTTGTCGGGATGGGCATTGTCGCTGTAGCCGACCAGCAGCCCGTGCCGGCCCTCGACCGCCTCGGTCGAGCCGACGAAATCGTTGCGTGCGAGCGTCGCCGCGATCACGCCATTCATGGCGGCGGCGCCGACCTGATAGCGCTTGTTCCAGGCGCCATTGACCAGAAACTGCAGCGAGCCTGCGGCCTGGCTGCCGGAGACGCCGAACGCCGAAACGATCTGGTCTTTCGACAGTCCGAACAATTTCGCCGCCGCGGCCGCGGCGCCATAGGTTCCGGCCGTGGCGGTCGGATGAAAGCCGCGCGCGTAATGCGAGGTCGGATCGAGCGCGTTGCCGAGCCGGCAGCAGACCTCATAGCCGGCAACGATCGCGGTCAGCACGTCGCGGCCCGAGGCGCCCACCAACTCGCCGACCGCGAACGCCGCCGGGACCACCGGCGCGCTTGGATGCAGCGAGGAATCCGCATGGGTGTCGTCGAAATCCAGCGAATGGCCGAGCGCGCCGTTGAGCAAGGCGGCGACCGCCGGAGTCCAGGTTTTGCTGTCGCCAAATACCGTGGCCTCGCCCTTGCCGTCGAGTGCGAGCGCTTCGAGCATCTTGAGCAGCGACGGCGTCGATTCCGCGTCGCGCCGGGCGCGGATGGCGCTGCCGAGAAAATCCAGCGTCAGCACCTTGGCCCGTTCCAGCACTTCCGGCGGGATGTCGGCGAATTTCAGGTTGGCGACGTAAGCGGCCAGTGTCGCGGTTTCATGGGCCATGGCGTTGCCTTTCTAAATCGTTATTGCGAGCCAACGGGTCGCACGACAGCGCGCCCGATGACAGGCTTCGCGAAGCAACCCAACGCTCCCAGTCATTCCGGGGCGCGCGTTAGCGCGAACCCGGGATCTCGAGATTCCGGGCTCGATGCTTTCGCATCGCCCCGGAATGACGGCCCATGGATTGCTTCGTCGCTCCGCGCCTCGCAATGACCAGGTGAGAACCTCGCTTTTTTGGTACGGCTGCCGCGCCGTGTCGTCAACATCGGCTGCGGCGGGTCAGACCCTTGCTTTCCATGCGCCAGATCAGCAGCTCGATGGACGGGGATTTACCGTTGCGTCGGCGGGCGCGAGTTGGCCGGAACAAAGCACGGGCGAGCCGGTGCGTCCACGGGGATCGGAAGGCCCGTCCGGGTCAGCCGGCAATCTGCCGCAGCATCGCCGGCACGATCAGGCGATGAAACGGCAATATGATCGCCAGATAGGCGCGGCCAAGCCGATTGTGGGTTTTCACCAGCGTGGTCGCCGTGACTTGCTGGCCGGGGCCGCAGGCCGCGACGTCGACCACGACGCGGAAATCCAGATGCCGGTCGTTGAAGCCCGCCACAAGGCGATCCGAAGTTTCGGTCAGAACCGGAAACAGGCCGATCGTCTCTCTCGGCGGCGTCTCGCCTTTGCCCGATTTTTTCAGACCAAAGGGCGTGACCAGAACATTGCGGAGCCGCAACAGCGCGTCGATCCATCGCGGCGAGCGCCCCATCATTCGCTGCGCGGCATGGCGCGCATCGAGCGCTCGGCCTTCGATCTCGATCGCGAAAGCGTCGGCAAATTGCGCGCCGGCCAGCAGGGAAGCGGTATCGGGTGGGGGATCGATCCCTTGGACATTCATCGGGACGCAATCCTGTCGGCCAAGAACCGGAACCGCAGCAGCAGCAGAATGGCATAGATCGCGGTGCCGCAGGCGAGCCCGATCCAGACCCCGACGGCGCCGAGGTCGGTCCTGAAGCCGAGCCAGCAAGCCGTGGTGAACCCGATCAGCCAGTAGCTGATCGCGGCAAACAGCAACGGCACCCGCGTGTCGTTCATGCCGCGCAGGGATCCGGCTGCAATGGTTTGAATGCCGTCGGCGACAAAGAACGTTGCGCCGACCAGCAGAAGCCTGGCTGTCAGCTCCACGGCGACGTCACCGCCATCAGGATTGCCGAAGAAGAATCGCGCGATGGCAAACCGGCCCAGGATTACGCCGAGCGTCAGGGCAGCGACCAGCACGATTCCAAGCAGCGTTGCAACCAGGCCCGCGCGTTTGACCGCGCCCACATCGTTGCGGCCGACGGCGTGACCGACTCTCACGGTAGCCGCCATCCCGATTCCGAACGGTACCATGAACAGGATGGCTGTGACCTGCAGGGCGACCTGATGCGCCGCCAGCGCGATGGTGCCGATCAGGCCCATCAGCAGCGCCGCAGCGGCGAACAGCCCATATTCCATCAGGAATGCGACCGAGATCGGCGCGCCGATCACGACCAGTTGCCGCATCAACCGCCAGTCGATGCGCCAGACGTGGGCCAGCACGTGATATTTCCGGAATGGCCGGCGGCGCGTCGCAAACCAGACGCCTGCGAGGAAGCTGCCGAAATTGACAATCGTGGTGGCGAGGCCGGCGCCGAACAGCTCGAGCCGCGGCAGGCCCCACGCGCCATGGATCAAGAGGTAGACCAGCAGGCCGTTCGCCGGAATCGCGGCCAGGGTAATCCACAATGCCGGCTCCGGCCGATTGACCGCTCCCATGAAGCCGCGGATCGCCAGAAACCACAGCGCCGGGGCAATGCCCCAGGCCAGCCCGAACAGATATCGTTGCGCCAGATGCGCGGTTGCGTGCGCCTGGCCGAGCGCCAGCAGGATCTGCTCACCGCACAGCGGAAACATCATGGTCGGCAGAGAAATCAGCAGCGCGACCCAGAGGCCGGTCCGCAGCGAGCGCCTCACCTGATGCGGATCGCGGGCGCCAAACGCCTGGGCGGCAAGCGGTGCCACCGCCGACACCATCCCCATTCCGAACGTGAAACTGATAAAGAACACGGTGATTGCCAGCGCCGCCGCCGCCACAGCCGCGTCTCCGAGGCGTCCGATCAGGGCAAGATCGGTCGTCATCATCGCGATCTGTCCGAGCTGCGTCAGTGCGATCGGCAGCGCGAGCCTGAGCGTCTCGGCGAGTTCCTCGGCGAATTGGCGGCGCGGGAGTTCCGCCGGGCCGGAGGCCAGGCGCGGGCCTCGCTCGATCTCGTCTGATGCGGTCATGGAAGCAGACTATCACTACCGTCACGCCGAAAGGTGGCCGGTTCGCCACCACGGAACCCGCTCGATCAGGCGCTGTCCGTCCGCTCCGGCACGCGCCTGATTCTGGCGCCGAGGGCGTTGAGCCGCTCGTCGATGCGCTCATAGCCGCGTTCGATCTGGTCGGCATTGTTGATGGTGCTGACGCCCTCGGCGCAGACGGCGGCGAGCAGCATCGCCATGCCGGCGCGGATGTCGGGAGATATCATCGAGGCACCGCGCAGCCGGCTCGGACCCGCCACGATCGCGCGATGCGGGTCGCACAGCACGATGCGGGCGCCCATCGAGATCAGCTTGTCGACAAAGAACATCCGCGAACTCGAACATCTTCTCGAACATCAGGATCACGCCGTCGCACTGGGTCGCGGTCACGATCGCGATCGACATCAGGTCGGCCGGAAACGCCGGCCAAGGCTGATCCTCGAGCTTGGGGACGTGGCCGCCGAAATCGTCCCTGATTTTCATGGTCTGGCCGGAAGGGACGACGAGGTCGTCACCCTCCACCCCGCAGACGATACCGAGCCGCTCAAAACCCATCCGGATCGAGCGCAGGTGCTCGACGCCGGCGCGCGCGATGCGCAGCGGCGAACCCGTCACCGCGGCGAGTCCGATCAGCGAACCGACTTCGATATGATCGGGGCCGATGGCATAGCGCGCCGGGCCCAGCGTCGCCGCGCCCTGCACGACCATGGTGTTGGTGCCGATGCCATCGATGCGCGCCCCGATCGCGACCAGGAAATGCGCGAGGTCCTGCACATGCGGTTCGGACGCGACGTTGCGCAAATAGCTGGTGCCATGGGCTGCCACCGCGGCGACGAGGACATTCTCCGTCGCGGTCACGCTGGGTTCATCGAGGAAAACGTCCGCGCCCTTGAGGCTCGAGGCGCGGAATTCGAGCCGGTGGGTTGTGGTGACGGTGGCGCCGAGCTGTTCGAATGCCAGAAAATGGGTGTCGAGGCGGCGCCGCCCGATCACGTCGCCGCCCGGCGGCGGCAGCGCGACTTCGCCGCAGCGGGCAAGCAGCGGCCCCGCCAGCAGGATCGAGGCGCGAATCCGTGCGCACAATTCGGGGTCGAGGTCGGCGGCGCGAATCTCCCGGGCGTGGATGGCAAGCGTGTTGCGGCCTTGCCATTGCGCCGAGGCGCCGACCGACCGGATCAGTTCGACCAGCGTTTCGGTATCGCGAATGCGCGGGACGTTTTCCAGCGTCACCGGGTGCTCGGTCAGCAATGCCGCGGCGATGATCGGCAACGCCGCGTTCTTGTTTCCGGAGGGCTCGATGGTGCCCGTCAGCCGGTGACCGCCCTCGACGATGTACTGGAGCGGCGGCACCCGCCTCACACGTCCACGGTCGCGCTGAGCGAATTGTCCTGGATGAATTCGCGGCGCGGTTCGACCACATCGCCCATCAGCTTGGTGAAGATGTCGTCGGCCTCGTCGACCTCCTTGATCTTCACCTGGAGCATCGAGCGCTCATTGGTGTCGAGCGTGGTTTCCCAGAGCTGGCTCGGGTTCATTTCGCCGAGGCCCTTATAGCGCTGCAGTGCCACACCCTTGCGTCCGGCATCCGTCACCGCCTCGAACAGGCTGACCGGCCCGTGGATCGGGGTTTCGGTGTCCTTCCGGCGCAACAGGCCGGGCTTTGGATAGGCTTCCTGCAGCTTCCCGGCATAGTCGTCGAGCTTGCGCGCGTCGGCGGAGCCGAGCAGCGCGTCGTCGATGATGGCAACATCCTTGACGCCACGCACCGAGCGTTCGAACAGGAAACCTGCGCCGTCGGTGAAGCGTCCGGTCCAGCCGCGCTCGACCTCATCGGCGAGCGCGTCCATCCGTCGCGCGATGTAGTCCGCGGCGGCGTTGGCGGTGACGACATCGCCAGTGATTTTCGGACTCAGCACGCCGGCGATCGCCGCCTGCTCGACCACCTTGCGGTTATAGCGGCTGTGCAGATTGTGCAGCGTAGCGCGGATGATGCGGGCATCCTCGACCAGAGCCCGCAGGTCGCGGCCGCTGCGGTCCTCGCCGGTCGCGAGCTTGAACACGCAGTCGTCGAGCCCGGTCTCGATCAGATAATCTTCCAGCGCGCGCTCGTCTTTCAGATACTGCTCCGACTTGCCGCGCGTCACCCTGTAGAGCGGCGGCTGCGCGATATACAGGTAGCCGCCCTCGATCAGCGCCGGCATCTGGCGGAAAAAGAAGGTGAGCAGCAGCGTGCGGATGTGGGCGCCGTCGACGTCGGCGTCGGTCATCAGAATGATCTTGTGATAGCGCAGCTTGGAGAGGTCGAAATCGTCGCGGCCGATGCCGGTACCGAGCGCCGTGATCAAGGTGCCGATCTGCTCGGAGCCCAGCATCTTGTCGAAGCGCGCGCGCTCGACATTGAGGATCTTGCCGCGCAGCGGCAGCACCGCCTGGAATTCGCGGTTGCGGCCCTGCTTGGCGCTGCCTCCGGCGGAATCGCCCTCGACGATGAACAGTTCGGACTTGGCGGGATCGCGTTCCTGGCAGTCGGCGAGCTTGCCGGGCAGCGAGGCGATGTCGAGCGCACCCTTGCGCCGGGTCAGCTCGCGCGCCTTGCGCGCAGCCTCGCGGGCGGCGGCGGCCTCCACCACCTTGCTGACGATGATCTTGGCCTCCGAGGGATGTTCCTCGAACCACGCCGCCAGGGCCTCGTTGAGGACATTTTCGACCACGGGGCGAACTTCCGAGGACACCAGCTTGTCCTTGGTCTGCGAGGAGAATTTCGGGTCGGGTACCTTGACCGAGAGCACCGCGGTCAATCCCTCGCGGCAGTCGTCGCCGGTCAGCGCGATCTTTTCGCGCTTGGCCATGGCATCGGCATAGCCGTTGACCTGACGGGTCAGCGCGCCGCGAAAGCCCGCGAGATGGGTACCGCCGTCGCGCTGCGGAATGTTGTTGGTGAAGCAAAGTACGTTCTCGTGGTAGCTGTCGTTCCACCACAGCGCGGCCTCGACGCCGATGCCGTTCATGTCGGCATTGATCATGATCGGGGATGGCACCATCGCCTTCTTGTTGCGGTCGAGGTATTTGACGAACTCTTCGACGCCGCCCTCGTAGTGCATCTCCTCGCGCTTCTCGACCGCGTGGCGCATGTCGGACAGCACGATATTGACCCCCGAATTGAGGAATGCGAGCTCGCGCAAGCGATGCTCCAGGGTAGCGAAATCGTATTCGACATTGGTGAACGTCCCGGTCGAGGCGAGGAACGTCACCTCGGTGCCCCGCTTGCCGTTGGCGGCGCCCACCACCGCGAGCGGCGCCACCGCATCGCCGTGGGCGAAGGCGATGAAATGCTCCTTGCCATCGCGCCAGACCCGCAGTTCCAGCTTGCTCGACAGCGCGTTGACGACGGAGACGCCGACGCCATGCAGACCGCCGGACACCTTATAGGAATTCTGGTCGAACTTTCCGCCGGCGTGGAGCTGGGTCATGATGACCTCGGCCGCGGAAATGCCTTCGCCCTTGTGAATGTCGACCGGAATGCCCCGGCCGTCGTCGCGCACGGTGACCGAGCCGTCGGCATTGAGCACGACCTCCACCGCGGTGGCGTGGCCGGCGAGTGCTTCGTCGATGGCATTGTCGACGACCTCGTAGACCATGTGATGCAGGCCGCTGCCGTCATCGGTGTCGCCGATATACATTCCCGGCCGCTTGCGCACGGCGTCGAGGCCCTTCAGAACCCGGATCGATTCCGCGCCGTATTCGATGGGGATGGAATGCTCAGTGTCGGCGATCGATTGCCGGGCGGGTTCTGTCATGTGTGGCCTTTGAGGATGTCCCGAATCAGCGGCGCAAGACCAGGCGCTGATCGGCTTATTTGTGCCATGAAAGACGCCATGCGCCTAGCGCAAAGTATCTCGCAGCAAGCTGTTGAATAAATGGGAATTTTCGATGGTTTTTCAAGGTGGCCGAGAGCCGTTTCGGAGCGATCGCAAAAGCGCGATCGGGCTGCCATTTCGCGGTCCCGGAAAGCGCGATTTTTAAGCGGCGGCAGTTGGCGCGACGAGCTTGTGCCGGCGCGGCCTCAGGCTCTGCTGCGCGGCGTAACGCAGCCGGAATCGACGTCGAACATTTCGCCGGATGCGCCGATGTCGGTGAAGGCGAGAGGATCGGCGCCGGTCATCCAGACCTGGGCGCGGAGTTTGGCGAGTTCGTCGAACAGGGCCTTGCGCCTGCCGGGGTCGAGATGCGCCACGACCTCATCGAGCAACAGCAGCGGCGTGATGCCGGTCGTCTCCGCGACCAGGGTTGCATGCGCCAGCACCAGCCCGATCAGCAGCGCCTTCTGCTCGCCGGTTGAGGCGTCCCGGGCCGGGATATTCTTTGGTGCGTAGGCCACCTGCAGATCGGTGAGGTGCGGGCCGTCGAGGGTGCGGCCGGCCGCGGCGTCGCGGGCCCGGCCGTTGCGCAGGATCTCGCGGTAGCGGTCCTCCACCGCGGTGGCCGGCTCGTTCGGCAACGCGTTTTCCATCCAGCCGTCGAGTGCGATCTCGGCGGAGGGAAAGGCGGAGCCGGTGCCGCGCAGGCGCAGCATGGCGGCAAGCCTGGTCAGGGTCTGGCCCCGCGTCGCCGCCACCGCCACCGCCAATTCAGCGGTCTCGCGCTCGATCGCGTCGCACCAGTGGTCATCGAAATTGCGCACCTCGAGCAGGCGGTTGCGCGATCGCAGGCTGCGGTCGAGCGCCGCCACCCGCGCCGAATGCTCGCTGTCGATCGCCAGCACCAGCCGATCGAAGAACCGCCGCCGTTCCGACGCCGCGCCCATGAACAGCCCGTCCATCGACGGCGTCAGCCACACCATGCGCAGGTGATCGCCGAACGCCGCGGCCGAATTCACCGGCTCGCGGTCGATCCGGCAGCGCCGGCTGACAGCGGATGGCTCGCTGCCGGGCGCGTCGATGCCGGTGCCGAGCGTTGCCAGTCCGAGTGCGCCTTCCACCTCGGCCGACACCGCCCACGAGCCGTCGCCCTGGACATCGGCGACATCGTCGAGGGTCGCCCGGCGCAACCCGCGTCCGGGCGACAGAAACGAAATGGCCTCGATGCAATTGGTCTTGCCGGCGCCGTTCGGGCCGACCAGCACCACCACGTCGCCGCGGGTCCGAAGGCTCGCCGCGCGATAATTGCGGAAGTGCGTCAAGGTAAGGCGATGGATGCGCGAGGCGGTCATGGCTCTCGATTGTCGATTTTTCTTCCCTCTCCCCTTGTGGGAGAGGGGAAGATCAGTCCCGCCGCCCGAGGGGAAATGCCTTACACCCGCATCGGCATCAGCACGTAGAGCGCGCCCTTGGAATCCTTGTCCTGCACCAGCGTGGGCGAACCCGGATCGGCCAGCCGCAGCACCGCGACTTCGCCCTCGATCTGGGCGGCAATGTCCAGCAGATAGCGCGAATTGAATCCGATATCGAGCGCCTCGGAAGCATATTCGACTTCAAGCTCCTCGGTGGCGCTGCCGGAATCCGGATTGGTCACCGACAGCACCAGCCTGCCGGCGGACAACGCCAGCTTCACCGCGCGGCCGCGCTCGCTCGAGATGGTCGAGACCCGGTCGACCGCCGCCTCGAAATCCTTCTTGTCGACCACCAGTTCCTTGTCGTTATTCTGCGGGATGACGCGGCCATAGTCCGGAAAGGTGCCGTCGATCAGCTTCGAGGTCAGCACCACATTGCCGATGGTGAAGCGGATCTTGCCTTGCGACAGCTCGATGCCGATTTCGGCCTCGCTGTCCTCGATCAGCCGTTGCACTTCACCGACGGTCTTGCGCGGCACGATCACGCCGGGCATGCCGGATGCGCCCTTGGGGAGCGCCAGGTCGATCTGGGCCAGGCGATGCCCGTCGGTAGCGACCGCGCGCAAGGTCGGCGCCTTGGCACTGCCGGCGGCGTGCAGGTAGATGCCGTTGAGGTAGTAACGGGTCTCCTCGGTCGAGATCGCAAATTGGGTGCGATCGATCAGCCGCTTCATGTCGGCGGCGGCGAGCGCGAACGAATGCGTCATGTCGCCGGCGGCAAGATCCGGAAAATCGTTTTCGGGCAGCGTCTGCAGGGTGAAGCGCGAGCGCCCGGCACGGATCGCCAGGATCGAGCGGTCGCCGTCGCCTTCCAGCACGATCTGCGCCCCGTCAGGCAGCTTGCGCACGATGTCGTAGAACATATGCGCAGGCACGGTGGTCGAGCCGCCGGTTCCGGTTTCGGCGGCCAGCGTTTCCGTCACCTCGAGATCAAGGTCGGTGGCCTTGAGCGACAGCCGGGCATTTTCGGCACGCACCAGCACGTTGCCGAGGATCGGGATGGTGTTGCGGCGTTCGACCACGCGATGGACGTGGCCCAGCGACTTCAGGAGTTGCGCGCGTTCGACGGTGACCTTCATAGCAATACCCGCCTGATCCGAAGATGGAAAAGCCGGGCGGCCAGCGGCGCGCCACGGCATTTGAGACCCGAAAAGCCGATCAAAGCTGGATTTGATCAAACCTCAAGGGGGGACCCCAAGGTGGCGCGGATGGCCCGCAAGCGCAAGAGATGCGTGGGGCCGTTCCCCACGTTTTGCGGGGAATCAAGGCTTCAAGGACCGCCCTGGCGCAGTCCTTGACGAAGCGTTCGCTCAAACGGAAGGCCATGTGATGCCGGGGAACAGCAGGCCGTTCACTCCTGCAACTGACGCTTCAGCGACTCAACCTCTTCCGACAGCGCGACGTCCCTGGCCACCAGTGCCTCGATTTTGCGCACGGCGTGCAACACCGTGGTGTGATCGCGGCCGCCGAAACGGCGTCCGATTTCCGGCAGCGAACGCAGCGTCAGCGTCTTCGCCAGGTACATCGCGACCTGGCGCGGGCGGACCACATTGGCGGTGCGGCGCGACGACAACAGGTCGGAACGGCTGACATTATATTGACGCGCCACCACCCGTTGAATGTCCTCGATCTTGATGCGTTTGGGTTCCTGCGGACGGATCAGGTCGCGCACCTCGCGCTCGGCCATTTCCAGCGTGACCGGCTGGGCGTTGAGCTTGCTGTGCGCCAGCAGGCGATTGATGGCGCCTTCGAGGTCGCGGCCATTATGGGTGATGGTTCGGGCGAGATAATCCAGCACCGGCATCGGTACGTCGAAGCTTGCATGATGCGCACGCGCCGCTGCGACCCGTGACTTCAGGATACCGAGCCGCAATTCTTCGCCGAGCGATGCCATCTCCACGACGAGGCCTCCGGCAAGGCGCGAGCGCACGCGGTCATCCAGACTCTCGAGATCGGACGGCGGTCGGTCGGCCGCGATCACCACCTGACGGCCGGCGTCGATCAGCGCATTCAGGGTGTGGCAGAATTCAGCCTGGGTCGATTTGCCCTGCAGGAATTGCAGGTCGTCGATCACCAGCACGTCGATGCCGCGCAACGCTTCCTTGAACGCCAGCGCCGTCTGGGTCTTGAGCGCGGCGACAAAGCCGTACATGAACTTTTCGGCCGTAAGATACAGCACCTTGCGTTCGCTGCCGGAATTGCCGGCCCACGTCACCGCCTGCAGCAGATGGGTCTTGCCGAGTCCGACGCCGGCGTGGATGTAAAGCGGATTGAACATCACGGCGTCGCCACGTCGTCCTTCCGCCACCTGGCGCGCCGCGGCGTGCGCCAGCGTATTGGAGCGGCCGACCACGAAGCTTCCGAAAGTCAGGCGCGGATCGAGCGGTGAGCCCCCGAGCGCGTCATGGCTGGCAGACACCGGTGCGATCGCGGTCGCGCGCAGTTCCGGCGCGGGCCGGCCGTCGAACCGCTCGGGCCGCCGCGGATCGATCGGCGCGGGAGCCTCCTTGACCGGCGGCGCACAGCGCATCGCGGTGCGCACGGTGAGGTCGATCCGGTGCACTTCCGGCATCTCGGCCTGCCAGCATGAAAGCACGCGCTCGGCGTAATGCGCCTGGATCCAGCTCTTGAGGAACCGGGTCGGGACCGACAGGCGGACGCTCTCGTCCTGCACGCTTTCGAGGTCCATTCGCGCGAACCAGCTTGTGTAAACGTCTTCTCCCACGCTCGAGCGTAGCCGACCCTTCACGCGTGACCAGCGATCCTGTTCCATATTCGACATTGCCCTGTGACTTTTCTGAAAGAGTGATGGAGCCCTGTGAAACCGCGTGCGGGCTATCCGCGCGGGGCAACCTCAAGCCGGGCTTCGTCCCCAGGCACGGACCAGCCGTTCGGCGAGACGCCGTCGGTCAGATCATCGGCTGGAAGAAGAAGCGTCCGCGAGGTCAGCGCGTACTCGACGGTCTGTCCGGAGTTCGCGTGGGAGGCCGCTCATCGGCGGCATCGGGTACGGCATCGTTTGAGCGCAGTCTCTGGTCGATTGCCGCGATGTTTCCGTAGAGCATGAAACCTCCCCCACTCGCCACGCATGCGCGCGGCCAGTTGTCAGCTTAAGCATATCTCAAATTCAGTCGGCCGCGTCCGAACATCAATACCGTTCAGTCCCGCCACGCCGCCGTGCACCTCAGCCCGTCTGCCTTCAACCCGCCCGGGGACGTCGCTTCTCGCGCGGTTGCGGTTGGTCGAGCCGTATCTCTCTCTTTCGAAGCAAACGAGGCAGGAAGGCCTCGCCCTGAGAAATTTCGACACAGAACCATCGTTCTCACATTGCTATGAGTTACGATCCGACAATCGCTTGGAAAGCGTCGCCAACGCGCACACCGCCGCCGATTTGCACGTCCGCCCCGTTTCCTAAACCGCGCTGGTCTGAAGAGCCGTGGGCGCCGCGAACAAGTTAAGAAATACACGATGCACGATTTCCCGCAATGCCCTGATTCGAGGCGGCCCGCGCCGCAGCGTCGACCGCGGTGCCGCACAGCTTGCGAAACTCGAAAGCAAGTTTTTAAATCACCGCACAGAATCGCGCGTGCCAGGCGGCGTCGCAAATCTCGCTGCAACAGGGAAAATTTTTAATAATTTCTTTACAATTGGGCGGCGCGAAGGCCGATTTTCAGAACGCTTGGCGTCACTATGGGGATAAGTGGTTCGCGAAGCGGAGCTTTTCGAGACTGTTTTTCAGGGTAACCCCAGCCCTCGCGACCTCCGCGGCGGCTGGATCGCGCACTATTCGATTGAGTGCGGGGTACGATAACGTTCTGAGAATTCTCGCGAATGCGGGGCGCAATAACTATTCGACATTGCCGGTTAATGTGGGGTGCAATAACTTTTCGAAAATGCGCGTTGGTGCAAGGTGCGATAACTTGTCGGGCAGGTGCGCGTGGTTTCAGGTGCGGCAGAATTGCATCTGTTGCATCGGCTCAAACGACGGGCGCGCGGCGCGTGCACCAGCGCCGACATCAAAAACGAAAAAGCCCGGAAAGTGCCGGGCTCGTCAACGACCTTAATTTTCCCGCAGGTTCATTTCGCGAGCTTCGCGATCTGATGGGCGAGCCGCGAAACCTTCCGGCTGGCATTGTTCTTGTGAATGATGTTGCGTTGTGCCGCCTGCATCAATTCGGGCTCCGCGCGCACCATCGCCTTCAGCGCCGCGTCGCGGTCGCCGCTCTTGATCGCTTCTTCGACATTGCGGACGGCGCCACGCATCTGGGTGCGGCGCGACTTATTGATGACGGTGCGGCGGGCAATCTTGCGTGTCGCCTTCTTGGCGGAACTGGTATTGGCCATGGTCTCAACTATCCTTCGGCGGTGACCGGTCGCGGGTAGTCGGGCTTCGAAGCGCCGGCCGTTCAACCGCGTGATCGACACTGGTGTGTTTCGGGTGTTCCTGAGAATGCCAATCCCGGAGCAGGCGGGCTCCGCATGACGGCGTCGCGCAAAGAACAGCGGCGGCGGGATTGCGCCCGCCGCCATTGCCGGTCTTATAGAGGGCGCGCCCACCAGCGTCAACGCCTTCCGGGCCTTCCGGAACCGCGGGGGCCGACCGCTTCGTGCCGATAAGGTGCTGACGAGGTTGAATTTCCTGGTGCGTCCCGGTAATGGCTGACGGCGTTCGGGGCGCGGCAGATAAAGGGTGACGGATGATCCGCGGTTTTTTCCGGCTTGTGGGCCTGTTGCTGCTGGCGGCCGGATTCATCTTCATGGTCTATGATGGCGCCCGCTGGGTCGCCGACCAGACCCTGCGTTTCACCCGGTTTGGCGAGTTCTGGAACGACGTCCACCAATCCAGCCAGCAGGCGTTCCGGGCCTGGGTGGAGGGTCACGCGCCCTGGCTCTGGACCAGTGTCATCAGGGTGGTGCTGGACCAGCCGGTTTTTGCGGTGCTGGGCGTGCTCGGCATCCTGCTGATGCTGTTGTTCCGGCCGCGCAAGCCGCTGATCGGCTATTCGCGGAACTGAGCGCAAGGCTGCCATCGATTTATGCCGAATCGTCCGCCGTAACGGGGCTGCGGTTGCCGGCGTAAAGACCTATATTGAAGCCATTGTTGATCCTGGTGCGAATGCATTCGGCAGGCGGTTGCCTCAAGCGCGCTTCGACTTCCAACCGTTTCGCAATCTCGCACAGGCGGGACGGGTCTCGTTCAACTGACATCTCGCAGGGAGGTATCCATGCTGTTCATGCGCAAGACCACTGCATTGCCGAGCGCTGCCGAAGCGCTGCCGGGCCGTGCGACGCCGATTCCCACCGCGACCAGTCATTTCGTCAACGGCCGCCAGTTGCAGCCGCCTTACCCGGCGGGCCTCGAGCAGGCGGTGTTCGGGCTCGGCTGCTTCTGGGGTGCGGAGCGCAAATTCTGGGAGCTCGGCGATGGCATCTACACCACCGCCGTCGGCTACGCCGGCGGCCATACCGCCAACCCGACCTACGAAGAAGTCTGTTCGGGCCGCACCGGCCATACCGAAGCGGTGCTGGTGGTGTTCGATCCGAAGAAGATTTCCTACGAGCAGTTGCTGAAGACGTTTTGGGAAAGCCACAACCCGACCCAGGGCATGCGTCAAGGTAACGACGTCGGCACCCAATATCGTTCGGCGATCTACACCTTCAGCGACGCGCAGCGCAAAGCCGCGGACGCATCCAGGGCGTCCTATCAAAAGGCATTGGCGGCAAAGGGGCTGGGCGCCATCACCACCGAGATCGCGCCGGCCGCCGAGTTCTATTTCGCCGAGGACTACCATCAGCAATATCTGGCGAAGAATCCGGCCGGCTATTGCGGGCTTGGCGGCACCGGCGTGTCCTGTCCGATCGGGGCGGGTGTCAGCGCCTGATCGCGCATGATGCGGAAAGCCGGTTGCCCGGCCTTCCGCATCGGGGTGTCGCGGGCTGAAAACACGATTTGTTAACCATAATCGGTGCAAGACTGGAGCTGTCTCCGCTAAGAGGGATGACTCCAGTGCGGGTTGTGCACGCGTTCCGATTGCCGATCATTGCCGCGATGACCGCGCTCGCTCTCTCGGGCTGCGTCCACACGTCCTCTCCCGTCGCGATGGAACAGCCGCAGGGCGATCTCGATTCCCTGGCCTATGGCGAGGCCTACGCGCCACCGCCGCGCAGCAGCATGGCATTGCCGCCGCAGGTCGCCAATTCCGGCGGTGCCATCAGCGCGCTGCGCACGAGCTTCGCCGCTGCGCGGCAGCCGCCTTACGCGCCGGTCCCCGTGGTCTACGCCGCCGCGCCGATGCCTGCGACCCATGATGCGGTCTATCGCCTCGATGCCGGCGACAAATTGCGGGTCGTGGTCTATGGCCAGGAAGGCCTCACCAATACCTATGCGATCGGTGCCGGCGGCACCATCACCGTGCCGCTGATCGGCTCGGTGCCGGCGCGCGGGCGGACTCCAGCCGAACTTGCCGCCGAGATCAGCGGCCGGCTGCGCAAGGGCTTCATCCGCGATCCCTCGGTCGCGGTCGAGATTGAATCCTATCGGCCCTTCTTCATCCTTGGCGAAGTCGCGGCTCCCGGCCAGTATCCTTACGTGCCCAATATGAGCGTCGAAAGCGCGGTGGCGATTGCCGGCGGTTTCTCGCCGCGTGCCAAGCGCGACCGTGTCACCCTGACCCATACCGACAATTCAGGCTCGATCCGCTTGGTGGTGCCGCTCGGTACGCCAATGAACCCCGGCGACACCGTAATGGTTGGCGAACGCTGGTTCTGAGGCGATAATTCCGGGTTCGACGCCGGCGGGTCGCCCCGGAATGACGTCCGTGGCCTAGTTCTTCAAATGCCTGGCAAAGAAGTCGAGGCTGCGCGGCCAGGCAATATCGGCGCTCGCCTTGTCGTAGCTTGCCCGTTCATCGCAATTGAAGCCATGCTGGGCGCCGGGATAGACGTGGATCTCGACGTCGGGGCGCTTGCTGCGGATGGTCTCGACATCGGTGAGCGGGATGCCGGCGTCGTTTTCGCCAAAGTGAAGTTGGGTCGGCACTTTCGGCTTGTCGTCGGCGAACCGAACGATGGCGCCGCCGTAATAGCCGATCGCCGCCGACAGGCCGGTCAGCTTGGTGGCGGCGGCATAGGCGACGCTGCCGCCAAGGCAGAACCCGACAATGCCGACCGCGCCGACATTGCCGACGGCGTCGATGGCGGCCTGGGTGTCGCGCAGCATCGCGGCCCAGTCCGGATTGGCGACGAATTTGCGCGCCACCGCGATTTCATCGGGTGAGTAGCCGCACTGGAAATTGGGCTCGATGCGGTCGAAGATCGAAGGCGCGATGGCGACATAGCCGGCGCCGGCAAGGCGATCGCAGACCGCACGAATATGGTGATTGACGCCAAAGATCTCCTGGATCACCACGATGGCCGCCTTCGGCGTGCCGATGGGGTCGGCGCGATAGCCGCCGAGTTGAAAACCGTCCGAAGCCGTCAGCTTGATATCTTGTCCCATGGGTCATCCAGGTGCTGGGTTGAGGGGATTGTCGAATAGGTGAAGGGCAGGGAATATGGGTCTTCATCACTGGGCGAGCCGCTCCGGGGCTGTCTTCGAAACACCGTCGAGGAATGGCAACACCCCGTCGATGAAGGCCTGCGGCTGATCGATATTCACGGCGTGACCGGCGGCCGCAATCACCAGCTTCGTTGCGCCGGGAATCTTCGCCGCCATGTAGTCGGATGCGGCGAGGAACGGCGCATCGTCGGCGCCGACCACCACCAGCGCCGGGACCCTGATATCCGGCAGCGATTCGATCACGCGGGCATCGCGCTGGGTCAGCATGCCGCGCGCCGCGTGCGCGAGGCCCGAAGCGTCACGGTGGCTGACTGTCGAGCGTTCCCGGCTGGCGGATTTCAGAACGGCAAGGCCCTCACGCTCGAAGCGGTCGCCGGTGTCGCGCGCGCGCTTGTTCCAGGCCGCGCGGGCGTCATCTTTCTTGAAGCCGGGACCGGTATCGATGATGAGCAATGCGCTGACCCGTTCGGGATGCGCGCGGTAAAATGCCAGCGACATGTAGCCCCCAAGCGAAAGCCCGCCGACGATCGCCTGGCGGGCGCCAACCTCGTCGAGCAGTGCCGCCATGTCGGCCACCGTGTGCGCTTCACTATAGGCGGAGGGGTCGTCGGGATAGTCGGACTGGCCGTGGCCGCGCATGTCCCACAGCACGAGCTTGTGGTGTTTCGACAACGCGTCGATCTGTTCTTTCCACATCGCCGATGTCGACGAATAGCCGTGGGTCAGAATCAGTGCTGGTCCGCTGCCATGGACTTCATAGTGGAGTTTGATTCCGTCACGGTCGATTTTTGGCATCGGGCATCCCGGCTAACGTTGTGGACCGCCTTATCCTAGCGCGATCTGTCGGCCGATGTGAAATGCGTAACCCTCACTTGTCGTCATGCCCGCGACAAGCCGGACAAGTCCGGGCATGACGAGCCTCGCGATAGTCAGTCGATCGTCGCGGCGCTTCTTCGCAGCGCACAACGCGGCTTCAAAATTATATTTTCCTTGACCGATTCTAATTGGCATTGCTTCCGCTAGGGAACGGTACCATTCTGCCCGCAACTGGCATCGACCCGGTGGGTGCCAGCCAATACCCAAAAGTGAGTTGCCGCCGTAAGCGGCATCGACCACCGGAAGGGGAAGCGAAGATGCCTAATCTCAATATCAACGGACATAATATGTCCGTGGAGGCGGCCAGCGACACGCCGCTGCTCTGGGTGATCCGCGAACAATTGCAGATGACCGGCACCAAGTTCGGTTGCGGTGCCGGCCTGTGCGGTGCCTGCACGGTCCATCTCAACGGCGAAGCGGTGGGATCCTGCCAGACGGCGTCAGCGACGCCGTCGGCAAGAAGATCACCACCATCGAAGGCCTCAGCGCCAAGGGCGATCATCCGCTGCAGAAGGCGTGGATTGCCGAGCAGGTCCCGCAATGCGGCTACTGCCAATCCGGCCAGATCATGCAGGCGGCCTCGCTGCTTGCCAGGAATTCCGACCCGACCAAGGAAGAAGTGGTGGCGCACATGGACGGCAATCTGTGCCGCTGCATGACCTATTCACGCATCCAGAAGGCGATCATGCGCGCGGCTTCCGAAATGCGTACCGCCTCCAACGGCGGACCGAGCGGAGGGCAACATGAATACGCATGTGAAAATCACCAGCGATACCGTTGAGCGCGAATCCGTCGATTTGAGTCGCCGCTCATTCCTGGTCGGCACCGCCGCGGCAGGCCTCGCGCTCGGCTATTCCGCGGTTCCCGGCCTGCTTGGCGCCGACCCGGCGTTTGCTGCAGACGGCCAAGTTCGATCCCAGTGTCTGGTATTCGATAGCGCCGGACGGGATCGTGACGGTCACCTGCGGCAAGGCCGACATGGGCCAGCACATCGCCTCGACCATGGCGCAGATCATCGCCGAAGAACTCGGTTCGAACTGGAAGGACATGCGGGTTCAGCTTGCCTCCAACGATCCGAAATTCAACGACCCCGTGCTCGGCGCGCAGATTACCGGCGGCAGCTGGAGCACCATGATGAACTTCGATGCGATGAGCCGCGCCGGGTGCCGCCGGACGCATGGCATTGACGGAAGCCGCGGCCGCCTCGATGGGCGTTCCCGCCAGCGAACTCGTGGTCCGGGATTTCGTGAATCTCGCATCCGAAATCGAAGAAGTCGATGACCTTTGCCGAGGTCGTCAAGAGCGGCAAGGCCACCAAGACCTTCACGCCCGACGAATTGAAGGCGATCAAGCTCAAGACCGCCGACCAGTACACATGATCGGCGTCTCGGTGCCGCAGCTCGATATTCCATCGAAGACCAATGGCACGGCGAAGTATGGCATCGACGTCATGCTGCCGGGCATGGTGTATGGCAAGGTGGTGATGCCGCCGGTGCGCTACGGCGCCACGGTCAAGTCGGTCGACGACAGCGCGGCCAAGAAGGTGCCGGGCTTCATCAAGGCGGTCACCGTCGATGACAAGACGGGCACCACGACCGGCTGGGTGGTGGCGGTCGCCAACACCTACACCAACGCGAAGAAGGCTGCCGCGGCGCTCAAGGTGACGTATGACGGCGGACCCAATGCCAAGTTGTCGAGCGAATTGCTGCTCGCGGAAGCCAAGCGTCTGCAGGGCCTCGATGATTCTGGCCTGTTCTTCGTCAAGAACGGCGACACCGCTGCCGCGTTTGGCACTGCGGCGAAGGTGATCGAGGCGGAGTACACCACCAACATCAACATTCATGCGCCGCTGGAACCGATGAACGCCACGGCGCAGCAGCAGGGCGATATCTGGCATATCTACACCGGCAACCAGTTCGCGACCCGCACCGGTGCGATCGCGGCAGGGGCTGCCGGCGTCGACCCAAATTCGTCGTGATGCACCAGATGTATCTGGGCGGCGGCTTCGGCCGGCGTCTCGATGGCGACATGACCGTGCCGGCGGTGCAGGCGGCCAAGGCCGTCGGCAAGCCGGTCAAGGTCATCTACGCGCGCGAAGACGACATGACCATGGACTTCTCGCGTCCGCTGACGTTCCAGAAGATCAAGGCCGGCGTCGACGGCGACGGCAAGCTGGTTGCGTTGAACCATGACGTGGTCAGCGCGTGGCCGACCAAGCGTTGGGAAATCCCTGATTTCCTCACGCCATCGGTCGACAAGAAGGGCGAACTCGACGGGTTCACCGTGAACGGCGCGGATTTCTTCTATACCGTGCCCAATCACAACGTCGCGCCATTCTCAACGAGATGGCGCAGCAGGCCACGCCCTTCCGGGCAATTGCGCTCGGTGGCGCCGGGCTGGACCTTCTGGGCGGTCGAAAGCATGGTCGATGAACTCGCCCACGCGGCCGGCAAGGATCCGGCGCAGTATCGCGTCGACATGCTCGACGGCTCTGGTGCCAATGCCGGTGGTGCGCAACGTTTGCGCAACACCTTGCTCGCCGCGATGGGCATGTCGGGCTACGGCACCAAGCAACTGCCGAAGGGTGAGGGGATGGGCGTTGCCTGCGTCTCGTCGCAGGAACGCGCGACCGCAAGCTGGACCGCCTGCGTGGCTCATGTGGCCGTCGCCAACTCCGGCGAGGTCAAGGTCAAGAAGCTGACCGTGGCCACCGATGTCGGCACCCAGGTGCATCCCGACAACATCCGCGCCCAGGTCGAAGGTGCGGCATTGTGGGGGCTTTCTCTCGCGCTTTACGAGAAGGCGACGCTGAAGGATGGCGGCATCGAGCAGACCAACTTCGACACCTACACGCCGTTACGGATGAGTTAGGTGCCGGAAGTCGCCATCAGCGTCATCGCCAATGGCGAACACGCCACCGGCGTCGGCGAACCGGCGGTGACGGTGATTGCGCCTGCGCTGGCGAATGCGATCTTCAATGCCAGACGGCGCCCGCGTCCGTTCGCTGCCGATCACGGCAGAAGCGGTGAAGGGCGCGATGAAGGCATAGACCATCCGATCGTGGGATAACGAAGGTCCGCCGGAGCGTTGCTCCGGCGGATTTTTTGGTCCACTCTGTCATTCCCGCGTCCACTCTGATCCCTGCGAAAGCGGTCCGTAGCGGCCTCTCGGTCAATCGCCGCCCGGGAATACCGGGTCGCCCGGTCAAGCCGGGCGACGCCGGCCAGACTCCTTCAATTTGTATCGATCACGGTACGGCGACATTGAGGATGCCCATTAAGCTGTGGGGAACCCATTGTCGGGTAGCCTACGCCGTCAGTCACAGCGCGAGCCACCGGGGATTCATGACAGCCCTAGCCAACACCAGTTCACCCAAACGCCGGCTGCTGCTGGCTTCCGATCGCAGCGATCAAAGCAGCGAACTGGCCAGCATCCTGCAGTCCGTCAGCGAGGTCGATACCATCGCGACCTCGGAGATTCCCGAGGCGCCGGCGGGCGATTGCTCCGGGATCGTGGTCGATATCAATCTGCGCTCCGCCGAGAGCGTGCAACTGGTCCGCAACAAGCTGGGCGCGGCGGCTTACCGTGACATCCCTCGCCTGTTCGTTCTCGCCGACGCCCTGCATCACGGCTCGATGCAGGCCTGGGCGCTCGGCGCCACGGATACCATCGCGCGGCCGTTCGATGCGCGGGGAATTCTGCAGCGGATCCGTGCGGCATTTCCGGACAGCACGGGCTTCGACGCCACCGAAAGCGGCAAGACGCTGAACACCGGCGTTGCCGCCGCGCACGCCGTGATGGTGAAGATATTCGAGAAGCTTCCGGCCGGCGTTGCCCTGACCTTCGACGATGTGGTCGAGGCGGAAAACAAGATCCTCAAGGCGATCAAGCACTCCTCGTTGCGTGCCTGGCTGACGACCGTCGGCTGCCATCACACCGCCAGCTATCGGCATTGTCTCTTTGTCACCGGCTTTGCCGTTGCGTTCGCGCAGCATCTCGGCATGCGCGAGGACGATCAGCGCCGTCTTACCCGTGCGGCGCTGCTGCACGATGTCGGCAAGGCGTTCATCCCGGTTGCCATCCTGGACAAGCCGGCTGCACTCACCGAGCCGGAAATGGCGCTGGTCCGCACGCATCCCCGGCTCGGCTACGAGGCGCTGGCAGCGCAGGGCGGCTTCCCGCCGGAAATGCTGGATGTGGTTCTGCACCATCACGAATTCCTCGATGGCACCGGCTATCCCGACGGCCTGCGCGGCGATGAAATCAGCGACATCGTGCGGCTGATCACCATCGTCGACATGCATGCGGCGATGATCGAGCAGCGCACCTACCGGCTGCCGTTTACCCACATCAAGGCGTTCGAGATCATGGAGCAGATGGACGACAAGCTCGATCCGCATCTGCTGCAAGCCTTCCGCCCGGTGGCGTTCGGCTCGTATTGACGCGGCGTCATTCCGGGATGGTGCGTCGGCACCAGACCTCGATGCGCAATTGCGCATCGGGAATCTCGAATTCCGGGTTCGATGCTTCAGCTTCGCATCGCCCCGGAATGACGGACAAAGGTCGGCCGCCACGCCGCCACCTACCCCAGCAATTTCCGCAATTCCGCCTTCGCGACCTTTTCCAGCGTCGAGCGGGGCATCTCGTCGACAAAGCGGATCTCGCGCGGCACCTTGAAATCCGCCAGTGCGCTGCGGCACGCGATCATCACGGTGTCGTGCAATTGCGGCGGCATCCGATCGACGCCGGCCTGCGGGATGATGAACACCACCGGTACCTCGTCGAGCATCGGATGCTTTTTCGCGACCACCGCGGCCTCGCGCACGCCGGGCACCACGGCAATGACCTGCTCGATCTCGGAGGCGGCGACGTTTTCGCCGCCGACCTTCAGCATGTCCTTGGCACGGTCGCCGAACTTGACGAATCCCCGCTCCAGCAGCGTGACGCGGTCGCCGGTGATGAAAAAGCCGTGCTCATCGAAGCTCTCGCGGGTGGCCGTCTCGTTGTGCAGATATTCCGTGAACAGCGACAGTCCGGGAATGCCCTTGATGAGCAGATTGCCGGTGGCGCCGACCGCGGTCGGCGTGCCGTCATCGTCGACAATGCGGATGGCGTATTCGGTGGCGGCGCGGCCGATCGACATCGGCGTGTTGGGCTGGTCGACCTCGCCGACAATGCCGTGGGTGATGGTCTCGGTCATGCCCCACCAGCCGATGATCTTGATGCCGAACGCGGCGAAGGCCGGCGGGTCGCAGATCGCGGTGCCCCAGAGCCGGAAGCGATGCTGCTTGGGGACCTCGTGCTCCAGCAGCGCCTTCATGCAAAACGGGATGGTCGAGGTCCAGGTGCAGCCGTGCGCCAGGGCCACGTTCCAGAACCGGCTGGCGGAAAACCGTGGCTGGATCACGCAGGTCGCGCCGACCCACAGGCTCGCCAACATCGAATAGGCCAGCGCATTGGTATGAAACAGCGGCAGATAGGTCTGGTGTACGTCGCCTTCATGCAGGTCCTGGTGCGCCGCGTTGACCTTGGCGCCCCACAGCGCGTTGGCATGGGTCCACAGCACCGCCTTCGGCCGCGACGTGGTACCGGAGGTATATTGCACGCTGCAGGGTGCGAAAGGATCGGCGGCGCGGCGCGGTCGGTCGGCGCTGTCGCCGAACAGTGCCTCGAAGCCGTCGCCGCGCGGCGCGAATTGGCCTTGCGCGGGTGCGGTGCCGGCGTCGTGTGAAATCACCGCGAGCCAGCGCAGGTTGCGGCAATGTTTGGACAGGATCTCGGCGTAGGCAGGTTGGGTGATGCCGGCCACCGCGCCGCAATGAGCGGCGAAATACTCCACTTCCGCCGGCGCCGACCGGGTGTTGGTGGTGACGGCAACGGCGCCGAGTTCGGCGCAGGCGAACCAGGCCAGCATGGCCTCGACACAATTGTCCAGATGGATCAGCACGAATTCGCCGGGCTTGACGCCGCGCGCCACCAGGCCTGCGGCCAACGCCCCGACGCGCTGATGGAATTCGCCGTAGCGCCAGATCCGTGCCGGCGCATCGAACGGCGCCCAGATCAGGAACGGATGGTCGCGACGCGCTTCGGCCCGCATCCGCAGCAGCCACGGCACGTCGAGCCCGGCGAACGGTCCCACCACGCCCGGCGCGGGCGGCGTATTCGACATCGATCCTCCCGTGCAACCCGATGACGTCTGAAAGCATGGTAGACCTGATGCAGCGCAGCGCAATCCGGAAATCGTGACGCGGATGGGATGGCCCCGGATTGCGCTGCGCTCCATCCGGGCTACGCTTGGTCTCCGTGCCTCAGGCCGCATCCTCCTGATAGGAGGAAATCTCGATCAGGCTGCCGTCGGGATCGCGGCAATAGACCGAACGCAGCGTGCCGCGGGCGCCCTGTCGCGCGACCGGGCCCTCCTCGATCGGCACGCCGCACGCCTTGAGATGCGCCACTACCTGATCCGGGTGGCTCGCGGTCAGAAAGCACAGATCGTCGCTGCCGGCGGCCTCATGATCCGCCGTGAACCAATCGACCTTGTCGGCGTCGCGCGGCCGCACATTGATCTTCTGGTCGCCGAAAATCAGCGAGGTCCGCGGCACCCTGCCATCGCCGGGATCGAACATCCTGATCTCCATGCCGAGGACCCTGCAATACCATTCGGCCGAACGGGTGACATCGGAGACGTTGATCACGAGGTGATCGAGCGCGTGGACCTTGACAGACATGGATCATCCCTTGCTTGCGGCGCGCCGGCCCGCTCTGGCCGCATCTAGCTTTGTTTGTTACAACGCGATCGATCGTGAATTCAAGAACAACACATGGGGAGAAACACATGGCGTCACGTCGCGCCGCGATAGGTCTTGCGGCAATCGGTCTCTCGGCTCTGATCTGGCCGGCTGGCCGGGCATCGGCACTGGATTATCCGACCCGGCCGGTTCAATTCGTGGTCGGATACCCGGCCGGCGGTGCCACCGACATCATCGCAAGACTGATCGGCCAGCGGCTCTCGGAGCGGCTCGGACAGCAATTCGTAATCGAGAACAAGCCGGGTGCCGGCAACAACATCGGTACCGAGGCGGTGGTCAATGCGGAACCTGACGGTTACACCGTGTTGCTGGTCAATCCGGCCAATTTCATCAACGCCTCGCTCTACGGCAATCTCACATTCAACTTCATTCGCGATATCGCGCCGGTCGCCTCGTTCATCCGCGTGCCGAATGTGATGACGGTCAACCGCGACGTGCCGGCAAACAATGTTGCCGAGTTCATCGCCTATGTGAAAGCCAATCCCGGCAAGGTCAACATGGCCTCGTCGGGCAACGGCACCTCGGTGCATCTGTCCGGTGAGTTGTTCATGGCCATGTCGGGCGCGAAGATGCTGCACGTTCCCTATCGCGGCGCCGCGCCCGCTGTCACCGACCTGCTTGGCGGCCGGGTCCAGGTGATCTTCGACAACATGCCTTCGATTATCGGGCACATCCGGTCCGGCAGTGTGCGCGCGCTGGCGGTGACGACGGCGACGCGCTCTGCCCAGCTTCCGGAGGTGCCGACTATCGCCGAGACCGTGCCAGGTTACGAAGCGAGCGCGCTGTTCGGCATGGGCGCGCCGAACAAGACGCCGCCGGAAATCATCGCGAAGCTGAACCGAGAGATCAACGCGGTACTGGCCGAGCCGGAGATCAAAAAGCGCATGATCGAACTGGGCGGCGAGCCGCTGATCGGGACGCCGGATGCCTTCGGCGCCATGATTGCGGCCGAGACCGCAAAATGGGCCAAGGTGGTCGAGTTCGCCGGCGTGCGGATCGAATGAGACTTGCGGACGGGCCGGCTGATGGTCCTAGGCCGCCGCCGGCTTCGCCGTGGCAAACACGATTCCCTTGGCCTCGGTGCCGACCGCCGTCAGCACGGCAATGATGACCGCGACCGAGCCGGCGACGACGGCAAGGGCGAGGCCGTAATTGCCGCCGTAATGCGCGGCGATGCCGGCCTGCAGCGTCGCGTTCACCGAGGCCAGCAGGTTGCCGAGCTGATAGACGAATCCGGGAAACGTGCCGCGCGCGGTGTCCGGCGACAGCTCGTTGAGATGCACCGGCACGACGCCCCAGGCGCCCTGTACCGTGAATTGCATCAGGAACGCGCCGATTGCGAGCAGCACAGGGCTATTCGAAAACGCCCATAGCGGGATCACCGGCAAGGAGAGCAGCGCCGCAATGATGATGCAGCGCCGCCTGCCGAACCGCTCCGACAGCGTCCCGAACAGAATGCCGCCGCAGATCGCGCCGATATTGTAGACCACGGCGATGATGCCGACGACATGCGGCGTCAGCTTGTGCTGCACCTGCAGGAATGTCGGATAGAGATCCTGGGTGCCGTGGCTGAAGAAATTGAACGCGGTCATCAGGATCACCGCGTAGATTCCGAGCCGCCAGTGCGACTGCAGCACCGCCAGCGTGCTGCCGCGCTCGACCGCGGCCTCCTTGCTCCAGCTCGGCGATTCCGGAACGGTGCGGCGGATGTAAAGCACGAGCAAGGCCGGGATCACGCCGACCATGAACATGCCGCGCCAGCCGATATAGGGAAACAGCACGCCGTAGACGATCGAGGCCATGAAGTAGCCGGCCGGGTAACCCGATTGCAGCAGGCCGGAAACGAAACCGCGGGCATGTGGCGGGATGGTCTCCATGGTGAGCGAAGCCCCGACGCCCCACTCGCCGCCCATCGCCACACCATACAACGCCCGCAACACGATCAGTACCGTCAGGCTGGGCGCAAAGCCGGAGGCGAATTCGAGCACCGAATACAGGAGGATGTCGACCATCAGGGTCGGACGGCGGCCCCAGCGGTCGGCGGCGCGGCCGAAGATGAAGGCGCCGATCGGTCGCATCGCGAGCGTCAGCAGGATGGCCAGCGTCACATTCGAAATATCGGTATGGAACTCGGTGGCAATGTCCTTCAGCACGAACACCAGCAGGAAAAAATCGAACGCGTCCAGCGACCACCCGAGAAAACTTGCCGCGACGACGTGTTTCTGTTCGCTGGTCCAGCCGGACAATGCTGCAATGGCCATCGGTGTTGCCTCGAACGGGGTGCGGACGAGCCAGCAATGTTTCACAGAATCCGCCGGTTGAATAGCGCGCGCCGGGGTTCCGTGCTGCCGGGCGCAACTACCGCGCCGACATCGCCAATAGGCTGCGCCCCGACAAATGCGCCGGCGGCCCTGCTCTATCCCGCACGCCGCGGGCTGGTCGTCGCGGGAGCGGCCAGGCCCGACCCTATGCGCGTTTCTTGGTGCAGACCGTGATAATGCCCGCCGTCTTCGTGCACTGCCATTGCGCGTTCAGGACATCACTGGCAAACGGCTTCGGGCTGGTCCATCCGATCGCCAGAAAGCCCACGGTACAGACCAGCGTTGAGATCGCAACAAGGACCGCGATCTGCTTGCGCGTCCACAAACTCGGGGTCATCGCCATCACTCCTGTTCCGGTGCGCCCGAGGATAGGGCCGCGCGACTGGTTCATTTGTGATCGAATTCACACTTCGGTAGGCTTGACCGACATTGTGATTGGACCGTGAAATGCCGTGTTCGTAAAGCTGGGGCTTCTTTAGCAAGGACAGCGTCGATTGACCGATTTCACGGTGCCGCCCGGAGCGCCAGGCATTCCGCCACGCTGGACGTCGAGCGCCAAGAGCGCGGTGGGCACGGCGGCGCGTGCGGAAAGCCGCGCCTGGTTCACCATCAGCCACGGCATTCTCAACGAGATCTACGCGCCCCGGCTTGATACCGCCTGTGTCAGGGACTTCGGATTCATTGTCACGGCCAGGGAGTATTTTTCGGAAGAGAAGCGGGACACGCATAGCACGATCGAGACGGTCGAAGACGGCGTTCCCGCGTTTCGGCTGGTCAACACCGCCATCGATGGCCGCTATCGGATTTCCAAGACGGTTTTTTCCGATCCCGTTCGCGAAGTCGTGCTGCAGCAGATCCGCTTTGAAGCGCTGGTCGGGGCGGCATCCGATTATCAGGTTCATATCCTGGTCGCCCCTCATCTCGTCAACGCCGGCGCCGACAACACCGGCTGGTGCGGCGATTTCAAGGGTCACCAGATGCTGTTCGCGGAAGGCAGGGGCACATCGCTTGCGGTTGCGTCCTCGGTGCCGTGGCTCGCGCGCTCGGCCGGCTATGTCGGCGTGTCCGACGGCTGGCAGACGCTGTCGCGTGGCGAGGGGTTGCGCCCGGAGTTCGTGCGGGCGGAGCGCGGCAACGTCGCGATCGCGGGCACGCTCGATATCGCCTCGCATGGCGGGCAGGCGGTTCTCGCGATCGGCTTCGGGGTTATGCCGGAGGAAGCGGCGCTGCGCGCCCTGCTCAGTCTGCAGCAGCCGCTGGAAGTGGCGCTGGAGCACTACTGCGCCGGCTGGCGCCAGAAACAGGCCGAACTGTTGCCGCTCGATCAGCCGCGCGATGCCGGCGGAACTCAATCGTTATCGCGTGAGCACGGCGGTCCTCGCCACCCATCGCGATGAAACCTCGGGCGCCATCATCGCCAGCCTCTCGATTCCCTGGGGCTTCGCCAAGGGCGATGACGATCTCGGCGGCTATCATCTGGTCTGGCCGCGCGACCTCGTCGAAACCGCCGGCGGCCTGCTGGCGGCGGGCGCCGTTGCCTCCGCGAAGATCGGTGCTCGATTATCTGGCGGTGATCCAGGAAGCGGACGGACATTGGTCGCAGAATTCATGGCTCGACGGCCGGCCTTACTGGCGCGGCATCCAGATCGACGAGACCGGATTTCCGATCCTGCTCTACGACATGCTGCTGCGCGCCGGCGCAATCGAGCCCGCGGATCGGCAACGCTACACCGCCATGATCCTCGCCGCCGCCGGCTATATCGTTCGCAACGGACCCACGACGCAACAGGATCGCTGGGAAGAGGACGGCGGCTATTCGGCCTTCACCATCGCCGTCGAAATCGCAGCCCTGCTGGCCGCTGCCGACGCCATGCGAGCCGCAGGCCGGGATTCGATCGCCCGCTATCTCACGGAAACCGCCGATGGATGGAACGAGCAGATCGACGATTGGGCCTATGCGAAGGATACCGAGATTTCGCGCAGGCTCGGGGATCGATGGCTATTACATGCGCATCGGCTTTTCGTCCGGCGACGCCAATGCGCGGTCGCACGGGCTGATACCGATCAAAAACCGATCCGATGGCAATGCCGCGCTCCAGGCGGGGCTGCTGATCAGTCCCGACGCGCTCGCGCTGGTGCGCTTCGGCCTTCGCGCCGCCGACGATCCGCGCATTCTCAATACCGTCAAGGCGATCGACTCGCTGCTCCGGCGCGAATTGCCGGCGGGCTCTTACTGGTATCGCTACAATGATGACGGCTATGGCGAGCATGCCGACGGCGCGCCGTTCGACGGGGCGGGGATCGGCCGGCTGTGGCCACTGCTCACCGGCGAGCGGGCGCATTATGAACTGGCGGCGGGGCGGCCGCAGGAGGCGCGGCGTCTGCTCGCGGCGCTGGAAGCCGCCGCCAGCACCGGCGGCCTGCTGCCGGAGCAGATCTGGGACAGCGAGGATATCGCTGCAAGGGAGTTGTTTCTTGGCCGGCCCTCCGGCAGCGCCATGCCGCTGGTGTGGGCGCATGCCGAGCACATCAAGCTGCTGCGGTCGCTTCGTGACAACGCGGTATTCGATACGCCGCCGCAGACGCTCGATCGCTACGTGAAAAACACTCCGCCGCCGGCGCCGATCGTGTGGCGATCGACCGCGAGAGTTGACCGCGTCGCGCCGGGCCGGGTGTTGCGGCTGGAATGTCTGGCCCAGGCTCGGATACGCTGGTCGACCGACGGCTGGAAAACCATCTCCGACGACGACGCCATCGCGACCGGCCTTGGCCTGTACGTTTTCGATCTGCCGGCGGAACGGTTGACGGACGGAACCATTGTTCGCTTCACCATGTTCTGGCCAGGCCAGAATCGCTGGGAAGGAACCGATTTCCAGGTCGAGATCGCCCCTGCGCCTTGAACGCCAACCGCCCGATCTGAACCGGATGGACCATCGATGACAAACGCACAGGGAGATATCCGGCTGCTGCTGGCCGATGTCGACGGCACGCTGGTGACGCAGGACAAGGTGCTGACCGACCAGGCCGTGGCCGCGACCCGGGAACTGCACGAGGCCGGCATCACGCTCGCGCTGACCAGCGGCCGGCCGCCGCGCGGCATGAGCATGCTGATTGCGCCGCTCCGGCTCGAGGGTGCGATCGCGGGCTTCAACGGCGGCGTCTTCGTCCATCCCGACTTGTCGGTGATCGAAAGCCATCTGCTCGACGCGGCAACCGCCCGGGAGACGCTGCAACTCATTCTCGATCAGGGACTTGACGCCTGGGTCTATACCGAAAACGAGTGGCTGATCCGCGACGCCAAGGCGCCCCACGTGGCGCGCGAGACCTGGACCGTGAAATTCGACGCCAAGGTGGTGAGTTCGTTCACCGACGCCGATCTGGCGAAAGTGGCCAAGATCGTCGGGGTCTCCGACGACCTCGATCGCGTCGCCGCCTGCGAGAAGTCGGCGCAGCAAAAACTGGGAGAGAGGGCCAGTGCGGCGCGCTCGCAGCCATATTATCTCGATGTCACCAACCCGCAGGCCAACAAGGGCACGGTGGTATTGACGCTGGCTAAACTGCGGAACATTTCGCCGGCGCAGATCGCAACCATCGGCGACATGCCGAACGACGTTCTGATGTTCCGCAAAAGCGGCCTCTCGATCGCCATGGGCAATTCCAGCGCGGAGGTGAAATCGCAGGCGACCGCCGTGACCGACAGCAACCAGGACGAGGGCTTCGCCAAGGCGGTGCGAAAGTTCATCCTGCGAGTGTGACCGAAAAGGCGTAGCCAGATGCTTCAGCCGTCATCGCGAGGAGCGCACGCGACGAAGCAATCCACGCTTCTCGTCCCTCACGATGGACGGCTTCGCTTGCGCTCGCAATGACGATTGACAAGACGGCGACCTTCAGCGCGGCATCGGTTGCCGCAATGCGGTTTCCGGGATCGCCCGTCGTACCACTTCGCGCATGGCGAAGCTCGAATGGATTCGTGCCACACCCGGCATCCGCGACAGATGCTGTTTGTGGATCCGTTCGAAATCGGCGATGTCGCGCGCCACGACTTGCAGATGATAGTCGTCGCTGCCCGACATCAGATGGCAGGAGACAACGTCGGGGCAGCGCGCGATCGCGGCTTCGAATGCGGCGAGATAGTCCTCGCTCTGTTTTTCCAGGGTGATGGTGACGACCACGGTGGTGACGAGTTCCAGTGCCGCCGGGTCGAGGTCGGCCCGGTAGCCGCGAACAATCCCCATTTCTTCGAGGTGGCGGATCCGTCGCGCGCAGGCGGTGGGTGACAATCCGACCTTCTCTGCGAGATTGATCTGGCTTGCCCTGGCGTCGGAGACCAGCTCGGCCAGGATACGAAGATCAATGCGATCGAGCTCAATCACGCAACATTCCACCAATATCCGGCCGATCGGCGCACCCTATCTGCGAACATCGATCCAGCCAAGCCGTAATTCGCCGAGAAACGCTGCCGTATCGAGACTATTTTGAGACGGTCGGGAATCTGTTCGGGTCGAAGGAGCAAGCCATGCGGATTGGTGTGCCAAGGGAAATCAAGCTCGACGAATATCGCGTCGGCCTTACGCCGGCCTCGGTGCGGGAATATGCGTCGCGGGGGCATCGGGTCATGGTCGAGCGCGGCGCGGGGCTCGGCATCGGCGCGAGCGACGACGTCTACCGGTCGGCTGGCGCCGCCATTGTGGATACGGCGGCCGAAATCTTCGCCACCGCCGACATGATCGTCAAGGTGAAGGAGCCGCAGGCGACCGAGTGGCGGCAGCTTCGCGAAGGCCAGATCCTTTTTACCTATCTGCATCTGGCGCCGGATTCGGACCAGGCCAAGGGCCTGTTGGCGTCGGGCTGCACCGCGATCGCCTATGAGACCGTGACGGACGCCAATGGCGGACTTCCGCTGCTCGCGCCGATGAGCGAAGTGGCGGGGCGGCTTGCGATCGAGGCGGCCGGTGCCGCCCTGCGAAAATCCGCCGACGGCATGGGCAAGCTGATCGGGGGCGTGCCTGGTGTCGCACCTGCCAGGATCGCGGTGATCGGCGGCGGCGTCGTGGGGACTCACGCGGCGCGAATGGCGGCCGGACTCGGCGCCGATATCGTGATCCTCGACCGATCGCTTCCGCGCCTGCGTCTGCTCGATGAGCTGTTTGCCGGCCGCGTTCGCACGCGCTACGCGACCCTGGAGGCGATCGACCAGGCGGTGATCGATGCGGATGTCGTCATCGGAGCGGTGCTGGTTCCCGGCGCGAGCGCGCCGAAGCTCGTCGATCGCGCGCATTTGTCCCGCATGAGGCGCCGCGCGGTGCTGGTCGACGTCGCGATCGACCAGGGCGGCTGTTTCGAGACATCGAGGCCGACCACCCATCAGGCGCCGACCTTTCTGGTCGACGAGGTGGTGCACTATTGTGTCGCCAACATGCCGGGCGCGGTGCCGGTCACGTCGAGCCACGCGCTCAATAACGCCACGCTCCCGTTCGGCCTCGCGCTGGCCGCGAAGGGGATCGGTGCGCTGGTCGAAGACCGGCATTTGCGCGCTGGCCTCAACATTTATCGCGGCCAGATCACCAACCGGGCCGTGGCGGAAAGCCTGCACATGGCGGTAGCGGCGCCGGAGGAAGTTCTGGCGGCGTGATCGGCGCGCTCCGAGCCGTTTCATTTTTCCTATCGGCAACTTCGACCAATCGGGGTTAGCGGCTGGTTCGGGCTTGATCTAACGTTTGGAAGCCGCAGCCCGGCGGTCATTTCATGACGTGATTTACCAGCGACACAGAGACAGCAATGGCTGACAAGGTCTTTCGGGGCACCGTCGTCCTTCCCGATCGGATCATCGATAACGGATACGTTCTGGTAGGTGACGGATCGATCCAATCGGTCGGGTCCGGTGCCGCGCCCGCTGGCGAAAAGCACGGCGGTGTGGATTTTTTCGTGTTTCCCGGCGCCATCGACGCCCAGGTGCACAGCCGCAGCCAGCTCGGCCAGGAAGACTTCGTCTGGTCGACGCGCAGCGCCGCGGCAGGCGGCGTCACCACCATCGTCGACATGCCGTATGACGACAATTGCCTGATCGCTACCGCGCAGCGTTTCCGCACCAAGGTCAGCGAAGCCGGCGCGCAGGCGCGGGTCGATTTCGCGCTGTATGCTACGGTCGATCCGGACGAAGGCGCAGCAAGGGTCGATGAACTTGTCGACGCCGGCGCCGCCGCTTTCAAATTCTCGACCTTCGGTACGCATCCGAAGCGGTTTCCGCGCATCCCGCCGCATATTCTCTACGCCTGCTTTCGCGCCGTCGGCCGACGCGGATTGATTGCCGGCATCCATAACGAGAACGACGAGATGGTCCGCGCCTTCATGGCCGAGGTCGAGACCAGCGGTATCACCGACTACACCGCCCATGGATTGTCGCGGCCGCCGATCACGGAGGCGTTGGCGACTGCCGAGGTCTTTGAACTGGGCGCCGGTGCCGGCTGCCCGGTGCATATCGTTCACAGTTCGATCGGCCGCGGCTATGAGCTGGCGGCCTGCTATCGCGCGCAGGGACACGGCGCGACGATCGAGGCCTGCGTCCACTATCTGACGCTTGACGAAGAGAACGATGTACGCCGGCTCGGCGGCAAGGCCAAAATCAATCCGCCGCTGCGGCCCCGCCGCGAGGTCGAAGCACTTTGGCATCACCTTGCCGCCGGCAATGTCACCATCGTCTCGACCGATCACGTCAGTTGGTCGGAAGATCGCAAGACCGATCCGAACATGCTGAAGAACGCTTCGGGTATCCCGGGTCTTGAAGCCTTGTACGCGTTGCTGCTGAAGGGACTCGACGAGCGCCAGCTACCGCTCACCCATGCCGCTCGTCTGCTCGCGCACAATCCCGCCGCGCTGTTCCGGATCGGCCATCTCAAGGGCGCGCTGGCGGTGGGCCGCGATGCCGACATCGTCTTGATGCGCCGCGACCCCTATCGTTACAGCGCGGCGGCCAGCGGCAATAATTTTGTCTCCTGGAGTCCCTATGACGGGATCGCCCTGCCTTTCCGCGCCGCCGAGACCTATCTGCGCGGCAATTGCGTTGCTGCCGACGGCCGCGTCGTCGCCGAACCCGGCCAGGGCCGCTTCGTCAGCCCCGTGCACGCCGGGTAGATCGGTCACTCCGATGGCGCAGACCAACCTTCCGCTCGACGCCGACCGGCTCTGGGCCGACGTGATGGCGCTGGCGGAAATCACCGATCCGCAGCGCCCCTATACAAGGCGTTCATTCACCGCGCTGTTTCTCGAAGGCCGTGCCTGGCTCGCCGAGAAATTTGCCGAAGCCGGACTGGCGACCCGGATCGACGCCGCGGGCAACCTGATCGGCCGGCTCGAGGGCACCAATCCTGCGCTTGGCGCGATCGCAATCGGTTCGCACAGCGACACGGTTCCCTGCGGGGGACGCTTCGACGGGATCGCCGGCGTGGCCACCGGGCTCGAGATCGTGCGGGCTTTCCGCGATTCCGGCATCCGCACCGAGCACAGCATCGAAATCATCGATTTCCTGGCGGAAGAACCGAGCGAGTACGGACTCTCCTGTGTCGGCAGCCGCGGCATGACCGGCCTGCTCGATGCCAGGATGCTGAGTCTGACCGGTCCCGGCGGCGAGACGTTGTGCGATGCCCTGGGTCGCGTCGGCGGCGATCCCGGCCGCCTCGATCTGGCCCGGCGCGACGACATCAAGGCATTTCTGGAACTGCATATCGAGCAGGGCATCGTGCTTGAATCCCGGTCGCTGGACATCGGTATCGTGACCTCGATCGTCGGCATCCGGCGGATCGAGATCATCTTCCAGGGTGAGGCCGATCATGCCGGCACGACGCCGCTCGGACTGCGCCACGACGCGCTGGTGGCGGCGGCCGCGACGGTTGGTTCGGTGCGACGACTGGCCGAAGGGCTCGCCGCCGAAGGGCCGGACTATTTCGTCGCCACCGTCGGTATCCTGACGGTCGAGCCGTCGGCGTCGAACATCGTGCCGGGACGCGCTCGAACTCGTCGTCGATGCGCGAACCACCGATCCGGCGCTGACCCAACGTTTCGCCGACGCCCTCGGTCGCGAGAGCCTGGAGCACGCCGCGGCCGCGCGGGTCGAGCGCGCGTCGTTCGAAACACTATCCGACGGCGCCCCGGCTGCGTGCGATCCAGAGCTGCGATCCGCCTTGCGCGCGGGCGCGCGGGACCTTGGTCTTGGCGAAACCGATCTGCCCAGCGGCGCCGGCCATGATGCGGCGTTCATGAGCCGGATTTGTCCTTCGGCGATGGTGTTTGTGCCGTGCCGTGCCGGCAAGAGCCACGCACCGGAGGAATGGGCCAGCCGTGAAGCGATCGCGGCCGGCGCCGCCGTCATCTTTCAGGCGGTCCGGGCACTCGACCGGTCTCTCGTGCGCGTGAAACCGCGACCGGCGGGCTGATCGGGGCGGGGTCAATCCGCGCTGCCTTGTTCCGATAATTTTCGACGCAGCGCATTGACCAGCCCGCGTTCCGGCTCGCTCAGCGTCCGCTCGCCCGAATAGATCACGAATAATCTGCGCGATATCACGGGATCGATGATCGGGTGCGCCACCAGATCGCCGGCGGCGACTTCCAGTGCGACCGCCGACGGCGGCAGGACGGTGCAGACCGGCAACCGCGCCAGAATCCCGACCGCCATCGGCAGCGCATCGATCTCCAGATCAGGCTGGATCCTGAGCCCAATCTGGTCCGCCGCCGCCTCCAGCAACTGGCGCAGCCCGAAGCGATTGGTCGGCAACGCCAGCTTCAGGCGCATCAGATCGGCAAGCGCAACAGGACCAGGCGGCAGCAATCGATGTTTGGCGTGGGCAATGACCGCAAGGCCTTCCGATGATCCGAGCGGCAGCCTCGGCATATGCGGCAGAACGGTTTCGACGATCGCTACACCGACCAGTCCCCGCATCACCCAGTCCTGCAAAGTGCTGTTCGGCGCCTCCTGGATCACGAGCTTCAAGGCGGGATGGCGGGCCTGGAGGTCGAGGATGGCTTCGGTAATGCGATTGACGAGGAAGCCATGCTGATTGACGGACGGAAGAATCCCGATCGCGATGCGCCGGCTCTGCGGTGGCGTCGCGCCGGCGTCGCCCCCGGAGAGCCGGCGAAATCCCGCTTCGATCGGGGCAGCCATGCCGGCAAAACGATCGCCCTTTGCCGTCGGGACGACGCCGTCGCCGTGGCGTTCGAACAGCGCGCCACCCAGCGACGCTTCCAGTCTGTGCAGTTGCTCGCTGAGTGCGGGCTGACTGATGTTGGCGCCGCGCGCCGCGGCGGAAACCCGCCGCAGTCGATGCACCAGGTTGAAGTAGCGAATCTGCCGCAGGCTGATGACGGGACGTTCGGCTCGCGAAGCGGTCCCGTCCCTGAGCGCCCGTTTCAGGTGGCGGATGAACAATGCCGTCACCGCGTTCGGCTCGATCGCGCGCGCGACGACTTCCATGGTCGGCGGCTGGTCGGGCCTGATCACGGCGACATTGAACAGGCCGAGCCGGGGCGAGGTCAGGCTCTGCGGCACGAACAAGGCGGCGTCGGGATAGTCGTCGATCACGCGGGGCAGGTCGCCCGGATGGTCATTGAGAAAGCGCACGCCGGTGAGCCTGTGCTGGCTGAAAAAGCGATCGGCCTGCTCGATCAAGGGTGGCGACAGCAGGGGCACCACGATGCGGCCCGCCATCAGCTCGGCCGCGCTCGGCCGGCCCGACGTACCGGCCGGCAGCCGGCACGCCAACACCCACGGATCGGCGAGCAAGGTGGTGGTGTGCTTCGGCCTTCGCTGACCGGCGTCGGCCAAGGCGATCGTCAACCGGCTGTGCTCCGCGGCGGTCCAATGATCGGCCAGCGCGCCGACATGCGGCAGGTCCTTTTCGTCGGCCCACACCAGATCGACGAAGATGTCCGCCCGCTCCGCGCCCATGCTGTCGATTGCGCGGCGCAGCGCACTGCTGATCCCGCCAATGGTGAAGCTGAGGCCGATCTCAACGGTCAGGTGCTTCAGCTTCGTTTTCGGCGAAGTCGACACCATGCGGCGGGCAAAATGCTCCGCTGTCAGCAGCGGTTCCGCGGTCCGCATCAACCCGCGCGCCGCGGCGGTCGGATAGAGGTTGTTGTTGATACGCCGAAACAGCGTCAGCCCGAGATCCTCTGCCAGGATTTTCAGGGTGGTACTGAGCGTTGACACCGCAATGTCGAGGTCGGCTGCGGCGAGCGCGAAGCTGCCGGAACGACAGGCGGTAACGAAATAGGCAAGGCTGCGCAGTTCGACCATCGGGGCCAGCATAGCCCGCGGTCCGGGCGGCGTCACGTCGCCTTCGCTTTTGCCTATGTCCTGGTTTGTACGATAGACCGATGGACCAAGCCGGTGCGGCCGATATGATCTTGCGCAGCCTATCCGTGCCGAGGATCGATGAATTCGATGGCTGAACTCGCTCATCGAAGCGCTTTGCGGGGTGGATCGACGTGCAGGTGACGAGCGACATGAGCCGCGAGACGACCGTTTCCCGCCAGTCCATGCGCGCGTTCCTGTCTGCTCTCGAAGATGCGGGCGACCTCGTCACGATTCCGCAGCCGGTCCATCTTGAGTATGAAATCGCGGCATGCCTCGCTGAGGCGGCCGGCGGACCGGCGCTGCGCTTTTCGCAGGTCAGAGGCCGCGCCGATGCCCATGCGATGCCGGTGGTAGGCAACCTGCTCAATTCGTTGCCACGTTTTGCCACGGCGTTAGGTAGCGGGACCGAATCGCCGCAGGCATCGCTGATTGCCGCCATCGAGAAGCCGCTGGCGCATCGCGTGGTGGCGTCGGCACCGTGCCAGCAGGACATCATTGCCGAGCCGGCGCTGGCCGCCGAACTGCCGATCCCGCATTTCTTTGAAAAGGAAGCCGCGCCGTACATCACCGCCGGCGCGATCGTCGCCAAGGACCGGGTCAGCGGGTTCACCAATCTGTCGATCGCGAGGCTGATGCCGCTGGACGGCAACCGGGCCTTTGTCGGCATTGCGCCCAATCATCACCTCGCGGTGCTGGCGCGGGCGGCCCATGCGCGCGGCGAGAAGCTCGATATCGCGGTCTGCATCGGCAATCATCCGGCAGTGCTGATCGCGGCATGCCTCTATCTCGGGCTGGGCGACGACGAGCTTCCGATTGCCGGCGCGCTACTGGGCGAACCGCTGGAAGTGGTCCGCTGCACGCAATCGGATTTGCTGGTGCCGGCCCATTGCGAATGCGTGCTGGAAGGAACGCTGGACGCCGGAGAGCCGTTCACGGAAGGCCCGGTCAGCGAGTTCCATGGCATGTACGAGAATTACGGGGTCGGTATCGTCGCGACCTTCGCGCGTCTGACCCGCCGCCGCGACGCCATCTTCCAGGTCGTGCTGCCGGGGTATCATCCCGAACATTGCCTGCTCGGCGGCGTCGCCATCGCGGCGGGGCTGTTTCGCGTCGTCCGCAACGCGGTGCCGTCGGTTGCCGAGGTCGCGGTCGGGCTTGGCGGCGCCGGCCGCCTGCACGCGGTCGTCTCGTTGCGGGCACCACGGGCCGGCGAGGCGCGCAAGGCGATGTTTGCGGTGTGGGCCGCGGTCAATCTGGTCAAGCAGGTGATCGTGGTCGACGACGACATCGACCCCTGGGATACGCTGCAAGTCGAATGGGCGACGGCGACGCGCGCGCGGCCGGACCGGGATTTCCTGATCGTTCCGGCGGTGCGCGCCGATCGTTCCGAGCCGCTCGAACAAGACGGCACCATTACCAAGCTCGGTATCGATGCGACGCGCCGAGAGCACGACCGGCCGGATTGGGCGTTGGCGCGGCCACCGGCGGCAGCGCTGGCGCGGGCACGGGAAATCCTCCGCGACAACCGGCTTGTCGAGGAACGACCAGGAATGATCAACCGCTTTATCGAACGGAGAAAACCATGCTGAAAACCCGCCTCACAGCGTCGGCGCTGAGCGCCAGACTGCTCTTGAGTTTCGCAGGCGTCGTCGCGCTCGGCGCCGCCACCCTGATGCCGGCGCATGCCGACATCAAGATCGGCTTCCAGGTCCCTTTGACCGGTCCGGCAGCCACCGACGGCAAGTCGGCGCAACTGGCCGGCCAGATGGCGGTGGAAGACATCAATGCTGCCGGCGGCGTGCTCGGGCAGAAGCTGGAGCTGGTTACCTATGACGATCAGGCCAAATCGGACCAGGCGATTTTCACCGCCAACAAGTTGATCGGCGAAGACGGCGTGAAGCTGGTGGTCAACGCCAGCTACTCCGCCTCAGGCCGCGCCGCGGCACCGGTGTTCCAGAAGGCCGGCGTGGTGATGATCGCAGCCTACGGCGTGCACCCCGACATCACCAAGGCGGGCGACTACATGTTTCGCCTGGTCCACCTCGGACCGCCGCAGGGCGTCGCGACGGCGCTGTATATCGGCAAGACCCTGGGGCTGAAGAAGGTGTCGACCATCACCATGGACAACGACTACGGCCAGGCCACCATGGACGGATTCCTGGAAGCGGCCGGCAAATACGGCATCGAGGTGCTGAACAAATACAGCTACTCGCTCAAGGACCGCCAGTTCGGCTCCATCGTCGCCAGCGTCAAGCGCGACAATCCCGACGCCGTCTACGCCACCGGTTATTTCTTCACCGGAGGTCCATTGGTGTCGCAGCTTCGGGCTGCCGGCATCACGGTGCCGATTATCGGCTCGCAGGCGTTCGATTCCGAGAAATTCATCGAGATCGCAGGGCCGGCCGCGGATGGCACCTACATCATCGACAGCTTCGACCGCGATCGCAAGGACGATGCGCTGCAGAAGTTCTTCACCGGCTTCAAGGCCCGCGCCGGCTACGCGCCGGAAGGCGTTGCGGCGATCACCTATTCGGCGGTCAAATTGATGGCGGACGGCATCAAGCGCGCCAACAGCGCCGATCCCGCCAAGGTGCGCGACGCGCTCGCCGCCACCAAGGATTTCCCGCTGCTGGAGGGCAACATGGACGGCTTCAACAGCCTGCATGAGATGATCATGCCGATCAGCGTCAACGAGATCAAGGACGGCAAGTTCAAATCGGCCGGCCAGATCACCGACCTGAATGCGTTCGCGCCCCCGGAAAAATGATGCGGGTGCAAGGCGGTAACGCCTTGCCTATAGCGTTTTCGAGCGAAGTGGATACCGGCTCGCGTGAAGAAAACGCGTCAAAACAAGAAATCAAAGCCCGGTTCTGATTCAATCAGAACCGAACAGGCTTAAGCTCACGGCAAAGGAAGACCGGGTGTACTACATCGATCTGGCCGTAACCGGCATCAGCTTTGGCTGCATGTACGCCATGATGTCGGTTGGCCTGACCCTTGTGTACGGTTTGCTGCGCATTCTGCACGTGGCCCACGCTGCGGTCTTCGCACTCGGCGCCTACGTAACGGTGCTGGTCGCCGACGCCAGCGGCAGCATCGCGCTGGGTTTTCTGGCCGCCATCAGCGTCACCCCGCTGTTCGGGATGGCGATCTACCGGCTGCTGTACGAGCCGTTGCTGAAATATCGCCCCGACGTGCCGATGATCGCTTCGGTAGGCCTTCTGGTGCTGATGCAGGATGCCTTCCGCATCCTGTTCGGCGAGCAGGGCGTCACCTTCCACAGGAACGCGTTCTCCTTCACGACCTTCAATTTCGCTGGAATTACCGTCAGCGCGATACAAATCGCGATCGTGGTCACCGCCGCGGTGGTGTTTACGGGGCTGCATCTTTTCACGACACGGACCCGCATCGGCGTCGGCTGGCGCGCCACCGTATCGAGGCCGCAGATCGCCGCCAGCTTCGGCGTCGATCCAATCAAGGTGCGCTATCTGAATTTCGCGATCGGGTCGGCGCTGGCCGCGGTCGCCGGCGGCCTGGTCGCGCTTCTGAACAATCTGGTGGATCCGACGATCGGTTTCGTCGTCAGCTACAAGGCGCTCGCCATCATCGTGCTCGGCGGGCTGGGCAGCGTGCGCGGGACACTGGTGGCGAGCCTGGTATTGGGTCTGGTCGAGGCCTACGGCACCATCTTCATCGGCGCATGGCTTGATCGCGACGCGATCGCGTTCCTCGCCCTCATCGTGCTGCTGATGATCCGGCCGCAGGGATTTACCGGAGCGCGCACCGCATGAGCGCTTACCAGGTCAGCATCATCTCGATCGTCGGCATCAACGTCATTCTGGCGGTCAGCCTCAACATGATCAGCGGCTTCTGCGGGCAGGTCAGCCTCGGCCATGGTGCGTTCTTCGGCGCCGGCGCCTATGCCGCGGCGCTGGCCATGGTCGCGACCGCCAGCGTGCCGTTGGCGCTGGTCGCGGCGCTGGTGACCGGCAGCCTGCTCGGCATTGTCGTCGGTTTCGCCTCGCTGCGCGTGCGCTCCGACTTTCTCGCCGTCACCACCATCGGCGTCAATTTTCTGTTCACCGGCTTCGTCCGCAAGCAGGCCTGGCTGGGGGGCGAGATGGGAATCAGCGGAATTCCCCCAACCGGGCTCGGCGCCGCCGGCAACATGATCATGATCCTGTTGTTCGCCGGCGCGACCATCGCCTTCAGCTTCTATGTCAGCCGGTCGTGGATGGGCTTTGCCTTCCGCGCGGTCGGCGAGGACGAAGGCGCCGCGGCTACGCTCGGAATCAATGCCGGGGCCTACAAGCTGGCGGCGTTCGGCATCGGTACGGCGCTCGCGGGCCTCGCCGGCGGCCTCTACACCTTCTTCACCCAGTTCATCACCGCCGACGCCTTCGACTTCATCCTATCGGTGATGCTGATGGCGATGGTGGTGATCGGCGGCATCGGATCGACATCGGGTGTGGTGTTCGCCGCGGTCGGTCTGACGCTGCTCCCGGAGGCGATCCGCTTTGTCAACAACTACCGCCTGCTGTTGTATGGCGGCCTGCTGGTGCTGGTCATCAGGCTGGCGCCCGGCGGGCTCGCGGCCATGGCGCGCAGCCTCGTGATCCGGGTGAGGGGGACATGAGCGCCGCCCTGCAGATCGACGACGTGGCGATCCGGTTTGGCGGCGTGCAGGCCGTCGCCGGGGTGTCCTTTGCCGTCGAACAGGGCGATTTCGTCGGCCTGATCGGGCCGAACGGTGCCGGCAAGACCACCCTGATCAAGATCGTGGCAGGGCTGCTGCGGCCCGATCGCGGCAGGATCGCGCTCGGTGGGGTCGACGTCACCCGCGATGCGACGCGCGGCGCGGGTCCGTCGCGGCCTCGCCTTGACCCATCAGATCGTGCGGCCGTTTCGTAACATGACCGCGCTTGACAATGTCGTGCTCGGCGCCGGCATTGGCCGCACCGCCAACCCGTTCCGCGCCATGCTGCATGTCGATCGGCGCCGCGAGAGCGAGCGTGCGGCCGATATAATCGGCCTGGTCGGACTGGCCGGCACCGAGCGCAAGCTGGCCGGCTCGCTGCCGCTCGGCCAGATGAAGCGGCTCGAACTGGCGCGCGCGCTTGCGGTCGATCCGAACATCATCCTGCTCGACGAGCCGCTGGCGGGCCTCAACCATACCGAAGCATCGAGGCAGGTCGAGACCATTTCGGATGTGCACCAGCGCGGTATTACCGTGATCCTGGTCGAGCATAATCTCGAAGAAGTCATGCGGATCTGCCGGCGCCTGATCGTGCTGAACAACGGGCTCGTCATCGGCGATGGCGAACCGCGCCAGGTCATGGCCGATCCGGTGGTGCACGAGGCCTATGTCGGGAGCGGAATGGTGGCGCATGCTCAGAGTTGAAGACCTAAGCTGCGGCTATGGCTCCGTCGAGGCCGTGCACCATGTCAGTTTCGATGTGTCCGCCGGCTCGGTGTTCGCCCTGTTGGGGCCGAATGGCGCCGGCAAGACCTCGACCATGATGGCGATCATGGGGCACGTCGATATTCACGGCGGACGCATCTTGCTTGACGGCGAAGACATCGTTGGCCGCCGCGTCGTCGATCGGGTCGGGCTCGGCATTTCGCTGGTGCCGGAAGGGCGGCAGCTATTTTCCGATTTGACGGTCGATGAAAACCTGACGGTCGGGGGCTATGCCCGCCCGGCCGGTCGCGATGCCGTCAATCGCGATCGGGTGTTCGGCATTTTTCCGCGGCTGCAGGAGCGCCGCACCCAACTGGCCGGATCGCTGTCCGGCGGCGAACAGCAGATGCTGGCGATCGGGCGGGCGCTGATGGCCGAGCCGCGATTGCTGCTGGTCGATGAGCTGTCGCTCGGATTAATGCCGAAGATGGTCGATCTGTGCCTCGATGTCCTGCTGCAATTGAAACGGGAAGGCCTCACCATCGTACTGGTCGAACAGAACACCGCGCGCGCCCTCGACGTCGCCGACAAGGTCTGCGTGATGTCGTCCGGCGTGCAGGTCTATCAAGGCACGGCGGCCGAGGCAAAGGCTTCGGGCTCCATGTTCGCAACCTTCCTCGGCATGAACGAGCCGGTCTAGTGCATTGCAGTGAAAGTCGCCGGTCGCGACGGCAAGGGAAACAACGATGGCGCGGATGCTGACGATTGATGATGTGGAAGCGGGGCTGCTCGGCGGGCTATTGCTGTCGGCCGGCGGCAGCGGCAGGAACGCGGTCGCCAAGAACCGCGGTCTCGGACAGATGGCGCTGGACTATGGCGGGGTGCGCCTGGTCACGCTCGATGAACTCGACCCTGCCGCCACGGTCATTACCGCGACCGCGGTGGGCGCACCCGGCTTCGCCAACTGGGCGATCAAGCCGCGCGATTCGATCAATGCGGCGCGGCGGCTGATCGAGCGGTTGCAGCCGCCGCCGGTCGGCGTGATCTGCGGCCATGTGCCCGGCTTCAACGCCTGGCTGGTTGCGGCCGCGCTCGGGCTCGATTACATCGACGCGGCTGCGAACGGGCGCGGGCATCCCACCGTGAAGATGGGCGGCATGGGGCTCGCCTCGCGGCTTGATCTCTCGATCACGCAGATCGGCTGCAGCGGCAGCCACGCCGAACACAATGAATTCGCCATTGCCGCCGAAGGCGACATCGTCCGCACCTCGAATGTGATGCGGCAGGCCGCCGTGATCAATGGCGGGCTGATCTATGCCGCGCGCGGTCCGTTGACGGCAGGATTCATCCGGGAAAATGGCGCGGCAGGCGCCATCACGTTTCAGCTCGAGCTCGGTCGCGCCATGCTCGCCGCCAGCGCTGCCGATCGTGTCCGCGCCACGGTTGAATTTCTCGGCGGCGAGTTGCTGGTGGAAGGCGACGTCACCGAGAATACCGTGGCCTATGGCGGCGGCTTCGATCTCGGCCGCATGATTGTCCGGGGCCGCAATGGCGAAGCCGTGCTCGGCGTCTACAACGAGTTCATGACCGCGGATTTCGGCGGCAAGCGCGTCGCCACGTTTCCGGACCTGATCGGATCGCTGGATCCCGCGACCGGCGAGTGTGTTTCGATTTCGGAATCCAGGCCCGGCAGCCGGGTCGCCGTCATCGTCGCGCACCGCTCCAAATTCCCGGTCGGCAAGGGTGCGCTCGACCCGGCGGTGTTTCCCGAGGTCGAAAAGGCCATGGGCCTCGATCTGCGCTCTTATCTCTGAGAAAGGCTTCGACCATGCTGCGTCTCTATGACAGCCGCCTGTCCGGCAATGCCTGGAAGGTTCGCATCCTGCTGACCCAGCTCGGCATCCCGTTCGAGCGGGTCACGCTCGATCTCGCCAAGGGCGCGGCCGCCGAGCCGGCGTTCCGCGCCAAGAGCCGCTTCGCCCGCGTTCCCGTGCTCGAACTGGAGGATGGCCGTACCCTGGTGGAGTCGGCGGCCATCCTGCTTTATCTGGCGGAAGGCTCGGCATTGCTGCCGGACGACCGCTACCTTCGTGCCGAAGTCACGAGCTGGCTGACATTCGAGCAGGCGGATCTGTTGCGCGCCCTGGCGCTGCCGCGGTTCTACACCATGCGCGGCATCGCCGATCGGATGAAAAGCCGGATCGCCGATTTTCAGGAAGGCGCCTATCTGGCGCTGGCCAAGCTCGACGATTGGCTCGCCACGCATGATTGGCTGGTCGATAACCGCTACACGGTCGCCGACATCGGCATGTTCGGCTATGTGGCCATGGCGCCGCAGGGCGGCTACGATATGGCAAGGTTTCCATCGATCGGCGCGTGGCTGGCGCGGGTCAAGGCGCAGCCCGGCTGGGTTCCCCTGGTGGAAGAGGGTTGAGCATGACTATTCCGATACGCCGCGGCACACAGGTCAGGGCTGAACGCGGCACCGTCTTGCGCTGCAGAGGCTGGCGCCAAGAAGCGATTCTTCGGTTGCTGGAGAACAACCTCGAAAATGGCGAGGACCCGGAAAATCTCGTCATCTACATGTCGATCGCCCGGGCGGCGCGCGACTGGAACAGCTTCGACCGCATTGTCGCGACGCTGACGACCATGCGCGAGGATCAGACCCTCGTCATGCAATCGGGCAAGCCGATCGGCGTGTTTTCCGGCCAGGCGACGACGCCGCTCGTCATCATGGCCAACGGCAATATAGTCGGTGAATGGAGCGGCGAGGACAATCGCCGCAAGCTCGACGATATGGGCCTCACCGTCTATCCCGGAATGACCGCCGCCGCCTGGCAGTACATCGGCAGCCAGGGCATTCTGCAGGGGACCTTCGAAACCTTCATGGCGATCGCGCGTCAGCATTTCGGCGGCACGCTGGCCGGGCGTCTGTTGCTGACGTCGGGCTGCGGCGGCATGAGCGGCGCTCAATCGCTGGCCGGAAAGCTCGCCGGCGCGTCGACGCTGGTGATCGAGGTCGACCGGGCGCGCATCGATCGCCGCATCGCCAGCGGCTATTGCGATGCCACCACCGACAATCTCGACGACGCGCTCGCGCAATGGCAGGCCGCTCGCGACGCGCGGCGTCCTTTGGCGCTGGCGCTGTGCGCGAATGCCGCCGCCATACTGCCGGAGCTGGCCCGTCGCGGCATCGTGCCCGACATCGTGACGGACCAGACCTTTCCCGACCCCCTGAAGGGCTATGTGCCGGCGGAACTGTCGCTCGAACAAGCGCGTGCGATGCGGACCGGCGATCCCGGCGGGTTGATCGCGCTGGCACGGAAATCCGTTGCCGTTCATGTGCGCGCGATGCTGCAATTCATGGATCGCGGCGCCATCGTGTTCGAATATGGCAACAGCCTGCGGGCGGAAGCGAAGGCCGCCGGCGTCGAGGACGCGTTCCGGATGCGCTCCTTTGTCGATCTTTATATCCGGCCGTTGTTCTGCGAGGGCATCGGGCCGTTTCGCTGGATCGCGGTGTCCGGCAATCCGCAGGACATCTACACCATCGACGACATGATCCTCGAGGCATTTTCGTCCAACCATCCGATTTCATCCTGGATCGGAAAGGCGCGCGAGCATGTCAAATTCACCGGACTGCCGGCGCGGATCGGCTGGCTCGGCTACGGCGAGCGGAGCCGTCTCGCCTTGATGGTCAACGAAGCCGTGGCCAGCGGCAGGATTTCCGCTCCGATTGCCTTCACCCGCGATCACCTCGACTCCGGTTCCGCAGCACTGCCGCACCGGGAAACCGAAAACATGAAGGATGGCTCCGACGCCATCGCCGACTGGCCGATCCTCAACGCGCTGTTGAACTGCTCGTCCGGCGCCGATCTCGTCGCCATTCACGGCCTCGGCGGCCGCGGCGTCAGCGCCGGCGTCACCATCGTCGCCGACGGCAACCCGGCGACCGCCGAGCGGCTCAAGCGCGTTCTGGATGGCGATCCCGGTATCGGCGTCTTGCGTCACGCCGATGCCGGCTACGACATCGCGATCGAGCAGGCCGAACGCACCGGCCTGTCGGCGACCGTGCCGGCGGGGTTGCCCTCGTAACAGGCGAAGACCGCTCATGTCCGGGCTTGTCCCGGGTCATGACGGAGCGAGTGCTGATTTAATTGTCAAACAGCCATACAGCGTCATTGCGAGCGCGAGCGAAGCCATCCAACCTCCGCGGTCATTCCGGGTTCGATGCGTTCGCATCGCCCCGGAATGATGGTGTGGACGGCCCCCGACGGCATCAGTGTGCCAGACTGGTGATATCGATTCGACCAGACAAGGGAGCCGTCCATGGGCGAGATTAGCATGATTGGTTTGGATTTGGCGAAGAACGTGTTCCAGGTTCACGGGATTGACGCGTCGGGAGGGGTGGTGGTGCGGCGTCAGCTTCGGCGTGGTGCGGTGGAGAAGTTTTTTGCGCAACTGCCGCCGTGCCTGGTGGGGATGGAGGCCTGTGGCAGCGCGCACCATTGGGCGCGGGTGATCGGCCGTTATGGCCACGAGGTGCGGCTGATGCCGCCGGCCTATGTGAAACCCTACCTGAAGCGCAACAAGAACGATGGCCGCGACGCGGAGGCGATCTGCGAGGCGGTGGGCCGGCCGACGATGCGGTTCGTGGCGGTAAAGAGCGTGGAGCAGCAAGCGACGATGGCGGTTCATACCACGCGGGCGCTGCTGGTGCGGCAGCGCACGATGGCGGCGAATGCGCTGCGGGCTGCGCTGGGCGAACTCGGGATCGTGGCGGCGCAGGGCATCAGGGGATTGCGCGAGCTGATGGCCCGGCTCGAAACGGCAAACGCGGAGATCCCGGAGCTGATGCGGGGCGCGTTGCTGGTTCTGGCCAGGCATTGGCAGGCGCTCGATGCCGATGAGCGCGCGCTGGAGCGACAGATTACGCAAGCCGCCCGCGCCGATCGCGAGGCGCGCCGGCTGATGGAGGTGCCGTGCGTCGGCCCGATCATCGCCAGCACGGTTCTGGCCAAGGTGGCTGATGCGAAGGTGTTCCGCTCGGGCCGCGATTTTGCGGCCTGGATCGGACTGACCGGCCGCGATCACGGCAGCGGCGGCAAGCATCGTCCAGGCCGCATCTCCAAACGGGGCGACCGCATGCTGCGAGCCCTGCTGATCAGTGGGGCGAGCGGCTATCTGCGCCACCAGAAGCGGCGCGGTGTCAGCGACCCGTGGCTGCGCGAGCTGCTGGCGCGTCGTCCCTACAAGGTCGTCATGGTGGCGCTCGCCGCCAAGACCGCGCGTATCATCTGGGCCATGCTGGCCAAGGGAGAAGAGTACCGGGCTCGCGCGAGCGCGTCGGCTGCTGCCTGATTGGAGGGCGACAGCCGCCGCGCTCGCGCTCATCTGTCGGAAAGGGCAACGATGGTGTGATGGCAAAATGGTCAGGAAACCGGGATCGAAACACTCCGTACCGTCATCGCGCGTCACAGCACGCCGGAATGATTGGAATTCGATCCGCGATCTCCATCAGGGCCCGCGGTCAGCGACCGCATTCAGAGGCCGTATACATGACCGCTCCCCGATCCGTTTGCCGAAACACCAAAAAAGCCCTTGCCGAGAGGAGGCCGTCCATACATGACGGCTGAAAACATCGGTAGCCCCGGCCGCTTTGTTGACTTCGCCGGGTGGCGCAATTATGTATAGACATAACGCGCCGATCGCCGCCGACCGTCGCGGCCGCTTTGGCGAGGAGGTCCGCCGTTGCCGCCGATTTACATCGCCTATCTGAACCGCCTCGACATCGAAGAGCTCAAGATCACCGACGACGAAATCCTGTCGGCCATTGAGGGCAGCCTTGCCAGCCAGGGGCGCGGCGAGACCGTGATCGAACCGCGCATGCACCTCGAGCCCGGTGTCGCCAACGGCCATTTCAACGTGCTGCGCGGCGCGATCAAGGCGCCGGTCGACAGCGCAGGCGTCAAGGTGGTCGGCGACTTCGTCGACAATTACAAGCTCGGCTTTCCTTCCGAACTGGCGATCCTGGCCTTGTTCGATCCACGCACCGGCGCGCCCAGGGCGATCCTCGATGCGAGCGGCATCACCGACATGCGCACCGGCGCGGTCACCGCGATCGGTGCCAAGCATCTGGCGCGGAAAAACTCCCGGGTGCTCGGACATATCGGGGCGCGCGGGACCGCCTATTGGAACGTGCGGCTGCTCGATCATCTGTTCGATTTCGACGACATCCGCGTTCATTCCCGCCGCCAGGAAAGCCGCGACGCATTCGCCGAGCGCCTGAGCCAGGACCTCGGCAAGAAAGTGGTGGCGACCGCCGACTGGCAGAGCTGCGTCGAAGGCGCCGACATCGTGGTCGAGGCCTCGCGGCTTTCGGAGCCGACGCCGCTGCTGAAAACATCCTGGATCAAGCCCGGCGCGTTCGTGGTTCCTTACGGCACCATGAGCGCGATCGAATTGTCGCTGACCGACATCATGACCAAGCTCGTCGTCGATGATTGGGGGCAGTGCAAGGGCGGCAAGTTCGGCAGCCTGCGGGCGCATGTCGAGGCCGGCAAGCTTTCGGAGGCGACCCTGCATGCCGAACTCGGGCAGATCGTCGCCGGCCTGAAGCCGGGACGGGAAAATGATGCCGAGACCAATCTGTTATGGCACCGCGGCCTGTCGCTGTCCGATATCGCTCTGGGTCACGCGCTGCTGGAGAAATCGAAACGGCTCGGCATCGGGCAGCGGCTTCGCTTCGCGTGAGCTGACAGCATGGCCTATGTGGCGAATGCGCGGATGTATTCGGTCGATCCCGGCGCGGCGTCGGCCTGGAAGGAATTGTTCGAATGGCTCGCGCGCGCAAGCGGGGTCGATCTGCGCGTGATCGATCACGCGTTTCCGGCGCCGCTGGCCGAACTGTGGTCTCGCCCCGATCTCGGCTGCGCCTTCATGTGCGGCTTTCCCTACAAGCTCTCGAAACATCCGCCACGGCCGGTTGCGGCGCCGGTTCCGCTGAGCGGCCCGGTGCCTGGAAAGCCGGTCTATGCGACGCGTCTGGTCGTGAAGGCGGATTCCTCCTTTCGGTCGCTGCAAGACACCTTTGGCGGCCGAGCAGGCTTTACGGTCGAGGACTCCCATTCCGGCTACAACGCGTTGCGGCATCATTTGCTGCCGTATCGGCAGGCCGCGGGCGGCAACCTCTATCGTGCGAGCATCGGACCGCTGACCACGCCGCGGCGCGTGATCGAGGCTGTTGTGGCCGGCGATATCGATGTCGGGCCGCTCGACAGTTATGTGCTGGATCTGCTCCAGCGTCATGAACCGGCGCTCGCCGCGCAGATCAGGGTCGTCGCAACGACGGATACAGCCCCGATTCCATTTCTGGTCGCGAGCCGCGAATGTCCCGAGCACGTCGCTGCATCATTGCGGACGGCGCTGATGGAATTTGGCGGCCTTGCCGCTTGCGGCGATCTCAGGCAACGGCTCTGCCTGCAGGGCTTCGCGCCGGTTGCGATCGGGGATTACGATTTGATGCTGCGTTGGGACGCCGAAGCGCGCGTGGCGGGATATCCGCATCCCGGCTGACGCCGTCAGCCAAACCAGATAGCAGGGGTTCGCTGTGGGCACGATCCGAAAGCCCGTCATGGTGGTTCGGCTGACAACAGCCGCGTCGCCGTGATCGAGCGTGGTGCTGTCCGGTCCCGAGATCACCGTCGTCATGCCGTCGAGCGACAGCGCCAGAGCGATGTCGTCGTCGCCAAAATCGCAGGAGGTCGGCTGCGCGATCCGCAACAGGCGGTGCTGGCAGCGGCCGCGTCGCGTCATCACATTGAGGTCGGTGACCTCGCCCGCGGTCAGCCGCGCGGACGTCGGCGTGTCGCCTGGAAAATGCATCGGGTCGGCTCCGCTGGACAGTGTCAGCGGCGCGGCGTCGCCGATCGTCAGCACCAGGCCGCTTCCCCTGACGACGGCGAGGGTGCGGTCGATGCCGGCGAACGCGGAAAACGGTCCGTCAGACGCCACCAGCGCCAGGCTGACGCGCCAGTCGAAGTTTTCCAGCGAGGCGCCGGGCGGTCCGATGGCGATCTCGGTGGTCGAGCCTCCGCCGTTCTTCCACGGCGCCGTCTTGCACGCGTTGGCGCGAATGATCCGCACGGCCGTCTTCAGGCCAGGCCCGGCAGGTCGAGATGGTGTTGCCGGGCGCAGTCGATCGCGATGTCGTAGCCGGCATCGGCATGGCGCATCACGCCGCTGGCCGGGTCGTTCCACAACACGCGGCCGATTCGCGCCCCGGCCTCCGGGGTGCCGTCGCAGACGATCACCATGCCGGCGTGTTGGGAAAAACCCATGCCGACGCCGCCGCCATGGTGCAGCGAGACCCAGGTGGCGCCGCTGGCGCAATTGAGCAGCGCGTTGAGCAGCGGCCAGTCGGAGACGGCGTCGGAGCCATCCCGCATCGCCTCGGTCTCGCGGTTGGGCGAGGCGACCGATCCGGAGTCGAGATGATCCCGACCGATCACAACCGGCGCCTTCAACTCGCCCTTCGCCACCATGTCGTTGAACGCAAGGCCGAGACGGTGACGGTCGCCGAGCCCGACCCAGCAGATCCGCGCCGGCAGGCCCTGGAACGCAATGCGCTCGCGCGCCATGTCGAGCCAGTGGTGCAGGGCCGCGTGATCCGGCAGCAGTTCCTTGACCTTGGCATCGGTGCGGTAAATATCCTCGGGATCGCCGGACAGCGCCGCCCAGCGAAACGGACCGACGCCGCGGCAGAATAGCGGCCTGATATAGGCCGGCACGAAACCGGGAAAATCGAATGCGTCGGTGACGCCTTCCTCAAACGCCATCTGGCGGATGTTGTTGCCGTAATCGACCACCGGAATGCCCATGCGATGAAAATCCAGCATGGCGCGGACGTGTTCCGCCATCGAGCGACGTGCCGCGCTGGCCACGCTTTTGGGATCGGTCTCGCGGCGGGCCTCCCAATCGCCGGTGGTCCAGCCTTTCGGCAGATAGCCATTGACGGGATCGTGTGCCGACGTCTGGTCGGTCACCACGTCCGGGCGCACGCCACGCCGCACCAGCTCCGGAAAAATCTCGGCGGCATTGCCGAGCAGGCCGACCGAGACCGGTTTGCGGTCGCCGCTCGCCCGCGCCATGATCGCCAGCGCTTCGTCGAGGGTCGAGGCCTGGCGGTCGAGATAGCGTGTACGCAGCCGCATCTCGATACGCGACGGCTGGCATTCGACGGCAAGACACGATGCGCCGGCCATCACCGCCGCGAGCGGCTGCGCCCCGCCCATGCCGCCAAGCCCGGCGGTGAGAATCCACTTGCCCCTGAGATCGCCACCGTAATGCTGGCGACCCAATTCGACAAAGGTCTCGTAGGTGCCCTGAACAATTCCCTGGCTGCCGATATAATCCAGGACCCGGCGGTCATCTGGCCGTACATCATGAGACCCTTGCGATCGAGCTCGCTGAAGTGCTCCCATGTGGCCCAATGCGGCACCAGATTGGAATTGGCGATCAACACCCGCGGGGCGTCGGCATGGGTTCGAAATACGCCGACCGGTTTGCCGGATTGCACCAGCAGCGTCTGATCGGCCTCCAGCCGCTTCAAGGTTGCGACAATGCGATCGAAGCTTTCCCAATCGCGCGCGGCCCGGCCGATGCCGCCATAGACCACGAGCTCGCTGGGCTTTTCCGCCACGTCGGGATCGAGATTGTTCATCAGCATCCGCATCGGCGCTTCGGTGAGCCAGGATTTGGCGGATAGGCGGCTGCCATGCGGGGCACGGATCACGCGGGCATTGTCGATGCGGGTCATGTCTCAATTCCATGGCGGCGGGAGCGCGACGGGGCGGGCTGAGAAATGCCCCGCCACACCCGGCAGTGAAGCGGATTGAATCCCATTCGGTAGACCAGTTCGGCCGGCCGCTCGATATCCCAGATCGCCAGATCGCAGGATTTGCCGGCGTCCAGGCTCCCGGTCTGTTCGAACAGCCCGAGCGCCCGCGCCGCTTCGCGTGTTACCGCGGCAATGCATTCGTCGACGGTGAGGCGGAACAAGGTGGCGCCCATATTCATCGTCAGCAGCAGCGAGGTCAGCGGCGAGGTACCCGGGTTGCTGTCGGTCGCCAGCGCGATCGGCACGCGGTGACGGCGCATCGCATCGATCGGCGGCAACTGGTGCTCGCGAATGAAATAGAACGCACCCGGCAGCACGACGGCGACGGTGCCGGCCCGGGCCATCGCCGCCACCCCGTCCTCAT